>CALEUG010000013.1 GCA_937920515.1 uncultured bacterium
ACTGCACTCCCAGCCCGGATTCAGTCACAACAGAAGCTGCCGCTTGCTTGCCTTTTAGAGCAGAGTCCTGTCTTGAATCAGTTAATCTGCCCTTAATCGCTTCTTCAAGCCCGCTTCTCCCTCCCCTGCTCCTCTCCCTCAAAGCCAGTATCCTCCTCGCTTCCTCCTCCATCACCGCCTTCCCCCGCTTCTTCACCCTGATGCCAAAACTCTCATCACACACGTCAAATGGATATCTCTCCGGCAGAGCTATGCTCTTCCTGACCACATAATAGGCCCCATCCCCTGTGCTGAGCTTAAGCGACTTTAGCCCAGAGACTGACTCCAGAACATTGAGCAATTCCCCGCTTTCCTGCCCGTCTTCTCCAACCTTGCTTACCTTCCAGCCACCAGAAGAAACCTCCTCATCTGTCTTTCAATTACAAATATCTGGATTTTAAGGCTGTCTTTTTAACGATACAGGCATAGATAGGAGGTGTCGGCCGAAATTTTGAGCTGGAATTTCTGGTTGGCCGGCACTTCAAAGGTGTCGCCGGCCTTGAATTCTTTCCACACCTCGCTACCGGGCAATTTCACCAGCATTTTTCCGGTGATGACCGTCATGATTTCTCTGGATGAAGTACCAAACTCATAATCACCCGCGGCCATAACACCGATGGTGGCCGGACCGTCTTCCGTGGTAAAGGCCAGGGACTTCACCTTACCCTCAAAATATTCATTCACCCTGAACATTCAGGACCTCCCGGGTTTAATCTGTTTAATATCAGTTAGCTGCCAGAACTTAAAATAAAATTAATCAGGCCATGAACATAATACCCGGATCCCGTTATTTCTTCAAATAAAAAAATCCTTTAAGCCTTATTCATCAAAGCAACCGGCTTGAGAATTGCGCGGGTCGAGTCAAGAGATAAAGCCAGAACTTAAACTTCAAATTTTTATAGCGGGAGAGCAATTACCTGCTTTTTTTTCCGGCCCGATGCTTTTTCCAGAGCAATTCTATAACCAGGTTGGCCTGCAGGTTGGCCACTATGCCCACCCGCGGGGCCATCGGACTGACCGTTTCAGTCGGCTCGCTCTCTTCATCCCCGCAGAGATAAAGCCGCCCCATCTTTCGGGTTCGGAGCTTGTTATTTTTCCCGAAACCTGATAGCCCGGAAGCGGCCACAATCGGCCTGTCCGGAAAGAGGCTCAGCCAGGTGTTTATCAGCATGCTCTTTTCGCTGGCCAGGTCAAAGGCTTCCACCATCACTTCGGCTTCCCCGAAGATCCTTTTTATGTTCTCTGGTGTAAGGCGAGTATGATGGACTTCATATTGAGAGAAAGGGTTCATCCTCTGCAAATTCTCCCGCAGGGCTTCTACCTTGGGCCGTCCGACCTGGTCTATAAAATACTGCTGGCGATTGAGGTTGGAGGGATATACCCTGTCCATGTCGGCGATGATTAATTTGCCGACTCCGGCCCGGGCCAGGGCTACCGCCACGTTGGAGCCCAGACCGCCGGCCCCGGCTATTCCCACCACCGCCCGGCGCAGAACCGGCAGGAGTTCAGGGTCATGCCGGGAAAAAAAGTCCTGCTTTAGTTTTTCCATATCGATTTTAAGTTTCCCCGGTCTATTTCTCTTCATCTCCTTTTCCCTTTTTGACCTGGACGATTATTTCGCCAGGATTATCCGGAACACCCTTCAACGCCCTGACCAGGCCCTTTATCGTCTCGCCAAACAGTCCCTGGACAAAAGCATTAAGCGGGATTACCTTCCCGTCCACCTTAACCTTGACCGCCGGCTCCAGTGGCTCGAGTGCGGCCAGAAGAAAATCGGCCAGCCTGGCGGTTTCCGTGGCCAGGAAAAACGGATATGGCGCCTCAAAGGCTTTATCCGAAACTATGGCGATCAAATCTTCAGGCGGGCTTATCAGATTATGGTCGTCGCTGTCCTGAACCCTGAGTATCTTCCTGAAGGCGCTTTCCCTCTTACCCCCTTCGACCAGCAACACGTCCACCTCTGAAAATTTATCAAGGGCCGTTTCCAGAAGAGTATCGGTCGCGGTTTTCTTTTTTATCAAGAACAATTTCTCATCGGTCATGACCGCAACCATCCTGGCCCCGGCCTGGATAAACTGCCAGGAGTCCTTGCCCTCGGCATCCAGTTCTATCTCATGGCTGGCTTTTTTCAACACCCCGCATTTAAGACCCCGGCTGCCAAATTCCTTAACCAGGTCAGAAATTAACCTGGTTTTACCTGTATCCGAAGCTCCGATTATGGCCACAGCTTTCATGATTTTTTCTCCCCTTCCTGCCCCTGCCGGTGGTGCTGATGATGTCCAAGGTGAACCGATTCCTGGCAGTCGGAAATTTTACCCCGCAGTATCTCAGCGGCATGGGCCAGGGCCGGCAGCACCGCTTCCAGGTTTTCCCTGGCGGCGCGAACACTTCCTGGAAGATTAATGATAAGCGTCTTATTCTTTATTCCGCAAACCGCCCGGCTGAGCGCGGCCATGGGCGTTTTTTTCAGGCTTTCCGCCCTCATGGCTTCAGCCAGACCAGGCACCTCTTTTTCTATCATCTCTTTTGTGGCTTCGGGAGTAACATCCCGCGGCGAAACCCCGGTCCCGCCCGTGGTCAGGATAATTTCCGGAGCGTCAGGAGCAGCACATAGTTCCAGGAGCTTGCCCCTGATGGCTTCTTTCTCGTCGGGGACAACGGCCATAAAAACTACCTGCCCTCCCCTCTCTTCCACAAAGTGTTTTAATTCCGGGCCGCTCAGGTCTTCTCTTTCCCCACGGGCAGAGCGGTCTGAAACGGTGATGATGGCCAGGCTTATGCCGGTAAGTTCAACTTTGTGTTCTGACATTGATTCTATCTCCTGCCTTGATTTTACCGCCTTTTATCACCCGGGCAAAGATGCCTTCTTCTGGCATGACGCACTGCCCCACCTGCCGGAAGATGGCGCACTTTGTATGGCAGGTCTTGCCGATCTGGGTAACTTCCAGGATTGAACCCTCGCCCACTTCCAGCACGGTTCCCACAGGCAATGAAGCCAGTTCCAGGCCCGAGGTGGTGATGTTTTCGGCAAAATCCCCGGGGCCCACCTCCAGGCCCATCTTTTTCATCTTTTCTATGCTTTCCAGGGCCAGCAGGCTGACCTGCCTGACCCCGGGACCGGCATGGGCATCACCTTCAAATCCAAAATCCTTAATTAAAAGGCCTTCCTGCCCCGGCTTTTTTCGCACGCTCTTGGTCCGGCTCAGGTTTATTGAAACCACCCTGCCGTATTCATTCTTCCTGTTCATGACCAGGTCTCCTTTTCTTACAATCATTTCCAGATAATCATCCTTATCTGTCCGATTCCTTCGGTTTCTTTCCGACTTTTAAGGCGGCTATCTTGCTTTGCTTCATTTTATTCCTCTGCTTCTTTTATCTTCATCTTCTCCTCCTGTCTCCCGCTCACTTCCCCTTCTTTTCGGCCAGGCTTAAACGACTCCTGCCAGGCTGATTTTTACTCCACCGCTACCAGTTGAAATCTCCGCTTTTTCCGCCGGTTTTGGAAAGAAGATGAATATCGGCTATGACCATCCTCTTATCGAAAGCCTTGCACATGTCATAAACGGTAAGACAGGCCACAGCCACCGCGGTCAGGGCTTCCATCTCCACCCCGGTGCGGTCAAAGGCCCTGACCAGGCTTTTCACTTCCACCAGCCTTTTTGATTTTACCGGACGAACCTCAACTTCAACAGAGGTAATCCTCAGGGGATGGCAGAGGGGGATGAGTTCTGAAGTCTTCTTGGCGGCCTGAATGGCGGCCAGCCGGGCCGCGGTGAGGACATCTCCTTTGGGCAGCCGGTTTTCCAGGATCATCCTGAGCACTTCAGTTGAAAGCCGCACCTCTCCCCGGGCTTCTGCCGTCCGCAGAGTTTCTGCCTTTTCAGCCACATCCACCATCCTGACCCCGGCTGATTTCACATCTGGTTTCCGGACTGACTTAAAAGTGCTTCCGGCAGCTTTCACCTTCTTACTTTTTTCCCTCAATTCTCTGGTTTTTTCTGCCTTCATTTTTCTCTCCAACTGAAATCTGCTTAAAATTTATTTAGTTGAAAAATTATTTTTAGCTCCATCTTCAGCCCATCATACTTACCTTTTACTCCTGATTCCAGGCCACCTTCGAGCCTTTATTTTCAGCCAAACCTTTTCAGCCAGCAAAGCCAAAATCCCTTCCCTTTATCTTTACAATTTTTTGATACAGGCTGCCGGAGATAAAGTAACCATTGCCGGCTACAATTCTCTTAAAAATGCTAACAGGCATCATCCTTAAGTTAGCTCTCAGCTTACTAACCTCCAATGTCTCTCAAACCGTTTTTTCGGCCGTAACCCCCGGCATCCTGCCAGCTTCCGGGCTTTTCGCCGAGCGCGGTTTTGATGGCCTCCAGTATCTGATCGTCTCCGACCTGCTGGCGCAGGAGAGTCCTCAGGTCGTAAGTTTTTTCCGAAAAAAGGCAGGTCCGCAGCCTCCCGTCAGCCGAAAGTCGCAACCGGTTGCAGGAGCCACAGAAATGATGGCTGTAGGGAGCTATAAAACCGAAGCTTCCTTTCATGCCTTTAATCCGGAAATGGCTCCTGGCCGGCCCGGCACCCGGTAACTCAATTTTTTCCAGTTCATACTTCTTTTCTATGTCTTCCATTATTTCCGGGACCGAAACGAAATAGCCTTCCGCCGGAGAAAAATCCATCAATTCTATAAACCGGACATGAACCGGAAGAGAAAAAGCCAGGGCTATAAACTCATCAACATCGGCTCCGTCGTTCATTCCCCTTAATAAAACCACGTTGATTTTGACCGGGTCAAAGCCGGCCGAAAGCGCTTCCTCTATTCCGCTCAGAACCTTATCCAGCCCGTCAAAACCGGTTATACGGAGGAATTTATGGCGGTCGAGGGTATCAAGAGAAATATTCAGGCGCCGCAGACCGGCGGCTTTAAGTTTGGGCAGGTTCTCCCCGAGCAAGATTCCGTTGGTGGTCAGCGAAACATCCTGGACCCCGGGCAGGGCCGTTATCCCGGCCACCAGGGAATCAAGGTCCTTCCGGACCAGGGGCTCACCGCCGGTAATCCGGAAGCGGTTTATCCCCAGGCTTAAGGCCAGCCGGACCAGTCGCAATATCTCTTCGTAGGTAAGAATTTCCTGGTGAGGAATAAACTCAAAATCCTGCACTCCCCGGCAATAAAAGCAGCGCAGGTTGCAGCGGTCGGTAACCGAGATTCTCATGTAATTTATCTGCCGGTTAAACCTGTCTTCCATCTAAATCAGGTCTCCTTGAACATATGAACAACTTTTCATATATAATCTCAATTCCCGGGCACTTTTCTGCCTCACTTTCAGCTTCACCATTCTACCAGGTGGACTTTAACCTTTGTCCCTTCCGGCAGGAAATCAGCCTCGGCCGGAATGAGAGCCAGGCCATCGGCTTCGGTCAGGCTGGAAATGATGCCCGACTCCTGTTGCGGCAAAAGCCTGGCCTGCCAGGCCCCGTCAACCTGTATCAGCCTGACCCGGACGAAGTTCAGGCGCCCCCTCTTTTTTCTGAAAGGCTCAGCCAGCGCGGCTTCTACTTCCCGCGGCCAGAAATCCTGCCGGCCTGAAACCTTTTTGATAAAAGGTCTGACATATTCTTCAAAGGATATCATGACCGCACCTGGATTTCCCGGGAGCCCGAATATCCAGGCCGGCCTTCGCCCTTTTTTCAGCTGGTAAAAGGCCAGGGGCTTGGCCGGCTTCTGGGCCACCTTCCAGAAAACCTGTTCCGCCCCGACCCGGATAGCTGCTTCTTTAACCAGGTCATAATCGCCAACCGATACCCCCCCGGAAGTGATAATGATATCGGCCCTGTTAGCCGCAGAGCCAATAGCCGCAGTTAGAGCCTTCAGATTATCTCTAACCTGTTTAATGGCCAGCAACCTGGCGCCGCTGGTTTTAAGCAGCGCCTGGAGAATGGTGGAGTTGGAATCGTAGATTTTACCAGGCTGGAGCTTCTGGCCAGGCCGGCAGAGTTCATTTCCGGTAATCAGGATAACCACCCGGGGCTGGCGAAATACCATGAGCCGACTAACTCCGCAGGCAGCCAGGAGGCCCAGATGAGGAGCCCTCAACAGGGTTCCCCGGCTGATAATAGTCTGCCCCTTTTTGACATCTTCCCCGGCCTGGCGGACATTTTCCAGGGGCTTGAATTCCCGTCTGATGAGGATAAGGCCATTTTTTTGCTCAGCCTCTTCTACCGGCACCACCGAGTCCGCCCCGGCTGGAACGGGAGCTCCGGTCATCACCTTAACCGCCTGCCCCCTTCTCAATTTCTTTTCAAAATACTCGCCGGCCGGCTGCTCGGCCGCCAGTTCAAGTTTTACCGGTCCTTCCTGGCCAACGGTATCCTCGCTTCTTACGGCATAGCCGTCGACGGCTGAGTTTCTGAAAGGCGGCACGGGAATTTTTGACTTCAGGTCCTCAGCCGCCACCCGGCCCAGCGCCTTGGCCAGGGTGACCTCTTCTTTTCCCAGGATTTTTGCCTGTTCCATAACCAGGTTTTTTGCCTGTTCGTAGGAAATCATTTTTCCCGCTCCTGATTTTTATTCGTTTTCGTTTTCAGAAGAATTCATCTCTTCAAGACCCGGCCAGGTGGTCAGAGCAGTGGCTTTAATACCAGCCCAGATTTCAGTTCCCGGCTTAAGCCCCAGTTCCTCAACTGAAGTCCTGGAAACAAGAGCCTTCAACCTGAAGCCGCAATCCATCAGCACCAGCACCATCCGTTCAAAAGGCCTGATTTCCTTTATTTCAACCTTAAACCAGTTCCGCACGCTGCTGGCGGGTCGCTCCGGGGCCAGGATTACCTCTTCCGGTCTGAAGGTCAGGACCACCCGTTTTCCCTTCCGCTGCTTTCCAAAGGCATAGATGGACTGACCGTGAGCCCGAATTTCCAGGAGTCCATCGTCCGATTTTTCCACCACCCCTTCGACCAGGGCTTCCTGGCCCATCAGCCGCGAGACTTCGGCCGTGGCCGGCGCTTCGGAAATTTCTTCCAGGCTTCCGGCCTGAACTATCTGTCCGGAAAGCATCACCGCCATCCGGTCAGCCAGGTTCACGGCTTCTTCCCGGTTATGAGTCACCAGTATGGTGGTAATGCCGAGTGATTTTCTTATCCTGTAAAAATCAGACATTATTTCTTCCCGGAACTGAACATCAAGACCGTTGAACGGTTCATCCAGGTACAGAAACTCAGGTTCCAGGATGAAGGCCCGGGCTAAGTGAACCCTCTGCCTTTCTCCGCCAGACAGCTCATCGGGGAAACGGCCCAGAAGCGGAGCGAGGTTAAAAAGCCCTGATATTCTTTCCAGTCGGGTCTGCTGTTCAGCCCTGTCAACCTGGCGAAACCTTAAACCCAGCAGAAGATTATCGTGGACCGTCCCCCGGAAGAAAACGGGTTTTTGAAGAAGATAGACAATTTTCCGCCGCAGTTCCTCCCGGTTTTCAGGTGAGACTGCCTGCCCCTGATAATAAATTTCGCCGGAATCAGGTCTCTGCAACAAAGAAATTATTCTCAAGAAGGTGCTCTTGCCCGAACCGTTTGGTCCGAAAAGGGCGAGGCACTCGCCCTTTCTCAGGTCAAAATAAGAGACGTCAAGTATTTTTCTGCCGCTGGCCGCAACTTTCAGGTTTCTTACTTCCAGCTCGGGCCTTTCCACCTGCTCACTCCTTTGCGCTGCAGTGAAGTTAAAAATAAGTTAATAAAAAAGCTCAGGGTTAGGAGAATTACAGCCAGATAAACCGCTCCCCTGAGGTTGCCCATCCTGGTTTCCTGAACGATGGCCGTGGTCAGAACCCGGGTATAACCTTTAAGGTTGCCGCCGACCATCATCACCGCTCCCACTTCGGAAATGACGCCGCCAAAAGCGGCAATGATGGCCGCTAACTGGCCCATCCTTGATTCTCTGAACAGCACCCTTACCGTCTGCCAGGCGTTTGCTCCCAGGGCCCTGGCCTGAAGCAGAACTTCCGGGTCGACCTGCTCCAGGGCCGTTAGCGACAGGCCGACCACCAGCGGGAGAGCGATTATAAACTGGGCTATGACCATGGCCGCGGGCGTGTACATCATCCCCAGGAAGCCCAGCGGGCCGCTGCGCCAGAACATTATGGCCACCAGCAGTCCTACCACCACGGGCGGCAACCCCATCCCGGTGTTAACCAGCGAGACTACAAGCCTTTTGCCCGGAAATTTCTTGAGATAAAGCAGAACCGCTGCCGGCAGCCCGACCAGCATGGCCAGAGAGACGGCCGCGCCTGAAACCAGAAGGCTCAGCCAGGTTATCTGGATTATTTCTTTGAGATTCATCTCTCAGATTCTCCTGCCTCATCTTTAGGTCGCAGGGTCTGAAATAAGGGCCGGCCGGTTTCTGAGTCCCGACCGAATCGGTCGATTAATACCCGGGCTTCTTCTGACAGCAAAAAATTAATAAAGGCCTCTGCTCCGGCTGCATTGATTCTGCCTGACCTGTTTCTCACCGCGACGGCTGAGTAAACATTTTTATTTTTTTCGTCGCGGCCCAGGACTTCAAGGTTAAGCGAGCTTTTAAGGCGATAAAAAGTCGGATAATCGGCAAGGATGTAAGCCTGCTTTTCTGAGGCTATCCGCAGGCTTTCACCCATGCCCTGCCCTGTTTTTAGGTACCAGCTCCCCTCAGGTTTCACTCCCGCTTCAGTCCAGATTTTCATTTCCAGGTTATGAGTGCCGGAATTATCGGCCCGGCTGACAAAGGGAAATCGCCCGGAAGAAATCCTGGAAAAAGCTTCCACAAATCCAAGGCCCCTAATTTTAGCCTGATCGGAAGCGGGCCCGGCCATGACCAGTTCAGCGGTCATAAATTCTTCGCGTCTCTGGCCATAGCCACCTGCCATAAATTTTTTCTCAAGGTCCGGGGAATGGACAAGCAACAGGTCGGCCGACTGCCGCCGGCCCAGGGCCAGGGCTTCCCCGCTGCCCACAGCTAACAACTTGACCTTTAACCCGGCCTGCTTTTCAAAAACCGTAATAAGAGCCTCGAGCAGACCGCTGTCATAAAGGCTGGTGGTGGTGGCAATCAGCAAATGCCTGGCTGCTTTGCCCTGTTTCTTGCCTGCTTCATCAGACGCCAAGCCTTCATCTTTACTGGCCGTTTTAACCCGGGAAACTGCCGTCCAGGTCAGAAAGAACATCAGGGCCACCAGGAAAAAATAAAAGGCTCGCTTCTTATGGCCCGGTGTCTCTGGAATTTTTTTGCACCTGTCTCTCACCATCATCTCGCCTTTATTAACCCTGTTTCCTTCTCCTTCGCCAGGTCATATGGACTTCTCTTTCATACCTGGACCATACCAATCCCATATGTAAAGTTGCCATTTCGCATTCGTCTATCTTTTCTTTTGTAAAATCGTTTCAGTTTTTTTTGTCATCCTGCCTGGCCTTGACTCTTTTCTATTCATTTATTAAACCGAAAAATTCCTTCATCCAAGCCGCCAGGATTTGTTCTGGAGAAGGCCCTGCCAGCCTGCCTGCATCCTTCGTCACCGAACCAAAAAAAAGGCATGCCTTCCACCAGGAAAGCATGCCCTGAAAATTCAATGCCAACTCCTTTCCTGAGCGGGAGGCAGTGGCCGTTTCCAGCCATACCCTGTCGGCCGGCGTCCATACCTTCGGGCTCCAGGCCCGCCGGCTCGGAGTCTTAATAATTATCAAAGATCCGTAAGCCTTGAGATATTTTATACCTTTATATCGCTTTCCGGTCAAGCCTTAATACATCAAAAGGCTAACGGATAAAAAATGGCCAAGATATGCCTTTTAAGAACCTGAAATACATGACAGGAGACCGGCAGTAATTTTCTTTGCTGGCTTTAGATTTGATTTGCCTGGAGAGCCAAAAATTACTGACAGATCATCATTCTCCACTATTTTTATGTTCGGCGAGAACTCAAAGAAAATTAAGAACTGGCGTTTTGACCGAGCCAGTTCACCGGCAACCTCGATTTCCAGGTCCATGGTCCTTAAAGCTCTTTACCAGGTTCTCTACGCTGACCTTCCGGCTACCACCTTTTTGCCGCTTTTTTATTACTATGGCCAGCCCGCTGATCTGACCGTACCCCGCTCGCTTGAATAGCCGGACTCCTTTCTCACCATTTCTCCGGTTATCAATTTCTAAACCCTGCCATTACAAACCGATTTCATAACCAGAGCTGGGAAACCTCGGGCACAGACTGGCGGTCGACCAGGCTTATGGCTTCAGCCGGGCAGACACTGCGGCAGATTCCGCAGCCATAGCATTTGCGAATGTCCGCTTCTGCCTTATCGCCATTCTTTACGGGCCTATAAGCACTGAACGGGCAGATTTTCAGGCATTCACCGCAACCGATGCATTTTTCCGGGTCAACCACGGCCACATATTCTCCCCTGAACATGACCGGCGTTTTGTGGACAACGGCAGTTCTCATGGCCAGGCACCCGGGCAGAGAGCAGTTACAAAGCCCGCCGATAAAAGGGGTCATAAAAGTCCAGATGCTATGACATAATCCGTCCATCTCGCAGCGGCGCATCTGTTCCAGGGCTTCTTCTTTTGTTAAATACTCAAGACCCCCTGTCTGCGGACCTATCAGGTAGGAGGCATCTATTTCTTCCAGGATACTGGCCACCCCGTTGCCCCGGGGAGACAGGGTCAACCCGTAGCAGAAGCGTTGCTCGGAACCAAGCAAGGCCTGCCGGCAGATACAGGCCAGGCGAACGACGGAAGTGGTCATTTCCAGGATTTTTTCCACGTCCTCAATCGGTATAACCTGCCCGAAGTGATACGGCATCTGCCTTCTGGTTACTTTTTTCCGGATGAATCCCCTTAATAGGGCCGGCAGACGGTCCAGGAGGTGGAGCTGACGCTCGCTCTTTTTCAGGCTATCCGGACCGTGAATGAAAAAATGCTCTATGAACCGGCGCCTCCTGAGGTCGTTGAGCAGGTCTTCAGAGTAGTTCCGGGCCTCCAGGTACCACTTTTTTCCTTCCCCGTGCTGATGGCAAAAATTACACATCAATCCCCTCCGGCCCATCATCGTTTCACTTTTGGCGACTGATGTCAAATGATAATTATTCTACCCGGCCGCAGCTCTTACCCGTTACAGGGATTCCTGCGCTATTGATGGAGCAAAACTCTGATTATCCCCCTATATCTTTTCCCTGCTTATCACAATCTTTTAATTTTCTCTTCCCGCTCCTATATTAAAGCTTTTTTTTTCTCCAGGTTATCAAGATGCAGCCGGAGATTGATGATTTCATCCCGGACGGCCATTGCCAGAAGCGGAACCGTCTCAGGGCTGGAGACCCTGTAGTCTTCGCCCAGCGTCTCAAAGACAAAATCCTCCAGAAACCTGCTTATAAGCGGGGAAAGAATTTTTTCCTGGTCCGGCTCGATGCCGATTTTTATAATTCCGAAAAGCCGGTGGTAACGGGCGAAGAAGACCTTATCAACCATGTTTTTTTCCCGGGCCTGGCGGACCTCGGCCATAAGCTTCTCAAGAATCTGGTTGACCTTCTGTAAGTATCCGGTATCAGGTGAAAGTATCTTGAAGATAACGTCTAAAATGAATCCAGCAGGGCATATCCGTCTCCTGAGGCAGGCTGTCGAGCCCGGGTTCCAGGCACAAAGATAATTGAAAGACATACCGTTGCCACCATTACCGGCCAGAATAGACCTTTTCTTTTGTTCTTAAAAAGCCTCCTTTTTAAAAATACTTAAATTTCTCCCTTTTACCCGGTGAGGAGACAGGCATATTTCAACCCCGGAAGTTCTCTCTATAATTATACGAAGGTCGCTCCTTTATTATTTATGTGCGATAACAAAATTTTTAATAGATTAAAAATCAAGGTTAGGTTAAAATTAAAATGGCCAGGATTCAGGTTGCTGCTTCCATGACCATCTACAGGCGAAAAATAATAATTTATAGCCCTGTTTTCCTGTCTCTTTGCTTTCTGTTATCAGGTCTTATTTCCTGCTCTAAAGGAGAACCCCCCATGATTAGAGCCGACAGCATTAACCTGCCGGAAGAATTAAACGGCTGGAAATTGCAGGGCCCACCACAGAAAATAACCAGGGAAACCATATTTGACTACATGGACGGGGGTGGCGAGCTCTACCTGGCCTATAAGTTCGGGCAGCTACTTGTCTATAAATATCTGGATAAAAACGATAATGAAATTCTGGTTGAAATCTACGAGATGCAGCACCCGGACGAAGCCTTTGGCCTGCTTTCGCTTGATTGGTCAGGAGAGCCGGTAATCCTGCACTCCGGTACTGAACCCCTGACAGAAAACCCGGCCTGCCCTTCATACACTGCACTTTACGGCGAAGGCCTGCTCCGGGCCAGGATTGATAACCTGTTTCTTAGAATCCTGGCCCTGCGGGAAACCCCGGCGGTAAAAAAAATCATCCTGAACCTGGGCGAGGCCATCGCCGCCCGCTCTTCTCAAGCCACCTTCCCCGCGCTCCTCGAGGTCATCAGGCCGAAAGCAGATAGCACCTGGCAGATTAAAAAACAGAGAACCGGCTATTTCCACTCCCACCTGATATTGAATTCCTTATACTATCTCAGCCACGAAAACCTCCTGCATCTTGACCCGGGCGGAGAGGCCCTGTATACGGAATGGACCCGGAGGGACACCGACCATAAAAAGTCAACCCGCCTGATAATAATAAAGTATCCGGAAAGACAGAAGGCGGAGATAGCCCTGGCCGATTTTCTGGGAGCCTATTTGACTGAAAAATCCATACGCCCGGAAGAAATTCCTGCCTCTCAAAAAGAAAAAGCCGTCCGGTTAGAAGACGGCTGGCTGGGCTGGAAACTGGTCGGAAGCTATCTGGCCCTGGTCTTTGAAGCGCCGGAAGAGGCCACAGTTCAAGAACTGTTTGGCCAGCTGGAACTGCAATGATAAAATGTTTAAAAGAATATGATTTCTGAGAGGAGGGTGAAATGATAGATAAAAAGAAAATTACCCGGAGAGATTTCATAAGGGGAACTGTCGGCACCACCCTGGGCCTGACCCTGGTGGCTCCCGACTGGGTGAAAAAATCTCTGGCTTCGGAAACCGGGCAAAAGACCGCGGGCAAGAGCCTGGTCCTTCTGGTCCGCGACGAAAATGTCCTGGATGACCGGATGAACGTTAACAAGAAAATTCTGGCCGGCATGGTTGACAGGATAATTCTGGAATTAACCGGGAAAAAGGACAGCCAACAGGCCTGGCTCTCCTTCTTTAATCCGCAGGATGTGGTTGGACTTGTTCCCACTCCAATGATGAACCCAACTCACCAGGAACTTCTGGAAGTGATTAAAGAAGCACTGATGGCAATAGGAATTCCGGAAGCCAATATCCGCAATGCTCAGGGACGAAATGTTGATTTAACTTCTATAACCGCCCTGATTTCTGTTCCGGGCCTGAAAGCTCACTGGCTGACTGGAATAGGAACAGTAATAAAAAATTACATTCTTTACTCGGGCGCACCCAGAAACTACCACTATGAAGACAGCGCTAAGCTGGGAGAAATCTGGCATCTGCCCCAGGTCAAGGGTAAAACCAGGTTGATAATTGTCGATGCCCTGCGCCCCGTCTGCGACAAAGGGCCGCAGTTCGACCCGCGCTACCGCTGGCCCTATAAGGGCCTGCTGGCCAGCACCGACCCGGTGGCCCTGGATGTCGTTGGCTTGAAAATTATCCAGGCCAAGCGTGATGAGCTCCGGGGCGAACCCTGGCCGATTTCTCCTCCTCCGATTTGCATCGAAGCCGCCGACACGGTCTACCAGCTGGGTCAGAGCAAGCTGGAAAATATAGAAATAAGAAAAATCGGCTGGGACAAAGAAATTCTGATATAATCTTCAGCCATTTTAAGATGAAGCGCTCTGCCACCAGAGCTCAGAGAGCGAAGGGCTGAGTTATTTAATCAATCAGCTGTATCAGGAAATTTTCTCCATTCTTAAATAACTGGTAAAGGCCAGCTGTCCGCAGTTGGAGCCAACAGCCACCTCCTCCAGCGAACCGATGGAAATTATAACCTCAAAACCGGCCTCTTCAAGTTTATTTATTTCTCTACCAAGAGATTCCGGATAACTGCCATCAAATTTCAGGGCTGTGGTAAAATTGCCTCTGGTCGCACCTTCAGTGGGATTAACCGGCGTGATTTTAATCAGAAAAACAGACGGGTCAAAGGTTTCGATTAGGCGGCGGGCATCAAAAGGCGTCTCCAAAGCCAGGGCATAATTCAGGGTAATTTTTCTGTCACCATCCATGTAATATTTACTACCATAATTGCTTATCTCCCTTGCCGTCCATTTTCTCACTGGCATGATTCTGTCTCTATAATTTTCGTCCGTTGAATTCAAGGAAAACTGCAATTGAAATCTCCCACCAGAATATAACTGGTTTTTCAGGTCTATCAGTTCTTGAAACCATTTTTCATTACCGGCCGGTGCGATGGTGGCAATTGTGGGAATAAAGTTAACTCCCGGATAAATAAACGGAATATCTGCCAGAACTCCAAGGACTGCTGGATTCATGGCCGGTTCTCCCATTCGGGCAAAGTGCAACTTTACCTTTTTGGAATTAAGACAATCATCACCCTTCAGGTGAGGAGCCATGACAACATCGAGTTGTTCCAGCAACTCCTCCTGGTTCAAATTTCCTTTAAAATAAAAGGCCGCATCACAAAACTGGCATTTTACCGGACAACCCTTCTGGCTGGAAAGGATTATTACCCACTTATCTCTGGCTGAATAGCGGGGGTCCAGGGCATCAACACACTCGATTAAGACTCCTTCCTCCCTATTCGAGGACAGCAGATATATCCAGGCCACTCCATCTTTTCCTCTCTTCCCGATAATTTTCCAGCATTTTTTTCCCATCCGGTTCCTCCCTGACTAAGGGTTTGGCTAAGTTGATAAATACCTGGCTGCTTCCCGGGCCGCTCGCATACCGTCGGCCACAGCCAGACAAACATATCTCTCCCGCCCGTTTTTCAGGTCCCCGGCCAGGAACAGCCCGGGAACAGGGCAGCCAACATCCAGCTTTTCTGATCTCCAAATTATCTTTTTTTCTAAAGATCTGCCCATCCTTGGATATTCGGGCTTTTTTCCGCAAGCCACGATCACCAGATCAAACTCTTGGCTCTTCTGATTACCGTGACAATCAGCCCAGCCCAAAACAGTTCGGTCTGACCTGGTTTTATAAGCCAGAAGAATTCGAGACCTGCTAACAGTTTCTATTTTGCTGGCGTTAAACTCCTCCAGCAATTTACGGCTGGCCCGGAGCAGATTTCTGGTCAAAACTGTCACCTTAAATCCCATGTCTTTGTACAAAAGAGCTTGATCCAGAGCCACTTCTCCACCGCCTATGATTGCTACCTCTAACTCTTTTCCAGAGGTTATCAAATTCACCTGGTCCGGGAAACGACAGAAGCGATTGAGAAAACTGAGCTCATCCGGTAGAAAAAATTTCTGACCGGTGGCCAGAATGACGGTTCTGGCCAGACGAAGCTGGCCACTTTTTAACTCTAATTCAAAATATTTTCTTTTCTCATCTGAAGGTCTTAGGGCCATAACTTCGTCCTGCAAAACCGGCACCCCTGACCTCAATATTCTTTTTCTGAAAAGCTCGACCAGAAAAGAGCCGCTGGCTACCGGCCAGGGGGGAAAATTCTCCACCTTTCTGGCTATCCTTAATGAGCCTCCAGATTCATTTCTCTCTATGATCATAACCGATAAACCCTGCCGGGAAGCTTCAAGGGCCGCGCTCATCCCGGCCGGCCCGCCTCCAACTATGGTTAATTCGAATATCCCGTTTTCTCCGGACTGAGTTGCCATCATGCCTCTACTTTTCAATCATATGGATAAACTCCTTAACTTTCATTACCGCCGCACAGGATTTTTTCATAAGGTTAAGAGCTGCTCTGTGTCGGTAGCTATTTCGAGAACAGCAGGCATCAGACAGTACTATTACCTCAAATCCCCGGTCAAAACCGGCCAGGGCACTGGCCATAAGACATTTATCAGTCTGGACCCCGATCAACACCAGTTTCCTTATCCGGCGGGTAAAAAGATAGGAAAGAATATCCCTGTTTTCAAAAATGGAATATGTATACTTGTCGAAAACCTGCACCTTACTAATCTGTTTCAGCGGTTCAGCCAGATGAAACCATCTGTTCTGACGGCTGATCACTCGGCCGTAAAACCTTAAAAAGTTGTTTCTCTCTGTTTCCGAATTGCTGTGGCGAGTGGCTAACACGGGAAGGTCACGCTTTTGAAATTCTTCCACCAGCCATTTTATTTTTTCTACGACCCTCCGAGCTGATGATATAAAGGCCGGTGATTCAGGATGGACAAAGAAATCCTGCCAGTCAATAATACACAGCAGAAATTTGGGCCCGGGAGAAATATCTTTTGATTTTTTATTTTTGAGTCGAAACAGACCCACGAGCCACCTCCCTTGAGACCGGGATGGCCTCGCGGGCCTGACATAGTCTCACTTTAAGTTTAACCGGAAGAATAATTTTGTCAAGTCCACCAGGTCGGCATAAAAAAATAGAGATTTCATCCAGGAAAAAAGGCCATTGTATGCCTCCTCTTGTTTACAGGAAGTCCGGTAAAATGGATTTCTGGAGGCAATGGCCAGTAGAGATTTGCAAAAACATTAACTGATATATTTCGAACCTGAATCTTTGCAGGACGAGAATTCACCGAAGTCTAAGTTTTCAGCTTAGCCCAGAAATACTATCTGACCAACTAAAAAGATTTATTTTGTCTCTTTTGCCCATACTGTTTCATAATATTTTCGGACCTGACCTTGCAGGAGCTGCAGCCTTTCCAAAACCGACTGGTTGCCCCCGGCATATTCAATCATCAGCCGGCCTTCTTCAAAACACATCTCATCATGAAGCGGAAAAACATATCGCAACAAGAAATGAGCATAATTAACCAGTCGGAAAGGACCGTAGGCCCGGGGAAGTTCTCCACCAGGAGTTTCAACAGCCACCGACCTCTCGTTCTTGATGGAATCTATAAGGTCCTTAAGCTCCAACGTGGGCGAGAAGACTATCGTGTAATAACGCCCGAACTGGTCGCTGTCCTCGCAGCCATGGCTGTCGCTTACGCCAACTACCGGCAGTTTCAATCCCCTGGCTCGAGCCTCCAGATATTTATTAACCTGTAGATTATTGACATCAACTTCTTGCAGTTCGCTCCAGCCAAAGCCGCTGATAAGTTCCAGCGCATCAAATATCCTTTTCTCGATAATGTAATCAACCAGAGCATAAGAAATAAAATTAGCATTTCCGGGTCGCCAGTAAGGATGAGCAAATATCCCGAGCCCACCTTTCTCGCGGATTTTCTGGAAAGTCCAGACTGACGAGGCATATTGATATTTATCAACGCCTCCCGAAACCGATTTCAGCTTATCCATTATAGCCTGCACTTCTTTCCGATAAGCAATTTCGTCCCTCTGTATAAGGTCGGTGATGCTCTCCCTGGCCCCGAAGCTTACGAAATGAACAGGATTTTCCGGCGGATGAATCTCCTCGCCAGGAAAAAGCCGCAAATCGACCGGTAAATCTTTAAAAGCATTAATGGCTTCAAGTGAAGCGGCATAATTACTGTGGTCCGTCAGGGCCGCAAAGTCCAGCCCTATTCGGCGGCAGGCCCCGGCCACATAGGCCGGGGATTCGTGGCCATCGGACCGAAAGCTGTGCAGATGAAAATCGCCTTTATAAGGGCGAAGAGCAAAAAGGTCTGGTTTCAGGGAGTATAGATGAAAAGTTCCCACCTGCCGGACTCTGTTTTCTGAATCCACCTCCTCAATTCTTATGATGTGTTCTTGCTCGCCCTCAAAATATCTTGTGATTTCAAACACATTATCCTCAGGGATGCTCTCCTCCGCTACTGCCTCTTTCCAGCCTGTTTGTAATGCATACCGACCGACGGGTGTG
This sequence comes from uncultured bacterium, assembly GCA_937920515.1. Classification (GTDB taxonomy): domain Bacteria; phylum Acidobacteriota; class Aminicenantia; order Aminicenantales; family Saccharicenantaceae; genus Saccharicenans. The sequence continues at coordinate 18,011 of CALEUG010000013.1, forward strand.
TACCTGAAACGATACCTGTATCCCGGTTTGGGAAACTTTTCAAAAGGCGAGATAATCCTTACAGTTATGGCACTGTCGGCCGGCACAATGCGCGGGATTACCTGAAAATACCGGTCACCCCGGTAAGCTTTCAGACCGCCTGGCAAAGCCGGGGTTTTCAGGCTCTGAGCCAGATTAAAGCTTATCAATAGAAAAAACATGGCAGGCAACAAACCCAAAATCAGAACGCACCTATTAAATTTTTTCATGGGTTGCACCTCCCTCCTGGTCAAAGAAATGCTTCCTGACATATCTTATAAGCGGTGAGCTGTTCCTTTTTACCTTTAAATAAAGTGATTTTTTCGACAATTGTCAGTTCAGTTTTCATACTATTATAAATCCAGAAAATAATTCAGACTCCAATTCCAGCTCAACCTGCTTCTTAAATTCTCCAATCCTTTAGCCTCGTTTAAATTTTTTCTGCTTACCGGGATCTATGATCCAACCTGATCTGCAACTAATAACACTGTTCGCCGGGAGGTTTCTAACCTCTTTCCTGGAACGTTAACTTCATCTAACCTTTAGGGTAAAGCCGGCGGTTTATAATTTGGGCTAACCACCAATCAAAGGCCAAAATTTTTTCCAACCCTGAATGTTGCCGCTATATTATAGCATTACCTTATCCTCAGACTGTCCGCCCCTGATTTTTGCCTCTATTTCTCCTGGTACAGGGCGTAGACAAAGGGTTCGGTGGTGGTCTGCCAGCCCGAAGAGACCCGGCGTCCGTCTCCCAGCAGCCAGGTCACCTGGTACTGGTAATTCAGGTCATTTTCGGCATGGACGTATTCGTACTTTCCGAGCAGCGTTTCTCCCGGCAGCAGCTTGACCTCTCCTGTCTTCTCCCGGTCGGCAAACCTGTTCTTGAAGGTCACCGAAATCAGCTTGAGGTTATAAGCCCTGACGTTTTCTTCGTCAGCGATTATGTCAATCTGGCGGTAACGATGGGGCGGGAACAGGTTAATGGCAGCTTCTTCGCTCCTGGTCCAGGGGCCTTCCACTTTAATTCCGCCGACAAAACTCCAGACGGTCTTATATTCATAGCTCAACCAGGTAGCCCCCTCCCCCAGCCTGGGATAGACAAAGGACAGCATGTTTCCCCGCTCGGCAAAGGTCTGGGCATTGAAGATAACATCCCGGGTGGTCGGCTCGCCTGTCCTGTGGGTTTTCTTAAAGCTGACAGTCACGAAGTTGATGTATTTTCTGAAAGTCTCAAAATCTTCACCATCCAGGATGGCATAGACCACCCGGTCCTGAAGGTCGGGGTCATCCAGGTTGATTATGTCATAGACTTTCTTATTATTTTTGAACTTCCTGAGCACCTCACCGATGCTGGCGTCCATCGGGCCGGTGTCCCTCTCCTGGCGCAGGCGCTTGGTCAGGTTGATGGTCCAGTCGTCGGTGCGGCTGACCTTTTTTCTGGTGGTGCTGACGCCATAAGGCCGGTCCTTCTGCTTTTCTTCTTCGCCTTCTTTACCTTCGTCAGCCTCGGGCAAATCCAGCCTGGTATCGAACATTTCCCGCATGATGGTATCGACCAGGCTCTGCATCAGGGCATCCAGGTTCTGGTCTTCGCCGGTGATATCAACTTTAACCGCCCCCCTGGACCTCATCTCATCCTTGATCTCCCGCAGTTCTCCGGTTCCTGTCTGTATATACCAGGTCCAGATACCCAGCTTTTTTTTCTTGTATATTTTCCATTTGCTGTACTGGTCAAAGTACTCACGCACCTTGGACCAGTGAATGGTGGCCGTGGCCTGGTATTTCGGGGTCAGTCCCTCGTAGGTCATCTCAAACCTGACGCTGACCGGATAAGTCGGCTGGCGCAGGGCTTCTTCCAGGAAGGTGGCACCTTCAGGGGTAACGGCAATAGATACCGATACTTCAGAGCCAGAAATCAGCGGAGCCTTGCCTTCGCCGATTATCTTGCGGGTGAAGGCTCCTCCTTCTCCCACCGCTGCCGAAACCACCAGGAAAGAGCCTTTTTTAAAAACCAGGGGGCCCTTGATGGTAGCCCTGGGATTTATCTTCAGAAGTTCCTGCCGGACCCTGTTCAACTCCTGCTCATCCAGACCGTATTTCACGAAGAAATGCAGAATTCCGCCTTTTGATTCTTCCTTTCCAGTTTTGGTATATTTCAAAAATGTCAGCTTGGGCGTGCCGTCCGGCCAGTAAGCCAGGCGCGGCTGGTTGGGCATGTAATAATAGATATTGGGGTCGGCATGGTCTTTGAACAGGATGGCATTGGCCACCTGGAGCGGGGCCGAGTCCAGTTCAACCTCGGCTGCGGCATACGAAACCAGGCTCAGTATCCATAAGCCAGCCATTATCAATGTGACTGTTTTTTTCCGGCACATTTAAGTCTCCTTTTTAATATTTTTATTCCTGCTGTTCACTTTATCTTTTAATCTGCGTCCCTTTAGAAATCCCCTATCTGCTAAACACGGCATAGATGAAGGGCCCTTCCCGGTTGACCCAGGGTTTCTCAATTTCCTTGCCATCCAGCGTCAGCCAGATGGCCCGGTAGCTGTAACCCGGTTTGCCCTCTTCATGCATGTAGGTGTAGTTAACCTGCAGCGGGTCCCCCTTATCGTAATTTATCACCACTTCTTTCAGGATGTCTTTGCCGAAAATGTTGTGCTTGACCTGTATGGCCACCGCCTTGACCTTGTTCTGCAGAATGTTGTCCTCGTCAACCGAAATCTCTATGGTCCGGCGCCTCACCGGTGGAGTCAGGGTCAGCACCGAATCCGAGGTTTTCACCCAGTCACTCTCCCACTCCACCCCGCCGTAAAGTGCCCATTTGGTTTTATACTCGTAATTCAGCCACTCGGTCGAAGCCTCATTCACCCGGCTGTACTTATAGCTCAGGCGGTTGCCCCTGTCGGCAAACTGCTGCTCGAAAAATTTAACCTCTCCGGTCTGCACCGCTCCGCCCATCCTCTGCTTCCGGAATATCACCGACACGCTGTTGACATAGTTTTTGAAGTCCTCAGCATCCTGGCCGTCCAGAATCACCTCCACCGTCCTCTCCTGGAAGGCCGGGTCATCCAGGCTGACCACCGTGAAAAACCTTTTGTCCTCGCCATACTTCCGGTAAATTCCGCTGATGTTGCCGCTCATCACTATTTCCCGGTCTTCCCGCAGCCGCCGTCTCATGTCCACCTCGTAGCGACCGGAAAGTTTTGTCCGCTTAAAGCTGTAACCAAGCTGGACGTTGAAAAGAGGTTTTGCTTCCGGAGCGGCTGGGGTGGCCTGAGAAGCCGTTGCCTGTCCGGCGGTTGTGGCCGGAGGGGTCGTCGAGCCGGTGCCGGCCGCCCCTGTGGTTGCCTGGCCGCCTGAAGTCTGCTGGGAGGCCGCCTGTCCGCCTGTCTGCCCTGATGTGCCTGTGGCTTGCTGGCCCAGAGCCCCACGGACGTCACCGGCCTGGGTTGCACCGGTAGACCTTTCCGTCCCCGTAGTGGTCTGCTGGGCACCGGTAGCAGTAGCTCCTGTCTGCTGTTGTACCTGCGGTTCTGGCTTTTCCTGAGGTTGAGGAGCTGGTAAACTGGCTATTTTTGCCTTAAGATTTATGACAACTCCAACCACGTGTTGTTTAAATCCATCAAGATTGGCCTCAGCCGGGACTTCCTTGTATTCCCTTAAAAATCCTTCCAGCAATTCCACGGCTCTCTCGTAGTTCTCTCGCCCGTTTTTTTCCTGGGTATTACCCTGATCTTCAAAACAGTATCCGGCAGAAACCAGAGCCCGTGGATTTCTAACTAATCCATAACTTAATAGAAACTCTTCACCGGCCTCAAGATATTTGCCTGATTCTCTCAGCTGTTTTGCTTTATTAAACATTTCCCGGGCCCTGTCTATATCAGAAATTTTTCCAGAAACGCCCTGCCTCTCATCTTGATATAAATTCTTTTCTTCGGCCAGCTGAACGAACTTTTTATAATGATTTTCGGCCAGGTCGAAATCGTAAAGATATTTTTCATAGAAAAATCCAGCTCTAAAATAATAAATGGGGTCAGGACAGGCAACAAACGCTTTTTTGAACTGGTCAATGGCCTCAACAAATTTTTTCTCCGTCGCCAGAGCCAGGCCCTTTTGATAGAGCTGGTCCGCCCGGCGCTTATCAGCCGAACTGCAATCTATCCCCTGATTAGTAGCCTGCTGTTCTTGCTGCAACCGGACTCTCGGTCCCCCGGACGTTACTTCAAAATTCAGCGGGTCTGGGGAATAATACTCCATCCTTTGGCTCCCCTCGCTCAGGCTGTCGGCCCAGTTGTATTTAAGTTCTCTGATACTTTTTAACCACAGAAAAGCACTGTGGCCAGAAGGCCCTGTTGTCCCTGTTCCGATCGGCACCTTGTCGCACATCAGCTGAAGGATATGATTGTAGGCTGTTTCCAGAAGCTTCTGCATGTTCTCGTTCTCACCCACCACCTCCAGCTGGATCGCTCCCTTTTGCCTTAATTCCTCCAGCGTGGCCCCGAGGTCTGCTCGCAGCTTAACCACCTTCACCGTCCCTTCCACCGCGGCCTTTATGTCGTGCTGGGTATAAACCTTATCCCAGTCCACCTTCAACTTGGCCTGAAAGGCCGGGGTTATACCCGAAAACTTCAAAACATACTGAACCGAAATATCCGAGGCTGGGTTCTTGAAAGATTCCCACAGAAGAGAGGCGCCCTCTTCAGTCAGAGCTATCGATACCGCCGCTTTCTGGCCCGGCAACACCGGCGCCTTGCCTTCCCCCACTATCCGCCGGTTGAAAATGCCGTCTTTTCCGGCCGTGGCCGAGATGATCTGAAAGGTCGCTTCCTTGAAGGGCACCGGTCCAGCCAGCTTGGCCTGAGGATCTATACCTTTAAGCGCCGATTCGGCCGAGCTTAATTCCCCGCTGGTGAATCCCCAGGTCACCAGAAAATGAATCACCCCGCCCTTAGTCGTGCTGTCGGTCCTGGTGTATTTAATAAAAGAAAACTCTGGAGTTCCGTCCCGTTTAGTGGCCAGACGTGGCTCCCCCGGCACATAGTAATACTTATGAGAGTCAGCGTGGTCGCGGTAAAATACAAACCTGCCCGCCTGAACCACCTCCTCCACCGCCACTTCGGCTGCCAGGTAAAGCCCGGTCTGCAATATCAGAGTCAAACCAGCCAGCAGGAAAACAGATTTCTTTTTCATAGTTGCTCTCCTTTTTCCCGGTCTGCGGACCCGCTTAAGCCTTCAAACCGGCAAATCAGATTGTTTATAAACGGGCCCGTGGTATTACCTGTACCCGGGTCCGGATTAGCCGTCAGCAACCAATCTATCTTGAAAGTAATGAACATGTAATTAAGTTTTTGAAGCCCCGAACTTAAAGAGTTTTTCAACTTCATTCCCTCCAGAAGCCTAACTTTCCTTTATAACCAGCTCATAGGCGGACAGGTCCAGAAAGGCATTATCCCCTTCCTGCCAGTCGCCCCTTTCTGAACGTCCATCGGTATAGACCCTGGTAACCCGGTAGCGGTATTTTCCGCCTCTGGCTTCCGGAACGTTAAATTCCAGGTTGTATTGCGGCTGGCTGTCTGCTGAGAAAGTCACCAGCCTGACGTCTTTCTGACCCCGGGCGGTAGTGCTTTCCACCTCAACCGCCATCTTGACCATGTCGCCGTTCAGCCCGTTGACAAAATCAAAGCAGATCACGCTCATCCTGCGAAAATTAAAAGAGAACTTCCGGGCCAGGTTAATTACCTGAAAAAGGTCCGGAAATTGCTCCATCGACACGGGCACATCCAGACTCAGCCTGCCCGCTCTCTCTCCCGGCTGCAGTTTTCCTTCCTGGTCAATTTCATATCCGCCATAGCTAAAGGAACACTCCAGGCTGAGGCCGGCCGCTTTCTTTTCTTCATAGATTTTCCAGAGATATGAGGCCGAAGAGGCACTCAGGGGAAAGGTAAAACTTTTTCCCGTCCAGAGAATCCTGTTCGACCCCGGAGCCTTTTTATCGCCAGCAGCTGTTTCCCGAGTCTCCGGGTTTTCCAGTCCGGTATAGCTCAGACTGATATCGATGGTTTCCACCTGGACCGGTCGGTATTCAAACTGTTCTCCCTTTTCTCTTTTCAATATTTCCGTTTCGTTGCTGAACTCCACCGAAAGAGTCAGCACCCCGCCGGCCGTGGTTCTGGGCTCGGCCGTTCCCTGGTCTTTAACATAAACATACTTGTAGAAAAAGAAATTGGGCCGGCCGAAAACCTGGCTCAACTGGAGACGGGTGGGTACGTAGTAAAAAATCCCGGGGTTCCTGTGGTCCGGGTAAACTATAATCCGCCCGGCTACCGTTTCCGGTCTGGTGAGTATCGGGTCAGCCCGCAGTCCCGGCGCGAACAGCAACCATAAAATAACCGCTACCCCGGCCGCTAACCTGAATCGCAAATATTTCTCCTTTACTCAGAGCTTTTCGTAGTAGGCATAAATAAAAGGGTCGGTAGCTTTTTTCCAGCCGGAGGAAACCCTGGTGTTGTTCTTGAACAGCCAGGTGATGTTGTATTCATACTCCAGGTTGTTCGGCTCGTGGAAATACACATAGTTGATATTCAAGGGTTCGCCTTTGCGCAGCACAACCTCTTTCTGCAGCTGCCGGCCGAAATTTTTGTGCCTGAACTGAACGGCCACCCTGATAATGCCATTCTCGTTCAGGTTTGCTTCTTCAGCCAGGACTTCAAGATAACGATACTTGTGAGGCGGAGTCAGGGTTATGACCGGCTGGCTGGTCTTGATCCAGTCTCCGGCCACTTCCAGACCACCGACATAGCTCCAGATGGGCCTGTATTCATATTCCAGCCATTTATCAGTCCGGTCGCCTTTACGTCTGTATTTCAAAGAAAGTTTATTTCCATTCTGACCAAACTTAGTCCGGTCGAAAATCAGGTCCTCGGTGATGGACTTCATGTCGGCACTTTCATATTCCTTCTTGAAAGTGATTCCGGCAAAATTAAGGTACTGGGAAAAGGTCTGAAAATCTTCACCGTCCAGGATGACGTTTATGGTTCGTTCTTCAAAAGTCGGGTCATCCAGGTCGACCACGCTGAAAAACTCGATTTCTTTTCCGTATTGTTTATAAAGTCCGCTGATATTTCCGGTCAGGGGTACTTCCCGCTGGTCGCGCTTGCGCCGGGTGAGGTCCACGGTATACTTGCCGCTGAGTTTAACCTGCTTGCGGAAAAAACCTAAATGAGCCTGCCCGAAAAGCTTGCCCAGCCAGTTAGAGCCGGTGGTGGCCTGGGCCTTACCGATGTCTTCCGGCTTGACCGGCTTGGCCTCAAACATCATCCGGGTGATGGTATTGTAAGCCGTATCCAGGAGCTCATCCATCCTGGCCTCCTCGCCAATCACCTCCAGCTTGATAGCGCCCTGCTCTCTCAGTTCAGAATAGATTTTGTGTATCTGGGCACTGACCAGGAAACCCCCGACGTTGGCCTTGAATTCCCTGTGGTCGTAAACTTTATCCCAGTCCACGGTCAGCAGGGCCTGATAGGCCGGGGTCAGCCCCTGGTAGGTCATGACGAACTGGACCGAAATATCCGAAGTGGGTTTCTTGAATGATTCCATGAGCAGCGTTGAGCCTTCTTCGGTCAGGGCAATGGAGATTGCGGCTTCCGAGCCGGCCAGAAGCGGGGCCTTTCCAGTGCCGACAACCCTACGGCTGAATATTCCACCCTCGCCGGCCGAGGCTGAAATGATGTGAAACTCTCCCGAAGTGAACATCACCGGTCCGATTAATTTCCCGTCCTTATCAATTTTTTTAAGTTCCTGCTCGATTTTTTCCAGTTCTTCTCCGGTCAGTCCGAAGGTGCACAGGAAATGCAGGATACCGCCGGTTATTTCCTTCCCGGTTCTGAGGTACTGGATGAAACTGAACTTGGGCTTGCCGTCAGGCCAGGTGGCCACCCTGGGTGACAGCGGCATATAGTGATAACCGTGTTCGTCGGCATGGTCCCGGAACAGCAGGGCGTTTGTTACCTGGATCGGTTCCCTGTCCAGCAGCACTTCGGCCTGAAGGCCAATGGCTGCAGCCGTTAGAGCCAGGACAGAAAACATTAATAAAATTCCTGCCTTTTTAATTTCAATTTTTATTTCATTCAATGGAGTCCACATCTCTGCCTCCTTGTTTTCCTGAACTTTTCTAAAATTTTTGTGTTATTCGCAGTTTCCCTCGCCGATTTAAAACTATCTACCGAAAAGGCTTTTTATATGATACGGGCCTATGGTCAGGTCCAGGCTATCGGCCACGGTTTCCCAGCTGGCTGACTCGGCTATCCGCCCGTCTTTAAGGACTGCTTTGACCTTATACTCAAAATTGAACTGTCCTCCGCTGCTGAGCGGCAGGTAAACTGTCACCAGCCCTTTGAGCTTGTTCTTATTAAAATCAAGACCGGTCACCAGTCCGCTCCGGCCCTGGGCGCTGAGATAGGGTGAACGAATTTCAAGTCGAACTTTCTCCACCTCCAGCGGGCTGTCATAAGCAGCCGGGGCAAAGACGCTGGCCAGCACCTCCACCTGGAGTTTTCTCATCCTTTCTATATACGAGACCACCTCAATGTTGCCCCAGATCTTATCCAGGCAGGGCTGGCAATTAAAATCTGGTTCAATCTCCATCCAGAAGCTGCGAGCATATTGTTTGAAGAAAGCATCCACTTTAGGACTGGCCGGCTGCCCGACCTCATCCCTGGTCAGGAGTTCCTCGGCCTCCCTGACTTTATCCCTGTCCAGTTTCTTCTCCAGTTCACCCTTGATAGCTCCCAGCCCCTTTTCTAACAGAGAACTCTTCTTCTTGGGAGCCGGGGGCGCGGTGGGGAAAGCTTTCCGGTATTCAGCCAGAAGCAAGCCCCTGGGAGCAAACTGAACTTCCAGGTCCAGGGCCTGCCCGGGCTGGATAACGGTTTCCTTCAGACATTTAAGGTTCTTATAGACATCCTCTCCGTTCGGCAGGCGGAAACGCAGGCTGACCGAAGAAACCTTGATCGGAAAATCCGACAGGTTCCTGACGCCGTGGAGATAAAGCACGGAATTCTTTTCGTCGATGGAGAAACCCAGCTCTTCCAGGCCCGAATACCAGCGGCCGGTAAAATATTTCAGGCCAACCCTGATGGGGATTTCTCTTTCGACCGTTCCTGACTTGATTTTCATTCCAGCCGTTAATCCTTCTTTTTCCAGCAGGGGCTTGAGTTCGGCCAGGGTGTCGGGAGTCATGGCAATGTTGATGGGAAGTTCTGTTTCCAGCGAGCCAAAGCTTGGAATCCTGATGTTTTCTATTTCCCAGTCTTCCCAGCCCTGCATGTCTATTATGGCGGCTTCATCATAGGGCAGCGACCGGAGAACTGCCTGCTGACCCCTGGCCGCTTTCAGGGCTTCCTCCATAAGCTTAACATCAGCCGGGTCAACGCTGGCTCTGAGGGTCATGGTGGTTTTAACCCTCTGGTCGTTGGTCCAGACGGCGCTGATACGATAACCGCCGGCGGCCTTGTCTCTGACCAGGTTTATTTCCCTGGGAAGATAATAATAGGTATTCGGTTTTTCATTATCCTTGAAAACCCGGTTGAGCAGGGTTAACGGTTCTTCAATGTTCAGGGGGCCGATATCCTCTACCTTGTGACGGGCTGGGGCCACGCCCGTCGGGTTCAGGGGGATGGTTTTAATGACTGCGGGTTTTACCAGCTGCAGGTCTAACTGACCGGCCGGTCTCTGCTGGGTGCTGGCGGGCACTCTGGTTTTGCCCGGGTCAGCCACGGCGCCAACTTTTTGCACAGCCAGCGGAGCATATATGGCCGCCGAGGCCCAGACCGCCCAGTCCTGGACTGACCGCCCGGCTGCAGACACCGACAGCCGGAAATCCACAGTGGAGCCGGCATAGGGTGACAGATCAACCGATATCTGGTCAAGCTGGCCGTCAGGTCTGGCCGGTAGCTCGGCTAACATTACCGCTCCACCGCCTGACGAGCCGGCGAAAGACACATAAAATTTAACGCCATCGGACTGGGTGGCCCCCTTAAGAAAGCCCACAGTGGCCTTAAAGGTAGCGCCGGCCGGTATCTTGACTCCAGGATATATTCCGATTATGTTCCCGTCGTTTTTCCACTCAGGATGAGTTTGAAGCACCAGGGCGTAGGTCTGGCCATCTTCCAGGGCCGTGTTGTTAACATGCCGGGCAAAGCCGCGGCTGTCACTATCGGCGCCATTCCAGGGAAGTTCGCCGGCCGGGGATATAGACCGGTACCACTTCGCTTCCGGAGCTTTTTTGACGAAATCATAAATAACAACGTCGGCTGCTTTCAAGCCTGGAAAAACAGACAGGCTTAAAAATATCAAGAGGCAAATTGGCAGATAAAACAACATATTTCCCCTTCTGGCTGGCTTTAAACGCATTATTTTCTCCTTTCGTCCCTGAATTAAGGCGGTCTCAGACTTTAAGTGGCAGTCAGCCACCTCAAGACGGAGAAACTAATTTGATGGATATGGGAGGATAATTCAAGATAGGCTCTGGGAAAAAATGGACCTTGACTTTATCTCTGAAGAATCGCCCCGCACCATCGGCTGTCATCTTCATTAACAAGATTTTAGGATGTTAACACGCCCTGGAAATCCTGTCAAGAAAATTTTGTCTCACATGAGGTGCTGGTAGTTTTATTCAGACGGCTTTCAGGGCTGAGAAAGAATGCTATTTCTTTTACTTAATCAATTACCCGTCAGAAAGGACAATCAGGTTCAGGATGCAGGGCTTATCTATTTGCGGCAATGGATTAATTTATGGGGCCCATCAAGCAAAATCGGGAAGAATTAATGGGTCAGGCCAGGCCCAGGTCCCGGTCTATACCCTGCATGGACTGCAGGCATATCATCAAGAATTCATCCAGGCTTAAACCCAGGTTGGCGCACTGCTCTATTTCTTCCCTTCTGGCGCCCCGGGCGAAATGCTTTTCTTTATAGCGCCTCTTGAGAAAATCCAGGTCCACTGCCTTTAGCTTTTTCTCCGGATGCATCAGCGTGGCCGCGATAATCAGTCCGGTGGTCGGGTCGGCCGAGTAAATTGACCAGTCCATGGCACTCTGACAGGGCACGCGGCCGGCATGAGCCTTGATGGCCTGGATGACCTCAACCGGCAAATTGTATTTTTCCAGCATCTTAACAGTTTCGGTGGTGTGAAGCTCGGGGCTCTTCTCGGTTAATTCATAATCCAGGTCGTGCAGCAGGCCGGCCAGTCCCCAGAGCTCCTCATCTCCACCCAGGCGTCGGGCCAGTCCCCTCATGCAGGCTTCCACCGCAAGGCAATGCTTGACCAGGTTCCTGTTATGCAGGTGTTGCTTGACCAGTTCTAAGGCTTCTTCTCTGTTCATCTCTGGCTCCTTTTTTCTTTCAGTCTGTGGTCAAAGAAGTGATATTATACCGCATCCAGGCTTTTTTGCTTATTTTCCCATCAAAAACCCGAACGCTTATGGTATATTCCCCGGGTTCAGCCGGAAGCCAGGTCCAGGTATTGTGCCGGGAGGCCTTCCTGGCCCGGACTTTCGGGCCGGTATTCCGCTGAAGATAGAATTCATACTTCGGTTTTTCCCAGCCAGAAGCCAGGACTGAAAACACCACCCGCTGGCCGACAGGCTGTGGCGATTCCTTTGAAGGTCTGAGAATAATTCGTGGCTCTTTTTTAAGGGCATAGACCAGGCTCAGATCCTGCCGGTAATCATAGGTCCCGATGAGAAGCAGGTTGCCGCTGGCCACGGGGTCGGTTTTAACCTCAAAACTCAGCCCGGTCTCGGAAGATTTCTGCCCCGTCTTAAGGTCAAAACCAAAAAGGACCGTTCCGGCCGGAACCAGTATTTCTTTTTTGAAAATGACCGGTTGAAAGGATGGCCGCGCCGGCAAAGTTTGCCACCACAGTATGTCGCCGCCCCGCCGATTCAATTTGTAGATAATACCGCCCGAGGTCAGAGCATAAAGAAACCGGCCTTGAGTCAGCAGGAAATTAATTTTCTGGTTGGCCGGATTGAGTTTCCAGAGGATTTTTGATTTCTTAAGGTCAAAGCATACCAGGTAGCCGGAAGCGGTGGCCAGGAACAACTTATCATCGCTATCAACCTGAAGCCCCGTAATTTCTTCCTTAAAATCAGGCCCGGCAATTTTCCTTCCTGTTTGTAAGTCCAGGCGAAGAACCTGGCCGGAAGTAAGAACGGCGATGACCTCGGAGTTTGAAACAGAAATCAGCCCCGCGGCTTCCACCGGCAAGATAAATTCCCGGATTGAGTGGCCTGTTTCCAGGTGGCGAACTTCAATCTTTTTACTGAATAGCAGGATTAACCTTCCCTCCGCTGCCAGAGAAATGGCTGCCGGGACTTCTGCCAGTTCAAGCTCGAGTTCTTTTATTTCTCCCGTTTTGCCATCTATGGCCACAACCCTGTTGTCATAAACCAGACAGAAACCGCCCTGCCCGGCCAGCAGCCTGGAATCTTTAGCTGCCGGCAGGAAAAAAGAGCCCGTAAGCTTCCCCGATTCCAGGGAAATCAGCTGGCCACTCAATCTTTCTGGAAGGTCACAGATTGCCAGCAATCGGTCCCCGGCCAGCGACAGTCCTGTTATCTTACCCCGCATCCAGCTGACCATTTGTCTGGTCAGTGGAAAGCCCTGGATAAGAGAAGTTTTTTCATAAGTTTTCTTCTCTTCGGGTTGAGTTGACCGGACGTTCATTCCTTCGCCAATATTTTCTGGCAAGACCCGGCTCCTGGGCCGGGCTGAAGTACTGCTGCCGGCGGAGTCGAAGTTTCCGGTTTTCGCTTTCTGCAGGTTTCCAGAAGTTATTTTCCTGCCTTCAGCCGATACCAGTCCGGTGGCACCTGAGTCCGCTTCACTTTCCTGTACCGAAAGCAATTCGTCGATTCGTTTAAAAGAATAGCCGCGGTCCTTAAGGTCATCTATGAGCTGGCCCAGATGGAAATAGAACAGGTCTGTCCTCTCCGGGGCCACTCCCGGGTGAACCAGAATGATGAAGCCATTAAGGCCGGCAGCGGAGGTGGCTTCATAATCCAGAAGCTGTCGGTAAATCTCTTCCGAGGAGCGATAATTCGGCTGGTCGGGAGTGGTATAGTCGGCGCTGGTGATAATTCCCGGTGTAAAATTCACAATGACCGCGCCGGCTTCAGCGGCCCAGTCCGCTACCTGCCGGTTATACCATTCGTAAGGCGGCAGGAAATACCTGGCCTGGCTGCGCTCAATTCCGAACCGGGCCAGTTCGGCATAATTGGCTTCCAGGTCTGCCAGAAACACTTCCCTGCTCACCAGGGTTTTCTGCCGGTCCTGCCAGTCGCAGTAGAGAAGATGGCGGTCGGAATGCGGTCCCAGGTAGTGGCCATCCCTGACCATTGCCTCCACCAGGGACTGGAATTCCGGGTTCCGCAGAAAATTTCCGGTCAGGAAAAAGGAAGCCCTGACTCCTTTCCGCTCCAGCTCGGCCAGGATGTATTCTCCTCCCTCGCCGTAAGAATCGGCGGCAAAAACCAGGGCTACCTGTTTCCTGTCAAGAGGACCCCGGACTATGCCGCCCTGGTCATAAGTCAGGCTCTGAGCAGCCAGAGAGCCCGCCAGGAAAATCAAAATAGCAAAAATCATAGAAATCGGGATTATACTCTTAACCAGCACCTTATCTGATTTATCCATCTTATTTGCTTATCTATCCGGCAATTATGGCTTAATTCTAATTAAAGAGCCACGTTTGTGCAAACACCGGGCTTTACTAAAACCTTCCGGGTTGATATCATCTTGCTGATGATAAATTACATCCTGCTTTACAAAATCAGGAAGCTGGTCAAGAGAATCCTGAAAGAAAAAATAGAAGACGGCGAGATAGCCACCACGCCCCGCTCCTGCCTGGGCTGCCTGGCCGACGAGCTGAGCTGGGAAATTTATTACCTTTTCAAGGAAAGAGAAGAAAGTAAAAAGGGCGGAACCGACCAGGCAACCGAAGACAAGGAAAAACCGGAAGAACCCGGGTAAGACCTTTAATATACCCTCCTGGATAATATTAGATAAAAGAAATTACAGGCGGTTCAGTCCTTTTTGCCGGATTTTTCCTGGCGGATTTTTTCCTTCACAGCTTCCCACCAGTCAATTCTTTTTTTGACTTCTTTCTCAAAACCCAGGTTCCCGGGCTGGTAATAGCGGCGTCCCTTCAGCCTTTCCGGAAAGGTCTCCATGTCGGTGGTCGACAGCGGATGGTCGTGCGCATACTGATATTCCTGCCCGTAGCCTATCTCTTTCATCAGGGGAGTCACCGGGTTACGGATGTGAAGCGGCACCGGCTCAAAGGGGCTTTCTTCCACGTCCTTCATGGCCTGGCCAAAGGCCACGTAAATGCGGTTGCTCTTGGGCGCAGAGGCCAGGTAGACCACGGCTTCGGCCAGGGCCAGCTCGCCCTCCGGCGAGCCCAGAAAATCATAGGCTTCCTTAGCTCTCAGGGCCACGGTCAGGGCCTGGGGGTCGGCCAGGCCGACATCTTCCGAAGCGAAGCGGACTAACCTCCTGGCGATATAAAGCGGGTCTTCCCCGGCATAGAGCATCCGGGCCAGCCAGTAGAGGGAGGCATCGACATCCGAGTTGCGCAGGCTTTTATGCAGGGCGGAGATCAGGTTGAAATGTTCTTCTCCCGCCCTGTCGTAAAGCAGTATCCGTTTCTGCAGGGCTTCTTCCACTTCCCGGGCTGTTATTTCCCTGCCCCTGGTCAGGCTGGCCGCAATTTCCAGGGCGTTCAAGATGCGGCGGGCGTCGCCGTTGGACTGGTCCAGCAGAAGCTTCAGGGCTTCGTCGTTTATTTTCAGCTGGAGCTGCCCCAGGCCATTAACCTCATCGGTCAGGGCATCCTCTATTATTTTTCTCAGGGCCGCTTCCTCCAGCGGTTTTAAGACCAGAACCCTGGTCCGGGAAAGCAGGGGCGAAATCACCTCGAACGACGGGTTCTCGGTGGTCGAGCCGAAGAGAATCACGTCTCCCCTTTCCACGTAAGGCAGGAAGGCCGACTGCTGGGCCTTGTTGAAGCGATGGATTTCATCGATGAAGATGATGATTGGCTTGCCGTAAAGCTTTTTCTGCTGCTCGGCCCGGGCCATCACCTCTTTAATTTCTTTTATCCCGGAAAGAACAGCGCTGTAAAAAAGGCAGGTCAGGTTAAAATGCCGGGCCAGCATCATACCCAGGGTGGTTTTCCCGGACCCGGGTGGACCCCAGAAGATAATGGACACCAGGTGGCCCGATTCTATTAACTCGGTCAGGATTTTGCCCGGCCCCAGCAGGTGCTCCTGGCCATAGAAGCGGTCAAAGGTCTGGGGCCGCATCCTCTCGGCCAGGGGGATATGCTGACTGTCAGCTCTATCTGTTTTTTTCATCCAGGCTCTGGCAGTATATTAAGTCCTGTATTCCCGGGTACTTTAATATTATAATATTTTTTCCCCTTTATTAAAAGCTAACATCTTGAATCAGTCAGGTTCTTTCAGCTTCCGGAATCTAAACTTGATAGAAAAAGGCGAGAGGGCTGATCAATATTAGAACAGGATGTTCTTCTCTATTTTAATAAAAAAACGGCAGGAAGAAGTTGGGCTGTACTGTTTCTCTTAGTATCCGGGCTGTTGCTGACAGCACTCATTACCTGGAGATCAAGAAAAATTTCAGGCTGCGCCGGAAGACTCTGTTTTTAACAACCGGACACCAGGGAGATTGGCAATCAGCATCAATAATCGAGGTTTCCGGGTGGGCCCTGGACTCCCGGGCCAACAAATTTTCTTTTTCTGGAAGGTATAATTGTTTAAAATGGAGTGAGAATTAAAGAAGGAGTTTGAAGTGATGAAACCTGGCAGAATTGGAACTTTCCGGTATTTCATCAGCATCTTCCTGGTAGTGATTCTATTTTTGCTGGCTAACCACCTGGCCCAGGCTCAGCCCAGGCCCAAAGGCTATCTGTTTATCATCGGCGGCGGCAACCGGCCGGAATCCATGATGAAGCGCTTCGTGGAAATGGCCAGCCGCTCGGGCAGCGGCCGGATTGTTGTTTTACCCATGGCCAGCGCCACCCCGGATGAGACCGGGCGCAGCCTGGTGGAAGAATTCAAGCAGCTTGGAGCCAGGGAAGTCGCCTATTACAACTTCACCCGGAAAGAGGCTGAAAACTACTCCAACGCCAGGCTCCTGGCTGAAAGTGGTGGCATCTTCTTTTCCGGTGGAGTCCAGACCAGGATAACCGAAGCCATCCTGGACACGCCCATCCACAACATGATCAAAGAGCTCTACCAGAAGGGCGCGGTTGTGGGCGGGACCAGCGCCGGGGCCGCAGCCATGAGCGAGCTGATGATCACCGGCGACGAGGTCAGGAAACCGGAAGAGGGTCATGAATTCGAGACCATAGAAGCGGGCAACGTTATCGTGGCCCGGGGACTGGGCCTGATAAAATCGGCCATAATCGACCAGCACTTTGCCACCCGCAAGAGGCACAACCGCCTGATAAGCCTCATCGCCGGACACCCGGAAATCGTGGGCGTGGGCATAGACGAGTCCACGGCCATCATTGTCAACCCGGATGAGACTTTTGAGGTCATAGGCCACCGCAACGTGATTGTCTACGATTCCGGCCGGGCCCGGGTGGAAGTCCGGAGCGACCGGGCCCTGTCCATCAGGAACCTGGTGATGCACATCCTGCTGGAAGGCGAGCGCTACGACCTTAAGAAGAGAAAGCCGCTGTAGACAGGAATGGCCGAGCACCGGTTTCAGACCGGCCAGCCCATTCTTGACGAACTTCCGGTTAAGTGTTAATGTTTTGAGGAAATCTGCTGATGAGCCAGGAACAGAAAGCCAGCAACCCTAAAGAAGCCATAAACCGGAAACTTATTTTTTCCCTGGAAGAAGTCTGTCGTTTGCTTAAAATCACACCCGAAACCGTAAAAGACTGGGAAAAGGAATTCCCGCTGTTCTTCGCCGGGCAGACGGCCAGCGGCAAGCAGATTTACCGCCAGAAAGATGTTCTGATCATCCTGAGAATCAAAGAACTTCTGGAGGAGGGCACCCTGACCAACGCCGGCATCAGGCGAAAGATTGAGGAAGAATTCGGCTTCAAGACGGATAAGATACCTCCCGAGAGGCTCTATTCGGTCCTGGCCCAGGTTAAGGCAGAATTGACCGAAATTCTCCAGGCCCTTGAAAAAAAACGAAAAAAAGGTTAAATTTATTTCCTCTTTTTCTCCAATCGGGACGTGGCGCAGCCTGGTAGCGCACATGCTTGGGGTGCATGGGGTCAGCGGTTCAAATCCGCTCGTCCCGATTTTTTCTTTTTTCAGGCCAGTTTGACTGAAAGCTCTGAAACTCTTTCTGGATCCTTTTTAATCCTGTTCAGGCCTGATTTCGACTGCTCTCTATGGATAATCCATCCCGGTTCATCTATAATATTGTCTTATCTCTGGCTGCAATTTTTTGGCAAGGAACCATTGACCTGATGAAAAAGAAAAACACTGCTTCCCCCAGAAATTATCCCCTGATTCTCCTGACCAACGACGACGGTTATTTTGCCCCCGGACTGACCGCCCTGGCCGAAGAGCTCCGGCAAATCGGTCAGGTCTATGTCGTAGCTCCCGACCGGGAAAAAAGCTCAATTTCCCTGGCCCTGACCCTGCGCCGGCCGCTGCGGGCTGAAAAGATAGACCGGAATGTCTATGCGGTTGACGGAACACCGGCCGACTGCATCTATATCGCCCTGAGGCATATCCTTCCTGGCCGGCCTGACCTCCTGATCTCGGGCATGAACCGGGGCGCCAACCTCGGCTGCCAGGACGTTTCTTATTCAGGCACGGTGGCCGCGGCTCTTCAGGGAACGTTTATGGGCATACCTTCCATAGCCGTTTCTGTCCTGGGACGAAGGACAGATAACGGTAGTATTTACGATTTCAGGGGTGCAGCCGCCCTCATCAGGCCCCTGGTCGAAACAATTCTCTGGAATGGGCTACCACAGCGCATTTACCTGAACATCAACATTCCCCCGCTACCGGTTAAAGGAATAAAAATAACCCGCCTGGGAGAAAAGCGTTACTCCCCGGAACTGGTCCGAAAACGCGACCCCCGCGGTAAAACCTATTTCTGGATTGGGGTTGGCCATCCCCGGGCAGTCGGTCCCAGGGATTCCGACGTCCAGGTGGTCGACCGGGGCTGGATTTCCATAACTCCACTGCAGATAGACCGCACCGCCCACCCTCTCCTTGGTCACCGGCTTCTGGAAAGCCTGAAAGATTGCTGGAAAAGATATAAAGCTGAAAAAAAAGATAAGCCCGGGAAAAGAGGTTGACTCAGGGCCTGGCTGCCCTCTTCCGTTTCCTTTCCTTCCAGATACTGACAGCTGCCGGAACCAGGGAAATCAGGATGATGGCCACGATAACCAGAGAAAAATTTCTTTTAACCACCGGTAAGTTTCCGAAAAAATAACCGCCAAACAGGAAGGTCGAGACCCATAACAGGCTGCCGGTAAAGCTGTAAAGCAGGAACTTGGCATAGGTCATCCGGCCTATTCCGGCCACAAACGGCGCGAAGGTCCGGATAAAGGGCATGAAACGGGCGATGACTATGGTCAGGCTTCCATATTTCTCGTAGAAGCGATGGGTTTTTTCCAGGTATTCCCGGTTGAAAAACAGGCTCTTTTCCTTCCTGAAGATCCCGGGCCCCACCCTGGAACCTATCCAGTAGTTGGTAATATTCCCGACAAAGGCAGCCAGGGTCAGCAAAAGAAAAAGGCTCAGGATGTTCAGATTGCCGATGGCCGCCACTGCGCCCACCGCGAAAAGAAGAGAATCCCCGGGCAAGAAGGGGGTAACCACGAAACCGGTCTCCGAAAATATCACGGCAAACAGGATCAGATAAGTCCACAATCCGTACTGCTGGACAATATCCACCACGTAGCGGTCGAGGTGTATGGCGATGTCGAACAGTTTCTTGATTAATTCCAGCAAGTTGATTCCTTCCCTGTCAGCAGGAGTCAGCTCTTTTGCAGAAAAATTACTATACTTATTTTCATCCCTGCTTACAAGCTATTTTTGGCTCCTCAGCCAGACGTGTGGTTAAAAAATAGAGAAATGTGGCAGGAACTCCTTGATGGATAATCACTCAGGAAAGGAGTTAACCGGCCACAATGAGCATCAGAGATTTAATGCTGAAATTCCTGAATTTACAAGGGTATAAGTCAGGGGGTCTGGAGTGCAGGGGGAAGGAGATATTAATCAGGGTGGAATTAAGGCGGAGGGCAGGCAACTGTGCTCACCGCGGCAAGAGGAGCGGGTATCTACCTAAATATCAAAAAGAGCGGATAGTCTGGCCTGAGTTCAAAGGTCAGGGACAGATGAACACAGTGCTTTCGCCCTATATTATTTTTTGCTACCAAAATCAGCCCTTCCGAATTAGAAGAGCTCCGCTAAGCTACCTGTTTTCTCCAGCTCTGGTATAATTATCCCGGAAAGGTGATAAAAAATTACGGATATGATGGAAAGGAAATTCTGGCTGCAACGGAAACTGGAAGCCATAGACCGGGCGCTGGATAAGCTATCTCCCCTGGAAGCTGACTGCACCCTTTGCCCGCGGCACTGTCATGTGGACCGGACCAGGGGACAGACCGGTGTCTGCCAGACGGGCAGCCTGGCCCGGGTCTCAGCGGGCCTTTTGCATTTCGGCGAGGAACCGGTCCTCAGCGGCCGGGGACGACCGTCCGGGGCCAGAGGCTCCGGGACCATATTTTTCACGGGTTGCAACCTGAAGTGCCTGTTCTGCCAGAACTTTCAGCTGAGCTGGCTCAACGAGGGTGAGCTTCTGACCGACGAGCGCCTGGCCGAACTGATGCTTCAACTCCAGAAGCGGGGAGCGTTGAACATCAATTTTGTCTCCCCCACCCATGTTATCCTGCCCGTTCTCCGGGCTCTGAAAATCGCCTACCGCCAGGGACTGGAAATTCCCCTCGTTTATAATTCCAACGGTTATGATTCCCTGGAAGTGGTTGAGCAACTGCGGGGCATTGTGGACATTTACCTGCCCGACCTCAAGTACGTGTCTTCAGAGCTATCCCGCAGGTACTCTTCAGCTCCGGATTACTTTGAACAGGCACGGCTGGCCCTTCAGGAAATGTTCTGTCAGCAACCGGACCTGGTAATAGACGAGCAGGAGATAGCCCGGCAGGGCCTGATCATCAGGCACCTGGTCCTTCCCGGCTCGGCCGACGATTCCATCCGGGTCCTGGAGTGGATAGCCAGGAATCTGTCAACGGGCGTTGGACTCAGCCTGATGAGCCAGTACCATCCCTGCTTTAAGGCCCCGGCTGAAATTCAAAGAGAAATCACTCGTGAGGAATACCATAAAGTAATGCAGAGGGCCTTCGAGCTGGGTTTTGAGCACCTTTTCCTGCAGCCGGAGCCCTTCCAGGAAGACGAACACCTGGTCCCGGACTTCAGGCGCAAGGAACCTTTCCGCTGGAAAAATTAAAGACCGGTAAATCCTCTAATTCTTTTCTGCCACCTTCCGGACAGGATCCATTTCCGCATTAAGTCAGGTTCCCTCCTGATTTGTCTTTAAAGGTCTAATTCAACTTGCAGCCGGGATATCTTTCGGAATAAAAAGTCCGGACCCAAACCCTGACCCTATCAGTAATTCTGGCCGGAATGCCTGTCGGGGCGGTGTCCTTCCCGATTCTCCGCCTGGAATTAACCGGGTAGAACTCCTTTGAAATCATTTATAATTTATTTTCTCCTTTATTTCAGCCCTATTTCAGGCTCTCCGGGTGATGGCGGACCTGCTCGGCCTTGACCAGATAAATCACATTCTCGGCAATGTTGGTAGCATGGTCGCAGATTCTTTCCAGGTGCCTGGCCACCAGCAACAGGGGCACCGCCCGGGGAGCGGTGCCGGGGTCCTTGCTCATGTAGTCGTAAATCAACTCCGATTGCACCAGGTTGCGCAGGGTGTCAGCTTCGCTGTCCCTCAGGATCACCGACCTGGCCAGCTCGGTATCCTTGTTGACGAAAGAATTGATGGCATCCCGGACCATGCCCTGAGACAGGGTGGCCAGCTTGGGAATGTCAATCAGCGGCTTTAGCAGAGGCTGGTCGGCAATTTCCAGGACTCTCTGGGCAATATCCACGGCCAGGTCGGCTATGCGTTCCAGGTCGGTGGCGATTTTCATTGACATCACGATAAAGCGCAGGTCGGCCGCGGCCGGCTGGTAGAGGGCGATCAGGTTGAGACATTTCTCCTCTATGGCCAGGTCCAGGTTGTCGATGCGGTCGTCATCTTTGATAACCGCTTCCGCCTTTTCCCGGCTTAAATCCCTCAGGGCCTTGATGGAATTGCCTATGGCCGCCTCGGCCTCGGCACTCATCTCCAGAATTTTTTTGTTAAGCTCCAGCAATTCCTCGTCAAAATACCTGGTCATGGCTGCCTCCTTTTCCAGCTGCTCTGGTCAGTGGCCTTAACCAAAACGGCCGGTTATGTAATCTTCAGTCCGCCTGTCCCGGGGACCGGTAAAAATCTGGTTGGTCTCTCCAAACTCCACCAGGTCACCCAGCAAAAAGTAGCCCGTATAATCGGAAACCCGGGCAGCTTGCTGCATGTTATGGGTGACTATGATAATAGTATAGTCTTTCTTCAGTTCATACATCAAATCTTCGATATGGCCGGTGGCCACCGGGTCCAGGGCCGAACAGGGTTCATCCATCAGCACCACTTCCGGCTCGACCGCCAGCAGCCGGGCAATACACAGACGTTGTTGCTGCTCGCCGGTGAGCCTGAGGGCATTATCGTCAAGCCGGTCCCTCAGCTCTTCCCAGAGATTTACAGCCTGCAGGCTGCGCTGGAGTTTTTCCTCAAGAAAAGCGGGTTCGGTCCGCCCGTGCACCCTGAGTCCGTAGGTAATGTTCTCGGCAATGCTCAGCGGGAAGGGGTTCGGTCGCTGGAAAACCATTCCCACCCTTCGCCTCAGTTCCAGCAGGTCGGTTTCCGGGTCGTAGATGTTCCTCCCCTCAAACAGAACCTCGCCCTCGGTGCGGCAACCTTCTATCAGGTCGTTCATCCTGTTGAGTGCCCGCAGGAAGGTGGACTTGCCGCAGCCGGAAGGTCCGATAAGAGCCGTGATGCGGTTTCTCTGAATATCAAGATTTATATCCCTGAGCGCCTGGAATTTTTCATAATAGACGTTAAGGTTCTTGACCTCTATGATGTTTTTTCCGGTAGCACTCATGCTTAATGCTTCCTTAATCCTCACTCGCCATCACGGCACGGGTAGAGACCAGGCCGGGTGAGTCAGGTTCGCGGTTCGTGGGCATCAGTTTCTGCTGGAAATTTCCCTGCCCGGCCGGAGCTGATTCCTCCAGCCGGCCTGATCTTCCACGGGCGGTAATCTCGACCCTGGGCCTGAGGTTAATGCTGCCTTTCATAATAATTAATCCAGCCTCGAATCCTGTATTCATTCTACGTTAATTTATATTAATCGTTCCATTAAAATTGCATGAAACAGAGATGCCCTGGAAATTACCCCTGGTCTTGACCCGGTTTTCCTGCCTCCTCATTTCTCATCCAAACTTTCCTAAAAGGTAAGCCTCGGTCCGCTTATCGGCTGGCCTGGTAAAAACCACGGGCGTCTCGTCTATTTCCACCAGCTCCCCCATCAGGAAAAAGGCCGTCCGGTCGGCCACCCTGGCTGCCTGCTTGGTGTTATTGGTTACCAGAATGATGGTGTAATCTTTTTTCAGAGCTCGCAGCGAGTCTTCAATTTTCATGGTGGAAATGGGGTCCAGGCCCGAGGTTGGCTCATCCAGCATGATATACTGCGGCTTCAGGGCCAGCACCCGGGCGATGCACAGCCGCTGCTGCTGCCCGCCCGATAGTTTAAGGGCGCTGGTGTGGAGACGGTCCTTGACCTCTCCCCACAACCCGGCCTTTTCCAGCGAATCCTGCACTATCAGGTCAAGCTCTTTGCGGTTATTGTTTCCCAGCAGGCGGACTCCAAAAACTATATTCTCATAGATGGTCAGGGGCAAAGGCACCGGAGTGGCAAAGACCATGCCCAGCTTTCTTCTCAGGGCCACCACATCCACTTCCGGCCCGTAGATATCCTGTTCATCGATCAGGATCTTTCCCTCCACCCGGGAGCCGGGTATCAGGTCGTTCAGCCGGTTGAGACAGGCCAGGAAGGTGGACTTGCCACTCTTGGCCGGCCCGATTATACCCAGGATTTCATTGCGGTAAACGTCCAGGTTGATGTTGTTCAGGCTGCGGGTCTGGCCATAATAATGGCTGAAATCCCGGACCAGTATGCCTCTCTGTTTCATGTCTTACGATTTCCGCCTTATGTACTTTTCCATTAAATAATAAGTTGCGATGTTGATGACCAGAATGGATATGACCAGCACCGCGGCTGTACCGTAAGCCTTGGGCATGGATACCCCTTCCTTGGCCAGAATGTAAAAATGGACCGACATGGTTCTCGAGGAGGAAAAGAGCGAGGTGGGCATTCTCAGAGCCGAGCCGGCCGTAAAGATGACGGCGGCCGTTTCCCCGATGCTCCGCCCGATGCTCAGGATGACACCGGTCACGATTCCCGGTATGGCTGAAGGCAGAACCACCCGGGTGACGGTTTGCCAGCGGGTGCTGCCCAGGGAAAAGCTGACCAGCCGGTAGGCCTGTGGCACCGCTTTTATGGCTTCCTCACTGGTCCGGATTATGGTCGGCAGGACCATGAAGGCCAGGGTCAGCCCGCCACTAAGTATCGACCAGCCGAACTTCAATTTGTTGACAAAAAGAATAAAACCGAAAAGACCGAAAATGATAGAAGGAATACCGGCCAGGCATTCGGCCCCGAAGCGGATTACCTTGGTGATACGGCTTTCCACAGTATACTCGGTCAGGTAAATGGCCGTGCCCACTCCGAGGGGAGTGGCCACCAGAAGAGCGATAAAGGTCAGAAATATGGTGGCCACTATGGTCGACAGGATGCCACCTTCGCGGCCCATGTCGGCCGGATTCCTGGTCAAAAATTCCAGACTGAGCTGGGGTAGACCGTTTTTCAGGATTACCACCAGGATAAAGACCAGCACCAGGACAGCCAGGGAGGTCATAAAATACATTAGGAACTGAACCACCTTCTGTTCTGTTCTCGGCTGCAATCTTAACTGTGGGCCCATTACCAGCTCCTCACTTCTTCCTCTGCCTGGCCGCGGTCACGTTGGCAATGGTATTCAGTATCATTATGATGACAAAGAGTATGACCCCGGTGGCAAACAACGCTTCCCGGTGTTCCCCGCTGGCGTAGGCCATCTCCAGGGCAATGTTGGAAGTCAGTGTCCGGACCGGGGCCAGGAGCGAACCCGGGATGTCGGCGGCGTTGCCGGCCACCATGATGACGGCCATGGTTTCGCCGATGGCCCGTCCCATCCCCAGAATTATTCCAGCAATTATTCCGGAGCGGGCTGCCGGCAGGATCACCATCCTGACCGTCTGCCACCTGGTGGCTCCCAGGGCGATGGAGCCTTCCCGGTAAGAATCGGGAACAGCCCTGATGGAATCGATGGCAATGCTGATTATGGTTGGCAGGATCATAATACCCAGGATGACCGATGCCGCCAGGACCGATAAGCCGGGACCGCCGAATTTATCCCTGATAAACGGCACCAGGAACATCAACCCGATAAAACCATAGACTACTGAAGGGATGCCAGCCAGGAGTTCAATGATCGGCTTTAAGATGCGGGTCAGCCGGCGGTGCGAGAATTCGGTCAGGAAAATGGCGCTGGCCAGGCCCAGGGGAACTCCAATAATAAGAGCCCCAAAGGTCACCATTATGGAACCAACAATCATCGGCAAGAGGCCAAAGCTCTTTTCGGACGGGTACCAGTCCTGACCGAGCAGGAAGCTCTTCAACCCGTACCTGAACATGATGGGCGTACCCTGCTCGAAGATAAAAACGGTGATTATGGCCAGAACGGAAATGGCCGACAGGGCAATCATCAACAGGCTTAACCTGACCAGACGATCGTTCTTTTCCAGTTTGGTCATCGGCTACCCTCCGGCCGGGAAACTCTTCTTACCGGGATTAAACCTTCTTTAAGAATCAGCTCCTGAATTTCATCTGACAGGACAAAATCTATGAATTCTTTCGCCAGTCCGGTTGGCACCTCTTTAGTGAGAAACAAAAACGGCCGCACCAGCCGGTATTCTTTTTTCAGGATGGCCTCTTCCGTGGGTTTTACCCCGTTGAGAGCCAGGGCCTTAACCGATTCGTTGACCAGCCCCAGCGAAATAAAGCCGATGGCATTGGGGTCACGACTGACAATCTCTCTCACGGTGCCGTTGGAATCCTGGACTATGGCCTTCTTGGTGATGCGGGATTTTCCCATGACCAGCTCCTGGAAAGCGCCACGGGTGCCAGAGCCTTCTTCCCTGACCACCACGGTTATGGCCTTTTGCTGACCGTTGAGGCTTTCCCAGGTGGTAATTTCACCCAGAAAAATGCTCTTGACCTGTTCGATGGTGATATTATCAAGCGGGTTGCGGGGATGGACGATTATGGCCAGCCCGTCATGAGCCACTTCTATCTGGTAGAGTTCCTTTTCGTCGTCTTTAAGTTCCCGGGAAGACATGCCTATGTGGGCCGCGCCGGTCCCGACGGCCTGAATGCCGGCGCTGGAGCCACCACCCTGAACGTCAACGATTTCACCCGGCCTTTTTTCCATGAAGACTTCGGCCCATTTGTCGGCAAAAGGCTGGATGCTGGTTGAGCCGGCCACCACCAGGCTGTGACCGCGGCGCCCGGGGCGGCAGGACGGGAAAAAGGCCAGGGCCAGCAGAAGCGTTAAGACCAGAAAACTGAAGAGACGGCAAAAGGAAGCGCTACTTTTCAGCCTGCTGGCCTTAGCCTCTGCGGTCGGCGGCCTGTATTCATCATTAGCCATTCTCATCTGACCTGTTTTTCTATTCTCATCGCTGCTGGCCCGGGTGCAGTGCTACACCCTGTTCTTACAGCTTCAGGGAATCATAATAGATTCTTAATTATACTTAACTTTGAGAAAAAGAAAAGTTGCCATCCCGCCTTGAATCAAGAAGAGAGCTTATCGATTTCCTGCAACCGCAGTTCAAAGCTCTGGCTCTTCTCTTCATATTCCTGGTAGACCTGGGTGTATTCTTCATAAAGGGAATCAAGGTTCTTGCGGCTGGCATCCAGTTCCCTGGAGAGGCGAACCACTTCCTGGCCGCGTCCATCGACCGAAGCGGCTATTATCTCCTGGGTCAGCCGGTTGACCCGCTGTTCAATTTCCTCAATCTGGCTTTCCAGCCTGAGCACCCTTTCTTCCAGGGGCTTGAGCACCCTGGACTTTTCTATAATGACTTCAGACCTGAGCTTTCTCAGCTCGCGCGGCGAGAGCTTGAACCTGAAAGATTCATCGGGGGAAGAGGGAACGACTGCGTTTTTATTCCTTTCGGGCCTTTCCGGCTGCCCGACAGGAGGTTCGGGAGATGAAGAGGGCTGGCTTGATTTCTTTTCCTCCGCTTCTTTCCTTTCATCCCTCTCTTCACTCCAGCCAACTTTTTTCAGGAAGCTCTCATAGTCCCCCTCGAAAACGGTGATCTTATTTTCCTGGAAAACGATTAGCCTTTCGGCCAGGGCCCTTAGAAACATTTCGTTGTGAGTTACCATGACCACGGCCCCGTCAAAGTTGTCCAGGGCCGCCAGCAGGGCGTCGCAGGATTCCAGGTCGAGGTGGTTGGTCGGCTCGTCCAGGAGAAGAAGGTTGACCGGCGTGGCCAGAATCTTACCCAGCAGCACCCGGCTCTTTTCGCCCCCCGACAGAACCCTGATCGGCTTGAGGGCCTCGTCGCCTTCGAACAGCAGGGTGCCGGCAATCTGGCGAACCCGGGCCGGTTCGAGCTGGCTGTTGGCCGAACCTATTTCTTCCAGCACGGTATTGGCACTGTTCAGGTCTTCGGCAAAGCTCTGTTCGTAGTAGCCGGCTGAAACAGATTTGGGAAAAGTGATTTCTCCCGACTGTGGTTTAAGCAGGCCGGCCATCAGCTTGAGCAGGGTGGTTTTGCCCCGGCCGTTGGGGCCGATGACCATCACCCGGTCGCGGGCTCCGATATGTATGCTGAAATTATTGATGAGGGGCTTTCCGGGAGTGTAGGCAAAGCTGACATTGTCCAGGCTCAGGGCATACCTATGATGAAACTTCTTTTCCAGGAAGGAAAACTCCATGTTCTTTATCTTTTCCAGCTTCTCCCGCTTTTCCATCTTTTCGATGTACTTCAGGCGGGATTGGACCAGTCCGGCCAGCCGGGCCTTGGCCCGGAAGCGGTTGATAAAGACTTCAAGTTCCCGGCGCTTTCTTTCATCATTTATCCGGGTTTTCTCGTAGACTTCTTCTTCCAGGGCTAACTGGTTGTAGTACTTCTCCGTATCTCCCTCAATCTTGCGAATTTTCCGCCGGTGCAGGCCCAGGATATGGGTGGCCACCCGGTCCATGAAGCTGCGGTCATGGGTGATGAACATCAGCTCGCCCCGCCAGGAAAGCAGGAATTTTTCCAGCCAGCGGATGGAGGTGATGTCCAGGTAGTTGTTGGGCTCGTCCAGCAGAAGCAGGTCGTAGTCGGCCAGCAACAGCCGGGCCAGGTTCAAGCGGACCTGGTATCCCCCTGAGAGCTGGCGCGGATTTTTCTGGAAATCTTCGGGCGAAAAGCCCAGGCCGACCAGGACTTTTTCCACCCGCCAGAGCTGGTCTGAGTCGCAGGCCGGAAGCCCGGAGCCGGCTTCTTCCAGGACGGTTGACTTCCGGAAATAGGGTTCCTGTTCCAGGTAGCCGATGCGGTAGTTTCTGGGAATTACCACCCGTCCCTCGTCCGGCTCTTCCAGCCCGGCGATGATGCGAAACAGGGTGGACTTGCCGTGGCCGTTTTTGCCGACCAGACCCACCCTCTCGCCCGGGTTTATCTTGAAGCTGATTTTTTCAAAAAGAACCTGGCGGGCAAAGCTCTTGGATAATTCTTCAACGCTTATCATTATTTATCATCTGCTCCAGTTCGGACATTAAGTATTATTAAATTAAGTATTTATGCCGATCTTCTGGTTTTAATCGGGCCAGACCAGTGAATTCTCAGGCTGTAAGCAAGCGCTTGAACTAAAATTTTTTTATCAGTTTATTATAATAGCACGTTTTGCCGGCTATTTTTAGTCCGTGTATCAGGTCAAAACATCAGTGACACTTTCAGTCTGTAGTTTTAAGAACAGGATTTTCTTTATGACCGATCCCCATAGATTGCCAGATAAGACGACTGTAAGGCGTAAATGGTAATACTCCCCGGGTTGGAGATATGCAAAATTAAGACTTTTATAGATATCCCGAGCTGTCTCCGATTTATCTGACCCGGCACAGCCAGCCTGCGAGCGGCGGACCGGTT
This sequence comes from uncultured bacterium, assembly GCA_937920515.1. Classification (GTDB taxonomy): domain Bacteria; phylum Acidobacteriota; class Aminicenantia; order Aminicenantales; family Saccharicenantaceae; genus Saccharicenans. Next base: position 46,505 of record CALEUG010000013.1, read on the forward strand.
AAGGCATATTGATTACTTAAAGCCGGTGTTCCTGCAGACCTGGAAAACAGGACATCGTGCCGGTAGCAGGTCAGGTTCTACCCTTCCCTGGCCTTCTCTACCAGAAAGACAGGTGCAACGGTTCGACCGGCTGGATATTATGCAAGCCATAACCTATCTATATCTCCTCCATCCAGGATTTAATCAAGGAACAATTTCATCGAAGTCTCTTGCTTTATTCCCCAGCCCTGTCTCCAAGTGCTGACCGCTGGTTGACCCTGAAACCGGTCAGCTCCTGATTCTCCAGGCCACTTGCCTTATACCCTTATAAATTGAGTGATTTCAGCATAAAATCTCTGAGGCTCATTGTGGCGGGTTAATTCCATTCCTGAGTGATTATTCATCAGGGAGTTCCTGCCACATTCCCCTCTTTTTTCACCACACTTTTGGCTGAAGAGCCACAAAAATATTGACTAAAAGAGCTCCTTTAATGAATAATAAATTAAAAAAATGGAGTAAGGGCATGAGCGCACACATAGCCATCATTGATGATGACCGGGTATCGTCTTCGATGCTGGAGAAATTATTGAGCGAGAAGGGCTACAGGGTGGTCAAGGCCTTTGACGGGGAAAAGGGAATGAAGCTGGTCAGGGAAGAACGGCCTCGGTTGGTCATCTGCGACATGCTGCTGCCCAAAATTCATGGAGCTGACCTCTGCCGGAAAATCAAGGACGACCCGGAACTCAAAGAGACCATGGTGGTGCTGATTACAGCGGTCTATAAAGGAGCCACCTCCAGAATCGACATCAAGAGTTATGGAGCCGATAACTATTTCGAAAAACCGATCAATACCAAAGAGCTGCTCGGCTGGGTCGAGAAAAACGTGCCGCCAGAACCAGAACCGGCCAGACCTGGCCAGAAGCCGAAGGAGAACAAGATAGACATCGAATCTCTCAACGTAGACGATGTCGTCAATCAGCTAAAGAATCTGGTGGATGATAACCCCGGCAGGAAAAAATAAAAACAAAAGCCGCGAGCAACTCCTTTAATTAAAACGCCGGAGTTGCTATTTCACCACCAATCGCTTGCCTGTCCTGTCCTTATCCTTCAGCTCACAGCCCCATTTCTTTAATCAGGTGGTGAGCGCCGGAAAACTTTTCGGTGATGAACAGGACATAACGTATATCAACGGATATCGAGCGCTGCCATTCAGGAATGATGTAGTAGTCGCCGATGACGCTCTCATAGGTCATGTCAAAGATGATACCCACCTGCTCGCCTTTGGCGTTAAGGGTCGGAGAACCGGAATTTCCGCCGGTGACGTTGGTGGTGTTGAGAAAACAGGCCGGGACATCTTTGAGCAGCGGGTCTTCAAATCTGCCAAAATCACGCTTCTGGTAAAGCTCTTTCAACTTATCCGGGACATGGAACGGGAATTCTCCGGTTTCTTTTTCCATCACGCCCTTGAGCGTGGTAATTGGTTTGTAGACCACGGCATCGCGCGGGCTGTAGCCCTCAACCAGCCCGTAGGTGAAGCGGATGGTGCCGTTGGCGTCCGGGGCCAGCTTCCCTTCCTTCATCTCGAGCAATGCAGCTTCATAGGCCTTTTTAATGTCCGCTCTTTCCTGGGACCAGTTCTTGCTTTCCTCGCGGACCACCTTGAGCTCTTTTTCCAGCTCGGCCGCCAGCCTGATGAACGGGTCGTTGAGCTTAATCAGCTCGGCCGGTTTCATTTCCAGAAGCTCAAGGCGCTTCTTCGGGTCGCCGAGGATGGTCTCGTCATAAAGGCTATTCACGAATTCATCAACGGCCTTTTCCGATTTCTGAGCCAGAACGGACCGGAAAGGAGACGGGATTTTTTCCGCCGGTAGCTCCATCATCTTCTTCAGCTGGTGCTTGAAGAATTCCCGGTCGGTGTTGAAGACATAGCCGCGTTCGGCCAGCTGCACCCTCTGTTTGATGTAGGGCAGGTTGCGGTCCTGGTAGGAAGCCTCCCGGTCTTTATCGGGCTTCTGCCGTTCTTCCACCGTGCGGTAGATGGTATAAGCCTGGGAAAGAACGGTCGAGCCGAAATAGGGACTGATGATGTTGCTCAGAAGCTCGTTCCGGGAAGCAAAGACGTCGTAGCGTTTCATGTAATCAGCCATCTGGCTCAGGACTGCTCCGTATTTTTTCTGGCGTTCGGGCCTGGAGTTAATCCAGGCCAGAAGTTCTTTTTCCTGCTCTTTCTTCCTGGTGATGAGGTCCACCTTTTTCAGACCTTCCACCTTGCCCTGCATGTTTTTGAGAGAATTGTAGAGGCCCCTGAGCATAGAGGCATAACGGATTTCGGTTTCCTTGTCGCCCTTGCTGGCAGCTTCGATGAAATTGATGATGTCCTGAAATTCAGCCATGCGCCTGACCATGGCGTTGAAGTCGTACTCTATTTCCACCGCCGGGTTGTTGCGGTAGGTGCGGCCGGGATAGCCCATAACAAAGGTAAAGTCGCCTTCTTTAAGGCCTTCGGTGGAAAGCTTCAGCCAGACTTTGGGCTGGTAGGGCACGTTTTCCGGGCTGTAATCAACCCCAACCCCATCTCTGGAAACATAGGCCCGCAGGAAGGAAAAGTCGCAGGTGTGGCGGGGCCACATCCAGTTATCCACCTCGCCGCCGTAGTTGCCCAGGTCCTGGGGCGGAGCGTAAACCAGGCGGACATCCTTAATCCTCTTAAACCGATAGAGATAGTATTGATTGCCGCTGTACATGGCCACCACGCTGGCCCGGATATCCGGACCGGCTTTTTCGGCTTCAGCCACGATTTCTTTAACCGCAGCTTCAATTGCCTCATATTTCTGGCGCGGGGTCATTTTGGGTTTAACTCTGGAGAGAACCCGGGCCGTGACTTCCTCATAGCCCAGCAGGATATCGGCCGTGTAGCCCTGGGCTGGAATTTCCTGCTCCCGGGTCAGGGCCAGGAAGCCGTCGCTGATGTAATCGTGTTCCTTACTCGAAGCCCGCTGGATGGCCCCGAAGGCCACGTGGTGGTTGGTGAGAATGAGTCCTTCAGGGCTGACAAACTCGCCGGTGCCCCCGCCCAGGTTGACCACGGCACTCATCAATCCGGTGCCGTCCTTCCTGTAGAGGTCATCCGGGTTCATCTTGAGGCCGAGCTGCTGCAGGTTGAGCAGGCGCATCTGATGCGGCATCCACATCCCCTCATCCGCCCGGAGGACAAAGGGGACCAAGATAAACCAGGCTAACATAAAAACGATAAGCAATTTTGCCTTAACCTTCATATGAACCTCCTCACTTTATGTTGTTAATGATTATAAACACAGGATATTTAATTTCGGTCCACGCCGGCCTACGGCTTTCCGGGCCAGAATTAGATGATATTCTATCCTTCAATCCAATTCAACCTCAACATTTTCACTGATTTCATCCTCGACCGCGAAACAATTCATCCCTGTTTGAAAGTTTCAAATTATGAAGAGCCCCCGCCTGCCCTGAAAACTGGAGTTTTTATAACTGAAGACATCCGGACAAAAATACAAGATAAAAAAAGGAATTAAACACGGCCGCAATGAACCGGCAACAACCAGGTTAAAAAACAACCGTCCCGGCAATTACGACCTGCCGGCCTCTACACATATGGCCCGGATGATATAAAGATAACTTGGCGCGGTAAAAAAGTAAGGATGATTTTTTTGAGTTTTTGAAAAATATTGAAACAGCATCTTGTAAGATTTGGCCGGTGCCGGAATCAACCTAAAAGCATCAGAAAAATCAAGAAATGTGGATTGCGGCTCCCTTTTTATATAAAATAAGCTGCTAATCGAGGGAGAAAAAAATGACTTGTCAATCAAAAGTTCTGGTCCTGTTCTGTGGCGGGACCATCGTCATGGAAGAACGGGCGGACGGCTCGCTGGCGGTTCCCGAAAGTAAAGATTCAGCTATAAAAATTTTAAGGGAGGTGGAACCCCGGCTGTCCAGCATTGCCCCCTACGAC
>CALEUG010000014.1:0-2500 GCA_937920515.1 uncultured bacterium
TTACTGCGCTTACACACCCAGCCTATCAACCTCGTCGTCTGCGAGGGCCCTTTAGCCCCTTGCGGGGTGGGAGATCTTATCTTGGGGCGCGCTTCCCGCTTATATGCTTTCAGCGGTTATCGCTACCGAACACGGCTACCCAGCGCTGCGCCTGGCGGCACAACTGGTACACCGGAGGTTCGTCCATCCAGGTCCTTTCGTACTATGGACAGCCCCCCTCAAATCTCCTGCGCCTGCCGTGGATAGGGACCGAACTGTCTCGCGACGTTCTAAACCCAGCTCACGTACCCCTTTAACCGGCGAACAGCCGGACCCTTGGGACCCGCTTCAGCCCCAGGATGGGATGAGCCGACATCGAGGTGCCAAACAGTCTCGTCGATGTGAGCTCTTGGAGACTATTAGCCTGTTATCCCCGGCGTACCTTTTATCCGTTGAGCGATGGCCCTTCCATACGGGACCACCGGATCACTAAGCCCTGCTTTCGCACCTGCTCGACCCGTCGGTCTCACAGTCAAGCTCCCTTGTGCCTTTGCACTCTACGGTTGATTTCCAAACAACCTGAGGGAACCTTAGGGCGCCTCCGTTACCTTTTAGGAGGCGACCGCCCCAGTCAAACTACCCACCTAACACTGTCCCCCTACCCGATAAGGGCAGCGGGTTAGAACTTCAGAACATGAAGAGTGGTATCTCACCGACGGCTCCACCACACCCGGAGGTGCGGCTTCATAGCCTCCCACCTATTCTGCGCATCATATTCCAAAATCCAATGCTAGGCTGCAGTTAAGGTGCCGGGGTCTTTCCGTCCAGCGGCAGGTAACCGGCGTCTTCACCGGTACCACAGTTTCGCCGTGCCCCTCTCTGAGACAGCGCTCATGTCGTTACGCCTTTCGTGCGGGTCGGAACTTACCCGACAAGGAATTTCGCTCACTTTACCCGGACATTTCTGTCTGGAGTGGACCATATCTTTATCCATTCTCAAGAGCGCTCTTAATGTTTTCCAGAGCAGGACGTTCAGTGGTGTTCATCTGCAGGGCCAGGTCAATTATTTCTTTTAATCCTTCTTGGCTCAGGTGTTTCTTCTCTTTCATCATCAAGATTATTTTCCGGAACTTTCTGAAATCAACATTCTTCTTGGTTTTTAGAGGATGATTCATAAAGAACTCACAAATTCTCTCAAGCTGCTCGAGCTTTCTAATTCGGTAAGAATATCGGTCAGCATGATTTACTCTGACCACGCCGCCCCTAAAAAACTTCTTCAGGGCGTACAGGATCTGAATATCTCGCATGTGCTGAACCACGACAAATTCGGGCAGGACCTGGTAACCAGCAGTCATCTCAGGATGACTTTGAACACTCACGTGAAAACATCCCTCTCCGTCAACGAACCCAACTACCCAATCAGGAGACAAATCCATACTTTCCTCCTGTCTCGAGATGGATACCTGGCGTATGGCCTCTGAGGATCTCCCGAGCCTGCCTTAAGCTCAGGATTTCCTGCGGATTGCCCAATCTCTGTCATTTTTACCGCCGTTTTCATGGCTGGTAGACAGAGCTCTAAGGGTGTTCCCGCATACAGCCAAGTATGAATCCCGGTATTACTACCGGGAAAGGCAGCTCTTTTTCAGAGTTACCTTAGGACCGTTCTTAATGTTGTATCTTAGGCAGATACTGCTCAGGATTACTCCCGAGCGCCCTCCATCGCTGAAGGGAACGGACTATATCATCTCTCCTCATCATCGGGGAGAGCCTGACGTATAGTCTCTGAGGATTCTTCAAGAACACTTTTCGTTCTTCCTGAAGCCTTTCCTGCTGATTGTCCGCACCGGACACATTGTCACTTGCCAGCCGGATAAGGCAGCAAGTAGTGCCGGATACACCGGATTTCCCAGCATATAGTCAGGTTTTACAACTACAGCGGTCCAGCCTATAGTTACGGCCGCCGTTTACCGGGGCTTCGGTTTGGAGCTTCGCCTTGCGGCTAACCCCTCCCCTTAACCTTCCGGCACCGGGCAGGCGTCAGACCCTATACATCGATTTTATGTCTTTGCAGAGTCCTGTGTTTTTACTAAACAGTCGCAAGAGCCATTTCACTGCGGCCTCCTCGGGCCTTGTTTATGCAACTAAACCCTAACGAGGCACCCCTTCTCCCGAAGTTACGGGGTCAACTTGCCTAGTTCCTTAGAGAGGGCTCACACGTGCGCCTTAGGATTCTCTCCTCATCTACCTGTGTCGGTTTGCGGTACGGTCACCCATAAAACTCCTTAGAGGATTTTCTCGGCAGCGTGGATTCAGCAAGTTCACAGGACCGAAGCCCTGCTTCCCCGCCGTATTCAGGGTTAACGAGCTCCCGGATTTGCCTGAGAGCTCCCCCTACCTGGCGGCCGTGCATTTCCAATCGCACGTATGCCTATCCTTCTGCGTCCCCCCATCGTACAAACGTCTTACGGGTGGTGCAGGAATGTTGACCTGCTCTCCATCGCCTACGCCTTTCGGCCTCGGC
>CALEUG010000014.1:7500-16134 GCA_937920515.1 uncultured bacterium
TGTCTGGTCAGCCTGAGCCTCAGCCTCTTAATCCTTGTTTCGGCCCTTGAATTGGCGGTTCAGTCCAGAAGAGTATTCCTGAAACTGAGAGAGTCCCAGGAAAAGAACCTGGCCGTCGTCGTGGCCCTGGAAAAAATGCGCGAGGACCTGGAAACTGCGGGAGCCGGAATCCCGGCGCTGCTTTCGGGGGGAGGTCTTACCCCGCTCCAGGTCAACGGCCAGACGCTGGTCATCTTCTCGGCCGAAGGGAAAACCACTCTCCTGGCCGATGTTTCTCCCGGCCAGAGCTATCTTCTCCTGAAGCTCAACCCCGGGTTAACTTCAATGTTGAAGAAAGGCCGGGCCGTTTATCTTGTGGATGGCGCTTCCGGCGAGCTCGTTTACATTAATTCCGTCTCAGGAAATGCGCTGACTGTTTCTGCACCCCTGGCCGCAGCCTTTGAAGTCGCCCGGACAGAAGTCATCATCCTGGAAAAAATCGAGCTATACCTGGACAGGCAACAAAAAATACTGCGGCGGAGGGTGAATAACACCACCGGTCAGCCCCTGCTGGAGGAAGCGGAAGACTTCACAGCCCTTTACCAGGCCGAAAATAACCTGGCCTCCATCATTCTCTCCATAGAATCAGGAGGAAAAGCCCATGAATACGAGCTGGTTATCTACCCGAAAAACCTCGGCCATTTATGAAAGGCGGGGCATCCGGACAACACCAGGCCCGGATACAAACAGGAAAAGTTCGCGAAGATGGCCGACAAAAAAAGCGGCCCTGGAAAATCCAGAGCCTCAAACAAAAAGCACTCACCTGAGAGTATCAAAGCGCTGGCCTCTGCACTTCAGTTCGCCACCGCCGCCTGCCCGGACCGCAAACCCGGGTCCAGGAGCTCCTTTTCTTTTACAGGCACTTCCTGGTTCTGCCCTGATGGTCTGTATCCTGGTAATGGCCATTTTCATGACCCTGGGAGTCAGCCTCCTGGTAAATTCCGGGCTTTTTCTCCAGACCCATGGCCTGCGGAAGCTGACCCGGCTAACTTCCTGTGCCGCCGAAAACGGAATCAAGCAGGCCTGGAACCGCGTGGAGGCCAGGGCTGAGGAAGTCTTTTCCGGCACGGAAATTGACCAGGAAACTTTTCTGGACCTGAAACAGGCGCCCGAATCAAAAGGGCTGGAAATTATCCGCTCCCTGCTGGAAGCGGGAAGCGTCGGCCAGGAAGACGATTTTTCAGGCCTGCGCTGGGAAACAGTCGCCTCCGCCGGACTGGCTGAGCTATATTCAGATGAACATTACCTGAAAGCAACCTTCGGGTTTAACATAAAATCCAGCGGGCGGGTGCAGGAGTTCGCCGGAGCCAGGATCGAAGAGGTCAAGTGCGAGCTGGTTCTGCTGGCCGGGCACCTGCCCCTGGACCAGGTGCCAGCAGCAATCAGCAAGGAAGGGATAAAAGAAGGCGACCTGAACAATTTGAAGGTCCTGAGCCTGGTACCTGGCCCCACGGCCGTGGCCGGACCGAAGATCGTGTCCAAAAGATTTATCCCCGACTATGCCCTCCCGCTTCTCTCTCGCGGCCTGAAGATTCTAAAGCCCGGGTCGCTTCCCAACTGGCTGCTTCGCCGGGCTCTGGGGCTGGAGCCTGGAAGCGAACCCGTCCCGGATGGTGTTTACCTGGTCCAGGACAGTCTGGGACCGGGAGGCATTTACGTCCAGGGAGATTTGAGCCAGCTCTTGCTGGGAATTGATAGCGGGTTCCAGGTCATCCAGTTTAAGCAGGGAGAATCTCTCTGGCTTCTTCGCTTTAACCCGACCATCGCGAAAACTTCTTTCATCTCTCCTTCCGGAAGCCAGAATTTCAACGAGTTACCGGTTCCGCTGATCATGATAAACGGCCGGGTCCTGGAACTGGCCGCCGGCCGCGCCGACAGCTCCGGAGTTCTGAAAGTCGCTGACGGGGAAGACGCCCCGGCTTTCCTTGGTGGGCTTAAACTGACGATCGTATGTTCCGGAAAAATCAGCCTGACCACAAACCTTTTTTCTAACAGCCTCGACTGGCGGGAAGGCCTGCCCTATCTCAGAAGCAAGCAGTCACAACTTATCATCTGGTCGACCGGGAAAGATTTTCAATCCGAAGAAGTGGTGGACGGCGGAATAAGCCTTTTGGGAGAAGCCGGCAGGAGAGCGGTCTTCGAGGCCAGCCTTATTGCCGGCGGCCAGGGATTTTCGGCTGAAGCCGCAGGCGGAAAAATCAACCTGATCGGTTCGCTGGCAGCCACCGTTCTCGACACCGGGCAGACCGAAATCACTACCTACACCCTTCCGTCATCGCCCCTGTCATTGCTTTCAGAACCCGACCTCCGGGTCTATTCCGGGACAGCCTTGCTTCACCTGAGCCATATCAAAATCCTGGAATGGAGGCCTTCAAAATGAAGAAAGAAAAGATTACAAGGAAAAGACATGGTTTTTCGCTTCTGGAAACCACTGTGGTCTTATCGATAGTGGCCCTCCTGGTTTTAATAGGTTCTTCTTTCAAACCGAATAACAAGAAACACCAGCTGGAAGTGGCCGTGCGCAGGGTTCATTCCAGCCTGTCCCTGGCCCGCTTCCGCTCGGTACAGAGGCAGGTTCCGGTCAGGGTTAGCTTTGGCCAGGGCTTCTGCGAACTGGCCGAATATGATGGCCAGCGGGCGCTCTGGCTGATTAAGAGCCGGGAGCTGCTGGAGGGAGTTGAGGTGGTAGCCAACAACGCACCGGTCTTTTATCCTCAGGGCACCGTTTCCAGCCTGGCCACCATAAAAATCAGAAACGACAGCGGCGCTTACCATATAACCGTGGCCATAACCGGCCGGGTAAAAATTACCGCCGTAGAATGAGGGAAAGAAGCAAGAAGGCAAGTAAGTAATTAAGTGTGAAATTAAAAAAATAAAAAAGAACGAAATAATAAAACAAATGGTATTCTGAGCCAGGCATTAATTAAAATATTCCGGTTTCATATCCAGGCAACCAACCTGCCTCTGAAAAACGCCGCTGCCAGTATGACCGGGCTGGTTGGAGACATCTGCTCTTCTGCCCTTCTGCCCCAGGCTTGCTTTCATTTCAATTAGCAGTAATCATCATTTTTTTTTATTCTTAAACTCGGGCTGAATTTTTGATTGCATTAAACCACCATAATATTTTATAAAAAATATCTGATGCCTGAATTAGTGCCGCAGCCAACGAGAAGGAGGATAAGATGAAAAGACAGAAGTCTCCGTTTTTAATTCCATTCCTGGCAGCGCTTTTAATTCTCCCCGCAATTCTCTGCCAGCTTGAAGCCCAGGAACCATACAAGCTTCCGCCCAAAGAAATAGTTGATATCCTTAACGCCCCACCCCTGCCCGTGGTCAGCTTTGACCCCACCCGGCAAACCATGCTCCTCAGCTATTACGAGTCGATGCCTTCCATCGAAGAAGTTAGCCGGCCCTTTTACAGGCTGGCCGGAATCAGAATTACCCCGCACAATAACAGCAGGCAGGTTTTGCGCTTTTTCACTAAATTTGTTCTTAAGGACGTCAAATCTGGGAGAGAAATTCCAGTTGACCTCCCCGAAGAACCGAGGTATGGCTCCCCGGAATGGTCGCCCGACGGAAGGATGCTTGCTTTCCAGCGATACCTGGATAATGGACAGGAACTGTGGGTGGTCGAGGCCGGGACCGGTCGGGCCAGAAAGGTCTTCGGCCCGGAGCTGAATTCCGTGGCCTCGGGAGGTTTTTCCTGGTGGCCGGACAGCCAGAGCCTGCTCATCATGAGCAATCCAGAAGGGCGAGGCCCCGAGCCGGTCGCACCGCGTGTTCCAGTCGGACCGAATATCCAGGAAACCTCTGGAAAATTCGCCCAGGTGGCCACCTTCCAGGACCTGCTGCGCACTCCTTACGACGAAAAGCTGTTCGAGTATTACGCTACCGCGCAGATTATCAGACTCGACCTGAAAACGGGCCAGGCCCAAAAAGTGGGTGCTCCTGGAATCTACCAGTTCGCAACCCCATCGCCAGACGGCCGGTTCCTGCTGGTGAAGAAAATAAAGAAGCCGTTCTCTTACAGCGTGCCCTATTCGTCTTTCCCCCATAGCCTCGAAATCTGGGACGGCGCGGGTCAACCGGTAAAGATAATCGCCGACCTGCCGGCGGCCGAAGAAGTCCCCAGGAACGGTGTGCCCACCGGGCCCCGTTCGGCCGGCTGGCAGCCCTTAAAACCAGCCACCTTAGTCTGGGTTGAAGCCCTCGACGGCGGCGACCCGGAAAAAACAGCGGAGAACCGGGACCGGGTTCTGGCCCTGGACGCACCATTCACCAGCGATCCGGTTGAACTTTTCAGGCTTCCCCAGAGATTCCAGGGAATCATCTGGCTGGGCAGGGCAGGCCAGGGACTGGTCAGTGAATTTGAATGGAGAAAAAGATGGAGGACAACCTACCATTTTGATTCGGCCACTCCTGGCGTCCTGAGAAAAATCTTTGACCTGAGCGCCCAGGACCAGTACAACGACCCCGGGCGGCCGGTGATGGTCCCCACGCCAGCGGGAGATTTGATCGCCCTTCAGGACGGGGATTTCATTTACCTCAGCGGAAGCGGGTCTTCACCCGAGGGCGACAGGCCATTCCTGGACAGGTTCAACCTTCAGACCTTAAAAAAGACCAGGCTTTTCCATTGTGAGCGCGGTGTATATGAGAGCTTTGTGGCCTTCGCCGGCGCCAGCCGTAACAGAATAATCACCAGCTTCGAGTCGCCGGCTGTTCCCCCCAACTATTATCTGGTAGACCTCAAGACCCGCAAGAAGACCGCCCTGACTTCCTTCGCCGACCCGGCTCCCCGGCTGACGGCAGTTAAAAAGCAGCTGATCAAATACAGGAGAGAAGATGGGGTGGAGCTGTCCGGCACGCTGTACCTGCCGCCGGGCTACAAGGAGGGCGAGAGAGTTCCGGTAGTAATCTGGGCTTATCCCATGGAATACAACGACCCGGCCACCGCCGGCCAGGTTCGAGGCTCTCCTTACAGGTTTACTTTTTACCGGGGGGCCAGCCAGCTTTTCTTTCTGACCCAGGGCTACGCCGTTCTTGACAATGCCCAGATGCCGGTGGTCGGAGACCCCAAAACGATGAACGACACCTTCATCCCCCAGATCGTGGCCAATGCCAGGGCCGCCATAGACATCCTGGACCAGATGGGAATAGCTGACCGCAAGAGAGTTGGAGTCGGCGGACACAGCTACGGGGCCTTCATGACGGCCAACCTGCTGGCCCATTCCGACCTGTTTGCTGCCGGCATTGCCAGGAGCGGAGCCTACAACCGCACCCTCACTCCTTTTGGCTTCCAGAATGAAAGGAGAACGCTCTGGGAAGCCCCCGACCTCTACCTGAAAGTTTCCCCGTTCATGTATGCCAACAGGATAAACGAACCGATTCTGCTGATTCACGGCGAAGCCGACAACAATTCCGGAACATTCCCGATTCAATCGGAAAGGTTGTTCGCCGCCCTGAAGGGATTAGGGGCCACGGCCAGGCTGGTCATGCTGCCGTACGAAAGCCACGGCTATTCGGCCAGGGAGTCTGTGCTGCACGTGCTGGCTGAAATGATTGAATGGTTTGACAGGTACGTTAAGAAAAAATGAAGCGAATTATTATCCATTAATCTGAACTTAAAAACTTTTCTTATTTACAGGATATAATTTTTTGATTTATCCGGCGATTGGAAAACGTGACAATATTTTGTTTTTTCTTTATCAATTTGTGTCTGTGTTTTTCAAGTTGCCGGCGACACCAGCCACAAAAAAAGTGGCAAGAAAATTTTCCACAGTTATTGTGCAAAAGTTTGTGGAAATCCTGGATGAAAAATCATCTATCGCTTTGATATTTAACAAGATGTGGTAAATTGCACATTTTTTGTGCATCAAAAATTTTGGCCCCTTTTTTAACTGGTTTATTATCATAAGCTTAAAGTGATTTCTGAATGATTACATCGCTCAAAAAATCCCCTTTTCCGCGTAAAAACTTTAACGGCGACGACTAAAATGTTAAGATATTGACGAATCGGGCAGAGGAGAAAAAATGAAAAATAATTCATCAAAGATTTTTATCTCCGTTCTTTGCATCACTTTAGTTTCAAGCCTGGCTTTTTTCCGCTCCTTTTCAGCCGCCCGGGCTCAACAGTTGCCCGCTCCGGGTAAGGTTGAAGTGCGCTCCGTTGAACCTTTCGTTTACTGCTCTTTGGGCCGGGAAGGTTCTTTCTCCGAAATTGAGTCGACCGTCGGGGAGCTGATGCAGCACATGCAGAATCAGAACGTTTTCCCGACCGGAGCCATGATCGGCATTTATTACGGAGATCCAGGGCTGACTGACCCGGACAGGATGCGCTGGGAAATTGGTTTTCCCATAAACGAGCAGGCCCAGGTTCTGGCCCCTCTTGAGAAAAAACAGTGGGTCATCAGCCAGGTGGCGGTCAGCGTTCACCAGGGACCTTATGACACCATCGGCGAGACCATCCAGAAAATCCAGGAGTGGCTGGAAGAAAACGGCTACTCTCAGGCCGGACCCATCCTGGAAAGATACCTTGACCCCGACCCATCTCGAGCCAGCTCGGGCGGTTTTAAAACAGAAATCTGGATACCCTGTGTCAAGCGGTAAGCTGAAGAAAAAAGCCGGGGCTATCTGGCGATTTCAATCAACCAGCTCCTGATATATTAGATTTAACCAACCTTTGGGAAAGGAACACAAACCGAAGCCTCTAAACATCCAGGGTATTTTCTCAAAATATTTAATATTCAATACGGATCGTGGTATTTTTAACCCGCGTCTTCAAGCCGTTTCAGGCCGTGGCAGGCCTTGACGCAGATTCCGCAGATGTACTGGCCAACCAGCCCCCGATTCCGGAATTCTTTGAGCCTGGCAAAGCAGGCCAGGTGGTCAAACTGAGAGGGGTCATCTTTAATGGCGCCGGCCGGGCAAACCTGCTGGCAACGGTAACAGTCACCGCAGCCGAAAGGCAGGGACAAATCGGTTTTTAGGGGCAGATTGGTAAGAACTGTCACCAGGCGGAAACGCGCCCCCAGGACGGGATTAACCAGGAGGTTATTTCTGCCAAGCCAGCCCAGGCCGGCTAACTGACCGATCTTTTTGTGAGAGAGGTGGGCCTTCTGATTCTTCCAGTCCGTTACCTGGGAAGCGGCTATCGGCAACGCCGGGTAGCCGCGGGAGTTAATCAGTGCCGAAAGCTCCAGGGCAGCCCGGTCAAGATAAACATTAAGCTGGCGGTAATGGTGGAAATAAAGTGGAGTGGGCGCATCTCTGACATCATCCAGGACAGAAAGCAGGACTTCTTTGCCAAGCGAGAGAGCATAATCATAGCGTTCGGCCACCCCTGGAGACAGAGAAAATGTTGAGCGGATTTCCCTGATATCAGCCACCCCGAACAGGTCAAGGCCAAGCTCTTCCTGGCAGAACTTCTTCAAATTTTCATAATCGAGAAATTCGGGCGCTCCGGTCATAGCTTCTCCATTTTATTGCCTGCGGGGCATTGTGTCAAAGCCAGGATTTCTGGTCGAAGATTCCAGCCTGAAGGAAAGAACCAGGGTTATAAGGCAGGATTTTTCAGGCGCTTTAGAATTCTGAAACGATGGGCAGAAAATGAAACCAACTCAGGAGGCGACAAGCAACAGGGCTGGATTAATTTTTAGTTGACAAAATGCATGGGGAACCTGCCGGCCTGTTGACCGGTACCGGTTTTTGAAGTATATGTAGATTTTTGGACCCGAGGTCCCGCATGACCTGAAGATAAGGAGAGGAGACCAATGGCAGAAAAAACCCTGGCCATCATCAAACCCGATGCCGTCAAAAAAAGAGTGGTGGGAAAAATTATTCAGAGGATAGAGGATGAAGGTTTCGAAATTCTCGGCATCAAGATGATTCACCTGACCAAAGACGAAGCCAGGAAGTTTTATTACGTGCATAAGGACAAGCCTTTCTACGAGAGCCTGACCGATTTCATGTCCTCGGGCCCAGTGGTCGTGCTGCTCCTGGAGAAAGAAAACGCCATAAAGCACTGGAGAGAGGTAATGGGCTCAACCGACCCGGCCCGGGCCAAACCGGGGACTTTGCGCCGCCTTTATGGGTTTTCAGTGGAAAGAAATGCAGTCCACGGCTCTGACGGTCCCGAGACCGCCGAGTACGAAATTGGCTTCTTTTTCGGAAAATAACAGGGTAAGAATTATTTTGCGGTCCGCGATAAAAAAATACTTGACAAAAACTAAGTAAAGTTTTACATTTTTTGTGCGCCTTGGATGAGAATGAGAGTCAGGGGGTATTGTCTTTTCTTTTTCCATCCCTCTTGGTCTGTCATTCCTCCAGGCTGAAAAGCTTATAGGAGGTATTCACAATGCGTAAATCTTTAATTAAAGTCGTTGCCATCCTGGCCTGCCTGATTTTCACCATTAGCCTGGTGCCGGCAATGTATGCCGCCGAAAAAAGGATTTCCAGGGATGATCGGCTGATCCTGCAGAAGCCGATTACCCTGCTGGTCTCGATTTTCCCGTTCCTCGGCTCTGTTATTGATTCCGGCAGCAAGTCCAGCACCAGCCCGACGATCAAGAAGAGTCTCAAGCCGACTGCCGAGATTCA
>CALEUG010000015.1 GCA_937920515.1 uncultured bacterium
CGGGGTGCAGCAGACCTGGAAAAACAGCTTCGCTCCGGTGTGGAAATTTTCCGGCAAAGAGCAGGACGCCGAGTCAGGTCTATACTATTTCGGGGCCCGCTACTACGACCCCACCCTCTATCGCTTCCTCAGCCCCGACCCTCAACAGATACCTGCAATCGCTCGTTTTGAAATTAATCGATTAAATAAATATTTTTTTGCTAATAATAATCCCATATCCTATTTTGAATTTAGTGGATTGTGGGCGATTATTCACAAAGAAACTAAGATTATTAACGCCAGCTATATGAGCTATCTGGGAAAAAGTATTGAAGGCAAGGATGTTTATATGAAAGGGTTTGGGATGACAAACGTCCTGCCCGCAGATTTGAAGATAGATTTATCTAAAGAAACAGGTATCACAGTTAGTGTGACCTTTACAGTATTCATTTTAGCGAGAGATGATATTATGTGGAAGCAAGAAGACGCAATAATTGGTCATAATAACTATGAAAATGTACTCAGGCATGAGCTAACACATGTTTATGACATTCTTCTAATGGTGTCTTTGGCCCTGAACAAAATTGAGGCCCTGTGGAAGGCAGGAAATATTTCTGAGGAGGATGCCAGAAAATTAGTCTATAAAGCCTTCATAAGGGCATCTAAAGCTTCGAGCAGCCTTAGAGATAACTGGGGAGTAGAATGGTTTAAGTGGCTCTCCAATTGGTTTGAAGAACTGAACCCAGAACATAATTATTCAGCTTTTTGGGAATGGCTGCTAACACCATATATTTATTTTCTTATGAAATGCAATTAATCCAATGACTATAAGAATAAAGAAAAAAACGTTCATATTTATAATAGCGTTAGCGTTAGTTATTGGTGCTTTTGCATATATGGGCATATTGGAAATTCTGGATAAAACTCTTGTCAGGAGAGCAGAGTTATTGAAAGTGGGGATGACAGAGAGTGATGTTGTAAATCTTTTGGGAAAACCCCTGGAGTTTGAGCTTATAGACATAAAAGTGGCAGAAGATAGAGGACTGCCCAAGGCTATTTTGAATCGAATTGAAAAATATAACCAGGAAATAAAATGGTGGGCATATTACGTGCCGGGATACCTAGTCAATCCACCGTTTCTTTTCCATCCAGGGCCTTACAGGACAATTGTTGTTGTCTTTATTGATCATAATGGACATGTGGTTCACTCAAGTATTGGTATAACAATTAGAAGAATAAAGCCTTTTGAATTACTAATGAAAGATCTCGATGTAAATCGGAATTATTAATAAAGGGTCTAAAAATAGGAAAAAGTTTGCTTTATAATTTTATCTAGGCTGTTTGAGTTCCAAGAATTTTGGAATAGATATTGTGGATTGATATGATAGCTATGGGGCATGCCTGCGAGAGTATATCTACATAGGGGCGAAGATGGTGGCTGAGTACCAGCCAACTACGGACAAGTATTACTACTACACCACCGACCAGATTAACTCCACCCGGGTGGTAGCTTGTCAGCTGATGACTGGATACGGGTTATCTTTAGATGGGCACCAGAAACCATCGATTGATACTGATTGATGTCAAGAAGATACTGAGTATGGGTTATTTATTTACACGATGGTGTTGGCGAAACCTGCCTTGGGGTAAACATCCGTAGGGCAGGGTGTCATTTATTTTCCTTATGGTTGGAATTGTTTTTGTAATTTCTGTATAATAAAAATAGTGGGAAATAAAATCTGGGTAAAAAAATACCATTCTTTTAAGGACGCCGAGACAGAAGAGCCTTATTACTATGCTTCCATGACACCAGAGGAAAGATTATCGATAGTGCAGCTTCTGAGGGAAGAGTACTGGAAATTTAAGGGGCCCAGGGGAAATGAAAGTAGAAAAAGATTATCTCGAGTTTTTAAGGTTGTTAAACAAGCGCAGGGTTAAATACTGCATTATCGGTTCTTATGCGGTAGCTTTTTATGGTCATCCGAGATATACCAAGGATATCGATATTCTTATCGAAAGAGACCTGGCCAACGCCAGGAGATTATTAAAGGCGCTTGTTGAATTCGGGTTCGGCTCACTCGATTTGAAAGCAGAGGAATTCACCTCGCCAGAGAGCATAATTCAGCTTGGCTATGAGCCCGTGCGTATTGATATTGTAACTTCTATTAGGGGCGTCAATTTTAAAAAGATATGGGCGAAGCGGCAAAAAGGACGCTATGGTGACATTAAGGTTAACTTTATAGGCCTTCAAGATCTTAAGAGGTTGAAAAGAAAATTTGGGCGGGTTATTGATAAGTCTGACCTGGAATTTCTGGAGAAGATAGCCAAGGCAAAAAAAGAATAATGAGCTTGGATCGGTAATAGTATCAGAAGAATCAGGTTTAATTTAAAAAAAGACAGGGGACAATGCCAGGAAGGGATGACATAATATTTTCAGACGCTTCTGGCTGAATAAGATGGATATGGGGAATGCCTGCGAGAGTATATCTACATAGGGGCGAAGATGGTGGCTGAGTACCAGCCGGACAGGCTTAAATTACAGACGGGCAATTATTACTACTACACCACCGACCAGATTGACTCCACCCGGGTGGTTCTGGATATAACAACGCAATAGGCTGGCAGGCGCTTTTTATCGCCATCGGTGGCCCGGAGAGATGTACAGGAAGCGACCTATATTTTAAGGCAGAATAAATAGGTCAGGTCAAAATAATCGTGATTGACAAATTGCATAAATAAGCATAGTATGTCGATAAATAGTCGACAAACTATGCAGAAATATGAATACGCTTGAGCTCCGGAGCCGCATTCAGACTGAGATATTTGACTACCAGACTCTAACCAGCGCCCTTGGCAGTCTGTCATCTCCCAGGGATAAGATTACAGAACTGCTGAGGAGTGGGATAATTATAAGGGTTAAGAAGGGGCTTTACGTATTTGGCGAAAAGTATCGTAAGCATGCCTATTCCAGGGAACTGCTGGCCAACCTCATATATGGCCCATCCTATCTCTCTCTTGATTATGCCCTGGCCTATTACGGACTCATACCGGAAAAGGTTGAAGTCCTGACCTCGGTTACCCCCAATCGGTCTCGCCGATTTGCCACGCCGGTTGGGCTTTTCACTTATAGGCAGATTCCGCATGGTGCTTACATAAATGGTCTGACCAGGGTTGAGGCCGATAATAACCAGGCCTATCTTATTGCCATTCCAGAGAAGGCTCTGGCTGATAAGGTTGCTTCCCTGCGCGGGCTCGTATTCAATTCCACCAGGGAAGTCGCTCGCTTTCTCGAGGAAGATTTGAGGATTGATCTGGAGGCGCTGCGTTCTTTTTCAGTGGCCAAACTTGAAGAATTTGCCGCCGGGTATCGTTCCCGCAAGCTGAAATACCTGGCCGCCATGGTAAAAAAACTGGCCGCAAACCGGGAGAGAATAAAATGAATGAAGCCGTCAGGCAAATGCTGGGGGGGTATGAAATTAAATCCCCGGCCGATGCGCTCTGGGCCTTGCGCGAAATAATTCAGCAGGTGGCCCTTCTCGGGCTCTGGAGAAGCAAGTTTTTTGAGAGGGCTGCGTTTTATGGGGGATCGGCCCTGAGGATAATTTATGGGATAGAACGGTTTTCCGAGGACCTGGATTTCTCCCTCCTTGAGGCGGACCCGGCTTTCTCCCTGACCTATTATGGCCAGGCCCTGAAGAGGGAGCTGCTTTCATTTGGGTTTTCTGTTGAAGTTGAAAGCAGAACAAAAAAGGAGAAAACAACCGTTCAGTCGGCTTTCCTTAAAACCGATACCCATGAGCAGATGATCTCTGTGGGAATTAAACCTGAACTTTTTAAGCAGATTCCTCGCAACCAGGTGCTAAAAATAAAGCTCGAGGTCGAGGTGACCCCGCCACCCGGATTCTCAACTGAGATGCGCTATCTTCTAAAACCGATTCCCTTTTCCGTAAGGACCTTTACCCTGCCGGACATGTTCGCGGGCAAGATGCACGCGGTTCTCTGCCGTCAATGGAAAAGCCGGCTCAAGGGCCGGGACTGGTATGACCTGGTCTGGTTTAGCGCTCATCACCCAGAGTTGAGATTATCGCATTTAGAGCAGAGGATGCGCCAGAGCGGTCACTGGAAGGAACCAGATCCCCTGACAGAGCAGACTTTTCGAGAATTGCTGATTGGCAGAGTAAAATCGGTGGATGTGGAGCAAATCAAGAGTGAGGTTGAGCCCTTCGTTAGCAATCCGGCTGCCCTGGAAGTCTGGTCATGTGAATTTTTTCTCGATATCGTAAAGCGTATTAAGGTTATCTGATGGTCTTCAGATAATGACATTGAATTCAGCAAGGAATGAGCCAGGCCTTTGATTGGCTATCAGGACTGCCTGCCCGGGGAAATAACAAGGAAAGGCCACACTTCAGAATCAGAAAAAGTAATAGGCGGCCAAGAGCAGGCGCAGGTTGGTCACAGTTCGCTCGAAACTGACCCGCCCCCGGGTGTCGCGCGGGCCATAGGCGGCCGAGGTCAGCTCGATTTCCTGGGCTAAGCGAACCTTGCCGGCATTAAAAATAATACGCGGGGCGAGGCGGAAAAGATAATCGATGGTATCGCCGCGGCTGTAAACTGAGCCGACGATTTCTTTCCTGGCGCCATAATTCTTACTGTACCCGGCGAATATTCCGGCCTGCCACTTAATTCCGTTGGTCTGCAGCTCGATCCAGGCCGAGCCGGTGTTGACCGGAGTATATGTCCAGTTAAGGGCCGGAGCGCTCCCGATTTCTGACACCGCGTAACCGCCGAGCATCGTCAGGTGATGAAGATTCCCGCCGTAAACCAGCTGGGTTTTTATGGTCAGCGGGGTGGTTTTTAGGCGGGCAAAAGCATAACCTGCAACCGAGGTGATGGCCTCACCGGCCTTATAGCCGGTGGCTGTGCTCAGGCGCGGCACTATCTGCAGGGAGTTTATTCCTGCCCCCAGCCAGAAATTCTTATCGGCCCAGGCGGCCTTGAAATTCAATTCGGGAAAGGCGGCGTTGCGGAAATAGACGGTACTGACGCCATCCGGTCCGGTGGAGGCAAAATCCCGCTGGGAAAGGGCGGTTAAAGAGAAGGACAGCCGTTTTTCTGTCCAGGTGAAGCGCAACTGGGGAGCCCGGGAGAACGGCTCAAAGGGCGCCCCGGTGTTGAAGGAGACAACTTCCGGGAAGCTTTCGGTTATGAACATCGGGTGCCAGAACTGGCCGATGAGGATTTCGCTTTTCGTCCAGTTCAGCTTGAGGCAGGCGTGCCTCAACCTGAAGCCGTTAATGTCAGCGTCGGAGTGGCCGAAGAATTCGGCCTCAACATAACCCGTGGGCTTCGCTCCGAGTGCCCTGGGTCCTGTAATCTTCAGGGCCAGCCTGGTCTGGATGGACAGGATGTGAAAGGTATCCTGGGCATTAAGGTCATTGCCGTTGGGATCCAGGGCCCGGTCCTTGGGATAAAGCAGAAAATGACCTTCCCTGATGCTCGTGGTCTGGCGGGTGTCGTAAAAGATATCTGTCTTGATAAACCCGCTGAAATTCAGGGTGATTTTATCTTCGTCCCGGGTCTGGCCGGGCAGACCGGCGGACAATATCAGGAAAACATATAAACCAAGAATTGCCGCAGCGGCTGACCTGACTTTATTGTTTAATTTCCTTTTACCCATAGTGCCTGTATTTATAGCAAAATGCATGGGACAAGTCCATGCCGGTTCAGAATGCCAGGGGAATATTCGGGTTAAAAGATATAAAGATAGGCTCATCAGACATTTTTGTGGGTAAAAACAGGATTTCTTAAGGCATCGGGTGAGGTCTTAAGCTAAAACAGACAGCCAAGAACCCGGCTCGTCAATTATACGATTAACAAAGCAATAAAGAAGGCCCGGGTTGGATTGCCTCCGAGAAGCGCTCAGTGCCGGCAGCTTTATCTGGACTGTGAGAATAACAATTATCCGGGTTCGCCCATTAAAATCCCGGAAGCCCCTAAAGATAAAGTACTTGGCAATCAGATTAAAACGCGAGCTATAAAATAAAGAAATTACGAGGGTAGACCCGGTGTTTATATTTTCGTTATTAACAACACCCGTGGCTCTCATTCCGCACAGAACTTGCCCGGTCAGCCGGCGCACCTTAAAAGGATGATTTTTTTTGAGGATTGGAATGGTAATTTTATCCCGGCTCCGGAATTCGTTTAAGCTTGCATCCCCGCCGTGAAAAGAGGCCGGAAGCGCGTCACAATCTTCTGAGGGTTTTTCTGATATTTATTCTGCTCAGAGTGCTTTCTGGATTTCCACCAGGGTTGATTGCGGGTCCTGGCGAATTTCAAAATCGCGCTTCTTGAAGACCGCAATCATCCTGGGATTATCAGTGGTGGTGTAGGCGATGATTTTTTTCACTCCCCAGGCCCTGGCTATTTCAGTGCAGTAATCGGTCAGTATCCCGCCCAGCCCTTTATTCTGCCAGTCGTCCTGGACCAGGACCGCATACTCGGCCACCGTCCGCGTCGGGTCGGCCGTCAGGCGGCCGACACCCAGGATTCGGCGCTTGTTCCCGTCCTGGAGCTCGGCCACGATGGCCATCTCCCGGTCGTAATCGATGTAGCAATAACGGGAGGCCACTTCGTGCGATTGCCAGAAGAAGAAATAGCGGAAGCGCGAATAGATTGTTTCCCTGGAGCAGCTGCCGAGAAGCTCAAACCAGAGCGGCTCGTCTTCGGGCCGGATGGGCCGCAGGGTGATTTCGGTGCCGTCGCGCATCCTGGCCTTCCTGATGAACTCTTCCGGGTAAGGCCGCAGCACCAGGTGCTCGTAGGGCTGTACCTTTTCCGGCGCCACTGCCCGGTCGGCGATTATCCGGGCATCCAGGGCCACGACCTCTTCCGGGCTGACCAGCAGCGGGTTGATGTCTATCTCTTTGATTTCCGGGTAATCGGCCACCAGGTAAGAAAACCTGATGATGATTTCGATCAGCCGGTCGATGTTGACCGGAGGTTTCCCGCGATAACCCTTGAGCAGAGGCCAGCTCTTGAGCTGTTCCAGTGCCCTTCTGGCCAGGCGCTCGTTAAGCGGGGGGAAGCAGATGGACCGGTCCTTGAGCACCTCAGCCGCCGTCCCGCCCAGCCCGACCATGATCACCGCGCCGAAGGTAGGGTCCTTCTTGCTGCCGATGATCATCTCCAGGGCGTCCCGGGCTTTGACCATCTTCTGGACGACCACGCCCTCAATCCGGGCTTCCGGCCTCCTTTCTTTTACATTTTGCATCATCCGGTCGTAGGCTGCTTCCACCATGTGGTCGTCTTCAAGGTCCAGGACGACACCGCCGACGTCTGACTTATGGGTGATATCGGGCGAGTGAATCTTCAGGACCACCGGGTAACCGATCTCCCGGCTGAGCCTGACCGCTTCTTCCCTGGTTCTGGCCAGGCGGGGCAAAGTGGTGGGAATGCCGTAGGCATCGATAATCTTCTTGGAGGTTTCTTCGCTCAGAAATTCAGGCCCGTCGGTCAGCCAGGGTAGAACCTTCTGCCGTATCTTTTCTCTTTCAACTGGAAATTCCACCGAAATCTCCCGCGGCGTTTCGTAGAGGTTTTCCAGGTTGCGGGCATAGTTTACCAGGATCATGAAAGCCCGCACCGCCTGCTCGGGCGTTCTGTAGGTCGGGATGCCGGCTTCGTTCAGGAGGCGGTTGGCCTCGCTCATGCTGGGTCCACCGAGAAAAGCGGCCAGGACGGGTTTTGTGGATTCGGCGGCTATGGGCAGGAGTTCCTTGGCGATTCCCGGGGGATTGGTCATGGCCTGGGGAGTTATGATAAGCAGCACGGCATCGACGCCCTCATCCTGCAGGGCGGCCCTGACGGCCTTGGCCACGGTCTTGCTTTTGGCATCTCCCAGGACGTCGACCGGGTTGCCGTGAGACCAGGCCGGGGGCAGGTTCTGGTTTAAGAATTCAATGGTCTGCGGGCTGAGCTCGGCCAGCCGGCCGCCGGCTTCAATCAGGGCATCGGAGGCCATGACCCCGGGTCCCCCGGCGTTGGTAACTATGGCCAGCCGCGGGCCCTTCGGTATCCTGTGACGGCCGATGAGCTCGGCCACGTCAAACATTTCGCCGATTTCAAACACCCTGGCCAGGCCGGCCCGCTGAAAAGCGGCTTCATAGATGGCGTCTTCTGCGGCCATGGCCCCGGTATGAGATGAAGCGGCTTCGGCCGATTCCGGGAAACGGCCGGCTTTGTAGGCGATTATGGGCTTGGTCCGGGCGTAGGCTCGGGCTGCCGACATGAAGCGCCTGGGGCTGGAGATGGATTCTATGTACATCAGGATCGACCGGGTGTTTTCGTCCTCGCCAAAGTAATCAATGAGGTCGCCAAAATCTATGTCCAGGGCGTTGCCGATGGAGACGAAATAGGAAAAGCCGATTTTCTCTTCCAGTGACCAGTCAAGGATAGAGGTGCAGAGGGCCCCCGACTGGGAGATAAAAGCTATGTGCCCGTTAAGCGGCATGTCAGCCGCAAAGCTGGCGTTGAGGTTGAGCCCGGGCGAGATAACTCCCAGACAGTTGGGTCCCAGTATGCGCATCCCCGGGAATTTTTTCTTTTCGGCCAGGATCTGTTCTTCCAATGCCCGGCCCTCGGGCCCGGTTTCCCGGAAGCCGGCCGAGATGATGATTATGCCCATGATTCCAGCCTGGCCGCACTCAGCCACAATTTTTGGCACCTGAGGGGCGGGAGTGCAGATTACCGCCAGGTCCGGGGTGCGGGGCAGGCTGGCCACGCCGGTAAAACAGGGGATGCCCATGACGGCTTCCACCGCGGGGTTCACCGGGTAGACCACGCCACGGTAGCCGCCGGTAATAAGGTTGGACAGGATCTTGCCGCCGACGCTTTTGGGGTTAGGGGTAACGCCAACCAGTGCGATTCGCTGCGGTTTGAATATCTTATCCAGGGTTTCCAGTTCTTCCATCTCGGGGCTCCGGAATTATTCGCTTTGCTTTAAGATTAAAATTCCCTTTGGGGCTGCTCCGGGCAGGAGACCGTAAAGGGCAATCACAATTTTAATTTAAATCCGGTGGAAATTGTAGTGCCCGGCGAACCGTAGCCGTAAACGAGCTCATAGCGGCTGTTTAACAGGTTCTGGACATGGAGGAAAAGGGCAAGCGACTGCTTGAGGTCATAGCTCAGGAGCAAACTGGCTATGTTTGCCGCTTTGAGCTTTACGGTCCGGGGCGGATAGGAAGAATAATCGACATCCAGCCGGGAACCGATATGGTTGAGCTCGGCCGTTAGAGTTATTGATTTATGCGACAGGTTAAAGCGGACGTAGAAGCTTTGCTCCGGCCGGCGAAGAAGCGGGCTTTCCAAAACCAGGTCCCGGGCCTTGAGGTGAGTCCAGCCCGTGCTGATGTTCCCGTTCTTAAACGGCCTGGCTTCCAGTGAAGCTTCCAGGCCGCGGCTTAGAGCCCGGCCGACATTCTGGTAGCCAGAGCCGAAATAAAACTGGATTAAGTTCCGAAAGCGGGTTTCAAAATAGGTCAGCGATATGGCCAGCCTGTCGCCAAATTCCTTCTCTATCCCCGCATCCCAGCCGAGGTTTCTTTCCGGATGCAGGTCCGGGTTACCGATTGGCCCGAAATAATCAGCCGGGGCGAAAAGCTGGTAGAGGGAAGGGGCTTTAAAGCCGCTGCCGAGCGTGCTTTTCAGCCTGGCCCCGATTTCAGGCAGGTCCAGGCAGGCTGCCGCCCTGAAGGTCAGGGCCTGGCCGAAGCGCCGGTGATGGTCGGAGCGAAGACCTGCGGTCAACGACAGCCTTTCCCAGGGTTTCCACTGGTCCTGTAAGTAGAGGCCGAGCAGAGAGGCGGTTTTTTGCGGAAAGCTGCTTTCGTAGTCACCCCACGGGCTGAAATACAGGTAAGAAGAGCTGCCGTATTCCTGGCGATAGTCGGCCCCGAGAACGAGGGTGTGGTTCGC
Organism: uncultured bacterium; assembly: GCA_937920515.1. Taxonomy (GTDB): domain Bacteria; phylum Acidobacteriota; class Aminicenantia; order Aminicenantales; family Saccharicenantaceae; genus Saccharicenans. The sequence goes on from CALEUG010000015.1 coordinate 9,952, forward strand.
AGCCAGGAAAAAATTGTTCTGCCAGTCAATCTTAAAAAGCCGGCTGCTGTACAGGGCCCGCTCGCCTTCGCCCGGGTGAACTTCGTCGGCCGGGTTGTCGTTCTCCCGGCGGCCGGCTTCCAGGCCGAAGACCAGTTTTGGCTGCCAGCGGTGCTGGAAGAGAAAGGCGTCAAGCTCCAGGCGGTTAAAAATAAAGCGAGATTTCTGGAGAGAATTGGGGTCGTCTCCATAAGGCCCGCCGAAGGCGTCAAGCTCGGCCCGGCCGATGAGCCCGCGGGTCTGCCAGTTGAGGCGAAAGGATGGCGAGAGCCGGTAGCTCAACTTCAGGGCCAGGCTCTGCTGGCTGTAGCCGTCAGCCTCGCTGTTTCCTGGATAGCGGCTGTCGGCCTGGGAAATACCGGCCGTGGCGAAGGTGTTGAATTCGGCCAGCAAGGAGAAATCTCTGAAGACCCGGGCCACCTTGAAATTTCCCTGCCCGGTCCGAAAAGTTCCGAAAAGCCCGGAAAGGCTGACCTCATTCTTTTCGGGGTCGGCCGTTATCAGGTTTACCACCCCGGCCAGGGCATCAGAGCCGTAAAGGGTGCTCTGGGGGCCGCGCAGAACTTCCACCCGGTCAACCAGGGCCAGGTTGAACAGGTTAAAATTAAAAGAGCGGGAAGGTGAGACGGGGTCGTTGAGCTCTAAGCCGTCAACCATGAAGACCGCATGTTCTGAATTGGCGCCACGGATGAAAAGAGAGCCAGACCCGCCGGCCAGGCCGGTTTGAATGAAAAAGAGTCCGGGGATACCTGCCAGTAGAATTTCTGGCCTGACAGTCGCCCCCGGCGGTAGCTTTTCGGTTCGGACCAGGCTTATGGCCGAGGCCGTTTCCCTGACCGGGGTTTCCAGTCGGGTGGCCGTCACCACTATCTCGTGTTGAATTTTTGGCGGCTGGTTCTGGTCATTTAGCAGCGCGCTGGCCGGGCGCTCACCAAAAAGAAACAGGCAAAGAAAGCACAGGGTTGAAAGTTGGGCAGAAAGGTTTCTTTTCATTCATTTTCCTTTCCCCCCGCTTGAAAAAGCTTCTGAGCCGCTCCTCTTTTCTTCCGCCCGAAGAAAACAGGGGCTGCCGGGTTGAAGGCAGGTATCCTGACTCCCGGGTCTTCCTCCTCCCTAACCTTCCCACCCGCAGGGGCAGTGGCTTTTTGAGGGATTCGTCGCCGGTTACAGTAGCGGGGGCTGTGTCCGCCTCTCACGGACTTCCCTGCTTCTTAAACCCTGAAACATAATTTATCAAATTTGAGCGCCCTGTCAATTCTGGCAGAAAAATTGTGGGTCATGAGGTCCGGGGTGATTTTACTGAATCTTTCTCGTCCTGCCGGCAAATATCTCCGGATAATTCTTTACCTTGATCCTTTTTATCACCGGCCAACCTTCCTGGTCTTCTGAAATGAAATATATGAACCCATTGCTTATCAGCTTCGGCTTTGCCGGGAACTTAACGGATAGCAAATAGTTGCCCTCTTCACTATAAATGTCTGCTTCATATACTTTCTGTTTGCGCTCTTTTCGAGATATGGTTACTACGTATAACCTGTTCGATTCATCTAAAAGCAATGCATTGAAAAGAGGTGCAGGATTTCCACGATTAACACCATTTCTTGTCCGTTGACTGGATGTCTCTAAGTTCGCGCCTCTCGAAATAGGGGGACCATTAATTGTTCTGACCAGATTCCCGGAATAATCGTAAAAATTGATAACATATTGCAAGTTGTGAGCTATCCACACGCCGTTTCTGGAAGGACAGATGATAAAAGACGGGAGGTTTTCGGGGTTAATAACACCTCCAACCACCCCCCCCTTCTTTACTGAACCTCAAGGTCCAGAGGCCGTGATCCTTGGGTCCCTGAAGGATATATTTTATTCTTCCCTGTCTATCTAACGCGGAGATTTGTCCAATTTTACCTGATTCTGTACTTAATTAGGTCACACCTATTATTCCATCATCATTGTTGGCGGCGAAATTGCTGGCCAGAAATGCTTCCAATGGAAATTGAGTTAAGAATTCACCATCCTTTGAATATATTATTATTTTTCTTCCTTGGTCGTTGATTAATATCTTGTCTTTTGTCAACTGCATTCCAAGTATCATTGTAAACTCGCCTGGCCCCTGACCGGTTGATCCAATTTCTCTGATTAAATTGCCATTGGCGTCCCATTCGGTAATTTTATCCTGTTCCAGCGCATAATATTTACCCCATTCGCTGAGAAAAAAATCCCGGATGGTTTTGGTTCCTGATTGCGACGCGTTTATAAAAATCTCTTCATTACCGTCAAATAATAATTCTAAATCTGCAGGCCGTATGAATTGTCGTAACTTAAAAAAACCAATTCCTATAAGAACAGCAACCAAAACGACCGCAAAAGATAATGCTTGCCTTCCCCGCATCTTGAATCTTATTTCAGGTGGAGCAATCTCAAAGCAGAATATCTTATACCATTGGAGGCACAACCTCGCAGTATGAACCCCACCAGGCTCCGCCGTACTCACAGAAAATGCCTCTTATCGGTCCTCCCGAATAATACCTGTAATAACCACAGACCTCATGCCCGCCGCAATTTCCGAAAGTTTCGCAGAAAAGCAAGGTCCCGTCTCCGCATATAAAATTAAGGCCGCAGCTTAAGGCAGGCCGGCTGACCGTAAGAAAAAAGCCTGCAATGAGAGAGATGGCGATAAGAATTAAAGTTGCCAATCGCTTAAAGTTTAACATGTTAAACCCCCTTAAAAAATTTATTCATATATCAGCCTCAAAAATTAACGGCTGCCTGTTTTCTGGGTTAGTAGCCAGGCCAAACATTCTTCCGACAGGCAAGATAACAAAGCAATCTATGTAAGAGGTAATATCTTGGTCATTAAGAATTATCTTAAGCGTTCCGAGGAAATCGGCCTTAAGGTTGAATAATAGAAATTTCTCATAACCAAGGTAGTAGATAGTCCCTTTATAGATTCCAATCCCTCTGTTCATTCTGACCAACCGAATCTCATTTGGTTTATTCTGTTTTTCAGGCGTGTCAGCCATAATTTCTTTCTGGCGGTCCAGGGCGCGATTAATTTCAGGTATATCTGATAGAGCGAGATCTCTTTTGAATATCTCCCTTCCGGTTATCCGATCAAAGGCAAATACTATCGGCAGGCAGGTATAAGCGCCATAGATAACTCGATCGTCACCAGACAGCTCAACCAGGTTAAAATGCAGATGGGCTATGGATGAGGAACATCTTATGGCTTTTCCGAAAGAACGGATTTGAGTGAAATCATAATCAAATATGGAAATAATAGGTTCCTCGTTCATCTCAGCGATAGACCGGGTAACCTTTTTTGCCGGCACAATCAATTGATTTTCCTGACCAATAATGAGAGCGGGAAGGAAATAGTTTCCTTTTTTTGATATCACTTTTATAAAGGAGCCAAAGCGATTGAATATTTTTATCTCTGCACCAGAGTTGTTTATAACGGCCAATATCTTATCGTTGGCGGTAACAACCACGGGGTAATACAGATCTGTTTCTCTCTGACCTATACCTCCAATTATTCTTTTAAGTTTTCCCACCCTATCAATTTCCAGGATCCTGTGCCTTTTAGAATCGATCAGATATGCTGTAAGATCTTCAGTCATATGGAAGAGCTTTGTCTGAAAAAATGTCCTGGCAATTTCGAATTCCGTCTCAAGCTTCTGCAAATCCAAAAATGTTCTGGCTGTGATTACCTTTTCGGATGAATTCCGATCAGCTGACAAGGGATTTTTCTGGTGGCAGGAAATAATAGCACAGAATAATAATATGAAAGGCGCAGCTGCCTTAAAAAAGGCCGATGTTCTGCGTATTATCATTTCATTTTCCTTTTGAAATTTTTAATTTTCTCAGTTATTTCTTTAATTATTCTTTCTTCTGTTAATCCCGGGTACTCAGTCCAGATGACCACTCTATCATTATCAATAAGAACAGACCAGGGATCACACTTTAAATTTTCCTCTGTTATATAAATGTTATCTTCGGGCATGAAGTTTTGAATTAAATACGTATCGAAATTCAATACCTGGTAGCTTTTAATCATTTTGATATCATCAGTAGAAAAAGGCTCCATGAAAAAAATTCCTGTGAACATGTTATCAATTGAATTCATGTAAATTTTCTGGAGAGTTTCAAGACGGTTCATATGTTTGCAGGTCCGGCAGTAAGAATATGAAGAAAAGAAAGTGAGAATATTTAATTTTTTTAGGGTGTCTGATAAGGACTTTTTTTGCCCGTTTATTTCATAAAGCGTAAAGTCAGGTATAATTTGCTTTTCAAAAAATGGGGGATGCCAGAAAGGCGGGGTCTTACTGATTTCATCTATATCAAGGTATCTTTCTATTAGTTGTCTTAGCAGGTCTGGCTGGAGAAGCTCGTTTTCCTTGAAAATGATTTCTTGCTCAGGGCCGACAAGCATGGTGGCGCCACAGCAGCCATTCAGGTTATGCTTTTTGATAAATTGGGTTATTTCAGCGTTAAAAATACAGCCCTGCTCGCCTGGAAGCAGGGCCTGGGTGAAGGGCAAGGAAAGGAGGGGATTAAGAGAAGGAGGCTTTAAGGTTTAACCTCTGGTCAAGCCTTAAAATTCCTCTTATTCTCATCTTTGCTCACTTAGATTAACATTCTGGCTGGGGATTTGGTTGCGCGGTGTAATCCGGAAAGTTTTTTGATTAAGACAGGGGTTAAAATTAAAGATATAAACGCGAAATAAAAAGAGTCTATTTTTCTCTGATTTTCGACTTTTCCCCTTACTGACAACATAACTATTTTACCATAACAATAATTTTTTTGCAAGAAATTTTTTACAGTTTTTAAAATTTTGCTGAAATTTCTTGTCCGTCGCTGTTATAAGGGGAAAAAAGAGGCTCCGGATGCAAATTTTCGGGCTGAAGACTTTAATTTTGCGCCCTTCCGGGGTTAAAATAGCCATGTCTGGCGGAATAAACGCCTGATAGCGGCTGAAAAACTCAGGCAAACGTCGGTTTTGCGGGAGAAAGGCCCATGAATAAGGAAAATTTCAGAAAATATGGCTATCAACTCGTAGACTGGGTGGCCGATTACCTGGAAAACGCCGAAAAGTACCCGGTCATGTCTGTGGTTCAACCGGGAGAAATCAAGGCCAGGCTGCCGGTTTCGCCCCCGGCCCACGCCGAGGAAATGGACCGGATACTGGAAGATTTTAACAGCATTATCATGCCCGGTATTACCCACTGGCAGCATCCTGGCTGGTTTGCCTACTTTCCGGCCAATAACAGCCCGGCCTCCATACTGGGGGAGCTGCTGGCCGCTGGACTGGGAACTCAGGGCATGGTCTGGCAGACTTCTCCGGCTGCCACCGAGCTGGAAGAAGTGGTCATGGACTGGCTGCGCCAGATGATAGGGTTGCCCGAGGGCTATGCCGGCGTCATCCAGGATACCGCCTCCACGGCTACCCTGTGCGCCCTGCTGGCTGCCCGGGAAAAAATCTCCGGTTTCAGGATAAATTACGAAGGCTTCGAAGGAGCCCTCCGGGTTTATGCCTCCCGGGAAGCGCATTCCAGCGTTGACAAGGGGGTTAAAATTGCCGGCTTTGGCAAAAAGAATCTGGTTCATATTCCGGTTGATGATGAATTTGCCCTGATTCCCGGCGAACTGGAGCGGGCCATTGAGAACGACCTTAAGGCCGGGCTTAAACCGGCCTGCGTGGTGGCCACCGTCGGCACCACCTCTTCCGGGGCGGTTGACCCTCTGAAACCCATCGGAGAAATCTGCCGCAGGTACGGCCTCTGGCTGCACGTCGATGCCGCCTATGCCGGAACGGCGGCCATTCTGCCCGAGAAGCGCTGGGTCCTGGAAGGCGCCGGGCTGGCCGATTCGCTGGTCTTTAACCCGCACAAGTGGATGCTGACCAACTTTGACTGCTCGGCCTTCTTTGTTAAGGAGCCGGAGGTCCTGACCCGCACCTTTGAAATTCATCCGGAATATCTCAAGACCGGCGTCGATGCCGTGGTCAAGAATTACCGAGACTGGGGAATTCAACTCGGGCGCCGGTTCCGGGCCCTGAAGCTGTGGTTTGTGCTGCGGAGCTACGGGGTGGAGGGGATCAAGAAAATAATCCGCCGCCATATTCACCTGGCCGAGCTCTTCCGCGATGAACTGCAGCAGGACCGGCGGTTTGAAATCCTGGCCCCGGTTTACTTCAGCCTGGTCTGCTTCAGGTTGAACGACGGGCGGCCGGAAGCCGGGCTTAACGAACTCAACCGGAAGCTGCTGGAAGCGGTTAACTCAACCGGCAGGCTATTCATGACCCATACCACGCTCAACGGAAAATATACTCTGCGGCTGGTGGTCGGGCAGAGAACAACCGAGGAAAGACACGTCCGCCTGGCCCTGGAGATAATAAAGCAGAAGGCCGGGGAGCTGCTTCTGTCTTCTTGAGAACCCCGGGCAGAGATAAGTTTATTATCTTAATTTTTTAAATTTGAAGGGGCAGCGGCTGCGGTAATTTCGACTCTGCACTTATCTGGACCCGGTTTTTTTTATCGACTTTCGCTCGCAGCAAAAAGACCCGGGTAAAAAGACCCTGTGGTTTCAGCACCTTAAAAAGTTCCAATCTGTTAAAGAATTGCTGATTTGAATCTTAAATTCACATCACGGAAATTTTCGATGAAATATTTACCTTCAGCTTAAAGATAGCAGAGTGAACGGCAGAAACCGAAAAGAGGCAGCGGCGCACTTCTCATTTATAAGAATATATCTGGTTTGCTTGTTCTGCCGATTGCCTGAGCGCCTGGTCCCGGTTGCCTATTTATCTGCTGGGCGGGCGCTCCAGCGGTATTCGCCCTTCGGGTCGGGGATTCTGAGATAATAACCCCAGCCGCCAGCACCCTGCAGGACTTTTATCAGCACTTTGTTCCAGCCGGCCTTCAGGCTAACCTTAACCCTGTCCTGGTCGGGATAAGCCCCGCGGTAGGTCGGGTTGGTGTGGACCAGCAGGTCGTTGACCCAGAGCCTGACGCCGTCATCGCTTCCCAGGAGCAGAACGGCTTCGCGGTCTTCGGGCGAATAAAGATAAGTCAGGCCGTAAGCAACGGCCTGCTCGTTGGGCTGCAGGAGCTGGCTCAGGGCCACGTAGCCACCGGCCGGGGCTTTAACCTGTTTCCAGGTTACCGGCAGTCCGCCCTTGCCCTGGTAGGAGCGGTTAAACCTTGTTTCCCGCTCCGGCGGATAGACAGTGGTCAGGTGGTTCATGTCGGGCGCGTCAAAGGGTCCTATCAAGTACCAGTCCAGGGCGAAATTCTGATTGGCCGGGATAAGGTTTACTCCAGCGATGGCCAGGTCGTAACCCGTCGACCTCACGTCTTTTCCGGTCACTTCCAGCCAGAAAACGCTTTCTTCCGGAGATAGCTCCCGGGCTTTGATGGTCAGGGTTTCTATCACTGCTTCCTGGCCATAGCCGTTGACCCTGGCCAGTGTCTGGTATTCCGGCTCGGGCGGAGCTGCTGGCTCGAGCTGTTTCTGCTTTTCCTGTTCCTCTTTCTTCTTTTCTTCTTCTGTTTTTTCTTCCTCTATCTCTTCCTGTGTTTCTTCCGCCTTCAGTTTTTCTTCCGGGCTGACCGTTACTTCCGCTTTCGGAATTTCTTTCAGGATGGACCAGTTGCCGAGCCCGGGCCCCTTCAGGTAATAAACCTGGATATCGTAAATATCATGCAGGCTGGCCTTCAGGCTGAGCCTGGCCCGGAAGCCCGGGCTGGCCCCCTCAGAGGTTATGGCCTGGTACCTCTGTCCGCCCTGGTCATAATAAGAGGTAAGAACCTGAGCCAGGGCCGGAGCGCTAATTCTGGCGCCGCTGACATTGTCCTGATAGGTTGTTTCGTTACCTTCAATATTGTTGATTTTCACCCAGAGCGGCAGGGTAAAGTTATCCCTGGTTTCCAGGGCAAAGGGCAGGCGCCTGTCGACCGGGGGGAAAGGAGGAAAGGGCTTATGCGGCTCGGTCTGGTACCAGTATGCCACCGAGCTGTAGAAATCAGAACGGTCGTTGGCGTGGCCGTGCTCTATGGTAACCATTATCGACCGGGAGAAGGGGATGGGGTCGGTCAGGTGGAATCTATAAACTGTGGCCTTGGCTCCCTCCTGGAAATCTTCTTCCTGGATTGAACAGCCATAATAAAGGTTGTTGCCTTCCCTCATTCCCCAGGCGTCGGAAAAATAGTCCTCGCTTCCGGTGCCGTGAAGGGAAGGAAATTCTTCCCCGTCCACATATATCATGTCGTCGCCTTCACCCCACCAGCCCATCGACCTCTGCAGGACGCTCAGGTTGCAACCAACGTAGTGCCCCCGGCCGACTGCATCCAGGATGAGGTAATTTTTCCCGGGCTCGCAGGGAAATTCCTGGCGGTACTGGGCGTGAAAGTAGGGAACGTCGGGCTTGAGGTCATCGAGTTCCCGGTAATCTATGTAGTAATAAAAAGAGCCCACGGGACGGCTGCCTTCGTTGGTCACGGTGATGCGGGCTGACCAGCGGAAAGGCATGTACCAGTAACAGTTGAGGGCCCGGCCCTCGGAAGAACGGACGATGGGTATCGATACCAGGTTGCGGTTGAGACCATGCCCGACGGCAAAAAAATCGCCCACGGGGACTTCAACCGAAGGCGTGTCCTCTCCGTCCCAGAACATTCTCAGAACCAGCTTGCGCCCGTAAAAAGCTTCGGCTGAAATGGTAAACCAGAGGTGATGAATGGCTGCCGGCCCCTTGATTTCGGCCAGGACTGCGGTCTGGCCCGGGGCAATGCTGATGGCGTCGCGGTTGCCACCGGTCGGGTCAAAAGAAGAAATCCTTTTGCTGCGGTAATTCTGTTTTTCGCCCAGCGAGGAGAGGATATTCTGGGCATAAGCCACGGTGAATATCAACAGAAGTATAAAGAATATACAGAAGATATGGTTTTTTAGACTTCTTCCCGGCGTTTTTCTCGCACGGCTTAAAATTTTCATCGGGCAACCTCTTTTTGAGGAATTTATGTCACCAAATTATAACTTTTTTTATTCTGGTAAATCCACAGGACAAGAGCAGCAGGTGGCCGGGGGCTTAAAATAATTATCATAAGAAGCCAATCGGGATAAGCGCCTGCCCGTCAGGAGCTGAGGCGGCCCAACTGCTTTTTGGTGCGGGGCAACTGACAACATCAAGACCGGGATTATTCTTTCCCGGATCCAGTTCAGGCTGGCCCGGCAGGACAGGTTCCCGGAAATAAAAATTTTGTGAATTTCAGCCTGGCCCCGAACACGATTTTGTTTGATAAATCAGGGAATTGCTTAAAAGTTTCCCCTCTTTAATTTTTCTGATCGCAGAAAGCGGTAAAGGCCGGCCAGCTAATCTCTAACGCAGGTCAGCCACTTTTCAAACTTAGGATTTTGACCGGTAACAACCTTCCTGTACTCTTCGGCTATCCTGGTGGTAATCGGCCCGGGAAGCCCGTCACCCAGGACATAGATCGGACCATCAACCTGGTTTTCGGAAAAGTCGGCCACCTTAACGATGGAAGTGACCTCCACGGCCGTTCCGCAGAAGAAGGCTTCGTCAGCCTGGAAAAGGTCTTCCCTGGTAATCGGAGCCACCCTGGTCCGGTAACCCAGATCGGCGGCAATCTCCAGCAGGCTGGTCCTGGTAATTCCCTCCAGGATTGATTCCGAGCGGTCGTTGGTATGGAGGACCCCGTCCTTTATCACGAACAGGTTCTCTCCCGGTCCTTCAGCCACCCGGCCCTCCAGGTTGAGGAAAATGGCTTCATCATAACCCCTTTCCCTGGCCTCGGTGCCGTTGATCATCGACTGGACGTAAACCCCGCCCAGCTTGGCAGAAAGGTCGAGCTGCGAGTTGTGAATCCGGCGCCTGGGAACGATGCAGGCATTGACACCCTGCCTGGCTTTCTCGCCGAGGTAGGCGCCCCATTCCCAGGCCCCGACCAGCATTTCTACCGGAGAGAACTTTGGCACCAGGCCCAGGTTGCCGTATGAATAAAAAAGCAGCGGCCTGATGTAGGCGCTGTCCAGCTGGTTTTCGCGCACGATCAGCCGGCAGGCTTCTATGACCTCTTCTTTGGTGAAGGGGACTTTCATTTTGATGACCTGGGCCGAGTGAAAAAAGCGGTCGATGTGTTCTTTGAGGCGGAAAATGGCCGGGCCCCGGGAGGTGGGATAGGCCCTGATGCCTTCAAAGGTGCAGGTTCCGTAATGCAGGGCGTGCATCATGGGATGCAGAATACCTTCTGACCAGTCATACAGCCTGCCCATGTACCAGTATTTTTTGGCATTCTTGAAGTGGGTATTAGGAAACATGAAAGACTCCTTTTTCCGGATTGGTTATTGTTAAAAAACACGCCGGTCCGGCGCTAAAAAAAGGATCAACCACTGGTTCTTTTAGTTCGGTTATCACGAATAAGACCTTAAGCTTTGAGAATTATTATTAACATAAAAGCAAAAAAAAGAAAAGCAAAAAATTTATCCGCGCCGGCCAGGCAAGTTCGAAACAACCACATAGAGGGACGCGATTAGAAGACAGGTTTTTACACCGGGCCGGGCTCAGGCCCGGGTTTTATCCTGGCGACGGCAGAAGGACAGGAGGGCTCAAGACAGCAAAATCTGATAAACTGAATTAATAAGTAAAATCAGTAAGACATGATTGATATGAATTGACAGCGGGTCATAAAGTCCAGAGAGCCATTGAAGGCCGGAATCTACAAACTATCAGCGCTCTATCGAGCTGGCGGTGCCCGGACGACGGATTGCTTTCCAGGCCTGCCGGGAGTTCTTTTTACCCTTGATCAGCGTGGCCGTGCCACTGAGCTGATCACCTTCGGCCCGGCCGCTGAAGACCAGCTCGGTGTCTTCCGTTCCGGGCAGGATTACCGAAAATTTCACCTCAGCACCTTCTATTTTGGTTTCGGGAATATGTATGACCTGGTCACCCAGGTAGAGCTTTCCCGTAAAAAACTGATAGGCCTGGTTAACTTCCAGGCGGCAGTCCGTTTTCTTCTGGTTGAGGTTCAGGCTCCAGTCCCAGCTGCCGGAAATGTTAGCCGGGACAATCCACAGGAAGACGGTATGGACGTAAAGATCCACCGGCACGTAGGTCATGCGGTCGGCCTGCCATTCGTCCATATCAAACTGGTGGGAAATGATGCGCGTTCCGGGCTTAAGGTTTAAGATCGTGGGCCGCAAGCGGATGTTGACATCGGGCAGGAGATACATGGTGACCACTGTGGCCTCGCTGAAATCGGCCTCGAAGATGTCGGCCCGCCTGAATTCCACCAGGTTATCCACGCCGGCTATCCTGGCGTTCTCCCGGCTTTCCCGGATTCTTTCGGGGTCGATGTCAATCCCCACCGCCCTGATTCCGGCCCGGCGGGCGGCCTCGATGACAATCCGGCCGTCGCCGCAACCCAGGTCGTACAGGATGTCACCTTTTTTGAGCTCGGCGAATCTCAACATATCTTCTATGACCTCATAGGGCGTCGGGACGAAGGGCACGTCCAGGCGGACTTCCTGGGCCAGCAGGTTCTGGCTCGTGGCCGGGCTGGCCAGAAGCACAGTCAATCCAAGCAAAATCACCAGGCTCTTTTTGATTTTCCCCATGGTGTCTCCTTGAGCAAAATTTAGTGGTATGGCCACCTGATTTAGGTATCACAAAACGAAGATTGCTGTCAAAAATTAATTATTGCAAAAGAGTAATTGCCGCCTTTTTGCCAGGCGGGATCGTCCTCTGGATATATCAAAAGACCGGGGAGCGACCGATATTGTTCGGGAGTTAAGGTTGCGGGCCAGGCCAGAAAAAAATTCTTGACCCCAGGGCGACCTTAAAGTAGATTTTTGTCATCTGTAATAAGGCGCATTCAGGCGGGCGAAAAATGGATGTTCCTGACAGAAGCGAACCGGAACTGAAGAAGACCCTGGGTCCGGTTTCGCTCAGCAACATCGTGGTGGCCAACATGATTGGCGCGGGCATTTTCACCACTTCCGGCTTGCTGCTGCGCGACCTGGGCCACCCGCTGTTGATGCTGACCCTCTGGGCGGCCGGGGGACTGATTGCTCTCTGCGGGGCTTTGAGCTACGGCGAGCTGGGAGCTGCTTTTCCCCGGGCCGGCGGGGAATATTATTTTCTGTCGCGCCTCTTCCATCCGCTGGTGGGATTTCTCAGCGGCTGGGTTTCCTTCTTTGTGGGCTTTTCGGCCCCGATTGCCGCCTCGGCTGTCGGTTTCAGCGAATACCTGGTTAGGGCTTTCCCGGTCCTGGACGAGCCCCTGAACCTGGGGGTAACCATCCTGCCTGTAGTTGTCAAAAAAGCTATTGCCATCCTGATAATTCTGCTTTTCACCCTGGTTCACGTCCAGGGACTGAAGCCCGGAGCCCGGGTCCAGAACATTCTGACTACCGGCAAGGTGGGGCTAATTATCTTCCTGGTCGTTATCGGTTTTGCCAGCAGCCGGGGGAGCTGGAGTCATTTCGCCGCCGGGGACTGGTTGCCGGCCGGGTTTTCCTCGCTCAAGGTAGTCGGGCTATCGCTGATGTGGATCATGTTTGCCTACAGCGGCTGGAACGCCTCGGCCTACCTGGGTTCGGAAATAAAAAATCCGCGCCGCGACCTGCCGCTGTCGCTGCTCCTGGGGACCGGTGTGGTCATACTGCTTTACCTGGGCCTCAATCTTCTGTTTGTCTATGCCATTCCGCCGGCTGAAATGAAAGGAATAATTTCGGTGGGCGGGCTGGCTGCCGGCAAGCTCCTGGGGGCCGGCTGGGAAAAATTTCTGTCGATAATGATCGCCTTCGCCCTTTTCTCCTCCCTGAGCGCTTTTATCATCATCGGCCCGAGAGTTTATTACGCCATGGCCTCGGACAGGCTATTTTTTCCTTTTGCCGCCCGGGTTCACCCGGTCAGCCGGGTGCCGGCCCTTTCCATCTGGCTTCAGGGAGCAATTGCCGCGGTCATAGTCGTCTCAGGGACTTTTGAGCATATTTTAACCTACATGGGCTTTTCTCTCGGAATTTTTCCCCTACTGGCCGTGCTGGGGGTTTTCAAGCTGAGAAAAAACCATCCTGGTAACCTGAAGCTCCCGGGTTTTCCTCTGGTCCAGATAGTCTATTTGCTGGCGGGTGTCAGCATCCTGGCTCTGGGGTTGATGCAGAGCCCCGGGCCTTCGGCCGTGGCCATTCTGACCGTCCTGGCCGGGCTGCCGGCCTATCTCTTTTTCAAAAAGAAATACAACGAAGGACGGTAGCCTCCGTCTGCTGCGCCTGGAGTAAGACTGGCTGGCCGGGGTTGGCGGGTCTATCAGGACGGAGCTTTGTTCAGCGGTTTGAGTTCATATCCCTGATATATGAATAATCATTCATATATTGGGACATCTATCTTAATTTTAAGCTCGGTGCTCGGGCACCGGTTATTGTCAAAGAATAATTTATTGATCATCTTGATGATTATCCCCTGTGTTTCCGGCCTGGAAAGCTTTTCCCGCAGGACAATGTTTTTATCCGGCCAGGCAGCGGGTCGTAAAAGAATAAACACCGCGGAGCGATAAATTGGCAATAAAGGTCGCCAGGCAAATGCAGAAAACTATCGATACACAGAAATGCCTTGCGCGCCCCTGGGCAGGTTGGAGGTGTGAAGATGAGCCGGTGACGCGACAGCGGCGGCTCAGTAGGTTACAATTCTCGGCAGCTTTTTAGCCCTTTCTATCCAGTAGCGCACCATCCTGAGGGCCGGGACGCGGCGCACCAGCTTTTTCTCCTGGTTGATTTCCAGGAGTTTCTGGTGAAGGTTCTGGGCATTTCTCTGGGCCAATTCCACCACGGTATCCACCCCGGCCATTTCCAGCAGGTCGCTGTATTCTTCTCCGATGCCTCTGATCCGCATCAGGTCAGCCCGGTTGACCCACTTCAGAATCTGGGCCTCGCTGAGTCCGGTCTTCTCGGCCAGTTCCTTGCGTCCGGCCGGAGAGGCTGCCGCCCTGAGCAGTTGCTTGACATTGTAAACCCCGGCTTCTTTCAGCTTATCCATGAAAACCTCGCCGATTCCTTCAATGGCCTTAAGCAAAGTCATGGGCATACTCCTTGGTTGGATTTTGCTGAGCAAAACTATTTTATAAAAGTCTTTTCAAAAAATTCAAATTTTTTATCATAAAAATATAAATGGCGGGGTCTTCTGACCGGCAGCCGGGAAACAGGGATTCCTGGTTTTTGCGGAGGGAAAATCAGGCTTGATTCCGACCGGGAGTTCTGGCCGTGGTCAAAAAATTATTCTATGGAATCTGATTTTCTTTTACGAGACGGCTAAAGCGAAAGCAGGAAGCAAGGCCGGGCGGAAGCCAGGATAAATGTCTTCAAGCCGGCTCAAAATAATCCCGGTCAAGATGTCTGACTATTTTGACTTTCTTTTGTTCCAGAAGCCTCTGAAGATTCAGGCTGAGTTCCTCCCGGGTCAATCCCATTGAGCGCTCCAGGTCTTCCAGGCTGACCGGGCGCCTGCGGACTGTAGAAAGTATCGCCTGGGCAATATTTTCTGGAGCCTTTTCCTGCCCTTTCTTCCTGAAGCTGGCCACCACCTCCGCTTTTTCTCCAAAATATTCCTTGATTCTCTGCATCTCCTCCGGCGACAGGGGGTGGGCCCGGCTTTCGGCCGGGGGCCTGACCACGGTGTTGAGTTGAATTTTATCGGGGTTTATTTTTTCCACCGCGGCTTTCAGCTTTTTCAGGTGGGCCGGCGAGTCATTAAGGCCTTTGACCAGAAGGATTTCCAGCCAGAGCTGTCCCTTGAATTGCCGGCGGAATTTGACCAGCCCTTCGACTATCTTTTCGGCTCGAAGCGACGGATTGGGTCTGTTGACTTTTTCAAACGCCTTCTGGCTGGCGGCATCGAGCGAGGGCACCACCACGTCGGCTGCGGCCAGCTCTTTTCTGACTTCCGGTCGGGAAAGCAGGGTGCTGTTGGTCAGCACGGCCACCGGAACTCCGGTCAGCTTTTTGATTTTTCTGATGAGCCGGCCGATTGATTTATTGAGGGTTGGTTCCCCCGAGCCGGAGAAGGTGATGAAATCAACCCGGGTTCCGGTTTTCAGAAATTCTCTTACTTCTTCCAGGATTTGCTTTTCCGAAAAGAATTTTTGGCGCCTGGTGGTGGTCTTTTTGGTCCGGCCTAACTGGCAATAAACGCAGCTCAGACTGCAGGTTTTGAAAGGTAATAAATCCACCCCGAGCGAATAGCCCAGCCGCCGCGAAGGCACCGGTCCGTACAGGTGGGGGAAACTCATGTCACTCATCTGTTTTCCCCATTTTATAAATTATCTCTTCAACCTGCCAGTTTTTGTCAACCCAGAGCAGGTGGACCTTGAGCCCGGGAAAGTTCTGGCTGATTTTGTCTCCGGCCAGAAATAGCTGCTCAACCTGCTTTTCCTCAGGCAGGGGGTTTACGGCGCAATCGTGGTGGGCCACGATGGCCACGGCTTCAGAGCGGTGCTTTTCTGTGGAAACGGCCAGGCAACTCTGGATGGCAGTCAACATGAATTCCGGTTCTCCGGCGGCCAGGATTTTTACCGGTCCGGGGGCGGTTATAACATCCACGCAATCAACCTGATAGAGGTTTTTCAGCCAGCGGTTGACGCAATCCTGAACCCGCCCGTCCATGCAGTTGATGGCGGTGACAAAGCTTTTTTCAGACATTCATCCTCTCCGGGCGCATTCTCCGGTCGGTCATGGCCGGAGGAGAAAATTATGGAGGACCGGTCATATCCCGAGTGAGGGAATATAAATCACCGGCCGGCCTGTGTCAATTTGTCGCTTCTTGCAGGTTTTGACATTCCCTGTCTCCTTGAGATTGTCGGACTCTGGCTGCCAACCGGGTTTCGGGTCGGGGAGAATCGGTTGCTATCTCTATTATCTGTGCCTTCAGTCCCGGCCCTGGCTTTTTTGCCGGTGTGTTTTTCTGCTCAATCTGGATATTAAAGGCCCGGGAAAGTTATAGGACATTTGTTGGTTGACATCTTGAAGGCCTGGATTGATAATGCGACCGATAAATCTTTTTGCCCCCGATGCCCGGAAGTCAGTTCCCCGCAAGGGGAACGATACCGACTGGAATTAGAATCGGGCTTTATTATTTCAGAGGCGCGGAGTTCCCGGGGATAAGATATTGGAGGGATTGATGGCAGCTATCAATCTCACCCGGGCTGACGATAAAAAATTACATTATCTGGAGCAGGAGGCGATCGATGAGCAAGAGGTCAGACCAGATTTTTGTTTTATTGGCACTGATGATTTCGTCGCTCGTTTTGGCTGGCTGCCGGGAGCTGGACAAGGGGCCGGGGGCTACGGCTGAGGTTATAAAGGTGCTGGAGCTACAGAAAGAAGCGTGGAACCGGGGAGACCTGGAAGGTTATATGGCCGGCTACTGGAAGTCTGACGAACTTACCTTCCAGTCCGGCTCTAACAGGGTCCGGAGCTGGGAGGCTTTGATGGAACGTTACAGTAAGAGCTATTCCGGAGACCGGATGGGACGGCTTGATTTCTCCGACCTGGAAGTAAAAGCTCTTGGTGCCAACTATGCCCTGGTTCTGGGCAGGTGGAGCGTGGAGATTCAGGGAGAAAAGAAAGGCGGGGTGTTTACCTTAATCCTGAAGAAGTTTCCCGAAGGCTGGCGCATCATCCACGACCACACTTCCTGAGTCGGGGATTCTGTCCGGGTCTCTTACCGGTCTTCTGCTCGACATGATTTAGAGTGAAAGAGCATCTGGTATTTAATGTTCTTAATATCCGGGCTCGCCTTCCGGGTTGTCGCGGCCAAGAATTATGATTCCGCAAAAGGAAATTCAGATTCCAGAATAACCTGGCCGGAGATTATTGGCTGGTATGAAGAGAGCTTGGGATTCTTTTGATTGGCCGGCGCGGCTTAATAGCCCTATACTTCTGGAAACGGTATCGTCTCTCCCTTTCTGTTCTGTTGCCTACTTTTTATTCCTGTAAATCTCTATAAATTTCTCCAGCGAGCGGTTGTAGGTTTTTTCAATGTCATCAGGGAAAAAGCAGGCAGGAAGCTCACGGTGGCTCCAGTGATAGGCCAGGCACTCGCAGCAGATTCCCTTGCGCTCGCAGGGTTCCCAGGAGCAGTTGCATCTTTTCAGGTTTTTTTCAACCCGGCATTCCGCCATTCGCCCTCCTTTTATATTTATATGAGTCACGAGTTTAAATAAACGTGGGAACTAAAACTTCTATTAGCCTATTCAATAAAACTCTTATCTAAATTAATTAATTTCTTGGATGACCGTTCTGCTTCGAATTCTTCTATTCTTCGCTGGGCTAACAACAAATAATCTTTGTTAATTTCGTAGCCCACATAATGACGACCTGATTTTAAAGCTGCAATGGCTGTTTGTCCACTTCCGATAAAGGGATCAAGGACCACTTCGTTTACAAATGTATAAAGCTGGATAAGTCTATATGGGAGTTCAATTGGAAATGGAGCAGGATGCCCAATTTTAGTGGCTGATTCTGCCGGGAAGCTCCAAACGCTCTTGGTAAATTCTAAGAACTCTTCTTTAGATATGGAGCTCTTCCTGTTTGGCTGAGGTTTTCTAGTGAATGATTTCTTTGAAAAAACAAGTATATATTCATGAATATCACGCAGTATCGGATTCTTTGCTGATTTCCAGGTTCCCCAAGCAGTTGACGGACTGACACTTGAGCCTTTATTCCATATTATTTCGCCTCTCATAAGAAAGCCTATCTCTATCATATCCTGGATGATAAAAATATGAAGCGGAAGATAGGGCTTTCTCCCAAGGTTTGCGATATTTATACAGGCTCTTCCTCCAGGTACGAGCACTCTATGAACTTCTTTCCAGACCTGAGAAAGAAAGGTTCTGTATTCATGGAGGGTTAGATTCTGATCGTATTCTTTGCCGACATTATATGGCGGCGAAGTAACCATTAAATGTATGCTATTATCTGGAAGCTCCTCCATCTTCTCGCTCGATTTAAGAAATATTCTGTCAAGTTTTGAGGATTCCAAATAATTTTCAAAATATTCTACCGGCTCTTCTTTGGGCATATCATCATAAAGGCGGCTATTATAAAATTTGCTAGAATCATGATTTATTCTTCCAGGCGAGCCGAAAGCACTTGTTTCTGTGCCCCCGTTCTTTCTCCTGGTACCTGATAATTTCAGTCTTCTTTCCATAGCTCAACCCACCTCTTATAAGGACTTATGTTTATAGAATGCTTTTTCCATTCAATAGGAATATATTTAGACCCGCTTTTGTTTATAAGGCGAATCATAGCATCCTGAGATAGTTCCACTCCGCGAGGATTTGTCCCTGCTTTTGGTAACTTGATATAATTTTCTCTTCCAATTTCTTCGAAAATATCTATTTGATTAACCAGAGGTATATAGAACAATCCTCCTCGGTCTCCCCAATTTATCTGCACTAAAATCATATCACAACTTGGGCGATAACCTCTTTGGAATTCTTGTGCTTTTTGCGAATCAACTGTCCAGATGAGTTTAATCCCCGATAGCCGTTTACCAGTTATAGTTTTAATTGAAATGGGAATATTAAATAGTTTAACATCGGCCTCTGGGTTGGTTATGGGTAAGTTAGTATCAACGTTTTCTTCTCCAAATTTATAAATTAGCAGGGCTATAATTATTTTTTCCCTTGTAGAACCGGCTTCCATTCCCGTTCGGCCAGCTCTTGAACTTTCAATCTCTGCCAATTGAAAAAGATAAGGAAGACGATTCTGTATCTTTATTATTATACTTTGATCTTCAAAGAGTTGATTTAGTGGATGTGTCAACTTCTTCTCCACATTTTAATGACGTTAAGGAATTAAGAAAATACTCATTTTTCCGTAGATTAACCTTACCAGCCTTCATAATTATATTTTATTTATTGAATTATTACTATATTAGCACTGTCCGATAACGTTTTATTGCTGGCGGCATGACCATTTGTGGGGCGGCGGGTTAGTTTGTCCTGGATGCCTGGATGATTGAGCGGGAGCGAGGGCCGGTTGCCCGGAAGCCTGATTTGGGCTATCATTAATGGCTGAAAATTAACCACTTGGGCGAGAAGGAAAATGGCCAGAAAGAAAGCCGCTCAGAAATTAGAATACGGAGAGAAAGAGGCCAGGGCCGGGCTTAAAACCCGGTTGCCTGAGCTCCGGACCTTTCCCAACCAGTTTCCCGATTACGAAATCACCATTGAAATTCCGGAATATACCTCGGTTTGCCCGAAGACCGGGCTGCCTGACTACGGCAAGATTACCCTGTGGTACGTTCCGGACAAAAAGGTTATAGAGCTAAAATCCCTGAAGATGTACATCCTGGCTTACCGCAACCTGGGGATATTTTATGAAAACGCTGTCAACCGCATCCTGGAAGATGTGATCAGAGCCTGCAAGCCGAAGAAAGCCCTGGTCAGAGGAGAATTCACCCCGCGGGGCGGCCTGAAATCCACGGTCGAAGCCCGCTACCCGCGCGGGGAATGAGGTTTTGCCTGCCTGATTGAGTCCGGGATCAGAACAAAGAGATGAGCAGAAATAATTTATACTCAACTGGCTGGAAAGGCCACAAGGACTCGATCGGTTTTTTTGAGCGCCTGGATTCTGGCGAACTGAACCGGCCAGCTCTTAATGCCACTCAGCCCCACGATTCAGCTGATACCGCTCCGGTCTCCCGGCCAGCTGGCCAAGACAGGGCGGGGGTAGCCCGGGCGAAATCGACAGGAAGCCAGGCGCCCTCCTTCGGACTGACGGACCTGCTGATGCTCCTGACCACCATGGTCTGGGGAGCCAATGTTTCGGTTATCAAGGGGTCGTTTGCCGAGCTTCCTCCGCACGCCTTCAACCTGGCCCGGTTTTTGTTTTCGGCCCTGATTTATGCCGTAATCATCTGGCGCAGCCGGGAAGGTTTTGCCATCAGCCGCCGGGACCTGCCGCGGGTGATATTCCTGGCCCTGACCGGTATCACCCTCTACCAGGTATTTTTCATCACCGGTCTCAGCCGGACCCCGGCTTCCCTGGTTTCCATGGCCAATGCCATGACCCCGATTTTTATTGCTGTCCTGAGCATGGCTTTCGGCCTGGAGCGGCTGCGCTGGACCGGCTGGCTGGGAATCGTTCTTTCGGTGGCCGGCTTTTATGGAATAATTCTGGGACGGCCCAACGGCTTCAACCTTAAAGGGGCTGAAGTCTCCGGAGTCTTCCTGATTCTGCTGGCCGGCATGATGTGGGCTTTTTACACAATTTTTGCCCGGCCGGTGCTGAAGAAAATTTCGCCAACCAAACTGGCCGGCCTGACCAACATCATCGGGACGGTCTTTTACCTTCCCTTTGCCTGGAAAGAATTTTCCCGGGCCGATTTTTCCCGGGTGACGGCGGGCGGCTGGCTTGGACTGGTCTATTCAGGCTCTTTAGCCCTGGTCTTCGGGTTTATCGTCTGGTATAAATCGGTGGAAAGGGTGGGCGGAGCCAGGACCGGAGTTTACAGCAACCTGACCCCGGTCTTCGGCGTGCTGACCGCGGTGATTTTCCTGGGAGACCGGATAAGCTGGCTTCAGATTTTTAGCGCTCTGATAATTTTCTTCGGGGTTTACCTTACCCGAAACGGCCACCAGCTTTTCCGCAGAAAAGTCCAGGGGCAGAGTCTGGAATGTGAAACTTAGAATGATTGCTTCCCGGGCCGACCTGTCCTCAGCGGCTCATTATTATTTGAGCATCGGGGCCATATAAAACCTCACCAATATCCTCTACAGATGTTAATGAGTTCTATCGTAAATCGTCAGCTGTCCCCGAAAAATTATTTTCTGGCCTTTCTTGCTTTATGAGCATAATAAATCAGGTCTGCAGACAGAAGCAACGGGGCGATTAAAATGTCAGTCACGGACCTGAATCGTCGATAGTAGACTGCCTGTAAATACAGAACAGATGTATCTGGTAAAAACCCGCGTCAGAAAAAATGTTACGGAGATTTTATTTTATTCCATAAATTTTATGGAGCTGGCAGGACAGCCTGATATTTGACAGACCTTCCTGGACTGCCTGGATATAAAGCTTCCAGCCTTTTTTATAACTCCAGAGAACGTTGGATTGAGGCTGGAGCAGGAGCGGAATTCTGGCCGGGAACTTCTCCCTTACTCCCCGGATTTCTTCCAGTCCCAGGCTTCTGGTGACCACCAGCTTGACCTCAGAGGCCAGGCGGCGGCAATCTGAGCTGATTTTATAATCCGGCGGCTTGGGCGAGACCGTCAGCCAGTCCGCTTTAACTGGCACGGCAAGGGTCCCGTTGGTTTCTATATGAATCCTGAATCCGGCCCGTTTCAGCAGGCTAACCAGGGGTCTTATGTTCTGCAGCAGGGGCTCTCCGCCCGTCAGGCAGACCCAGTCTGTCTTATACTTTTTATCCAGGGCAGCAATTTTCTCCAGGATTGCTTCCGGCTGCAGCTCCCTTCCGCCCTCCCAGGCATACTTCGTGTCGCAGAAGGAGCAGCGCAGATTGCAGCCCGAAAAACGAATGAAAACGGTCGGCTGTCCCTGACGCAGACCTTCCCCGGCCGCCGAGAAGAAAATCTCGCTAATCTTCAGTGTAGGTGGCTGCGGCATCCTCCGACTCCCAGACGGTGACCGCCGTCACCGGGTAGAACTCTTTCATCCTGTTAAATATTTCGCGGGCCAGGTTTTCAGCCGAAGGGTTAAAATCAAAGGCTTCATTCAGCAGGGTGTGGTCCGGCAGGATTTCTGCCAGCTTCTTTTTTATCTCTGTGAAGTCAATTCCGATGCCGGTTTTGTCCAGATCCCTGACCGCTATTTCCACTTCCACCTGGAAGGTATGTCCATGGAGCTTTTCGCATTTTCCTCTGTATTCCCGCAGGTAATGGGCGGCGGAAAACTTATCACGGACCTTGAGTTTCCAGCTCATATTTTTCCCTCCTTTTTAAGGCGCACCAGAAGATGGTCTTTGTGGCCGGCTTCCTTCCAGGCTCTGGCCCGGAGCAGGCAGGCAGAACAGCGGTTGCAGGGCACTTCCTGACCGGAGTAGCAGGTTATGGAGCAGGAATAATCAGCGCTCAGCTTCAGGCCCAGCCTGATTATTTCAGATTTTCTCATATTGATAAATGGTGTTATTATCCTGAATTTTCTGCGGCCGAACCTGGCCCCCGTCCCTTCGTTGATGACCCTGTTCATGGTCCGGACAAAACTGGCGGTGGTATCAGGATAATCGGGTGAGTCGATGACGTTAAATCCGCAAACAATATCATAAACTCCCAGACTTTCACCCAGAGCGGCCGCCATCGAGATGAATATTCCGTTACGAAAGGGGACATAGGTGGCCGGCAACCCTTCTTTTATTTCATCATCTTTATAGAATTCTGGAACCGATATATTTTTGTCGGTCAGGGCAGAACCACCGACCTGCCTGAGGTCCACCCTGATGATTTTTGGCACCAGACCCAGCCGGCGGCAGGTTTTCCTGGCCAGCCTTATCTCCACCCGGTGTCGCTGTCCGTAGTCAAATATTACCGGTTGCACCCGGCCGTACCGCTTCAGCGCCCAGTGCAGGGCGGTGGTCGAATCAATTCCTCCGGAAAACAGCACCAGACAGGCCTCACCTTTTAAAACCATGGCGGTGGAAATGGTACCTGGTTGAGGGTTTCTTTTCATGGCTGATTAACCCCAACGGGTAAATCATACCCCAGACCAGCCCGCCTCTCAACCCTGGAATTTAATTAGGGAAGGCGGGCTGGCAATTGACAAAAGTGCGAGCAAAATCTATTTTTTTGATGAAGAAAAATTTAAGTTCATATTCAACCGGCAACTGACATTCAGGCTGGAGGCGAAGATGAGAAAGACGGTCTTTTTTCTCATTTTAATACTTTGCCTGTTGCTGAGCTCCTCCGTGGCAGCCGAGTTTAAGAGAATCCTCGGGCCGATGTTTTCCAGCTATTCTCGTCCCTGGCCCGGTCCTTTTTCTGGAGATTACCCTGTCGCCCTGGATTATGGCAGCACCTGGAGTCCCTTCAAAAACAGCCGGTTTTCTTTTTTTGGCGGCCTGGGCCTGGAGTTCCCCCTGTCGCGGTCGCTGGAAGTTGGAGTCGAGGTTCTATACAAAGAGGCCGGCGGGCAGTACCGATTAGAAACCGGGCTCTTTGATTCCTACCGTTATGAGTTCCAATCGAGGGAGGTTTCTTTTCCTCTCCTGCTTGAAGCCCATTTCAGGAAAAAATCGCGCCCGTATTTTCTGGCAGGGGTGGAGCCCTCTTTTATCCTGTCTCACCGTTACCAGCTTTTCTACAGGTCCGAAGCCAGCCGGGTATTCATGAAGGTTGAGGAAGCGGATATAAAAGGCTATACCGGCCGGGCAGACCTGGCCCTGGTCCTGGGGCTCGGGTTCGAGGCCGCGGTGAAAAGGAGAAAGGTGGCGGTCGAATGCCGATACCACCTCGGGCTTCCGGACCTGGGCCGGGGGCTGCTGCCAGGGCCGGAGGGAAATGCAGTCCGGGTCCGCAGCCGCCAGCTTCTCCTGGTCATCAGCTATGTGATCAAATAGCGGGTTGACAATTCTCCATCCTGACCGGCGGCCGGAGTTAATTGACATAACCCGTCTTAGATGTTAACTTTTATATTCCATGAACCTGGAAAACCTGGAACTTCAGCTGGAACGGCAGGAGAAAAAAAGCCGTTTAATCCTGAGGGACGACCTTTATGACCTTCCCGTCCTCAGGGACATCCTGGGAAAAGCCGCTTCCAGGAAAATCCGGGTGTCCCTGCTGGACAGCGGCCGCTTTGCCCCCGATGAGCTGGAGCGGCTGGCGGATTTTCCTTTTTCTTTCTATACTTCCGACGTTTCCCGCTCCGATTTTCAGGTTTTAAGCCAGATCAATCTCGGCCTGAAGCGCCGGGGCTGCCGTCTTTTTTACTTCCTGCAGGGTGAACTTCAGGAGGACTCCGGGTTCTGGAATAATGTCGGGTTGTTTGAGGCGATTTATGTTTCTGGCCGGGAAAAAGACAGGCCCCTGGGACTGCTGGCTGGCCTGGCTGAGGAGGTCAGCCATGGCCGGACCTCACTTGTCTATTATCATCATAAAAAACTGGAAGAAAACCTGGCCCGGGTCTGTCTGAAGAATTGCTGGCTTCACGTTTCCAACAAGAACTTTGAAGAAGAGGCGGAAATTATGATTCTGGACCTGCTGAGAGAAATAAAAAAATATGGAGGTAGCCCGGTGATCCATGTCGACCGCGGCCAGTCCTATCAGTTTTTGAAACGGCTGGCGGATGCCGGGGCTTTCCTGGTATTCAACCTGCCGCCGCTGGAGCCGGCCTCGAGGATATTTTCTCTATCAGAAAGCTGGCGGAAGAAAAAATTGCCGGAAAAGGCTTTTTATCTATACAGAGAAATCATGGCCTGACGAACAGACGGCCAGACCGGCCGGCTTCGAAATCAGGATAAAAAAGGTTCAAATAATTTTCGGCTTAGATATAATATGATTTTTGAAATCAAAGGCGGATGAAGCCATGAATGAAAAAGAATTAAAAACGGAAACCCCGGCCCGGGATGAAGCCTGGCAGGCTCTGCAGCTGGTCAGAGAAGCTGAGGAACGGGCCCGGCAGATGGTGGAAGAGGCCCGGACGCGGACTGCCCCTGACCTGTTAAGGCGGGCGGCAGAAGAGGCGGAAGAAGCCAGGAAGAGGATCCTGGCTGAAGCCAGAAAGCAGGCTGAACAGTTGAAAAAAGAAATAGTGGACAGGGCTCGGGCCGAGGCCGGAACGATAAGCCAGCAGGCGGAAGCCGAGAAGGCCATGATATTGAAGGCTGCCGAAAATAACTTCGAGCAGGCCGTGACCCGGGCGGTCGCCAGATTGCTGGAGCTGGTGGAGACAAGGAAGGTTGACTGATGGCCATCTCCCGGTTAAAAAGATTTGAAATCCTTCTGCCGGCCGGCGAGCTGGACGGATTTCTGTCCTACCTGCAGGAACTGGAAGTGGCCCAGATAGACCCGGTCTCGCTGGAAGAACTGGAGCTGAAACCGGTAGAAGCCGATACTTCGGAACATGAACGCTGGTTAGGCCGCATCAGCCGGCTGCTTCAGAACCTGCCAGACCCGGAAGAGAAGAGAGGTCTGGACAAACTCCTGGCCCCCAGGCCCAAGTATTCAGCTGCCCTGAGAAAGGCCCTGCTTGATTTCGGCTACCAGAAGGTGGTTGAAGATTATGAGCGCTTAGAGGCCCGGCGCCACGAGCTTCTCCAGGAAATAAAGCAGCTGGAGCGAGAAGAAGAGTTCCTGAGGCCGCTGGCCGCCCTGACTGTGCCGCTTAAAGAGCTAACCGGTTTCAGGCGTTGCCAGGTTCAGGTTATCCAGGTTCAACCACAGGACCTGGAACAGATAAGAGAAAAATTTCGGGAAATTCCGGTCCAGTTTTTTGTGGTGGCTGAAGAAAAGAGCCGGGTTTTCATTTTAATAATAAACCACGAGACAGCCAGGGACGAAGTTGACAGCGTTTTTTCCGAGCTGAAAACCGTCTACATCTCCCTGTCTCCTTACCTGAACCGCATCAAGGGACAGGAAAAGCTGGCTGATGTCCTTTCCGGTCTGTCCCGCGAGCGGGAGCAAAAAATAAAACTGGTAGAAAAGATAGGAAATGATATGGCCGGATTCGCCGTCCACCGTCCGGCGCTGTTGGCCGTCCATGACGTTCTGCTGAGCGAAAAAGAGAAACTGGACGGGGCCAGCCGGGCCGGTCTGACTGAAAAAACCGGCTGCCTCCAGGGCTGGATTCCGGCTGCCGAGGAAGAAAATTTCAGGAGCCGGGTTACAAAATACTCCGAGCACATTTATCTCGTTACCAGGGAAGCCAGGCCCGAAGAACTGGAAGAAGCCCCGGTCATCCTGGAAAACCCGGAAATCATCAGGCCGTTTGAAATCATCACCCGCCTTTATGGCCTGCCCAGACCACGGACGATAGATCCCACGATTTTCCTGGCGCCGTTTTTCTTCGTCTTTGTGGGGCTATGCGTCAGCGAAGCCGGGTACGGACTGGTGGTGGCCCTGCTGAGCCTGCTTTACCTGAAACTGGCCAGGCCCGGGGGCGAGACCGAACTTTTCCTGAGACTTCTTTTTTATCTCGGAATATCGAATATCATTCTGGGAACGCTGGTCGGCGGCTGGTTTGGTTTTCCGATAAAATCCCTGCTGCTGATCGATCCCCTTAAAGACCCGATTCCTTTCATGGTCCTGGCCCTGGTGCTGGGGTTCATCCAGGTGATGCTGTCAACTTTCCTCAGCCTGGTCAGAGAATACCGTTCGGGTAACCGGGTCGGGGCCATCGCGGTTAAGGGTGGCTGGCTGCTTCTCCTGCCTTCCCTGGTCGGGTACCTGGTCCTGAAAAAACCGGTCTTTGGAGTCCTGGCTCTGGTGGGTGCGACCGGCATTGTCTTCTTCAGCTCACGTTCGAAAAATCCGCTGGCCCGCTTTTTCACCGGCCTCTATGCCCTTTATGGTATTTCCGGCTACCTGGCCGACACCCTCTCTTACTCCCGCATCCTGGCCCTGGGGCTATCGACCGGGGTTATCGCCATGGTGGTCAACAACCTTTTCCAGATTGCCTGGAAGATACCCTACGTGGGCTGGCTGGCGGCCATCCTGGTCTTCGTCGGCGGACACCTGTTCAACCTGGGCATCGGTTTCCTGGGGGCCTTTGTCCATTCCATGAGGTTGCAGTTTGTCGAATTCTTCACCCGTTTTTACCAGGCTGGCGGAAAACCGTTCAAGCCCCTTAAACTGGAAAGTAAATACGTGGAGTTTATCAGATGATAGACTTATCATTCCGGATTTTAACAGGAGGACTGAAATGAGCTTAGGCTTAACACTGGCTATCCTGGGCGGAGCCCTGGCTGTATTCCTGGCTGGAATTGGTTCGGCCATTGGTGTCGGGCTGGCCGGCCAGGCCGCTTCGGGCGTGATGAGCGAAGACCCTTCCAAGTTCGGCTCGATGCTTCTG
The DNA here is from genome assembly GCA_937920515.1 of uncultured bacterium. Lineage (GTDB taxonomy): Bacteria > Acidobacteriota > Aminicenantia > Aminicenantales > Saccharicenantaceae > Saccharicenans. The sequence goes on from CALEUG010000015.1 coordinate 37,018, forward strand.
CTGTCAGCCCTGCCCGGCACCCAGGGCATCTACGGGTTTCTGAGCGGTTTTCTGGTGATACTGAAACTCGGCCTGATAGGTGGTGCGGCTCTGGCTCCCACGACGCAGCAGGGTTTGCAGATCATGTTCGCCTGCTTCCCCGTGGCTTTCGCCGGGCTGGTGTCCGGCATTCACCAGGGCAAGGTCTGCGCCGCCGGCATCTACATGGTGGCCAAGCAACCGAAGGAAATGACCAAGCCCATGGTCCTGGCGGCCCTGGTCGAGACCTATGCCGTGCTGGGATTGCTGGCCACGGTTCTGATTCTCAACGGAATCAAACTTTAATAGTAATCAGGAAGACGATGAGTCTGGAAAAAATCCTGGAGAAAATCGAGCAGGAAGCCCGACAGGAGTCGGATCGGATTCTGTCCGAAGCCCGGGAGAAAGCCGGGCAATTAAAAAAAGAAGCCGAGCAAAAAGCCCGCGAACAGGCTGCGGCCATTCTGCGCCAGGCTGAGGGAGAAGGCCGCCTTGAGGCCAGCCGGATTGTGACCCAGGCCCAGCTGCAGAAAAGAATGGAGCTGCTCCGGACCAGGCGAGCCCTGATCAATAAAGTCCTGGCTGCGGCTCTGGAGAAAGAGGAATTGAAAAAAGTCAGGCTGAAAAAGGAAATCGTTTCCAGGGAAGGTCTCAAGCAGGAAGTCCTGCCTTCGGGAAAATGGCTCGAGGAACTTTCCCAGGAAGTGGAAAACGATATCCTCGAGTGTTTAAAAATCTGAGATGACGACCAGAGTTGCTGCCCTGAATTATGCCTTTGCCGTAGGACGGGTCCGGGCCCTGGAAAACTTCCTGATTCCTTACCAGGTTTTCCGGGATGCAGCCGAAGCTGAAACGGCCGAGAGGGCCCTGGAGCTGATTTCCGACGCCGGCAAGTTCGGGGAAGACCTGCTGCTGGTTGAAAGTGCTGACCAGCTGGACCGGGTTTTGCTCAAGGAAAGAATGGCCCTGGATTTTAACCTGGAAGAGCTTTTCCTGGAAAGGCCGCTCTACCAGGCTTACCTGGCTGCCGAAAGCCCGGCCGAGATGTCTGCCAGGCTGGAAGCGACCGAAAATCTTTTTATCCGGGATTACTTCCGCCTGCGCCTGGACCTGGCCAACCTGAAGCTCTTTCTGCGCTGCCGTTACCTGGAATTGCCCGAAGAGCGGCTGAATGAGAATTTTCTTCCTGGCGGCAGACTGGAAAAGAAATTGCTCCTGGAGCATTATCAGGAAGGTTTTGATGAGGTTTACCAGCAGCTCAGGTCCGGCCGGTTCGGGGAGCTGTGGAAGCTGGCCACGGAATATCTCGTTTCCAGGGAAAGCTTTATTGTGCTGGAGAGGGAAATAGAAAACCTGTCCATGAATTATTTGAAGCAGGCCAGGCAGATAACTTTCGGGCCCGAGCCGCTTTTTGCCTATGGCCTGGCCCGACGCCATGAGCTGAAGCTCGTGCGGATAGTTCTGGCCGGAAAACTCCTGCAGCTTCCGGCCTCATTCTTGAAAGAAAGGATAAGTCAGACCTATGTCTGAAGCCGGAAGGATAGCCGTAATCGGAGACCGGGATTTCTGTGCTCCGTTTAAAGTCCTGGGCCTCAGCGTGCTGACTCCCGACAACCCGGACGAGGCCCGGGCCCTGCTGGCCCAGGTGGTCCAGGAAAAATACGCCATCTGCCTGATCCAGGAAACCTGGCTGGAGGTTCTGAAACCAGAAGTGGCCGGGCTCAGTCATAGATTGGCCCCGGTCTGTGTCGGTTTTTCCGACTTCCGGGCCAGCTCGGAATCGGTGGAAAACCTGATGAAGGAGCTTTCAATCAAAGCCATTGGTTCGGATGCACTCTTTACCAGAGGAAGGAAAGAAAATGAGACAAGGTAAGATAATCCGCGTGGCCGGTCCCCTGGTGGTGGCGGCCGAGTGTCTCGGCGCCAAGATGTACGACATGGTTAAGGTCGGGCACCTGGGGTTGATCGGAGAAATAATTGAACTCAATAACGACCAGGCCTATATCCAGGTCTACGAAGACACCACCGGTGTTGGTCCGGGAGAGCCGGTGGTGCTCACTGAAAAACCTCTGTCGGTTGAATTAGGGCCCGGGATTCTGGGTTCAATCTACGACGGCATCCAGCGTCCGCTGGACATCATCAGGGCCAGGCACGGCGACTTCGTTTCGCGGGGAATCGAGGTTCCGGCTCTCGACCGGGAACGCCGCTGGCCTTTTGAACCGGCAAAAAAAGCCGGCGACAGGGTCCTGGCCGGAGATATCATCGGCTACGTCCAGGAAACTCCGCTCATCCAGCACCGGATCATGGTGCCGGAAAACGGAGACGGCGAAATCACGGAGATAAGGGAAGGCGAATTTCTGGTGACCGACGTGGTCTGCCGGATTAAGAAGGAATCGGGCGAAATTAAAGAGCTGAACCTGTTCCAGGTCTGGCCGGTCCGAAAGCAGCGCCCGGTTAAAGAAAGACTGATGCCCTTTGAGCCCCTGATCACCGGCCAGAGAATTCTTGACACCCTGTTTCCACTGGCCAAGGGAGGAACGGCCTGCGTCCCCGGTCCTTTCGGCAGCGGCAAGACCGTGGTCCAGCACCAGCTGGCCAAGTGGTCCGACGCCCAGATTATAGTCTACGTGGCCTGCGGGGAAAGGGGCAACGAGGTGGCCGACCTGCTTTTGAGCTTCCCGGAACTCAAGGACCCCAACACCGGGCGGCCGCTACTGGAAAGAACGGTCATCATTGCCAACACTTCCAACATGCCGGTAGCAGCGCGCGAGGCCTCCATCTACACCGGAATGACCATTGCCGAGTATTTCCGCGACATGGGCTACTCGGTGGCCCTGATGGCCGACTCTTCTTCCCGCTGGGCCGAGGCTCTGAGAGAAATCGGTGGACGCATGGAAGAAATGCCGGGCGACGAAGGTTATCCGGCCTATCTGGCCAGCCGCCTGGCCGAATTTTACGAACGGGCAGGAAAAGTCGTCTGTGCGGGCTCGGAGGAAAGGATCGGGGCCCTGAGCGTTATCGGCGCGGTCAGCCCGCCTGGAGGCGACCTGTCCGACCCGGTGGTCCAGGCCACTCTCAAGGTGGTTAAGGTCTTCTGGGCCCTGGACGACCGGCTGGCCAACATGAGGCATTTTCCGGCCATCAACTGGTTGCAGAGCTATTCCCTTTACCGCGATTCGCTTAAAAAATACCTGGCCGAAAAGGTGGCCGAGGATTTTGTGGAACTCAGCCAGGAGGCCATGAAGCTGCTGGAGCTGGAGGCCGAACTCCAGGAAATTGCCAGGCTGATAGGCCTGGAATCTCTTTCTTACAGGGAAAGGTTGATCCTGGAAACTGCCCGCTCCATCCGTGAGGATTTCCTGCACCAGAATGCCTTCCATCCGCAGGACACCTACACCTCGATGCGCAAGCAGTACCTGATGCTGAGGACCATCCTGCACTTCCATCACCGGGCCAGCGAGGCCCTGGAGGCCGGAAAGGAATTCAACGACATAGTCTCCCTGGAAGTCCGCGACCGGATTTCCAAGATGAAATATCTGCCGGAGGATGAAGAAGCCCTGCTTCAGGTGGAAAAAGAAGTGGACGCTTCTTTCAAAGCACTTTAGTTTTAAGGTGAGTCCCATGCACAAAGAATACCTGACAGTTTCCAACATAGTCGGGCCGCTGGTTATCGTGGAGAAGATTGCCGGGGTCAAATACAACGAGCTGGTGGAGATAGAAGACTCTCGCGGTCACCTGCGCCGCGGAACGGTGCTGGAGGTTTCCACCGACCAGGCCGTGGTCCAGGTGTTCGAGGGAACGGTTGGCCTGGACATCGATAAGTCCCGGGTCCGTTTCCTGGGTCGTTCCCAGCAGCTGCCGGTATCGGAAGAAATCATCGGCCGGGTGTTTGACGGCTCCGGTCGGCCACGTGATAACGGTCCCCGGATCATCGCCCGCAAGCGACTGGACATCAACGGTAGCCCCATCAACCCCGATGCCCGTGATTATCCCTCGGAATTCATCCAGACCGGAATTTCCTCCATCGACGGCATGAACCCGCTGGTCCGCGGCCAGAAGCTGCCAATTTTTTCCGGCTCCGGCCTGCCCCACCCGCGGATTGCGGCCCAGATTGCCCGCCAGGCCAGGGTCCTGGGCAAGGAAGAAAAATTCGCGGTGGTCTTTGCGGCCATGGGCATCACCTTTGAAGAAGCCAGCTTCTTCATTGAAGATTTCCGCAACACCGGGGCCCTGGAGAGGGCGGTTCTGTTCCTGAACCTGGCCAACGAGCCGGCCATCGAAAGAATCGCCACCCCACGCCTGGCCCTGACCTGCGCCGAGTACCTGGCCTTCGAACTGGACATGCATGTGCTGGTCATCCTGGTCGACATGACCTTCTACGCCGAGGCCCTGCGCGAAATCTCGGCCGCCAGGAAGGAAATCCCGGGCCGGCGCGGTTATCCCGGTTATCTCTATACCGACCTGGCCACCATGTACGAGAGGGCCGGCCGGATCAAGGGCAAACCAGGCTCCATCACCATGATTCCCATCCTGACCATGCCCGAAGACGACAAGACCCACCCCATTCCTGACCTGACCGGTTATATTACCGAGGGCCAGGTTATTCTCAGCCGGGAGCTGCATCGCAAGGGAATCTACCCGCCGATAGACGTCCTGCCCAGCCTGTCGCGTTTAAAAGATAAAGGAATAGGCGCCGGCAAAACCAGGGAAGACCACGCCGACGTTCTGAACCAGCTTTTTGCCTGCTACGCCCGCGGCAAGGAAGCCCGGGAACTGTCCCTGATCCTGGGTGAGGCGGCCCTCAGCGACCTGGACCGGCTGTACCTGAAGTTTGCCGACCTGTTTGAAACGGAGTTTGTCCGGCAGGGCGAATTCGAAGCCCGGACCATCGAGGAGACCATAGAACTCGGCTGGAAGCTGATGCGCCAGCTTCCGAAGAAAGAACTGAAAAGAATCCGGCCGGAATACCTGGAAAAATATTATTCGCCAGCCGGGCCCGCTGGAGGCGAGAAGTCAAATGAAACTTAAGGTGAACCCCAACCGGATGGAGCTGTTGCGGCTCCGCCGTCGTCTGGTCCTGGCCGAACGGGGACATAAGTTGCTCAAGGACAAGCTGGAAGAGCTGATGCGCCAGCTGCTGGAAACCTCGCGGCGACTGGTAGAGCTGCACGAAAAGATCGACCGGGAATTCGAGATTATTACCGGGGCTACCGCTGCCGTCCGAGTGGCCCAGCCGTCTTCCGAAATCTCAGAACTCCTGGAAGAGGGCAACCTGGAATTTTCCGTGGAGAAGGGCCGGCTGCTTAATCTAACCGTTCCCGAGTTTCAGCTGGTCAATTTTCAGCCGGGAACCTATGATCTGTTTCTGACCGAAAGCGAGCTGGACGTGGCCGTAAAACATTTTAAGAAAATTCTGCCAGAACTCCTGGAGTTCTGCAGCCTCTGGAAAAAACTGGAACTCCTGGCTCATGAAATTGAAGTGACCAGGAGAAGGGTCAATGCCCTGGAATACATTTTAATCCCCAGCCTCCAGGAAACCATCCACTCCATCTCCTCCCGCCTGGAGGAAATCGAACGTTCCTACCAGGTTCAGCTGATGCGGGTGAAGGAGATTGTCCGCCACCACTGATAGTGGTCTAAAATTACTTTACACAAAAAAAAGTATAAAAAAGCTGAAAAAGTATTGACATCCAGTAAAAAAGCTGTATATATACAATTGAAAATGAAAAACAAAAATGAAACTGAAAGCGGCGATTAAAAAATTTCCGGGGGAAGGTATTTAAATATTTTTTAGTGAAGGGTGAAGAAAAGAAAATGAAAATCGCTTTGCTTTTCAGTTCCAAGCAGGGCATGGCCAGGACGCTGGGACCGGTTCTCTTTGAAGACCGGGTGGAAGAAGGGGAAGAGCCCCCACCTGATTTGCTGGCTGAATGTGACAGCGATGAAACCATCATTGCCGTTCAGCAAGCCCTCCAGAAGTTTCACCAGGTGGTTCTGATTGAATCGGACGAGCAGGCCTACCTGCGCCTGATGGCAGAAAAGCCGGACCTGGTTTTCAACATAGCTGAAAGACTTTTCGGGCCAAATCGCGAATCCCACATTCCGACCATCTGCGAGATGCTGAATATTCCCTACACCGGCTCCGATCCGCTGACGCTGGGCCTCTGTCTGGATAAGTCCAGAGCCAAGGAAATTCTGAGTTACCACCGCATCCCCAACCCCCACTTCAGAGTGATAGAGAGAGTTGGTGATATTCCATCCAGGCTGAAATACCCGCTGATAGTTAAACCGCTTTATGAAGGTTCCAGCAAAGGTATCAGGAATAACTCGGTGGTCAGCAACCGTCGCGAACTCAAAGCCAGGATTGAAGAAATCCGGAGGTTGTACGACCAGCCGGCCATAGTCGAAAAGTTCTTGACCGGCCGGGAATTCACGGTCGGGGTTCTGGGCAATTATCCCGACCTGGAAATACTGCCGATCGTGGAGATCGACCATTCCCAGCTTCCGGCCGGGGCCAGACCGATCTATTCCTACGAAGCCAAGTGGGTCTGGGACACCCCTGACCGGCCGCTGGAAATCTTCTGCTGCCCGGCCGACATCTCGGATGAATTGAAAACCGCGATTGAGAAAAACGTCAGGAATACCTGCCGGGTGCTGAGAATACGCGACTGGGCCCGGATCGATGTCAGGCTGGACGAGCAGGGTGTGCCCAACATCCTGGAAATAAATCCGCTGCCGGGCATCCTGCCCAATCCTGAAGAGAATTCCTGCCTGCCCAAGGCGGCCCGGGCGGCCGGTTATACCTACGACCAGCTCATCAACCGGGTGGTCTGGGAAGCCGGAAAGAGATACGGCCTGCCGGTTGATTTTTACCGCGAAGCAGTCAGGCCGGCGGTCGGTTCCCTGGGTCTCGGAGGAGCCGATGGCCACTAACGGTCCTAAAGTCGGAGTGGCTTTCAACACCTACGAGCCTTTCATCTACCGCCCGGAGAAAGTTTCCGAGGACTCGGTGGCCAGGGTGGCCGAAGTCGTCTGCGAAACCCTGGTCAAAGCCGGCGTTGATGCCAGCATCATTCCTCTGCAGAGAAGCATGTTTACTTTTCTGCGACGGCTAAAAGAGTTGAACGTGGAGGTGGTGGTCAACCTGTGCGAGGGCTTCTTCGGCAATCCCCAGTGGGAAGCTAACGTGGCCGCGGTCATGGAAATGCTGCACATTCCCTTTACCGGGAACAGTTCGCGGACTCTGGCCCTCTGTCAGGACAAACACCAGGCCAAGGCCATCCTGAGTTCTTTTAACCTGCCGGTGGCCGCCAGCCAGCTGATAACTTCGGCCGAGGAGATGGTTGACCTTAAATTCCCGGTGATCGTCAAGCCCAACTCCGAGGATGCCAGCATAGGCGTCCATCCGGAATCGGTGGTTTATGACCATGACTCCCTGGCCGCCAGGGTGGAAAAGATAGTCAGGACCTACAACCAGCCGGCCATAGTTGAAGAGTATATCGATGGCCGCGAGTTTAACGTGGCCGTCCTGGAAGACGGGGAGCCCGGGGCCCTGCCCGTTTCCGAAATAGATTTTTCTAAAATGCCGGAGGGCTATCCCCATATCTGCAGTTATGAAGCCAAGTGGTATCCTGACCACATCCTGTATAAATCGACTCCGCCCATCTGCCCGGCCAGAATAAGCAAAGAGCTGAGCCGGTCGCTTCAGGAGCTGGCCGTCAGCGCTTTCAAGGCCATGGGTTGCCGCGATTATGCCCGGGTGGATTTCCGGATGAACAAAGCGGGGGAGGTCTTCATACTGGAGGTCAACCCCAACCCGGACATCAGCCTGGATGCCGGTTATGCCCGGGCTTTAAATGCGGCCGGCATAGATTACGCGGATTTCTGGAAGCTGCTGATAGAAAATGCCAGGAAAAGGAAAGAAGGCAATGGTAAGGCCAATGGCAAGAGCTGACCGCCAGCCGGTGCTCGAGCTGGTCCGGGCCACCGGCTTTTTCACGCCGGCCGAAATACAGGTGGCTGAGGAATTGATAGATATTTATCTTGATAATCCAGGACAGCGCGACTATTACACAGTGGTGGTGGAAAATGAAAAGGGACAGGTGGCTGGCTATATGACCTATGGACCGACACCCCTGGCCGAAGGCACCTGGGACCTTTACTGGATTGCTGTGGCCCCGGAAGCCCAGGGCCGTGGCTACGGGCAGCAGCTGGTGGGCTGGCTGGAAGATGAAGTGAAGAGAAACAACGGTCGCCTGATTCTGATAGAAACTTCTTCCCAGCCGAAGTATCAACCAACCAGGAAATTCTACGAGAAACTGGGATATACCGAAGTGGCCCGCATCCGGGATTTTTATCGTCCCGGAGACGACCGGGTGATCTTCGGAAAATATTTTCGCTCAAAGGAGTGAGAAAAGGAGACAATGGAAGACTGGCAACGAATCTTAGGCGACAGCCTGCGCACGCCCGAAGACATCGCCGAGCACTTCGGCCTGGACCTGGAAGAGGTCAGGAAAATTGGCCGGGCCTTCAAGATCCAGATTACTCCTTACTATGCGAGCCTGATCAAGAAAAAGGGTGACCCCATCTATAAACAGGTGGTGCCAGACCTGGCTGAACTGGCCGAGAATTCCGGCCAGGAGGACCCGCTGGAAGAAGACCTGGATTCCCCGGTCCCCAGCATTGTCCACCGCTACCCCGACCGGGTGCTGTTCCTGGTTTCTCACAGCTGTGCTTCTTACTGCCGTTTCTGCACCAGGAAGAGGAAAGTTGGCGACCCGGGCAAGATTCATCCCCGCTACATCGAAGACGGCATCAACTACATCAGGGACCACCCCGAGGTTCGCGACGTGATCATTTCCGGCGGAGACCCGCTCATCCTGAGCGACGAAAAGCTGGAAGCCATCCTGAGCCAGGTGCGCTCCATTCCCCACGTGGAAATCGTGCGGCTCGGCAGCCGGGTGCCCTGTTTCCTGCCACAGAGAATTACCGGGAAACTGCTCAACATGCTCAAGAAGTACCACCCTCTTTATCTGAACGTCCATTTTAATCATCCCGATGAAATCACGCCGGAAGCGGCCCGGGCCCTTAACCTGCTGGCCGATGCCGGCATTCCCCTCGGCAACCAGACCGTCCTGCTCAAGGGCATCAACGATGACGTCCTGGTTATGAGAAGGTTGATGCAGAAGCTGCTGACGGTCAGAGTGCGTCCCTATTACATTTACCAGGCGGACTACGTGAAGGGTACCGACCATTTCCGGACCACCGTGGAGAAGGGCCTGGAAATTTACCAGGGATTGAGAGGCTGGACTTCGGGCCTGGCCGTGCCCCAGTACGTCATCGATGCTCCTGGCGGCGGCGGCAAAATCCCGCTGATTCCCGAGTACGTGCAGTCAATCTCGGACGAGAAGGTGGTCCTCAGGAACTATGCCGGTGAGGTCTATGTCTATCCGCAGGTGAAGAGTCCGAAGAAGAGACGGCCACGGGTGCAGCCTCCGTGTTATGCTGCCCCCAGCCAGCAGCTCTGAGCACCCGGCGAACAGGCTTTTATCGGACGGAAGTTCCGGTCCGGTGGACCGGGTTTTCCATTGAGCCTTTCCTGGCATAGCGGCCGGTTAGATTCCCCTGAATATGTTGGCCGCCCTGTGGAAACAGGAGAGAAAAACACCGGGGAAGCCCCGTTTACTGCCCGGGTCATCGTGGTATGTCCGACCCGGTTATTTCTGCCTGTTGTTTTCTCTTCGTTTGCCCTCTGATTTGTCGGCTGCTATCCCGGGGGCACAAGAGCCACGGTCAGGTTCCAGAGCCCGGCGCTCTGGACTTGCTCGGCTTAGGCCTCTTGTTTGTTTGCCAGCCTGCCGGCTGGAAAATAACGGCCACAGGACAGAATCCCGGGTCTAATTTAACCAGGACTGGCGCGGGTGTCACCTCTGGACCTGCTGCAGGTAACCGGCCAGCCCCACCTGCTGCAGGATGGCCAGGGCTTCCTCGTTCGTCACCCCTTTTTTCAGGCGCAGCGCTTCCAGTATCCTGATTATGGACAGGGCGACTTCGGCCGTCTGGCCGGCCACGGACTGTTTATCCCTGAGAAATTCAATGGAATCGTAGAGGACGGCGTTGGCTTCCCCGTAGCTTATTTCCTGGCGACGTCCGTATTTTTTTATCCATTCCGGCTGACGCAGGCAGTCATTGACGTGGGACTGAATCAGGAAGGTGGCCCGGCCGATGAGCTTGAGGTTGCTGGGGCTGACGTTGGTCATGGTGTTGCCGATGACCCGGCCCAGCCTGGCCATGACCGCGGTGGAATGGGCATTGAGCACCATCTTCAGGCCGACATTCTGTTTCAACAGGAACGGGTCATTCTCCCGGCCGAGGTTGAGCCAGACCTGAACGGGAGCAGGCTGAGCCTGGTTTAAGAATGTTCGGTAGTGGTCGTTGATTTTATTTTTCAGGGCCACGATTTGCTTTTCGTTAAGGTCGTTAAGGCCGACCATAACCAGCCTGGCCTGCCTTTCCAGAAACAACCTGACAAAGCGGCTGAAGGCCGAGTTCGGGTCCAGCAGTTTGTTTTCCTCCGGCGACAGGGAGACCACCACCCCCAGGTCCCCGGGCTGAGGTCCTCGTTTCTCCAGGTTGAAGGCAGCAAAGGAAAAATCGTAGAGCTCCTGCTGGTTGTTGCCGGCCTTCTTCAGGCTTTCCAGGGCGGCCCGGCGGAGATAGGGGTCGTCCACTTCTTCTTCAAAATGCGGCCGGTAGAAATCTTCCCGGAGACCCCGGAAAGGACGCCCCAGGAAATTCAACCAGGCCTGCCTTCTGCTGGCAGCCGGTGTCCAGACCTGGATCCAGCAGCGGCGGATAGGTTCCTCCACTGTGTCCAGCGGAAAGAGCCTGAAGGTCGGGCTGCGCTCGGTGCTATCTATGAATACCGTGATCAGGGCTTTCTCCGCAAAGTAAGTGGAGAAATGATTTCCGGCGTAAGTGTCAGCTTCGAGTGCGGTCCACTCTGCTATCCCGGGCACGGCGTTTTTTATCCTGGACAGGATCCGGCTGAAGTCCCGGAGGGTTTCCACCAGGTCATACCGGCGGGTAAAACCGATTCTCTGGAGCTCTTTGCCGCTCAGAAACCCGGACAGAAGGTCATAAACCGCAGCCTGCAGGGCTGCTCCCAGCACGTAGGTTTCGATAGTGGTGGCCTGCATCCGGGTTGAACCGGTTATGGCCATTGGCCCGGTGGTCAGGTTGATCCTGGTAATGCCCGGTTCTTCCAGGACCGACCGGCTGCGGTCAAACGGCCTCAACCGGTCGTCGGGGTTGTTGTAGACAAAATACAGCTTCTGGCGGCTCTGCTCGGGGCTGTAGCCGGGGGCTTCCTTCCACTGTTCCAGGGCGGCCAGGATGGTTCCGATTACCGATGAAGTCTCCCCGCCCTCGGTAACGCAGATGACCAGGTCACCCTTTTCCACCCCGTGGTCCAGAAGCTGGAGCCGGCCAATGAGCTGCAGGTCTTCAAAGCCTTCCAGAGAAGAAATCAGGGCCCGGTCGGCCCCGGTCATCTCGCCGATGAGTTTTTCGGCAAGGTCAGATCCCAGATTCTTTTCGACCTTGAGCCAGATGGCTTTATCCTGGCACAGTGAATTCCAGAACGGACGCCAGAAGGTGCTTTCCATCTGTTTGGCCAGGCGCCCGGTGGCCCCGCAGCCGTAAATGTAAATTTTCCGGCCGGAAAGGATGGTATTCTTGATTTCCGAGGAAAGGCGCAGCAGGTCCCGGGGGGAATCCGCCAGCTCTTCCAGCCGGTTGACTATATCTTCGTCGACTGAAAACAGCATGTGCAGGGCGGCCGGAATGTCAGTCTTGATTCTTTCGCTCAGATTCCAGGTCCGGGGATGGCGCTGCTCGGTCAGCAGGGTATGGAGCTGAAACTGGGTCTTGTTTTGAACGTAATCGAGAGACTCGGCCGGAACTTCCAGGCCCAGGAGCTGCAGCAACCCGGACTGAGCAGACACCGGTTCCTGGCCCTGCCGGGCCAGGAGGGTCAGAATTACTACTAATATAGTAGGAATTAGGAGGATTCCGGTCATCCGGACCGGCCACGACCTGTCATTTATTCTTATTCTGTTTTTCATTTTCCAGTGGCTTTCCGTATTGATGGGTGTCATCCAGGATGTCAGACTGTTGCCATTCTCTTACCCAGTCTTCCACCAGGAAGACCTGGAGGCCGCCGGACGAGGTGGAGCAGACCACCCGGTTCAGGCCGGCGTTTATTATCATTTTTTTGCAGATGAAGCAGGGAAAGGCATCGATTTCCTGGCCGGTCCTCGGGTCGCGACCGTAGATGAACATATCGCCACCCAGCAGGCTGACCCCGGCCCGGGCGGCGTTGATGATGGCGTTCTGCTCGGCGTGGACCGAACGGCAGAGCTCGTAGCGCTGGCCGTGCGGTATGTTCAACCTGTCGCGCAGACAGAAGCCGTGTTCCAGGCTGTCCCTGGTCTTCCTGGGGGCTCCCACGTATCCGGTGGAGATAATCTGGTCGTCGCGGACGATGAGAGCCCCGATCGAGCGGCGGAAGCAGGTGCTGCGGCCCGAGACTTCCCGGGCAATGCCCAGGTAGTATTCGTCCTTGGAGACTCGAAGCTCCGCCCGGTTTCCGCCCTGAGGCTTTGTGCCCTCTGATTTTTTCTTCCGGCTGCTCATTTTTCTTTTTATCTTTCTTTTCATCCCAGCTCCTCCAGTTTTTTCCACAGGTCCTGGAGTGAGCCGTCGTTGATGATGACCAGGTCGGCCAGCCCCAGGCAGATTTCCAGTTGCTGACCGCTTTCCCGGGTGCTCTTTTCCTGTTCTTCCTTCCGGCGGAATTCTTCCAGGGTGGAAGCTGATTCGTTTCGTCCCCTCTTCCTGGTCCTTTCAAAACGGAGCTCAAGCGGGGCATCCACTGCCACCAGGATGAAATCACCCAGGCTGCGCAGGAAGGCCACCTCGGCCGCGTTGCGGATGCTGTCTATAACCGTCGGGCCCTGTATTCTGGTGGCCACCCGGCGGGCCAGGATATCAGGCCCGAATCTTTCCCGCAGCTCGTTGCCGCAGGAGATCAGGTTGTCGCGGCTGGCCTCCAGGCCCCTGGCCTGCAACTCCTCGCGGATAACATCCGACAGGGAAACGTAACCGTAGCCTTTTTTCCTCAGGAAACCGGCCACCTCTCCCTTGCCGGCGCCGTTGGTTCCGGTCAGGCCAATTAGCCTGTAATCCGTCAGTTTCTTTTTCTCCAGCATGGTTACCGGGCTAAACCCTGAAAAATAAAAATATATCCCAATTTTCGGAAAATTCAAAGGAGAGGTTATCCGGCCAGGTTGTCGGGCCCGGCCGCTTCCTGCTCTTCTTTCTTTCTCCGCCTTTCCTTGTTCCTCCCGACCACCATGGCGATCAGAATGCTGATTCCGTAAAGGGCAATCATCGGCACGGCCACGATGCTCTGGGTGATCATGTCGGGAGTGGGGGTGATAACGGCGGCAATGACAAAAGCGGCCAGGACCGCATACTGGAAATTCTTGATCATCCAGCGCGAGGTCAGGACCCCTATCTTTGAAAGGAAATAAACCAGGGTGGGCAGCTCGAAAACCAGGGCGATTCCCAGCAGAACTTTCAGGGCAAAGCTGAAGTACTGGTCGACCGTGATGACCGGCTGGAAATCGCGTCCCAGGGTCAGGAAGAAACGGCAGGCCCAGGGAAAAACTATGAAATAACCAAAAATCGCTCCCAGGGAGAAGAAAAAGGTGGTGAAAAAGACGAAGGGAATGACATATCTTTTTTCTTTCTGGTACAGCCCGGGAGAGACGAACATCCACAGCTGGTAAAAAACAAAAGGCGAGGTGATAAACAGAGCCGCCAGAAAAGACACCTTGAGGTAGAGCATGAAGGGCGCGGTCAGGGTGGTGAAGGCCAGTTTGGTCCCCTCCGGAAGGTACTGGGTGACCGGCCTGGCCAGGATGGCATACAGCTGGCGGCTGAAAATCCAGGAGGGAATGACGGCCACAATGATGGCCAGAAAAGAATAGAAGAGCCTCTGGCGCAGGTCCTCGAGATGTTCAAGGAAGGTCATCTCGTCAGGTGACTTTCTGGCCTTCCTCGGGCTCATCGGTTTTCAGGTCCTTTTTGATGTTGTCCTCAAACTGGTTCAGGTCGTCCTTGAACTCAGTCAGGCTGGTTTTGACTTCGTTGATTTCGGACTTGATTTCGCTGGCGTTGATTTCTTCCTCCACCTTGCTGCGAAGCTCGTCGGAGGCCTTCTTGAACTCTCTTATGGCCCGGCCGACCGACTTGCCTACTTCGGGCAGTTTTTTCGGCCCGAATACCAGCAGGGCGATGATGAAAATAACGATTAATTCTGGAACGCCGATTGATCCGAACATTTTTCCGCCAGTTAAACTATAGCCTTTAACCGGGGGGCAGTCAAGCCAGATGCGTCTTTACTTTAAGATAGCCCTCTGGTAAGATTTATTGTCTGTAAACAGGCTTAACGGATAAATTATGAACCGGACTTCAAAAAGGCTTTCACTCCTTGTGGTTTTATTTCCCCTGCTTTTCCTGGTCTGCCGTTCTTCGGTGGCCATCGACCCCTGGCAGCAGGGCGTGAATAAAGTAATAAAACTCACCAGCCTGGTCCAGAAAGAGTATCACCAGGAAAAAGACGCCCGCAAGCTCACCTTCTCGGCCATCAGGGGCATGCTGGATACCCTTGACCCGCATTCCTACTTTCTGGACCCGGAAGGAGCCCGGACTTTTACCGAGGATTACACCGGCAAGTATTATGGACTGGGCATCCAGATCCAGAAGCAGGAAGACCGGCTGGTGGTGATAGCTCCGATCGAAGGCACCCCGGCCTGGCGGCTGGGAATTCAGCCCGGCGATGTCATCACCCATATTGAGGGGGAAAGCACCAGGCCCCTGAGCAGCACCGAGGCCATGCTGAAACTTCGGGGAGAAAAAGGCACCAGGGTCACCATAACCATCCAGAGAGAAGGCCTGGATAAGCCCTTTAACCTGACCATCACCCGCGAGGAAATTCCGCTGAAGAGCGTTCCCTATGCTTTCCTGCTGGATGAAAAGAAGAAAACAGGTTACATCTTTGTCCGCAATTTCGGTCGCAACACCGTGGACGAGCTGGAAGAAAAGCTGGAGGAGCTGTCGGCCAAAGGGATGGAAAGCCTGATCCTGGATCTGCGGGGAAACACCGGAGGCCCGGTTTTCCAGGCGGTCGACATGGCCGACCTCTTCCTGCCGCGCGGCACGAAGATAGTGGCCATGAGGGGTCGCAATCCCGCCTACAACCGGGATTTCTTTGCCAGCCAGGATAACCAGTATGAAGACCTGCCCCTGGTTATTCTTATCAACCAGGGAACAGCCAGCGCCTCGGAGATAGTGGCCGGGGCCATCATGGACAACGACCGGGGTCTGATCGTGGGCGAAGATTCCTGGGGCAAGGGGCTGGTGCAGACAGTATTTCCGCTGGCGGCCGACATGGCCGTGGCCATTACCACGGCCAAGTATCTTACCCCCAGCGGCCGGGAAATTCAGAGGGATTATTCTCACCTCGAAGATTATCTCCTGGCCAGGAGAGCTCCGGAAGATAAAAGAGAAATCAAATACACGGCCAAAGGCCGGAAGGTCCTCGGCCAGGGCGGAATAAGTCCGGACTATGAAGTCAAGACCAGCTACAAGCCCCTGACGGTGGAATTCCTGATCAGGGGAGCCTTTTTCAGTTACGGCCGGAAGTTCAGCCTCCACCAGACCCGGCTCTCTGCCGGTTTCGTCTTTCCCCAGGAATTGAAAAACGGGGTGGCCCCTGCCGGGCGGCGGATTTTCGATGAGAGCTTTGAAGTCGGGCCGGAAGTGATAAAGGATTTCCTGGAATTTATCGGGACGACTGGCATCAAATACGACCTGAGCAAGCTCGGCGAGGCCGAGGCTGAAATCAAGAACGAACTGAAGCGCGAGATTTTTTCTGCCGTATTCAGCCTGGAAGAGGGAATAAGGGTCTTCAGGCAGACCGACCCGGTGGTGCTTAAAGCCATGGAGGTCATGCCCGAGGCCATCAGGTTCGTCCGGAACAACCGCTGACCGGGCTTCGGCTCGGCCATCCGGACAGAATACGCTAAGGAGTCAGCGATGAAACTGGCCATAGCCTCCGACCATGCCGGGTACGAATTAAAAAAGGAAGTTATCAATTATCTCCAGTCGCAGGGTGTAGCTTTTACCGATTTTGGCTGTGGCGCCGGGGAAAGCGTGGATTACGTCGATTACGGGGCGGAAGCCGTCCGCCGGGTGGCCAGCGGAGAGTTCGACCGGGCCATCCTGTTCTGCGGCACCGGACTGGGCATGGCCGTGGTGGCCAACAAATTCCCGGGCATCATCGCCACGCCCTGCTGGGATGAGTTCACGGCCACCGTCAGCCGGACCCACAACAATTCCAACTGCCTGGCTCTGGGGGGCCGGGTGCTGACTCCGGAACTGGCCATCAAGATTGTCAGGATATGGCTGGAGAAAGATTTTGAGGGCGGCCGCCACGAGCGCCGGGTAAAGAAGATATTTGCCCTGGAAGAAGAACTGCGCAAGCTGAAATAGGGAAGAGACCGTTGGCCCCGGCCGACTCCGTTTCAGAAATAAAAAAGAAGTTGTCAAGAAGCTTATAATAAAAGGAGCAGGTAGATGACAGACTTTGCCGATAAGATTTCCACCTGGTGCGACCGGATCGAGAGAAACAACGTCTGGCGCCAGAAAAAATGTTTTAACCTTATTCCCTCGGAAAACACCCCGTCGCTTCTGGTCAAGCTGGCCGAAATTGCCGACCCCTCGGGCCGCTATGCCGAACACCGGACGATGAAGGGCCAGGAGATTTATTTTTACCAGGGGACAGATTTCATCCGGGACGTGGAAATAGAAGCCAGGAAAGAGCTGTGCCGTTATTTCGGCTGCAGCGACGTCGAGCTCCGGCCAATAAGCGGCCAGATGGCCAACGAGGTGGTTTTCAAGGGGCTGGTTAAGTTTGTCAACCGGAAGAGAGTGGCCGGTCAGCCTTTCCGCCGGCTGAGGCTGGTCATGAATAATGACCTTAACAAGGGTGGGCACCTCAGTTCTCAGCCGATGGGGGCGCTTTTCAACCTGGTGGAAGAAGACCCGGCTACCGGCAAAGAAAACGTGGTCAACATTCCGGTCCGTTCGGATAACCCTTACAAGGCCGACTTAGACCGGCTGGCCGTACTGCTGAAAGTCCACCGGCCGGAACTGGTGGTCTTCGGCAAAAGCATGTTCATCTACCGGGAGCCGGTCAGGTTCGTTTATGATTTGGTGAGAGACTGGCCGGACCGTCCGGTCCTGATGTATGATATGGCCCATGTTCTCGGCCTGTACGGCACTTTCCAGGCTCCGTTTGAGGAAGGAGCCGACCTGGTGACCGGAAGCACCCACAAGACCTTCTTCGGCACCCAGCGCGGCCTGGTGGCCGGAAATTTCCCGGAGGGCAGTCCCTTCAAGCAGCTCTGGGCCGATATCCAGGGCAGGGCTTTTCCCGGTTCAACTTCCAACCACCACCTGGGAACGCTGCTGGGCCTGCTGCTTTCAGCTATTGAGATGAATGAATTCAGGGAAGAATACCAGGCCCAGGTTCGGAAAAATGCCAGGGCTTTTGCCCGCTACCTCAAGGACTTCGGCCTCCCGGTGGAAGGCGAAGAAGCGGACGGATTTACCGAAACCCACCAGGTGCTGATCAGGGTTAAGAAGTTTGGAAACGGGCAGGAAATCGCCCGTCGCCTGGAAAACAACAACATCCTGACCAATTACCAGGCCCTGCCCGATGACGCCACCTTCCTGGAATCCTCGGGAATAAGAATGGGAGTGCAGGAGATGACCAGGTTCGGGATGAAGGAAAAGGATTTTGAAATCCTGGCCGGACTGGTGGCCGACGTGGTTATCAGAAACAGGCCAGCGGGAGAGGAAGTCAGCCGCTACCGCCAGAATTTCCTGGAGATGCAGTTCTGCCTGCAGGAGAAACAGGCGCTGGAGCTGGCCGGCCGGCTGCTGTTGAGCATCTTGCCTTCTCCGGCGCTGGCGGTTAGTCTGGCCGAGAGCCTGGCCAGGAAAGCCAGAGAATTGACGGATTAAAGGAGGCCCGATGAAAATCCTGTTGGTGGGGGCGGGCGGCCGGGAACATGCCCTGGCCTGGAAAATAGTTCAGAGCCCGCATTGTCAGAAACTGTACTGCGCCCCGGGAAATGGCGGGATGGCCAGGATTGCCGAAGTGGTGCCGATCGAGGACACCAACATTTCCCTGCTGGCCCGGTTTGCCGAGGAAAAGAAGATTGACCTGACGGTGGTTGGACCGGAGGTCCCCCTGGCTCTGGGAATAGTGGACGAATTCGAACGGCGCGGGTTGAAGATTTACGGGCCCAATAAAAAGGCGGCCGAGATTGAAAAAAGCAAGGTCTTTGCCAAGGAATTCATGGAGCGCCACCGCATTCCGACCGGAAGGTTCCGGGTGGCCAGCAGGGCCGAGGAAGCGCTCAGGATATTAAATTCCGGAGAGTTTGAATTTCCCTTAGTGGTCAAGGCCGACGGGCTGGCCGCGGGCAAGGGGGTTGTGGTCTGTGCCAATGTCAAGCGGGCCGAGGATGCCATCAACGAGATTATGGTCAAGAAGAAATTCGGTCCGTCGGGCGAACGGGTGGTGATAGAAGAATTCTTAAAAGGGCGCGAGCTGTCCTTCATCGTCCTGACCGACGGGACCAGGGTTCAACCCCTGGTTACCACCATGGACCACAAGGCCGCATACGACGGCGACAAGGGGCCGAATACAGGGGGCATGGGGGCCATTTCTCCTTCGCCTTTTATTTCGGAAAAGCTGTATGCCCAGATAATGGACACCATCATCTTCCCGACGGTTACCAGGCTGCTGGAGGAGGGACGGCGATTCAAGGGCACGCTGTATGCCGGGTTGATGCTGACTTCTGAAGGCCCCAAAGTCCTGGAGTACAACTGCCGCTTTGGCGACCCGGAAACCCAGGTCCAGATGCTGAGGATGGAAAGCGACCTGGTGGAAGTCCTGATGTCAGCTGTAACCGAGGACCTGCTGAAAGATGAGATCAAGTGGAGTTCAAAAGTTTCCGGCTGTGTCGTCCTGGCCTCGGGAGGATACCCGGGAAGCTACGAGAAAGGCAAGCTGATCAGGGGTCTGGAAGAAGCGGAGAAAGTGCCCGGCCTGGTGATTTTTCACGCCGGCACCAGCCTGGCCAACGGCCAGTATTACACCAACGGCGGACGGGTGCTCAACGTCTGCGCCAGCGAGGAAACACTTCAGCAGACCATGAAAAAAATATATGACAGCATTCCGCTGATTAATTTCGACGGGATGTTTTACCGTAAAGATATCGGAGCCATAAAGGAGGTAAGATGAAAGTCACGATTTTTCTGGGCAGCGATTCCGATTTTGAAATGGTGAAGGAAGCGCTGGATATACTGAAAGAATTCAAAGTGCCATTCAATTTAGAAGTAACCTCGGCCCACCGCTCGCCGGAAAGAACGGTCAGGTTGATAAGAGAAGCCGAAGAGCAGGGAACCGGGGTTTTCATCGCCGTAGCCGGTAAAGCCGCCCATCTTCCCGGGGTGGTGGCCGCCCATACCATATACCCGGTAATCGGCGTTCCGGTGGAAAGCCAGGCCCTGGCCGGGCTCGATGCTCTCCTGTCAATAGTCCAGATGCCCAGGGGCATTCCGGTGGCCACGGTGGCCCTGGGGAAAACGGGTGGGGCTAATGCCGCCCTTCTGGCTGTCTCCATCCTGGCGGTTTCAGACCAGGAGCTCCAGGCCAGGCTCCGTTCCTACCGCCAGAAAATGGCCGAAAAGGTGGAGGAGAGCTCCAGAAAGCTCAAAGAGAAATTATGACCTCGGTCTTCATCCACAACTTCGGCTGCCGGGTTAACCAGGCCGAAGCCTTTGACTGGTCCTGTCAACTGGGGGAAGCTGGAATATCCGTTGCCCGCGACTGGCGCCAGGCTGAATGGGTGGTGGTCAATTCCTGTGCGCTGACGGCCAGGGCCGAAGCCGACGTCAGGCAGTTCCTGAAAAGAATTGAGAGAGAATCGCCCGGGACCAGGATCGTGGTCACCGGCTGCCTGACCGAAAAAACCCGGGAAGAGCTGGCCCGTCACAGCTCTGTCTTCCGTGTCATTCCAAATTTCAGGAAGGACAGCCTGGTTTCCGAACTGCTGGAGCTGGCCGGCACCGGGCAGGCGCAACCGGAAAAAAGATTATTCCGGTCAAGAGCCCTGGTCAAAGTTCAGGACGGTTGTGATGCCCGTTGCACTTTTTGCCTAATTCCCTCGCTCCGGGGTAAGAGCCGGAGCCGGCCACTGGATAAGGTGGTGGAGTGCGCCACGGCCGCCGTGGAACGGGGCTATAACGAGATTGTCCTGGCCGGCATTCACCTCTGCGCCTACGGGCGAGACCTGGAGCCGCAGAAATCGCTGCTCGACCTGCTGCAGGCCCTGGCCGCCATAACAGGTCTCAGGACGATCAGGCTGAGTTCTCTTGACCCCCGTCTTCTGCCGCGGCCGCTGCTCGAATTCCTGGTGGCGGAAGAAAAAATATGTCCCCATTTCCACCTTTCACTGCAGCATGCCTCCGAGCAGGTGCTCAGAAGGATGGGCCGGAAGAGCACCCCGGCTGAGTACCTGGAGATTCTGAATTTCCTGAGGGCGGGCCGGCCGGAAGTTAGCCTGGGCGCGGATATCATAGTGGGCTTCCCCGGGGAAGAGGAGGCAGACTTTGTCTTTCTGAGAGATTTTTTAAGGGAATCAGCGCTGAATTATTTCCATGTTTTTTCTTTTTCCCCGAGGTCGGGGACACCGGCTGCCGGGTGGAGGCAGGTTCCGGAAAACATCAAGAAAAAGAGGTCGGAAGAATTAAGGAAACTCTCCCGGGAGAAAAACCTGGCTTTTAAGAAGATGTTTATCGGTCGGGTACTCAACGGAATCGTGATAAAGAAAAAGGAGTCCGGGTTTGAAGTGCTGACCGGAAATTATCTAAAGGTAATGGTGGAAGGGCGACAGGATTTAAGGCCTGGCCAACCGGTCCGGGTCAGGATAACAGAGGCCGGGCCGGCGATGTCGCAGGGGGAAGTCGCCTGATGGGCAGGATAAGAGTCCTGGCGCCGGAAGTGGCCAGCAAGATTGCGGCCGGGGAGGTGGTGGAGCGGCCGGTGTCTGTGGTTAAAGAGCTGGTGGAAAACTCCCTTGATGCCGGGGCCTCTGAAATCAGGGTGGAGCTACAGGACGGGGGAAAGAAGCTGATCCGGGTTCAGGATAACGGCTGCGGGATGACCCAGGAAGATGCGGCTTTATGTTTCAAACGCCATGCCACCAGCAAGATAGCCACCGAGGCTGACCTGGAAAGAATTGCCACTCTTGGCTTCCGGGGAGAAGCCCTGGCCAGCATTGCGGCGGTTTCCAGGGTAACCCTGAAGACCGGTGACGGTTCGGGAGAAAAAGGTTTCCAGGTGGAAAGAGAGGGCGAAAAACTTCTTCGCTTTATAGAAAGTGCCTTTCCCCGAGGAACTCTGGTTGAAGTCAGGGACCTGTTTTTTAACCTGCCGGCCCGACGCAAATTTCTCCGGTCTGACCGGTCAGAGCTTAGCCTGGTGGCCAGTTACCTCACCACCACCGCTCTGGCTTTTCCGGAAGTAAAATTTATTCTCCTGCATAACCAGAAAGAACTGATCAACTGCCCGGCCGTCTCAGCCTTGAAGGAACGTGTTTACCAGTTGTTCGGAAAGCAAGTCCTGGATAGGTTGATGGACCTCGAATACGAGGAAGAAAATTACAGAATATCCGGCTTGAGTTCCAGGCCCTTTTCTGGTCGGCTCGACCGACAGCACCAGTTTTTCTTCGTCAACCGCCGGCCGGTTAAAGACCGGATGTTGAGCGT
Organism: uncultured bacterium; assembly: GCA_937920515.1. Classification (GTDB taxonomy): domain Bacteria; phylum Acidobacteriota; class Aminicenantia; order Aminicenantales; family Saccharicenantaceae; genus Saccharicenans. The sequence continues at coordinate 59,008 of CALEUG010000015.1, forward strand.
TGCTTTCTCCCAGGCCTGCCTGGGGATGCTGGAAAAACAGAAAAATCCAGAAGGCTTTATCTTCCTGGAAATTCCTTATGAGCAGGTTGACGTCAACGTCCACCCGGCCAAATCCGAGGTAAGGTTCCGGGAACCGCAAAAGGTTTTCCGGTTAATTTTGAGGGCGGTGGAAATGGCTGCCCGCGAGGAAAGCCTGGTCAAGCCGATAATGGTGGGCCGGGAAAAAGAAGAGGAAGAAACCCCTGGTTCGGCCAGGTTAACTGGCCGGACAATCAGGCCGGGGGATAGGGTTTCCAGCAGCGTTTTTCCCGGAGCCGTTGCCGAACAGAAAGAACCGCTGCTGGTAGTTCCCGCGGAAAGGGCTCCCGCTAAAGCCAGGGCTATGGCCGAAATCAGCCCCGGGGGCCAGAAATCGCAGGTTGTGGTGCTCGGCCAGTATCTTGACTCCTATATAATCGCCGTAACGCATGAAGCGGTTTTTATCATCGACCAGCACAACGCCCACGAGCGGATACTGTTTGAAAAATTCAGACAGCTGGAGAAAGACCGGGCCTGGGTTTCAAAGCAGGCACTTTTTCCCCGGGTGCTGGAGCTTACACCAAAACAGCAGGTTAATTACCAGAACAGGCAGCCGGAACTGGATACTCTGGGTTTCAGGCTGGAACCGATGGGCGGGCTGAGTTTTGCCCTGAAAGAATTTCCGGACGTTTTCCGGGAAGAAGAAGCTGCGGACATCCTGGCCTCGCTCCTGGAAGACGAAGAGGAAGGAAAATTCCAGAACCGGCGGGAAAAAATGATAGCCACCATGGCCTGCAGGGCGGCGGTCAAGGCCGGTCAGCCTCTAACCAGGGAAGAAATGGAATTCCTGGCATCCGAGCTCTTTTCTACCGGCAATCCCCAACTCTGTCCACACGGCCGACCGGTGGTCATAAGGCTTGACCGTTCCCGGATAGAAAGGACCCTCGGGCGTGAGCCGGAATGAGCGCCGTTTTCACCGTCCCCTGTTAAATTGACAATTTAAGGTCCTTTCTGTTAACATTTTAGCTCACAACCAGGGCTGGCAGGCCCTGTTGCTCTTTGTTTTTTCTGACCCGGAAACGGGGAGTGGCGCAGCCTGGTTAGCGCGCCTGCCTTGGGAGCAGGAGGTCGTCGGTTCAAATCCGATCTCCCCGATTTTCTGATAGGTAGAAGCCGTGCGCCTGTAGCTCAGCAGGATAGAGCAGCTGCCTTCTAAGCAGCGGGTCGGGGGTTCGAATCCCTCCAGGCGCGTTTTTTATTTTCCCCTGTTTGTTGTTTACAGTTATTCCAGTCATCCCGGGATAAGGTTGACTCCGGCCGCAAACTTCTTTTAAGTTAGATATTTCAATCTTACCGGTTCTTTCTGGTTCTGTGGATAATACAGGAAAATGAAAGCAAAACCTGATCCAATCGATTGTCCTGTTAGTCAGTTCGGGAAACCTTCCTCTGCAGGAGTTTTTTGCCTTCCGCTCCCGGGCAGCCAGAATGGAAAGCAGTTAAATAAGGCCTGGCGTTTGACGGGCCGGGAATGACCTGGTTTTTATCTGAAACTTTGTTAAGCGGGCGCCAGGCAAGAAATGCCTGCCTGTTATGCCCGGGGATGGCCAGGACCTCAGAACAGCCTTCCTGAAGTTGAGAGAAACGGGAAGGCCGCTAAATCAAACGATAACATCAAAAAAAGAGAAACAGCTGGACCTGACAGGTTAACGAAAAGGCTGGTGTTTAATTATTTCAAAAGGCTTGCCCAGGCATAAGGAAGTATCAGCTCCGGGCCAGCTGGTATCTTTCCCGGAGGACGTCAACGCAGGCGTCAACAGCCGGAGGGTCATAGGTCAGGCCGCGGTTAACCGTTATTTCCTGGATGACCTCTTGAGGGCTGAAGGCCGAGCGGTAAGGGCGGTGGGAGAGCATGGCTTCCACCACGTCGGCCACGGCCAGGATCCTGGCCATGGGGTGAATCTGGCCGTTCTTTAATCCCTGCGGATATCCCGAGCCGTCCATGCGCTCGTGGTGCTGGTAGATAATATCAGCCACCGGCCAGGGGAATTCGATGGTCCTGATGATTTCATAGCCCACCCGGGGATGGTTTTTGATCAGGCTGAATTCATGTTCGTTCAGGCGGCCGGGCTTGTTCAGGATTTCCGCCGGGACCGAGATTTTTCCCAGGTCGTGGACCAGGGCGGCCAGCCTGATTTCATCAATCTGCTCTGACGGCAGAAGTAACCTGGTGGCAATGGAGCGGGCCAGGTCGGAAACCCGGCGCTGGTGCCCGGCGGTATAGGGGTCTCTGGATTCCACCGTCAGGGAGATGGCCTGAATGGTTGCTGACATGGTCTTCCGGAGCTTTTCCAGTGTTTGGTTAAGTTCTTCCTCGGCCTTCTTCCTGGAGGTAATATCCCTCAGTATGGTCAGGGTCTGGTCCGGGTTTTCCTTGAGCCGGGAAGTGCTGGCCTCCACGTACCTGAGTTCGCCACTTCTCGTAATGAGACGAAATTCAACCAGCCGGGAATCTGAAGGAAGGCCTGGTTTGGCCAGGGCAGTCTTCCTGGCTGAAAACAGGTGCCGGTCTTCCGGGTGAACCAGCTTCAAGAAATTAAAAGAGTTAGAAAGAATTTCCTTCCCGGAATAACCGGTGAGGTTTTCAAAGGCCTGGTTAACGAATTCAAAACCGCGTGAAGAAACGACGTAGATACTGTCCCGGGTGTTGTCGATTATGGCCTTGATTATTTCTTGGCTGTTATTCTTGATGTCATCAGCGGTCATAACACCATATTCTCCCGCTTCCAACCTTTTAGTCGGCCAAGAGTGACAGAAGTTGAAAATTTTGTTGACCATCTTGAAAAAATTATCCTGCCGGATTAATATCTGTAAACGCAACGGTTAAAAAAATGGCGCAGAAGGGTTGATGCTATTGTAAGCAGGGATTGTTCGAAGGTAGCCCCTATATGCCTCTTCAGGGGTGAGACAAAAAATGTTATTTTCACCCCCGGAATAGTCCTGGTCGAGGATTGACCGGGCAGGACATCAAGCAGAAACTTGGTGGGCAATGGTAAAGGGCGAAATTTCCTTTGACAAATTTTGTCTTTGATGGTAGAAAGGTTTTTATAAAATGGCTTCCAAACTCGGTGACATCCTGCTCAGGGAAAAAATTATTGATGCCGACCAGCTGAAGCAGGCTCTTGCCTATCAGAAGAAGAACAACCTGCCAGTCAGCTCAGCCCTGGTGGCCCTGGGATTTGTAACCGAGGAGGAAATTGCCCAGGCCCTGAGCCGGCAGCTGGGCTATCCCTACATTGACCTTGAACAGTTTGAAGTTTTTCCTGAAGTCATCAGCCTGATTCCCGCCGACGTGGCCAAGAAATATATGGTCATGCCCATCCACAAGATTAAGTCCTTCCTGACCCTGGCCATGGTCGACCCCACTGATCTGGAAGTCATCGAAGATATAAGGTTCCGGACGTCGCTGAGCATCCAGCCGGTTATTTCAACCGAAACCGGGGTTATGAACGCCATCAATAAATATTATGGTGTCAGCGACGCCCTGAAGGTTAAGAAACTCATCGAGGATATAGAGCTGGCCGATGAGGGCCGGGTCAATGTCATAGAGGAAACGGAACTTCGCGAGGATTATGACGTCACCGAACTGGAACAGGCCAGCAACGAGGCTCCCATCATCACTCTGGTCAACCAGACCTTTATCGACGCCATAAAAAAGGGGGCCAGCGACGTTCATTTCGAGCCCTACGAGCAGCAGTTCCGCATCCGCTACAGGATAGACGGCGACCTCTACGAGATTGCCGACCTGCCGATGAAGTTCAAAAACCCGGTCCTGTCCAGGGTCAAGATCCTGGCCAACATGGACATCGCCGAAAAACGCCTGCCCCAGGACGGCCGTATCAAGATGCGGGTCAAGCTGGAAAACGGCAAGAAAAAGGAAGTGGACATGCGGGTCAGCTCGCTGCCCACCATGTTCGGCGAGAAAATCGTGGCCCGTATCCTGGACAAGGAAATGCTGCGGCTGGACCTGACCCAGTTAGGCTTTGAGCCGGAATCCCTGGAAATATTCCAGGAAGCCATCCACCGGCCGTGGGGCATCATCCTGGTCACCGGGCCAACCGGAAGCGGCAAGACCAACACCCTGTATTCGGCCATCTCCACCCTGAATACCCCCGATGTCAATATCATGACGGCCGAAGACCCGGTGGAATTCTACATTCCGGGGATCAACCAGGTGCAGATCAAGGAAGAAATCGGGCTGACTTTTGCCAGCGCCCTGAGGTCTTTCCTGCGCCAGGACCCGGACATTATGCTGGTCGGGGAAATCCGGGACTATGACACCATTGACGTGGCCATCAAGGCCGCCCTGACCGGCCACCTGGTTTTCTCCACCGTTCACACCAACGACGCTCCCAGCACCGTCAGCCGTTTGATAAACATGAACGTCGAACCCTTCCTGATAGCCGACTCGGTTATCCTGATTGTGGCCCAGAGGCTGGTGCGCCGCCTCTGCAAAAAATGCTGTGAACCTCACGATCTGCCCAAGAGGGCCCTGCTGGACATGGGCTTCGGGGAAAACGAGGTGGACGACCTGCATATCTTCAAGGCCCGGGGCTGCGAGGCCTGCAACAATACCGGCTATAAAGGCCGGACCGCTTTGTTTGAAGTCATGAAGATAACTGACGAAATAAAAGAGATGATACTCAACCGGTCGACCACCAGGGAAATCAAGCGCCGGGCGATAGAGAATGGCATGATCACCCTGAGGAGGAGCGGCCTGATAAAAATCAAGAACGGCATTACCTCGGTTGAGGAAGTCCTGAGAGAAACTGTCAGGGATTGGGATTAGGAGGCATAAATGGCAAAACCGATCTATGAACTGTTGAAAATTGCGGTGGAAGAGGATGCCAGCGACCTGCACATCACGGCCTACGTTCCGCCGCGGATCAGGGTCCACGGCAGGCTGAAAAATATTGACCATCCACCCCTGCAGCCGGGCGAAACCCAGGACCTGATTTACAGCATCCTCAACGACAAGCAGAAAAAAATCTTTGAAGAGAAGATGGAACTGGACCTGTCGTTCGGAATCAAGGAGCTGGGTCGGTTCCGGGTTAACGTTTTCAGGCAAAAAGGTTCGGTGGCCGCGGCTTTCAGGCGTTTCCTTCCGACCATGTGGAGCTTTGCCCAGCTGGGCATTCCCCAGCGGGTGGCTCAGCTCTGCTACCTGCCGCGCGGCCTGATCCTGGTAACCGGTCCGACCGGTTGCGGAAAATCCACCACCCTGGCCTGCATGCTGGACCATATCAACCACGAAAGGGATGTCCACATAGTCACGGTTGAAGACCCCATCGAGTATTACTTCACCCCCAGGCGGGCCATCATCAACCAGAGGGAGCTTTTCACCGATACCCTTTCCTATGCCAACGCCCTGCGGTCGGTTCTGCGAGAAGACCCGGATGTGGTCCTGGTCGGAGAGATGAGGGACCTGGAAACGGTGGAAGCCACCATGCGGGTGGCCGAAACCGGGCACTTAACCTTTTCCACCCTGCATACCAATTCGGCCTGCGAGTCGATATCCAGAATAATAGATATTTTCCCCAGCCAGTACCAGTCCCAGGTCCGGGTGACCCTGTCCATGATTCTGGAAGCGGTCCTGACCCAGGCCCTGCTGCCGCGGGCTGACGGAAAGGGCAGGGTCCTGGCCATGGAAATCCTGATTCCCAACCCGGCCATCAGGAACCTGATCAGAGAAAATAAGATTCACCAGATCTATTCGGCCATGCAGATGGGCCAGGAAAAATTTGGTATGCAGACCATGAACCAGAGCCTGGCCAGCCTGTATTTCCGCAGGTTGATTACCCTGGATACGGCCATGGCCGTGACCTCCAACCAGGAAGAGCTGATAGATATTATCCAGAGGCATGAAGGGACCATGGTGAAAAAGGGAACCGGTTCCTACACCGGTAAATAAATATGAGATCGAGAGATAAGTAAGGAGAAGGGCGATGCCAGTTTACGTCTGGACGGGAAAAAATCGTTACGGCGACGTGGTCGGCGGGGAAAGGGTGGCTGAATCCGCAGAAGAACTGACCAGGGCGCTGCAGAGAGACCAGATTGCAGTCATCAGTATAAAAACGAAGAGAGTCATCCCGGCTATTCCTTTCCTTAAAATGGAAAAGGTCAGGCTTAAAGAGCTGGCCTTCTTCAGCCGACAGCTCTCAGTTCTGATCGATGCCGAGCTGCCGCTGATCCAGAGCCTGGGCCTGCTGGCCGAGCAGCAGAAGAACAAGTATTTCAGCCGGGTGATAACCGAGGTCAAAGAAGACGTGGAAGCCGGTTCGGCCCTGCACCAGGCACTGAGAAAACACCCCAAGGTGTTTGACGACCTGTACTGCAACCTGGTGGCCTCGGGCGAGCAGAGCGGTTCGCTGGATACAATGTTGCGCCGGCTGGCCGATTACCAGGAGAGCATGATTAAATTGAGGGCCAAGGTCCGCCAGGCCATGATTTACCCGGTGGCCATCATCACCTTTGCCGTACTGGTGGCCATCTTCATGCTGTGGAAGGTTATCCCGGTCTTCGGGAGCATCTACCAGGAGCTGGGAGCCCAGCTGCCGGCTATGACCGCTTTTGTTCTGGCTCTGAGCCGCTTTGTCCAGAAATTCATCGTTCTTATTTTCATTGGCCTGATGGCCCTGGTCTTCGGGTTCCGCTACTGGCGGAAGACCCCGCCGGGAAGAGAAGCTGTCGACCGGGGAATGCTTAAGTTTCCGGTCATGGGCAACCTGATGAGGAAGATCTCGCTGTCCCGCTTCACCCGGACGCTCAGCACCCTTATTTCGGGCGGCGTGCCCATGCTGGAAAGCTTGAAGATTGCCTCCACCACCACCGGCAACGTGATCATCGAGAGACAGATTCTGCAGGCCAGGCAGATGGTATCCGAGGGCAAGAGCCTGAATGATGCCCTGAAGGAAGCCGGGCAGGGGCAGTTCCCGCCGATGATGATTCAAATGGTCAATGTCGGCGAGTCGACAGGTACCCTGGACGAAATGCTGAGCAAACTGGCCAATTTCTTTGACGATGAAGTGGACGACGCCGTGACCTCGCTGCTGGCCGCGCTGGAACCGATGGTCCTGATTTTTGTCGGCGGCATTGTCGGCGGCCTGGTCATTTCCATGTACCTGCCGCTCTTTAACCTGATCCAGCAGTTTTAAGAGAAGAGCCAGCGATTCTGCCGGACGGGATATGGCACCGCCAAAGCTTCAATGGGCTTTCGCCCTGGTGATAAAGCCGGCCCGGGAGTCGGCAGTGTGAAGAGTTCGGGCAGATAGAAGGACATGAAAGAAAAAATCGAACGGAAAGACCTGCTGCGATACATCCTGATAAGACTGCTTATAATCACCTCCATTCTGATTGCCACCTTCATAATCCAGTATTCAACCGGGACTGATTTCCCGCCCATCTTCATTCTGGCCATCATCGTTTTCTACGGCCTGTCGCTGATATATTTCTTGCTCTACCTGTGGGGAAAGTTCCCGGTTTTTCAGGCTTACCTGCAGTTGATCTCGGACCTGGTGCTGATTACCTGGCTGGTCTACATCTCGGGCGGCATGACCACGTCCACCTATTTCCTCTACATATTTGCCATCATTGCCGCCAGCCTGGTGATTTCGGAGAAGGCCACCTACCTGGCCGCCGGCCTGTCGGCGGTTCTGTTCGGCTTCCTGGTGGACGCCACCTATTTTGGCCTGATTCCCTATTTCCATCCCGACCAGGCCGTCAGGCAGGATTTCGGCTCGGTGCTGTTCAACTTAATCCTGGCCTGGGCCGTGTTTTTTGCGGTGGCTTTTTTCATGAGCTATTTGAGCCGCAGCCTGAAAAAGGCTCGCCGCGAGCTGGAACAGGCTCAGAAAGAGTTGATTTTAAGGGAGAGGCTGGCTGAGGCGGGGCGGATATCGGCCACCCTGGCCCACGAAATCAGGAATCCGCTGGCCGCCATTTCCAGCGCGGTTCAGGTCCTAAAATCCGAGTACAGGGGAAACGGCGATGTCGGCCGGATGATGGAAGTTATCGTCAGGGAATCCAACCGGGTTTCGCAGTTGCTGGAGCAATTCCTGGATTTTGCCGCTCCCTCGAAAAGGATGTTCAGCGAAATTGACCTGGGAATGCTCCTTAACGAAACTCTGGAAATGCTGCGCTCCAGCGGGGAGCTGGACGGCGATAAGATAAGGGTGGACGGCAATTATCTCTTCAGAAGGGTCGTTTATTATGGCAACCCCAATCATTTCAAGCAGATTTTCTGGAACCTGGTTAAAAATGCCATCAAGGCCATGCCGGAAGGCGGGAAGCTGAGCCTGAATTTTTATCACTCGCGCCGCGACGGCCTGAAAATAGTCGTGGCCGATAGCGGAATCGGCATGAGCGAGCAGGACAAAGAAAACCTGTTTGTTCCGTTCTACTCGGGCTTTGGCGAGGGGCGGGGCCTGGGCCTGGCCACCGTCAAGAAACTGGTGGAAGATTATGAGGGCAAAATCCAGGTCAATTCAGAGGTCGGCCGGGGCACCGAAGTTATCATCACCCTTCCCCTGGTGGACGAAAGAAAGAAGGGGACGGAGTTAAGGTAATAAGGCAGGACGAAGATGGACACCATTTTAATCATCGATGACGAAAAAGGGCTTCTGGAAGTCCTGAACGTGGTTTTCAGGAAGGAAGGTTATGAGGTTAAGACCGCAACTTCCGGGGCCGAGGGCCTGGATATTCTCAACAGCAAGTCGGTTGACCTGGTGATAACCGATATCCGGATGCCCCACATGAGCGGCATGGAAATCCTGAGGTATGTAAAAGAGAACCAGCCGGAAGTGCCGGTAATCGTTATCACCGCCTACGGCAGCATCCAGCAGGCGGTGGAGGCGCTGAAGGCCGGGGCCCTGGATTATATTGTCAAGCCCTTTGACGTGGAAGAGCTGAAGATACTGGTGGCCCGGGGACTGGAGAGAAAGCATTTAGAGCTGGAAAACATCCTGCTGAAGAAGGACCTGAAGGAAAAGTACAGGTTTGAAAACATGATCGGCAAAAGCCGGCTGATGCAGGAAATCTACCTGCTGATAGACAAGGTGGCCGGGACCGACAGCACGGTGCTGATTACCGGGGAAAGCGGAACGGGCAAGGAAATGGCGGCCAGGGCCATCCACAGTCTCAGCCGGCGGAAGGACAGGCCCTTTGTTACCATCAACTGCGCCGCTCTGCCCGAGAACCTGCTGGAAAGCGAGCTTTTCGGGCACACCAAAGGGTCTTTCACCGGGGCGATTTCGGATAAGAAGGGCATGTTCGAGGTGGCCCATAAGGGAACTTTATTCCTGGACGAAATAGGCGAGATGTCGCCCTGGACCCAGGTCAAGTTGCTGCGGGCCCTGCAGGAGAGAAAGATCAGGCGGGTCGGTGGGACGGAAGAAATCCCGGTTGACGTCCGGGTGATTGCGGCCACCAACCAGGATTTGAAGAAGCGGATTGAGGAAGGGAAGTTCCGGGAAGATTTGTATTACCGGCTGAACGTGATTTCCTTCGAGATGCCGCCGCTGAGGGAGCGGGTGGAAGACATTCCCCTGCTGACGCAGCATTTCCTGCAGAAGTACTGCCAGCAGATGGGGAAGAAGATGAAACGGCTGGCTCCGGAAGTAATCGGGATTTTTGAGCAGTATTCCTGGCCCGGAAATATCAGGGAACTGGAGAACGTCATCGAGAGAATTGTGGCCATTGAAGATCGCGAGACCATCACCACGGCCTGTTTGCCGCCCGAGATGCTGGGTCTGGTTAAGAAAGATGAAATCAGAGTCGAGCTGGGGCCAGGGTTTGACCTGAACCGGCACCTGGATGATATAGCTAAAAGGTACATAGTTAAGGCGCTGGAAAAGAGCGGGGGCCGGATGAAGAAGGCGGCTCCGATGCTGGGGGTGAGCTACCGCACCCTGCGTTATCTCATTGATAAGTACGAACTGAAAGCAAAAATCAGGGAAGAAGAGAATAATCTGGCCGTTTCCAGCGGGAGCGAGAGGTAGGGAATCAAGAGATAGGGAATTAAGAAATTAAGAGATAAAGGGAATCGCAGAAAAAAGGGTGGAGAATAGAGCAATCCCTGCCAGGCGTATCCATACCTGATGTTAATTTCAAATTCTGGTTTCAGGCTGGATTTCAGGCCTTAAGCTTCAGGAATATCCGGAAAACAGACGGAAGACAACGGGGCTGTTCAGGTAAGCAGATAATCAAGTAATAAATAGATGGATAATCGCGTGATTGGCAGGATGAAAACAGGAAATGTCAGTTTTTGAAAATACAAAAAATACAAAAAATGTTAAAGAGTTTGTGATTGGTCTGTATGATGACGGATACAGGCGAGGAACACCCGAATATAGCGTTGTATTCAAGCTGTCAGGCAAGATTAGCAGAAATATGGGTAAGTATTTACAGCGGGGGCAGGGCAATTTGTGGCAAAAGGCATTGACAAATATTGGCGCAGCGGCTTATATTTTAGAGGGGAAAGATTTGTATGTTATTGATAATAAAGTAAATAGAATATTGAGCAAACCTGGCACGTTAATTGCATATAATATGGCGAATGAAAAACATCTCAGCCGGCGGATAGTCGGCGAGAATTAAGGAGGTTTAACATGTTAAAAAAGATGAGAGGATTCACCCTCATCGAAATGCTCATCGTGGTGGCCATCATCGGTATCCTGGCCGCCCTCCTCATCCCCAACGCCATGTCTGCTCTGCAGAAGGCCAAACAGAAGGGCACAATTAAGGACATCAACACCATTGCCACCGGCCTTATGGATTATGTAACTGATAAGGGTAATGTTCCTACACATACAGGTCAACTTCAAGCAAGTGGTGATAATATCGTAACTGCGCTTCAGGGCTTTTACCTAAAGACAGTGCCCATAAAAGATCAGTGGGGGAATGCATTTTACGTCTATACCAGAGATAACTGTGAGGGTCAATATGGAATTACCTTGACTGAAGGTGAAAGCTGGGGAGACGATGATTACGTTGTAGCTTCCAATGGCCGGGATGGTCAGGAGGGACCCACCTATGAGTATGATCTTACAAACCCGAGCGCCGGGCTTTATGAGGTGGGTTCTATGAAGGATTTCAACGAGGATATCGTCAACTGGAACGGCAACATCGTGGTCGGTCCTCGCACCGCTGCTGGCACCGGCACCGGTTCTGGAACCTGAAGCACATATCAGCTGAACTTGCAATGTTAAGAGGGGCGGCTTCGGCCGCCCCTTTTTTTATATAAAATTTTCCTGATTATTTATTTTCCTTTAATAAGCACTTCAAGATAAAATACACGTGGATCAGATATAAGCCCGAAAAGCACTCCTTTATTCTGCACAAGAGCAAAATTATCTAATTTTAATCTGAGTCCTTCGGTTTATTTAAAAAAATTGCTGCTTGATGGATATAAAGCCGCCGTCTGATATTTAACGGCTTCAGGTTAATTTTCGTGAAATCTGTAAGATTGATATGCTCTGAAGTTCTTTTCTGAGTTAGCCTCAGGCTCTCCAGAATCTTCATCAGCCAGTCCCATCGGGGGTGAGGCGATGAAAGCATTATCAATCCGTCTTTTTTACAAAGATCACAGATAGCCTCGAGGCAGTCCACGTGTTCTATAACTTCAAGTGCCACTACGGCATCGAAATAATCTTTTTGAAGTCCAAGAGATTTCCAATCCAGTATGCTTCCCACAATATCGGCGGGCTCTTCGAGGTCAAGAGTTATGGATTGATGCCCCTATGGCCTTAATCTGTTTGAGAACCAGCCATCTCCGGCTCCCGCTTCCAGTATCATTGAGCGAGGCTTCAGATGTTTTAATAAAAGTTTCAGCTTCCATCTTCTTGAAAGCTCGCTTATCAGTGGTTGCCTTTTCATGCTGGATTTTTTTCTGTAATGGGTAAAAAGCGTTCTTAAAAAGCTTACTCCAGGCCGTTTCATCTGTAAGCCATTTCATGGTATTCATCCTCAACGTTGGCTTCCCAGGGAGAGCAATCTTCACCCAGTAGATTTCTTGCAGCCAGAATACCCGATAGCATGGAGTGGTCCTGGTTGTTATAACGGTGAAGACCGTTTCGGCCGATTACCTGAATAAGCCGCAGCCTGTTAAGATAATCTCTAATCATATCAACCCTTTGCTTATACCCTGGATCGTATACGGGGTAGGCTTTCGGCATTCTGACCACGGCGCCATCAATAATTTCATTTCTCTTGGCCATTTTCAATTTTTCAATATCCTTAATTGCTAATTCTATTAGCCAGTTGTCTGGCTCAGACCAGATGGAATCGGAAGAAGAACAGAAATACTCCAGACCCAAAGAAGTGTTATTAATATCGGCCACCATTTCCGGGCTCCAGTTCTTGAAATTCTGCATGCGGCCAGCGATAATTTCAGGAGAATGGATGTAAACCCAGTTATCAGGAAAAAGATGTGGTTTCTTTATTATCAGGCATACCGTAAAAAAATCTCTATATTTGAGAGAGCTGGCTGCTCTTTGAACGGGCTCAGGTGCTTGAGGATCAAGAGCCGATATAGTTTCTGAAAGGGGAGCCGAGGTTATGACTCTATCGCCGGTCAGTTCTATCAGCTGACCTTGATGTTCAGTTATAACCGTGATTGAAGAATTGTTATACTTTATCTTCTTCGCCTCTGCCCTAAGAATTACCTCCCCGCCCCTTCTGGAAATTATCTCAGCCATCGTTTCCCAGAATTGACCCGGTCCGCGTCTCGGGTAAAGGAACTCGTCTATTAAAGTCCTGATTTTATTTTTTTCGGTAAGACCAAAAGCGTTAAGAATAGCCCGGCTCAGCGACAGCCCTCTTATTCTCTGGGCAGCCCAGTCGGCACTTATCTGACTGCAAGGAATTCCCCAGACCTTTTCGGTATAAGTCTTAAAAAAGGTTTCATAGAGCTTTCGGCCGAATTGGTTCACGACCCACTGTTCGAAGGTGACAGGGTGTTTATATGGCTTGATTCTGGCTCTTAAGTAGCTAAGGAGGGCCGAGCTGGCTTTGAGCGGTCCGAGGTTGATCAGCGCATTAAAGGGCTTAAGCGGATAATAGAAGAATTTGCCATTATAATAGATCCTGGAGAGCCGGGGGCGTTTCAGAAAATCATCTGGCAGGATCTCCTTCCAGACCTTTTCCACTTCCGGGTATTTGGTAAAGAAGCGGTGACCGCCGAGGTCGAAATGGTAGCCGCTGTGATTAACCGTCCTGGAAATCCCACCGAATTGGGAATCTTTTTCAACTACTATTACCTCCTGGCCATTCTTGATAAGCTCATAGGCTGCCGTTAATCCAGCCGGGCCCCCACCGATAATAATAATCTTCATGGTTATTCTTCTCGACGGTATTTATCAAAATGTCTAATTCGCATCTTAGAATCCTTTATCCGGGAAAGCAGATTTAATCTTGAAAGTTTTGTTTTCATGAAGGAACCAGATAATCTGTTTGACCCGGTCAGTTTTCTTTAGCTTAAAATAGCAAAACTGAAGCCTTTTATACATATTTATCCTGTTTTCGAGATATGGCTCTAACTGGAGAATTGCCTCATAAATTAAAGCCGCCTGGCCGAAATCGCCGCTTCTTTCTTTATCGCTGGCCAGGTCGGCAAGATATTTTAAGTCGAAATCGAGATACGGGATTTTATCGAATCTCCCTATGAATTCCTGGAATTCAGGCGAATATGGCTGAAAAAAGTCGCTTGGCTTGTCTATTAGCGCTATCTCATTTTTATCAAGATTGCCTTGAGTTAAGGGTGGGCCCAAGGAGACAGAATTGTTTATCCGGGAGATTTCGAATAGCATTCCATTTTTTACGGTATAAACGAACAGGAAAAATCTCTTCTCCGGATAGCAGCGGAAGAGCTCCAAAAGATTATCTCTTTTGAAATGCCCATAAATAATTTTATTTCTGAACAAGGGATGGTTTTGAACGAATCCCGCCGTCCAGCCGCCGTCGGGGAAAAATCTTCTTGGCAAGTACAATGGCTTGATAAGAACGACCGAGTTGTCGATGGGCAAATTCTCAATAGTTTTTTCAAACCCTTTATTAAAATAAAGGAAGTCAGGATAAGTTAGCTCTGGTATATAAAATTCAAAGGAAAGTTTCTGATAATTAGGAAGCCGGATCAGTGCTGAGTAGGTCACGAAGGCGGCTGAAATTAAGGTCAATGATATGATTGTAAACATCCTGGGCAAACGAGATTCAACCAAAATCTCAATGGTCTTAATTAAACCCGCTGCAGTTAAAATCGCCAAAATCCCGATCAACTGAAAGTACATTCTGGCCCCGAGAAGAGCGAAAGAGCCCCAATATATTATCAGCCCGCAGCAGGTCAATAATATGATAAAAAGCTGAAGAAATTCGAGCGGCCTGTTTATTTGTTCCGAACGCCCCCTGATAAAGAAAAAAAGATAAATCAGCACTCCCAAGAGAGAAGAAATCGGCCAGCCAAAAAGATGCAGGTGAAGCTGCTCAATATTTTTACCGACATATTGTGCGCCTTTCATGAAAGTGTGCGGGATGCCGGTGTAGCCTTTTCTGCCAAAGCCTAAACCATGGTCAGGCCCATACCTTTCTATGTAACCCATCTTTAAAGGGTTGCCTGTTGTCCCGTAGTTATAAACCATCAGGACCGCCACCGCCAGGAAGGCCATTATAGCCATAGCCATGGTGGCTTTAAGGTACTTTTTTGGCTCCTTTAAGAACTTGAAAAGAATGTATATTGCTGGAGCGATGGCAAAAAGCACAGATTCATATGGTCGGATTAGAAAAGCCATGAAGAAAGCAAAACCGGCGATAAACCCGTTTTTGAGATCTGGGGTTTTGATTGACCTGATGAAAAAAAGAAGGAATAGAGTGCAGAAAAACAGATGGGCAGTATGGGACATCAGAGTGGAAGAAAGGATGAGAAACCAGTATGAAAGCGAAGTTAACAGGGCGGCCAGAAAGCCTGTTTTTTCGTTGAACAATTCTTTGCCCAGAAAGAAGACCAGGATTATGAACAGCGCGGCGAAAACGGGATTGATTATCCATGGCGCTTTGAAGATGTGGCCGGCTGCCAGAAGCGCCGGAAATCCAGGCGGATACTGGGAATACCAGCGCCCGTTATTGATAACATGCGGGAAATCAAAAAATTCTTTAGCGCAGGGTGAAGTAACATAAAGACGCCCGAGAAGAAAAATCTTTGCCTGGAAATCATAGGCGGCTTCGTCGTGGATGTGAGGACTGCGGTGGAATATGAAGAGCGATATTAAATTAGTTCCGATGAAGACAATTAAGGCCAGCCAATAGATATAGGTATGATATTTTTTCTGCCTGCCTTCTGCCATCGATTTAGTATTTTAAGCCAAAAACTGATTGGCAGGCAAATTATTATTTCTCTCCTGAATCACCGGTAATAATTCGATTTGCCGATATAATAATCTTCTAACGATCCGGATTTATGGTTCTAATTATACAGCTGCAGATAACGTTGCATGTCCTCTTTTTAAGAAGTTTTTCTTATTATTTGGCAAAGTATTGCCTCATAGACTTTCTTGATTTTTTTATTTTGCTTTAATTATCCGATTCCTTCGGCAAGGGTCATTGTTTCAATTATAGGGAAAAACGCTGGGCTAGAGGTAGTAAAATCTTATATCGTTCTGCCATTTATTTTATATTATTAAAAATGCATGAGATTCATACAGATTTTGAGCGAATCTGATGCCAGATATTATGGGGAGTACCTCTCAACAATCATTGAGGTCATTGGCGCTCAAAAACCAATCATGCATTAAGAATTATACGCGCATTTGCTATGGATCTCATATTCGAATTTTTTCTTTCTCTATCCTTTTTTGAACAACTTGATAAGATACGCCGAATTTGGCACAAATAATCCTGGAAATTGCTTCTATTAAGTCTGGCTTCTCGGGAAAATATTTCTTGAAATCTTCGATTTTCATCCTCAGAGAATTAATTTCGGTGATCAGGGCATTCTTTGGGACCAATAATCTTCCAGCAAATTCATTTGCCTGACTTTCAAACCAGAGGAGATCTTCTTCGAGAAAATCTTCTCTGAAGTGAATCCAATCTTCCTCATTACAGAAGATGCACTGCTGTATCTCATTTTTATGCAGAATAAGATGTCCAACTTCATGGGCCAAAGTAAATCTTAAGCGGCCAGCTCGGCGGTCATCTTTGTAAAGATCACATCATCAACGCAGATGCTTGATAGATCGTTAGTTAAAAATGAATCTATATCTACTTTTTCCTGGAGACCTTTAATGAGTATAATTTTAAGTTTTAACTTAAGCTCGATTATCTCTTCCATAGGAACCGGAATAAGATTGACTGGCCTGACATATTTTGCTCTGAATAGTTCAGCTTGCGTTCTAATAAAATCGAATCTTATCCTCGGGGGTTCAATAAATATAGGTTTTCTTTTTTGACGGGGCAATTATTTCTCTCGCAATATTTTAATCAGATCTTCGAGCTCTTTTCTGGTGGGCTTTTCGCCTCTAATCGTTCTGAAGAAAACTGGTAGTTTTTCCATAACTCGAGGACTGGAAACTAAATGGCTGGGTATCTGACCGATAGCTGCCAGGTCGAATAACGTTCTATAATCCTCGGATTCTTCGCTAAGCCTGAGCGCTTTGGCGATTTCATTAAGGACCGCCTTACTATTTGGAGGCGGCAATAAGCCCCTTTCTGTTTTGCTCCAATTACTCGGGTCGAAACCCGTCAGCATGCAGAATCTTCGCAGCGTCAATCCAGCTTTTAATCTTAATTCACGCACGAATTCTCCAAAATTCATCATTTTTTTCTCCTTGTGGTAAATATATACCACATTCTAAGAGTTGTCAAGAACAGGTCGTCCTTCGATTGAAAGATGCTTATTAAATTTGCTTTATGGTCATCCTTTTGCCGTCATTAAATTTCTAATCATTAATCAAGGACGCATTATATACTAATAATTTCTCGCGGAGTAAGCATCTCTTCTTTAGAGTCAAAGAGCGGATTTAGCTAAATTTTACTGCGAATATGGTAAAATCTTAAAGCTATGGCGGTGATCCGGACGATAATCCTGCTGATGTTTTATCTGGTGCTGGTGGTGTTGCTGACGCCGGTGCTGCTTCTTTTCTGGCCGCTGGGGATAAGGGACCCGCTGCTGGATGTGGGCAAATGGGCCATGGCCGTAAGCCGCAGGATTCTGGGGCTCCGGATTGAGGTCGAAGGGCTGGAAAATGTCGACCCGTCCAGGAGCTATGTTTTTATGGCCAACCACCTGAGCTTTCTGGACGGGCCTTTGCTTTTTTACGTTATCCCGCAGCGGGTGCGGGTCATCCTCAAGAAAAGCATCTTCAGGATTCCGGTCGTCGGGCCCGGCATGCGCTTTGTCGGATTTGTCCCGGTTGACCGCAAGCGAGCCAGCGGCGGCAAGCGCAGCATCGACGAAGCCGCCCGGATGATGAAACAAAAAGGCTATTCCTTCCTGATTTTCCCCGAGGGCACCAGGAGCCGCACCGGCCAGCTTCAGTCTTTCAAGCGCGGCGGCTTTTTCCTGGCCGTGGCCGCCCGGGCGGCCATCATCCCCATTACCATCAGGGGCACCTTTGAGCTGATGCCCAAAGGCCGGCTTTTTCCCCGCCGCGGGAAAATTAAGGTAATATTCCACAAACCGGTGGAGACCGCGAACGAGACCACCGCCGATATCCCCGCTCTTATTGACCGGGTTTACCGGGCAATTGCCATGGGAGCCTGAGAAATTCTGGTCCGCTTGACCTTTTTAGTATGGTAGGGCAGGGAAAGGAAACCCATAGAAATGGCTTTTTGTAATTCTAGAAGGGATATAACAACGCTAAAGAGACTGCGCGGATTGGTTTGCAAATTCAACTTAGGTGAAGATTTATGTCATGCTACCCAAAAATGATTAATAAAGCCAAAAGCGGTCCGCATAAAGTTCTCTTCAACGGGGGATTTCCTTCTATTCCCCGGTACGGATTTTATTTTTTTTAGGCATGATAATTTAGTAGAATTCAACCTTATGAAATTAGTATAAGGGAGTGAAAATGAGTAGCCTCTATTTCCGGGAAAATATTCAAAGCCGGTTAAGGTTTTCTGCACCAAGCGGCCTGAGGGGCCGTTGGTTCGGGGCCAAGACCAAACCGGCTGTGATTTTATTTCTTATGTTTCTTTTGCTTTCCAGCCCACTTTTGCAGAGCCTGACCTTGAAGGCGATAGCCGGCGAATTGCCGAAGGCAACGGGTCCTGAAGTGATAGCCATTACCGGGGCCCGGATACTGACCGCCGCCGGTCAGAATTATGACCGGGGAACGATACTCATCAAGGACGGAAAAATTGTGGATATCGGCGAGAACATCAGAATTCCCGCTGAAGTTAGGGTCATAGATGCTTCAGGCTGCCTGGTTACGCCCGGCCTGATTGACGCCCACTCTCACCTGGGGCTCGGGCCGAGTGGCGGCGTAACCGAGGACAACGAAATGACCGACCCGGTGACGCCCCAGCTCCGGATTATTGACTCCATCCACCCCGAGGGACTGGGACCCGACCGGAACCAGTTTCTGAACGCCGTGGCTGAAGGGGTCACCGCGGCCCTGATTCATCCCGGCTCAGGCAACGTCATCGGCGGGCAGTCGGCGGTGTTGAAGCTTCGCGGGAAAACGGTTGACGAGATGTGCCTGCTGTTCCCGGCCGCAATGAAGATGGCCCTCGGCCGCAAAGGGGCCTACGCCCAGAAGGGCCAGATGCCCATGACCAAGATGGGAACCGCTTATCTGGTGCGCCAGGCCATGCTGGAGGCCGCCGACTATAAAAAGTCGCTTGAAAATTATGAGAAGGAAAAGAAGAAGAACCCGGCAGCCGGTCCGCCGCCCCGCGACCTCAAGAGGGAAGCGATGCTTCTGGTCCTTGACCGGAAAATTCCGGTTCATATCCACGTCGGCCCGGCCGATGACATCATGACTGCGGTCCGCCTGGCCAGGGAATTCGGCTTCAAGCAGCTTTCACTGGCTCATGCCGAGGAGGCTTACAGGGTAGCCGATGAACTGGCCCGCAACAGGGTGACCGTGGTGGTCGGGCCGCGGATGATAACCTACGACGACCAGAATCGGCCGGTCAACTTAGCTGATTATCTCTACCGCCATGGCGTGGAGGTCTGCATCATGACTGATGCCGATGTGGTCCAGCAGCCTTTCCTGCGAGCCCAGGCCGCAATTGCGGTCAAGTACGGGCTGGACCCGGAAATGGCCCTCAAGGCCATTACCATCAACCCGGCCAGGCTGGTCGGACTGGAAAGCCGGCTCGGCAGCCTGGAGAAAGGCAAGGATGCCGACCTGGTGGTCTGGAGCGGAGACCTGTTCGATGTCCGGCAGCAGGCCCTGCGGGTTTTTATAGACGGCAGGGAAGTCTTCCGGAGTCCGCAGCTTTCAGGAAATTAGGGACGGAAAGATGCGCCAGCAAAGTCGACATGTCAGTGAAGCGCTATTTCGCTGGAGGGCGCGGTGTTCTGGTTAAGGAGAGGAAAGCGGGAAAGCGAGAACTCGTCGGGCTTAAAGTCAGCGGACCCGGTCATGGGGTCAGCTATTGATGGAGCGAGGTTCAACCTGTTAAATTTATCCAGGCGTCAGTCGAGAGGCGAAATGAGAGTAATAAAAGTCAGCGCGATAAAAAGGCGAGAGAGATATAAAGGGAGAAAATTGCATTTGGGGACAGGAGAACGAGTCATGGAACAAAATAAAATGAGCGGCGGGAAAAATTTTTCAGGAATTCTCGGGACAAGAGTGGCGGCGGTCCTGGGAGCAGTGATAATTTGCGGCTTTTGGTTTATGAATACAGCCGGAAGGGCTCTGGCTATGGCCGGAGCGGAAAGGCAGGACGAGAAAGCTGCCGCCCGCATCGTGGTGATTAAAGCGGGGAAGGTTGTGACCATGGCCGGCCCGTTCCTGGAGAACGGTCTTGTCTTAATCGAGAACGGGAAGATTAAAGCGGTTGGCAGGGATATTAAGATTCCGGAGGGAGCCGTGGTCATCGAAGAGCCGGAAGGCTGGGTGCTACCCGGCCTGGTGGATGCTCATTCTTCGCTGGGGCTGGTCGATGAAACCGGCCGCAGCGAGAATGAAGAGCTTTCCGACCCGAACGTGGCCCAGCTGAGCGTTGTCGACGGCCTGAATCCGTTTGATAAAAGGATTGCCCAGGCCCGGGCCGCGGGAATCACGGCAGCCCTGGTAACGCCCGGCCGCCGGTCGGTCATAGGCGGGCAGATGGCTGTGGTCAGGCTCCGCGGCCAGACCGCCGACCAGATGGTCCTGCTGTCGCCGGCCGGGCTGAAGTTTTCAATCGGCGAAGGGCCGAAGCAGGCTTTCGGCGAAAAGGGAAGGCTACCTTCGACCAGGATGGGCAACGTCTATGTCATCCGCCAGGCACTGCTGGAAGCCAGGGAATATGCCGGGAAGTGGTCTGCTTATGAAAAGCAGCTGGCTGAGGCTAAAAAAGCCAGAAAAGACCCGGCTGATGTTCAGGCACCAAAGAGGGATTTGAGACTGGAAGCCCTGGCCCGGGTGGTCAAAGGCGAATTAACGGCCTTTATAGAATGTTACCGGATGGATGATATCGGCGCGGCCTTAAGGCTGGTTGACGAATTCGGCTTAAAGGCGGTTCTGGTGGGGTGCGCAGAGGGCTATCTCCTGGCCGGAGAAATTGCCAGGAGGAAAATACCGGTAATAGTCGGTCCTTTCGGCATCGGGCCCAAGAGGACTGAAACCGAACGGGTTGAAATCAGTAACGCGGCCAGGCTGCACGGGGCAGGAGTTAAGGTTGTGCTGCAAAGCGAAGTGCAGTACGGACTGGGAACCCTTGAAGAACTCCCGCTGATAGCAGCCCTGGCGGTCAGGGGAGGGTTGCCCGAGGAAGAAGCCTTAAAAGCCATTACCATCAACGCCGCTGAGGTGATGGGAGTGGCGCGAAGAATCGGCAGCCTGGAACCGGGGAAAGACGCCGACCTGGTGATATTCAGCGGCCATCCTTTTGATTATCGCAGCCGGGTTAAAAGGGTTCTTATAGCGGGTGAATAAAAAACGGGGGACACAATACTCATTCCCCAATTTTCAGGAATTGACTTTTGTAATTTATTGAGGCAGGTGCTTATTCACCAGGACAAAAGGAATCTGAAATGGATATTGCCGCCTTGTAATTCTCTCTTTTCAGCCGGTTCCTTCTCATTGTTAATATCAGGTTTCAGGGAAAATAAAGAAAATAAAAAGGCTCATCAGACATTTTTGCGGGTAAAAACAGGATTTTTTAAGGCACCGGGTGAGGCCTGAAGCTAAAACAAACAGAAAAGAACCCGGCTGGTCAATTATACGATTGATAAAGCAATTCAGAAGAGCCGGGCTGGATTGCCTCCGAGAAGCGTTCAGCGCCGGCAGTTTGAACTGGACTGTGAGAATAACAATTATCCAGGTTTGCCCATTAAAATCCTGTAAGCCCCGACAAAAATTTACTCTGTGGCACAAGTTTACGTTTCCAGTTCAGCCGGGGCAGAAACTTGTTCAGGTGGAATGGAAATCGAAAAATATGACATTTTTTGATAAAAAAATTGGGGAATGAGTATTGTGTCCCCCGTTTCTATGTTCTATAATTGGGGTGGCGCTGGCGTTCTCATCCTCTCATCCAGAGAGGCAGAGGGTTAACGCGCCCGAAGAAGCCCGGCAACCTGCCCCCGGTGGGGCAAGGTGCCAAAAGCGTTGAGTCCTGGCTCCGGTCGGGACGAAAGATGAGAGGAGTGGGGCGAAAGCGAGCATCGCCACCAGGTCCCGCTCCTCTCGAGCAGAAGAGAGGCGCCTCGCCAGAGACAGCGGAGCGGAGACCGCGGTGGGAAGGCTGATCGTAAAGCCGGAATCATATTACCTGCCCGAAAACTCCCGCCTGGTATCCGTCCCTGTCAATTCATGGTCTGACTGGAGGTAAGAATGTCTGGATACTATTTTGAGGTCCGCGAGGGACGGGATTTTCTGGCCGAAGAGATGCCCGTGGAAATCGTGGAGCGCAAGGGCAAGGGGCATCCGGATTCGCTGTGCGACGGCGCGGCCGAAGAACTTTCGGTGGCTCTGTCTGAAATCTACCGGCAGAAGACAGGTAGAATTCTGCATCATAACGTGGACAAGGCGGTTCTGGTCGGCGGAAGTTCCAGCGCCGGGTTCGGTGGCGGAAAGGTGATTGAGCCGGCCCTGCTCTACATTGTCGGGCGGGCCACCTGCGAATACAACGGCAAAAGAATAATAGACGACGAGTCTATGAAATACCTTGAAACCAGGATTGCCGGCTGGATGATGGGGCAGGTGCCCCATCTGAGACAGGAACATTTCCAGGTAAAGCTCTTAATCAGGCAGGGCAGCGAGGATTTAACCGCAATTTTCGCTGATGACGAAAAAGCGCCGCGGGCTAACGACACTTCCCTGGCCGTTGGCTACTCCCCCCTCAGCCAGCTGGAAACCCTGGTGCTGGAAACCGAGAAATTCTTGAACAGCCCGGAGGGCAAGCGCAAGTTCCCGGCCCTGGGCGAGGATATAAAGGTCATGGGTGTCCGCAAGGGCCAGTCCATAAATCTAACCGTGGCCGCAGCCTTTGTGGCCTCGCTGGTCAAGGACAGGCCGGCTTACGACCTGATGAAAAAGGAAATAGCCGATTTTTTGCGGGCTGAATTTGTCCGGCGTTATACATCCCGGCCGGTTGAGGTAATAATAAATAATGCCGATACTCCTGATTCGCAGTATCTAACCGTTACCGGCACCAGCGCCGAGGCCGGCGACGACGGCCAGGTGGGCCGGGGCAACCGGGCCAACGGGCTGATCACCCCCTACCGGCCGATGAGCCTGGAAGCCGTGGCCGGAAAGAACCCGGTCAGCCACGTCGGAAAGATTTACAGCATCATGAGCCAGCTGATTGCCGATAGAATAGTTCAGGCCATGCCAGAAGCCAGACAGGTCTATGTCTATATGGTCAGCCAGATAAACGAACCGATCGACGAGCCGCAGGCCCTCAACGTTGAGCTGTGGGGTCTGGAGGCGGACAGGGTCAGGGCCGAGGTCCGGAAAATTGCCGACGAAGTGCTGGGAAGCTGGCGTGAAATTCGCGATGGCTTCATGACCCACCGCTGGCCCATCTATTAAATAAAGAGGGATTTGAGGGCTTCCACGCCGGCCAGGCCGCTGTTTACCAGGTAACACCTTACCAGGTCCAGCAGGCGGCTGAAAAACATCCGCTGCATGGCCAGTTTGTCCTCGTTCACCACCAGAAGGTGCGGGTTAAAAAACGGCTGGGTCCTGGCCGAAAGCGACCTGACCGCGCCCGAAGGCTCCCCGCTTTCCAGGATTCTTAGGGCCTCTTCCTTGCCGAGCTCCACCACCGCCGGCGAGACCCGGTCGTTTCGCAGAATCACCAGGCTCTTGAGGTGAGTTCTCCTGGTATAGCCCTGTGGTCCGGCCAGCCAGTTAGGGTCGAGCATGGCCCGGGCTTCCCCCGAGGCCCGGAAGCAATAGGGCGCGCCCTTGTCCAGCCGGCATTCATCCTGAATCGGGCAGGTGGGGTCGGTGCAGTCCTCGCGCCTGGTAACCACATTCTCGCACTTGCTGTGGTCAAAAAGCCTGGCCAGCTTATCGTGAAGTTCAACGGTGCTGGTCGGGATGTAGAATTTTCTCTCGACGGCGTCGGCCACTGCCCGGTTGCCCGAAAAGCGAACGAATACGATCTCGTTGCTCTGGGCCTGGACTTTCGGCAGCCTGAGCAGGTCAAAAAACAGCTCGGTCTTTTTCGTCCCGGGTTGCCCCACTAAGAACAGACCGTTTCCGTCCAGCCCGACGGCCATGCCCCGCACTGCATTTATGCCCAGGTGCTCCGAGGAATCAAGAACCATGCCCAGGGCCAGTTTCCTCAAAGGCCCGTAATTGTCGGTGTTGACCAGGATGCCCGTCCGGGTCTCCGGGTGGTAATAAGCCCGCGGTTCTCTGCCCGGCACGTTGTCCACCGCGTAAATCACGGCGTGCGGTTCGAGCCCTGCTTCAATCTGGCCCGGGAACCAGTTTTCCACCCAGAAATCGTAAAGATGGCCGACGTTGGTCCTGAGCTGGACGATGGTTCCGTTGATGTTGGCGTTCCACTCGTAGTAGTTGTCGTAACCCAGGTGGGCTTCCATCTCGGCCACCAGGGCGTCTCTCAGCTTGCCCTCGGCCACCACTTCCACCGGCACCGATTTTTTGACCTTCGTCACGTAATTTTGCAGATAGATTTTCTTAACCTTTTTGGCCGTCTTAAGCCGGCTCATGGCCTCGGCTATCCGGTCCATTCCCTTTTCCAGGTTTTCCATGGAGGTGGCGTAGGAAATCCGGATGTAATTGTCAGCCCCGAAAGCGTCTCCGGGAACGATGGCCACCCGGGCTTCCCGCAGCAGGTAATAGGCCAGCCCGTAGGAATTCCTGATCTGAATGCCTCCGGCCTCTTTGCCGTAGTAGGAACTCACGTTTGGGAACAGGTAAAAAGCGCCCTGGGGCTTGAAGCAGGAAATTCCCGGAATTTGCTGCAGCCTCATCAGCACGTAGTTCCGCCTTCTCTGGAACTCGGCGGCCATGCGGTTAACTTCATACTGCGGCCCGGCCAGGGCTTCGACGCTGGCTTTCTGCGATATGGAGCAGGCGTTGGAAGTGGTGTGGCTCTGGATCTTGCTCATGGCGCTGATGATCTCGGCCGGCCCGGCCGCATAGCCTATTCTCCAGCCGGTCATGGAGTAGCTCTTGGAAACGCCGTTGACAATGATGGTCTTCTTTTTCAGGTCTTCGCCCAGGGAGGCAAAGCTCACAAACTGAAACCCGTCGTAGACCAGGCGGCTGTAGATCTCGTCGGCAATGATGTAAATATCTTCTTTGCGGAGGACCTCGGCCAGGGCCAGAAGCTGCTCCCTGGTGTATGTGGCCCCGGTCGGGTTGCTGGGATTGTTCAGAACCAGAGCCCGGGTCGACGGGGAGATTGCGGCCTTCAGCTGCTCGGGAGTGAGCAAGAAGCCGTCCTCCTCCCGCGTGTCCACTATAACCGGCTTGCCCTTGGCCAGGTTCACGCACTCGGGATAGGTTACCCAGTATGGGGCCGGGATGATGACCTCGTCGCCTTCGTTGACGATGGCCTGAACCAGGTGGTAAAGGGAGCTCTTGGCCCCGCTGGAGACCAGGACTTCGTTGGGCTTGTAGTCCAGCCCGTAATCTTCCTTGAGCCTTTTACAGACCGCTTTTCTCAGCTCCGGGATACCGTCGTTTTCGGTGTACTTGGTGAAATTCTGCTCAATGGCTTTGACCGCCGCCGCCTTGACGTTTTCCGGAGTCGGGAAATCGGGTTCGCCCACGCTTAAATCAATAACATCGATGCCCTCGGCCTTCATGGACCTGGCCTTGGCCGAAATCTTTAAGGTGGGAGAAGCTCCTATTTTGATTACTCTTTCTGAAACCATGGCTTGCCTGCTTTTCCGGGATTATTTATTCTAGGATTTCTTTTCCTGAGGCTCGGGCCTGGCTTCGGTGGCAGAACCCAGTTTATCCCTCAGAAACCTGGTCAGGTCGGCCCCGGTCAGGGCCTTGAGCACTTCTGGCATCTGGGCCAGGACCTGGGTTACCTGGCCGGTAATCTGGTTGGTGCCCAGCCCCTTATCGCCTCCAATGACCACGATTTTGTCCACCCTGGCCAGCGGTTCAGCCACGGCCCGGGCCAGCTCGGGCAGCACCTTGATGAAGCTTTCCAGCAGGGCGGCTTCGTTGTACCTTTCCCAGGCCTGGGCTTTTTTCAGCATGGCCTCGGCCTCGGCCAGTCCGCGCAGCTTTATTTCATCTGCCTTGACCATGGCTTCAAGCTTCATGGCTTCGGCCTTGCCCTTGCCTTCGGCCATCAGCCGGATTTCTTCGGCCTCGGCTTCGGCCTGGATCTGGTACCTGCGGGCATCAGCCGGCTTCAGGACGTTGGCTTCCAGTTCTTTTTCCTTGCGTTTGATTTCCAGCTCTTCAATCTTGATGGCCTCTTCCTTTTCAATCTGTTTAACCCTGGCTTCTTCTTTCTTTATCTCCTGGCTGACCCGGGTGCGTTCCAGCTCATAGG
This sequence comes from uncultured bacterium, assembly GCA_937920515.1. Lineage (GTDB taxonomy): Bacteria > Acidobacteriota > Aminicenantia > Aminicenantales > Saccharicenantaceae > Saccharicenans. The sequence goes on from CALEUG010000015.1 coordinate 85,213, forward strand.
AAAAATCGGCCTGGGCTTTTTTCTGGTTAACGAAGGTCTGGGACTCGGCTTTCTTGGCTTCGTTTTCCCACTGGGCCCTGGCAATCTGGGCTTCCGCCTGCAGCCTGGCCACTTCGGCTTCTTTCCTGGCCTGGGACGACTTGATGATGGCTTCTTTCTCGGTTTCGGCCTGGGCGATGGCCGCATCCCTCTTGGCCGCGGCGATGACCGGCTTGCTCAGGGCGTCGATGTAGCCCTGGGTGTCGCTGATGTCTTTAAGAGAAAAGCTCAGAAGCACCAGGCCCATGCTGGCAAAATCTTCCTTGGCTGCCTGGACTACCCGTCTGGAAAATTCCTGCCGGCCGCGGTAGATTTCCTCGACCGTCATGGTCCCGATAACTTCCCGGACCTTGCCCTCCAGGACATTCATGGCCACGTCCCGGATACCTTCCTTGCCAGTGCCCAGGAATTGTTCGGCGGCCAGCCTTATGGCCAGGTCGGTGGAATCCACCTTGACCTGGGCCGAGGCTTCGGCCAGGATGGGGATACCGCCGTGGGTCAGGACTTCCGGCGTCTTGATGTAAATGGTAATGACTTCGAGGGGCAGGGTGTAGACTTTTTCTATGAACGGCCAGACAAAGGTACCGCCGCCCAGTTTATATCTATAGCCAACTTTCTTTTTCGTGCCGTCGGGCAGGGTTATGGTTCTCTTACGGCCTCCGGCGATGATCAGGGCTTCGTTCGGCCCGACCTTCCGGTATTGAGTGGCAAGGACCACTCCGATTATGGCCAGAAAAACGACTACGGCGCCGATAATTATTAGCCAGGTGGTTAAAGGCATGATAACCTCCCTACAGTTATGATTATTTTATTAAAAATTCGGGGACGGGCCTGAGACAGGGCATAACCCGACCGGAGAAAAAAGAAACACCTGCACTTCCGGTCATGGTCTTCTGACTTACCCTTCTCAGGTTATCTTGAAAGGTCTTTTTTTTCAAGGAAAGATATTAATTCTTCCCATAATTAAAGTCAAGACAAATTTGGCTCGTGTCCGTAGCCCGTTCTTTCGGCAAGATTGCCGGAACGACCCGGGTCGACCTGGGTATCAGTGAGGTCGATAGCTGGTCCCCGGCTTTTTTGAAGGGTGGGCAGGTTGTCCGCAGGCCTGGCCAGGATTCTTCTGAAATCTTTAGACAGGATAAATCCGGTTGTGGGGCTTGTAAGAATTTAGGCGACAGAAGAAAGACATCAAACTTAATTTCTTCTTCGGCCTTTTATTTCCCAAAAAATTATCGTGACAACAAATGTACATTTTTATACGAATTTTAAACGAAAACCGCTTGATTTTATCTGTATTTTTTTTAATAATCAGCAAAAATAGCCCGGCCTGGACTGTATAGGGCCAGGTCGGTCATTGAGAAGAATAGAAGAATTTCGGTAGACTGGCATCGTTTGGCCGGGCCAGGCACCGGCAGAAATAGCGAGGGCTGAGGAGAAAATTGAAAGAACGAAACAAAATCAGCGAGAGAAAAATACTATTCGAGCTCAAAGAAGACCTGTGCCGGCTGCTGGTGGAAGAGTCGGCAGATGGGGTCTGTGTGCTGACGGGTGGAAAGGTTGAGTATTGCAACTCTGCTTTTCTTGACCTTCTGGGTTTTAAAGAGGAAGAAATCAGGGCCGAGGGAGCGGAAATCCTGTGGCGAGACCTGCAGCCGGCAGACCGGAAGAGGATTGAAGACTGGAACAGTAATAAAAGAGATTTTCAGGCCCCTCTTTCCCCGGGACCATTCGGGCTTATCTCCAGGTCCGGCCGGAGCCTTGCCCTGAGTCTGAATGCAGTTCGGGGCAATAATAAACGCACAATTATCCTGGCCCGGGATATAACCGAGCTTACCAATTATCATCTCCGCCTTCGGGAGAAGGAAAAAATTCTGGCAGGCATGATTGATGAGGCCAGTACCCCGGTCTTTGTCGTTCAGGATGGCATAATTCGGTTTGCGAATAAAGTTGTGTTCGATGTTTTTGGCTACAGTCCGGAAGAACTGATCGGAACAGGTATTGACCGGTACCTGACAGAAGAAGAAAGAGAAGAGATACTGGAACTCTATCGGGAAAGGCTTTCCGAAAAACCGATCAAGAAAAGATTGGAAATGGCCCTGAAGCACAGGAATGGACGCACGGTTGTGGTGGAACTTGAGGTTAACCTGGTCTCTTATGATGGATCTCCGGCCGAGATAGTTATCATGCATGATATTACCGCCAGAAAAGAAATGGAAACCTTTCAGGTCCAGGCCCTGGACAAAATCAGGGCGGCCTTCGGCGCCACCATCCGGATTCTGAATAAACTGGTCGAGGCCAAGGATCCCTACACCGGCGGACATCAGAAGAGGGTGGCCGACCTGGCGAGGGCTATCGCCACGGAAATGAAATTATCACCAGAACAGGTGGACGGGCTAAGGCTGGCCGCCGAGATTCATGACATCGGGAAGATAATCGTGCCATCGGAAATACTCAGCAAGCCGGGCCTGATCAGTGAAAGCGAGTGGGGGCTGGTGAAGAATCACGTTAATATTGGCTATGAATTACTCAGGGATATAGAATTTCCCTGGCCGGTGGCCGAGATAATTTACCAGCATCATGAAAGGTTGAATGGCTCGGGTTACCCCCGGGGACTTAAAGGCGAACAGATAGTCATCGAAGCCCGCATACTGGCCGTGGCCGATGTGGTGGAGGCCATGTCTTCCCATCGTCCTTACCGGGAAGCTCATTCCATTGAAGATACAATGGCCGAAATTGAAAAGAATAAGGGAATTCTATACGACGAAAAAGTGGTGGAAGTATGCCTCGAATTGTTCAGAAAAAAGGCCTATAACTTTAACTTTAATAGGCGATAAAGACGGGGTGGATTTTCTTGAGAACAGCCCGCTGAGCGGCCAGAATTTCTTTCAGTCCCCTGTCGGCCAGTTTCAGAAGCTGATTTAGCTCCTGCCGCGAAAAGGCGATTTTCTCGGCCGCGGCCTGCACCTCCACCAGGCGGCCGTCGTCGGTCTGGATGACGTTCATGTCAACCTCGGCCTGAGAGTCTTCCAGGTAATCCAGGTCAAGGAGTCGCTGGCCTTCGACCAGCCCGACGCTGACCGCGGCCACCAGGTGACGGAGTGGAAAAGTCTGAAGAAAGCCCTCGTCCAGCAGCTTCTTGAAGCACATGGCCAGGGCGATACAGCCGGCGTTGACTGAAGCTGTCCTGGTCCCGCCGTCAGCCTGGATGACGTCGCAATCTATGATGATGGTCCTTTCACCGATGAGGGTCAGGTCGGTGGTCATCCTCAGGGCCCGGCCGATAAGGCGCTGGATTTCCTGGGTACGGCCGGAAATTTTTCCCTGGGTTCTTTCCCTGGGAGTTCTTTTTTCGGTCGACCTGGGAAGCATGGAATATTCGGCTGTTATCCAGCCGGAACCGGTACCCTTCAGGAACTGCGGCACTTTTTCTTCTATGGTAGCGGTAGCCACCACCCTGGTTTTACCCATTTCCAGGTAGGCCGAGCCTTCGGCAAACTCCATGTAGTCAGGCTTGATGACTAAGGCCCGTAGCTCGTCGCAGGCCCGGCCGGAAGGCCTCTTGAAAAGCTGCTTCTTAACGGGCTCCTTGCCGGCTTTCTTTCTGCTCACCTTTTACTCCTTAAAACCTTAAAACGAGGGAATTCTGTTATTCTAATGATATGCTATAAAGGCTGGCTTTTCAACGGCCGGCTTTATGCCGGGCTGGAACTTTAAGTCTTTAAGTATCGACGATGAATGTGTTGTCTGCTGATTCCATTTCAGAATTAATTAGAGCTGGAATCATTGAGATATCCGGTGGAGACGGCAAAAATGGCCTGGGCAGTGGTTTGCGCACCCGACCGGTTCCCGGGTTGGAGTCAGGGAGTCGGCCCGGAGCTGAACCGGTATGCTCCGTTTGAGGGACTACTGCTATGTCCGTTACATTTAACTAATTTTTTTCACGAGATGCTCTCTGTTGACCCGGATGCCTGGAGTCCTGACCCTAAAAGGGTCGTCTTTGATAAAGAAACTATCTTCAATTATAATTGTTAATTAAATCGCGGACCGCTGAGATGAAGCATATTATTATCAGGGATCAATCCTATTTTTTCCCCGCCTCTCTGCTGGTAGTTTTTCTATTTCTCTTGCTGCCTGGTTGTATCGAGAGGCAGCCGGTCAGAGGGCTGGCGATAAATGCCATTTTTTCAGACCGCGTGCTGACCGATGACCTGGTGACCGGTTTAAAGGTCAAGTATATCACCACCGCTCATTTCCAGCCTTTCGACCGGAACTACCGGGTTGTGGCCGAGGCGGCCTGGCAGGACAGGATCCTTTTCAGAGAAAACCTTGAACCTGAGACGCCCCCTCTTAAATGGCAGGCCAGCCGGGTCTACGAGGTTGAAGAATATATCTACATCCCATCGGTCATAGACCCGTTTGACCGACGGCAGGCTTCCGGTCTGAGGATAGAATTCAGGATAATTCTGGAAAGTGACCGGGGGAGCGAACCGATTACACTCTATTCCAGGAAAATCAGGTTGCTGCCCCGTCCGGCTGACTCACCTGATGTCGTTTTCTGGGACGGCTGGAGAAGGGTTATCAGGCTGGCTGCCGGCTCGGGAAGGCCTTTGAGCGAATACTGGACCGGGGAGAGGGCCGTCTGTCTCCTGAAAAATACGGGTCGGCCGGCCATTCTGATGATAAAAGGAAAAAATTATTCAGACCGGGTCACCGTTTCTCTGTACCTGGATGACGGCCTGTTTAACGAGTTCAATCTGGGGCCCGGGGAATTTCGGAAAATATTCACGGCTGGACCTTTCCCGCTGGCCTCCGACCCGGAGTTGCGTTTAACAATTGCAGTGGATAAAACCATTCCCCTGAACCAGGTCTACCCGGAGGCCGGGGAAAATCCACAGGTCGGACTTAATATTGAAAAAGTATATTTTCGCTGAAGGCAGGTCTTACTTAATCCAGATGGGCGAAGCTGATTCGCTCTTCTTGCGGTTGATCTGGTTCTCGTATTGCTGCCGCAGGCGGGTCTCTTCTTCCTGGGCCCTGGTGAGTTTTTCGTAGGTTTCGCTGATTTGCATCTGGATGTAGTCCTTGGATTTCATGTCGGTCTGGCCGTAGAACTCGGCCCAGAGGGAATTCAGCTTCAGGGTCAGCAACTCCACGTATTCTTTGGCTTTCTTCCAGGCTTCTTCCAGTGAACCACCGCTCGCATCCTGCTCTCCTGCAGTCCCGGGGAAGACACCCCCCGAGCCCTGAGGTGGATTTTCCACGTTAACCCTGTGAACGGTGACGGGAGTGGCTGGCTGTGAACCGGTTACAGGTTGAGAGGCCTGACGGTAAGTTGTTCCGGCTCCGGTTGTTTCCACGGTTTGAAGGGACAGGGTCAGCGCTTCGGTTTTGGTCAGTTTCTCCAGGTCTTTATTGGTTACGACCCTGACTTTCTTACCTTTAAGACTTTCCCGCCTTTCCCGCTCTTTCCTGGCCAGCTCGGCCAGGTTTTCCTCCTGCGCCAAAAGCGGGGTTAGTCCCGCGAAGCTTAAGGACAGAAAAATAGACAATACCTTTTTAAGCACTTAAATCCCTCAATTTAATAATACAATTCCGGATTACATCTGTCAAACCGGCTGTTCTTTCCGGCTGAGACATAGTATCCAGTCTAAGGGGTCTGGATGGCAGCGGCCGGGTGGGATTCCGGCGAAAGGCGGGTATTAATGTTGAAGAAGCCAGTCCAGTGATCAAATTGTTCCTCGAAAAAGCAGGCCGGTGTAAAAGAAGAGCGCTCTTTTTCTCAGCACCGGGCCTTTTCTGGCAGGAGATAATGGGCCTGAACTTTTTTCAGGGTATCTGTTTTATTTTGAAATACAGGCGGGGCTATGAACAAATGAACAAATGCAAAAAATAAAAGCACCCCGGGCCAGGGTAAGGTTAATCCATTGTCAAAACAAATTGTGGGGAAGAATAAAAAAAGAAAATTCATCAGGCAGGAAAAACCGGAAGAGCTCAATTAGGTCCGATGGCAGCTGTCCTGATGATAAAACCGGATAGGCTCTGCTCAAACCTGACCGCCCCGTCCCGGTCAATTCTCAGAATCCCGGCTCCGGCCGCTTCCAGCCTTTCCAGGACCTGCCGGTCGGGGAAGCCATAGACGTTGTTTCTTCCAGCTGTGATCACCGCCCAGCGCGGGGCCACCGCTTTTAGGAAGCCGGGGGTGGTGGAAGTGCGACTGCCGTGATGGGGAACTTTGAGGACAGTGGCCTTTAATTTTTCTGGCTGCAGGCGAACCAGGTAATCTTCCACCGGGGCGGTGATGTCAGCTGCAAAAAGAAACGATTGCTGGCCGCAATCAAGTCTAAGGACAGCCGACAGGTCATTACCGGGGCGGAAAATGGTCTTGGCTTTGGCATCGGGATAGAGCACTTCAACCCGGCAGCCTCCTGTAGACTGGCTAAGGCCGGCCAGCAGAGGTCTTTTCCTGGTTCTGGGGGAGAGAGCCCGGTTGATTTCCTCTGACAGCCGGTTCTTTTCTTTTTCCAGGTACCAGAACTCTCCGACCCGGAAATTTCTGGCCAGGGCTGGCAGCCCGCCGGCATGGTCGGGATGAAAATGACTGCAGACCAGGTAATCTATTCTTTTGTAGCCGCGGTGCCAGAGATAGGGCGAGACCAGACTTTCACCCGGGTCAAAGTTGCCCTGAATAAAACCGCCGGCGTCGATGACCATCACCCGGCGGCCCGGAAATTCCACCACCAGCGAATCTCCCTGCCCCACGTCCATGAAAGTTACGGTCAGCCTGTCGTTTCGGGGCTGAAAGGGATAGATAATCATTATGAAGAAAAATATGGCCAGCCCGGCTGACGTTAAAAGTTTCTGAAGGCGGAAACGTGATTTTACCAGGAGCAAAAGCAGGAACAGGTAAAACCCGATGACCACCACCGTCGGAGGCGACGGAAGGCGGTAGGAAAGCGAGTTCAGGGGTTCGAGCCAGGTGGCCACCCATGAAAAAAGTTTTATCAGATATTTAAGGGCGAATGACAGGAGATGGCCGGCGGCCGGCAGCAGAGAATTCACTGCCAGATAAACATAGCCAGCAGCCATAACCAGCCCCATTAGCGGAGCTTCCAGCAGGTTAAGAACCAGGGAGGCGAAGGTCACCCGGTTAAAATTGCTGATTATGACCGGCATGGTGCCGGCCACGGCCGCCAGGGACAGGGCGGTCATCTCCGAAATCCGGAAAGGCAACTTCGGTAATACTCTGAAAATCGGCTTAAAAAACAGCACCAGGCTCAGGGTGGCCAGGAAGGTCAGCTGGAAGCCGACGTCTTCCAGACTGAATGGGTTTATCACCAGGAGCACCAGGGCCGAGAGGGCCAGGGTGTTGAGCAGGTTGGTATCGGCCGAAATCAGTTTGCCCAGCAGGAAGAGAGAAGCCATGATAACCGCCCTGAAGACCGAGGGCTGACCCTCGACCAGGAAGGCATAAAAAATAAGTGCGGCCAGCAACATGAGCTGAATGGTTCTTTTCCTGGTGATGAACAGGCCAAGAAAAGAGTAAAACAGGAAGCTGACCACAGCCACGTGAGCGCCGGAGATGGCCAGCAGGTGGTAGAGCCCGGTTTTCTGGAATTGCCGGTCGGTCTCCGGGTCGAGTCTTCCGTCGGCTCCCAGGAGCAGGGCTTCCAGCATCGCTCCTTCGGCTGACAGGGTAAAACGGTCCGCCCCGGGAAAGTCTCTTTCTATCCCCTTTTGCAGTTTTCTTCTCAAGCCGGAGAAAATACCGGCAGGCGTCCGGTTTTTCTGATTTAACTTCTGGATGAGTAGCGGGCTCTTGGAAAAGGCCCGGGCCTGCACTCTCTGGCTGCGCAGGTAACGTGGCATAAAATCCGGGAAAAAATTCCTGAAGCTCTCTTCCGGACTTAAGGTGGCCGAAAATTCTACCCGGTCGCCGGCCAGAAGCTCGAGCGGCTGCTGGCTGGTAGTGGAGTGAGCCACCGTCAGTCGCAGATTGCCGTTTATCGTTTTCTTAACCCCGGCCAGCCTTACTTCTTCAACCCTGATGGTCAGGATATCCCGGTCGGCCCGGCGCTCGGGTGAGCGGAGAACCCGGCCCTTGAAATCAATATAACCCTCTGACCTGAGCCGCCGCAGTTCGTTGTTCTGGTGCCGGCTGAATTCCAGGCTGTAAAGGCTGAAACCGGTTAGGAAAAAGCCCGCCAGTATCAACCAGAAAGCAACGCGATCCTTTTTGAAGCCATATCCAAACCAGCCGGCGGTCAGGATAATTCCAGCAAGTAGTACCAGTTGCCAGGAGAAACCGGACTTCAGGACAAGAGAAAATATAATCCCGGAAATGAAACTCGCAGCGGGCAGCAGCAGGGGGGCGGGCATTTACTATCTGGTGATGGCCGGGCTGTTCGTGCCTTTCAATGATGCCTGTTGCTCCAGGGCGCTTAAAACCAGGTGACACATGGCCCTGATGCCCACCGGGATGGCTCTTTCATCCGGGTTAAAATACGGGCTGTGAAGCGGCGCGGCACTAACCTGGCCCGGGCTCCTGACCCCGAGAAGGTACATGAAGGCCGGAACCCTTTCGGCCAGCAGGGCAAAATCCTCAGCCACCATCTGGGGTTTAACCGGCACCACCTGGCCAGGGCCGAGAGCCTTTTCCAGGACCGGCACCATGGCCTGGACCAGGTCCGGGTGGTTATAAACGGGGGGAGTGCCCTTTTCATACTTGAAGCTGTAGCTGGCGCCGTAGCTGCCGCACAGGCCCCTGATGATATTCTCCATGAGGACCGGCATCCTTTCCCGGACTCTGTCGCTCAGGGTGCGGACAGTTCCCTCCATTTCCACTTTCTCGGCGATTATGTTGGCCCTGGTGCCACCCTGGATTTTTCCGATGGTGATGACGGCCGGTTCGGTCGGGTCGATGGCCCGGCTGACGATGGTCTGAAGGCTGTTGATGACTCCGGCTGCCAGCACGACTGAATCAATTCCTTCCTGGGGCCTGGCCGCATGAGCGCTCTTGCCTTCAATCGTTATGATGAAGTTGTCTGAACTGGCCATGAGATAACCGGCAGCGTAACCGATTTCGCCTACTTTAAGTTCCGGCCAGACGTGTAGAGCAAAGATGGCCCTGACGGGTGGGTTGTCCAGAGCGCCTTCCTTTATCATCAGTGCCGCTCCGCCTTCCTCCCCGGGGGGAAGCCCTTCTTCGGCCGGCTGGAAGATGAACTTGACATTGCCCCGGATTCTATCTTTGACCGCGGATAAAACGGTGGCCGCGCCCAGGGCGATGGTGGTGTGAAAATCGTGTCCGCAGGCGTGCATCACTCCCGGGTTTAGCGAGCGGTAGGGAAAGGTGTTGAGTTCCTGGATGGGCAGGGCATCCATATCGGCCCGTATGGCCACGGTGGGCCCGGGCAGGGTTCCCCGCAGCAAACCGACCACTCCGGTCCCGGCCACCCCGGTTTTAACTTCCAGGCCGAGAGAGGTCAACTTGCCGGCCACCAGCCTGGCAGTTTCGAACTCGCGGTTGCCGAGCTCAGGGTTCATGTGCAGAAAGCGCCGGACCTTGACCATTTCGGCCCGGTTCTTCTCAATTTCCTGGTCGATGGCCTGGGCCAGTTTCTGGTCGATGACGGCCCTGTCCTGAGCCGGCAGCGGCCAGAGAGTCAAGGCCAGCAGACAAAAACCTGATATAAATCTTGCGGTCCAGCTCCTCATTAACACCCGACCCCTTTGATGATACAGTAAGGTTAAGAAAATTTATTTTTTTTATTTTTCCGTGTCCAGGTCTTCCGGGAACTCGGGTTCCTTTCTGACATATTCACCCTTTTTCTTTTCGATAAACTCTTTTATGGCCTCAATTCCCTCTTCGGCTTTTTCCCTGGCTATCTTCACACCCTTTTCTGCTTCGCGGGCCACTTTCTGGTAACCCTCGGCCGCCAGTTGCTGGCCTTTTCTGGCCTGCTCTTTAATTTTCTGCCTGGTCTCCTTGCCGCTGGCCGGGGCAAAAAGGATTCCCAGGATAAAGCCGGTGGCTGCTCCGGCCATGAAAGTCAGCAAGTAGTCGACGAAAGAGGACCCTTTGTTGTTATCTGACATTTTTCTTCTCCTTTCTTTTTTTCATTAGCTGCCAACCGAAGCGCAGCAGGGGAAAGACAACCGGCCAGAAGCGCGAGGCCGGCCTGACCAGCCTGGTGGTCATGAACAGCGAAAGTTCCGATAGCCCGGCCAGGGTCTTCCTGGTAGAGTCGATTATGACTCCAGCCTCATCCAGGCTGCGGTCGAGCTTGTCTTCAATTCTTTCCAGCTTATGCAAAACCAGCTGCAGGTCCTGGAAGGATTTTTCCGCTTCCCTGGCCGTCCGCCTGAGCTGGGCCAGAAACATAACCAGGAACACTACCAGCACCGCCGCAGATACGGTCAGGATCAGGAATAGAACCTGGTTAAAAGTCAGCAGCATGATATCTTTACATTAAGGCAAAACCGAGGCGATTGTCAATCTGAAAGAATATACTTGCGGGCTCAGGAAGAGCGTGGCCTGTTTAACAGGTAGATAAAAAAGGGAGCTCCGAAAGCGGCGGTCACCACCCCGACCGGAAGTTCCGAAGGAGCCAGGACCGTCCTGGCCATCAGGTCGGAGATGAGCAGGAACAGTCCTCCGGCCAGGGCCGAATGCAGAAATAGCCGCCGGTGATCAGGACCGATTATCAGCCTGACCGCGTGGGGCACGATCAGGCCGACAAATCCTATTATTCCCGCCACCGAAACCGAGAAGGAAGCGAGCAGCGTGGCCAGAAGAAGGAATATTCTTCTAACCGTCCTGACGGGACAGCCCAGCGACCTTGCGGTTTCGTCCCCCAGGCTGAGTAAATTCATATCCCGGGCCAGGTACTGGGCGATAAAGGTGGCCAGGACCAGGGTCCCGAGTATCAGCCAGACCTGCCGCCAGTCGGCCAGGGAAAAACTCCCTAAGAGCCAGAAGACAGCCTGTTCGTAAGCGTCGGCCCGGCGGAAAAGAAGGAAAGAAGTCAGGGCCGAGGCCAGGGCCCCGGCGGCAATCCCCGTCAGCAGCAGGGACTCGGTTGTCTGGAAAGGCCGCCTTTCTGAAACCAGATAAACGCCGCTTACCAGGAGCAGGCTGGAAAGAAGGGCCAGCAGACTCTGGGCCGGGAGTCCGGCCAGGTTTAGGGCCAGACCCAGCTGCAGGCTAAGAACCGCGCCCAGGGAAGCACCCGAGGAAACCCCCAGGATGAAGGGGTCGGCTAAGGGATTCCGAAAGTAACCCTGGAGTATGGCGCCCGAAAGAGAGAGACAGGCCCCGACCAGGTAGGCGAGAAGAGCCCGGGGAAAGCGAAGACTCAAGATGATATCAGACAGTTCGTTTTCCCCGGATAGAAGGGCCCGAAAAACTTCATCAAGAGAAGTTTTAACAGGACCAAGCTTGAGCGATAACAGGAACGCCAGGAGCGTCAACAGCAGCAGCCCGAGCTGCAACGTCCTCAAACGCGATTCTGGCCTCATGGTCTTTCAACCTTCAGGTCCGGATAAAGGGTTGCCACCAGCTGCCGATAAGCTTCTACCAGTCGAGGGGCAAAACGGCTGAACAGGTCTTCGTCCAGAAAGCAGAAACGACCGTTCCGAACCGCTGATATTTTCTGGAGTGCTGACTGGGCAGCAAACCAGTCCTTAGCCCGGTCAAAATCTTCCCGGCTCCGTCCCAGGATGAGAATCACTTCGGGATTATCCTTAATGAGAGTCTCACGGTTGTAGACCAGCCAGTTTCCTCTTTGTTTGCTGGTTATGTTTTCGGCCCGGGCTCTTTCCAGCAGGTGGTTGAGATAGCTGTCGCGGCCGCAGGTCCACAGGCCCGAGCCCTGGCCGTAAATGGTCAGGAAGACTTTTTTCCCGGGCCCGGACAGGGGCAGGTTTTGTTCAACTGACATGATCTTTTGTTTCAGGCTGGAGATAAGCCCGGAGGCCTCTTCCTGCCGGCAGGTGATCTGGCCAACCCTGGAGATCAGAGTGAACAGGTCTTCGAAAGTCCGCCCGGTGTCGAAAACAAAGACCGGAACTCGCTGATGGTAGAGCCGGTCTATCACCCGCCGTGGGTTTCCTCGGAATCCCAGCACCAGCTCCGGCTTGAGGCCGCGAATCTTTTCCAGATTAAGGTCAACCAGGCCACCGACGATTTCCCTGGTTCTGGCTTCTTCCGGGTAATCGCAATACCTGGTAACCCCGATGATTTCCCGCGAAAGACCGAGGGCAAAAAGTATTTCGGTAAGGTTCGGGGCCAGGGAAACGATTTTTTGCGGACAGGAAGCCAGGCGGATTTTATGGCCGAGGTCGTCGCGGAATTCCAGGGTCTGGGAACTAAGAACCGTGGTCAAAAACAGGGGCATGGTCACCTGCCGGAAAATCCATGAAAAAAACCGGGTTCGGTGGCCGGCTTTCAGGGAGAATTTATTTTGCCTGTCGTTTAGTTCAGGCACCCGGTGCCGGCCTGGATGTCTGTTAACAAGGCTTCGAGCCATTATGATAAAAAATTTATTGCTGGCCAGGGCGCGCTTTTCCTTCATGTCACTTTCTCCCCGCCACTCCCGGCCGGGGTCCTGGCTGGAATTAAGCCGCTACCCGGACCCGGGTGAACGAGCGAAATTTCTGGAAGGCCGGTGGAAAGATTCGTCCTGACTTCGACTTCTACCCCGAAGGTCTGCCTGACGAGCTCTTTTTCCAGCAGGTTCTCCGGCCGGCCCCGGGCCACGATTTTCCCCTCCTTTATAAAAATCAGGCTGGAGCAATAGGCGGCCGCCAGGTTGAGATTGTGCTCGGCTACCAGGATGGCTTTACCCCGTTCTTTTTGCAGTTCCCTTAATAACCGGTAGACCTGAAGCTGGAAATTAAGGTCCAGGTGGGAGCTTGGTTCATCCAGAAGGAGTCCGGGGGTGTCCTGGGCCAGGGCCCTGGCAATCAGAACCCGCTGCCTCTCGCCTCCGCTCAATTCATTGAGCTTTTTTCCCCTGAGGTTAAAGACTTCGCTGAGCTTCATTGCTTCTTCTACCGCCGCCCGGTCCCTTTCTGAAAGTCCGGCGAAACGCCCCGTCAGCCTGTAGTAGCGGGCCATGGCCACGGTTTCTTCCACGCTGAAATCAAAGACAGGCTCAAACACCTGGGGGACGTAGGCCAGAAGCGAAGCAATCTGACGGGTTTTGAGCTCGAACAGGTTCCGGTTGTTTACCAGGACTTTTCCCCGGAGCCAGGGAATCAGCTTCTGCACGGCTTTAACCAGGGTGCTCTTGCCCGAACCGTTGGGCCCGCAGACGGCCAGGAATTCGCCCGACTCCAGTTCCAGGGAAATGCCGGAAATGACCGGGCTGGGGCCGTAACCTGCCTCCAGGTTTTCTACCGACAGAAATTTCATCTGAGCGACTGCCTTGTTCTCTGGCTGAATAGCCTATATTATAGATTTATTCACTCTGATAAGCTAATCGGTTAGAGGGAGCCAGGCCCTTTCCGGCTTCAAGTTGACTTTTAGGGCAGGGGAAATTAATATTATAAACTGATTTTTGTGAATAATTTACCCGGGTAGTTTTTCCCCGATCCGAGGATTAGACCATGAAAGAAGCCTATAATTTTGAACACATCGAGAAGAAGTGGCAGAAAATCTGGGAGGAAAGGCAGGTCTTCGAGGTCAGCGAGGATTCTGACCGCCCCAAGTATTATCTCCTGGAAATGTATCCTTATCCCTCCGGACGGATTCACATGGGACACGTCCGGAACTATTCTATCGGTGATGTCCTGGCCCGCTTCAAGAAGATGAAGGGTTTTAACGTCCTTCATCCCATTGGCTGGGATGCCCTGGGTATGCCGGCTGAGAACGCGGCCATCAAGCACGGCATCCATCCCCGGAAGTGGACCCTGAACAACATAGACTACATGCGCTCCCAGCTCAAAAAAATGGGGTTCAGCTATTGCTGGAGCCGGGAAGTTAACACCTGCCTTCCCGAGTACTACAAATGGAACCAGTGGATTTTCCTGAAGATGTTCGAGCAGGGCCTGGCCTACCGCCGGATGAGCTGGGTCAACTGGTGTCCCCAGTGCCGGACGGTCCTGGCCAACGAACAGGTGATAGCCGGAAAGTGCTGGCGCTGCGATAGCCAGGTAACCCAGAAAAATATGGAGCAGTGGTTCCTGAAAATTACGGCTTATGCCGAAGAGCTGCTCAGCGGGCATGAGCAGCTCAGCCGCTGGCCGGAGCACGTCCTCCAGATGCAGAAGAACTGGATCGGCCGGAGCACCGGGGCGCTGGTAAACTTTCCTGTGCCTTCTCTCAATAAATCCATTGAAGTCTTTACCACCAGGATTGACACCATCTACGGCGCCACCTTCCTGGTGCTGAGCCCCGAGCATCCGCTGGCGGCAGAGCTGGTGGCCAACCATCCGGACAGGGAAACCATTAAAGAATGGATGGCCAGGACCGTTGCTGAATCCAGGCTGAGAAGGGAAGAGCGAGACGAAGAAAAGGTTGGTTATGATACCGGTGTCCGGGCTCTGAATCCCTTCAGCGGCGAGCCGGTGCCTGTCTTCCTGGCCAACTACGTTTTGATGGATTACGGCACCGGAGCCATAATGGCCGTGCCGGCTCACGACCAGCGCGACTACGAGTTTGCCGTGAAATACAACCTGCCCGTCAGGACAGTCATTGCTCCGGCTTCGCCGGACATCAAGCCTGAAGAAGGAAAGGCCTTCGAGAGCTACGGGGTGCTGGTTAACTCCGGGCCCTTTAACGGGCTGTCGTCGGAAGAGGCCATGGAGAAAATGGCTGCTTACGCCAGGGAAAAAGGTTTCGGCCAGGCCAGCGTTACCTACCGCTTGAGAGACTGGGGAATTTCCCGGCAGCGTTACTGGGGTACTCCGATACCGATAATCTACTGCGACCGCTGCGGGGTGCAGCCGGTTCCCTACGACCGGCTTCCGGTGGAAATTCCCCCCGAGGCCAGGTTCACCGGGGAAGAAGGCTCTCCGCTGGAAAAGGTGCCGCATTTTGTCCAGACCACCTGTCCGAAATGCAGCGGTCCGGCCCGACGGGAAACTGACACCATGGATACCTTTGTCGATTCTTCCTGGTACTTCTTCCGCTACTGTTCGCCACACGAAGACAGGATTCCTTTCGTTCCGGAAAAGGCTAAATACTGGATGCCCGTGGACCTTTACATAGGCGGGGTGGAGCATGCCATCCTGCATCTTATCTATTCCAGGTTCTTCACCAAGTACCTGCGCGACCTCGGCCTGACCGGGGTTGACGAACCCTTTCCGCATTACCTGGCCCAGGGGATGGTGACCAAGGACGGCTCGGCCATGTCCAAGTCGCGAGGCAACGTGGTGGACCCGGACGATATGATCAAGAGATACGGGGCCGATGCCCTGAGGGTCTTCATCCTGTTCGCCTCGCCGCCGGAAAAAGAATTCGCCTGGTCGGAAGAAGGCCTGGAAGGTTGCTACCGGTTCATCCTGAGAATCTGGAACCTGTTCGAAGAGGACAGAGACCTGTTTTCAGACCAGGAGCCATCCGCCCCGGAGAAGCATGATGAGCATGGCTACCAGCGCCTGCTCAAAAAATTGCACCAGACAATAAAGAAGGTAAGCGAGGACATTGAGCTCCGCTTCCACCTCAACACGGCCATCAGCGCCCTGATGGAGCTGGTCAACACCCTGAAGAAAGAAAGGGATCTGCTGCGCTCCAGCCGGAAAGGCCGGGAGCTGCTGCGCCAGGCCCTGGAAGCCTTAAACCTGATGCTGGCCCCCTTTGCTCCCCACGTGGCCGAGGAACTCTGGGAGAAGACCGGTCACCGGACCCTGGTGGCGGAAAGCACCTGGCCGGCTTACGACCCCGAACTGGCCAGGGAAGAAATGGTGACCATCGTCGTCCAGGTTAACGGCAAGCTCCGGGACAAGTTCGAAGTGCCGCTTGATACCGAAGATGAAATCCTGAAGAAAAAAGCTCTGGCCCTGCCCCGGATCCAGGAAATTCTGGCCGGGAAACAGCCCCGAAAGGTGGTCTGTGTCAGGAACAAGCTGGTCAGCCTGGTGGTCTGAGCTGGATTGATGAAATTCTGGCCGAAATACACAGCCTGCTGCCTGCTCCTGATTCTCCTGGTTGCCTGTGGCTATCAACTGAGGGGCAAGGGCGGCTTCTGGCCCCCGCAGATGAAGAAAATCCAGGTTCCGGTTTTCAAGAATTCTTCCGGGCGGTTTGAGCTGGACCTCAAACTCACCAGGAGTGTTATCAACGAACTGGTGGCCAGGATGGGGGTGGTAATCGTCAGCGAGCACAGCCAGGCCGACGGGCTGCTGAGCGGCGAGGTCCGGTCTTTTGAGGTCCGGCCTATTGCTTTCTCGCCGGCCGGGGCCGCCACCCGATTCAAAATAACCATCACCACCAGCGTGGTTTTTTCCGACCTGATCAACCAGAAGGTCCTGTTTTCCGACGACAATTTCGTTTACACCGAAGAATACGAAATCCCGGAGGGAATGGATTACGAAACGATGGAAACCAGGGCCATTGACCGGGCCGCCGAAAAGTATGCCAGACAGCTGGTGGTCAGCCTGGTAGAGGGATTTTAAATGTCAACCCGCGAACCTTTCTACCGGCTTTGGGAAAAGGAAATTTCTCCTGAAAATCCTGGCCCCGGTCTTTTCGTTTACGGAGAACAGGCGCCTTACCTGAGGACGCTTCTGCATAAAGTTGTCGGAAAAGCCCTGGGAAGCGGAGAGCAGCTTCAGCTAAAACCTTATTTCCTTTTTGATAAAGACTGGGCAGAAATTCTGGAGGAAGCCCGGAGCCCTGACATGTTTCTTTTCGCCACCAGGAAAATCCTGGTGGTGAATTTTCCGGAACCTGAGGAAGATGACCCCCAGTTAGCCGAAAGGGCCTGCCGCCAGCTGGTGGACCCGTTCGAGAAAGAAATAGAGAGGTATTTTGACTGGCCGCCAGATGGAGTCAATTTGATAATTGTCTACCCGGGACGGCTGAAAAAGGGCAACAGGCTTTTTGATTTTTTTAGCCGGCTGGCTGCCGGCCCGGGCGGAAAACTGCGGTTGCTGGAGATGAAGACGCCGCGCCCGGCCGAACTTACCGACTGGATTTACCAGGAGCTAAGGAAGCGGGGAAAAAAGACAAGCCCCCAGGTCGTCAACCGCCTGCTGGAGGCGGTCGGGCCCGACCTGCTGCTCCTTGAACAGGAAGTGGAAAAACTGAGCCTTTACTCCGGAGACCGGGCGGTAATCACCGAAGAGGACGTCCTGGCCGTCTGCGCCTTTCAGAAGACTTATGACCGCTTTGCCCTGGAGGAAGCGCTGGAGTCTGGAAGCCTGCAGGAAGCCCTGAACATCACCTCCAGGTTCCTGGCCAAAAATCCGGATGCCTCGGAGATCATAAACTACTTTACCAATCTCAGCCGGTATGTTTTATCGCTGGCCCGGGCTAAGGTGGAAGTTGAGGAGAAGAGAGTTCCGGTCAAAGAGGTCTTCAAAAAAATGAGACCACAGTTGAGCGAGGGCTGGAGCCTGTTTGACCGCAAGCTGGAGGCTTTTTCCGTCTGCCTCAGGGCCTTCAGCCAGGAAGAGCTCAACGACCTGGTGAGAGAGCTGGGCCGGATTGACCTCAGGCTGAAATCGAGCGACCTGGACGCCGGCATAATGATAGAGACTTTTCTGGTCAGGTTTTTTCAGCTGCGGGATAGAAAAGGTCGGGACTCAAAGCTTAAATAGCCTTGACCGGCAGGCTCTGGGCTTGCCTTGACAGTCGGGACTTGTAGCGGGCGCCGGTATTCTTCTTGATGGTTCCCTTGGCCACGGCTTTGTCTATGGCCTTGAAAACCGCCGGCAAAAGAGACAGAGCGGCTTCCCGGTCTTCAGCTTCTATCTTTTCTCTGAGCTTCTTGATCATGGTTTTCATCAGGGATTTATTTCTCTGGTTTACGGCCCGTCTCCGCAGGCTGCGACGGTGCTGTCTGATAGCCGATTTGTGTCTGAGAGCCATCTCTATCTCCTTTTGAGTGCCATATGATAGAATAACTTCAACTTAAAGTCAACACTCCGGGGAGAGTCCCGGGTGGCTTCGGGAGAACCAGGATGAAAATAGTGCTGCAGAGAGTAAAAGAAGCCAGGGTTACTGTGGAGGGTCAGGTGGCGGGGAGCATCGGCCGGGGCCTGTGCCTTCTGGTCGGGGTGGAAAAGGGAGACAGGGAAGTTGAGGCCGACTGGCTGGCTGCCAAGGTGGCCGAGCTCCGCATCTTCCCCGATGAAAACGGCAAAATGAATCTGTCGGTCAAAGAAGCAGGAGGGAGTGTCCTGGCAGTTTCCCAGTTTACCCTGACCAGCTCTATCAGGAAGGGGCGTCGACCGAGCTTTGACAGGGCCGAAACCCCGGACCGGGCGGCCGAACTTTTTGACTGCTTCGTCAGGAAACTTCGGGAACAGAGTCTTGAGGTCCAGACCGGGGTTTTCCAGGCCATGATGGAAGTTCATTTGATAAACGACGGGCCAGTGACTTTCATCCTGGATTCGCGCTTGAAGCAGCTCTGAGCGGCTTCAGATAATGTCCAGCAGGTGGCCCATCTTTTCTTTCTTGGCCCTCAGGTATTCCAGGTTTTCTTCGGTCGGGGGAATCTGGATCGGTACCCTTTCCACAATTTCCAGGCCGTAGCCGCTCAGCCCGCGGAATTTCCTGGGGTTATTGGTGATCAGGCGAATTTTCTTTATTCCCAGGGCGGCCAGGATCTGGGCCCCGATTCCGTAATCCCGCTGGTCGGGCTTGAACCCCAGCCGGCAGTTGGCTTCCACCGTGTCGCAGCCCTCGTCCTGCAGCCCGTAGGCCTTGATCTTGTTGGCCAGGCCGATGCCCCGGCCCTCGTGGTTGAGCATGTAAAGGATGACCCCGGCTCCTTCGTGCTCTATCATCTGCATGGCCGTGTGGAGCTGCTCTCCGCAGTCGCAGCGCAGGGAAGCAAAAGCATCGCCGGTCAGGCACTGGGAATGAGCCCGGACCAGGACGGGGCTGTCTGAAGAGATTTGTCCCTTGACCAGGGCCACGTGGTGTTCCCCGTGAATTATGTCTTCGAAAACCGCTATCTGGAAGTGGCCATACCTGGTGGGCAGGTCAGCCTCTGAAATCTTTCGCACCAGGGTTTCGGTGCGCATCCGGTAGGATATCAGGTCGGCTATGGTCAGGATGGGAATGCTGTGTTCCCTGCTGAATTTCTCAAGGTCGGGCATCCGGGCCATGGTCCCGTCTTCTTTCATTATTTCACAGATGACCCCGGCCGGGTAGAGACCGGCCAGCCTGGCCAGGTCGACTGAGGCTTCGGTCTGCCCGGCACGGGCCAGCACGCCACCCTCCCTCGCTTCCAGGGGAAAAATGTGTCCTGGCCTGGCCAGGTCTTCCGGCCTGGTAGCCGGGTTGATAGCCGTCAGGATGGTCCGGGCCCGGTCGTAAGCCGAGATACCGGTGGTGACGCCTTCCCTGGCATCGATGGAGACGGTAAAGGCAGTTCCAAACCTGGTCGTGTTTTCCTGGACCATCGGCGGAAGCTGGAGTTCTTCCACCCTTTTTTTGGTGAGGGACAGACAGATGAGTCCCCGACCGAATTTAGCCATGAAATTAATTATTTCCGGGGTAACTTTTTCCGCGGCCACCATCAGGTCGCCCTCGTTTTCGCGGTCTTCGTCATCCACGATGATGATCAGGCGGCCGGCGCGAACCGCTTCCAGAGCTTGTTCAACACTTATGGTTTCTGGTTTTTTGTCCATTTTTAGAGAACCAATCGGATCAGTACCTGAGTCCGGAGATAAAATTATACACGTATTTGCCGATGATGTCACATTCGAGGTTGACCCGGTCCCCCGGCCGGAGAAGGTCGAGGTTTGTTTCCTCAAGGGTGGCCGGGATCAGTTCCACTTCAAAATAACCGGCTCCCAGGGCCGCCACCGTCAGGCTGACCCCGTTAACGGCCACCGAGCCCTTGGCCACCAGGAATTTTCTCAGTTCCCGTCCCATGCGGATTTTCAGGCGTTTTCCCGGCCTCCGGGGTTTGACTTCCAGCACCTGGCCCAGGCCGTCTGTGTGACCTGTAACCAGGTGGCCGCCCAGCAGGGTTTCCGGGGTCACCGGCGGCTCTAAGTTCAATTCCTGCCCTGGACGCAACCGGCCGAGGGTGGTCTTCTCCAGGGTTTCCCTGGACAGGTTAAAGACAAGAGAATCATTCTCCTTTGAGGCCACAGTCAGGCAGACTCCGTCAACGGCCAGGCTCTGGCCTTTTTCCAGCTTCCGGTTCAGCTCGCCCGGAACTTCGACCACCAGTTCCGCCCGGCTCCGGCGGAACTCCCGGAAACGCCCCCGGTAGGAAATCAGCCCCGTAAACATCAGAAGTATCCTTCAATTATTATATCGTTTCTTATGGTAAAATGTCGCAGCTTTTTCAACTCCAGGGAATCGGCCACGGTTTCTGCGCCCGGGCCCTCGAAGGGAGTCGGCGATTTTTCGCCCCCGATGAACCGGGGAGAAATGAAGAAATAGACCTTATCGGCCAGTTTCTGCTGGATAAAAGAGGTAAGGACCATGGCCCCGCCTTCCACCAGGACCGAGGCAATTTCCCGGCGCCTTAGTTCTTCCAGAACCACTCTTAAATCCAGCTGACCGTTAAAGGCGGGCGCCTGAATTATTTCCGCGCCCTTCTGCTTGAGCCGGGCCGCTCTGTCCTCCGGTACCGCTGCCCCGGCAAAAATAATCACTTTTCCTCCCCTTAAATCTTTCAGCAGCCTGGCCCCGGGCGGAAAACGCAAGAAGGTATCCAGGACCACCCGGTGCCATTTTTTACCGGATGTCTCTTCCAGCCGCACGGTCAGCTCCGGGTCGTCTTTAAGCACAGTGTTGATGCCCACCAGGATGGCATCATTTTCGGCCCTGAGGTTCTGGACAAAGTACCTGGATTCCGGGCAGGAAATCCACCTGGAGTCGCCGGAAGAGGCGGCCATTTTGCCGTCGAGGCTGAGGGCTGCCTTGAGGGTGACGAAAGGAATGCGGCTGGTGATGTATTTTATATAAGATTCATTCAGCTGCAGGTTTAATTGGCTCAGCAACCCGGTTTCGACTTTAATTCCGGCCTGGAGCAGGCGGGCCACGCCCTTTTTGTGGACCAGGGGGTTGGGGTCGTAGGCGGACACCACCACCCGCTTCAACCCGGTCTCCAGAAGGCGGTCAACGCAGGGCGGGGTCCGCCCCTGGTGAACACAGGGTTCGAGCGTGAGGTAGAGGGTGGCTCCCCTGGCCCGCAGTCCGGCCCTTTCCAGGGCCACTATTTCGGCATGCGGTTGCCCGGCCTCCTGATGATAGCCCCAGCCGACTATCCTTCCGTCTTTGACCACGACTGCCCCCACACAGGGGTTGGGGCTGGTCCGGCCTTTGGCCTTTTCAGCCAGGGAATAGGCCATTTCCATGAATTCCAGGTCTTCCCTCAAGCTGCTCATGACAGCAAAGCCTCGACGAAGGATTCCGGCGAAAACTCCAGCAGGTCTTTCTCGCTTTCACCGATGCCGATAAATTTTATCGGGAGATGCAGCTCTTCAGTTACAGCCAGCACGCTGCCTCCCCGGGCCGTCCCGTCGAGCTTGGTCAGGAAAATCCCGGTTATCCCGGAGAAACGGTTGAACTCGCGGGCCTGAACGATGGCATTCTGACCGATGGTGGAGTCCAGCACCAGCAGGATCTCCTGCGGGGCACCGGCAATTTCGCGACTGATGATTCTTTTAATCTTTTCCAGTTCGGCCATCAGGTTGGAGTAGGTGTGAAGTCGCCCGGCCGTGTCCACCAGCAGCAGGTCATAGTTCCTGGCTTTGAAAGATTGAATGGCGTCATAGACGACAGAAGCCGGGTCGGCTCCGCTCTGACCCTGAACCACAGGCAGGTTGAGTCTTTTGCCCCAGAGTTGAAGCTGCTCCTGAGCGGCTGCCCGGAAAGTATCGGCAGCTGCCAGCATTACCTTTTTGCCCAGAGCCTGGTATCGGTGAGCCAGCTTGGCGGCCGAGGTGGTCTTGCCGCCGCCGTTAACCCCGACCAGCATCCAGACCGCGGGCCAGGAATCACTTGTAGCTGCCGGCGGGGAGGAAAAAAGGGCAACCAGTTCCTGCTTGAGCAGAGCCTTGAGGTCGGCCGAGCCTTGCTTTCTGGCCCGGTCACGAAGACCTGAAATAATCCGGTCAGTGGTGCTGACCCCGACATCTGCCAGAATCAGGAGCTCGTACAGTTCTTCCAGCAGTTCTTCCCGGGGCCGGCTGCCCTGAAAAAGCTGTTCTATGCGGCTGAAGATTTCCCTGGTCTTGCTGAGCTTCTGCTTTAATTTATCGAACACGGCCTTTGAATTATATTTTCGGCTGCCGGCGATGTCAAACGACCGCGGACGGGACGGCGGTCGGTTGTGTAAGAGGTTTTCTTGTGTTAAATTGAAAAACATGGAGGCCCGTTACAGATGGCAGATTGTCCCGCCCGACCCCGAGGCCTGGATTCTGGCCCAGGAGCTCAACCTGCCCCACGAAATTGCCACTATCCTGGTCAACCGTGGCCTGCGCTCGACTGCCGAAGCGGCCTTTTTCCTATACGGCGGGCTGAATGAACTGCACGACCCTTTCCTGATGAAGGGCATGAAAGAGGCCGTGGACCGGATTCGCCGGGCTATCGAAAAAAAAGAAAAAATAGTAATCTTTGGCGATTATGATGTCGACGGCATCCTGTCGGTGGTTATGATGGTCAAGGCCCTCGGCCTGCTGGGCGGACGGGTTGAATATTTCATCCCCGAAAGGATGAAAGACGGCTACGGTCTCAAACTCCATCACCTGGAACATATTCTTCAGATGAAGGCCAACCTGCTAATCAGCGTCGACTGCGGCATTAAAGCGGTTGATTTTGTTCGAGAGGCCAGAAACCACGGGCTGGAGGTGATAATAACCGATCATCATCATCCCGGCGAAAAGCTGCCGGAAGCGGTGGCCATCCTTAATCCAGTCCTGGAAAGTTCCGGTTACCCTGACCGGAACCTGGCCGGGGTGGGAGTCGTCTTCAAGCTGATTCAGGCCATTTTCTTTCGTTTCGGGATCAATCAGGACCTTAACCATTTCTTAAAGCTGGTCAGCATCGGCACGGTGGCCGACGTGGCCGAGCTGAAGGGTGAAAACCGCATCCTGGTCCGGGAGGGCCTTAAGAAATTAAAAGAAGCCCGAACTCCTGGACTCAGAAGCTTGCTTGACGGTTCCGGGTTGAACAACCGGAAGCTGAACGAGGTGGACCTTGGTTTCCGGCTGGGGCCGCGGATAAACGCCGCTGGCCGGCTGGGAATGACCGAGATTGCCCTGCAGCTTTTTTTCTCCGATTCGCCTGAGGAATGCAACTCCCTGGTCAAAAAGTTAAACGAGCTCAATTCGGCCCGGCAGAGGATTGAAGAGAAAATCTTGAGGGAAGCGGTGGAAAAAATAGAGTCCCGCCAGCTTCATCAAAAATACCGTTTGCTGGTCCTGGGCAGTGAAAACTGGCACCGCGGGGTCATCGGTATCGTTGCTTCCCGGCTGAAAGAAATCTTCTACCGCCCGGTGATTCTGTTCTCCTACGAAAACGGTCAGGCCTACGGTTCCGGCCGGAGTGTGCCGGAGCTGTCTCTGATTGACCTGGTCAACGAGTGCGCCGACCTCTGCCAGAATTTCGGCGGCCATAAACAGGCGGTGGGATGCACCCTGAGTTATGACCGGTTACCAGATTTCAAAGAGCGATTGAACAGCCTGGCCCGGGTCAGGATTACCGAAGAGATCCTGGAGAGAAAATTGCAGATTGACTCCAGACTGAATTTTTCTTCCATCACCCCGTCTTTCCTGGAATTTTATTCCAGGTTGCTGCCCTTTGGAGTCGGCAATCCGCGACCGGTGTTCGTGGCCGAAGAGGCCGATGTCCTGAGCGAACCCTCGGTTGTTCAGAACCGCCACCTGAAGTTCTGGGCCAGGCAGTCGGGTCGGGTGTTTGAGGTTATGGCCTGGGAAAAGGCCAGGTTCTGGCCGGGCCTGCGCCGGGGAGCCTCGCTGGACCTGGCTTATTCTTTGCAATTTTCCGATTACCGCGGAAAAAGACAGATCACCCTGACCCTGGAAGACCTGAGGGTCCATCGGGCCTGATGCCAGTGAAAATTAAACATAAAGGGTTGCCTGCCGTCCTAAAGCGGGCCGCTATCCTGTTGTTTTTTCTGCTGGTCATCTTCATCGCCGGCTCTGTGGTTTATAACCTGAGGCCCAGGCACCGCCAGCCCGGAGCCATCGACCCTTCGCCTTCATCTGCCAGGACCTACCATGAGAAGTTCCGGGCTCTGGATTTTACCGGCGGGAAAATGCGTCTCAGGCTTAAAGCCGACCAGTTTTCGGTCGATGGTAGCGGAAGGCAGCACCTGGAAGGCAACGTGGAAATTACTGACGAGGAACCGGCCGGTGGAGTCAGCATCAGGGCAGCCAGAATGGTGCTCTATGAGGAGAAGAAGCTGGTCAGATCCGAAGGAGAAGTCACCCTGGTTGCGGGAACCCTGCAGCTAACGGCCGGGGAGTTTGAGTATGACCTTCAGAATAAAGTGGCCGGGGCCGGTGAGGTCAGGCTCAAGCGGGGAAGCCTGAGCCTAAGCGCTGGCAGGCTGGTCTACCGGGCGGGGGACAGGCGCCTGGAATTAGAAGAAGGTTTTGCCGGAGAAATCAAACAATCGGGGGAATCTATTTACCTTTCAGGCGACCGTCTCATCATTGAACCCGACGGCCTGAGCTTTCTGGGAAAAGATTTGAAGCTTACTGCCGGCCTGTTAGCCCTGGCCGCCGTGGAGGCCCGGTTCCGATTGAAAGAGAACGGCTCTGCCCTTGATTCGGTCAGCCTGGAAGGCAGGGCACAGGTCAGGTGCAATTTCCGGGCAGGAAAATCTGAATTTCAGGAAGTCAGATTATTCTCTGACCGGATGTTTCTTAAGACCGGAGGCGAGGGATCGGTGATAAGAGCTCCGGGGGCTTTTGAGCTTGATGGTTCTGGAAGTGAATGGAGCCTGAATGGCAGAGGCGAAGAGCTGGAGTTCTATACTGAGAACGCAGGGGTGAACGCAGAGGCGGCCCGACGCTTGAAAGCCGGCCGCTTCAGGTCAAAACTGACGGAGGCTGCCGGCGAAGAATTCCAGCTGGCTGGCCAGAAAGCGGATTATGATCTGGCTTCTGGCCTGCTCCAGCTTGGCGGCCAGGCTGAAGCCCGGCACCGGCATTTTACCCTGAAGTCCGACCGTCTTGAATTCAGGCTTGAGGACAGGAGCTGGTCGGCCTCAGGTTTTAATCTGGAAATCCGCCCCGGATTTTTTGAATTGCCAGCCCTGTTTTTTAATGCTGGAAAATCCGTTTATCTTTCCGGTGAGCATCTGACCGGCCGGCCGGGTTTTTTTGACCTTAACGGCCGGCTCAGAATCTGGCAGGCAGAAGAGTTCTGCCGGGCAGACAGGGCCGGCCTGGAAGGAAGAACCGGGCGGATTTTCCTGGAAAAGCTGGCTGAATCCGGCTGGCTGGTGGAGCAGACAGATGGTCGCAGGGGAAGGCTTGAATTGCGGGCCGACCTGGCCGGTCTTCAGCCTGAGGAAAACCGGGCGGTTCTGAGCGGAAAGGTGGAGCTCAAGCTTGGCAATTTAGGTCTGTCTTCCAACGAGCTTATCCTGGTTTTTTCTGCAGAACCTCCGGGGCGGCTTTCGGAGCTTGAGGGCCGGGGCCGGGTTGTTCTCTCCTGGAAGGGCTATCGAGCTTACGGGAGGCAGGCCGAGGTTGACCTTTTGGCTGAAAAGATTACCCTGGCCGGGGCTCCGCAGCTCATAACAGCCAGCGGGGAAAGGCTGGAAGCTGACAAATTGACTTTGTTTTTAGCGGATGATAGAATCCGCCTTGAGAACCAGAAGAGAGAGAGGTCGTTGACCATCCTTGTCAGGGGCAGATGAGATTCCTGAAAGCCGTAAATCTGAACAAAAGGTATGGTCAGCGCCGGGTCGTCGATAATCTCAGCCTGGAAGTCAGGTCGGGAGAGGCCGTCGGACTTCTCGGTCCCAACGGGGCCGGCAAAACCACCGCTTTTTCCATAATCGTTGGCCTGTTAGAAACCGATAACGGCCAGGTCTGGCTGGACAGGGAAGAATTGACCTTTCTTCCTGCCTATGTCCGGGCCCGGAAAGGATTGGGCTTCCTGCCCCAGGAACCATCGGTTTTCCGCGGGCTGAGCGTCGAAGAAAACCTGATGCTGGTGCTCCAGCACCGTTCCGTCACCGCTCCCCGGGAAAGCCTTAAAGAAACAGCGGCCGCCCTGCTGGAGGATTTCGGGCTGGCCTCGCTGGCCCGAAGCCGGGCTGACCGTCTTTCGGGGGGTGAGCGCCGCAAGCTGGAAATTGCCCGGGCGATGGCCGGCCGTCCGGTTTTCCTGTTGCTGGACGAACCTTTCAGCGAACTCGACCCCCTGGCTGTGGCCGACCTTCAGGCAATTATCCGGAAACTAAAAGAGCGAGGGCTGGGTGTCCTGTTAACCGACCACAGGCTCAGGGAGGCCCTGGGCGTCATGGATAGAATTTGCATAATGAATGGTGGTAAAATTATTGCTGAAGGAAGGCCGGAGGAGGTCCTGGAAAAAAAAGAGGTGCGCGAGATATACCTGGGCCCTGACTTCCGTCTATGATTTAAGCAGCCACAATGAAGCAAAAGCTTGACCAGAAACAGGTGCAGAAGCTGGTGATGGCTCCCGCCCTCCAGCAGGCCATCCGTCTGCTCCAGCTGACCAACCTGGAATTGCAGGAAGTTATCAACCAGGAGCTCGAAGAAAACCCTTTGCTTGAGACTGAAGACGAAGTGTCGCAGGAAACGGTTGCCTCCCTTCAAGCGGGCGAAGAAGCGAAAGACGAGGAGGAGCTGGAGCAGGGCGGCACTGCCCCCGATGAGTTCGACGAAATAATTTTTGCTGCCGGTTTCCAGGATTATTTTGACGAAGAAATTCCATATTCCGGGCATGGAGATAAGGACCTGGTGCCTTTTGAAAACCTGGTTTCCCGGAGGCCGTCGCTCTGGGACCACCTGAGCTGGCAGGCCGGCCTGACTTTTTTTGGAGAGGAGGAGCTGGAAATAGCCGAATTCATCATCGGCAACCTGAACGACGATGGTTACCTGACCATAAGCCCGGAAGAGATTGCTTCCCGCCTGCAGAAACCGCTGGAAAAGGTGGAAGCGGTCAGGGAAAAAATAAAGATGTTTGACCCCCCGGGCTGCGGTAGCCTGGTCCTGAGCGAAGCCCTGCTGGCCCAGATGGATTCGCTCAACCTGCAGGACGAGGTGGCCCGCAGGATTATCAGCGATTACCTTCCTTACCTGCAGAAATCTGACCATCAGGAACTGGCCCGCCTGCTCAATTTGAGCCTGATTGAGTTGAAACTTCACCTTGACCTGATCAAGAACCTGGATCCGGCCCCCGGGCACAAGTACAGCGAGGACCGCGACCTCTACGTGGTGCCCGATATCTTCGTGGTCAAGGAAGACGGGGAGTGGAAGATATACCTGAACGAAGAAGGCCTGCCCCGTCTGCGCCTTAACCAGTATTACCGCCAGCTTATCGAGTCCGGGCTCAAGGAAGACCGGGAGACCACCCGCTTTCTCAAGGATAAGATGAAAAGGGCACTGTGGTTCATCCGCAGCCTGGACCAGAGAAACCGGACGATTTACCGGGTGGCCAGGTACATAGTGGACCGCCAGAAGGATTTTTTGGAGCAGGGCCTGGACCACATCAAACCGATGACCCTGCTGGAGGTGGCCCGGGAACTCGGGCTGCACGAATCGACCGTCGGGCGGGTGGTGGCCAACAAGTACATGATGACACCCCTGGGTCTCTATCCCCTGAAGTTCTTCTTCCACAAATCGCTCAGCGGGACCTACGGGGAGGAAGTCTCTTCGCTCCGCATCAAGGAGAGGATAAGGAAATTAATTGAGAACGAGGACCGCAGCAACCCCTTGAGCGACGACGAAATTGTTGATATATTATCCAGAGAAAACATTCAGATTGCCCGGAGGACCGTGGCCAAGTACCGGGGGCAGCTTGACATTCCGCCTTCTCATATAAGAAAGAAGAAATTTATGATGGAGGAAGCAACATGATCGTCAATTTTACTGCCCGGCGTACCGAGCTGACGGAAGAAATTAAAGAATACTGCCAGAAAAGGCTGGACAGAATGGAGAAGATTTTAAGAGACATTCTTCAGATCGATATAATTCTGAGCGAGCAACGCAGCCGGAAAAAAGTTGACCTGCAGGTCAAGCGACGCGGTGAGGATTTTGTCATCTCTGTGGAAACCAACGATGTCTTCAATTCCCTGAACCAGGCCTTCGACAGCCTGGAGAAAAAAATAGTCAAGGAAAGAAGCAAAATGATACAGAGAAGGCGGAGGGCGGCCGGTCGGGAAGAGTCGCTGACCGGGCTGGAGACGGTTGAACCTGCTCCGCGTCTGCTGCGCCTTCCGTATTACTCGGACAAGCCGATCAGCATCCAGGAAGCTCTGCTGCAGCTGGAAGAGGGCAAGAAAGAAGTTTTTCTGTTTCGCAAGGAAGGCAGCGAAAGCTGGGCTGCCGTTTTCCGCAGAAAAGACGGCCAGGTTGCCCTGGTTGATCCAGAAGCATAACATATAGAGGAATTGAGTAAAAATAGAAAACTGAGCGAAGGAGTTGGCCGCGGTGAGATTGTCGAACATCATCAAGGAAAAAAACATTCTGCTGGAAATGAAGGCCCAGAAAAAGGATGAGGCCCTGGCTGAACTGGCCACCCATCTGAAGAAGCAGAAGCTAATCAATCACGAGAAAGAAATAATAGAAAAACTTTTGCAGCGGGAGGCGCTGGGCAGCACCGCCCTGGGTGAAGGTATAGCCATTCCTCACTGCAAGGCCAGGGGAATCAAGAGCCCCATCCTGATGGTGGGCATCTCCCGCAACGGGGTTAATTTCGAATCTCCCGACGGGCAACCGGTCAAAGTTTTTTTCCTGCTGATCACTTCACCCGATGACCCCAGCCTTAATCTTCAGATCCTGGCCCTGATCGCCCAGCTGGTTAAAAAGTCTCCCGGGCTCAAATCAAGGCTGCTGGCAGCTGAGGATGTCGGGGAAGTCCTGGAAATTATAAGAGAGCAGGAAGAAAAAGCCTGATGGCCGCCGGCAAAACTGGAAAATCCAGGGGGCAGCCCGGGAAGGGCAGGCCGAACCGACCCGGGACTAATGCTGCTTTTTCAGGCGCGGGGAGTTCGCCTCAGGTGGTTATTTCCGCCGGCCTGCTGAAAATATTCGGGGTGGGCACCCTGATCATCGGCGACAGCGGTGTGGGCAAGAGCGAGAGCTCGCTGGAACTAATCGCCCGCGGTCATAAATTTGTCTCCGACGACGTGGTGGAAATTTTCCGGGACGAAAAAGGCCTTCTCCACGGCCGTTCTCCCCGGCTGACCAGGAATTTCATGGAAATAAGGGGGCTGGGGATTATCAACATCAAGGAGATTTTTGGAGCCAGGGCCATCCTGGAAGAGACCCCGGTCGACCTGGTTATCAGGCTCAAAAAGTGGAGCAAAAGGATGGAAATTGACCGGCTCGGCCTGAAATTCCCCGAGGACTTTCGGCTGGCCGGGATGAGCATTCCCCAGTTACATATCCCGGTGGCACCCGGCCGTAATATCGCCACCCTGATTGAAGTGGCCTGTCGGGTATTTTCTCTGAGGAAAAAAGGTTACGAAGCCGCCCAGGACATCGTCCGGCGGCTGGACAGGAAACTGGCCAGGAAGAATGAACAATCATCGTAAAAGCACAGACTTTATCGTGGTCACCGGCCTGTCCGGTTCCGGCAAGACCGTGGTCAGCCGGTTTCTGGAAGATATGGGCTATTACTGCGTAGATAACCTGCCGGCCAAGTTAATACCCGAGCTGGTTGACCTGTGGCTCAGAAAAAAAGTGGAAATCGACCGGATGGCTCTGGTGATTGATATCCGGGAGCCCAGGTTCCTGACCGAATTCCCGGACATAGTCAGGCAGCTAAAGGTCAAGCCGTTTCTCATCTTTCTGGAAGCGACGGATGAAGCCCTGGTCAAAAGGTTCAGCGAAAGCCGCCGCCCGCATCCCCTGGCCAGAAACAAGTCGGTCCTCTCCGGGGTCAGGCTGGAGAGAAGAAAACTGGCCCCGATCAAGGATATGGCCGATGAGGTCATAGATACCACCGGCCTGACCATCTCCCGGCTCAAGGAGCAGGTATTTGAACGGATTTTAAGGAAAAAGCAGCATCGGCTTCAGGTCTACGTTATCAGCTTTGGCTATAAGCACGGTTTGCCGCTGGATTCCGACCTTGTTTTTGACACCAGGTTTCTGCCCAATCCTTATTACCTGGACAGCCTGCGCCAGCTCGATGGCCGGAACAAGAAGGTCCGGGACTTTGTCCTGAACTCGAATGAGACCAGGGCTTTTCTGGACAGGCTCTACGATTTCGTTGATTACCTTCTGCCCGGGTTTCTGAAGGAGGGCAAGAGCAGTTTGACCATATCCGTGGGCTGCACCGGCGGCCGGCACCGCTCGGTGGTCATTGCCGAAGCTCTTAAGAACCATCTGAAGACCAGGAAAGTGGCGGTAAAAATAATTCACCGGGATATTTATAAGTAAAGCCGGATCGGTTAAAATATACAGGAAATTTCTTTCGGGCGGTGTTTATGATCGGCGGAGTTATAGTATCCCACGGACGGCTGGCCGAAGAGTTGCTCAATGCCCTGACCATCATCCTGGGTGAGGCCCCGAACATCGAACCCATTTCCATCGGCTGGTATGATGACGTGGAAGAATCCAAGAAAAAGATCAGCCAGAGCCTGAAAAAAGTCGACCAGAAAAACGGCGTGATTATCTTTACCGACATGTTCGGGGGTACACCCTCCAACCTGAGCTTCAGCTTTCTGGCCGAAAACAAGATTGAAATCATCACCGGGGTGAACCTGCCGATGTTGATCAAGTTTGTTTCCCTGCAGCGGAGCAACAACCTGAAAGATGTGGCCAGGAAGGTGGCCGAGCAGGGCAAGAAGAATATTCACCTGGCCAGCGCTCTCCTCAGCTCCAGGTCAAAATAAAATCGAACAGCCATGATTGAAAAGAAGATTATCATAAAAAATAAGTTAGGCCTGCACGCCAGAGCGGCCGTCAAGTTTGTCAACCTGGCCAACCGCTACAGCGCCTCGGTGAAAATCGTCAAGGACAGCAACGAGGTGGACGGCAAGAGCATCCTGGGCATTCTGACCCTGGCCGCTTCCCAGGGGACGCCGATCAAGCTGGTGGTCAACGGCCGCGACGAAGTCCAGGCCATGAAAGCTCTCTGCGACCTCATCAACAACAGGTTTGGCGAAGAAGAATAGTATGGAAATCATCCGGCTGCGCGGTCTCGGGGTTTCGCCCGGCATTGCCATGGGAGAAGCCTTCATTTCGGAACGGGTGGTTTTTACCTCCAGGCGAGAATCCATCAGCGAACGTCAGGTGGAAGAAGAACTCAAGAGACTGCAGCGAGCGCTGGAGCGGACCAGGCAGGAACTGACTGAACTGAAGGAGCACGTGCGGGAGCGAATCGGCAATGAGCAGGCTTTCATTTTTGATGCTCACCTGATGATGATCGACGACCAGATGCTGCTGAGCAGCCTGGAAAAAATCATCCGGGAAGAGAAGGTCCGGTCGGAATGGGCTATTTCCCGGGTCAATGCCCACTTTGAAACTCTGTTTGATTCCCTGACCGATGAATATTTCCAGCAGAGGAAGACCGACCTGTCGGACGTCCTGGCCAGAATCTACCGCAACCTGGAAAGGAAGAGGAACAAAAAAGAGGACTCTGACAAGCCCACCATCCTGGTGGCTCATGAACTCCTGCCTTCCGAAGTGGCCCTGAATATAAGTCGCAAGAAGGTCATCGGAATTGCCCTGGACATGGGCGGTCAGACCTCGCACACGGCCATCCTGGCCAGGTCGCTGGGCATACCGGCCGTGGTTGGCCTGCACGATATCAGCCTACAGTTAAAGAGCGGAGATTTTATTATCGTGGACGGGACAGATGGCGAGGTCATCGTCAACCCCACCCCGGCTGTGAGGAGAGAATTTCAGAGCAAGAAGGAAAGATACGAAGTCTACCAGCGAGAGCTCAAGAAGATCGCCAGACTCAAGCCGGAAACTCTGGACGGGGTCAGGTTTAAACCCCTGGCCAACATAGAGCTACCGGAGGAAGTGAAGGCGGCCTTTTCTTACGGGGCCGAGGGAATCGGGCTTTTCCGGTCTGAGTTTATTTACCTGCAGCGGCTTAGCCTGCCCTCGGAGGGAGACCATCTGGCCATATACCAGAAAATGGCCAGCAGAACTTACCCCCGGCCGGTCTACATCAGGACCATTGATATTGGCGGAGAAAAAAGCCTGCCCCAGCTCAACATCAAAAAAGAACCCAACCCGGCCCTGGGCCTGCGGGCCATTCGCTTTTCCCTGAAAAACCGGGAGCTCTTTCGCACCCAGATCCGGGCCATCCTCAAGGCCAGCGCCAGGAAGAACGTCAGGCTGATGGTGCCGATGATCACCGAGGTGGAAGAGGTCATCGAGTTAAAGTTAATCGTCGAGGAGCTCAAGGCCGAATTGAAAGAGGAGAAGGTGCCCTTTGACGAGAATCTTCCTATCGGTGTGATGATAGAGGTTCCGGCCGCGGCCGTGCTGATTGAGAGCATAATCAAGGAAGTGGATTACGTCAGCATCGGGACCAACGATTTGATTCAATACTACCTGGCGGTTGACCGGGGAAATGAATCGGTTTCTTATCTTTTCAAGCCTCACCACCCGGCTGTCCTCAGGCTGCTGGACCGGGTCATCAAGGTCGTTAACCGCGAGGGAAAGGAAGTGACGGTTTGCGGCGAGATGGCTGCCGACCCGCTGTCGGCCATCATTCTGCTGGGCCTGGGGCTCAGAACCTTCAGCATGAACCCGATTTTTATCCCCAAAGTAAAAAAAGCCCTGAGGGCGGTTGAACTTAAAACCGCGGAAAAGGCGGTGGCCGAAGCCCTGAAGCTTAAAACGGCCAGGGAAATAGAAGAATTCATGATAGAGGCCATTTTGCGCCGGCACCCTGAAGCTTTCCTGATGAGCCAGATTGTAAGCTGATTTTCTAATCCCGCCCGTAAACGTCTTCCAGCCGGACGATGTCATCCTCGTCTGAATCACCCAGCCACAGTTCCATCACCCGGGCCGGCTGCGGGCCGAGACCTTTCAGGCGGTGGGGAGTCCCGGCTGGAATAAATATTTCTTCTCCAGGTTGCGGTTGCCAGCTCTTTTCCCCCAGGTTTATCTCCAGACCGCTGTCCAGGACCACCCAGTATTCGCTGCGCCGGCGGTGGTATTGAAGAGACAGCAGGCCTCCCGGGTTAACGGTGATTATTTTCAGGCTGGAAGCCAGCTGGTGGGGATAGCTGCGGAACTTTCCCCAGGGTCGGTCTTCCTCGTAGATGAGCCGGCGGATTTTTTCAGCCTCAGGAATATCAGTCACGTTCTGTCTCCGGTCTGGCCGTGTAACTAAAACGGGATTTCGTCGTCCCCCTCGGTCGGGGGGGGTTCCTCTGGAAAATCCTCGACGGGTGGCTCGGAAATTTCGGGGAAGTCCTCCACGGCGCCGGCCTCAACCCGGGCTTCAGCCTGGGGCGGGACTTTCTTGCCCAGGGGGACAACGTTGACCGCTTCCACCTCGGTGCTGTTGCGGCGGTTGCCGTCGCGGTCTTCCCAGGAGCGCCAGCGCAACCGACCCTCGACCATAACCTGTCTCCCGGCCTCCAGGAACCTGTCGCAGAACTCGGCCAGCGGACCCCAGGCCACGATGCGGTGGTACTCGGTCCGCTCCGTGGCCTGCCTGGTGTCACGGTTATAGGCCTGTTCGTTGGTGGCCACCTGGAACCTGGCCACCGCCCGACCTGATGGAATATGCCGGATTTCGGGTTTCTTTACCAGGTGGCCGACAAGAATGACTCTGTTCAAACTGTTTCTGTCTCTCATTTGATTCCCAGTTCGTTGATTTTTTGCTGGGCCAGACGTGCCTCTTCCTGCGCCGGGTACTTGGCCACCAGCAGCTTGAAGGTGGCCAGAGCCTCGTCTTTCCGGCCCAGCTGGACCAGGCTCATGCCTTTCTTCAGGTAGGCGGCGGGAACCTTGTCCCCGGCCGGGTAGCTGAGGAGGAGTTCGCTAAAGGCGTCAATGGCCTGCTGGTACTGTTCCTGGCTGTAGTAACACTCGCCGATCCAGTAAAGGGCGTTGTCGGAGAGGGGAGTGTTGGGATACTGTTGCAGGAAGAGTTTGAAAC
Organism: uncultured bacterium; assembly: GCA_937920515.1. Lineage (GTDB taxonomy): Bacteria > Acidobacteriota > Aminicenantia > Aminicenantales > Saccharicenantaceae > Saccharicenans. The sequence goes on from CALEUG010000015.1 coordinate 119,684, forward strand.
TATCTATGGCCAGGGAATAGTTGCCTTTCAGGTAATCGCCGTAAGCGTTGTTGTACATTTCCTGGGCCGGGATGTTGACCGTAGCCGGTTTCCTGGTTTCGGCCGGCGGGGGCTCGCTCTTGCCGGCTGGAGGCCTGGTTGTCTTTCCGGTCTTTTCGTCTGTCCTGGCCGGGGGGGTCAGGTTCTGGATGGCCTGGAGGATGTCGTTCAGGATGGCTGTCTGAAACTGGACCTCTTCCAGCTTGTTGTTCATGAGCTGGAACTGCACCGGGATGCTGCGAAAATCTTCTTTCAGCGAAGCCTGCTCGGCCTGAGTTTTTCTGATGAGGTCTCCCAGGAGCTTGACCTGGTCTTTGAGTTCCTGCAGGTCAGCCTGATTCTTCTTGAGCAGGGCGCTGAGTTCCTGGACCTGCAGCTTGAGGGCCTGTATATCCTCATACATCAACTCGTAGGTCTTCTTGGTCTGGCCGGCGGCCGGGGTCAGGGCTATAAGCCCCAGCATCCCCCAGCAGATAAGAGTAAGAGAAAGATAAATTCTGTAAGTTTTTAACAATTTATTTCCCGATTATCAGGAATTGGGCTCTCCTGTTCTTGGCCCAGGCCGTTTCGTCATGACCGGGGTCCAGGGGCTGGCTCTTGCCGTAGGAAATGATTCTTATTCTGTCAGCTGAAATGCCGAGGCTGACCAGGTAATCCATGGTGCTCTTGGCTCTCTTCTCGCCCAGGGCCAGGTTGTACTCCTCGGTTCCTCGCTCGTCGCAGTGGCCTTCGATCAGGATTTTTACCGTCGGGTATTTCTTCAGCCAGCTGGCGTTGGCTTCCAGGACCGGAACGGCATCGGGCCGGATGTTGTACCGGTCATAGTCAAAATGGATCATGGCCAGTGGTTTCTCCTGGTTGAGTTCTTCCAGGGTCTTTTTCATGAAGATTTCTTCTTCTGTCAGAACGGGCTCTTTTATAACCGATTCTTCAACCCTCTCAACCTTCGGCTGTTCCTGGGCTTGTGGCGGCGGCGGGGGCGGAACGTCCTTGGCTTTCTTCTTGCAGGAAGCGGCGAAGGACAGGACCAGTATTCCAGTCAGAAAAATCACCAGAAATTTTTTCATAATTCCTCCTCTTCTTCAGGTTACGGCTCAGAATCGGGCTTCAGAGCCACTAAATTTATACAATGAAGATTTCAGGCTGTCAACATAATAACGGGCTTAATTGGTCCAGTTGGGCAGCTTGTTTTCTCCCTGGGAGGTCAGGCAGCGCAGATTGCTGGCGTCATAGTCAATGGAATATATCTGAATGGTTCCAGACATGTTGGAAGAAAAGATAACATGGCGGCCGTCAGGCGACCAGCTGGGGGATTCGTTCCGGGCCCTGGTTTCGGTGAGCTTGGTGATTTTGTTGGTCTTGAGGTTCAGGATGTAGATATCAAAGAAGTTGTCGACGCGGGAAACAAATGCAATCCTTTCACCATCGGGCGACCAGGCCGGGGCATCAAGATAGTTCCCGCCAAAACTGACCTTGCGGACATTGCCCCCCTCGGCATCCATGATGTAGATCTGCGGCGTTCCGGTCCGGTCAGAGGTAAAAGCAATTTCCCGGCCGGTGGGTGACCAGGTGGGAGCGGTATCTATGGCGCTGTTAAAAGTTATCCGCCGGATGTTGCTGCCGTCGGCATTGGCCACATAGATTTCGGCATTGCCATCCCTGGTAGAGCAGAAAGCCAGCTTTTTCCCGTCGGGCGAAAAGGCCCCGGAAAAGTTAGTGCCTTTGGTCGAGACCGGGACCAGCTTGCCTTCATAGGGATAAAGAATGTATAGGTCTGGATTCCCGGACCGGTAGGAGGTAAAGACTATGGCCCGCTGGTCGGGCGACCAGGCCGGCATATAGTCGCGCCACTTATTGAAGGTCAGCCGGGTCTGGTTGGCCCCGTCATAATCCATCATGTAGAGCTCGTCGTTTCCGTCGCGGTTGGAAACAAAAACTATCTTGGTGGTGAAATAAGGCTTTTCCCCGTAGAGCTTCATCAGCTCGTCGGCCACCCGGTGAGCCACCAGCCGGAAGACGCTCGGGTCCGCCTGGTATCTTTTGCCCAGGATCATTTTTTCGCTTTTTACGTCGTAGATTTTAGCTTCAAAAATTATCCGGTTCTGGGACTGGCTGACCTCGCCCACCACCAGGATTCTGGTCTGGATTGATTCCCAGTCCTTGAAGAATATTTCTTTAGGATTCAGCGGCCGGATGTAGTTCAGATGCTCCCGCGGCACCAGCGAAAACACCCGGCTGTAGCGCAGATCATCAGAGAGAACCTGGTGGATGGTTTCGGCCGCTTCCCGGGCCTCGGCCGAGGATGCCTCAGAAATGAACGGCGGCAGGGCCAGCGAAATGGCCGGGACGCCTTCCCTGATGGTCAGGACGACTTCCTGCTGGGAGATAAGGGTTAAGCCGCCGGCAGCCATAATGATGACAAAGATGGTCCAGGTGATTGATTTTTTCATTTGCTCCGCTCGAAAATAAGATGGACTACCAGGTAGTCGTTCTCATAGTCCCTCGGTAGCGGAGGGAAAGGAGCGGCCAGCTCCACCGCCCTTCTGGCCGTCAGGTCCAGGACTGGAAGCTCCGAGGGCTGTTCTATCTTCAGGTCGGCAACCTGTCCGTTGCGCAGTATCTTAAAATAGATTACTGATTGGTACTCTCCGCTGTAATCAAGATGACCGGTGGCAGTGAACCAGTTGGAAGAAACCCGGTCGATTATGATCTGGAGATAATAAGTGAACGGAAAGGAAGATGTCCCCAGCGGGTCGCCATAACCGCGGCCGAAACCGCCGGGTCCTTCACCCACGCCTATTCTGAGCCCTGAGCCACCGCCACCGCCACTGCCGGTCCCCGTGCCGCCCGCCTGGCCCGTCTCTGAGCCCCTGGCTCCGGCTGCCTGGGTCCCGGGTTGAGGGGCGGAAATTTCCGTCTTTTTGGCCGGGGCCGGTTTCTTGCCTGTGGGTCTGTCCGTTTCGACCGGATGGCGCAGTGTAGATTCGCTGCCCGCCGGGGTTTTTTGGGGAACAGTCAATTCTTTCATGGTTTCCTTTTGAGCCGCCGGGGCCGGTTGACCCGGTTGCCCGCCGCCGGGCCCGGGTCCGCTCCCGCCCCCGCCTCCGCCCCCTCCGGGCAGGCCGACAAAATTCAGGTTGACGTAATGAACCATTCCGGTTTTCCCCGGTCCGGCCAGCTGGTTGGAAAAGCCAATCAGCGCAAACAGGACTATATGAGAGAAGGCTGATAGGACCACAGCTCGCTTGAAAGAATTGCTCATGAGAAGTGATGACTTCATCGCCTGGACTGTTTCCTGGCTGGCGGTTTTTCCAGCGGCTCGGTCACCAGGCCGACTATTTCAATACCCGATTTCTTGACGATATCCAGAACCTGGATGAGCTGGCCGTAATTCAGGTTGCGGTCAGCCCGGATGTAAACTATTTTCCTGGTTTTGTTGTAGAAGTATTCCTGCAGGCGCCTTTCCAGCAGGTTGACGTTGATCACCGATTCCCCGAGGTGGATGTAACCGTCGGCGGTGATGGTCAGAGTCAGGCCTTCTTCGGCCGGAGCCGATTCGGTTTCGGCCTGGGGCAGGTTGAGACCGATGCCGGATTGCATCATCGGCGCGGTCACCATGAAAATGATCAGCAACACCAGCATGACGTCAACCAGAGGGGTGACGTTGATTTCCGACATGGATGTTCCCAGCCGCCTCCGGCCGCCGGAGACCGGGGCCTGGTTCAGGTTAACCGCCATAAGCCCTTTCTATAATATTTAAGAATTCAAGGCTGAAATCGTCCATCCTGGTTATCATCTCTTTAATGCGGCCCAGAAAATGGTTATAGGCAATGACCGCCGGGATGGCTGCGAATAAACCCAAGGCCGTGGCGATCAGGGCCTCGGCGATGCCGGGAGCCACCGTTACCAGGCTGGCCGAGCGCACCACCCCGATCTTATGAAAAGAATCCATGATTCCCCAGACGGTACCGAGCAGCCCGATGAACGGGGTGACACTGCCGCAGGTGGCCAGGAAGCTCATCATTTTTTCCAGCCGGTTGATTTCAGCATTGGAGGCCCTGAGCAGCGAGCGGTTGATGCTTTCCAGCTTCTCCCTGTTGATGGACCCCTGGGGCTGCGGGTTGGACCTGGTCAGGTGCACCAGCTCCTTGAAACCTGCCTGAAACAGGCTGGCCAGGGGGCTGTTCTTGTACTTGCGAGCCGCTTCGTTGACTTCGTTCAGGGATTTGCTGCGCCGGAAAACTTCCAGGAAATTCTGTGAAGCCGTCTCGGCTGCCTTTATGCTGCGTCTTTTATAGATGATTATGGCCCAGGAAAAAACAGAGAAAATGACCAGAATCAGCAGGATAAACTTAACAACGATGGTGGCTTGAGATATCAGGCTGAATACGTTCATGACTTTTTCAAGTTAACATACAGAGGAAAGTCTGTCAATCAGACTGCAACCGGCCTGTATCCAGAGAGGCTTGACGAAGTGCCCCAAAAGCGGTTTAATTAAGGGCTTATAAGAGGGACAGTTGAATATTTTTAAGAAGAAACTGGTTCATCCTCCCCGCCTGTTGGCCCTGAGCTTTTTAGTGGCCATCATCGTCGGGACCATCATCATCTCTATGCCTTTTTCCACCCGCTCCGGTAGCATTCCTCTGATAGATGCCCTTTTTACCTCCGCCTCGGCCATCTGTGTTACCGGATTGATCGTGGTTGACACGCCGAATTACTTCAGTCCTTTGGGGCTTGGCATATTGCTGGCCCTGATCCAGCTGGGGGGGCTGGGCATCATGACCTTTTCCAGCTTTGTCCTGATTACCGCCGGCCGGCGGGTCAGCCTGTCTGATCAGCTGGCAGTTGAAGGTTCCTTTCGCCCGGCGGCCATTTCAGATTTCCGGGCTTTGCTCCGTGATGTCTTCCTGTTTACCTTGAGTTTTGAGCTGATCGGGGCTGCGGTCCTGATGCTTAAATTTTCAGGGACCGCACCTTTTTCCCGGGCTCTGGCCCTCTCCGTTTTTCACTCCGTTTCGGCCTTCTGTAATGCCGGCTTTTCGCTTTTTTCCGATAGCCTGGTAGCCTTTCGAGGCGATATTCTGGTTAACCTGACCATAATCCTCCTGATAGTTTTTGGAGGCCTTGGCTTTTTTGTGCTGCAGGAAATAAAGCTGGCCCTCAGAAGCAGGCGTCGAAAGGAGAGGGTTAAGTTTTCGCTACATACCAAGTTCGTGGCTGCCATCACCCTGGGAATCATCCTGATCGGGGCCGCTTTGATATTCCTGATGGAATTTAGCCGCGGTTTTTCCAGCCTGCCGCTCAAGGAAAAGGTCCTGGCCGCGCTTTTTCAGGTGGTTTCGGCCCGGACGGCCGGGTTCAACACGATTGACCTGAACAGTCTATCTGTGGCTTCTCTGCTATTGCTCATTTTGATAATGTTTGTCGGGGCTTCGCCCGGCTCAACCGGAGGCGGTGTTAAGACCACCACCTTCGGCGTGGTCTTTGCCTTCCTGCGGTCGCGCATCCATGGTCAGGAAGTGCCCCAGATTTTCTCCAGGGCCATAAAGAATGAAGATGTCATTAAGGCTTACACCCTGGTTTCGCTGGCCATGTCTCTTATTTTTGCTTCAACCATGTCACTGCTGATCATCCAGCCCCAGCTGGCCCTGAAAGAAGCCCTGTTTGAGGTGGTCTCTGCCTTCGGCACCGTTGGCCTGTCCCTGGGCATAACCCCAAACCTTCACCCGCTCAATAAACTGATTCTGGTCATAACCATGTATCTCGGCCGGATAGGCCCCCTGACCATGCTCTATGCTTTCAGCCGGGTCAAGCCGGCAGGCCATTACCAGTTTATTGAAGAAGGCCTTATGGTGGGCTAAGATAAAGGCAGGAACAGGCATTAATCCGGGAGAATTAAAATGAGATTTACCGTTATCGGTCTTGGAAGCTTCGGCAGCTACCTGGCCAGAACCCTTTACGAGAAAGGCCACGAAGTTCTGGTCATAGATAAGGATAAGGATAAGGTTGAGGAGGCCAAGGATTTTTCCAGTCAGGCAGTCTGGATGGATTCGGCTGACAAAGAAAGCCTTAAGGCCCTGGGTGTTCAGGACATGGACGTGGTGGTGGTCAGCCTGGGGCCGGAAATGGAGCCTTCTATTCTGACGGTGCTCTATCTTCATGAACTGGGGGTCAACCGCATCCTGGCCAAGGCTCTTAGCCCGGACCATGGCAAAATCCTGGAAGCCATCGGGGCCACCGAGGTCATCTATCCCGAGCGGGACATGGCTGTGAGGCTGGCCCTGCGCCTGAGCTCCAGGAACGTCCTGGAGTATCTACCTCTGGCAGAAAACATAAGCATCCAAGAGATTGTCCCGCCCGAGGCCTTCATCGGCAAGAAACTCCGGGAACTGGATCTGACCAACCGCTACCGGGTTCAGGTCATAGCCGTGCGGCAGCTGGTGCCCGACCGCCTGATTTTCATCCCCGGCGCCGATTTTGTGATCAAGGACAGCGATGTCCTGGTGGTGATGGGAGAGGAAGAAAACATCGCTGACCTATGCGCCTGCAAGAAGTAATTTCAGCAGGATTTCCCTGGCCACCTGCTTGGCTTTTTCCCCGCTTTCTCTGACCGGTCCGACGCAGGAAGGGCAGCCCTCTTCGCAGGGGCAGGCTTCAATCGTTCCCAGGCAGGCCTGGAGCAGGCTGGTCTTGAGTTCGAACAGGGCCGGGCTGAGACCAATCCCCCCTGGAAAGTTATCGTAGAGAAACAGGTTGGGCGAGAAGTCCGGGCTGAGAAAGACCCTGTTTTTTTCATCCTGAGGCAGGCGGTGGCGCGGCAGCTCCCGGGGCGGCAGGGACTGTCCCGAAAAGTTGTCGCCGATGGCCACGCCCAGGTCGTGCAGGTCGCACATCAGGAACAGCGGGGCCACGTGATGGAGGAGGTAGGACAGGCCGAAGAGGCCATTGGTTCTCTGCTCCGGAGTGAAGGGCAGGGTCTGGTAGATTTCGGCCGGAACTGTCAGCCAGAAACTGGTGGTGCTCATTTCGTTCTGGGGGAGCTGCAGTTCGCCGGCCCCCACGTTTTCCATCGTGTGGAACTTTATTTTTTTGAAACCAACCACCTGGGTGGCCACGTGGACCTCCCCGTGAGACACCCAGCCCTGGGGAAGGTCCTTACGGTCAAAAACGTCCAGGATCTTGACGTTGGTGTAATCTATGGCGTCGGTGAAGTAATCCACATCCGTCTTTTTAACGCAGGCTTTGCGTTGCTCGTAATCGAATTCTTCCACGAAGTACTGTTCACCCTCGCAGATGTAGATGGCTCTGGGATGCAGGGTGGTCAGAGCCGAAGAAAAGTCCACCTCGGCAATCACCCGGGGTTTTTCGGTGGTATCCACCACCACGAAATTATCGGAACTGATGCTGCGCAGGGAGATGGCGTCGGCCGGGTAGGCTTCCGAAGTCCAGAACCACCTGTTCTGGGTGTGGTGAAGCATCTCTTCTTCTTCCAGCAATTTCAGTATTTCGCCGATTTCCACCGTGCCGAAATTTTCCCCGTCTTCAAAGGGCAGCTCAAAGGCTGCACACTGAATGTGGTTAACCAGGATGGACGGGTTGTCCGGGTTGATCAGGGCCATTTCCGGCGGGCTGGAAAAGAAGTAATCAGGGTGGTTGACGATGAACTGGTCCAGGGGGGCCGAAGAGGCCACCAGGACGGCCGCTGACATTCCGGTCTTGCGTCCGGCCCGCCCGGCCCGCTGCCAGGTACTGGCGATGGTTCCCGGGTAGCCGGCCAGAACGGCCACATCCAGAGTGCCGATGTCTATCCCCAGCTCCAGGGCGTTGGTGGAAACCACGCCCAGGATTTTTCCATCTCTCAAACCTTTTTCTATTTCCCGACGCCTGGTCGGCAGGTAACCGCCGCGGTAACCGCGGATGAGACCTTCGTCCTTGAGGCCCTTTTCCAGGTCGTTTTTAAGGTAAGTTACCAGGACCTCGGTCAGCAGCCGGCTCTGGGCAAAGACGATGGTCTGAAGCCGCTCTTTGAGGAAGATGGTGGCAATTCTGCGGGCCTCGTTGATGTAGGACCTCCTGATGCCCAGGTGAGGATTGACCACCGGCGGTGAGTAAAACACGAAGTATTTCTCTCCGGAAGGGGCTCCGTTCTGGTCGATGAGTTCCACCGGTTCTTCAATCATCTTCTGGGCCATGTCCCCGGGGTTGGCGATGGTGGCCGTGGACAGGATGAACTGCGGCCTGGCCCCGTAGAAGCTGGCAATTCTCTTGAGGCGCCTGATGACGTTGGCCACGTGGCTTCCGAACACCCCGCGGTAATTATGCAGCTCGTCGATGATGATGTATTTCAGGTTTTCGAACAGCTTGATCCACTTGGTGTGGTGAGGCAGGATGCCGGAATGCAGCATGTCGGGGTTGGTGATGATGATGTGCCCCTGGCTGCGGATGGCCCGGCGGGCGTCCTGCGGGGTGTCCCCGTCGTAGGTGAATATTTTAATTTCCTCGCCCAGCAGTTCAATGATTGCATCCAGCTCGGCCCGCTGGTCCTGGCTCAGGGCCTTGGTCGGGAAGAGATAGATGGCCCGGCTGGAAGGTTCGCGGAGAAGGCAATCCAGCACCGGCAGGTTGTAGCAGAGAGTCTTGCCGGAGGCAGTCGGGGTGACCACCACCAAGTTCTTCCCCTCCTTGAGTTTTTGCCAGGCTTCACTCTGATGGGAATAGAGCGAGCCGAATCCCTTCTTCTTCAGGGCTTCCACCAGACGGGGATGAACATCCGGGGGGTAATCGCTGAAAATTCCAGGCCGCGGCGGAAGGTACTTAATGGTGGTTATGGAGCCGTAGGGAGCGGCCAGGTCCCGGAGGGCGCTGATAGCCTGAAGCAGGCGTTCTTCCTTATTCATGACGTTTATTCGCAGCTATTATAAAATAAAGGACAGGATTATTAAACCCGGTGCCTGCCCTCGGAAATCAACCCGAAAGTGCTAAAATATAGCCATGCTTCAAGAAATAAGAGTGCGCAAGGCGGCCCAGCACAACCTCAAAAAAATTGACGTGAAGTTGCCCCGGAACCGCCTGGTCATCATCACCGGGCCCAGCGGCTCGGGCAAATCTTCGCTGGCTTTCGACACCCTGTTTGCCGAGGGACAGCGAAGATACATTGAGTGCCTGTCAGCCTACGCCAGGCAGTTTATAGAACAGCTGGAAAAGCCGGAAGTGGAATCCATCGAGGGCCTGTCCCCGGCCATTTCAGTGGACCAGAAAACCATATCTTTCAACCCCCGGTCGACCGTTGGCACCATAACTGAAATTTACGACCTGATGCGCCTCCTTTATGCCCGGCTGGGAACCATCTGCTGTCCCGACTGCGGGGTGCCGGTCACTGCCAGCAGCCGGGAGCAGATCCTGGAGATGATCGCTTCCAGGTTCTCCGGGCAGAATATAAAAATTCTGGCCCCCGTAATTCGCGGTCGGAAAGGCGAGTACCAGCAGTTGCTCGAGAAATTCAGAAAAAGGGGTTTCCTCAAGGCCCGCATTGACGGCAACCTGCGTGACCTGGAAGAGAAGATCAGCCTGGATAAGAACAGAAAACACAACATCGAAATTCTGGTGGACGAATTGAAAATGGAAACCCGGAACGAACCTCGCTTCCAGGAAGCCGTGGAGAAGAGCCTGGAGATGTCCGAAGGGGGTGTGCTGGTGCTGGAGTCCTCAGGCCAGGAATCTTATTTCTCCAGAAAGCTGGCCTGCCCCTCCTGCGGCCGCAGTTTCCAGCCGCTGGAACCCAGGAATTTTTCCTTCAACAGCCCGTACGGGGCCTGCTCCCGTTGCCACGGCCTGGGCTACCTGACCACTCTTAATGAGTGGGGCGAAGTGGAGTTGACGCCCGACCTGTGCCCGGATTGCCGGGGCCAGAGGCTGAAGAAGGAAAGCCTCTGGGTTAAAATTGATGGCCTTAACATCCATGAGCTGGCCTCGCTCGATGTGGAACGCCTGCTGAAAAGAATTGAAAAGCTGAGCTTTCCCGGCCAGGTCCAGGCTGTGGCCGAGAGAATATTGAAGGAAGTTAAAGAGCGGCTGCTGGTGATGAAGGAACTCGGCCTGTCCTACCTTGATCTCAACCGGACAGGCTCCTCACTGTCGGGCGGGGAGGCCCAGAGAATCAGGCTGGCCGCCCAGGTTGGTTCCAGGCTTCGCGGTATTCTCTACGTGCTGGATGAACCGACCATCGGCCTGCACCAGCGTGATAATGGCCGGCTGATAAGGTTGCTGCAGCAACTCCGGGACGCCGGGAATTCCATAGTTGTGGTTGAGCACGACGAGCAGACCATCCGTTCGGCCGATTATCTGATTGACCTGGGCCCGGGAGCCGGGGAAAACGGCGGCCGGGTGGTGGCCTCCGGTCCCCTGCAGGTTATCCTGGAATCAAGAGACTCCCTGACCGCCCAGTATTTGCGCGGGGAAAAGTCTGTTCCGGTTCCGGCAGCGCGCCGGAACCCTTCGGGCTGGCTCACCATCCGCGGAGCGGCCGAGCACAACCTTAAGAACATCGATGTCAGTTTTCCCCTGGGGGTGATGACGGCCGTAACCGGGGTGTCCGGGTCCGGCAAGAGCAGCCTGGTTTACGATGTTCTTTACCGGGCCCTGTTGAAAAAATTTTACCGGGCCAAAGTACAGTCCGGAAAATACAGGGCTCTGGAAGGGCTGGAGAACATAGACAAGGTGGTCTCGGTTGACCAGAAACCAATAGGCCGGACACCGCGGTCCAACCCGGCCACCTATACCGGGATTTTCGGACATCTGCGCCAGCTTTTTTCCCTGACCACCGAGGCCCGCCGGAAGGGATACCGCCCCGGACGTTTCAGTTTCAACGTCCACGGCGGACGATGCGAGGATTGCCAGGGAGCCGGGGTGAAGAAGGTTGAAATGCATTTTCTGCCCGATGTTTATGTCACCTGCGACCGCTGCCACGGCCGCAGGTACAACAAGGAAACTCTGGCCGTAACTTACCGCGGGAAAAACATCGCCGATTTTCTGGACATGACGGTGGATGAAGCCTTTGAGCTGCTCAGGGCTCACCCCTCTCTACGGCGGAAGCTGGAACTGTTGAAGCAGGTGGGACTTGGCTATCTCAGGCTGGGCCAGCCGGCACCACAGCTGTCGGGCGGAGAAGCCCAGAGAATCAAGCTTACCCGGGAGCTCAGCCGCCGCGACACCGGAAAGACACTATATCTCCTGGATGAACCAACCACCGGTCTCCATTTCGACGACGTCAGCAAGCTGCTGAAAGTGCTGGAACGTCTGGTAGAAATGGGCAACACGGTGGTCATCATCGAGCATAACCTTGAAGTTATTAAGTATTGCGATTACATTATTGACCTGGGACCGGAGGGCGGAGAAGCCGGCGGGGAGGTGGTTGCGACCGGGCGACCGGAAGAAGTGGCCCGGGTGGAAAAATCCCACACCGGCCGTTATCTCCGCCAGGTGCTCTTTTCTGGTATTCACGACGGGTTGAGAGGATAGCGCTGGATGAGTTTCAGGGACATCCGGGGTAACGACCAGGTAAAGCAGATCTTGAAGCTTGCCCTGAGCAAGGGCCGGTTGCCCAGCTCCCTGCTGTTCTTCGGGCCGGCCGGCACGGGTAAGCTGAAAACGGCCCTGACCGTGGCCAAGGCCTTGAACTGCCTGGAGAAGGCCGATGATTCCTGCGACCGCTGCGATTCCTGTTTGCGGATAGAACGGGGTCAGCACCCCAACGTCCGGGTTATTACCCGGGAAAAGAACCGCGAGCAGATTGTTAAAGAACAGATTGAAGAAGTAAATTACCTGGCCACTCTACGACCCTGGTCCCGGGGGCGCCTGGTCTTCATCATAGACGAAGCCGAGCGCATGAACGAAACCGTGGCCAACTCACTCCTGAAAACGCTGGAAGAGCCGCGGGCCTTTGCCTGTTTCATCCTGGTCACCGAAGACCTGCAGCTCATCCTGCCGACCATCCGCTCCCGCTGTCAGGTGCTGAGATTCAATCCCCTCAGCCAGGAAGAGGTGGAAAGAGCACTGGTCGACCGTGGTTTTCAGACCGAAAGGGCCAGGTTTCTGGCCCAGTCCTCAGAAGGAGACCTGGAGTCAGTGCTGGAAACAAACTGGGAAGAGTTTCTGTCCGAAAGAAACCGGGCCTGGCAGCTCTTCCAGCAACTCCTGGTGGGGCGCGAGTCCGAAGATTTCCTCGGCCTGCTGGCCGGAAGAGCCAGGAAGGATGCCCTGTCCGGGTTCCGGGCAACCCTGAAGTTTTTTTCTGTCTTTTTTCGAGACCTGCTGGTGATTAAGACAGGCCGGCCTGAACTTCTGCTTAACCCGGACCTCGGCCCGGAACTGGAAAAATTATCAGGGCTGGTTCCCGCCGATAAAGCCAGTCTGGCCATCTGTCAGGTGCAGGATTACCTCGGGCGCTTAAAGAATAATCCGAATTTGGCTATAATGGGTAATGAACTTGCAATTTTCTTTAGAGAGATCAGAAATGACTGAAACTGTGCTCTTGCTGTCGGAGTCCACCGGTAAGATAATCCGGGCCCTCAGGGGCGAGGAGCCCCTGGAGGTGGGAGATTACTGCCTGGTGGAGTCCGAGTACGGCGGCGACCTGGCCATGGTGATCGACCAGAACAGCGAACTGGCCCATTGCCCCAGGGCAGCCCGCAGGGCGGTAAGAATAATCAGGAAGGCCACCGAAGATGATATAAAAAAATTCAACTGGCTCAGGGACCGGGAAAAGAAGGCTTTTGAATTCTGTCTGAGCCGGATCAAGGCCCGCAACCTGCCCATGAAGCTGGTGGCGGTACGTTATTTCTTCAACGAGAAGAAAGGTATTTTTTATTATACGGCCGACGGCCGGATCGACTTCCGCCAGCTGGTCAAGGACCTGGCCAGGGAACTCAGGATGCGGATTGAGATGCGCCAGATCGGGGTCAGGGACGAAGCCAAGCTGGTGGGCGGGCTGGGTGTCTGCGGCCGCCCGCTGTGCTGTTTTTCTTTCATTAAAAACTTCGAACCCATCACCATCCAGAAAGCCAGGAAGCAGCAGATTGTGATCAACCCCACCAAGATTTCAGGTCTGTGCGGACGTCTGATGTGCTGTTTGGCTTTTGAAGAAGAAAGTAAAGGACGCCTTTACATAGAAGAACTTGATAGCGGTTTGATCGAAGATTAGCTGCCCGCCCTTGCTTACTTAGCGGAAATTTTGAACTGCACCCGGCTGGAAACAGCGATCAGCGTTCCGTCAGGTCCGAAGGCTTTAACCTGCCAGGAATACTTTTCTCCGGGTATCATCCTAACCTTGACTTCTTCAGGGAGGGTTATCCGGTTCTCTCTGGTGGTGGCTTTCCACAGGAGCTGACCGTTGAAGATTGAAATCTGGTATTCGATATTTTCGCCCAGCTTTTTCCACTCGAACGAAGAAGGAACCTGGTTCATGTCGATGACCGGAGAAATCAGGGTGATGGAAGAACCGCGGACTGTTTCTTCATCGGTCAGGAAGAAATTGGGGGCCGGAGCCTGTCCGCGGGGCAGGACGGCAAAAACAATGATCATGACCAGCAGGGCGGTGACCCCGGCGAAAGCCAGCTGCCTGACGGTGAGGAAAGAAGCCAGTTCTCTCCGGATTCCGGACAGAACCGGGGTCCGTACCTCTTCTTTTTCTTCCAGCAGGGCCGGGTTGTTCTTGATGGTCCGGATGATGACATCTCTTTCCTGGAGCTTCTCGAAGCAGGAAGAACAGTTGAAGTAGTGTTCTTCGAACGCTTCTTTATCCCCTTCGCTAAGCCTGTTAAGCAGGTACCCATCAATCAGGTCTTCAAACTTGCATTTGCTCATGTTAATATGCCTTCCCTTTTCTTCACCCTTTTAGTCGCCGGAATCAGCCAAAAAATGAAAAAAATTTCATGGTTTCAGCTCTTTTCTAATCAGTTTCAGGGCGTAATTTACCAGCTCGCTGACCTTTCTGGTGGACACCTTCATTCTTTCGGCCACTTCTTCCCGGCTAAGCTCTTGATAATAATATAGATATAGAACTTCCCGGTACTTGGGCTTAAGCCTGGCCAGGGCTCTTTTGACCTTTTCGGACATCTCGGCCGCCTCCAGGGTTTCCTGGGGGTCGGGGAAAGGAGCTGCCTCGGGGGCGTATTTCATGACTTTGGTCTTCTCTCTTATATAGTCGACTATCCGGCGCGATGTTATGGTATAAACGAAGGTTCCCAGAGAAGATTCTCCCCTGAATTCCCCGCTCTGGAGTTTCTCCAGCACCTGGGAAAGTATTTCCGATACCAGGTCTTCGCAATCGATGTTCTTGGCACCCAGGGCTTTACGCACCCGGAAGGAGATGATCGGCCGGTAGCGGACCATCAGCTCCTGAATATCTTCGTCTACCTTCGGTCGCATTTCTGAACCTGGCTGCTTTCTTTTAATATAAAATGAATATAAGTGGTTCTTTGGGAAAAATATCACATCTCCCGCCCCTTTTTCAATTTTTTCTTTTCCGGGGCGACTAATTTTTTGCCCCTTGAGGAAGCGGAGGGCGTATGACACCAGCAGCCAGAAATGAAAAAATGAAGTTTTTCCGGACAGAAAAATCATTCTGTCGTTACCTGGAGCTACTGGCTCGCAGCCGGGGATATGTTCTGGTGGAAACCTCTCCTCTAATCAAGACCAGGACCGGGGCTGCCTCCAGCTCCAGCGGTCTCCAGGACAAGGCGGAAAGGGACAGGTGATGAAAGAAGACCGCCTGAAGAAAACGGCCGTGGCCGAAACAGGTGAGAAAAAAAATAAGGACAGGTATCTGGCCGGAGTCCAGGGAAATTCCAGGGTAAAGGTCTTTGACCTGAGCTGGCTCAAGACCAACTGGAATATCCAGGGCTGGGGCCAGGGGGCCTTGGCCCTGTTGAACTCTCCGTACAATTCGCCCTACGCCCTGGCGAAAATTGAAGCTTTCCTGAAAGCCAGCCGGATACTGGACCGGCTGGAAAACGCTATTCGTCAGGAAGAATTTGTCCGCATCCCCGGGCTGAAACATTTCTTCTCTAAGGAAAGCCGGTTTTTCAACTCGGAGTTGATTTATTTCCTGGCTGCCACCGATAGCCGGGAGGAGAGCCTCGGCCATTCGCGGTTCGTGGCTGCCTATACCGTGATGCTGGCCCAGAGCGCCGGTGTCACCAGCCGCCAGGCCCTGCTGGATATCGAGCGGGGTGCCCTGCTCCATGACCTGGGGAAGGTCGGGATTCCTGATGACATCCTGCAAAAGAAAGGGCCTCTGGCCTCCGAAGAAATGGAGATAATCAAGTACCATCCGCTGATCGGATTCGCCATGATCGAGGAATTCGGCTTTCTGCAGGGGGCGGCGGAAATCGTCCTCTTCCATCATGAAAGGTTTGACGGAACAGGCTATCCCTTTGGCCTCCAGGGCGAGGAAATTCCGCTGAGCGCCAGGCTCTTTTCTCTGGCCGATACCATCGATGCCATTACCTCGGACCGTCCTTACCGCCGGAGCCGCAGCTTCGAAGAAGCCCTGGAAGAGGTCAAGCTCTGCAGCGGCACCCAGTTTGACCCGCGCCTGGTAGAGGCGGCCCTGGAAATCCCTCCCGAGAAATGGAGAAAGGTTAAAGAGAAAGTTCTTAAATCCCTCCGGCAGCCGGCCGTCAATTAGTCAGTCTGTCCTGACTTTGCTCCTCAGGTCTTGTCTTCCGGTATTTTAGCTTTCTGTTTTTCCTTGAAATATGATTTGGGGTCCACCAGGATTTCCCGCGGCTTGGCTCCCTCGGAGGGACCGATGATTCCTTCCTGCTCCATCTGGTCAATAATACGGGAAGCCCGGGCATAGCCCAGTTTTAATTTCCGCTGCAGGTAGGAGGCCGAGGCCTGCCCGGTGGCCAGGACCAGTTCCACCGCCCGGTCGAATAATTCATCCTTCTCGCCCAGGTCGCCCTCGAGAGTCAGGTCTCCGGTCCGCTTCAGAATCTGCATGATCCTGTCGTCGAATTCGGGCTGACCCTGGTCTTTCACGAACTTGACCAGGCGCTGGACCTCGGGGATAGAAACGTAGGCGCAATGCAGCCTGATTATGCGTGGATAGTTGGGCGGCATGAACAGCATGTCGCCCAGGCCCAGAAGTTTTTCGGCGCCGACAGTATCGATGATGACCCGGGAGTCGATCTTGGAGGGCACCTTGAAGGCAATACGGCTGTTAAAATTGTTCTTGATGGTACCGGTGATGACGTCAATCGAGGGCCTCTGGGTGGCCATCACCAGGTGAATGCCCACGGCCCGGGCCAGCTGGGCCAGCCGCCCGATGCAGTATTCCACGTCCTGGGGGCTGGTCATCATCAACTCGGCCAGCTCGTCGATGATGATGACAATGTAGGGAAGGGGCTTGAGCCTGGCCTTTTCTTCCTCGCTCAATTTCCCTTTTTTCTGCTCCAGCAGGACCTTAACCTGCTGGTTGTACTGTTCTATGTTTCTGACCTTCATCTGGCCAAGCTGCCGCAGCCGTTCTTCCATTTTTTTGACGGCATCCATCAGGATGATGCCGGCCTTCTTGGAATCGTTAACCACCGGCGCCAGCAGGTGGGGAATGCCGTCGTACAGGGTGAATTCCAGGCGCTTGGGGTCGATCAGGATCAGCTTGACTTCATCCGGGGTGGCCTTGTAAAGAATGCTGGCGATCAGGGCGTTGAGGGCCACGCTTTTCCCGGTGCCGGTCGCCCCGGCGATCAGCAGGTGGGGCATGATGGCCAGGTCGGTTATGTAAACATCGCCGTGGACAGTCTTGCCCAGGGCAAAGGTCAGCTTGGAGGCTGAATTCTGGAATTTTTCGGACTGGATGATGTCCCGTAGCTTAATTATTTCTCGCTTGTTGTTGGGAATTTCGATGCCCAGCGAGGACTTCCCGGGGATGCGCTGGATGCGAACGGCTTCGGCCTCCAGGGCCAGCGACAGTTCCTCGCTCAGGCTGGCCACCTGGCTGACCTTTATGCCGGCGTCCGGGAAATATTCATAAGTGGTGATGACCGGCCCCGGGTGGTATTCGCGAACCTCGCCCGACACCTTGAATTCCAGCAGCTTCTCTTCAATCCTGCGCTTTTTTTCGAACAGCTCGTCGCGGTCTATTTTTTCCGAAGGCTTGCCCGGGTCGAGCAGGCTGAACGGCGGAAAACGGTAATCTCCCGATTTCCTGAGGTCCGGGAGCAGCATTTTCTCCCCGGCCGCCTCTTCCTTTTTCCTGGCCGCCTGGGGTTTTTCTGCCGGCTTCGGTGGTTTTTTCTCCTCGGGCGGGAAAGTTTCCCTGAGAGGTTTTTCAACAGGAGTTCTGGCTCCCGCTTCCCGGGAAGCGGCCAGTTTTTCTCCGGCCTCTTTTTCTTCCTGCTTCTTTTTTATTTTTTCCTGTTTTCGGGCCTGGTGGTACCGGGTAATTCTGATTATGACCTGTCCGGTGGTATTCCTGAAGAGCCTGGTAAAAAATTCGGCGGTCCGGGCCAGGCTCCAGTGGGTGGTGAAAATCAGAAGCAGGGCCAGAAGACACAGGAAGAGAATGAAAGACCCAACGTGGTTAAGGTAGCGGACAAAAAAATTGCCGACCAGCTCGCCTATCAGTCCTCCGGCCAGAAAATCTTTGCCCCTCCAGGGAGCTTTCTTGAGGATAAGGTTCAGGAGCGGAGCAAGCACCAGGAGATAGAGCAGGCCGCTCAGGCCGCGCCTGAAGAGCCGGCCGGACTGTCCCGGGAACAGGCTCCTGATTCCCAGGTAGCCCAGGGCCGGGGGTAAAAGCAATGCCATCAGGCCAAACACCTGCAGCAGGCTCTCGGCCAGACCGGCCCCCAGCCTTCCCCCGAAATTCTGGACCCGGTGGCCCGGGGGAGAAGTGCTGGCCCAGCTGGGGTCGGCCGGGTTGTAGCTAAAAAGGCTCAGGAGGGAAAAGGCAGCCAGAAAGATGAGCGTTACAGAAATAACTTCAGCCAGGATTTTGCCCTTCCGGCCTTCTTTTTTTTCTGCTTTCTTTTCCTTCTTAGCTCTGGCCATTTTTTCTGATTATAGCACAGGGACCGGACGGTTTTCACTGTCGGTCCTGAATTTCACGTCTGTTTTTCTGCAGCCTCTGGAAAAGCTCAACCAGAATCTCCGGTTTCAGGTCTTCGGCTCTTACTTTTTCCCCGAGGGAGAGTTCCTGCAGGGCTTGCCTGACTTTTTCTCTTTCGTATCCGGCGCTCTCCAGGTTGCCTTTCAGGGTCTTTCGGCGCTGGCAGAAGGCTTCCTTGAGAAAGGCGAAAATCTCGCTTTCCCGGTCTGCGGGGAAAAAGACTGGCTGGCGCTTTTTCTGAAACAGGACGCAGGCCGAATCAACCCTGGGTGGCGGACTGAAAGCTCCCGGGGCAATCCGGAACAACAACCGGCAGTTGAAGTAATTCTGGAGCAGGATGGATAGCGGAGCGTAATTCTTGCTTTCCGGAGCAGCCGTAATTCTCCGGGCCACTTCCTTCTGGAACAAGAACACCGCCCGTTCGACCAGGTCTTTGACTTCGAGCAGAACAAACAGGACCTGGCTGGAGATATGGTAGGGAAGATTGCCGGCTATCTTGACCCTTTCACCCGGGCGGCGGTGGCCGGCGATTAGGTTCTTGAGGTCGAGCCTGAGTATATCCCCGGCTATTATCAGCAGGTTATCCGGCCTGTTCTTTTCCAGGTCTTCAACCAGCGAATAATCTTTTTCAACGGCCAGCACCCGGCCTGCCCTGGCGGCCAGGGGGAAGGTCAGGGCTCCCCGACCGGGGCCGATTTCCACCACCAGGTCTTCGGGACCCGGTTCCACCGCTTCCACTATTTTTTGCAGGATTCGTTTCTCGTGGAGAAAATGCTGGCCAAGGAGCTGGCGTCTGGTTTTCCTGCTCAAGGTTAAATTCCCTTTTGAAAGATTTATTTTTTCGGGCCGGGTTAGCCTCAAACCTGGCCGGCCGTGCTTTTTTCTTCAGAGCGGTGAATTATGACTGAAGCCGCCATGTTGCCAATCATGTTAACGGTTGTCCGGCACATATCCAGCAGGCGGTCGACCCCGAGGATCAGGGCCACTCCTTCAAGGGGAACGCCTATCTGTTTCAAGACCATGGCCAGCATTATCATGCCGGCTCCGGGCACGCCAGCCGTGCCGACGGAAGCCAGAATAGCCATCAGGACTATAGTGGCCTGGGCTGCCAGGCTAAGGGGGATGCCGTAAATCTGGGCTATGAAGACCGCGGCCACGCCCTGGTAGAGAGCTGTCCCGTCCATATTGATAGTGGCTCCCAGCGGGACCACGAAGCTGGAATATTCTTTTTTCACCTTCAACTCGTCCAGGCATTCCAGGGCCACCGGAATGGTGGCGTTGGAGCTGGAGGTGGAAAAGGCGATGAGCATGGCATCCGAAATTCCCTTGAAAAACCTTCCCGGTTTCATCCTGCCCAAAAATCTTACCAGGAGGCCGTCTATAACCAGGGCCTGAAAAGCCAGGCCCAGGATGGTTACCAGCGCGTATTTCAACAGAGTTACCAGAATGCTCAGGCCAAACTGACCGATGATTGAGGCCAGCAGAGCCAGGACTCCGTAGGGAGCAAATTTCATCACCAGGTTGACCACCTGCAGAACGGTTTCATTGATTCCTTCGAATAACTGAAGTATTGGCTTCGACTTTTCCGGCCTTATCAGGCTCAGGCACAACCCGAAGATCAGGGCCAGGAAAATGACCTGGAGCATTTCTCCTTCGGCCATGGCCTTGACCGGGTTGGCGGGGACGATGTTGACCAGAACCGAAATCAGTGATGGTTTTTCTTGGACCAGCGATATTTTGCTCTGGGCTGCCTGCTGATAATTTTTTAATAATTCCTGTTTGACCTGCTCGTTAAGCCCGGTCCCGGGCTTCAGAAGATTGGCGGCCGAAAGGCCAATGGTAATGGCTATGGCCGTGGTCAGGGTGAAGTAAAGAAAGGTCTTAAGGCCAACCCGCCCCAGCTTTTTAATATCTCCCAGGCTGGCCGTTCCCAGAGCCAGGGAGAAGAAGACCAGCGGAACCACCACCATGGTGATGAGGCGAATAAAAATAGTGCCCACAAACTCGATGTTCCGGGCCTTTGGGCCCAGAATCAGGCCGGCTACCACCCCCAGAAATAGCCCGATGAAGATCCTGGTATGCAGGGGAACCTTTTTCATTTCAACGGCGTCTCCTTGTCAAAGGGAAAAAACACAACAGGATGTTTATATGCTAAAAGCCTCCTGCCTGTAAAGTCCGGAGAGGTAAAAGGGGTCGGGGTCCTCTCCGGTTGACAAGGCCTTTCGCCTTAAACTAAAATTGGCTTGATTGAAATGACCGAGAAGAAAATCCTGATTGTAGATTATGAACCGTCTTCCCTGGAAAGCCTGTCCCGGATACTCAAAAACATAAAAGTCCAGGTTATCCAGGCTACCGACGGAGCCCAGGCCTATGACCTGTTCAAGGAAGAAAAGCCTGACCTGGTCATCCTGGAGGCCATTCTGCCCAAGCTCCACGGCTTTGACCTGACCAGGAAGATTGTCCAGGAGTCCCAGGGAACGGTGCCGGTCATAATCCTGACGGGCCTGTACAAGGGGCCCCAGTACAAACATGAGGCCGTGGCCAACCTGGGGGCGGCAGAGTACCTGGAAAAACCCATTAATCCCGACGTTTTGCTGGAAATGGTCAGCCGTCTGCTGAGCGCCGAAGAAGAAATAGAGGACACCCTGCCTGATCCCGATTCAGTATTGTCGCTGATTGAGCCGAAGGGCAAGTAGGGCGGCCGGAGGAAGGCCGGGATTAACACTATTTCTTAGATCAAGGAGGATTGGTAATGAACGAAGGCTTGTGGACCAGATGCAACAATTGCCAGAAAATCCTGTACAAGCAGGACATAATAGATAACCTGAAGGTCTGTCCCCAGTGCAATTACCATTTCCGGCTGGGGGCACTGGAGAGGCTGGGCCAGCTTTTTGACAACGGCCAGTTCGAGCTTCTGGACCAGGACATCTACCCGGTCGATTTCCTCGGTTTCCAGGACCAGCAGAAATATGAGGCCAGGTTGAAGGACAGTCAGAAGAAAACCGGACTGCCCGAGGCCATCGTCACCGCCCGGGGAACCCTGGGTGGTCTGCCGGTTATAATCATGGCCATGGAGTTTGGCTTCATGGGCGGCAGCATGGGCTCTGTGGTCGGCGAGAAGGTGGCCAGGGCAGCCGAAAGAGCGGTGGAAGAAAAATTGCCGCTGATTATCGTCTCCTGCTCGGGCGGGGCCAGGATGCAGGAAGGCATGATGTCCCTGATGCAAATGATCAAGACGGCCGCGGCCCTGGCCCGGCTGTCTGAAGCCAGGCTGCCCTACATTTCAGTGCTGGCCGACCCGACCACCGGCGGGACCACCGCCAGTTTTGCCATGCTGGGCGATATCAACATTGCCGAGCCCAACGCCCTGATCGGTTTTGCCGGTCCGAGGGTCATCGAGCAGACCATAAAAGAGAAGCTGCCCAGGGGATTCCAGAGGGCTGAATTCCTGCTGGCTCACGGAATGCTGGATGAGGTGGTGGAAAGAAAATACCTGCGAAACTACCTGATCAAAGCCCTGCGTCTTTTCCTGAACCGGCCGGAATCATAAGAGTTCATGAGCCCTCTTGCCTCTTATCCTTATCTCGAACAGGCCCGGCTTTTCGGCATCCGGCTGGGGCTGGAGAATATCCAGGCCGTGCTGGAAGATTTCGGAAATCCCCATCTGGGTTATCCGGTCATACACGTGGCCGGCACCAACGGCAAGGGTTCGGTCTGCGCCATGCTGGAAAGAATTTTCCGTTTACATGGCTTCCGAAGCGGCCTGTACACCTCGCCCCACCTGGTTGATGTCAGGGAGAGGATCCAGGTGAACGGCACCCCGGTTCCAGGCAGGGATTTGAAGCAATTGCTGGATACCATAGAAAAAAGGGAGAAAAGGTTGAAGGTTTCCGGCCGGGTTTCCGGAGCCCTGACCTACTTTGAAATCCTGACCATCGCCGCTTTTCTTTACTTCAGCCAGAAGAAGGTGGACCTGGCCGTCCTGGAAGTGGGTATGGGCGGTCGGTTTGACGCCACCAATGTGGTCAGGCCGGAAGTTTCGGTAATAACCACCATTTCCTACGACCATCAGCAGTACTTAGGCTCCACCCTGGAAAAGATTGCCTTCGAAAAGGCGGGAATAATAAAGAAAAATGTGCCCTGTGTCTGCGGGGTCAGGAACCCGGAAGCCCTGCAGGTCATCAGGAAAAAATGCCGGGAAGAGGGGGCCCCGCTGGTCCTGGCTTTCGGTAAAGGACGCAGGTTCATCGTAAAACAAGAAGGGTGCGGAGAAGTTTTTCTCTACAGGACAGACTGCGATAGCTATGAATTCAGGCCTTCCCTTCCTGGCCGGCACCAGGGTGAAAATGCGGCCGTGGCCATTACCGTTTCTGAGGTATTGAAAGAGAGCGGCTGGAGGCTCAGCCGGGAAAAGATAATCCAGGGTTTGGAAAGCACCTCCTGGCCCGGAAGACTGGAAATTTTCAGTTCTTTTCCGGTTGTGGTTCTGGATGGCTGTCATAATGAGGCCGGGGCCATGGCGGTCAACAGGTTCTGGAAGAAGAACTTCATCCGGCCGGCCATCCTGGTTTTTGGAGTCATGAAAGACAAGGAAATAGAAAAAATAGCCCGCTGGCTTTTTCCCCTGGCTTCCCGGGTAATTTTGACCAGGCCTTCACTGGAAAGGGCAGCCGGTCCGCTGGACATAGCCGCCCGGGTGACCGAATACCGGGGCAGGTATTTCCTTGAGGATGATGTACCCTCGGCCCTCAAACTGGCCCTGGCCCTGTCGGGCGGGCAGGAGCCGGTGCTGGTGGCCGGCTCTCTTTTTCTGGTGGGCGAAGCCAGGAAGTTTCTTCAATCACAGGTCAGAAAAGGTTAAGCCGGCTGTCCGTCAGGTTGCTTTTTGACCCCTTTAATGTTATTTTTTTATTCTTATAGCCAGAAAGGTTAGAACCGTGTTACAGGTCGACCTGACATTCGTAGCAGTCTTTGTGCTGGTCTGGGTTCTGGTCATCGTTTTAAACCGGGTATTTTTCAAACCTTACCTCAACCTGAGAGATAAGCGAAGAAAAATTCTGGAGGAGAATGAAAAGACCTATCGCCAGGCTATGCGAGACTACGAAGGCCACCTACAGCAAGTGGAATCCGGTCTGAAAGAAGCCCGGCTGGAGGCGCAGCTTCTCAGAGAAAAAATCGTATCTGAGGCCCTGAACGAAAAGTCCCGACTGGTGGCCGAGATTCAGGCTGAAGTCAAGCAGCAGGTGGCGGCTGCCCGCGAGGAACTCGACCGGCAGACGGAGAAACTCAAAGACGAGCTGGGCCGGGAAGTTGAAGGCCTGGCCAGGCAGCTCGAGGAGAAGATACTCCATTGATAGGGTTCTGTCCTGAATTCAAGAGTTTGATCCTGGTCTTACTGGTCCTGGTCCTGAGCGCTCCGGGACTGGCCGGAGAAGCCTCCGGCCATTTTGACCTGGACGCTTTTCTCGGGCAGGTTCTAAACTTTGTGGTTCTGTTCGGAGGGCTGGCCTACCTGCTGCGCAAACCACTGAACGATTACCTGAAAGGCAGGGTGGAGCAGGTAGCGGCCCGGCTGCAGCAGACCGAGGCCAGGAAGCAGGAATCACTGCAGAAGCTGGAGGAAGTTAGGACCCGGCTGAACAAACTGGCCGATGAAATTCGGGCCTTCAAAGAGCAGGCCGAGAAAGAGGCCGAGCAGGAAAGAGCGGCCATCCGCCAGGAAGCCGAAAAAGAAGCCGGGAGGCTGAGAAAACTGGCCCGGGAAGAGATCGAAGCCATGGTCCGGATGAGTATCAGGGAACTGAAAACTTATGCCATAGACCTCAGTGTTTCCCTGGCCGAAAAGAGAATCCAGGAAAAATTGACTCCCGAGCTGCACCGGAAGTTGATCCATAGAGCCATCGACAGGTTGAGGTCAACCAATGAACCATCGGTCAATAGTTAGAAAATATGCCAGGGGGCTGGCCCGGGCTGTGGACCTGGAGCCCGAGTTCAAGGTCTGCCTGGAACAGCTCCGGTTGCTGGCCCGTTTAATTAAGACCAATCCGGCCCTGACTTATGCCCTGACCTCGGCTTTTATCCCGGTGCACCAGAAAAAGCTGATGGTTGAAGAAATTCTTAAACGGGCGGATTTTGACCTCAGGGTGGCCCGCCTGGTAAAGCTGCTGGCCGAGAAAGAAAAAATGGCTCTTCTCCCGGAAATCGTGGAGGAGTTGCCCGGGGTCTGGGCCGAGGAAAAGGGGATAGAAGTTTTTGAAATAGATTCGGCGGTGGACCTGACCGAGGAAGAAAAAACCGAGCTCCAGAGAACCCTGGAAGAAAGATGGAAGAAACCGGTCCGCCTCCAGTTCCGTCTTAATCCTGAAATCATCGGCGGGCTGGTTTTGAAGAAAGGAAATGTTTATTACGACGTTTCGGTCAGGGGGGGCCTGCTGAAGTTGAAGGAAATAGTCAGCCAGAGGTAACGAGATGCAGATTAAAGCCGACGAAATTACCAGGATAATTGAACAGCAGATCAGAGATTTTGGCGGCCAGGTGGACATCCGGGAAACCGGCACGGTCATCTCGGTCGGCGACGGCATCGCCCGGGTTTACGGCCTGGAAAATGTCATGTACAACGAACTGCTGGTTTTCCCCCGCGATATCTATGGAGTGGCTCTCAACCTGGAAGAGGACTCGGTCGGGGTGATGCTGCTGGGTGAGACCGACCATGTTAAGGAAGGGGACATAGTTAAAAGAACCAGGGAAATTCTCAGGGTGCCGGCCGGCCCGGCGCTTGTCGGCCGGGTGGTTGACCCGCTGGGCCATCCGCTCGACGATAAGGGCCCTATCAAAACGGATCAATACATGTACGTGGAAAGGCTGGCTCCGGGGGTGGTGGACAGGCTTCCGGTGCGCGAGCCTCTGCAGACCGGTATCAAGGCCATCGACGCCATGATTCCCATAGGCCGTGGTCAGCGAGAGTTGATCATCGGAGACCGGCAGACGGGAAAGACCACTATCGTCATCGATACCATCCTCAACCAGAAAAACACCGGCGTGGTCTGCGTCTACGTGGCCATCGGCCAGAAGAAATCGACCATAGCCCAGATCATCAAGACGCTTGAAGATTACGGGGCCATGGAATATTCCATCGTGGTGGTGGCCTCGGCCTCCGACCCGTCGGCCCTGCAGTTCCTGGCTCCTTACAGCGGTTGCGCCATGGGCGAGTATTTCCGGGACAACGGCCAGCATGCCCTGGTGATCTACGACGACCTGTCCAAGCATGCCGCCGCCTACAGGGAAATATCGCTGTTGCTCAGAAGGCCCCCGGGAAGGGAAGCCTACCCGGGTGACGTTTTCTACCTGCATTCCCGGCTGTTAGAACGGGCGGCTAAACTGAACGACGAGCTGGGCGGTGGTTCGCTGACCGCCCTGCCGATTATTGAAACCCAGGCCGGTGATGTCTCCGGTTACATCCCCACTAACGTCATTTCCATCACCGACGGCCAGATCTACCTGGAACCGTCCCTGTTTAACGCCGGCATCCGACCGGCCATCAACGTCGGCATCTCGGTATCCCGGGTCGGCGGAAGCGCCCAGATCAAGGCCATGAAGCAGGTGGCCGGAAAGCTCAGGCTGGACCTGGCCCAGTACCGGGAGCTTCTGACCTTTGCCCAGTTCGGCACCGAGCTGGACAAGGCCAGCCAGGCTCAGCTGGAACGCGGGCTGAGGTTGACTGAAGTCCTCAAGCAGGAACCCTACAACCCCCTGCCGGTGGAAAAACAGATTCTCATCATTTACGCTGGCAACCGGGGCTTCCTGGACGAGTTCCCGGTTGAAGTCATCAAGAGGTATGAGAAAGAGCTTTACAGATTTTTCGAAAGCAGGTACCCGTCTTTGCTCCAGGCCATCGCCACCAGAAAGCAGATAGACCTGGAGCTGGACGACAGCATCAGCCAGGCCCTCAAAGAGTTCAACCAGATTTTCAAGGAGGAAACGCAGGTTGCCCACGCTGATTGATTTAAGGCGCCGGATCCAGAGTGTCCGCAACAGCCAGCAGGTCACTCAGGCCATGAAAACCGTGGCCACAGCCAGGTTCAAGAAGGCTCACCGCCAGGTGGTGGAACGCCGGCCGTTCTGGCATTCATTTCCGGGGCTGGCCGTTTCTCTGAGCCAGGCCTCCGGGCAGTCGCTTCATCCTTTTCTTGAAATCCGTCCGGAAAAAAGGATTGAGGTTATAGTCATAACTTCTGACAAGGGGTTGTGCGGCGCTTTCAATTCCAACCTGCTGGCCCTGGCCATGACCTTTCTGGAGCAGAAGAAAGAAAAGGCCGCCCTGGAAGTTGTTACCATTGGAAGGAAGGCCAGTACCCACTTCAAGCGGCTTAAATATCCCGTTATCGGGTCCTATGCCGAGGGCGTGGATAAAAGGGTGGCGGAAATCAGCCGGGAGTTGGGCCGGCATCTTGAATACCGTTTCGTTTTCAAGCAGGTGGATGCTGTCTATGTGATTTACAACGAATTTCGGTCGATCATAGCTCCGCGAATAACCATCAGCCGGCTTCTGCCGCTGGCGGCTGCAACGGCTGAAATTCCGGCTGAAACTCCCCGGCCGGACTGGGAACCGGAAGCCAGCCGGATAATCGATTACCTGCTCGGGTTTTACCTCAGGTATCAGCTGGAGCATTACCTTCTGGAATCACAGGCGGCCGAACAGGCCTCGCGGATGATGGCCATGGAAAACGCCACCAAGAATGCCGGGGAATTGATTTCCGACCTGGTGTTGCTGCTCAACAAGATCCGCCAGGCCTCGATAACCAGAGAACTGCTGGAGATTCAGACGGCCGTGGAAGCGCTAAAACAGCAAGGAGTCTAAGCCTATGCTCAAGGCAAACACAGACAGGGAAGTTACAGTGCAGGAGAAAACAGGCAAGGTGGTCCAGGTCATAGGACCGGTGGTGGATGTGGTCTTTCCGGAAAAAGACCTGCCGCCCATCTACACCGCCATCCGGGTTACCAGCGAAGGTTTTGACGTCCCGGTGCCGGTGGATATAATGCTGGAAGTGGAACAGCACATCGGCGACTTCAAAGTTCGCTGCGTTTCGATGCACCCGACCGACGGCCTGGCCCGGGGCATGAAGGCCATAAGTCTTGAAAAGCCGATCGAAGTCCCGGTGGGTGAAGGTACACTGGGCCGGGTGATGAACGTCATTGGAGAGCCGGTCGACCACCTGGGTCCGATCCAGGCCACCAGGAAATATCCAATTCACCGCCAGCCGCCGCCACTCGACCAGCAGAGCACCAGGATGGAAATGTTCGAAACCGGTATCAAGGTCATTGACCTCATCCAGCCCTTCCTCAAGGGAGGAAAGATCGGTCTGTTCGGCGGAGCCGGGGTGGGCAAGACCGTTATCATCATGGAGCTCATCCACAACGTGGCCAAAAAACACGGCGGCTATTCGGTCTTTGCCGGTGTCGGCGAGAGAACCAGGGAAGGCAACGACCTCTGGCTGGAGATGAAGGAATCCGGAGTCTTAAACAAGACTGCCCTTATTTACGGCCAGATGACCGAGCCGCCGGGAGCCCGGCTGCGGGTGGGGCTGACCGCCCTGTCGGTGGCCGAATATTTCCGCGACGAGATGGGCCAGGATATTCTGCTGTTCATAGATAACATCTTCCGCTTTGTCCAGGCCGGCTCCGAAGTGTCTGCCCTGCTGGGCCGGATGCCTTCGGCCGTGGGCTACCAGCCCAACCTGGCCACCGAGCTGGGCGAGCTGGAAGAGCGGATTACTTCAACCAAGAAAGGTTCTATTACCTCGGTCCAGGCCATCTACGTTCCGGCTGACGATTTCACCGACCCGGCTCCGGCCACCACCTTTTCCCACCTGGATGCCACCACCAACCTCAGCCGGGCTCTGACCGAGATGGGCATCTACCCGGCAGTCGACCCGCTGTCTTCTTATTCCCGCATCCTGGACCCGCGGATTGTGGGCGAGGAACATTACCAGGTGGCCAGGCGGGTCAAGGAAATCCTGCAACGCTACAAAGAACTCCAGGACATCATTGCCATTCTGGGAATCGAAGAGCTGTCGGACGAAGATAAGCTGATCGTGGCCCGGGCCCGGAAAATCCAGCGGTTCCTGTCCCAGCCCTTCCACGTGGCCGAGCAGTTCACCGGGCGGCCCGGCAAGTACGTTCCGGTGGAGGAAACAGTCCGCGGATTCAAGGAAATCTGCGAGGGCCTGCACGACGACAAGCCGGAGCAGGCATTCTATATGGTCGGGACCATAGATGAGGTGGTCCAGAAGGCCGAGGAGCTCAAGAAGTTATGAACCCGGACAGAGATGAGAGGCTGCAGCTCAGGGTGATATCACCCGCCCGTTTGCTGGTGGAGGCCGAAGTGCTGGAGGTGCAGCTTCCGGGCCTGGATGGTTACCTGGGCCTCTGGCCTGGCCACCGGCCGCTTAACGCCTGCCTCGGCCCGGGACAGATAATCTTCCGGACAGTCCTGGGCCGCGAAGAAAGGCTGGACATAAAAGGCGGTCTGGTCCGGGTGGCCGACGATAAAATTCTGGTGTTGACCGATATGGAAGATGATGATCGAGCTTGACCCCGGGATAAGACCGGATGAAAGTCTGGATACTTTTTACCGCGGGCGAATTCTGGTCCTGCAGCGAAAGAACGGCTTTCGCTTTTCGCTGGATGCCCCGCTGCTGGCCGATTTCATCACCACCAGCGAAGGTGACGAGCTGCTGGAGGTGGGAACCGGTTGTGGCATAATTTCTCTCCTGCTCAGCCTCAAACCCTTCAAGCACATCCTGGCCCTGGAGGTCCAGCCGGTCCTGGTAGAACTGGCCCGCCGCAACGTCCTGCTCAACAACCTGGAAGGCCGGGTGACCGTCCTGCAGAAAGACTTTCGCCAGTACCGGCCCTACCGCAAGTTTGACCTTATCTTTTCCAACCCACCCTACATCCGCCGCAACAGCGGTTTTTTAAGCCCCTCGGAAGAAAAGAATATCGCCAAGCACGAGTTGCTCTGCAGCCTGGAAGAACTGCTTTCCTTTACCAGAAACTGGCTCAAGGAGACCGGGCGGGCCTGCTTTATCTTCCCCGACAGCCGGCGGGCAGAATTTGAGCGAGAGCTGGAAAGGCAGGGCCTGAAGCTCAGGGCCAGCCGGTCAGTCTATCCCCGGAAGGATGAACCTGCCAATTTCTTTCTGGCCGAGTGTGCCTTTTCAGCCGAAAGCTGCCGGACCATTCCGCCCCTTATTCTCTACGGACCCGACGGAAAGTACACCCCGGAGGCCGAGGAGATTTTTGCCGGGCGCCAGGGCTGAAATTGACAACCGGCGACCGGACGGTTAAAATGCCGTTGAAAAATAATATTAAAAACATAGGATTAATAAGAAATCCGGACGCTGCCGTAACCGCGCTTCAGAGTGCGCCCGGAAAGCGGTCAGACAGATATGGCTGTAAAGAGCGACCGCTGGTGCTCTTGGAGCCGGCGCCAGCCTGCTTGCTGATTGTCCGGATTAATAAAACTTCTGGAGCGAGTTAGAATATGGACAGAAGCCTGACTCTTAGAAGCTACGGGCTGAGGTTCTGGAGTTTTTTAACCGGCCTGGGCATGGCCGTTTTTTCCTTCCTGACCATCGACCATTTTTTTCAGGCCAATTTCCCCGAGACCATTTTTACCGGGGCCTTCTGCGATATCAGCGCTTTTTTCAACTGCGACAGTTCGGCCTACTCTTCCATTGCCCATTTCCAGGGAGTTCCGCTGGGTTACTGGGGGCTGGTCCTGGGAATCCTGGTGATGGTGGGGGCGGTGCTGCCCTCGGTCCGGCTGGAAAGAGTCAACAAGCTGCTGGCCCTGCTCAATGTCCTGGGAGTAATTTCGCTTTTCATCTACTCGGTATTCTTCCTTAAAAGCCTGTGCCTGCTCTGTTCGGGCTTTTATGTTTTCTCGTTTCTGAACTTTTTCCTGTTCTGGAAGTACGGGGTCAGGAACGAATATCCCGGGATTTATGGTTTCTTCCGCGACCTGGTGTTCTCTTCAGTCAGGCCGCTGGTGGTCATCGGGATTCTGACCCTGATGGGCGCCTACGGCTTTCATCTTTTTTACCAGGCCAAGAAAGACGCTCAGCTGGGAGGTGTGGCCACGAAAATCGTCAAGGAATTTTACAGCCTGGAAACGGTAAAGAACCCCAGTTTGATCTCGCCTTACTGGACGGCCAGGGCCACCGAGAATTTCGAGGAAGCTCCCATCAGGATTATCGAGTACGCTGATTTCCTCTGTCCCGACTGTTTGTTCCTGTTCAAGCAGCTGGAAAGGATCAAAAAAGAATACGCCGGTAAGGTCAACATTGCCTTCCAGTTCTTCCCGCTGGAAGCCAGATGCAACGACGTGGTGGACAAGAACAAGCACCCCGGCGCCTGCGACCTGTCCTACATTGCTGCCTATGACCCGGCCAGGTTCCCTCAGATTCACGACGAAATCTTCAGGAATTTTGAGAAGGCCAAGAATTCCGAATGGCGGCTGCAGCTGGCCAGGAAATACGGAGTGGAAGCCGCCCTGACCGATGAGAAAACCAAGCAACTGGTCCGGCAGATCATCGAAACAGGCAAGGAATACGAAAAGACTTCAGAGCGCTTTCCCTACGGCATCCGCTCCACTCCGACCATCATCATCAACAACCGGATGATAATCGGCACGCTGCCCTACGCTCACCTGAAGGCAATCATTGAGTCGCTGCTGACGGAGCAGGACAGGCCAGCCGCAGGCGAGAGCAAGTTCCTGGAAAACTGGGTTGACATCAGAAAGCTTAAGAAGTAGCTGCGTCCGGCTGACCCGTTTTTTGTAATTTAATGGTTTTTTCTCTTAATTCTCTCTTGAGATAATGGCCTTTCTGGCCTGGCCAATTGACTGCTTAAAGCCCTGGAGATACCGGGCAGCCCGGCTGACATCTGGCATTCTATCGGTACCTTTCAGGGCAGCCATGGATTCAGTCGGCCTGGATTGTTTCCTTGATTAATATTCCTCTTTTCTCCAGGCCTTCCCTGACGAACGAGAAGACCTCTGGCTCGAAACCCAGCATTTCCGGCGCGATAATGCCCTTTCTTTTTATCAGACCAAGGGCCAGGGCCCTGGCCAGCATGGTGGCCGTGTAACCGGTGGTCCGGGCCATGCTGTGAATTCTGCTCTCGCGGTCGAAGCGGTCAAGAAGCTCAAAGGTCAGGCGATGCGGACGACCGTTCTTATCACCTTCCACCACCACTCTTAGCACCGTCAGGTCCTCGTCTCCAGGCTCAAGCTGCAGGCGGGAGAAAAGGATTCTGGCCGTAAATTCAACGGGCCGGACCTGCTGGCCGCCGATTTCAACCGGCCGGGAGTCGAAAAATCCCGCTTCCCGGAGCATCAACATCTTTTCCCGGTGGCCGGGATAGCGAAGGGTTTTTTCTTTCATTTCCGGAAAGTCCAGGGTCCGGAGCAGGGTGCGCAGCCCGTCGGTGTTAAAAGCTTCCAGGGTGCCCAGGTCCTCGAACTCCACGAATTCCGGATCGGACAGGGCTGGCCTGACCACCACCCGTCCGCCCTCTTTCAGCCTGGCCGGTCGGACGTATTCCTCAATGACGTCCAGCGGCGAAAAAACGGCTTTGTACTCAAACGGCAATTTCCTGACCCGGGGCAGACCACCAACGTAAATGCTCAGAGCCTGTCCCCTGTCCAGGCGGCTCAGTCCATGGGCAGCCAGCAGGTTGCTCAGTCCCGGGGCTACCCCGGCATCCACCACCGCTGCGACTCCTTTTTCCCGGGCCAGGGAATCCAGTTCAAAAGGGTCTTCGGGGAAGAAGGCGATGTCAACCACGTCTTTACCGGCCTCCAGGCAGGCTCTCAGGGTCTGAAAACCCAGCCAGCCCGGCAGGGCGTTAAGCACCAGGTCCTGTTCTCTGATTATATTTTTCAAATCTTGAGCCCGGCTCAGGTCGGACTGAACCGTTTTGAGTCCACGAACTGCCAGGTCGTTCAACCTGTTTTCATCCCGGTCGGCGGCTGAAACCGCAAAATCTTTTTCCGGGGCCAGGTCCAGGGCCATGGCCCGGCCGACCAGTCCGGCTCCTAAAACGATGATTTTCATCGGCTTGCTCCTTTCTTTCAGAACTTGAGGTTGTGGGGCGAATGGCCAGAGGGAACGGAGCCGGTAAAGGTTACAGGCCGCTAAAATGGTTGACATAAAAGATGAGGAGAGAAAGTCTCCCGTTCAGATTGCTCTTTTTTGGGTTCATGTTTTCCAACCCTTATTTAACCCGGGCTATTCCAAATGCTAATTAATTCTAATTAATAATTCTTGTGTCCGTCAATCACCAGCCAGAGCCAGCCTGTCTGCCGGCTGGCCTTTGAAGCCCTGGCCGTCGAAGTCTATTGTGGCCACACCAATTCTTTTCCGGCTAATTTCCCTGACGTCTTATCAAAAAATACTGGCTGCCTGAATCTTATGAACCGGCCCGAGCCAAAACGGAAGACAACAACAGGCCGGTCTGCGGCCAGCCGCTTTTAATTCTGGCTGAAAGCCTTTTTTATTTCGGCCAGGCTTACTCCGAAAATTTTTCTGGCGATCTGGTCCAGGTCTTTCTCCTCGCCCTGGAGGTGAATGGTGGTGTGAACGTGCCGCAGCGATTCTCCAGGATTTAGGATGGCTCCGGGAGAAGAAGTTTCCAGTTCGTAAAAGGGCCCTAAAGGCCTGGCCCCGGGAGCAGCCGGTCCGTCGTTATAGCTGTTGACCACGTCGCCGGCATAGGGGTCCTTCTGGATTTCCCACATGGAATTTACGTAGCTGTGTTCGGCCGGGTTGTCGGGCAGGCTCAGGTGAACTATGGTCAGGACGCGGTTTCCGGCGTCGTAGCTGCCACAGAAGGGAAGGACCC
This sequence comes from uncultured bacterium, assembly GCA_937920515.1. Lineage (GTDB taxonomy): Bacteria > Acidobacteriota > Aminicenantia > Aminicenantales > Saccharicenantaceae > Saccharicenans. Next base: position 152,739 of record CALEUG010000015.1, read on the forward strand.
GAAGCGGTGAAATTCCTATCTTGCTGCGGTACTGGCCGTCGCCCTTAAAATAGATGATGCCGTCGGCAATTTTAAGGCGGTCAGCAGGCACCTTGCCAAAGTAGGCGTCGTTTACCACCGGACCGAGTTCCTCCTCCGGTCCTGTCTTGTAAGGAATAACGATGGTGGTTTGGGGTGAGGGGTTGAACATGCCCAGGATCCAGATAGAAACCAGTCCGGTCTCTTTTTTCCAGGGCAGCTGGCCGGCGTTGGTGATGCGGTTATCGGACTGGAAGGCCACCCAGCTGAGCTTGCCTTCAAGCGGAACTCCCAGGGCTTCCAGTTCAGCCTGGTCTAAGAGCCTGATTGTTCGGTCCACTTTTATTTTGAACTCGAATTCCGAGTAGTTGACCAGGTTCATTTCTTTCTGCAGGACAACCTGCCGGTCGTCCCGGGCCACCAGGTCAAATGCTCCTTCGTTGATCGGCGGGGGAGTGAACCAGTGTTCCAGGTCAAAAGGCGAATCTTTTTTAAAGAACAGGGAATACTGGCCGCCTTCGGGCCCGAGCCAGAAACGGTCTTCGCCACCAAAAGCGTTAATGTGCGGGTTGTTTTCGCCGGAGGCAATCAATTCGCGATTAATCCAGCCGAAGCTCAGTCCTTCTGGACCGGCGGCGCTGCTGGTCATCACCCGCCCCTGGATATCGGGGTTTACAGCCACCATAGCCCGCCCGTCTGCCCCGGTCAGGGTAATTACCGAAGTGTGCTTTTTAAGAAATTCCAGGTCATCTTTGAACAGCGTTCCCTGGACCTGACCTGAAGGTTTGGAACAGGAAACCAGCATCGTCAGGATGGCAAATGATAAAATCAGTAACAGGCTTGATAGATAAAAACGCATCATAACCTCCTGTCCGGAATAAAAATCAGGATATCAATTGAGCCTTAAAATCTCAAGAGAAAATTGTATTTTGCCCGGTCGCTTTTCTTCAGCGACATCCATATCGGCCGATTTTTTCAAGCATTTCTCATAATGGCTGAACGGGCAAACTTATCGTTCCTGCTTCGGGGCGGCAAACAATTGTTAGAAGTTCTTCAACAGTCCGGATCTGGACCTGTCAGTTGCCCCGGGTGAGGCCAGGACGGAACAAAAAATCAGCAAAACAGCCCCGGCTGCAGTTTTTTTCATCCGGATTGTGACTCCATCTTAATCCTGTTCTTCTTCATGGCCCGGGCGAACCATTGCCAGATGCGGCGATGGAAATCAAGGCTGGGAGGGTTAGTGTTCAGGATTTCCCAGTAGCTGGTCGGCTGGCCGTCCGGGCTGAACCTGATCTGCAGGGCCTTGTCCCAGAGTCGGTAATTTTCCGGGTGAAATTGCAGGCCGAGTACATTGGGGTACCTGGTATGGTGGATGGCTTCTGCGATTTTTCCGTCGGGGGAGGTGGCTATGACCTTGAAGCCCCTGCCCAGCTTCTTGAAAGCCTGGTGATGGGAACTCAGTACTCTGGGGCGATCCCTGTCCGAAAAGCCCAGGGTTTTGACGAAGAAACCGTCCGGCAGGAGCTTTATCCAGTGGAAGCTGTAGCCGCTCAGCCTGAGGTCCGGACGCAGCCTGATATAGGGATTGTTATGCCAGCGGTCGGGGCCGAGAGAGATGATATCCTCGACATAATTTTTTCCGTAGACTTCGGACCAGATGTCCTGGATGAGCGTTCCGCCGGTTCCGACATTAAGACTCTGGGCCCCGAGGCATATGCCCAGGACGGGCAGTTCGGGATTTTCTTCAAGCAGGGGCCTTAAGTTCTGGTCCTGGTAGCCCCCCAGCAGGTGAAAGATGGCCGAAAGCTCAAAGTAATGGCGGTAAGGGTCGGTGATTTCAGTGAGAAGACTGGTCCGCTCGCCCCAGACGGCCGGCGGTATGTCCGGGCCTCCAAAGAAGATGATACCGTCGGATTGCCTGAAGATTTCCGCCAGCTCGCCAGTCAGGTCATTGGTCTTGAAAATATTTTCCGGCCCGATCTCGGCCGAGAAGGCCTTGAAGGTAAACCATTCCAGGGAATTGTCCCTGACGTATCTCCGGGCCTCTTCGTAATTGGTGGCTTCCCGGACGTGGTAGAGGCCGGTTACTCTCAGTCCGGGAAGGTCGATGAAGCCGTTCTCCCTCAGGGCCTGGAGATTACGGATTGTTCCGACCGAGGGATAAAAAACCGTCAGCCGGACCTCGCCTGGTTGAGCTTTGAGCAGGGGGGTGCCCAGACCGAACAATAAGATCACTATAAGCAGGATAGAAGTCAGCCACCTGTTCGCTTTCATTTTCACCTCCGTTTAGGTGGTCATTATATTGTTTAAGACTGGAAGATTCAAACCCGGGTATGGGGTCAAGAGGTCAGTTACACTTTTAATCTGGATTTTTAAAAAAGAAGAATATTTTTTTACCAGAGATCCCGGCTGATTGTGAAATAAGACAGCCATAACGGGTAAATCGCATATTCAATCAGGATAACAGGTATTTAAGCCTGTGGCTTTTATATAGAGATCCCCGTGTTTTACCGGTGTATCTGACCCGGCACAACCCGTAAAAGGAGAGGGCCGAGCAGGTCTGCCGTTAAATGGTAAAGCCCCGGGCGCCCGATGTTTTTTGGTCGGCCTGGGTTTATAATAATGGGAGATGAGGCTTATGACCATGGATTTTGACCGGGTGGAATGGCACGCCGGCTACCGAGGGGAAGAGAAGCCCGGGGCGGTCTGGTCAGGCGGGAACAGGATAGAAGTTAAGGAGATCATCTGGCAGAAAAGAATAAGAAATGCAAGAAGCGGGCGGACAAGAGAAGTCTTCCTGTGCCGCCTGTCCGGCGGGCACGTGGTCAGAATTGAAAAAAACCTCGAGCCAGAACCGGAATAGCGGTCAGCCCGGGGGTCAGGCCCCCGGCTGATTTATGAATATATGAATATATGAAAGGCTCTTCATATATCGGGTTGAAGGATGAGGCCATCAATAAAGGACTGGATTAATCCGGCTGGGTTTACATAGAATATATAGAATATTGAAGGCGGCCGGCGGAGCGCCCGCTCCTGTTTCAGCTCCAGAGGGCGCAGTTGTTCAGGACGGGTCATCGGCCCGAAAGGAGGCAGGATGAAAAAAAACAAGCGGGCAATAATATTATTTTTCTGCTTGTTGACTTCAGCTCTGGTTCTGTCGGCGTTGGCCGAATCCCGGGCCGGAGCGAACCGGGTTTTTAGGACGGGCGACCTGGTCGCCGGGCCGGGCGAAACTGTCAGCGGCTTTCTGGAGGTTCCGGCGGGAGTGGACCCGGCCGCCAGAATTCCAATCACAATCATCAACGGCCGGAAAGCGGGCAGGGCTCTGGCTGCGGTGGCCGGCGTCCATCCCTACGAATATCCGCCCATACTGGCCCTTTACCGGGTTAAGGAATTAATAAGGCCTGATGACCTTTCTGGAACGCTAATCCTGGTCCACATCGCCAACCTGCCTGCCTTTCAGCGGCGCACCATCTACTACAACCCCTATGACTGGAAGAACCTCAACCGGGTTTTCCCGGGCGACCCGGCTGGCACCCAGAGTCAGAGGATTGCGGCCGTCCTGACCGCCGAAATCGTGGACAGGGTTGAGGCTTTAATCGACATGCACTGCGGCGACGGAAACGAGGCCCTGATTCCCTATACCTACTGGATGCTGAGCGGAGACCAGAAGCTTGATGCCGTCACCCGGGAAATGGCCCTGGCCTTTGGCCTCAAGCATATCATCATTGACGAGACGAGGGTCCAGGACCTGAAAAATTCTAAGTACCTGGGTAACACGGCCATAGTCAGGAGAAAGCCGGCCATCACCACCGAGTCCGGTTACCTGGGCCGGGTGGAGGAAGAAGCCATCGCCGCCAACGTGACCGGCGTCCTGAACGTGATGAAATATTTCGGAATGCTGCCCGGCCAGCCGGAGCTACAGTCGGACCCGGTCTGGATTGACAGGTATGAAGTGGTATATTCCGACCACGACGGCCTTTTCCACCCGCGGGCCGGGATGGGCGATTATGTCAGGGCCGGGCAGATAGTTGGAATAATCACCGATTATCACGGGAAAGCTGTGGCCGAGATGCGGGCGCCTTTTACCGGCATCCTGCTCTACATAATAGGCACTCCGCCCTGCAACAGAGGAGAGCCGCTGTTTGAAGTGGGCCGGGTCAAAGAATGATTACAGCGGGTAGAGAATGAGATTCGAAACCGCTTAATTCCTTCTGAAAGCTTTTGGGCCGGAGTTAATCAAATCCTGCTCAGGGCTGCAGCGGCCAGGTTCAGATTGGTTGGATTATCGTTCTGCGGCCTGAAGGTCCGCGGCCTGCCAGGCGCTAAAAATTCCCGGGGGCGGTGAACCTTATACCAGGAAATTCCGTCTATAGTTTTGAATTCCTGAAGATTTATCCTTTTTAAGGTGTGAAATGATAAGAAGAAGTTTTTTAACATCTTCAACCCTTCTGGTATTTTTTGTTAGCATTTTCTTCAGCCCGGGCCCGGCCCGAACCTCTGCTCAGGCCCGGGAAGAGAAACTGGTCATTCCCAGGCTGACACACCCGCCAAAGATTGACGGCCTTCTGGATGAAGTCTACGAGCGGGAATCGCTCAAGATAGAAGACTTTGTGCAGCTGTCTCCGAAGGAAAATGGCCAGCCCAGCGAGAAAACAGTGGCCTATCTTGGCTACGACGAAAAGAATCTCTACCTGGCCTTTCGCTGCTTTGATTCCCAGCCGAAAAAAATTCGCTGTTCGGTAACCAGCCGGGACAATTGCCTGGAGGATGACTGGGTGATAATTTTCCTCGACACCTTCGGCGAGAAGCGGAGGGCCTTCACCTTTGTCCTGAATCCCATCGGGGTTCAGGGTGACTTCATGCGGATGGAAGAGGGCGGCAACGACCGCATGGATGATTCCTGGGACACCTTTTTTATTTCTGACGGAAAGATGGATGACCTGGGCTACGTGGTGGAAGCGGCCATTCCCTTCAAGAGCATCCGCTTTCCCGACGAGGACCCCAAAACCTGGAACATCGTCCTGGGGCGAAACCTGCCCCGGACAGGCGAGATAATCATCTGGCCCCGCTATTCCCGCACCATTCCCGGCCTGCTCAGCCAGGGCCGGCCTTTCATCCTGACCGGCCACCTGGAAAAGGGCAAGAACCTGGAAATAATGCCGGTGGTCACCTCGGCCAGGACCGAAGGCCAGAAAGTTGACGTGCAACCGGGCCTCAACCTTAAATACGGCGCCAATTCCAACCTGACTCTCGACCTGACGGCCAACCCGGACTTCAGCCAGGTGGAAGCCGACGTTCCCCAGATTGACCTCAACCTTCGCTATGCCCTTTACTACCAGGAAAAGAGACCCTTTTTTCTGGAAGGCATGGAAATCTTCCGTTTTCCGGCGATAGAGATGGTCTATACCCGCCGGATCATTGACCCCCTGTTCGGGGCCCGGGTAACCGGGAAGACCGGTCGTTTCAGCTACGGGCTGCTCACCGCTTACGACCAGAAGCCTACCGAAAGCCTGTGGGAGGTTCATAACGGCGGCGGCGAAGAAGCAGTCGACCGCAATGCCCTGTTTAACATCTTCCGGGTGAAGGCCGACGTCTTCGACCAGTCCTACGTGGGTTTTACCCTGGCCGATAAAGAAATAACCGGCGGCGCCTGGAACCGGGTGGCTGGAATAGACGGCATGTGGCGTTTCAAGGACCGATTCTTCTTTTCCTTCCAGGCCCTGGCTTCAGACACCAGGAACGAAGAGCGCAACACTGCCCTGGCTCCAGCCCTCTACAGCGAATTCTACTATTACACCAGGCTCAGGAAAAAGCTGCACTGGGGAACCGGCGGTTATTTTCAGGCGATGCATCCCGACTTTGAAGCCTCTTCCGGTTTTGTCAACCGGGTGGATTACCGACTGACCGGTCTTTTTACTTTTTTTAACCTGTTCACCGATAAAAAATACCTCAACCAGGTCGACCTGAACCTCCAGGTGGCTCAGCGCGATTCCTACCGGGGAGACATCGTCCAGGATAAATGGGTTCGGGCCCGTCTCCAGTTCCGGCTGACCGAGTTCAACCGGATATTCCTGTTTCTGACCAGGTCAATGGAACGGTACGCCGGGACCGATTTTCACAAGACAACTTTTTACCTGGAAGGGCAGACAACCTTTCTGAGCTGGCTGCCCTTTAATTTTTATTTCCAGACCGGGCACAGCATCAAATACGACCCGGAAGACCCCTTTCTTGGCTACAGCAACATCTACGGCCTGTTTCTGACGCTCAAGCCGGAAAAAAGGCTGCAGCTCGGACTGGACGTCAACTGGCAGACTTACTGGAGAGAGTGGGGCGGCGAGAAACTCTGGGATTACCTGGTGATCAGGCAAAAAACCACCTTCCAGATTTCCAAGACCCTGTCCGTCCGAACCATTATCGATTACAACGATTATTATAAAAAGATATTCGGCAGCCTGCTCCTGAGCTGGGTGCTGCGGCCCGGAACCCTTTTCTACCTGGGAGCCGACTCCAACAGCCTGCGGGACGAATTCGGACATTACGGCCGTACCAATTATGGGGTGTTCATGAAATTTTCCTACTGGTGGAGGATCTAAGGGCTCCGGCGGGCAAGAATATGGCTTGCCCATTCACATAAATGGGGTAGAGGATAGACCTCTGCCCCTCACTCGTCTAAAATAGTCATGTGAGTCTGGAATTTCTGGCAGGGCTGCCGGAGTTCAGGGCCCTGGTAGCCAGGTTAAAGGAGGGGGAGGACTGTCTTTTTTTGAGCGGGGTTATTCCCGAAGCCCGTCCCTATTTCTTTGCCCTGCTGGCCAGGGAAATCGACGGTCCGCTGGTGGTCATCAGTCCCGTTAACAGCCCCCTTGGTGAACTCAGGCTGGAAACCGAAAATTTCCTCCGGCTGCTGTCCGTAAAAAGAGAAGTCCAGGTCCTGCCGGCCCCGGGCAACGAACCTTACCTGGAAGTGGCCGTTCCCTTAGAGGCCGTGGCTTCCAGGATGAAGACCTTCTACAGCCTTCTCCTCGGCCACAGGCCACTCGTCTTTACCAGCCTGGCCGGACTGCTGAAGCCAGTGCCGGTCGCCCCCGACCTGGAAAAATCTTTTATCAGGATAAACTCAGGCGACGAGCTCGACCGCGACTGGCTGCTGGCCAGGTTGAAGGAGTTCGGTTATGCCCATGAAGACCTGGTGGCTTCAGCCGGCGAGTATGCTTACCGCGGCGGCATCGTGGATGTGTATTCGGTCTGGTCGGTTTACCCGGTGCGCCTGGAATTTGCCGGAAACCGGGTGGTGTCCATCCGGGAATTTGACGCCTCCACCCAGAGGTCCGTCAAGCGGGTTGAGTCGGCCGTCGTGCCGTCGCTGCGCGAATTTCCCGGGGACAATGAATTCATTGAGAAATTCTGCCGGCAGGCCAGAAAACGAGCTCCCCGCAACCGGGACCTGGAGCAAAAGATAGAGCTTTTGCGGGAAGGAGAAATCTTCCCGTCCTTTGCTTATTCCGCCCTGCTGGTCAGAGAACATTTTGCCCCGGTTACCGCACTCCTGGAAAACCCGCTGTTCATATTTGAGGAGCACGACCAGGTGGAAAAAGACTGGGAGGAACGGCTGGCCGAATGGCGAAAAGCTTATGAAGAGCAGGCGGCCCGGTCAGCGTTCTACCTCCCTCCGGAAGAAATTTTCCCGCCGGAAATCCTGAAGTCAATCCGCCGGCGCGCCCTGAACCTGGGCGAGCTGGGCCAGGAAGAGGACGTCCGGGGTTTTCATTTTTCCTTCCAGCCCGTGCCCCGCTTTGATAACAGGATTCCGTTTTTTCTCCAGTACCTGAAAAAGCGCCAGGAAGAGCGCGACCTGTGTTATCTTTTCCTGTCCAACCCGGGAAAGCGGGAACGCCTGGCCTCGGTGCTGCGGGAGGAAGACATCCCGGCCCGGCTTCTCCCCAGCCCCCGGGAAAGTCCGCGCGGAGAGGAGGTCAACCTGGTGGAAGGGGAACTGCAACGCGGTTTCTGTTTCCCCCGGCAAAAAGTTTTCTTTTTTGCCGAGCGGGATATTTTTACCGAAGAGAAAGTCATAACCAGCCGCCTCCCGCGCAAGCTTTTTTTCTCCCAGTTCCAGGACCTGAACCAGGGGGATTACGTGGTTCATACCGAGTATGGCGTCGGCCGCTTCAACGGCCTGAAAAAACTGGACATCGACGGCCGCTCCCACGACTTTATCGAAATCGTCTACCGCGACGACGACCGGCTGCTGGTGCCGGTGGAAGACCTGAACCTGGTCCAGAAGTTCTCCAGCTCGCCCGGAGTGACGCCCCAGCTGGATAAGCTCGGCACTCAGACCTGGGCCAGAACCAGGGCCCGGGTCAAGAAGGCCGTGGAAGAAATCGCCCGGGAACTCCTGGAGCTCTATGCCCGGAGAAAGACGGTTGAAGGCATTGCTTACAGCCCCGGAGGCCAGTGGGAAAGAGAATTTGAAAAAATGTTCGCCTACGAGGAGACCGAGGACCAGCTCAGGGCCATTGAAGAGGTCAAGCGGGACATGGAATCTCCCCGCCCGATGGACAGACTGCTGTGCGGCGATGTCGGCTACGGAAAGACCGAGGTGGCCATGAGGGCCGCCTTCAAGGCGGTGATGGACGGAAAGCAGGTAGCCGTTCTCTGTCCTACTACGGTCCTGGTTGTCCAGCATCTCAATACCTTTCGCCAGCGGATGCTTCTTTTCCCGGTGCGGGTGGAAGCCCTGACCAGGCTGCAGTCGCGAAAAGAACAGCAGAGAATAATAGAGGACCTGAAAAAAGGTTTCGTGGACATCATCATCGGCACTCACCGCCTGCTTTCTCCGGATGTGGGTTTTCGTGAACTGGGATTGCTGATAATAGACGAAGAGCAGAGGTTCGGCGTCAGCCATAAAGAAAGAATCAAGCAGCTTAAAGCTAACATCGATGTTCTGACCCTGACCGCCACCCCGATACCGCGAACTCTCAACCTGGCTCTGAGCGGCCTGCGCGACATCAGCCTGATAGAAACGCCGCCCCGGGACAGGCTGGCGGTGCATACGGTGGTGGCGCCTTTCAATTCAGGCCTGGTGGCCTCGGCCGTCAGGCAGGAACTCGAGCGCCAGGGGCAGGTCTATTACATTCACAACCGCATAGAGGATTTAGACAGGGTGGCCGACCTGGTCCGCCGGCTGGTTCCCCGGTCCCGGGTGGTGACCATCCACGGGAGGATGAAAGGGCCCGAGCTGGAAAAGAGGATGCTCGATTTTATAAACCAGAAATACAACGTCCTGGTTTCCACCACCATCATCGAGAATGGAATCGACATTCCCCTGGTTAATACCCTGATCGTCGACCGGGCTGACCTTTACGGGCTGGCCCAGCTCTACCAGCTCCGGGGCCGGGTCGGGAGGTCATCCCGGCAGGCCTACGCCTACTTCCTGGTACCGCCGCTGTTTGAGCTCAGCCCGGAAGCCAGGGAGAGGCTCAAGGCGCTCAAGGAGTTCAGCGAGCTCGGCTCCGGTTTCCGGCTGGCGGCCCGCGACCTGGAAATCAGGGGGGCCGGCAACATCCTGGGACACAGGCAGCATGGTTTTATAGAAGCGGTCGGCTATGAGTATTTTCTGCAGCTCCTGGAGCGGGCGGTCAGGGAACAGAAAGGAGAAAAGCTGGAAGAAGCCCGGTGTGAAATTAATCTCAAAGTTGACTTCAGAATTCCGGAAGATTACCTGCCCCAGGTTAACCTTCGCCTGAACCTTTACAAAAGGTTGTCGGCCCTGGAAAACCCGGAGGAAGTCCTGAAAATAAGGGAAGAAATCCAGGACCGCTTCGGTCCCTTCCCCCCGGGGGTGGAGAATCTTTTCCTCTACGCTCAGATTAAGCATTACGCCGGAAGGATAAAGCTTAAAGCTCTCGACCGACACGGCCAGAGGCTTCTGGTCAAATTTCCGCCTGAAGTCCATTTCCGCTGGGATGGGGTGCAGAGGCTGCTCCAGCGCTACCATGGAAGTGTCTCTCCGCTCGGGTTGATGGCCTTTAATCTGCAGGCTGGCACCGACCATGAGTTTCTGGTTCAAGCCCGGCTTATCTTGAAGGAGCTCTCCGGCTATACTATAATCAACTGAGGCTGCGTGGAATTTCCATGAAAAAAGCTATCCTGATTATACTGTTGCTTGTTCTGGCGGGGGCCGTCCTGTATTTCGGTTACCACTATTTCCAGGAGAAAAAAGGAGAAGAAACTGCGGATGACCGGAGGGATAAGGTTGTCTTCAGGGTGGAGGAAAAGAGTTATACCCTGGCCGATTTTGATGGCTACGTCAGGATTTTAAACCCAGGCCGGCAGGAACTCCCTGCGGAAGCCATGAGCCAGCTTTTTGACCAGTTTATCGAAGACAAGTTGATACTCTATTCCGCCCTGAAACAGGGCCTGAGACTGACGTCCGAGGAAAAGGAAGCCTTCCTGCGGCGGATGACCCGGGATTACCCGGCCGAAGAAGGCCTGGCCGAAAAGCTGGCTGCTGACCGCAGTCTGGAAGAAAGCCTGCTGGTGGGAAAATACAAGCATGAAAAGATAAAAGAAGTGGTGGTGAGCGAAGACGAGATAAGAAAGTATTACGAGGACAACAAACGGGACTTCCTGGCCCCGGAGCGAGTCAGGGTCAGCCAGATACTGGTTTCCTCCAGCGAACAGGCCATAAAGTTGAGAGAAAAGTTGCAGAGGGCGAGCGAGGATGAATTCAGGCAGGCGGCCAGAGAGTTTTCCCGGGCTCCGGACGCTTACAAGGGCGGAGTAATGGGAGTTTTCAAGCCGGGCGAGCTTCCGGCTGACATGGAAAGGGTCATCTTTTCCCTGGAGGAAGGCCGGCTGTCCACCGTCTTTCAGTCAGCATACGGCTACCATATTTTCCGTCTGGACAGGAAATACTCGCCCAGCCTGCTGAAGCTGGAAGAAGCCGCGCCCCGGATCCGAAACCTTTTGCTGGAAAAGAAAGTTAAGGATATAGTGAGCCGGGAAGTCGAAGAACTTAAAGCTACTTATCACTGGGAGGTTTTTCCGGACAACCTGCCTTTTAAGTATGAAGGGAATTAATATGACTGCAAAAAAAATGGTAATGCTGGGACTGACCCTTATGGCCGTAGCCCTCTGGCTCCCCGGAGATGTGGTTGAAGAAATAGTGGCCATCGTCAACGGCGACGTCATCACCCTTTCCGAGTACCGGGAGCAGTTCAACTACACCGTCCAGATGCTGCGGGCCCAGTTGAGCGGAGAGCAGTATTTCAAAGAGTACGAACGGCTGAAGGATTCGCTCCTGGACATGATGATCACCGACCTGCTGTTGCTCCAGAAGGCCCGGGAACAGAACCTTAACGTCAAGGAGCAGCTGAAAGCCACCATCGAAAAAATTAAAGAGGACAACCACCTGTCTTCGGATGATGAGCTGATCCGGGCCATGAATGCCCAGGGTATAGATTACAACGTCTGGGTGAAGGAGCTGGAAGAGAACCTGATGCGCCAGGCGGTAATCTACGTCGAGGTCGACCGGAACATCGTCCTGGATGACGCCGAGATAGTTTCATATTACAAGAAGAAGCCGGAAGAATTCATTGTGCCGCCCGAATACAGGATCAGGGCCATCTATCTCTCCTCTGCCACCAACCCTGAATACCTGCTGGAAGAAAAGAGAAATGCCATCCTGGAAAAATTGAAAAGCGGCTCGGCCTTTGAAGACCTGGTAACCGAGTATTCGGAAGGGCCAAAGGAAAACGGCGGCGACCTGGGGTTTTTTAAGAAGGGAGAGCTGGAGAAGACCATCGAACAGGCCGTGGAAAAGCTCAAGCCGGGCGAGATTTCATCCTGGATTCAGGCCAGAAACGGCTGGTACCTGGTAAAGCTGGAAGAAAAGAAGGAAAGTTACCAGAAGACCTTCGACCAGGCCCGGTCTGAAATCGAGCAGAAACTCTACATGCAGAAAAGAGATCAGAAAATAAACGAGTACGTTAAAAAATTGAAAGAAGAAAGTTTTATAAAAATCCTGAAACCCAATCCCCTGAATCTTTAGTGGGGCGGCTGAAGAATCGGTTGCCCGCAGGGTCAGGTCACAAAAACCGCGGCGGCCACGGCTGTCGTCCAGAGCCCTTTAGCTCCGGCAGCCACCTGGGAGATGCTCCTGGTCCTGACCGTCAGGTGGTCATTTATCCGGTAATAGTTCTCGGCTCCGCGTTTAAAATTATGCCGGCTATAGGCTTCCCCCAGCTTGGTGGCCAGCATCTCGGCGGCCAGCTCTTCAGCCTGGGCCCCGGCTTCCTTCTCGCTTTCGCCAAACCCTTCGTGCTCGGCCAGGTAGCCGTATTGTCCTTTATCCTGGGGGATGGCCAGCCCGATGGAAGCGGAAATCAGGCGATGGGCTTCGTCGGTGGAGTTTTCGCTCATCACCAGGAAAACCACCTGTCCTGCTTTGAGCTTCCTCAGACCATCTGCCCGGCTTATAAGCCGGCAGTGGGGCGGGAAAATGCTGGAGACCCGGACCAGGTTGAAGGGCGAGATGCCGGCCTCCCGCAGGGCCAGCTCGAAGCTTACCAGTTTCTGGGCATGCTGGCCCTTGCCCCTGGTCAGAAAAACCTGCTTTGGTAAAATCATCTCCATCTGGACAATCCTTTCTCTGGCAATTATCCTTTGGCAGTCTAAGGTAAAGTTTATTTCTTCTCTTCTTTTTGCTCGACCACCGGCGTTACCACCTGGTCTTCCTTGAAATCGATGGTCTTGGATACTTCCCACTCTCCCAGCAGGACAAATTCTGAGCCGAAAGAACGGGCGAACAGCCTGACCACGACCGGTTTCCAGTAGGGGTTGTTCTTGAAGGAATCGAGGGTCTTGCCCTCCACTCCAAAATTGCTCTTCAGGGTAATGACCGGGCTGACTTCACCCGGCATCACCGGTTTCTTGCGGATGGCCGCCAGGAAATTATCGCCCAGGTTCTTGGTCTCGTCTTTGAACTTGAAGATGGCGTTGAAGTTGACATAGCTCAGGGGCTTGTCGCTGATGTTTTTGACCCGGAAAGAAATAACCGGAACCAGCACCAGCTTGGGCGGCCAGGCCCGGTATTCCTTGCTGACCCACTTGGTCTCCACATCTATGATTTCCATTGAGTTTTTGAGATCTTCGGTCGACATTTTTTTACAGGCCGGGAAAAACAGGCCCGAGGCAAGAAGACTGATCATTAAAGCCAGAATAAGCGTTCTTTTCATTTTTGTCCTCCCTGAGGATTCTCTATTAGTATAGCAGAAATGAAACGCAGAAAGTATCGAGAAAGCTCAACCCGGGTTCGTGGAGGGGACGGTGAAAAATTCAGTATTTCACCAGCGCCGATACCGGGGCCAGCTGGACTCCGAATTCCGCTGCCCGCGGCAGATAGGTTTTAAGAGCTTCCAGGGTCTCCGGGAAGGGATGACCTATGCCGATGGCCTGGCCGTTCTTCTTGGCCAGGTTAAACAGCTCCAGCAGGCGGTCTTTGACACGGCTGCGGTCTTCGTCGGCATCCAGAAAGATGTTTCTGGCCGCAGCCGGCACTTTTTTCTTCAGTGCCAGCTCGTAAGCCACCGATCTGGGGCTGGTCTTGCTGTCCAGAAAATACAGGCCCTTCTCCTTGAGGAATGAAATTATTATTTCCATCAGGGCTTCGCTGGAGGTGGCCTTGGAGCCCATATGGTTGTTCAGGCCGCGGGCCCGGGGCAGAAGGCTCAGGTCCCTTTCCAGGATAGACCGGACATCCTGGGGACTCATGGAGGTGGTGATAAGGCCCTCGGCTCCGCCAGACGAGACGTGGTTGTTAAAGGCTTCAAGAGGAAGGTGGATGATCACTTCCAGCCCGTTTTTTTCGGCCAGCTCGGCGCTTTCCCGGGCCAGGCTCGATTCGGGCAGTATGGCCACGGTCAGTGGAACCTTGAGATTTATAAGTTCCCGGAGAAAATTCAGGTCTTCCCCCATGTCATCGATGACGACCGCCACCACCCGGTCAGAAACTTTCCTGTCCGGAGCTGATTCCGGAGGGGCCTCAGGTCGGGTTGCCTTTCTGACCTGAACGGGCAGGGGATAGCGCAGGACCAGCCAGCCCCTGGTTCTTGAGCTCTGGCGCAACTCGAAGGTGGCCACCATCTCGCCGGCGCCTGTCTTTTCCTCTTTCAGGCCGGTCTTTATTTTTTTCTTTTTTAAGGCCGACAAAAGGTCATCTTTGAATTTTCTGTAGTTTCGGGCTGTGGTCCTGGCTGAAATATAAATCAGGCCCTCGTCAGTTTTTTCTTCGGTTATGGCCTCGGGGGGGAAGCCGTGCTCGGCAAGCTGCTGGCGCAGGAATTCAGACAGGGAGAAAGTGGCTGGAGACCGGGAAATGGTTGTTTCGCCTGTCCGGGCGGCTGCTGGCCAGGGCAGGTAAGAGATTTTCTGCTGCTCGAAGTTGAGATAATCAAGCCAGACAGCAGAAATCAGGGCCAGGAAAGTTAGGGTTGCGGCCTGCACGAACAGGTGAGACCTGGGCCCCGGAGTGGCCTTTGCTTTTGTTCTTCTTGGGAGATCCATTAATTTTGGGAGGAAAGAAGATTCAGGGTTCTATCCTGGTATAGTTTATCCATTGATATGGAGTAGGGCAGCTTGACGTCAAGAGGAAGGCTATTATCCCAGAGCTTTGTTCCGGATTTCAGGGAAAAAACTGCGGTGGTCAGGACCACCAGGCTTCCGTCCGAAAGCGGGAATGTTTCCTGGATTCCGGCCAGTCCCGGCGTGTCCAGTCCTATGGTTCGGGCCCGGTCTAAGTCCTTCAGGACGCCGGCTACCACTTCGGCCGGGCCGCAGGTGGCCTGGTTGACCCAGGCAAAAAGCCTGAGGTCCGGAAACTCTGGTGAATCGGGGCAGGCGATAGCCTCCTTCTGGCCGCGGCTCTCAAGGCTGGCCACTTCCTCTGCCTTAATAAAGAGGTTAATCAGCTTGCGGGCCTCCTCGTAATCTCCTCCCCAGCAATCGCGCAGGTCGAGTACGGCCGCTTTTGGGGCCGGCCTGGTCTTCAGCCGGGCCTTGAGAGTCCTGCTGATTTCAGCCGAGAGCCCCTGGTAAATGGAGGTTGGACGCAGCACCACCAGCCCTGATGGACCGGCCTTGAACTCAAGGTTATCCTTTAAGATGAAATCCCGGTTGACTTCAATCTCCAGGGTTTCGCTTCCCCGGAAAACCCTGAGCCGCACGGGCGTTTGATCGTTGCTACCAGGCTCGGCTTCAAGGAGCAGGCTGGTTTCGAGCAGGCTGAGGTTCATGGTATTGCGGTCGTTTATGGCGCTGATGTTATCACCGACTTTAAGGCCGGCCGCGGCGGCTGGAGAGTTTTCCCTGACCGCCACCACCATGGGAAAGACCCCGTACTTTTTGAAGACGACCAGGCCGGTGCCCCTGGCCGGGGGCTTACGGTTAAGGTACCTTGAGGCCAGGTCCTTATCCAGGTAGGCGCTGAGCGGATCGAGCGAATTTATCAGGCCCCGATAAGCCCCCTCGGTGATCCTAACAGGATTCGGTTCTTCCAGGTAATCGGTTTTGATATAGTTAATAACCGTGCTTATCAGGTCGGCGTTGCTGGGGCTGAACTGAGGAAGCGGGCTCTTGGCCGGCAGAAAACGTTTGTCCAGAAGCAGAAAAGCGATCAGCAGCACGATAATGGCCAGCAGGTAAACATTGAGCTTGTTAAATTTCATATTGTTTTCCAGTTTTATCCTGATAATCTGTTAAATTCTGCCTGAATCCTGTAAATTCTATCATCTTCTCTTGAGCCATTGCAAGGGATCGACCGGTTTGGCCTTGTGGCGGATCTCAAAATAAAGGCATTCGCCCTTGAGCGAGTCAGAGTCTCCGACCAGGGCAATGTCCTGTCCGGCCCTGACCAGGTCGCCGGTCCTGACCAGGAAGCTGGCGCAGTGTCCGTAAAGGGTATAATAGGAAAGACCGTGGTCGATTATAACCAGGTTGCCATATCCCTGGAAATAATCGGCGAAAACCACCCGCCCGTTGTGGACCGCCTTGATTTTTCTGTCCTGGCCCGAGGGGGCAATTTCCACGCCGTTGTTGACCGTAACCGTGTTAAACCTGGGATGTTTTTCTTTGCCGAACCGGGTGATGACCCGGCCGGTAACCGGCCAGGGAAGGTTCCCCTTTCTCTCGTACAGGGGGATAAAGGGCGAGGGCAGAGAGATTTCCCGAGCCTGCAGGCGCTTCAAAAGATGCTGAAGTTGTTCCTGGCTTTCCTGAAGCTCGGACACCATTTGCTGGTAGGTGGTCTTGTTTTTCTTGATTTCCGCCAGCAACTTCTGGTTTTTAGCCTCTTCTTCGGCCAGCCGCGACTGGTTGGCCCGGGCCTGCTGAAGCAGCGAGTCGGCCTCAGCCATTTTTTCCTTGAGCTCTTTTTCCAGCAACTTCATCTGGTCGATGGTTTTCAGGTAGCTGTTTATGGTCTCTCCCTGGAAGCTGGCCAGAAAGGTCAGGTTTTTGCTCTCCCGCAGGAATGTTTCCAGGTTGCCGGCCTTGAGGAAAAAATGCATGAAGTCCAGCCGGCCGTAGCGGTATAGAGTGACCAGGGTTTTCTCAACCGCCTCTTTTTCTTTCTGCAGGGTTTTTTCAGTTTCAGCCGCCTTAATTTTCAGGTCACTTAGCTGGCGGTTTACCAGGGACCTTCTGAGGTTCAGGGATTCGATTTCGTTTTGCAACAATTTCTTATTCAACCTGATTTTTTCCAGGGAGGACAGCAGCGAGCTTTCCCGCTTTTCCTCTTCCTTGAGCCGGGATTTGAGCTCTGAAATCTGCCGGTTTATCTGTTCTATTCGCTTTTCCACGTCTGGTATTACCGATTCCTGGCCTTGCGCCAGGGCCAGCGGTTCGGATAGAATAAGCGCATAGATGAAAATCACGGCCGGTATTGCCAGGAAGGGTGACCGGTTGCGTCTTGTTCCGGCCGGGGCAGATTTGAAGGCTACTTGCATTCTCTGATACCTAATTATTTTTACCATAACGGAAGCCGGAGTGAAAGTAAAAGGGTGAGATTATGCCAGATTTACATTTGCTGAACCTGAAAGAAATAGCTCAGAAGCTGGGACAGGCAGCCCTGAGGGCGGTTAGACCGGAACGCCTGGTGGCTGAAAACGTAGTCCGCGACGGCCGGAGCCTGGTCATAGGCGGACAGAAAATAAATCTTGACGATTTTGAAAGAGTGCAGCTGATAAGCATCGGCAAGGCGGGCCCGCTTTTAGCCGAAGCGCTGCTGCCGCTGGTCGGAGACAGGCTGGAAGCGGCGGTTATAACCGGCAGCCAGGAGCACCTGGAAAAGGGGAAGCTCAGTTATTTCCCGGCCGCCCATCCGCTACCTGACGGGTGGAGCCTGCAGGCCGGGCGCAAGGCTTATGAGCTGGCCCTTTCCCTGGCTGAAAGAGACTTGCTCCTTATGCTTATTTCAGGCGGGGGTTCGGCCCATCTCTGCCTGCCAGAAGAGGGGGTAACCCTGGATGACAAGAGGCAGGTCACGGAGCTCCTGATGAAGGCCGGGGCCGACATCAGGGAGTTGAATGCTGTCCGCAAGCACCTTTCCCGGATAAAGGGAGGCCGCCTGGCCCGGGCGGCCTGGCCGGCTCACCTCTTCAACCTGATCGTCTCAGACGTTGTGGGCAATGACCTGGAGAGCATCGCCTCGGGTCCGACCTGGCATGACTCCACCACTTTCGAGCAGGCCATTGCCATCCTCAAAAAATATTCACTGTGGGAGGACTGCCCGGAGAATATCAGGCGGGTCCTGGAGGAGGGCCGGGCCGGGCTCAGGGAAGAGACCGTGAAAAAGGGCGACCGGGTCCTGGAAAAGGTCAAGCCCGTGATCATCGGCGATAACCTGAGGGCGCTCTATGCGGCCAAGGAAGCAGCCCGGCAGTTTGGCCTGGAAACTGTTGTCCTGACCTCAGAAGACCAGGGAGAAGCCAGGGAGATAGCCAGGAATTACCTGGAAAAACTCGGGGAGTTCAGGCGAAAGGTCAGGGAGCAAAAAAGAGCTTTTTGCCTGCTGGCCGGCGGGGAACTGACGGTTACGGTCAGGGGACAGGGTCTCGGCGGCCGTAATACTGAGTTTGTCCTGGCCAGCCTGGTTGAAATTCTCAAGAATGAGGAAGATTACCGGGGAATTGACTGGCTGGTAATGAGCCTGGCCACCGACGGCCGGGACGGCCCGACCGATTCGGCCGGGGCCTTTGCCGGTCCGGAAAGCCTGGAAAAAATCAGGGCAACGGGCATTAGCCCCCGGAGCTATCTTGATAATAATGATTCCTATCACTTTTTCCAGGAAATCGGGGGGCTGCTCAAGACCGGTCATACCGGGACCAATGTCATGGATCTCAGGCTGTTCCTGCTGGCGCCGCTTCGGGGATGAAAGGAAGCTTGAATCACCCGGTGGGGTTGAATCGACCTGAAAATGATAGGATAATAGACCCATGGAGATGGGAAAGATGATTGAAGAAAAGTGGATGAAGGAACTCAACCGCTATTTTGAAGATCTTAGAATAATAGAAAAATGCCAGCAGGAGGCCAGGGACCATTTCGCCCAGTTCTGCGAGTTCATAGTGGAGCCGGCCTTTGAAACCCTGGAGCAGGCCCTCGAACCCAAAGGCATAAAGGTCAGGTATGATCAGCGCAGGAAGAGCTCAATTCATATCCAGATAAATTTCCCGGACAGCAAGGTTGACAACTTTCATTACACAATTGTGCTGCCGCCAAATTCCCTGGAGCTCAAGCTGCTGCTCAAGACCGCCGGCCGGAAGAACAAGAAGTCCCCGCTTCAGGAACAGGAAAGGCCGTTTATGCCGGAAGTCAGGCCGGAAGACGTTCTTAAACTGGGAAAAGAAGACATAATAATAGACATCATTCAGAAGCTTAAGGAATTCAATTACGCTGCCCGGACCAGCCCGGACTGAGGTCTGGCCCGCCTCGGTCTCAGAGCTTCTTCTGCTTGATCATATCCAGGATTTTGAACAGGTATTCGTATTCCGGCCGGTCAACGGTATTCTGGCTGATATACTTGAAGCGCAGGATTCCCTTTTCGTCAAGCAGGTAGACGGCCGGGATGTTCTGCTCGACCTGGCTCCCGCCCCAGGAAGTGGTGAAAAGTCCAAGTCCCGAGGAAACCCGGTGGTCGGCGTCTATTAAAATGGGGAAGGGGATGGGAATGTTATCCTGGCCGACCGTAAAATCTTTTGGGAAAATCCGGCGGTAGCGTTCTACCGACTGCCTGCCTTTTTCGTCCAGCTGGTCCAGGTTTTCTGGGTATTTCCAGTTCTTGACCCTGAGCATCTGCTCGGGCAGGCTTTCCAGCCAGAGTTTGACGGTATCGCGGGAGTAGGGGAGAACGAAAATTATTTCCAGGTTGTATTTCTTGCGAACCTGTTGTGCCTTTTCCAGCTCTGTCAGTTCGACGTACTTGTAGTTGCAGATAGTGCACCAGCGGTCCGGCGCGGCGTAGCCCCGGGGAAAAATGAGCATTATATTCTTTCCCTTCAGGCTGGAAAGACGGACTTCAGGCCCCTGGTAAGATGGCAGGGCAAAATCGGACATCGGCTGTTCGAGCAGGGCCGGCCTGAGCTGTTGCTCCTGGGCTATGACCCGGGTTAAGCTGAAGAATAGTGCCAAGACCAGGCCAGGAATGAGAAAAGTCACGGTGTTGTGCGTCTTATTCATCGTAACGCTCCTGTCTAAAATTCAGAATTATTATACGACCTGGAGGATATTTAATACCAGAAAATAATTGACTTGCCCCTTTAAAAATATTAATAAAATCAAAAACAAAAATGGAAGGAAGGCAAAGGTTTTTTTGCCGCCGGGTAGTCCCGGTCATTGCTACCTTAGTCCTCCTTTTACTTGCGGAGGTCAGTCTGGCGCTGCCCGGGGAACAGCCTGTCACCAATAACAACCTGGACAGAGCAGTCTGGTTGCGTGAGCAGGGCCGGTATGAGGAATCTCTGGCCATACTGGAAAAAGAAATCAGGGGAAAAAACTACCAGGAAAATGCCAGGTACCGGGCTGATTGCTGGTTGAACATGGCCCTGGATTACTGGAACCTGGGAGAGGTCAGCCGGGCAGAGAACGCCTTTATCTATGTTATGGCACTGGTTGGCGATTTGAGAGATGAAAACCTCCGTGATTATGCCAGTACTGCCCTGAAAATTATCAAGCTTTATAAGGAAGGCAAAGCGAAAAGAGAGGAAAAAAAATTAGATGATGCTGAGAAGATTTTTGCTTTGGCAATAGATCTATCAAAAGCCAGGAATATGAATGAGATTACCCTGAAGTGCCTACGGCAACTTTCCTTCGTATTTTGGGCCAAAGAAAAATATGATCAAATTTATACTTTAAACGAAAGTACATTAACTATAGCAATACAAATAAATAATAGATATGAGCAGGTTAGATCTCTAAATCAATTAGGTGCATATTATTTTAACAAAAACGAATTCTTTAAAAGTTACGATTATTTTGACCGAGCGCTGGTTCTGGCCGAACAAGAAAACCTGTTGCATAGAGACCCGGTTATTCTGCTGAATCTGGCTGTAACCAGCTATCAATTGGGACTGTACGACCTGTCGGAGCATTATTTAGAAAGGGCCCTGGAATTCTACCAGAAAGGAGATGACCTGGCCATGACCATCTCCGTTTTATCAGAACTGGCCCTTTCTCTTCACAAAAAGGCGGGGGGACAGAATGGGCTTCCGGGTGGGGAGCGTCCCCGGGCCTTGCTGACCACCGCCCTGGAACTGAGCCGACAGGCTGGAATGAGGGACCAGGAAGCCAGGATGTTGAATAACCTGGGTTATGTTCTTCTCGAGACCGAGCCGGAAAAAGCCCGGGCTTTTTGCCATCAGTCCTGGAAACTTGGAGAGGAACTCAAAGATAAGAAAGTGATCATTGCCTCCATTAACAACCTGGCCACTCTGAGTTTAAGAGAGAATAACGTCAGCCAGGCCAGAGAAATGTACAGCCGGGCCTTAGCCCTGGCCATTAAGGAAGATTACTGGATTGAAATATTCAGCAATTATTACGGTCTGGCCAGGTGTTTTGAAAAGCTCGGGGATTATAAGTCTGCAGTCCAGAACTACCAGAAGGCACTGGAAACCCTGGAACCGGTAAGGGGCAATATTACTTTTGAGGTTTTCCGTATCGGTTTCGACAGCGGGAAAAAAGGGATTTATGAGGGGTTAGTTCGGTCGCTGGTAAAATACAGGCTGAAATACCCGGGACGCCAGGCGGATGAAATGGTCCTCCTGGCGCTGAATAGCGTCAAGGCCCGGGTGCTGATTGAAGAGCTGGAAAGGTTTTCTTCTGCCCGGGAAACTGGTTACCAGGCTGGAGAGTTGAACAGGATTGACCGGATGATAAGCGATTTTTTCAGCCGGCCGGAAAATTTCCTGGATGAATCTTCATCCAGACGCCTGGCCGAGCTGGAGTACAGGTATTTGAGGCTTCGGGAGCTTAACGGACAGGAGACGGTGACGAACTCACAGAATAGGTTGCCGGGTCTGGAGTTTGTGCAGAAAGAATTCCTGTCCGACGCCCAGTTAATTCTTGATTATTTTCTCGGGCAGGAAGAATCTTACTGCTTCGTCATCAGCCGGGAGCATTTCAGGATAATCAGGCTCCCGGGTGAAAAAGAAATTGAGAGATGGGTGAAACTTTACATAAAACTCGTGGGGTCAGCGGCGGTTAGCGAGCAAGACCTGCGACGGGCGGGCAGCAGGATAGGAGAACTGCTGCTTCCAGCCGAAGAATTGGAATCGAAAAAATATTCGTCCCTTATTATCATACCCGATGGTCTCTTGAATAACCTGCCCTTTGAAACTTTAATCGTCCGGGGGAAAGGCTCCCGGGAATCTAATTACCTGGTTGAGACCCACAGCATTTCTTACAGTCCGGCCCTGGCTCTCATAACCCGGTTAAAGATGCGGCCTCGCTCCGCTGATCACCAGAAAGAACTCCTGGCCTTCGGTAACCCTGTTTACAGTCAGTGGTTTAATAACCAGGTCAGGGCCAGAATTTATTTCATCAATGGAATACGTCCCCGGGCAGATTTCAGCCTGGGTGCTCTGCCCTTTTCTCAGAAAGAGACAAGGCAGCTGGCTGAACTTTTCCCCCAGGGCAGCTATGACCTTTTTCTCCGGAGAAGGGCCAGCGAAGACAACCTGAAAAGCCTGAAACTTGGCCACTACCGAATTATACATTTTGCCTGCCACGGCTTGATCAGCGAGAAATTTCCCCAGCGCTCGTCGCTGGTTCTTTCTTCTTCCAGGAAGAGTGCCGAGGACGGGTTCTTAACCGCCAGAGAAATTTATACCCTCAGGTTCAATTCGGAGCTGGTGGTGCTGGCCGCCTGTCAGAGTAGCCGCGGAAGTATTGAAAAGGCGGAGGGAATAATCGGCCTGCCGCGTGTCTTCCTGCTGGCTGGCAGCCAGGCGGTGGTTTCTTCTCTGTGGTCGGTAAATGACCGGGCCTCACAGGTCCTGATGCTGGAATTTTACCGTGGCCTGCTGAGCGGAAAGACGAAAGCTGAAGCCCTGAGACAGGCCAAGCTAAAAATGATAAAAAGAGCGACCTCGCATCCCTATTACTGGGCAGGGTTTGTACTGACCGGAAATCCCGATAGAATTTACTGAGAAGCCAGGCGGACCTTTCTGACCGGTGATTCCAGAACTCTGTTTTCTTCACTGTATATCAAGAGCTGCCAGAAAAAGTATTGGTAGTCTTTCAGGGAATCGAGCACCGGGCCGGGTAATTCCAGCCTGTTTTCGGAAATCAGCGGGCTCTGCCAGAGCAGGTACATATTCTGGTCGTAAACTTCCACCCGGTAAAACAGGCCGACTCCGGCGGACTTCCAGCCCAGCTTGACTGTGGCCGGCTGTGGCCAGCTTACCTTTTCATAAAGAACGATCTGGTCGGTGGCCGCAATTTTCCTTTCTTCTTTACGGGAGTT
This sequence comes from uncultured bacterium, assembly GCA_937920515.1. GTDB lineage: Bacteria > Acidobacteriota > Aminicenantia > Aminicenantales > Saccharicenantaceae > Saccharicenans. The sequence goes on from CALEUG010000015.1 coordinate 175,774, forward strand.
AAAGTAATTGAAGCTCAGGTAAGCCAGGGAAAAGACGGCCAGAAGAGCTAAAAAGGCCGAGGCCATTTTCCACCAGGGCAGGGCCAGGCCAAAGAATGAAAGTCTTTTTTTAAGGAAACCGGATTCTGGCGGGACAAACCTTTTCTCCAGCCTGTTGATGAATTGCCGGGCTCCCCTGAGCAGCTCGAATTCTCGCCGGCAGGCGGGGCACTCAAAGACATGGTTGATTATGGCTCTTTTTATTTCCGCGGGGCAATCAGGCTCGAAGGAAAAGGAGAGGTCCTCTGGCGACGGACAATTCTCACGGGAAACAGGGCTTTTAAGCTCCGGGTCAGTTCGGGAAAGTTGCTGGAGTCTTTTCTCAAATTTTTTCATGCTTAAACCCCATTTCTTTGAGAATGGCCTTTAAGTCAGCCAGTCCCCGGTATAGAAGGTTCCTGGTCTTGGCTGAACTATAGTTTAAGTAAGCGGAAATTTCCGGGAGGCTCATATTCAGGAGATATAGTTTGACCACCATTTTGCGGGACTCCATCAGGTTATCGGCTGCCTTCAACAGGTATTCTTTAATGGAACCCGGGGGGTCGGCGTAATGACTTGACCTGGGCTCGAGTTCAGAAATCAGCTTCTGCTTCTCTGAAATGACCAGCTCTTCTTCTCTCCTGATTTTCCTGATCTGGTCGATCACGGCTGACTCCACCACCTTCTTTATATAAGACGCCGGGTTGTGGATATTTTTCTCATCGTCGATAATTTTCCAGAGTCTGAGGCGGACCTCCTGGATCAGGTCGTCGGCATCCAGACCCAGTCTGTCCAGCCTGTATCTCAGGACCAGGGAGCGGATGAAAGCAGAAAAATCGTTTAGGATTTTCTGAAATTCCCGTTCTTTTTTCTGCCGCGAAAGCATCTGGTGCCCGGTGGCTTAAAGGTCAATTATAATAGATGCTGGAAATAATGAAAAATTCTCACGGGTGGGAAAAATCAAGGAATTAAAGCTGCGGGGGTCAGTGCTCCTTCCTGTTGTTGAAGAGCTTCTTTCTGAAAATAAAGGCTCCTGAGGTCAGCCCCAGAACGGACAGTCCTATTACCAGCGGTGTCCGGTATCCTGGCAAGAACATTTTCAGGTCACCGTTGCCGTTAAGGATGAACGGGGCCCAGTAGTAGGGGTGAGAAACCACGCCGGAATCAATCATTTCCAGCTTGACCGCCCTCAGGGCTTCAGTCTGGCTCCGGGATTCCTTGAGATGGAGATAAAATCTATCCATAAACTGGCTGGCCACCTGGTCGTTAATCGTCCAGAGGCTCATCAGGACCGAGGAAGCCCCGGCATAGAAGAAGGCCCGGCTGAGGCCTTCGATACCTTCGCCCCGGATGAATTGCCCCAGGCCGGTCTGGCAGGAGGACAGGACAACCAGGTCAGCATTCAGCTTGAGGTTGAGAATTTCCCGCATCTGCAGGAAGCCGTCTTCGGCCGGGTCGTTGTCAAGGGTCAGGACGATGGCCGAACGGGCCGGTTTCTGGTCGTCAATAAGCCCGTGAGCGGCAAAATGCAGGATGCGGTAATCGGCTAAATTTGCCCTTTTGACCAGGTCCTCAGAGGCTCTTTCTCTGGTCAGCACCCGTGACTTCGGTATCTGGCTGGAAATGCGGCGGACCTCTTCGTCAGAGTAACGCAATCGATAAAACTTCATATCGGACAGGCTGTAGAGGTCCTGAAAGATAGTCTTGGTGGACAGCTCGGCGTATTTTTCTTCCAGCTCACCGTAATAGGGATCGCCGACCGCCAGAAGGTTATAAGATGGTTTTTTCCTGTCCTTCCTGTTCTGTTTATGGGCCAGCTCCTTTAAGGAGCTGAGTGAGGGGGCGTAATTTATGGCGTAATGCCTTACCAGCCAGTCGGCCGGCTGCCCTGAAAGCACCAGGGTTTCAAAGGGGAGAATGGTCAGGATGTCATCCGGGACAATCAGCAATTTCTCGAAGCTTTTCTTGAGGCCATTTTCCAGGCCGGGTTCGATCAGGACCTTAAAAAGCTCCAGACCGCTGCTGAAATCCTGGTTATCGGTGTCGGAGATAGCCCGGCGGTGGCGCCTGACCATCTCCCTGAGTTGTTTCTGATCCGGGATGGGATAGACCTTCAGTCCCTTTGAAGAAAGGCAGAAAGCATAGGCCGAATCCTTGCCTACTAAGAAGGAGAAAACTGCCGTTTTCCCGTCCACGAATTCTTTCTGAGCCTGGTTGTAAGTTATGATTTCCGGGTAGGCCAGGCTGGCGAAGGCCGGGTTTTTAGACCTGATCTGCCTCCTGACGTTTTCCAGCTCTTCTTCCAGGAGCTTGACCTGGTTTAAGAGCGTGGTTCTCTCTTTCTCTTCCACCTCGGGGGTTATCAACCTGGTATAAATCCTGGAGAGGTCGCTCATCAACTCCTTTTCCCGGTTGGCCAGGCGGATGTCGACCGGAAACTGCTGGCTGACCCGGGAGGCTTCTATACTTTCCAGGAAGGCCCGGGCCCTGGCCCTTTCCGTAAAACTGAAAGCCTGGGTTAGAGAAGACTGAGGAGAAACTTTTGCCTCCTGGCTGATCAGCAAATCGATTAGGTTGTGGTAGGCGTCAAGCCGCTTGTCGCTTCCTAAGAAACTGGCCTTGTCTTCTTCGGTCAGCAGCTGGCTGCGAAGGCTCTCAATTATGTTGATAGAGTTCAGATAATAAAATTTTGCTTCCTCCGGCTGACCCTGCTTTCTTAGCAGGTTGGCTTTCTCCAGGTAACCTTCCCACAGGTAGCGATTTTCATTCTCGGTTATGGCCAGGTTTATAGCTTTATCGTAAAAGAGCGTCGAATTCTGGTAATCTCCCAGGCGCCCGTAAATTATCCCGATGTTGGTATATATGGACGCCAGGTGAGAATTCATCTTTAGCTCTTCAGCCAGGGCCCTGGCCTTGTTTAAGTAATAGAGAGCTTCCAAATTTTCTTCCAGATGCGCCTTGAGTGATCCAAGGTTGTTGTAAATGATCACTTCATAATTCTTATTGCCGGTCTTAGCCGCGATCTGCTGGGCCTGTAAAAAATATTCAAAGGCCCGGCCGTAGTCTTCCCGGCTTCCGCTGGCCAGTCCCCTTTTGACGTAGCTGAATCCTATCCCTATAAGAGTGGCAGAATAATATGGATTTTCTTTATCGTTGGAAATGATGTTCAGGGCATTGCTGAGATATTCAATCGCCCTGTTAAAGTTTCCGATCTCGTTGTATACGGTGCCAAGATTGTAGTAAATGTCAAAAATATGCTGGGGTTGGGTATCCTCGTTGATGTAAGAAATAGCCTGAGTGAAATAATCTATAGCCAAGTTTATGTTGTTATTAGAAAAATACCAATGTCCAATATTATTTAGAGTTATTATAATTTCATAGGAATTTTTCAATTTTTTGGCAATTGAATTAGCCTCGTGGTTTGTCTTCAAAAAATTTTCTGAATCGTTAAGATCGAGCAAGCAGAGGCTTTTC
>CALEUG010000016.1 GCA_937920515.1 uncultured bacterium
TGCGGAAATCAGCGGCGGAATGAATGAAGCCGGCCTGGGTTCGGTCTGGCCCGGTTTGAGACCGGAAAAAGACGAGGGATATTTTGTTCCGCTGGCCGCTTCCATAAAGAAAGCTCTCCGGATCCCGGTCATCGGGCTGGGTGGCATCAGAACCTTTCGGGTAGCAGAAAGACTGGTCGAAGGCGGCCAGGTAGACCTGGTCTCCATGAGCCGGCCCTTCATCAACAACCCTGGTCTGGTCAGGGAATTTTTATCCGGTCGCCTGCAGAAATCACCCTGCCTGTCCTGCAACAGGTGTTTTAATCCCAGGGGCATCCGCTGCGTTCAGCAACCCCGGGCCGGGTCTGCTGAACCTGATTGAAAAAGCTCAACTGGCCATCCCTGAGGATTAATGTTTCCGTCTCGCGATTTTATCAAACTCATCAATCATCAGGCCCCGGAATGATTTTTTTTATAAATTCATTTGAATTTTTCCTTAAAATCTTATAAAAATATGCCTTAATAAGCCCATGCCTGAACCGGATGTTATTTACAGCATATTCCAGAAGTTGCGCAGCCGTTTCCCGGGTTTTTCTGCTGATGCCAGTGGAGAAAGACATCTTTATCTTAACAGCGGAGCCGGCAGTCTTACAGTCGATAGTTGCCTGAGAGCAGTAAATACCGAAGGCTCCGTTCTGAATCCGATGCCCGGGCAGATAACCCCGCCCGAAATTCAGACCCGGCAGTTCCAGCAGCAGGTCAGGCAGCTGGTGGCCGACTTTCTGGGTGCTGCCAGTCCCGAAGAGATCTCTTTCCATTTTTCCACCACCGCTGCCCTTTTTAATCTGGCCATCGCTCTCCGCTCCCTTTTCAAACCGGGTAAGAACCTGATAGTGACCGACCTTGACCATTTTGCCAACATCTCTCCCTGGGAAATGATAGCCACCTGGCAAGGAGCCGAAACGAGGAGAGTTCGCCTAAACAGCGACCTGACGCTGGATAGCGGCCACCTGGTCAGCCAGCTGGACCATAATACCGTACTGGTGGCTCTAACCGGGGCTTCCAACGTTCTGGGAACGATTGTTCCCCTGACTGACCTGGTTTCTGAAATCAAGCAGAAATCCCCGGCCCTGGTGGTGGTCGATGCCGTCCATCTGGCCCCCCATGCCCCTGTTGACGTTAGAGAAATTGGCTGCGACTTCCTGACTTTTTCCGGTTATAAGATATTCGGGCCGATGATAGGTCTCCTGTACAGCCGGAAGGAAATTCAGGATAGAATCGCACCCTACCGGGTTGAGACCAACAAGGAGAAGTCACCTTTCTGCTGGGAACAGGGCATGCTGCCCAATCTGCAGCTGGCCGGCTTAAAAGGAGCTCTGAATTATCTCCTGGAAGTAGGACGGGCCGCCAGTCCCGGGGATTCTTCGGCTCCGGCCCGCAGGACTTTCAGACGGGCGCTGGAAGCGATTAAACGCTATGAACAGGACCTCAGTCTCTACTTCCTGGAGAGGTTGAAGAAAATTGGTTCTTCCCGGTTGAAATTATACGGAATTGACAGCCCGGGCCGGGTGACTTCCAGGACGCCGACCTTTGCCCTGGAGTTAGCCGGACTGAGCCCTTCAGAGTTGAAAAAGATGTTCTGGGAGAGGGGGCGGATCATCATCGCCGACGGGAATCATTATTCGGCGGTGGTGGTCAGGCACCTTCAAAAAAGCGCCCTCAACCGGGTCAGCCTGGCTCACTACGACGGGCCGGATTCGATTGACCTGTTCTTTGACTGCCTGGAGAACATAATTTCTCATTAGAATAACGCTATCATAAGGAGTTAGAAATGGCCAAGTTTGAAGGAGTCAAATGGGCTCCCGGACAGATGCGTTACTTTCTTTACGATAAGAGCTTTGAAATGTTCGAGGCCCAGGCCAAAACTTACGCCGCCACCCGCTCTGCTTATTATGCCAGCTTCCTGTGCTTTGAAGGCATAAGGTATTTCTGCCGGAAGAATGAACGGGGCAAGCTGGAACTGGTGTTTGTCAACTGGGACCAGAACCTGGAGCGCTTTCGCCGGAGCATGGCTTTCAATCTGAGCCGGGAGCAACAATCAATTCTGCCGACCAGGGAAGAACTGGAAGACCTGTTCATCCGCAAATTCTTCTCCCACCCGGCCCTGAGACCATATCTGGAAGAGATGGCTGAAAAAGGTGCTCAGGGCTATCTCCGGCCTTTCACCCTGGACGAAGAACACTCCATGGGCGTGACCTTCCCCAACTTCCCCGCCATCAGGGCTGTCACCTGCATGTACGACCAGTACCTCGGGGAACCGTTTGTTGGAGTGGTGATTCCTCACCTGGTCAGGGCCCTTGGTGTGAACGGGACGGGCTGCCTGAAGCTGGGAATTAACTACCTGATGAGTATCAAGGCTATAGACGAGGCCCGGGCCCTGGTCCCGGAAGCAGCCTCGGTTCTCTTTCTCGATGACCGGCCATATCTGCCGATTGAGAAACGTGAAATCAGCGAATGGGATTCTTCCTGCTGCCTGTTTGCCCTGTCTGATGGAACCGTGGTCAAGATACCGGAAAGCAACCTGATTCTCCCCTCAATCACCATAAAGGGTATGGTGATTATCCTGAGAGAGATGGGACTCAGGGTCGAAGAGAGGCCTCTCACCTACGGTGAGCTCCTGGAACGGGTCAAAAAGAACGAGCTGGTGACCGTGGCCAGTGTCGGCACGGCTGGAATCCTGAACCGCTGCGAAAAACTGTTCCTGGTGGATGCTGACCTGAAGATAACAGGACAGCACCTGCCGGTTAAGAGCCATCCTCTCTACCAGAAACTCAGGGAAGTCCGTGAGTATTACTGGAACGTTTACCGGGGACTGGCTCCGGCCCTGCCCGGTTTGAAGGTTTTCCGGTACGAATTCGATTAAAGAAGTGGTAAAAGCCAGGAGTTCCCGGCCTGACTTTCTCTGTTCGTGAGACAGAAGAAGCCATCCCGGTCCCGCATGGAAATCCAGGCAGTTACCCGGATATATTATCCGGTCGAAAATATATAATAAATAACAATTACAGAATAAGGCGGATTTATGCTCAAGAAACATCCCCGGGCTTTGAGTTACATCTTCTTTACTGAGATGTGGGAAAGAATCGGGTTTTACACCCTGATGGCCATTCTTGTTCTCTACATGGACCGTGTCCTGGGCTGGTCCGATTCTCGTAAAGGCGACTGGTACGGCCTTTTTCTGGCCCTCTGTTACTTCTTTCCCCTGGTCGGGGGCTGGCTCGGCGACCGCATCTTTGGCCGCCTGAAGACGGTCAGGGCCGGAGCCGTACTGATGGCCCTGGGTTATGTCGGTCTGGCTCTATCTTCCGCTTCCCAGACGGTCAGTTTCAAGCTGGGGCTTCTGCTGATTGCCGTGGGCACGGGAATTTTCAAGGTCAACATGTCGATGCTGGTCGGTAACATTTACCAGGACCGACCCCAGCTCAAAGACGCCGGTTTCAACATTTTCTACATGGGCGTCAACCTGGGAGCCATGGTCGCTCCGCTCATCGCCACCGTCAATAACGCAGTTTTTAACAGCTATCACCTGTCTTTCTGGGTCTCAGCCGTTGGTCTGGTCCTGGCCCTGTTCATATTCCAGGCTGGAAAATCTCATCTGGCTGGCGCTGACGACCTGGCTTTAAGGAAAAATGAAATCGCAATCGCAAAAGAAAAGCAGAGAGCCTCGACTATCCCGGAAGGCGAAAAGGAAATGGCCATAAATGCCGGCGATGATTTTTCCGGGAGAATTCTGGCCCTGGTGATCCTCTTCGCCATTGTCATCCTGTTCTGGGTTGCTTTCTATCAAAACGGCTTTGCCCTGACCCTGTTCGCCGCTCGCTCCACCCAGATCAAGACCTGGCTTCGTCCCGAAACCTATCAGTTCTTCGAGCCATTTTTCATCCTGGTCCTGACCCCGCTCCTGCTGCTTCTCTTTAACCGCCTGCGCCAGAGCGGAAAAGAACCTTCAACCCCGCGCAAGATTTTCCTGGGCATGTTGTTCATGACCTCGGCCATGTTTATCATGGTCCTGGCCTGCCTGCGGGGCGGCAATCAGGACCTGAACATCATGTCACCGCTGTGGCTCGTCGGCACTTACTTTGTGGTCACCATAGCTGAGATCCTGATTTCTCCAATGGGGCTGTCCTACGTCTCCAAGGTGGCTCCGTCCAGGGTCGGAGGCTTGATGATGGGCGGCTGGTACCTGGCCATCGCCTTCGGCAGCTACGGCAGCGGGCTACTGGGTAAATTCTACAACCGTTTTCCCCATCATCAATTTTTCCTCCTTCTGGCCGCGCTGTTAGCCCTGGCCGCGGTCCTGGTGGGAATATCAATCAAGAGGCTCGAACGCTATTCACGCTGAAGATAAAAATATAAAAAGGAGGAAGCTCCATGGATATAACCCATATCCTGATAAAAGAAAAAACTGAACAGGCAGTGCAAATACTCAGGGAAACCGGTCTCGATTGCTGGCTAACCTTTACCAGGGAGAGCGAAATTTGTGGAGACCCCAGCCTGGTCTTCCTGGCTCCGGGCCATGTTACCTGGCACTCGGCCTTCATCATCACCTCTGAGGGGCAGAAACGGGCCATCGTCGGCCTTTACGATAAGAAAGCCATCGAAGACACCGGTGCTTACGAGGAAGTCGAGGGATACGTCACCGGAATAAAAGAGCCGTTGCAGAAATTCCTGGGGGAACTTCAACCGCCAACAATCGCCATTAATTATTCCAGAACCAGCGAAATCTGCGACGGCCTGACCCACGGAATGTACCTTACTCTCCATGATATCCTTCAGGAAATCGGGCTGGAAAACAGGCTGGTTCCGGCCGAAAGGATAGTTTCTGCCCTGAGAGAAAGAAAATCTCCGGTGGAAATTGAAGCTATAAAGAGAGCTATAGCCGTGACTGAAGAAATCTTTGAACTGGTCCGCGGGTATATTGCCCCGGGCCGGAGCGAAAAAGAAATTGCCCGATTCATGCTGGATGAGTTGAAGAAAAGAGGCCTGCCAACAGCCTGGGGCCAGAGCACCTGTCCGGCAGTTTTCACCGGACCGGACACGGCCCAGGCCCATTACTCCCCGACTGACCGTCCGGCTGAACGGGGCCACATCTTGAATATGGACTTTGGAGTGAAAGTTGATGGCTATTGTTCGGATATGCAGCGGACTTTCTACCTGCTGCAGCCAGGGGAAAGTCAGGCTCCGCCGGAAGTCAGGAGAGGGTTCGAGACCATCGTTAACGCGATTGAAGAAGCCCGAAAAGCCATGAAGCCCGGGGTTCAGGGAGTAGAGGTTGATGGGGTTGCCCGTCAGATTATCATTGCTGCCGGTTACCAGGAGTTCCCCCACGCTCTCGGGCACCAGGTCGGCCGGTTTGCCCACGACGGGACAGCCCTGCTCGGTCCGGCCTGGGAAAAGTATGCCGATAAACCCTTCCGTCCGCTGGAACCTGGCATGGTCTTCACCCTGGAACCGCGCCTGACCGTCCCCGGCCGGGGCGTGGTTACCATTGAGGAAATGGTGGTGGTAACGGACTCCGGTGCTGAATTTCTCAGCCACCCTCAGAAAGAACTGTTGTTAATAGGCTAAGAACCCGGACTGTAAGCGAACCGGCCTCGACCAGGCCGGGCAAGCCCGGGCCCCTGGCTTCTGACCTAAACTTGAGAAAACGACAATTTGGTAAGTAACACCCGGCGAAGCTTAGTTTAATTAATTATAAAGACAGAAACTGTTTCTGCCTGCTCTGTTAAAAGGTCAAGCTAAAAAAAGCCATCAATCGGCCGCGAAGGGTTCCTCCAGCGAGACCGCTTCCAGTCCACCCATAATTCTGGCCCCGTCCTCTGTCACCACCATGCAATCCTCAATCCGGATGCCGAATTCACCTGGAAGGTAGATACCGGGTTCGTTGGAGAAAGTCATGCCCGGCTGGATTATGAGCTGATTGCCCTGAACCAGGTAGGGATATTCATGGCCCTCAAGGCCGATTCCGTGGCCCAGCCGGTGGCTGAAATATTTATACCCCGGGCCGAATCCGGCCTCTTCTATCACTCTCCTGGCTGCCCTATCGACATCCTGGCAGGCAGCACCGGGACGACAGGCTTTCAGAGCCGCCAGCTGGGCCCGCCTGACAGTGTCCCATATCTTTTTCTGCAGCCCGGTAGCCCGGCCAAAAATCAAAGTCCTGGTGACATCAGAGCTATAGCCCTCTACCCGGCAACCGCCGTCTACCAGAATAATGTCGCCTTTTTCCAAATTCTTTCTTTTTCTCGAACCATGGGGAAAAGATGAGGCAGGACCGAAAGAAGGGCCGCCCGAACCAGCCACACCGTACCTGGCGTGAGCTTCCCTGATGAATCCGGCCAGCTCATCCTGGGTCATCCCCTCCCTTATTTTCCTGAAGGCTTCCCGGTAAGCCAGCTTGGTTATCCGGTTGGCTGCTTCCAGGCACTTTATTTCTTTCTGGCTTTTAATTCCGCGGCAGCCTTCAGAAATGGGGCTGCCATCCACCAGCTCCAGACCCGGGTCATCCCGCCTCAGGCCGTAAACTATAAAAACCCTGGTCGATGGTTCAATCCCAATTTTTTTAGGTCCGGAATATTCGCGGACGGTCTTGCCTATCAATAAAAATGGACTCTCATTTTCTTCCCAGGTTCTGATTTCCTGCTCGGGCGGTATAATTTCCCTGGCCCGGTCGAGCTCAAAAGCTGAACAGATCCAGACCGGATTCTTATCCGGAAACAGGATAAAGCCGAAGGTCCGTTCGCTCCGCCACCAGTTGACCCCGGTAAAATACTGCATGGTCGGGCCAGGCTCCACCCACAGGCCGCCCAGTTTATACTCGGTTAACAGCCGTGAAGCCTTCTGCCAGCGGAGTTGAAAATCTTCCGGGCCGAAGGGCTCAATGGACTCCAGCATCTTTTGCAACCTGGCATCTTCTACCTGAACTGAAGAGCTCTGACCATAGCCCTGCCCCGCTGAAGCCCGGACCGCGGCTAACAGAGTCAGGCCTCCAATTTTCAGGAAATCTCTTCTTCGGGGCATGGTGGCACCTCCTGCGGATTATTAAAGAATTACATATCCCAAATTTCCTGCATCGGTCAAGATATTTTTGACAGTCAGCCAAATTATTCTATAATCAAGCTTACTCCGCTCAGGAGGTCAGCACATGTCACGGCCAGAAGCGGACTCAAGACTAAAAAAGCAGGCCCTGAGTTTCATCATACTCATGGGCCTGGTCAGCCTATTCAGCGACATGACTTACGAAGGCGCCAGAAGCCTGACCGGTCCCTATCTTGGTCTGCTGGGCGCTTCAGCTTTTATCGTTGGCCTGGTAGCCGGGCTGGGTGAATTCATCGGCTACGGCCTGCGCCTGGCCACCGGTCTGCTGGCCGACCGCACCAGGAATTACTGGTTATTAACCTTTATCGGCTACGGGCTCAATCTTCTGGCCGTCCCCCTTCTGGCCCTGACCGGACGCTGGGAACTGGCGGCCATGCTGATCGTAGCCGAGAGAATGGGCAAGGCCATACGCAAGCCAGCCCGGGATGCCATGATGTCCTATGCTGCCCGGCAGGTCGGCACCGGTTATGGTTTCGCCCTGGAAGAATTCCTGGACCAGATAGGAGCCATGCTCGGTCCGCTTTTTCTGGCCCTCGTCGTTTTCCTCAATCAGGGACTGGGAACAGTCAGCAGCTACCGCCGCGGCTTTGCCTTCCTTCTCCTTCCGGCTTTGCTGGCGATGGTGGTTTTGACCATCGGCCGGATTCACTACCCCGAACCGAGCCACTTTGAAATTAAAGAAGAAAAAATCATAGAAAAGAAGTTTGGCCGTCGTTTCTGGTTGTATCTCCTGGGGACATCGCTACTGGCGGCCGGTTTTGCCGACTTTCCTCTGCTCGGTTTTCATTTCCAGAAAAAAGGCCTGTTTGCCGGGGCCACCATCCCGCTGCTTTATACTCTGGCCATGGGGATTGACGCCGTGGCCGCCCTTGTTTTCGGCCGGCTTTTTGACCGCATCGGCCTCAAGGCCCTTATGATTTCCACCTTGATTTCTTCTTTTTTTGCTCCCCTGGTTTTTCTTTCGGATCAAAAACTCCCGGTCGTCGGTGGCATAATTCTCTGGGGCATCGGGATGGGCGCCCTGGAATCTATCCTGAAGGCGGTGGTGGCCAACATGATTTCACCGGAAAAGCGGGCCACCGCTTACGGAATTTTTAATGCTATTTTCGGTGCTTCCTGGTTTGCCGGCAGCGCCCTGATGGGATTTCTCTACAGCCGGCAGCTTGGAAGCATGGTCCTGTTCTCGGTGCTGGCTCAGGTAGCCGCGGCCTTTTTATTCTTTCAGGTATTCAGATTGTCAACCAGGACAGGATCGGAGTCAGCCTGAACTGACCCCTATTTAAAACCCGCGGGCATACCTGGTCCAGAACCTCTCATAAAGTTCGCGGTACTTCTGCATGGCGGCCCGGGCAAAATCACCCGTGTACTGGGTCAGGTATTGATCAACGGTCAGCGGTTCTTTATCCGGTGTCTTGCTGTTCATGATTTCCAGCACTTTCTTCTCAACCAGGGGTAACTCGGCCAGGGCTTTTTCTTCAAAGGCCCGGACTGTATCTTCCATGACCTGGCGGTTGTCGCCCCAGCGCAACACGGCCAGCCTGTTGGCCCGGCGGAATATCCAGGCGGCTGAATCTTCGCGGTAGCGGTGCTGGCCACAGACTTCAAAGCCCGGCGGCAACTCGGTCACCCCGGCAAAGATTGGTATCCTGGCACTCAAGGCCGGGTTGTCAAAGGCAAACCAGCAGACAGCCCCGACTGCCGGCGGCAACCAGCCCTTCAGTTGAATGACCGTGGCATAGGCGCAGCCATTGATGGCGATGGTACGCTGGGGGCTGATGGTCCCCGGCTTCAGGGTATTAATCAGATTTATCCAGTCGCGCGACATCCAGTTGCTGATGACCGGGCTCTTGGCCATATCCTCTGCATTTCTCTTTTTGACCACCAGGTTGCGGCTCATGTCGTATTCAGTGCCTTCGTAGGTTTCCCGGTACAGGCGAAGGATGTCACGAAGAGAGACTTTCTTTTCGGGTTTAATGGAAAAGGGCAATTCCTCGGCGTTCATATCAAGCTTTAAGGATGGAGCCAGCTGGCTGAAAACAAAATACTCCCTGATGGCAAAAGCTTTGTTCCCCCCATAAGCTTTCCAGAACTTAAAGGGTTCTCCTTTTTTGGGGTCCCACCAGCCCATCTCTTCAGCCACCTTGAAAACATTATCTGAAGCCATATAGTTGTTCGGGTCTTTTAAGTTCAGCTGGCTGATACGCGGAATGTTGGCCGAAATGCCCACGTGGTCGTCCGGTATCCTGACCGCAGCCCAGACCGCGCCCTTTTCCAGCGGCCCGGCTCCGAAGATTTCAAAATGCCAGACTTCCCGGCTGTCGGCTATGGTCAGGCATTCGCCGTAATCGCCATAACCGTATTGCTTGACCAGTTCTCCGGCCAGCTTGATGGCCTCCCTGGCTGTCCGGCACCTTTCCAGCATCAACCTTTCCAGTTCTTCAATCATGAACATGCCTTCCGGGTTGTAAAGCTCCTGCTTACCCCCGATGGTGGTCTCGCCTATGGCCAGTCCGAACTCGTTCAGGGCCGGGTACGCCGTGTTAAGAAAGGCATAGGTTTCAGGAACCTCCGGCACCTCGCCCTTGATGGTTACACCCCTCATATCCTGGGGAGTTTCGGTATGCATCCGGCCCTCGTACACCTTGTTCATGGTCCCTGGCTTATTCTGACGGCGGGGAACGATGTTGACCCACTGGCGGTAGTTGCCGTCGCAGGTATGACAGGTTATGACCGAGCCGTCCTCCGAGGCCAGGCGACCGACCATGATGCTGGTACATCCAAAGCCTTCATCCTGGCCTGGTGAGTCGGCCGGCCCGGTTGGGCTTACCGGCGCAGACAACCAGAGCCAGGCCAGGGCCAGCAGACAGCCGGCCAGTAAAAAACGTTTCTTTGCACTCTTTGGAATCATCTTCAACTCCTGGCGAATAGATTAAGAATTTCATTATCTTTTTTGCCAGCCAGACTGTCAAACCAATTCTGGGTGTCGAGTTTATAATCGTCCCTGAACTGAGTTAAAATAATAAAAAAGATGTCCCGAAAATGAGAATCAGTTTCAGCCAGCCGGTCTTTATACCCTGGGGAGGCTTTTATGGCCGGCTGCTTAACTCTGACCTGATGATAATCCTGGACAACACCCTTTTTGCTCGCGGTTTCACCTTCGTTAACCGCAACCGGCTTAAAGCGCCACAGGGCGAGATCTGGATAACGGTGCCGGTCAAAAAAAAGGGCCTGGGCCGGCAAAGAATTCAAGACCTCCAGATTGTTAGACCTGAAATCTGGGCCCGGAAATTTCTGGCCCTGCTTAAACATTATTACGGCCATTCTTTCTATTTTGAACAAACCAGCAGGAGCCTGGAAAGCATAATTTCCAGCGCCGGCAGCGATTTTCTCGCTCTGGCCCTGGGCTGTGCCAGGTTCCTGGCCGACTGCTTCCAGATCAACCGGGGCTTCAGACTTCAGTCCGAGCTGGGGGTCGAGAACAGGGGAACCAACCTGCTGGTTGAGCTGGCTGAACGGGTCGGGGCCAGAGAAGTTCTTCTGCCCCACCTGGCTGGCCGACACCTCAACCTTGAGGCTCTGACCAGAAACGGGATAAAAGTTATCTTCTTAAAATATCAGCCTGTGGCTTATCCTCAATTCTGGGGTGACTTCATCGCCAACCTTTCGGCGCTTGACCTCTGGCTGAGCTGCGGTCCTTGCGGCCTCAAAAATATTATTAAGAGTTCCAGGCTGAGCGGCGCCTGAAGTAAGATTTTAATTTGCCGGTCGTCGTGAATCGCGGCCGTTGCTGAATACCAGATACTCCCGGGTCAGAAGATAGACAGAGCCTTTCAAGCCGAGGAATGTTTCCACCAGGTCCTGAATCCTCGTTGGCTTCTGCGAGTTAAATTCCAGGAAAAACCACAGCTTTTTTCCCGGTAAGTCAGGTTTAACTTCCACCCGGTTCTGGTAAGCCTCAACCAGCCTTTGTCGATTTTCTTCCGACAATCGACTCCCGAGCCCTACCAGGTTTGAAAGCTCGGGGTCGGACAGGTCCAGAGTATAGACCAGGCCTCTGATATCCTGGAAGAGAGGGAGACAATCCGCCTGACATCTTATCAGGCCACTGAACCGAAGACCTTCGGGCAAACAGGCGTTAAGTTTTTCCAGGAAACTGGCCTCATCGATATTTTCAAGTGCCTTGAATTCCATGGCCTCAGCCCTGGCCCCCATCCCCAGGGGCAGGGCCGGGCCGTGGGTCATCAACATCTTGGGATGGTAGCCCTGGGAAAAGGCTATTTTCAGGCCCGCCCGCCTGAAGGCCCTTTCCAGATGGTTCAACAGGTCGTTGTGTGAGATGAACCGGGCCGGGCCCGATTTACTGTAAAATGCCCGGTATCTTACCGGTTCCGGCAGCAACTCGACCCTGGCTTCAGCTTCCGGCAGGACATCCACCTGAATTTTTTCCGGTTCTTTCAGGACGATTTTATATTCAGGCCAATCACAGGCCTGGCAGTCGGCACAGGTTTTTTCCAAACAGGAGTCGCTGTAAAGTCCTTCCTGGCTGGCCTGGAGTTCTCGTTTCAGGTAAGTTTTTTTCAGTCCGATATCCACAATGTCCCAGGGCAGGTCAGCTTCAACCGGAATGGCTTTAAGATAGTCATGATAATCAACCCCGACCGTTTCAAAGGCCTTTTGCCAGAGGTTAAAATTGAACTGGTCCAGCCAGCCGTCAAAACGGGCTCCAAGCCGATAGGCTTCAACCAATACCGGGGCCAGACGTCGATCCCCCCGCGAAAATACCGCTTCCAGAATGGAAACCTTCAGGCGGTGTTCTTTCAGTTCTACTCTTTTCCAGCGACCGATATTGCTCTTGATGTACTCCTGTTTCTGCTCCAGAAACTTTTCTTCATCCATGGCCACCCACTGAAAAGGGGTGTGCGGCTTGGGGATGAAAGAAGTAACACTCAGGTTGATTGCCGGCTGGCCACCCAGGATTTTCCGGCCCTGTTCCACCAGGCGTCCGATTAAATTGATGATGGACTTCAGGTCCTCGGCCGTTTCGGTCGGCAGGCCAATCATAAAGTAGAGCTTCAGCAACCTCCAGCCGTTCTCAAAAGCATAGCGGGCGGCGGTCAGGAGTTCCTCATCTGTTATCTTTTTGTTGATGACCCTTCTCAGCCTTTCGCTCCCGGCCTCAGGAACCAGGGTAAACCCGGTTTTCCTGATGCGGACGATATTTTCCACCACCTTTCTCGACAGCCGCCCGGGCCTGAGCGAGGGCAGGGAAACGGCTATTTTTTCTTTCTCCAGGCAGGGCATCAGGAAATCCAGGGCTTTTTCCAGGAAGGGATAATCCCCTATAGAGAGGGCGTTGAAAGACAGGTCCTCGTAGCCTGTGGCCTTCAAGCCCTGCCAGGCCGCCTGGACAGTTTGCCCGGCCGGTCGAAGCCGGTACGGGAAATAAAGACTGGTCGCCTGACAAAACCGACAGTTCTGGGGACAACCCCTGGCCACTTCAACCTGAAGGCGGTCAAAAACACTCTGAATGTTGGGCACGATAAATGGCTCGGGCGGGGCAGCCTTTTCCAGCGGGTAAACCACCCTTTTTTTAATTTTTTCTGGAAAACCTGGTTGTGGCCGGGGTACCAGGAGTGGGCTCGCGGGCTGTGGCCTGGCCCGGTAGAAAGCGGGAAGGTAAAGTCCGGGGATCCCGGCAAAGTTCCTGAGCAATTCCTCCCTCTCCTTGACCGCCTCTTTGACTTCCAGGTAGCGGTTGATGATTTCGTGTATCAGCTCTTCTCCGTCGCCAAAGGCAAAAATATCTATGAAGTCAGCCAGCGGTTCAGGGTTCAGGGCCGCCGGGCCTCCAGCGATAACCAGCGGCTGGCCCAATCGCCGATCCCGGGACAGTATTGGTATACCTCCCAGGTCCAGGATGCTCAAGAGGTTGGTATAATTCAGTTCATAAAGCAGAGAAAAACCAACGATATCAAACCGGGAAAGGGGAATTTTATTTTCCAGGCTATAAAGTGGCAGACCAGAGCTGCGGAGCTCGTTTTCAAAATCGGGCCAGGGAGCATAGACCCTCTCGGCCAGGACATCCGGCCGCCGGTTGAGCTGGTTATAGAGTATCCTCTGGCCCAGGTATGAAAGACCGATTTCATAGACTTCGGGAAAGGCCAGAGCCACCCGCACCCTAACTGCGGTCGGGTCCTTTTTAATTTGATTCCATTCGCCCCCGGTGTACCGGCCGGGCTTCTGCACCCGGCGCAGAAGAAGCTCCAGCTTTATCGGGTCAACAGGCTGAATTTTATTCAGGCCATGATTTTCCAACCTAACTTCAGACATAACGGAACCGCCTCATCCTGACGTTTATCACCAGTCCGGCCGCCAGAAAGTTGGCCATAAGCGAAGAACCCCCATAACTCAGGAACGGAACTGGTATTCCGGTAATCGGAAATAACCCTACCAGCATCATGACATTTATCAGGAACTGGCAGGCGATCATCATGGTAACCATGAAAGCCAGGTAAACCCCGGCCCGGTCAGCCGAGACCCAGACTGTGGAAAAAAAACGATAAATAAGCAGGAAATAAATTATAAAAACAGCCAGCAGTCCCAGAAAGCCAAGTTCTTCGGCGATGACGGCCATGATAAAATCAGTATGCCTGGCCGGCAGGAACCTCAGCTGGCTCTGGGTTCCCTTGTGGTAGCCCTTGCCGGTCAGACCACCGGAGCCGATGGCGATCTTCGACTGCCGGAGCTGATAGCCAGCTCCCCGGGGGTCCTGGTTGGGAGTGAGCAATGTTTCAATTCTCTTTTTCTGATAATCCTTCAGGGCATAGTTCCAGCCTATAAATCCGGTCACCAGCACAGCTATAATTATTATAAGTATGTACTTTTTCTGCATCCCGGCCAGAATGTAAACCCCGAATAATATCGGCAGATAGGTCAGGGCTGTTCCCAGGTCAGGCTGGAGTGCGGTCAGAGTAACGGGCAGGCCCACTACCAGCGAACTGATCACAAAACCCTTAAAAGACAGGCGGTCTTCCCGGTAGTCAGCAAAAATCCTGGCCAGGACCAAAATGACTGCAATCTTGGTCACCTCCGAAGGCTGGGCCTGAAAAGGTCCCACCACAATCCAGCTTCTGGTGTTGGCTACCAGCTTGCCAAAGAACAGCAGACCCAGAAGTATAATATTCATGAGGATATAGAGAGGGATGGAGATGGAAATCAGGAATTTATAATCTATCATGATGGCCACCAGCAGGGCCAGGAGACTGACCATAAGCCAGATAATCTGGCGCCAGACAAACTGGGAGGCCTGAAAATAGATGGCGCTATAAACAAAGATGATGCCAACGGTGGAAATCAGCACCATCAGTAGAATCGTGACGGAGTCAATTTCCCTGAAGATTCGTCTGTCTAACATATTTCTCCCGGTAAGCCTTAAACATCTGACCGGCAATGGGAGCAGCCGTCTGCCCTCCCATGCCCCCGAATTCCACCAGCACTGTGACCACAATCTCCGGGTTATGGCGGGGAGCAAAACCGGTGAACCAGGAGTGAGGCTTCTTGACTTCCCCACCTCTTTGAACCAGGCGCTCGGCCGTTTCCCGGCTGATAAGCTGGGTGGAGCCGGTTTTACCGCATACCTCAAAACCCGGTTGGTAGGCTCCCTGGCCGGTCCCCTGGCTGTTGACCGAGCGCCACATGCCTTCTATTACCTTCTCTATTACAGTCTCAGGCAGATTTATCTTTTCCCTGTCAGCAGCTTTTCCCTGCCCTTTGACCAGGCCAGGCCGAATCTTTATTCCGCGATTAGCGACGACAGAAGTCAGACAGGCTAACTGAAGCGGCGTAACCAGCAACGGTCCCTGGCCGATGGCCACAGAAATCGTTTCTCCCGGATACCATTCCTGCCGCAGGAACCTTTTCTTCCAGTCAGTGCTCGGCACCAGCCCTTCTTTCTCGCCCGGCAGGTCAATTCCCGTCTTCTGTCCCAAACCCATTAATCTGGCATAGCTGGCAATAGTATCGATGGCCAAGCGACGTCCGAGTTGATAAAAATAAACATTGCAGGAATTTCTTATGGCTTCAGGCAAATTCAGGTTTCCATGGCCCGGTTGAAACCAGCAATTGAACACCTTTTTGTAGAGTTCAACGGACCCGCTGCAATAAAAGGTTGAATTTTCGTTTATTATGCTTTCATTCAAGGCGGCCAGGGCCATGACAATCTTGAAAGTGGAGCCAGGAGAATAAAGGCCTCTGATGACCCGGTTTTCCAGGGGCTTGCCGGGGTCATTGACCAGGGCCAGCCATTCCTCGGCCGAAAACCGGCTTATAAATCGGTTGGGGTCGTAAGAAGGTGAACTAACCCAGACCAGGCACTCTCCAGTCCGGGGGTCCATGACCACTATAGCCCCTTCTCTCCCCTGCAGCAATTCTTCCGCTCGTCTTTGCAGGTCAAAATCTATGGACAGTTCCAGATTTCGGCCGGGCTGGGGTTCGGTCCGGCTGATCTCGGCCCGGGGGCGCCCCAGGCTATCGACCATCTCCAGAATTTTCCCCTCCCTCCCGGTCAGAATATCGTTGTACTGTTTTTCCAGACCTGATTTTCCGACCATTTCACCTGCCCGCCAGCGCTTTTCCGGCTGGGTCCTGATTTCGTCGACCGAAACCTCCTGAAGGTAACCCAGCAGATGAGCCCCGGTCGAACCAAAGGGATAGTATCTCCTGGGTTCCACCTCCAGTTTAATTTCCGGGAATTCATCTTTTCGGGCCTCAATCAGCGAGACATCTTCCAGCTTGAGATTATCCATGATTATGATTGGCTCATAGGCGGGTATGAACCTGTAGCGGTTGATTCTTTTTTTCAGCTCTTCCCGGTTGAGGTGTAGCAGGAGGGCCAGATTGTCCATGGTCTTTTCATAATCGATGACGGCTTCTCGCACCAGGGAAACCTTGAAACTGGGAGCGTTATCAGCCAGGATGACCTTCTGCCTGTCGAGAATAAGCCCCCGGGGCGCGGTCAGCGGTAGCTCCCGCAGACGGTTAGCCTCGGCCATTTTCCAGTATTTTTGATGGTCAAGAACCTGGATTTTCCAGTAGAAAGCCAGCACCAGGATAATCAGTCCGACCAGAACGTAGAGCGTAATCTTCGACCTCCTGATGACTGCGGTCAGATCTTCATATATTCTGGCCATTGCTTTTTATTACAGGGTCGGGTTAAATTTCCTGAACAGGTTTATAAGAGCAGACGCCAGCAAAGCCGTGACCAGTGGCTGAAGGTAGAGGACCGGCTGGCTGTAGAGCAAACTCTTCCTGAAAATCAGAAAATAGAAGAAGGCCCAGATTATCAATTGTACCAGGCTTAAAATAAAAACGAATACCGTTCTTTTGTAAAAAGTATGAACGTCGAGCTTGCGGCTCAACCAGCCGGCCAGAAAGCCCGAGATGGTCAGACTTAAACCGGCCAGCCCGAAAACTCCGTGAGATAAAGCATCCTGCACCAGCCCGGCACAGGTCCCCATTATTGCTCCGTCCAGTTCGCCGTAGACAATGGCAGTTAACATTACCAGTACCGCAAAGATGTTAATCAGCAGGACCAGGGCCGGCTCCAGCCAGCCCAAAAATGCATACAGGCCGATGGCCAGAATCAGGCCAGGGACCAGCACAAATCCTTTTCTGACCATGCCTTACCTCAGGATCAGGTCGGTGTTCTTCAGAACGGCCACCACTTCCAGCTCCCTGATATCAAAATAGGGCTTAACAATGATTTTCTTAAATATGCCTTCGCGGGTAGAAACCTGGATAATTCTGCCCACCTTCAAGCCCGGAGGGAAAACCCGGTCAAACCCGGAAGTTATGACCTCGTCACCCTCCAGCCCGACCGGCGAACTGGACATCACGTATTTGACCAGGCATCTTCCCTGCCCGTCCCCGGAAAGAATACCGGGCATCCTGTCCCCGACAGCAATCACCGCCACCCCGCTGTCTTCAGAAGTTATCAGCAGCACCCGCGCTTCATGGGCTCCTACCGGTTCGGCCGTCCGCCCGATGAGATTTCCGGACCTATCACAAACTGGAAGATTCTTAGCCAGGCCATCGCTGCTACCCCTGTTTATAATCAGTGAACGAAAATAGTTAGAAGTATCGAAGCCGATAACCCTGGCCGGGACCACGGTCTCAGCCACCAGCTTCAGGCTGGCTTCCAGGTCAGCCTGCTTGAGAACCAACCTCAATTTTTCCTGCAGCAGCCGGTTTTCCTGGCGCAGGAAAAATATTTCCTTTTCGAGCTCCTGGTTCTCCCTGTTGACCCGGGCCAGGTCTTTGACATCCTTCCAGGCACTGGCCACAGTCCGGCCAGCATTGACTACCGCCTTTTGTACCGGGGCGAGGAGACTGAACAGGATTTTTTCCAGAAGGGTGGTCTTACTGCCCAGCGGGACCTGATATGAGATCAACAGCAGGTGGAAGAAAACCAGCAGGCCGGCGGTCAGGAATTTATTTCTTAAAAGGCCGGTTGGAGACATCAAATCCCGGTGCTGTTCCTCACTCCAGCGATATCTTTTTCAACAGGTCCAGGTCGTCGAGCAACCGCCCGGCACCCATGACCACCGAGGTCAGCGGATCTTCGGTGATGAAGACCGGTAACTGCGTTTCTTCCCTGATTCTTTTATCCAGGTTTTTCAGGAGGGAGCCGCCTCCGGTCAGGATGATGCCACGGTCGATGATATCAGCCGACAGCTCGGGCGGAGTTCTTTCCAGGGCGATCCTGATAGCGTTGATGATGGCCGTAACCACCTCTTCAATGGCTTCCCTGATTTCCTGGTCATCCACCACTATGGTCCGGGGAATGCCCTCCCTCAGGTCGCGGCCCTTGATTTCCATGGTTAATGACTCTTCCAGGGGGTAGGCCGACCCCAGTTGCATCTTGACCTGTTCGGCTGTCTTCTCTCCGATGAGCAGGTTGTACTTTTTCTTCAAATACTGAATTATGGCTTCGTCCATTTCGTTGCTGGCAGTCCTTATGGAGTGATTGAAGACCACCCCGTTCAGGGAAATGACCGCAATATCCGTTGTGCCTCCACCGATATCCACGATCATGTTCCCGGTCGGTTCAGAAATCGGCAGGTCGGCCCCCACGGCCGCAGCCATTGGCTGTTCCACTATGTAGACTTCCGAAGCCTTGGCCCTCAGAGCTACGTCTTTAACCGCTCTTCTTTCCACCTGAGTAATTCCGGTGGGAATCCCGATGATGATCCTGGGCCGCAGGAGAAAGCCACGGTTATTCATGGCCCGCTTGATGAAATAATCGAGCATTCTTTCCGCGATCTCGAAGTCGGCGATGACTCCATCCCTCATCGGCTTTATGGCCACGACGTTGTTGGGGGTCTTGCCGAGCATTTCTTTAGCCCTGTTGCCGACGGCCTCAATTTTACCATTCTGTTTATTTACCACCACTATCGATGGCTCCTGGACCACTATTCCCCGGCCTTTAAGATAAACCAGGGTATTGGCCGTTCCCAGGTCCACCGCCAGGTCGCAAAACAATCGATCTTTCATCCAGCTCCAGAGGCTCATGGCTATCCTTTCTTTCCTCGGACTCCAATATGATTATTTAACACAAAAACCCCCCTCTGGCAAATGGTAAACTGTCACTCCAGGGACAGAATTGTCTTGACTTAATCTGCCATTTTTTAATATACATAAAAGGAAAAAACGGAAAGGAGAGCCAGATGGATTATAAACCCTACGTTCCTGAAAAAACCGACATGAAAGAATTCACCCTGCGGGCTGTCATCCTCGGCTTGATCATGACCGTTATTCTCGGGGCAGCCAATGCCTATCTCGGGTTGAGGGCCGGCATGACCATAGCCGCCACCTATCCGGCCGCGGTCATAGGAATGGCCCTGCTGAAGATCATGCGCGGTTCCATCCTGGAAGAAAACATAGCCAGGACGGTCGGTTCTATCGGTGAATCGGTGGCGGCCGGAGCCATCTTCACCATCCCGGCCTTCCTGATAACCGGAGCCTGGCTGAAGTTCAACACGTTAGATGCCTATATCAAATCTACGGCCCTTATGTTTGTGGGCGGACTGCTGGGCATCCTGTTCGTTACTTTCCTCAGAAGGATCATGGTAACCGACCCGGAGCTCCCCTTTCCCGAATCCGTGGCCGCAGCCGAGATACATAAGGCCGGACAGAAAGGAAGCGCCGGAGCCAGATTTCTTTTCCAGGCCATGGGAGTCGGGGCTCTCCTTTATGCCCTGGGCGTGATTCAACTTTTCGCTGCCTCCAAGGAATTCATAATTAAACTGGGCAAAATCGGGTCCAGTTTTGTCCGGCTGGGAGCCACCAAAGAGGCCGAGACCATCGGGACCGGTGGACTGGTCAACGTTTCCGGGCCCGGAATTTTCCCGGCTTACATTGGTGTCGGCTACATCATCGGGCCCCGCCTGGCCTCTCTTAACTTTGCCGGCGGAGTCCTGGCCTGGGGCCTGTTTGCCCCGCTTCTGATGTATTTCCTCGGACCCCAGCTGGTGACCCAGTTCTATGGACCCGGGGTAGCCATGACCGACGTGGCCTGGCCGGAGCTGGTTACCAACGTCTGGAAATTCATCATCAGGCCGATTGCTGTGGGCGGGATGCTGGTCGGGGCTGGCTATACCCTCTTCCGCATGAGAAAAAATCTCGGGGCTGGAATCAAGCGGTCCATAGGCGACGTTAAAAAAGCAGCCGAAAAGGCGGAGATAACTTCCCGAATAGAAAAGGACCTCAACAGCCGCCTGGTTCTCTTCCTGATGGCCATAACCGTTATTCTTATGGTCTTTGTTTACAGAATTTTCGCCGGCAGCTATCCACCGGCCATACTGGCCGCGGTGATCATGGCCCTGGCCGGATTTTTCTTCGCCGCTGTTTCCGGCAACCTGGTCGGAACCATAGGTTCTTCCAATAACCCCATCTCGGGTCTGACCCTATCAACCCTGATCATCGCCGGCTTGCTGATGGTCTTGATCGGGGCCAGGGGTACCAGCGGGGTGATAGCCGTGCTCGGCGTGGCTTCGGTGGTTTGCGTGTCTTCGGCCGTGGCCGGCGAAATGCTGCAGGACCTCAAGGTCGGCCATATCCTCGGGGGCACCCCCTGGAAGATGCAGGTGGGCGATATCTTTGGAGTGCTGCTGGCTTCCCTGTTACTTTATTTTCCCCTGATGATCCTGCACGGGGCCTTTACCTTCGGCAGCAAAGACCTGCCCGCTCCCCAGGCCGGGTTGATGGCCGCCATTTCCATGGGGATAGTCGGCGGCGAGATGGCCTGGCCACTGTTAATGGTGGGCATGCTGATGGGTTTTGCCCTTATTCTGGTCCAGGTCCGCTCCCCCATGCTGGTGGCCGTGGGCATGTACCTCCCCCTGGAAACCACCTTCGCCATTTTCATGGGCGGAATGATCAAAGGCATCCTGGACCGGATGATCGCCAGACGGCAGTTTAACCCGGCTCAGAAAGCCAGGGTGGAAAATGTCGGCATCCTTTTAGCTGCAGGACTGATTGCAGGAGAAGCCTTAACCGGGCTGATCCGGGCTGCCTGGAAGTTCTTTTTCCTCCAGAATATGATCGGTAAAGACATCCCGGTTATTTTTAAGAACCCGACCTACCTGGGCGGGCTGGTTGTTTTGGCCCTGATCGGTTTCTACCTGATTGCCGTTCCCCTTAAAAACGCCGGAGCTCCCGACGAGCCGCCCCCGCCGTCGGCCGTGATCTGAAGTCAATTTTCCAGCGGCCTGTTGTCTGAAGGAGTGGACTGGTCTAAAATAATAGCATGGCCTTGCTCGAAATCATAACCATAGGACATCCCACTCTATCCACCCGGGCCCTGCCGGTAAAGGATATAAACCAGGAAATCGTCGAGCTGGCCAGGAATATGGTGGAAACCATGCACCGGGCTCCCGGTATAGGCCTGGCCGCGCCCCAGGTAAACGTCAGCCTGAGGTTGATAACCATCGACCTGTCTGTTGGAGAAAACCGGGACGACCTGATAGTCATGGTTAACCCCGAAATCATAGAAACAGAAGGAGAACAGGTTGGCGAGGAGGGCTGCCTGTCGGTGCCGGGCATATACGAAAAGGTTGCACGCCCTTCCCGAATCCTGGTCAGAGGCCACAACCTCAACGGCCAGGAAATCAATCTGGAAGCCAGTGACCTGCTGGCCCGGGTCTTCTGCCACGAGATAGACCACCTTGACGGCAAGCTGTTTGTGGACCGTCTCTCCCCGCTGAAAAGACGTTTGGTCCGCAGCCGTATTAAAAAGGAACTGGATAAGACCTGATGAAAGTTGTATTTTTCGGGAGCCCATCCACCGCCCTTCCTTCCCTTAATGCGCTTCTGTCTGCCGGCCACGAAATCAGATTGATCATCACTCAGCCGGACAAACCAGCCGGACGGGGAAAGAAGCTGACTCCGCCTGCTGTAAAAGTTTTTGCCCGAGACCACGGACTTCCTTATCTGCAACCGGAAAGAATACGGAAGGATGAAAAAGTCCTGCAAGCCATCAAAGAAGCCAGCCCTGATATAAACATAGTCGTGGCCTACGGTCAGATAATTCCTGCTTCAATTATCTACCTGCCGCCTCTCAAGTCACTCAACATTCACTTCTCTTTGCTGCCAAGGTATCGAGGGGCAGCGCCGGTTCAATGGGCCATTCTGAACGGGGAGAGTTTTACCGGCGTCAGTATCTTTCAGTTAACCGAAAAAATGGACGAGGGCCCGATTCTGTCTCAGGAACTGGTCCCCATTCTTCCCAGGGAAAATGCGCACGAACTTGAAACCAGGATGTCTCATATCGGAGCCCAGCTCCTGATAAAGACCCTGGAAAAAATAAACACCCTGGAGCTCAAGGAGCAGGACCATTCTCTGGCCACCTACGCTCCCAAGTTGACCAAGGAACAGGGCCGGATAAACTGGCAGGAGACGGCCGAGGCAGTCGACCGCAAGGTCCGGGCTTTTTATGGCTGGCCAGGAGCCTTTACCTTCGTCAATGGCCAGCGCCTGGAAATTATTTCCGGCCAGACCACTCAGGGACTTATGCCGGCAGCCCGTCCGGGAGAAGTGGTCCAGCTCGACAAGTCAGGGATTTATGTCTGCTGTGGCCAGAAAACTTTCTACCTGATAGAGAAGGTTAAGCCAGAAGGTAGAAAAGAAATGTCAGCTCACTCCTTTTCTCTCGGGGGAAAGGTCCGGGTGGGCACCATCCTGGATTGATTTTTCCACGCCCGGCTTAAGCTCAAATCTGCCCGGAGGAATCGATAGAAACAGCTGGTTATTCCTCTATGATGTAATGGATGGGATTTATCGGTTTCCCGTTCAGATGAACTTCGTAATGAAGATGCGGCCCCAGAGCCTTGCCGGTCTTTCCAACGTAGCCGATAACCTGGCCCCGGCTGACTTTCTGTCCCGACCTGACCGCATATTTATTTAAGTGCCAGTATTCGGTGGAAAAACCATTGCCGTGGCTGATGGAAACATAATTACCCTTGTATTTATCGAATCCAACCTGGACCACCACCCCGTCGGCGGTGGCCACCACCGGGTTATTAAGGTTGGTGGCAATGTCCAGCCCGGCATGAAAAGCGTTCCTCCCGGTAAAGGGATCAATCCGCGGACCGAACGAGGAAGAAACCCAGCCCACCGTCGGCCAGATGGTGGGAGTGGTGGCCAGCACCGCTGTCTGGCTTTCAAAGAAATGCAGCATATAGTTGAGGTTCTTCTCTACGGCATCAGCTCTCTGTTTTATGGCCTGCAGGGCGCCGGGTTCCACCTCTCTTCTCTGGGGGGCCAGGTTCAGGTCCACTTTTTCTCCGCCGCCCAGCCCGGGTTCTCCCTTCAGGGTTTCTGCAGATTGAAGACCGGCCAGGACATTTATCTTTCGGGCATATTCTTCAAAGTTGCTGATTGTTTCCTTCATCTGGGAGATGGTATTTTCATAAGTAGCAATAGTCTCTTTCTGAACGGCTGTTTCTTTGAGAAGCTCCCGATAACGGGCTTTGGTCATGGTCATGGAGAAATAGTCCAGCAGAAAAAACACAAACAAAACCAAAAAGGATATACCCGCCCCGATCATCAGGCGTATGGCTTTCTGGGGAATGTTTATCGTGCGGAAACTGGTCTTCCAGTTAGGAACGATAACTATCGAAACAAATTTTTTTGGCATTTCTAATCCTTCTCTTTAACATATTGTAACCTTTTCTGTCAACATCTTTAAAATTCTATCATAACCCTCTCATTCAATCACCTTGAAAATCACGTCATGCTCACGAACCGGCATATCAACCTTAAAGGCCACTTCTTGGCCGGCCCCGGCCTCCTCAACCGGCCTGTGCTCAATCTGCATGGACTCAATTTTCTGAAAGAAATCGGTGCTGTGGCCCTTGATATGAACCACATCTCCAATCTTGAGTCCTCTTCCTGAAATTTTAGCCACTCCGACCTGAATCTTAGAAAAATAATGAGTTATACGGCCTACCTCTACTTCCTCCATTTTTACCCTCCTTTTAAGTTTGTCTAAAAAATATCAAAAAAATTGAATTTTAGCAAACAATTTTTATCCGCCGCACAGGACCGACCCCCCGTTGACATTAAGGATTTCGCCTGTTATGTGGAGGGCCAGGTCCGAAACCAGGAACAGGATGGGGCCAGCAATATCTTCAGGAGGAGGGATTCTCTTCAGGGGTATTGACTGTCTGACTTTTTCTCTGAACTCAGGGTCGGAAAAGACTTCAGTGCACATATCCGTATCGACCCAGCCCGGCGCCACGCAGTTAACCCTGATGTTATGGATAGCCAGTTCCACAGCCAGAGACTTGGTCAGGGCCAGAAGAGCCCCTTTGCTGGCCGCATAATGGGAATGGAAAGCCTCTCCCCTGATCGCGGCGGTGGAAGCGACGTTGACTATCCAGCCCTGCTTGTTCTTCTTCATCCAGGGGACAACGGCATTGGTGGCATAGAAAACCCCATCCAGGTTAACAGCCATGGTTTCCCGCCAGACCTCTTCTGCCATATTGCCCATTTCTCCGTAAGTCCAGATTCCAGCGTTGTTTATCAGGATATCTATCCGTCCCCAGTGTTCCCCTACCTTCGCTACCATGTTATTCACTTCAACCTGGCTGGAAATTTCAGCCCGGCAAATCAACGCTTCCCGTCCCCTGGCTTCTACCTGCTTTTTAACTTCGCCGGCTGCCGTCTCATTTTTTTGATAGTGAATGGCCACGTCGGCCCCGGCTTCGGCCAGAAGAAGAGCCGTAGCCCGACCTATTCCTCGCGAGCCACCGGTAATCAGGGCCTTTTTTCCGTCAAGTCTGATCATAATTTATGCCCCTTTTTTAGATGTAGCTCAAGCTGAAGTCAGGCATCCGGTGAAATTCCAGATACCTGTATATCTGCTCAGCGTGCGGGATTATCTTTTCTTTCATCACCTCGAAATATTTATCAACCGCTGGTAGCTGCCCTTCGATTGCGGCCATGGCCGCCAGCTCGGCTGAACCCAGATAGACCCGGGCATTGTCGCCCATCCGGTTATCGAAATTCCTGGTCGAAGTGGAAATAACCGTGGCCCCGGGTCTGACCCGGGCCTGGTTGCCCATGCAGAGAGAACAGCCCGGGATCTCTACCCTGGCTCCCACCTGGGAAAAGGCAGCGAACAGCCCCTCCTTCATCAGCTGGACGTAATCCATGCGGGTGGGCGGGGTCAGCCAGATGCGGGTTGTGGGATAACAGGCTTTTTCAAATATCCTGGCCGCGGCCCGGAAGTGGCCGATGTTGGTCATGCAGGAACCGATGAAGACTTCATCAATCCTGTCTCCGGCCACCTCGCTCAGCAGTTTGACGTCGTCGGGGTCGTTGGGACAGGCCAGGATGGGTTCCTTGATTTCAGCCAGGTCTATTTCAATAACCGCGGCATATTCGGCCCCGGCATCCCTTTTCAGCAGAACAGGATTCTTCAACCACTCTTCGCAGGCTTTGATTCTCCGCTCCAGCGTGCCGGCGTCCCGGTAACCGGACTCTATCATCTTTTTCATCAGAACGATATTGCTCTTTATATACTCAACAACCTGATCTTCCCTGAGGGCAATGACCGCGGCCGCGGCCGACCTTTCGGCCGAGGCATCGGTCAGCTCGTAAGCCTGCTCCACCGTCAGCTTCTCCAGCCCCTCCATCTCCAGTATGCGCCCGTTAAAAATATTCTTTTTGCCCTTTTTGGCCACGGTCAGCAGCCCCTGCTTGATGGCGAAATAAGGAATGGCATTAACCACATCTCTCAGGGTCAGGCCCGGGTTCAGCTGGCCCGAAAACCTGACCAGGACCGACTCGGGCATATCCAGCGGCATGAAGCCCAGGGCCCCGGCAAAGGCTACCAGGCCTGAACCGGCCGGAAAGCTGATACCGACCGGGAACCTGGTATGGGAATCACCACCGGTGCCGACGGTATCGGGCAGAATCAGCCGGTTTAACCAGGAATGTATAACGCCGTCACCAGGTTTAAGGGCCACTCCCTTCCTTTCAATTACGAAGGCGGAGAGGGTGCGGTGCATCCGGACATCGGTCGGCTTGGGGTAAGCTGCCGTGTGGCAGAAAGACTGCATGAACAGTTCCGTCTGAAACTCCAGGCAGGCCAGCTCGGTGAGCTCGTCGGCAGTCATCGGACCGGTGGTATCCTGGGAACCAACTGTGGTCATCCTGGGCTCGCAAGAAGTCCCGGGCAGAACCCCGGGCAACCCGCAGGCCCGGCCTACGATTTTCTGGGCCAGGCTATAACCCTGGCCAGGTTTTGGGACAGGGTTCTGGACCTGAACGAAAAAGTCTGCCTCCGGCCAGCCCAGATCCTTCCTGGCCTTAGCCGTCAGCTGCCGGCCAATTATCAGGTTAAGACGGCCACCGGCCCGGAATTCATCCTTTATCGTCACGGGCTTCCAGTCAAACCTGGCCAGCACCTCTCCACTTTGACCGATTATAACTCCTTCCCTGGTTTTTATCCTTATTATGTCCCCCGTCTTGAGACGGCTGACATCAGCCTGAATCGGCAATCCGCCAGAATCTTCCGTGGTGTTGAAAAAAATCGGGGCAATTAGCCCGCCAATTACCACCCCACCCCGCCTCTTATTGGGCACAAAAGGTATATCATCACCGATATGCCACATTAGAGAATTGCAGGCCGATTTCCGGGATGAACCTGTACCGACCACATCGCCCACGAAGGCTACCTTATAGCCTTCCTCTCTGAATTTCTTGATTATGTCCAGCCCGCCCGGAAAGCGGGTTTCACCCATGCTCAGGGCATGCAGGGGTATATCCGGCCGGCTCCAGGCGTACTTGGCCGGCGAAAAATCATCGGTATTTATTTCACCGTCAACTTTATAAACTTTGAGTTCTATTTCCTCGGGCAGCTCAGGCCTGGAGATAAACCACTCTCCCCTGGCCCAGGATTCAATGACCTGGCGGGCATAGATATTGGTCTCAGAAAGAGCCAGGACCCTATCATAAGCTCCATAGACCAGGATTATATTCTTCAGGGCGGCGGCGGAGGCAGCAGCCAGCTCCGGTTTTTCCAGCATGGAGACCAACGGCTCCACGTTGTAGCCTCCGATCATCGTGCCCAGCAAAAAAACTGCTTTTTCCGGGTCGACCAGAGGAGATTTTTTCTGGCCCATGGCTATCTGGGCCAGCCAGCCGGCCTTGACTCTGGCCGCCGGGTCAACCCCCGGGGAAATCCGATGCTCCAGCAGGTAAACCAGCTCCTGCTCCTTACCGGCAGGAGGGTTTTCCAGAAGCTGGCAAAGTTCCCTGGCTTCTTCCGCAGTTAACGGAAGGGGTGGAATACCCTGCGCTTCTCTTTCCCGGGCTTTTTGATAATAACTTTGCAGCATCGGCCAAACTCCTTGTCAGATTTGATAGGATGAAGTAAAAATTTCAGTCTATTATCTTAAAAAGAATCGTTTATTTTGTCAAAAGAAATCGCCAGCTTTGGCCGAAAAAAATGTTTGATTTTAATCTTTCAAAATAATAAAATTAATTCCTAAATTTTTTTAAAACAAAAAAAGGAGGTAAAATGATCAAACAAACTGAAATCGAAAAGGCCAAAGAACATTTTGGGAAGCTGATGGAAATCCAGCTGGAACGCGTGAACAAAATTAAGGCCTCACCTGACTGGATTGACTATAACAAAATCTCGCCTATAAAGATAGGTATTCTTCCTGGTGACGGCATAGGTCCCTACATCGCAGAAGAAGCTGAAAGAGTGCTGCGCTACATGCTGGAGGATGAGATTAAGAATGGAAAAATCCAGATAGATACCATCGAGGGCCTGACCATTGAAAACCGGGCCGCCCACAACAAAGCTATACCGGATGATGTTCTGGCCGAAATTAAGAAGTACCATGTTACCCTGAAAGGACCCACCACCACTCCCCGCAAAGGCGACCCCTGGCCCAACATCGAAAGCTGCAATGTGGCCATGAGAAAGGAGCTTGACCTGTTTGCCAACGTCCGGCCGGTGCGTGTTCCCAAACAGGGAATTGACTGGATATTTTTCAGAGAAAACACTGAAGACCTGTATGCTCTTGGTCCATATGGGATTGAAATTGGGGAGGATATAGCCCTCGATTTCCGACTGATTACCACGCCGGGTGCCGAAAGAATTATCAGGATGGCTTTTGATTATGCCCAGAAGAACAAAAGAACCAGAATTACCTGTGTTACCAAGGCCAACGTGGTCAAGACCACTGACGGTAAATTCCTGGAGGTTTTTTACAAAATTGCCAAGGAATATCCGGACATTCAGGCTGACGATTGGTACATTGACATTATGACTGCCAAACTGGTTGATGAAAAACGGCGTCGCGAATTCCAGGTTTTGGTAATGCCCAATATGTGGGGCGACATTCTGACTGATGAAGCTGCCGAATTTCAGGGTGGGGTGGGTACGGCCGGAGCTGCCAATATAGGCAAGCAGTATGCAATGTTTGAAGCCATCCATGGCTCGGCTCCCAGAATGGTTCAAGAAGGCCGGGCCATCTACGCCGACCCGGCCAGCATGATAAGAGCCGCAGCCATGCTGATCAACCATATAGGTTATATTGACAAAGCCAGAAAACTGGAAATGGCATTGGACATCTGTGGTCAGTACGAAAAGAAACTGGTCATCACAGGAAGACCCACTGGAGCTACCGGCAAGGACTTCACCGACTATCTGATTGACTGGCTGAATAATCCAAAACTTCAGGAAACCTGGGAAGGTTACGTGAAAGGTTAAGTTCCGGACCAGACTTAAATCTGTCGGAAAGCAATCACATAAAATCTATGAGTTGAGGAGTTTGATATGCGTAGAAAAATAGCTCTGATCGGCGGCGGACAGATAGGTCAGATTCTGGCCATGCTGGCCGCCCAGAAAGAACTCGGGGACATCGTTATCCTTGATGTTCCCGACTATGTAAACGTCTGCAAGGGTAAAGCTTTAGACCTTATGGAAATGGCTCCTCATGGCAACTATGATGCCAGCATTAGTGCTACCTATGATTACAAGGATATTGAAGGGGCTGACGTGGTCATCGTCACTGCCGGCAAGCCGAGAGAGGCCGGCATGACCCGGGAAGACCTGCTCAATGTAAACATCAAGATCATCACCGAGGTGGCCAACGGGGTCAAACAGTATGCGCCCAAGGCTTTCTGTATCATCGTCACTAACCCCCTGGATGCCATGGTTTATGTTTTCCATAAGGTCACCGGGTTCCCCAAGCACCAGGTCGTAGGCATGGCTGGCACCCTGGACACCGCTCGCTGGAGAGCCTTTATCGCCATGGAACTCGGGGTGTCAGTGGCTGATGTGGCCGGAACGGTTCTGGGTGGGCACGGACCGGACATGGTCCCCCTGCCCCGCTTAACCACCGTCGGAGGCGTGCCTCTAACCGAAATTGCCACACCCGAGCAGATTGAGAAGCTGGTCAACAGAACCCGGGAAGCCGGGACCGAAATCGTCAAGCTGTTCGGCAAGGGTTCGGCTTTCTTCAGCCCGGCCTGGAGCGCCATTGTCATTGCCGAATCTTACCTTAAGGACAAAAGACGCGTGCTTCCCTGCGCCGCCCTCTGCCAGGGTGAGTACGGCGTTAACGGCCTATTCATAGGCGTGCCCTGCCTGATCAGCGCCAAAGGCATGGAAAAGATTTTTGAAATCAAGCTGACCGAGGAAGAGGAGGCTCAATTCCAGAAGACCGTGGCTTCGGTCACCAAGACCGTTTCCGAATGTAAAATCTGAGTTAATTTATTTCGTCTGACCTTTAAGACGGGGTGGAGGAATTAGACTCCGCCCCGTTTTCTTTTTTTTAAAAACGCCCGGGGACCCCCCACACACACGGCAGCCTGAACGGTTCCTTTACCTTTCCCACCGTAATGGTATTGGACCACGCACCGGCAGCCGATTTAAATTTCAGTGGAATGGAGGCCAGGAAATTTATAAAATTTTAAACTGAATTAATTACAAGATTTTAAGCCATGCTGATACATGAATTTCAGGCCAAGAATTTTTTGCAAAGGCTTGGCTGGAAAATTCCTCCTGCCGCTCTGGCCGAATCGGCAGAAGAGGCCAGGCGACTGGCCCTGGAACTGGGCTGCCCGGTTATGCTCAAAGCCCAGGTACTGGCCGGGGGTCGGGGCAAAGCCGGGGGTATCCTCAAGGCCACAACTCCGGAGGAAGCGGAAAGGCTGGCCAGCAGGTTGCTGGGCCACCGGCTGGTTACTGCTCAGACGGCAAGCCAGGGGCTTCCGGTGGCCAGGCTTCTGGTGGAAAGAGCCATAAACCTGAAAAAAGAATATTATTGTGGCCTGGCCGTTGACCGGAAGAACGAGGCCCTGGTGGCCATAGTCAGCCGTCAGGGCGGGTTGAATATCGAAGAATTGTCCGCTTCCAGGCCCGAGCTTATCAAGAAAATTTTCTTTAACCCTGACGAAGGATTAAAACAGTTCCAGGCCAGGCAACTGGGATATTTTCTGGAACTTCCTGAAGACCTGATAAAAGAATTTGTGGTCCGGTTGAAACAGCTGGCTGGCTTTTTCATCGAAAAAGACCTTAAACTCCTGGAGATAAATCCTCTGGTCTGGAGCGAGGATGACCGGTTGCTGGCCGTGGATGCCAGGATGGAGTTCGATGATTGCAGTCTGGCCCGCCAGCCTGAGCTGACGGCACTCAGGGACGAAAGCCAGGAAAACGAGCTGGAAAAGGAGGCCAGGAAATTCGGCCTGAACTACATCAAAATGGACGGAAACATAGGCTGCCTGGTCAACGGAGCCGGGCTGGCCATGGCCACCATGGACATCATCAAGCATTTCGGCGGACAACCGGCCAACTTCCTGGACATCGGGGGCGGGGTAACCGAGCAAGCTGTCAGCAAGGCCTTTGAGCTGTTGCTGGCTGACAGCCAGGTGGTTACGGCCCTGATAAATATATTTGGCGGCATCGTGCGCTGCGACCTGGTAGCCCGGGGCGTGGTGGCCACGGCCGGACGCCTTTCGCTTGACCGACCGGTGGTGGTCAGGCTGGAAGGAACCAACGTGACCGAGGGCCGAAAGATACTGGAGGAATCTGGCCTGCCCTTCACTTTTGCTCGGGATTTTGAACAGGCGGCCAGGCTGGCAGTGGAATTAAGCAGGCAACCAAGATGAGTATCCTTGTTGACAGAAATACGCGGGTCCTGGTGCAGGGCCTGACCGGAAAGGAAGCCACCTTTCATGCCCAGAAGATGCTGGAATACGGTACCAGGCTGGTGGCCGGCGTAACCCCCGGAAAAGGAGGCCAGGTCCACCTGGGCCTGCCAGTGTTCAACACGGTGGAAGAAGCCGTCAGGGCCGAGGAGCCAGAAGTCTCAATAATTTTCGTCCCGCCCCTGGCCGGAGCTGAAGCCATCATGGAAGCGGCCGCGGCCGGGATCAAGCTTATCATCTGTATCACGGAAGGAATTCCGGTTCTGGATATGCTCAGGGCCAAGAACTGGCTTAAAAGATACGGGGCCAGTCTTATCGGACCCAATACTCCGGGCCTGATTTCGCCCGGCCAGAGCAAGGTCGGAATAATGCCCGGACATATTCACCGGCCAGGCTCGGTCGGTATTATTTCCCGTTCCGGAACACTTACTTACGAAGCAGTACATCAACTGACAGCCGCCGGGCTTGGTCAGAGTACGGCCGTCGGCATAGGCGGCGACCCCGTGGTCGGGTTAAAATTCTTCGAACTGCTGGAAATGTTCAGGGTGGATGAGCAGACCAGAGCCGTGGTGCTGATAGGCGAAATCGGCGGAAAGGCCGAAGAAGAAGCGGCCGCTTACCTGAAAGCTTCGTCTTATCCCAAGCCGGTCCTGGCCTACGTGGCCGGACTGACCGCCCCCCCGGGCAAAAGACTGGGCCATGCCGGAGCCATCATAGAAGGCGGACAGGGCTCGGCCCGGGAGAAGATAGACCGTCTGCAAGAGGCCGGAGTTAAAATCGTTGACAACCCGGCCCGCATCGGGCAGATGACTGCAGAACTTTTATCCGGGCGTTGATAATACTGTTGTCGGCTGCGATCCTCCCGGAAAACTGCATCTCCTCTCTGTTTGATAGTAATTTTATTTCCTCTTATTTTAATCCCGCAAGAGGCGAAGAATAGGTCAGACGGGCAATCCTGGCCCGGGCCGCAAATAGCCAGCAACCGGCCAGGATTGCGCCAGGTTCAGCCAGGCTTTTCTGGGCCCGGGAGAAAATCGGAAGAAGGTCCCGGTGATGGTCCCGGGGCTAAAACCCAGTTTTTTCATCCATGGCTTCCTTTTCAAAAAACATTTTTTTTGCTGCCGGTCGCCAAAAAACTTCCGCTTGATTCTTTTCGCCACTCATAAAACCAATTTTTTAATGATGTCCATTTATATATAATCTTAATTGTCGTGCTCTGGCTTCCAACCGTTGGCCACGCCATGACAATGACCGAGTTGACCATCCCCTGATCGTCAGGACCGGCAATTGATGTGTTATTATAGTTCTCTCTGTGGTATAAAGTATAAGCAGGAGAAAGAATAATTAAAGGAGGGTTTCATGAGAAACTCAAGCTTACAGAGAGCAATCCTCAGGGTTGTCATCCCCTCGGTTCTCCTGGCCATGGTATCTATCTACGGCCTGGCCGTGACTGCTGCCCTGAGACCCGCCCAGCAATCATCTTCCCCGCCACCTATTAGCATAGAAAAAGTTAAGGACAACGTTTACATCATCAGGGGCGGTTCGGGAGCCAATTGCTTTTTCATAGCCGGGAAGAAAACCAACCTGCTGGTTGATGCCAAGATGACGCCAGAGTCCTTCAAAGAAATGCTTTCGGAAATACAAAAAATCTCGCCACGGCCTCTGGGAATGATTATTCTGACTCATAGCGACGGAGACCACGTCAACGGACTGGGAGGACTTCAGGAAAAGGTTAAGATATTATCTCACCGCAGGACCTACGAGGAAATGCTCCCGGCAGTGGAACAGACGCCAGAACTCAAGGATATCCTGCCGACCGATACCTACGAAGGGAGCAGGCTGTTTGATTTTGAGGGCACCAGACTGGAACTCAAAAATTTCGGGCCGGCCCACACCAGCGGCGATACGATAATTTTTGTCCCGGGGAGCCGGCTGGCCATCGCCGGCGACCTGATGTTTTACGGCCGCGACCCGCTGATCCACAAGCACAAGAACGGAAGCTTCTACGGCTACCTGAAAACCCTTCAAGCCATGCTCGACTACCGGCCAGAAGTTGAAATTTTCCTGTCCGGGCATGCCGAGCCCGCAGGCCGCGCGGAAGTGGCTGGCTTGATCGCCAGCCTGAAAGAGAAAGAGGCTAAGATTCGGGAAATGATGGAACAGGGCAGGACTCTGGATGAAATAAAAGAAGCTTTTGGAGTGCAGCCGCCGCCGGCCGGTGCCCGGGTCAGGCGCCCATCGCTGGTGGAAATAATTTACCAGGAAATCTTGGATAAGAAATAGACTGCGGCGAAACCAATGGTTTTGACTCCATCGGTATGACCTTTTCCAATCACCGGTTCCGGCTGTTTACCATCTGGAGATAAAAAATGAAGAGTATCAAACCAGCAAGATTTAGGAAGGTCTGGCTCATCTTTTCATTGTTTTTTATTTCCCTAATAGCTTCTCTGAACACCAGTTGTAAATCCGGCCAGCAGGCATCTTATTCAGCCAAACACGAATCCATAACCACCTACCCTTTTTACGACCCGGATCCCATCCCGGTCTTTGCCCGGTCCTCCCTCTGGGGTTCAGGTTCGAGAATTTATCCCTACTATGTTTTCAACGGGTTCAGCCAGGAATCCAGGCAGCAGGACTGGACGGTTATCAGGCTCAAGAACAAATACCTTGAGGTGGCGATCCTGCCCGAAGTGGGCGGAAAGGTCTGGGGCGCCCGTGACCTTAAGACCGGAAAAGATTTTCTCTATACCAACCGGGTCCTTAAATTCAGAGAAATCGCCCTGCGCGGCCCCTGGACTTCGGGCGGAATAGAATTCAACTTTGGAGTCATCGGACACGCTCCCTCGACAGCCACTCCGGTTGACTATTACCTTCAAAAAAAGGCTGACGGCAGCCTGGCCTGTACCGTCGGCAACTATGACTGGCCCTCGCGAACCCGCTGGCAGGTTACGGTCATCTTGCCTCCCGACCGCGCCTATTTCGAGACAGCTGCCCGCTGGACTAACCCGGGGCCCTACCGCCAGTCCTACTATGCCTGGATGTGCCCGGCCGTTCCGGCGGCTCCTGACCTGAAATACATATTTCCTGGAAGATACCACATAGGTCATGATTATTCGAGCCCCCTGGAAACCTGGCCAATAGATGGCCAGGGGCGCGATCTGTCCTGGTACAGAAACAACAACTTCGGCAGCTCCAAGAGTTATTTCGTGGTCGGGGCCTATGACCATTTTTATGGAGGTCATTACCGGTCTTCTGATTTTGGCTTCGGGCACCAGGCTTTTTATTCAGACATGCCCGGCAAGAAAATCTGGATCTGGGACCTGAGCCGGGCCGGTGAAATCTGGGTTGATCTGTTAACCGATTCCGACGGTCAGTACAGCGAACCCCAGTCCGGAAGGCTTCTAAATCAGTCCGACCACGGAACTTTTTATCCCGCTGTTTCTGACTCGTGGAAGGAAATCTGGTTTGCCTACAGCGGCATCGGACCACTGGCCGGGGCAACTCCAGCTGCTGCTCTCAGCCTGAATACAGGAGAGGACAGCCTGGAGCTTGGCCTCTATGCCCTGGAAGAAATAAGAGACACGCTGGTAGTGAAAGAAGAAGGCCGTGAAATATTCCGCGGTCAAATCAAACTAAAGCCAGCTCAAAAAATTATACTCGGGCTGAAGGACGTCTCTGACCCTGCAAACCTGGTCATCTCTCTCGGGCAAAAAACAATTCATCAGGCTGCCAGAGAAAGGGACCTGCATCGCCCGCTCAGGTTCCACAACCCCTCGGGAGATTCGGCTGAAGCCCTGTATCTCGCCGGTCAAGCTCTGGAAAACGAAAGGAATTATACCTCGGCCCTGGAAAAATACCTTGACGTCATAAAGAAAGAGCCTGGACACCTTCCGGCCCTGAACCGGCTGGCCGAGCTCTACCTTCGCCGGGGAGAATACCAGGTGGCTCATTACTATGCCCGACGGGCGCTGGAAATTTCAATGTATGACCCGGAGGCTAACTATGTTTACGGGCTGATTGCCCGGAAACTCAACCATTTAAGCGATGCGAAGGAAACCCTGGGCTGGGCCGCCCGTTCTCCAGCCCTAACTGTGCCCGCCTATCTTCAACTGGCAGAGATTGCCCTGGCCGGGCAGGATTACCTCCAGGCTGAAGAATTTGCCCGCCGGGCTTCAGACCGGGACCGTAACAATCCCCTGCCCTACGAGCTCCTGGCTTCCGCCCTGCGCCTGCAGGGCAAAGAAAAAGAGGCCAGGAACGTTTGCCGAAGGCTACTGGAGCTGGAACCCCTGAATCACCTGGCCCGGTACGAGTTATACCTGCTCAAACCGGGTCCAGGGAAACTGCATGATTTCCAGACCATGATTCGCAACGAATTCCCGGCTGAAACCTACCTGGAACTGACCCTTTATTACTGGAGAACCAACCAGCCACGGCAGGCAGCTGAATTGCTCTCGCTGGCTCCAGAAAACCCGGAAGTCCTGGCCTGGCTGGCTTTTCTCCACAGAGACAATGACCCGAATAAGAGTCTCTCCTGGCTCGACCGGGCAGCCAAGGCTTCCCCCTACCTGGTCTTTCCTTTCCGGGAAGAATCAATCCCGGTTCTGGAATGGGCGGCCAGCAGAAAACCCGATTGCTGGAAATTCCGCTATTACCTGGGACTGATCTACTGGCATAAGGGACGATATCCGGAAGCCAGGAAAATGTTTGCCAGCCTGGACGAAGCTGATTATTATCCCGTGTTTATAGCCAGGGCTTACCTGAACCCTGAAGACCGGGAGGGGGCCCGGCGCGACCTGCAGACGGCCCGCGTCCTGGCTCCTGAGGCCTGGCGCACCTGGCATCACCTTATTAACTATGAGTTAACCGGGGGCGATAATCAGACCGCCCTGGAACAATCACTTCAGGCTCTGGAAAAATTTCCCGACAACATCTACATTCAATCCAGCACCGTCAAAGCTCTACTGGCCTGCGGCCGGTATGAACAGGCCTCCGCCCTGCTGGACAGGATGCGCGTCCTGCCTTACGAGGGAGCCAGCGAAGTTCACGCTCTTTTTGAAAGAACCCATCTCCATCTGGCTCTCAACCTGATGATGGAGAAGAACTGGACCGCGGCTCTGGCCGAAATCGCCCGCTCCAGGGAATACCCGGAAAGTCTGGGAACCGGGCGGCCCTATGACCCGGACCAGCGCCTTCAGGATTTCCTGGAGGCTCTTTGTCTGGAAAAGCTCGGCCGGCCAGTTGAAGCCAGAACCAAATACCAGGATATTATGAATTACAGCCAGAAGTTTCCCGCGGGGCCCTATGCTTATTTCTACAGGCTGACACTGCAAAGGCTCGGTCAGAAGAGCCCTTCTCCCTTACCCTGGCAGGAAGGCCCGGGTGAGTTCATGGAAAAAATAAAAAAACTTTTATGAAAAGTGCCTTTTTTGTAAACTGTATATATCTTTCTAAAGAAAAGGAAACCACCATGAAAAAAATTCTTCCTCTGATTCTTATTCTTTGCTTGATAAGCTTTAATTTCAGGTGCGCCAGCTGGAGTAAAACGGCCAGAGGTGCCACCATTGGTGCAGCCGGCGGAGCGGTAGCCGGAGCCGTGGTGGGTAAAGTGGCCGGGAATACTCTGGCCGGGGCCATCATCGGAGCCGCCGTTGGCGGAGCAGCCGGGGCTTACATCGGACGCCAGATGGACAAGCAGGCTGAAGAAATGCGTCGGGACCTGGAAGGAGCCAGAGTAGAAAGAATTGGCGAGGGCATAAAGATTACCTTTGACTCCGGCCTGCTATTCGATGTGGATAAGTATGACCTGCGCCCGGCCAGCCAGGAAAATCTTAAAAAGCTGGCCGTTATCCTTAATAAATATCCCGATACCAATATCATAATAGAAGGTCACACCGATTCCACAGGAACCAGAGAATACAACCTGACCCTCTCAGAAAGAAGAGCCCGGGCTGTGGCCGCTTACCTGGCCCGGCTCGGTGTCCAGTCCTCGCGGTTTTCAGTAATGGGCTACGGTCCCGACCAGCCAATAGCTTCCAACGAAACGCCCGAAGGCCGCCAGCAGAACAGGCGGGTGGACCTGGGTATCATCGCCAATGAGAAGCTTAAAAAAATAGCTCAGGAACAGGCCGGGAAATAGAAACCTACCAGCCTTTATAATCGACCAGGGGCAAAGTTACCGGAGCCTCCACCCGGTAGATA
Organism: uncultured bacterium; assembly: GCA_937920515.1. Classification (GTDB taxonomy): domain Bacteria; phylum Acidobacteriota; class Aminicenantia; order Aminicenantales; family Saccharicenantaceae; genus Saccharicenans. Next base: position 37,063 of record CALEUG010000016.1, read on the forward strand.
GCATAATAATCACCGACTGCGGGAACAAGATTGAACCTGAAGTAGCGAATCAATCCATAGTCAGACTGTGGTTCAAGCAGGCAGGGAATCAGATTGGCCCCCGGTTGCTCGCAGCTGATGTAGAAATCCCCGCGTTTGAGGGGAATTTTAAGCTGTTCGGGCTGAACTTCCAGCTTTTCCGGGGCCAGATAATCAGCCCGGGCTGGAACCACCTCGATTGTCCTGTAACCGGTCGCCTCTACCAGTGCTGCCTTTTCCAGCACCTGTACCCGGAGACCATGCTGGAGCAGAACCTCGACCAGCTCGAGCCTTTCGGCCGGAATAACATAACCGGCGGGTCGCCTGACGGTCAACCTGGATTCAACCAGTGGGAACCAGTTTTTCTCCACCCTGTCTATGACTTTCAGCCGGGTCGGGCCCTGGTAAGGGGCAACATCTTCTGCCAGGAGATAATCGCCTGCCTTTTTGTCAACCTTCAGAATACCCCTTATATTCGAACTGGTTCTTTCAAAGGCTTTTAGCACCAGCTGAGGCTGCTCCGGATCTCTGACGTAGGCCATCTTGAGATGAACCGGGTCATCGCTTGACCTCAACCTGGCCCGGGTCAACAGGCTCGTTCTCAATTCTCTTACCAGCCTCAGGATCTCGGCCGGGCGCTCAGCCACTACCTCGAGCAGGGCCCGAAGACCTTCATACTGCCAGCCAGTCCTAACTTCAAGGCTGGCCAGGTCGTGCCTGGAAGCTCCTTCCTGGATGAAGGACAGGGTTTCATAAATTCCCAGGCTGTTGCGACCGTCGTTCAGGTCGGTCGTGCTGAACCTGAGCATCATCTCCCTGGCGCTTTCTCCGGTCATCATAGCTCCAGAGGAGGTATCAAGTCCCAGGACGTCACTGACCAGGTATTCATGAAAGGTTATCCTCTTCCTGGCCAGTTTTTTCTCTATCTCCTTCAATATTGTGTTCCTGGAATAGTCCTGTAAAGACTGATGAATGTTTAGGTTGGAGACGCAACCGACCGAAACCCGGTAATAGTCGTCTCCTTTTTCGTGGATATCAATGGTGACTTCCGGACGGTAAAGATTGAATACTCCGTGGATTGCCCTGGTCGACTCGCCTTCCAGCTTGACGTGGTCCCGATTGAGGTCGAGACCAATTTCATTCTGCCGGATGTCAAAATAATTTCCGTAAGGATTGGCCTGGGGGATGACCAGGACGTTGACCTTTTTTAGCAAAGGCCTTAAATCACCGGCGGCCAGGTCGCGAATCAACCTCAGGGCTGCCTCCTTGGCCGACTGCTCGTTGCCGTGCTGGGAGGCAATGAACAGAACGGTCGGCTTGTTGCGATTAAGGGCAGCCGGCTCGCTGATTCCCTCCTCGGCCAGGACGCAGAGAAAAAGGTCCCGGCCGGGATAATTCTCAACTTCCCTGGTCCTTCCGGCTATTTTAACTTTAAGCACTGGATAGCGTGCGGCCAGAACTGATAGAAACCTGGCCACGTCTTGGTACTGGCTGTATCTGGTATACCTGGCTTCTTCGGCCGGAGTTTTCGGAACCTGAGCAGCCAGGCTAATAGCCGATACCAGCCAGCCAACAAGGATTAACAGGCAGACTTTTTTCCGGTATGTCATCTTATCCTCCTTCGACTTTTTCAGCTTCATTTTTTAATTTTTAATAATTTAAGAAATCAGACTCAAGATAATAGTGCTTTCTTATTAATTTTTCATATTTTCCAATTGCCTCTTTCCGGTCAATTCATCCATTTTTACCTTTTAGCAAAGAGGGGTCCAGATTCAGATCGAGAGTAAGCACCTCCCCGTTTCTCAGGACTTTTATCTTAACTTCTTCTCCCCAGGTGAAACCGGCCAGGATCATCCGGAAGTCATTGACTTCAAACACTTCTTTTCCATCAACCGATAGAATCACATCCCCCTTTTCCAGGCCGGCAGCCCTGGCCAGGGGTTCGATCGGGCGGGCAGCCACCACCAGGTTATTCAGCCCGTCCACTTTTTTCAAATTTACGCTTACCGCAGGATAGGCCGGATAATCTTTGGCCTTTACCCCGTAAACAAAGTCGGCCAGGCCACGCGAAACCTTAAGACTTTTTCCCTCAGCCAGCTGAACGCCGATTATCGTAACCTGGGGCAGGCTGCTTAACAGTCTGGCCCTCAGGTTTAAGCCGAGACCGTAAAGCATATGGCCAGAGCCGGCCAGGACTACCACTCGCCTGCCCGTGGCTTCAGCAGCCCTGACGGCATTCCGCCCCATGGTCTCGTCCCAGGCCACCTGGGCCCGGTACAGAGCCTCAAACATGGAATCCAGGTTAGCCCCCTTCATCTGTGGAGGTATTTCTTCTGATTCAAAAATAGTACGGATCAGCAGGCGATGCTCCTTGTTGTTCAGGTCGAGCGGAGGAATAATCTGCTTTTCCTCCTCACTCAGGGCCTCGTAACCCTGCATTCGCACTCTGGTTATCAGGTTTCGCGGAGCATTCAGGGCAAAGATGGGGAGCCTGTGCTCCCTGGCAAAATCAAAAATCTTCCGGTAATAACCATAATTAAAACTCCAGGTCACATACCACTTTATTTCTCTCAAAAAGCTTTCCTCATCCAGCTCCCCAGCTACCCAGCGATCCAGAACTGGCTGCAGGTCAACAGTCACCTGCTCCAGCCCTATGGCCAGGTTGGGGTCCTGACGGTACAGGGCCTCAATGATCCTGAACTGCATTTCATGCATGTCCAGATTGTCATGAGTCTCGCCAACGTGGACCAGGCGAGCCTTTTTCATTTCCCTGACCATGACCTCGAAGGATACCGGCTTCCCTTTCCTGGCAGAATACAGCTGCCCGCTCTCCACCTTAATAAGCCGGCCCCGCAACTGCTCTGGTCCGAGAGGCAGGGTCAGCGTCCTGTCTTCGGCCCGGTCCCGGGACCAGAGCCAGGTTGACAGAACTCCAGCCAGAAGCAAGAAGGCGGCCCCCTGGCCCAGAATTCTTAACAGCAGTTTCCTGGAGCTGTGTTTCATAACAGACGTCTCCTTCAGTCTAACGGTTTCAAATATGAATGTGACATTCATTTATTCTTTATATTATATATCCAGGCTGCCGGGGAGTTTGCAATCAACTTCAATCCTTCATCTTATATCCGGAAACTCCTGATAGAGGCCCTGCATAACAGAATCAGCCAGGACTTCCTGGAAGGCCGCAATCTTTCCCGAAGATTCTCTTCTTTTCTCCCAGGCCCGGAGCTGAGCCTCAACTCTTTCCAGCACCTGGTTTTCAATCCTGAGAATTTTGGTCAGGACACCCTCCCGGCCATAAGTCCTGAGGCGGTTCACGTTTAAGTACTGTGGCATCCGACCCCTGCGGTCTGGATAAAGGTACTGAACCAGCTTTCTGGAAAAGGTATTCAGCGGGCAGGTCTCTTTTCCCGGGGCCGAAGCTACGGCCGGCACCTGACCGGAAGCCGGCCAGACGGGAATGGCGGCAATGGTTACCGGCTGGCCCAGGAGTACCCACATGGTGGCCAGGTCGGGACGCTCGGGCGAAGGAGCTCCCTCGAAAACCACAGCTGAAGCCGTGCTGTTCCGGTTGATGGTATCGTTGGTGTTGATGTAAAGCGGTCGCGACGGGTCTTCGGGTAGAGGCCGGTTGAAAGGAAAAGAATGCAGCTTCTCGTGGTTGAGATCCCTGGCAGCTTCCTGCAGGATAAACTGCACTCCCAGCCGGCCGGCAGCCCTGGCCTCTTCTGCCAGGTGTGACATCCTTTCGAACCTGATAAAGCCGCTCCCCTGAAGGTAATCGGGTGAAGTGTAAGAAAAATTCGTCCTGACGATATAACCGAACGGCGCTACCTTTTTATCATCGGCCTCAAACCGGGTATAATATTCAGAGGAGGTCTCAAAGAAACAGGCCCGGCCTTCGGCATCGATTACACCGAAGTTGGCCGCCAGGTCCCACTTTCCCTTTTCCTTCTGGAGCAATTTTTCAAAATCTTCAACCGTGGCGCACTGGCCCAGGGCCAGTTTCATGAAAGCTCCGTTGCCGGCGCCGTCGTATTTTTTATCCCTGGCCGACAGGTCATCGGCCTGAGAATTCATGATGGCCAGCCCCCGGTCGTTAAGACCGGCCCAGACCTCATTCCCGGTTTCATCATCGGAATCGATCAGGCCGATAAAATTGTATCTATCGCCCTTAAAATACATCAGCTTGTTGAGAAGCTGAGAGGTGTCGCGGTTTTTCCACATCAGCGGCCGGCCGCTGGTTGTGGCGCGACCTGAAACAACAATCAGAGTGCAGGCCGGGCTTTCAACCGGCAAGGCAAAAAGCAGAAAGACCGCAGTTAAGATTAAGATGGAAATTGATAATTTCTTAAATTTTACCATTTTAACTCCTGAGCTAATTTGATAATTTCATCGTTCTAATTTTAACCTATCTGCAGGACCTTAAAAAGAAATTCTATTTTCCCCGGTCCTGGCCAGCAGTCGCCGCAAGCAAAAAATATTCAGCCGGCTTTGAAATCTTTCAGGCCTCTGGCGGCCAAAAGATAAATCGCCTGGAATCATGAGAGTTTGCGGAAGCTTTTCCGGCCCGATAAAAACCGTCCAGGCAATCAGAATGTTTTTTTCTCTGCCGGGAATTAACTAATCATTAATGCTATCTAAAAAGGCCTGCTGACCTTTTACCACAAAAAGTTTGGCTTTCTGGTCATAATACCTGAAGTTTTGGGCAAAAACTGATTACGCCAATCGGAAGAGTTTGAAAACGGATATTAAAAGGACAGGCCGGAAAGGAGAAGGCTTAAACCTTTTATCCGGCCGGGGTAAAAGAATCAGAAACAGGATAATTCTTTAGCCGTTGATGACTCAAACTGTGCCAGTTATTAAAAATTCTACCTGGTCTCAACCAGTCCTATTCTTCTTCCGGCTTTACCCGGCCCTCTTTGATGGCCTCGGCGATTATCTTCTGCTGGATCTGGGCCGGCACCTCATCATAATGGGAAAATTCCATTATGAAGGATCCTCGCCCGCCGGTTATGGAGGTCAGGGTGGGTTCAAAATCAAGCATTTCGGCCATCGGCACCTGGGCTTTCAGGATTCTCAGGTTTCCTTTCTGCTCCATGCCCTGAACCTTGCCGCGGCGGCCATTGAGGGCACCCATGATATCGCCCATGTAGGCTTCGGGAGTATAAATTTCAACGTTCATCACCGGCTCCAGCAGGGTGGGCCTGGCTTCTTTCATCCCCTTTTTGAAGGCCATGGAGGCGGCTATCTTGAAGGCGATGTCGGAGGAATCAACTTCATGGTAGGAACCGTCGTAGAGTATGACCTTGAAATCGACCACCGGATAGCCGGCCAGCACTCCCTTCTTCCGGGCCTCCTGGATCCCCTTTTCGATGGAAGGAATGAAATTCTTGGGAATGGCTCCACCGAAGATCTTATCCTCAAATTCAAAATCCTTACCGCGGGGCAGTGGTTCCATCTTGATCTTACAATCGCCGTACTGGCCGCGCCCTCCGGTCTGTTTCTTGTACTTACCCTGGACATCGGACCTGCCTTTGATAGTCTCCCGGTAAGGTATCTTGGGAGGCTTGAGTTCGACATCCAGGTTGTAGCGTTTTTTGAGCTTGTCAGTGATAATCCGGACGTGGAGTTCACCGTTGCCGGAAATCAGCAGCTGGTTGGTCTCGGGGTCTCTCTCTATTCTAACGGTCGGGTCTTCTTCCGTCACCCGGTGGGTGGCCTGGGAGATCTTGTCCTCATCGGCCCTGGTCTTGGGTTCTATGGCAAAGGAAATCGAGGGTTCCGGAAACCTGATAGGCTCAAACTCGATTTCTTCTCCCTTGGCACAAAGCGTGTCCCCGGTCAGGGTGGCTTTCAGCTTGGCCGTGGCCACGATATCCCCGGCCCGGGCCTGGCCGGCCGGCACCTGCTCTTTTCCCTGCAGGAAGAAGACACCCCCGAGTTTTTCTTCGGTATCCTTGTTGGTATTGCTGACGGTGGCCTCACCGCTGACCTTCCCCGAAAAAACTCTCAGCAGCGAAATGCGGCCAGTGTAAGGGTCAGAAATGGTCTTAAATACCAGGGCGGCAAAGGGACCGTCAACCGACAGCGGCAGTGTCTGCTCCTGGCCTTTAACCCTGGCCCTGATGCTGCCCCTTTCCAGCGGAGAGGGCACAAAGTCCACAATCCCGTCCAGCAGCGGCTGGATTCCGATGTTGCTCAGGGCCGAGGCAGCAAAGATGGGGAAAACCTGGTGGGCCATGATGCTCTTCTTCAGTCCCTGAAGAAGCTCTTCGGGCGTCAGTTCTCCCTGCTCAAAATATTTTTCCATCAATTTTTCATCGCTCTCGGCCACGATCTCTACCAGCTGGGTGTATCTTTTTTCCACTTCCTCCTTCAGGTTGGCCGGGATGTCTGTTTCCTGAAACTTTCCGCTCTCGTCTTTCTCGAACAGGTAGGCTTTTTTCTTGATCAGGTCAACCACCCCGGAAAAGTCCTTTTCTTCTCCCACCGGGATCTGGACCGGAATAGCCTGGCGCCCGAAAAACTGTTGAATTTCTTCGACTGTACGACTGAAGCTGGAATTTTCCCGGTCCAGCTTATTGACCACCAGCATCCGGGGCAGATGGAGTTCTTCCAGCATTTCCCAGACTTTTTCTGTACCCACCTCCACCCCGGCCACGCCGCAAACCAATACCAGGGCTGAGTCTACCGCCCTGAGGCTGGCCCTGGTATCCCAGAGAAAGCTGCTGTAACCGGGCGTGTCTATTATGTTGATTTTGTTTCCCTTCCACTCGACAAAACAGGGGACAGAATTGATGGAAATCTTTCTTTCTATTTCTTCAGGGTCATAGTCGGTAACGGTGTTTCCCTTGTCCACCTTTGTCAACCGGCTGGTCACTCCGCCGTCAAACAGAATGGCTGCCGTCAGGGAGGTTTTTCCAGACGAACCGTGTCCCACCAGGGCGATATTCCTGAGCTTTTCCGGGTTATAATCGGCCATATTAATTCCTCCAGTCAGGTTTTTTCAGACCAAGAAAGAGATTCTTGGAAGCCAGATGAATATATATAATAGTAAAAAAAGGCGTCTTACTCAAGATAAGCCGGCATATTATTTAAGAACGGCCTCTTTTTCAAGGATTGCCTCCAGTTCCGGGGTCAGCGGACTCTCGAATTCAATTTCCCGGCCGCTGGCCGGATGCTTCAGGCGAAGCTTCCAGGAATGCAGGAACAGGCGCGGGTACCTGGATTTCTGCCGGCTGCTTCCACCGTACCTGGTGTCACCCACCAGTGGATGCCCGGTGGCTGACAGGTGAACCCGAAGTTGATGGGTCCGGCCGGTAACCGGGCGCAGGGCCAGGAGAGTGGTTTCCCTGAATTCGGTCAGCACTTCGTAATGGGTAATGGCCACTCTCGGTTTCCTGGTCCGGACTGAAATTTTTTCCCGGTGATGGACATGACGCCCCAGGGGCAGGTCGATAATTCCCTTCTTCATCTTGAACCGTCCGAGGGCCAGGCCCAGGTAGGTCTTGTGAATCGTCCTTTCCTCAAACTGCTGCCGGAGCGACTGGTAAGCAGACGGGGTGCGAGCCACCACCATCACCCCGGAAGTGTCCTTGTCCAGACGGTGAACTATTCCCGGACGGGCAGCAGAACCCACGGCCGCCATTTCTGGATAACGATAAAGCAGCCCGTGAACCAGCGTCCCCCGCTTTACCCCGGCCCCTGGATGAACCACCAGCCCGGAAGGCTTGTCCAGCACGATTATATGTGCATCTTCAAAAATAATACTGAAGTCAACCGGTTCTGGTTCGAGCCTGTCTTCCGGACCGGGTTCGGTTAGGGTCAGCTCTATTCTATCCCCTGCTCTTATTCTTTGTCCCGGCCTGGCTTTCCGGTCGTTGAGCAGAACCAGACCTTCCCTTATGGCTTTCTGGATCTGGGCCCGGCTGAGCTCTGGCAACCTTTTTTTCAGGAAGAGGTCCAGGCGGGTATTGCCGTCTGATTCTACCTGGAATTTTTTTTCAATCACTTTTTCTATGTCTCAGCACCCCGAACAGGATAATTCCGGCCACCAGCCCCACCAGGCAGTAGAACTGCGGCAGGGACAGGCTGCTCAGGGCCGTTTCTCCCCTCAGAATGTAGGCTTTAGCTTCATGGTCTCCCCGGAAATATTCGGTGAAAAAGCGAATGATTGAGTAGTTTATTATGTAGAGGCTGAAGACCTGGCCGGAAAATTTTCTGCGTTTCAGAAAGGCGAATAAAATCAGAAAGTTGAGGAAGTTCAAAACGGCCTCGTACAGCTGAACGGGATGCAATGGAGTGTGAAGGGGAATTCCCGTCAGCTCGTGGGCATACTCGCTCTTAAAAACCACGGCCCAGGGCAGTGAACAGGTCCGGCCGTAGCAACAGCTGGCGGAAAAACAGCCCAGGCGACCGAAGCCATGCCCCAGGGCAATGGCCGGGGCCACCAGGTCGGCCGTCGGCCAGAGCGGAATCTTCTTTTTCCGAAAATAAATGAGAGCAAAAATTACTCCGAAAGTCAGACCTCCCTGAAAAACGCCACCCGACCTGGCCAGCGACAGGAGTTCTGCCGGGTTTTCCAGGTAATAATAAAAATGGCCGAAAAACAGGATCAACTTGGCTCCGAGCAGGGAGACCAGGATTATCCAGAAGGCAGCATCGAGCAACCTGCTGGTATCGTAGCCGAGTTTCCTGGCCTGGACATAGATGAACCAGAGGGCAGCGGCCACTCCCAGGGCCATGAAGAAGCCGTAGGTATGAACCGTTATGGGGCCGATGCGGAAGAGGATGGGGAACATTTCTTTTGACTCCTGAAAAGATTAACGACCAGCAGGGCCGCCCCGACGGTGATGCAGCTGTCGGCCAGGTTGAAGAATGGCCAGTGAAATTTCCCGGCATAGAAGTCGAGAAAATCAATCACGTAACCCCGCAAGATCCGGTCCAGGATATTGCCCATGGCCCCGCTTATAATCAGGGCAAAGGAAATCCTGGTCAAAAACATTTCGGGCGGCGTTTTTAAAAAATAATAGGTCACCACGGCAAAAGCCAGAAGGGCCCCGAGGTTGAGCAAAACCAGCGCCAGGGGACTGCTGCTGTTGCCCAGAAATCCGAAGATGGCTCCCCGGTTATGGACCCTGGTCAGGTTGAAAAAACCAGGGATTACTTCAACCACCTGGTAAAGTCCAAGTGACCTGGCCACCAGGAATTTGGTCAGCTGGTCCAGACCCAGCCAGAACAGGATAAAAATAAAATAAAAATAATTCTTTCTGAATATCGTCATGGTTAAATTTTCATTTCATAACGAAGCACCCGGGCACAGCGTTCACAGACTGCAGGATAGTCCGGATCCTGGCCAACGCTCGGTGAATAATTCCAGCAGCGTTCGCATTTCTGCCCGCTGGCTCTTCCAACTGATACCGTCAGCTTCCCACCCTCGGCCGGCTTGACCTCAACCTCAGAAACAATAAACAGGGCCGGCAGGTCAGCCCTATATTCCTCCAGCAGGTCAAAGACCTCCTCCGGAGCAATGAACACCAGCCTGGCTTCAAGGGAATTGCCTATGAGCCTGGCCTCCCGCGCCTTCTCCATCTCCTTCTGGACCTGCTCCCTTATTTCCAGCAAGCGTTCGATTTTCTGCATTGTTTCCGGCTCGAGCCAGGGTTGGCCTTCTTCTGGAAAGGAGCAGAGATGCACCGAACCGGCCTTGTCTTTAAAATCAGGCATGGCTTCCCAGGCCTCGTCGGCCGTGAACGGCAGGATGGGAGCCATTAACCTCAGGGTATTTCCCAGCACCAGGAACATGGCTGTCTGACCGGAACGGCGCAACTTTGAGGCCGGACCGGAACAGTACATCCGGTCCTTGATCACGTCCAGGTAGAAAGCACTGAGGTCAACCGTGAAAAAGTTATAAAGAGAGTGAAAGACGATGTGAAATTCGTAATCCTCGTAGGCCTGTATCACTCTCTGCCTGACCTGACGAGCCCTCTCCAGAATCCAGCGGTCGAGCCAGAGCAGCTCTACCGCCGGAAGGCGGTCGGTGTCCGGCCGGAAATCATAAAGATTGCCCAGCAGAAAACGCCAGGTGTTGCGAATTTTTCGGTAAGCTTCGACCAGACGTTGCAGGATTTCCTGGCCGAACCGGGCATCTTCCTTATAGTTGAGCATGGCCACCCAGAGCCGCAGAATTTCGGCCCCATGCCTGGAGATAATTTCGCCGGGTTCAACAATGTTACCAAGAGACTTGGACATGGCCCGCCCCTGTTCGTCCAGGACAAAACCGTGGGTCAGGCAGGTCCGGTAGGGTGAGCCGTTCCTGGCTCCAACCCCGATTACCAGGGAGCTATTGAACCAGCCGCGGTACTGGTCGTGGCCTTCGACATAGAGGTCGGCCGGCCAGGGCAATTCCGGACTCTTGCCCAGGATACCGTGGCTGGCCCCGGATTCAAACCAGACATCCAGGATGTTGTTTTCCTTCTTGAATCTGTGGCCGCCGCAGGCCGGACATTTCTGTCCGGGCGGAAGCAGCTCGGACGCTGACTTTTCAAACCAGGCGTTAGAGCCGTGCTTTTCAAAGACATCGGCCACCCTCCTGGTAATATGCTCATCGGCCAGAATGTAGCCGCAGTTCTCGCAATAAAAGGCCGGTATGGGCACCCCCCAGGACCTCTGGCGCGAGATGCACCAGTCCGGCCGGCTCTTCATCATGTTGGCTATTCTTTCTTCTCCCCAGTATGGAATCCAGCGAATCTTCTTTATTTCCTCAAGGGTTTTTTCCCGCAGGTCATTCCTGTCCATGGATATAAACCACTGCTCGGTGGCCCTGAAAATAACTGGCTGCTTGCAGCGCCAGCAATGGGGGTAGGAATGGCTTACTTCGGCCTGCCTGAGGAGGGTTCCTTCCCTCTGCATATCCGAGACTATCCTGGGATTGGCCTCAAAAACATTCAATCCGGCATAACGTTCCACCTGGGCCAGGAACCGGCCCTCTTCATCAACCGGCGTATAGATGTCAAGTCCGTAGGCCAGGCCGGTCAGGTAGTCGTCATAACCATGGCCGGGGGCGGTGTGGACACAACCGGTTCCGTCGTCCAGGGTGACATAATCGGCCAGAACGAAAACAGATTCGCGGTTGATGAAAGGATGGCGGGCCTTCAGTCCTTCCAGGTCCCGCCCGGTCATGACCGCCAGCTCACGATAGCTGCCCCAGCTTAGCTCCTCGGCCACCACTGGCAGCAACCTGCGGGCCAGGATGAAAACCTCGCTTCCGGTCTCGGCCGCCGAGTATTCATAATCAGGATGAAAGGCAATGGCCAGGTTGGCCGGCAGGGTCCAGGGAGTGGTAGTCCAGATTATTACTGAAATCTTTTTACCACGCAATTGAGGAAACCTGTCCGACAGGTCCGAGAGCAGGGGAAACCTGACATAGATAGAAGGCGATTTTTTTTCTTTATATTCAATCTCGGCCTCGGCCAGGGCTGTCTGGCAATGAAGGCACCAGTGCACAGGCCTCTTTCCCTTGTAAACGTTGCCGGACGCAAAAAATTCTGCCAGGAATCTCAGGATATCGGCCTCATAGCCAGGGTTCATGGTCAGGTAAGGATTTTTCCAGTCACCGAAAACACCCAGCCTCCGGAACTCCTCCCTCTGGATGTCTATGAATTTAAGGGCATACTTCCGGCATTCTTCTCTTATGTCGATAACCGACATCTCCTTTTTCCTGTCTCCCAGCAACTGGTCAACCCTGATTTCAATGGGCAACCCGTGGCAGTCCCAGCCCGGGATATATGGAGACAGGTAACCCATCATCGTCCTGGACTTAACGATGAAATCCTTGAGTATCTTGTTGAGAGCTGTGCCCAGATGGATATGGCCGTTGGCATAGGGAGGGCCGTCGTGCAGGATAAAGGTCGGCCGGCCCTTTTGTTTCTGTATGATTCTTTCGTAAAGGTTAAGGCTGTCCCATTTCTTGATTATCTCCGGCTCTTTCTGGGCCAGCTGGGCCTTCATGGCAAAAGAAGTCTGAGGCAGGTTGAGGCTCTTTTTGAGGTCGATCGGTTCAGACATCTACAATCTCCACCGGGCAAATCAATTTTTTCTATTATAGAACAGCTCGACCCTGTCTGCCACTGCCCCGGTCAATTTTCCGGCGTTTCAGCCCTGGCGGAAATGGCAGCCTCGACTCTCGGTGTTGGCCAGGGCAGCCTGGGTGATCATCAGGGCCACCTGAATGCCGTGCCTGAGGTCGACGATTTCCGGGTCCATGGGAGCTTCCCTGTAAAACTTATCTATCCGGTGTTTGAGGTATTCCAGGTCAGCTCTGGCCCTCTCCAGTCTCTTGGTCGTCCTGATGATGCCGGCGTAATTCCACATCGTGCTCCTGATGGTAGCCCAATCCTGATGGATTAAGGCCGGGTCGATTTCCTCTTCGTTCTCCGGGTAGTACCAGGGTCGAAGGTGAGATGGGTTGTAAGGAAAACCCGGCTCGAAATGCTCGGCAATATGCCTGACTGCCCTGATAGCCCAGACCAGGCCTTCCAGAAGAGAAGTGGAAGCCAGACGGTTGGCTCCATGAACTCCGCTGCAGGCTACCTCGCCCACAGCATACAGGCCCCTGAGAGAGCTTCTTCCCCGGGTATCAACCAGCACCCCGCCACAGCAGAAATGGGCGGCTGGAACCACCGGGATCGGCTGCCTGGTGATGTCTATACCATACTGCAGGCAGGTCTTATATATATAGGGAAACCTTTTCTTGATGTCCACCCTGGCATAGCCGGCCAGGTCCAGCAGTACGAAGCTGGAATTGGTGTTAATCATCTCCTGGTATATGGCCCTGGCCACCTCATCCCTTGGAGCCAGGTCCTTCTGCGGACTGTATTTCTCCATGAAGGTCCGGCCGTCCCTGGTCTTCAGCCTGGCTCCCTCACCCCTGACCGACTCGGAAATCAGGAACCCGTCAGCCTCGCGGTGATAGAGGGAAGTCGGATGAAACTGAATGTATTCCATGTTGACTATTCTGGCCCCGGCCCGAAGGGCCATGGCATAGCCGGCACCGATGGTAGTTTTCGGATTGGAAGTAAACTGGTATACTGCCCCGCAGCCGCCGGTGGCCAGGATGGTGTTGGGGGCCAGGAATTTTTTCACCTTCCTGGTCCGGTTGTCCAGGACATAGGCTCCCAGGCAACAGGGCTCACGGTAATAGCTAAGAGGGCTGGTTGAATGGTGAGGCACGGTCAGCAGGTCAACGGCCGTATGGTCAAAAAAGAGGTGAACGTTGGGTAACTGCCGGAGCCTGTTCATAAGGGCGGTGGAAATTATTCGCCCGGTCGCATCCTCCACGTGAAGAATCCGGCGCCGGGAGTGGCCTCCTTCGAGAGCATAATCCAGCTTCTCAGGCGAGGAGCGAGCAAAGGGTATCTTCAATTCATTAATAAGAATCCGTTCGATTGCCCGCTGTCCCTCGTTGACCAGAACCTCCACTGCCTCGGGATTGTTGATGCGGTCGCCGGCCTTAAGGATATCAGCCTTGAGCAACTCGGGGTCGTCATCATCTCCGAAGGAGACTATCCCCCCCTGGGCCCAGTAGGTGTTGGAGCCCTCGGGGCCGGATGACTTAACAACCACGTTAACTTCCAGCCCCAATCCGGCCGCTTCCAGAGCCGCTGTCGCCCCGGCCAGGCCTCCGCCGATGATTAACAGGTCTGAATAATATTCTTCTTGCTCGGGTTTCTTTTTTATCATGAGTTGCCTTATCTCAAAGGAATTCAAGCGAAATATCAGCTGACCTGAATGAATGAGTCAGCGCTCCGACTGAAATGAAATCCACCCCGCAAAGGGCCAGGTCCCTGACGTTCTGAAGGCTGACCCGACCCGAGGCTTCCAGCGGCACCCGGCCCCTGACCAGTTCGACAGCAGCTTTAATTTCCTCCAGCTCCATGTTGTCCAGCATAATCCAGTCGGCTCCGTTGTCCAGAGCTTCCCGGACCTCGGTCAGGCTGGTGGCTTCAACTTCAATTTTTATACCCGCGAGATTCCTGGCCTTGAGATATTCCCTGGCTTTTTTCAGGGCAGGCGCGATTCCCCCGGCCAGCCTGAGATGGTTATCTTTGACCAGCATCATGTCGGACAGGCTCATCCTGTGGTTAATTCCACCGCCCATCCTGACGGCATACTTCTCCAGCTCCCGCCAGCCAGGAGTGGTTTTTCTGGTATCCAGGATTCTGGCCCCGGTCCCCCTGATAGCCTCAACAAATAACCTGGTCAGGCTGGCCACGCCTGACAGACGCTGGAGGAAATTCAGGGCGGTCCTCTCCCCTTTTAGCAGCGAAGTGGCCCGGCCGCTGACCTCAGCCAGGACCTGTCCTGGCCTGAACTCCTGGCCATCCTCCAGTTTTTTTATAAATTTGACCTGCGGGTCAAGCCGGAGAAGTACCCTGGCCGCCACTTCGATGCCGGCCAGAACCCCGTCCTGCTTGGCCTGGAATATCGCCCGGGCCATGGTCTCTTCCGGAATTATGGCTTCCGTGGTAATATCAGCGGCGGGCAGATCCTCGGCCAGAGCCAGGTCTATCAAATGGTCAATTTTTTGCCAGTCCATTGGAATTGATTATAAGAGTTTGAAAGAATAGCGTCAACTTTATTGAAGGCCTGGTCGACACGGTAATCAGTCTCATCGTCTTGCTCTGCAACCTGTTTTGTGGCAAAATTCTTCTTAATTTTTTTCCGGGCAATGGATCAAGATATGGCTACCAGAAAAAGGGCGGCGAAGACCGGGCCACGTGATTTTCAACTCCGGCCGGCAGACCTGAAAGGGATCCTGTCGCTGGCCCTGGCGCGGGGAGGAGACTTCGCCGACATCTTCCTGGAATACCGGACTTCCCTGTCCATCCTGATGGAAGAAGACATAATCAAGGAATCTTCCGAAAGCGTCAGCCTGGGACTGGGCCTGCGGGTTATCTGCAAGGACAGGACCGGTTATGCCTATACCAATGAACTGTCGGAAGAAAAACTCCGGTTGGTGGCCCTGACCGCCTCAGCCATAGCCAGTGCCCGCTCCAGCCGGAAGCTGCCTTTACGATTCAGGAATTTGAAACTGGATAAAGATGTCGCCCGGGCCCGGCTGGTGGCCACTTCCCGTCCCCTTCAGGAAAAAATTGAGCTGGTAGAAAGGGCTTACCGTTCCGCCCTGAACTATGCTCCGGCCATCAAGAAGGTACAGGTGGCCTACGGAGAATCGCTGCAGCACATCAAGATATTGAATTCTGAGGGGTTATTTGTTGAGGATAAAAGACCGATGGTTAAACTGGTGGTCATGGCCCTGGCCGAAAAAAACGGCCGCCATGAATCTGGCTTCTGCGGCGGTGGTGGAAGGGTGGGACTGGAGTACTTCAACCGGAAGCTGAGGCCGGAAACTATCGGGCAGGAAGCGGCCAGCGAGGCCTGTATTCTGCTGGAAGCTGCCGACCCGCCGGCTGGTGAGATGCCGGTGGTCCTGTCTCCCGGCCACAGCGGGGTGCTCATTCACGAAGCAGTAGGACACCTGCTGGAGGCTGACTTTATCCGCAAGAAAACTTCAGTCCTCTGGAACAAGCTGGGGAAAAGGGTTGGTTCCGAGCAGCTTAACATCTACGACGACCCGACCCGGCCGGGTTTCCGCGGTTCTTACAACATTGACGACGAGGGCAATCTCCCCCAGAAAACCCTGCTGGTGGAGAAGGGTGTGGTCCGGGGATTCCTCCAGGACTTGCTATCAGCCCGGTTGATGAAAAAAGAAACGACCGGACATGGCCGCCGGCAGGATTTTTCCTGCTGGCCACTGCCGCGTATGGCCAATACCTATATCGACCGGGGCGAATACGACCCGGCAGAAATCATCCGCAGCGTAAGAAAGGGATTCTACGTCAGCCGCCTGTCAGGAGGCCAGGTCGAGGACTCCGGGCAATTCACCTTTTCGGTAACCCTTGGCTATCTGATTGAAGACGGCCGTCTGGGACGCCCGGTCAGGCAGGCCACCCTGATCGGAACCAACCTTGACATTCTGCAAAAAGTGGAGATGGTCGGCAGCGACCTGGAATTTGGCTGGCAGACCGGAACCTGCTCCAAGGAAGGCCAGGACGTTCCGGTAGCTGATGGCTGCCCCACCCTGAAGATTACCGGAATGACCGTCGGAGGACTCAGATGAAAGCTGTCAGCCATGACCTCAGAAAACTGGCTGAAAAGCTGGTCCAGTACGGGAAGAAGCACGGAGCGGATGAAATGGAGGTTACCCTGTACGAGGGGCGCGAGTTCAACGTCGATGTCAGGCTGGGCCGGGTTGAAAACCTGGTTGAGGCCGATTCCCGCTACTGCGTTTTCCGTTTATTCAAGGATAAGAAGGTGGCTTCGGCCAGTTCTTCAGACCTGAGTCTGCCCACGCTGCAGGACCTGGTGCGCCAGGCCCTGCAAAGAGCCAGGCTGACTCATCCAGATGAGTTCGCCGGACTGCCCGCTCCGGCCCGGTTCAAGGTCACCGAAGACTCGCTCAAGCTCTACGACCCCGAGGTGGCTGCCATGAAACCCCAGGAAAAAATAAAAATGGCCCTGACCACCGAAAGAATCGCTCTGCAGGACAGGAGGATTACCAACTCCTTCGGAGCCAGCTTTGTTACCAATGAGCTCAGAACCATACTGTTAAATTCCAGTGGCTTCTGCGGAGAATACCTGCAGACCTACTGCAGCCTCAGCCTCGGACTCCAGGCTGGCCAGGACGACCGACTGGTGGAAGATTACTGGTTTTCTTCCAAAAGACATTTAAGAGACCTGGCTTCCCCGGAAGAAGTGGCCAGGACTGCGGTGGAAAGAACGGTGCGGCAACTGAATCCACGGAAGATTAAAACCCAGGACGTCCCCGTGATTTTTGAGCCGACCATGACTTCCTGGCTGCTGGCTTTTCTTTTTTCCTGCGTTTCCGGCACGGCCGTCTATCAACAGACGACATTCCTGGCCGGGCGGCTGGGAGAAAAAATCGGAAACGACCTGGTAACCGTGGTTGACGACGGCCTGCTGCCAGGGCGCCTCGGTTCCAGGCCCTTTGACTCGGAAGGCGTGCCTACCCAGCGGACGGTGGTCATAGAAAAGGGCCTGTTGAAAAATTACCTCTGTAATACCTACGCCTCCAGGAAACTGAACCTGCCGGCTACCGGCAACGGCGACGGCCGGGGGGTGGTTCCGAACAATTTCTACCTGGAGCCAGGAGCAGTCACGGCTGACGAAATAATTAAATCGACCAGAAAAGGCTTTCTGCTGACCAGGGTCATAGGACACGGTCTTAACCCGGTAACCGGAGATATATCGCGCGGTGCTTGTGGACTGTGGATTGAAGACGGACGACCGGTCTTCCCCGTTGCCGAGGTGACCATCGCCGGAAACCTGGGCCAGGTGCTGCAGAACATTGAGCTGGTCGGTAACGATATCAGGTTTGAGAGCCCGGTCTGCGGCCCTACCATCAGGGTTGGAGAAATGACTGTAGCCGGCAAATAGGCCGCGGTCCTAAGCTTCAATTCTCCGGCCAAAGCGATTCAGGTGAATAACCTCACTCAAATTTCGCTTCGGTACGTGCAGGGTGTCGTTTTCATCCTTCCAGTACTTGACCGAGCCCTGAAAACTCTCAACCACCGGGCTCTCGGAGGGGTATCCCAGAGCCAGAACCGAATCAATCTTATAATCGTCCGGAATTTCCAGGATATTTTTTAACCGGTCGCGGTCTACTGAAATCAACCAGCAGCTCCCGATTCCCCGGGTCAAAGCCCCCAGGATGATATTTTCCGCTGCAGCTCCGACGTCATATTCGTAGCCTTTCTGCCTGATTAAGGTGTTGACCAGTATCACGATGTAGGCGACCGGCTCCTGCCCGGGCCTGGGGTTTCCGGCCGGGCTGATGTAGGCCGCCCAGCGCAGCCAGGGAAAGACCATTTTTCTGACTTCCGGGTCCTGAACGATGATGAATTCCAGGGGCTGCAGGTTGGCGGCCGAAGGAGCTAACCGGCCCAGGTCAGCCAGCTCCAGCAGGATACCGGTCGGTATTTCTTCCGGGCGAAATTGACGTATGGTCCTTCTCTTTCTGATGAGCTCCATAAAATCTTCCATGCTCACCCTCCTTCTTTATGGGTAAAGGCCGGTCGCCTGATGTCCGGCGCTTTTATCTTAAAAATAATCGTAAAGGAAAGCAACATGATTCCGGCCACCAGATACATCGGCTGCAGCCCGGCCATCTCGGAAATCCAGCCGTAGAAGATGGAACCCAGTCCCATGCCCGCATCAAACAGAGAATTGTAAAGACTTATTGCCAGCCCTTTGTTTTCCCTTCCCAGGAAATCAATCAAATAGGTGCTGAGTGCCGGGAAGATCAACCCCTGTCCGAAGCCGCCGATAAATCCGGTCAGCCACAGGCTGGCCATGGACCTGACCTGCCAGACCAGAAAAAGGTTAAGACCGATAATTATCGCCGAAAGCAAAACCACTCTTTTGGGGCCGGAGCGGTCAGCCAGGCCACCCAGCCTGAACCTGGAAAGAATGGCCGCAACCGAGAAAATAACAAAAAAGGGCCCGACCCGGCCCAGGTCCAGGGCTCTGACCAGTAGGGGCATGAAATAAATGATTGCTCCCCGGACCGAACCGTGAACCACCGGCATCGAGCCAATTATCAGCAGCACCACCAGCGAGGCCGAAACCGGGAGGCCGGGCCGGGGTGAAGAAAGTCCTGGTTCCCGGTCTTCTCCGGGCAATTCACGGGTCAGGCATATCAGCAAAAAAGCTAACACCAGGAAAATCAGGCTGCAGTTGAAAAGGCCGCCGAAACCTGCTCGCTTGATTATTTCTTCACCCAGAGAAGGTCCGACGGCGTTGGCAATCAAACCGGCTACCCCGACGATGCCTATGGAGCGGGCCATGCTCTGAACCGGGGCCAGGTCGGTGCACATGGTGATGGTGGCAGTCATGCTTATCCCCCAGCCGATGCCGGTTATGGCCCTGAGCAGAACTGGAAGGGCGTTAGCCTTACTGACCAGGTGAAAGAAAGGAACGCTGAGTATCAGGATGGCTATGCCCAGAAGCGATATTTTCTTCGCTCCCCGCCGGTCTATCACCCTGCCAAAAAAGGGCCTGATGGCAATGGCCGTAAGGCTGTGAATACCCATGATCAACCCGACCTGGCTTCCGCTGGACTGCAACTGCTTCAAGAACAAAGGCAAAAGAAAGAAAAGGCTGACCGAAAGGAAAAGAAAGAAATAAGCTGTCAGGCCGAGTAAAAAATCCCGGCTCCAGAGCCCCGTCAATCGGTTAAAACCTGATTTTTCTGTCATTGAGTTCAAGGGCAATCCCGGTAATTAGCAGGAATTAAATAATAGAAGTAGAAAAATAACTCAATTCAGGTGGTTTGTAAACAGGGTGCTGGCTGTTGGGGTTAGGGGAAAATCTCATATAAGGGGATGATTGAAGGAGGGTATCTTTTGACTCTGCCCAGCCAGCACAACAGAGCCGTAATAATAATAGCACAGCCCGGACAAAAATCAACAGCGCTGAGAAAATATCAACACAACTTCAAATCCCACCGGACTCAACCTGTTGACAGTCCGACCGGCTTGTGTTAGAAAATCAAAAATATCCTGGTCGAGGGCAAAGATGACCACCAGATTTCTTCCCGACAGGGAATCTTTAAAAAGAATCAGCCAGAACTTTTTTCTGGTACTGGCCGGTTCGGCGGTTATGGGCCTCGGTTATGCTCTTTTCCTCATCCCCTACCATCTGGTCCCGGGCGGAGTTTCCGGGGTTTCCATCATTTTCAATTATCTGTTCAGGCTGCCCGTCGGGCTGCTGATAATCGTCCTGAACGTCCCGATTTTCCTGCTGAGTTACAGATTCCTGGGAAGAAAGTATCTCCTGACCACCATTCTGGGAATGACGGTTTCTTCGCTGTTGATCGACCTGTTCCATGAAATAATCAAGCTTCCCCGCGGGACTGAAAATCCCCTGCTGGCCGCCATCTACGGCGGGTTGATGCTGGGCCTGGGGCTTGGTCTGGTCTTCCGGGGGCAGGCTTCTACCGGCGGTTCGGACGTCATCGGCCTGATCTTAAACAAGTACACCGGCCTGACGGTGGGCATCAGCATCATGCTGACCGATTTTATCATCATCTCGGCCTCGGGTCTGGTCTTCAAAAACCTGGAAGCCCCGCTTTATGGTTACATTGTCCTGTTCATATCTTCCAAGGTGATAGACCTGGTCCTGGAAGGCTGGAGCTTTTCCAAACTGGTGTTCATCACCTCCACCCAAGCCGACCAGATTGCCGACTTCATAATCAAGCAGCTGGACCGCAGCGGCAGCGCTCTCAAGTCCCGCTCTCTTTACCTCAACCGCGAGGGTGAAATCATCATCACCGTCATCCACCGCAAACAGCTCACCGAGCTTAAAGCCTTTATCAAGAAGACCGACCCCCAGGCTTTTGTCATTATAAACGACACTTACGAGGTCCTGGGTAAAGGTTTTAAACCCATCCATTCCAGTTAAAGCTCAAAACCCGCCCGGGTCCAGGAGAGCTGTCCCAATTTGATATTGAATTTTTTCCAGACCTGTGATAGTTAAGAGCAATCAGGAAAGCCAAGAGGTGGAGCATGCTTAACTTTGAAATAACTTTCATGGACTTTCTGCTGGAACACCAGGAACGGCACGGCCGAACTTACCACTTTCTCATCCTGATGAACAGCATTCTCAACGCGGCCAAACGGATTCAACATTATTACCTGACCGGGGCCCTGAAAGGAAACCTGGGGTTGAGCGGACTGGTGAACATCCAGGGAGAAAAGGTCATGAAGCTGGACCAGATGGCCAACGAGGTGGTCAAGCACTATCTGGCCCGCTCTGGCCGGGTAATTTATGCCGTCAGCGAAGAAGAAGACGAAGTAATTCCCATGAACGCCGCCGGCCGTTATTTCGTTTATTACGACCCGCTGGATGGTTCCTCCAACATCCCGCACAACCTGCCCGTCGGTTTTCTCTTTGGCATAGCCAAGAGAAACCTGGAAGGTCCGGAAGACGGGCACCTGAGAGCCGGCCAGGAATTCATTGCCTCCGGGATGTTCGTCATACCGACCGGGACCTTTACCATCGCCCTGAAAGAGGCCGGATGCTGGCGTTTCCACATAGACGAAACGATGAATTTCGTCAAGCCGACCCGGATGGAACTGCCGGCGGACAGGAAGAGCTGGGAACTGTCTTTCAATTCAGCTCACCGGGAATATTTTGACCCGGGCGTGCGTGACTGGCTTAATAGGAATGAAACTAAATACCAGTTCCGCTACTTAGGGGCTCTGGCCGGCGATTTTCACCGCATCCTGAGCAACGGCGGGCTATTTCTCTACCCGGCCATAGTCAACCATCCTGACCCCGGGAAGAATTATCCGCAGGGTAAGCTCCGCCTGATGTATGAAGCGGCTGTGGTCAGCTTTATGTGCCGGGAAGCCGGGGGCCGGGCGGTGGATGAAAACGGTCGGTCAATCCTGGAAATAAAGCCAGACCATCCCCACCAGAGAACCGCCCTGTACCTGGGCTCTTCCGAGCTGGTAGCTGAAATCGAAGAGATCCTGAAAAATAAGCAGGCGAAGGCCTGACCCTGCCTCAAAAGCCGAGCTTTTTTATAAGGTTAATAGTCTGTTCAAATTGTTCTGTCCGGCCCAGGCCGTAGGCCTGTTCCAGTTCGGTCATAAGCCTGGCCAGTTGCCAGGCCCGGTCCGAGCCCAGAGGTTCAGCAACCCTTCTCGGGTCCCGGAAAACACGGGGATGGAGGTCGCCCACCGGCAGCCCTTCTCTGTCCTGAGATAATTCCTGGAAAAGGGCCTGGCTGGAGACGGTCAACAGGTGGTCTCTTAAATTGATAAAGTAAAGCAGGCCATAAATCTCCAGGAGGTAGCTCTTCTCCGCGGGGGTGGCCCGGTCCAGGGCAACCTGCAGGTCTGGCGGCGGGCCATAGGAATAAATTTTCTTCATGGCTTTCAGGAAAGATTCATTCCTGGCCAGGGCTACCGGCAATACATCTTTCAAATAAAATTTTGACAGGTGGCTCAGGTCGAACGGCAGCTTTCGATTGCTGTCCTCAGCCAGGGGTAAAACCAAAACCGGCCTGGCGCTGCTGGTCAGGAATATTTCGCGGCGATCGAAATAACCGTTGCCATTGGTATCAAAATAGCGGATTTCTCCGACCCTGGGCATACCGGCCAGGTAGCCGATCGGCAACCAGCCCTCTTCTGCTCCCAGCAGGTGTATTCTGTGGTCAACCTCGTTGTAGTACAATTCCAGCTGGCCTTCCAGGTTAGCAATTTCTCTTCTGACATTCCATTTCTGGAGGCAGCGGGAAGTCGAGGGCAATTCCCGGCGCTCACCGACCCAGCCTATCCCCTGCCCTTCCTGCTCTTTCCAGTTCATATTTCGCTCCAGACTCTCGTCCCGGTATTCTCTCCAGGAAAATCCAGCCCTGGACACTTCCAGATCGTTAATCAAGCCAGTTATTTTTTCATAAGGGATGGTATAGACTTCCTGGGGTGGTCTTCTTTTTGGAGAAAAGAGCCGGTACTCATCCAGATTAAAATGATGCTGGCCAACCAGGGTCAGTCCTAAATCATAGTGGAAGGGCAAATCCTGGCTGTTGCCGCGGTCGACATCCAGACTGATTTCCAGTGAGCCTATGGCCGGGCCGGCGGCCTCTTCCACCAGGTTGACCCGGACCAGCAGGTCGGTTAAGCCGTCATCGTTGAGGTCAAAGCTGGCCACAGGGCAGACTCCAGAAGGGCGCCAGCTTCGAAGAGACTGGTTGTACACATTCTGAAAATGGAGTTTTTTTCCGTTGAGGTTCTGAGTGAATATTTCGGCCATCAGTTCCAGGGGATTCCTGAACCTGATTATCTCCCCGATGCTTTCAAAATCATAGCCGATCCAGGCCCGCTTCAGGTAACCCCTTTCAAAATATCTAACCTCCATAAAATCGGCCTGACCGTCCTCATTTTCATCTACGTAATCAACCATCAGGTCAACCTGGCCGTCCCGGTTAAGGTCGTAGAGGTAACAATCGTCGTGGTAATCGCCTCCTGACTTCAGGCTTTCGTTACCGTCGTCATCTATGATCCAGGCCAGGATTTCAACCTTCCGGCCATCCTCCAGCTCGTGGCTTTCCATCCTGATTGCCATTCGCTCCCTAACCTCACCGCCTTCTTCCAGCACCCGCGTTTCGCCCGGCTTGAGCTCCAGGGTCTTTTTCCACCATTTGCGGGACTTCAGCCCCGGGAGACGACCCTCTGGAGTTAAGGCCGTGACCTTCATCCACCAGGGCCCGCGGCCTTCTTCCCCGGGCTTCAGCGGGCGGATGGTTCTTTTCTGCGGATTCAAGGAAGACGGGAATAAACAGATAACAAATACCAGCAGAAAAACCGGAATAAAATATTTATTCAGGGGACTTGGTTTCATTCCTGAACCTTTTTTTATCATTTTTTCATTGTAATCCTATTTTAAGGTGCCCGGCCTGTCAATCCGAAAAATGGAAGGCTGACCCCAACCGGGCCCGAGCCCGGTTTTAAGCGGGAAGGTTCAGGTCTGTTACCTTCCCGGTGAATATCAGCCAGGCCCGGGACCACGGCTTGAAACTGCCAGGCCATGGGGATTTTACAGTCGTCATTCAGCAGGAATCCTGTTATAATTTTTATTCCGAGGTGAAAAATGAACGGCCAGGCTTTCCAGTTAATCCAGAAAGAAACAGGTCCAGGCCTTAAACCCTCCTACGATCCCGGATTCCTGCCGCTGGGAAAATTTATTTCCTGGTACCGGAAACAGGCCGCCGAAAGCCCGGAAGAAATCGGGCTGGCTATCGAGAGAGAAAACCGGCTCATAGCCACCTTAAAAACAAAAATTCTTCCGCTTTCTCCTGAGACCCGGTCTCTGACCATGATTTATGTCGAACGGCTGGTCAAGTTTCTGCTCTGGCAGAAAGGCGGCTGGAAAATATATTTTCAGGGACCGGAGGAAATTTTCCACCGGCTCCAGGAGCTCTATTCAGGTCAGGGTGAGAGGCAA
This sequence comes from uncultured bacterium, assembly GCA_937920515.1. Classification (GTDB taxonomy): domain Bacteria; phylum Acidobacteriota; class Aminicenantia; order Aminicenantales; family Saccharicenantaceae; genus Saccharicenans. Next base: position 61,171 of record CALEUG010000016.1, read on the forward strand.
TTTGATGTCAACCTGATGAGCACCGTCTATGAGCGGCCGTTTGAGGTTGTCCGGGTCAGGCCCGAAGAACTTCCTCCCGAAAGGGATAATCCCCTGGCCCTGGGCGGACATCTTGATGGTTGCCGTCTCGGTTTTGACCTGGGCGCCAGCGATTTCAAGGTGGCGGCCCTGCAGGATGGCCAGGTGGTCTTCAGCCAGGAAATTCCCTGGAACCCCCAGGAACAGGCCGACCCGGAATACCACCGGCAACATCTGCAGCAGGGTCTGGAGCTGGCCGCCTCTCATCTGCCCCGGGTCGAAGCCATCGGCGGCAGCGCGGCCGGCATTTACATTAACAACCAGGTCAGGATTGCCTCTCTCTTCCGTTCGGTACCTGCAGAACTGTTCGAAAAGAAAGTCAAAAATCTTTTTCTTGAAATGAAGACAGGATGGGGAGTGCCCTTCGAGGTCATCAACGATGGAGAAGTTACGGCCCTGGCCGGATACCTAAACCTTAACCGGACTGCCGTCCTGGGAATCGCCATGGGTTCGAGCGAAGCCGGAGGCTATCTTAACCGCCAGGGACATCTGCCGGGCTGGCTGGATGAACTGGCCTTTGCCCCCGTTGACCTCAACCCGCAGGCCGCAGTGGACGAATGGTCTGGCGACCGGGGAGTCGGAGCCATGTATTTTTCCCAGCAGGCGGTGAACAAACTGGCCCTGGCCGCCGGATTCAACTTCCTGCCTGAATCAAAGCTTCCCGAAAGGCTAAAGCAGGTCCAGGCCCTGGCCGAAAAGGGAGAGGAAAGAGCCACCAGGATTTTCAGGGACATAGGAATTTACCTCGGATACACCGCCCAGCTATATTCCCTGTTCTACGATTATGAAATCCTGATGATCCTGGGCCGGGTCACCTCGGGCCGGGGCGGCGACCTGATCAAGCAGGAAGCCGAGCGGGTTCTGGCCTCGGAATTTCCGGAACTCAGCCAAAAAATACAAATCTTTCTGGCCGACGAACAGAGCCGCCGGGTGGGTCAGGCGGTGGCCGCGGCCACCCTGCCTCAAATCCAGAAGAAGGGATAATGTAGATATGGAAATAATTGTCCAGCCCGACAGTCAACAGGCAAGCTGGCTGGCCGCCAGGCTGGTCAGAAAGCTGATACTGGAAAAACCCAGGCCGGTTCTTGGTCTGGCCACCGGTAATACCCCGCTGCAGCTTTACAAATACCTGGTGAAGATGCACCGGGAAGAAGGCCTGGATTTCAGCCAGGTGATAACCTTCAATCTGGATGAATACATTGGACTTTCTCCCGACCATCCCGCGTCTTTTCATAATTTCATGTGGACCAACCTCTTCAACCAAATCAACATCAGGCCAGAAAACGTGCACATTCCCGACGGGCTGGCCCCTGACATCCCGGCCTGCTGCGAAAAATATGAACAGCAGATCAAGGCAGCCGGTGGTATTGACCTTCAGATTCTGGGATTGGGTACTAACGGCCACATCGGCTTCAACGAGCCTTCCTCTTCTCTGAGCTCGCGCACCAGGCTCAAAACCCTGACCGACCAGACCAGGAAAAATTATGCCGTCTTTTTCGGAGGCGAAGAGAACGTGCCCTTTCATGCCATCACCATGGGCATCGGGACAATTCTTGAAGCCCGAACCTGCCTGCTGATGGCCTTTGGCAAAAAAAAGGCCAGGGCCATTGCCCTGGCGGTGGAAGGTCCCATTACCGCCTCGGTCCCGGCTTCGGCCCTGCAGCTTCATCCCAGAGCCATAATCTTACTCGACCGGGAGGCCGCTTCCGAATTGAAAAACCTGGATTACTACCGCTGGGTTTTTGAACATAAACCGGAATGGCAGAAAATTTAAAAGGCCCTTCTCTTTTTGACTTGCTTTTCCTGCCTGTGATATAAGATTTTAACCTGAAATTGAACCAAAGGACTGAAAGATGCACCTGACCACCCTTGACTGGATTATCGTCATCGTTTCCATCAGCATCTGCTTCCTGCCGCCATTAATACTGAGCCGCCGGGCGGGCAAGAACACGGCCGAATTTTTTACCTCGGGCCGGGCTGCACCCTGGTGGTTGATCGGCATTTCCATGGTGGCCACCACCTTCAGCACCGATACCCCCAACCTGGTTACCAACATTGTCCGCAACAACGGCGTGGCCGGCAACTGGGTCTGGTGGGCCTTTCTCCTGACCGGCATGATGACCGTCTTCTTCTATGCCCGTCTCTGGCGACGCTCCCGGGTTCTGACCGACCTGGAATTCTACGAACTCCGCTATTCGGGCAAGCCGGCTTCCTTTGTCCGCGGCTTCCGGGCAATTTATCTCGGCCTTTTCTTTAACTGCGTGATCATGGCCTCGGTCAACCTGGCCGCGGCCAAAATTGCCAACGTCATCCTAAGCTGGCCCATGGCCAGAACTCTTATCATTTGCAGCCTGATCAATGTCACCTTCGCCGCCCTGGCCGGGCTGTGGGGCGTCCTGGTGGTCGACCTGATTCAATTCGGCATCGCCATGACCGGGGCCTTTTCCGCAGCCGTCTTCGCCCTCAAGCAACCTGAAATTGGCGGATTGTCCGGCCTGTTTTCCAGGCTGGACGCCAGAACCTTAGGTCTGCTGCCAGATTTCGGCAACTGGACGATAGCCCTGTCTATATTCATTATTCCTGTGGCGGTCCAGTGGTGGTCGGTCTGGTATCCCGGGGCCGAACCCGGTGGTGGCAGCTACATTGCCCAGAGAATGCTGGCGGCCAGGAGCGAAAAGGATGCCCTCTCCGGCACCCTGTTTTTTAATTTTGCTCACTATGCCCTGAGACCCTGGCCCTGGATCCTGGTTGCCCTGTGCTCTTTCATCATTTACCCCGAATTATCCGACATCCAGAAAGCCTTCCCCGGAGTGGACCCGAGACTGATCGGCAACGACATGGCCTACCCGGCCATGCTCAGGTTCTTACCCCCGGGCTTTCTGGGAATCATGGTGGCCGGGTTGCTGGCTGCCTATGTTTCCACCCTGGTCACCCACCTGAACTGGGGCAGTTCTTACGTGGTTCATGATTTCTACCGCCGCTTCATCAAGCCCGGGGCTGATGAAAAGCACTATGTTAGGGCCGGGCGCATCATGACGGTAATCCTGATGGTCCTGGCCAGCCTGCTGACCTTTGTCCTGGAGTCGGCCAAGGCCAGTTTTGATTTGATGCTGTCCATCGGCGCCGGCACCGGCCTGATTTACCTGCTGCGCTGGTTCTGGTGGCGGATAAACGCCTGGTCGGAAATAGCGGCAATGGCCAGCTCATTCACCGTGGCCGTCTTTTTCTTCCTGCGCGGGAAAACGGGTCACCCCGTTCCCCAGCACATTTCGCTGCTGGTAACCATCGCTTTTACCACCGTGGTCTGGCTGGTGGTCACCCGCCTCACCAGACCGGTTGACCGCGATAAACTTATTTCCTTCTACCGGCTGGTCAGACCGGCTGGACCCGGCTGGAAAAAAATCAGGCTGGAATCCGGACTGGAAGGTTCTCCCGACAGCCTGACCCTGTCCTTTGCCGGCTGGGTGGCCGGATGCATTTTTGTCTATTCCGCCCTTTTCGGTACAGGAGCTTACATTTACGGTCGCTGGCCTCTGGCCGTTTTCTGGACGGTTCTGTTCGTGGCCAGCACCTTTTTCCTGATAAAGGTGATCGGTAAAATCTGGGCCGGTGCCGGACAGGAAGCTCCGGAGGGAGGATGAAATGTTTGCGCTGGGACTTGACTCCGGAACCCAGGGTACCAAGGCCCTGCTGGTCAAAATAGGCTCGGGGCAGGTTGCAGGCCGGGGCTATGCCCGTCACCAGCTTGTAGCCGGGTTAAGACCGGGAGAATCCGAGCAGGACCCCGGCGACTGGGTCCGGGCCATGGAAGAGGCCATCGGCCAGGCTCTTCAATCCGCAGCCATAAATCCCCGGGAGGTGGTCTGCCTGGGTATTTCCGGCCAGCAGCACGGTTTTGTGCCCCTGGATGCTGATAACAACCCGCTGCGGCCGGCCAAGCTCTGGAACGACACTTCCACCGTGGAAGAAACCGAGGAAATAATTCAGGCTCTCGGTGGACAAAAAGCTTTTACTGAAAAGCTCGGGATTAGCCTGGCCGTCGGTTACACCGCCTCCAAGATTCTCTGGCTGAAAAAACATGAACCGGAAAATTATGCCCGGTTGAGGTTAGTCCTCCTTCCCCACAACTATCTTAATCTTTACCTTACCGGCCGGGCTCACATGGAATACGGCGATGCCTCGGGTACAGGGCTGATGGATATCAGAAGCCGTACCTGGCATCCAGAAGCCATCAGGGCCATAGATCCGGAACTTGAAAACAAACTGCCCCCGATTTCCCACCCGGCTGAACCTGTTGGCTTTATAAGAAAAGAGATTGCCGCTAAGTTCGGCTTCGAACGGGTCCTGGTGGCAGCCGGGGGCGGAGACAACATGATGGCAGCCATAGGTACGGGTAACGTGAGCGAGGGCATCTGCACCATCAGCCTGGGGACATCGGGTACCGCTTTTTCCTTTTCCGGCCGGCCGTTTATCGACCCCGAGGGAGAAATTGCCGCCTTCTGCGACAGCACCGGAGGCTGGCTGCCCCTGCTCTGCACCATGAATGTCACTAACACCACCGAGCTTCTGAAAGAACTTCTGCTCATCGATAACCAGGAACTGGAAAGGCTGGCGGCCGAAGCCTGGGCCGGGGCAGCCGGTTTAATTTTTCTGCCCTTCGTCGACGGAGAAAGGGTCCCGGTGCTGCCCGAAGCTTCAGGCGTCATTTTCGGACTCAACCGGCAAAACTTCCACCGCCGCCATCTGGCCAGGGCGGTGATGGAAGGAACGGTGCTCAACCTGGGTTACGGGTTTTCCCGGATGAAAGCTCTGGGTCTTAAGCCTTATGAAATCAGGGCTACCGGTGGCGGCGCCAGGAGCCGGACCTGGTTGCAAATAGTGGCCGATGTGCTGGAAGCTCCGGTGGTAACCCTGAAAGAACCTGAATCGGCCGCCTACGGGGCAGCCCTGCAGGCCATCTGGTGCCTGAAGAGGCAGGAAACTCCTGACCTGAAAATTTCTGACCTGGCCCGGGACCTGGTTCTAAAAGATAGCCTTATCTTCAATCCCGAACCGGAGCATTCAGCCCTGTATCAGGAACTGCAGGCCAGGTTTAACTCTCTCTGGCAGAGGCTGGCTCCGGAGTTTCCGGAACAGCGGCGATTTATCAAAAACAGGTTTTAATGCTTGTGAAGGTCCTTGTGCATTATTCTGCGGGTCAGGGTTCGCCTTTCTTCCGAAGACAATAGCATCAGCTGTTCTCTGAGATTATCGTCTCCCTCTTCTTCCAGCATGCGGGCCACGTATTCAATGATGCTGGAGGGAAAGACCAGGTCCCGCTCGTAGAGGCCGCGTTTTTCCCTGAGAATCCTGGCCGATTGCTGGCAGCTCCCGGGCAGCTCCTGGAGGCTATCGAGCAGTTTCCTATCACGGAAAATATTTCCACTGACGTATAATTTTTCAGCCAGGCCGGCTGCTTCTTTTCCCCGGATACCAGCCGTTTCCGGGCTTAGAGCCCAGTCGGCGGCCATGGTCAATCCGGCCAGGAAGAGGTGAATCAGGGCACTGCCGTCGGCCGTCCTCATCTCCACTGTCTGGCGGCTTTCAGGCGCTTCGAACGATTCAATTTCCCTGGGGTTGACCAGAGCCGAAAGGTTACTGACCCTGGTCCAGCCCAGGGGTACCCTGATCATGGCGCTGCGGTTAAGGTCGCTCCAGCAGATCCGGGTCGGGGCTTCCTGGTTGGGAACCAGCCGGAAATAAGATGAAGCCACGGTATTGCCAAAAGCCGTTAAAGAATCCGCATAGTGGCAGAGCCCGCCGATGAGCAACCGGGCCTCCTGGCTCAGGCTGCCGTCAGGGTTGGTCATGATGTTGCGGCCTTCCCTCTTCAGCTCCAGGTGGAAATGAAGTCCGTTTCCGGCCACCCCCTCTTCTAATTTCGGGGTAAAAGTGGCCACCATCCCGTGCCGGTAGGCCACGTTCCTGATTATCCAGCGGGCCAGAACCAGATGCTCGGCACATTCTTCAATCGGCTCTGGCAGGAATTCAATCTCCATCTGCTCGGCCGTCTTGCCGTTGATTTCTTCCACTTCGCTTTCCACCTTATCCAGATATCCAACCTCGCTGTGAGCGTACTTGACCGCGCCAGAGAGCTGGCTTATAAGCCGGACCATTTCATCCAGGACAGGTCCCGTCTTCACAAAGGGCGAAGAGGAATGATAGCCACGCTGTTTCTGGGCCGGATAGATAGCCGGCTGGTCGCTCAGAAGGAAAAATTCAAGTTCGCCCAGGGCCCGGAGTTCCAGGCCGGTGTGCTCCCTGAAAACCTGGTGAGCCCGCATCAGAATGTTGTCCACGGTAAACCGCACCGGCAAGCCCTCGCCGTCAAGGTAGCGGCAGATGAAATCCAGGCTGCGGTCGTCGAAAGGATTTATAAAGGCCGAACGGTAGACCGGAACCACGTAAAGGTCAGACAGACCAGTATCCACCAGTCCTTTGTACAGGGAAGAACCATCAACCCTTTCCCCTTCGGCCAGAATGGTTTCAGCCTGGAGAGAATTCACCACCGGGATTTTAAGCTCCTTGAGCTTGCCGTCCAGGCCGACGTAGTGAAAAGTGATTTTTTCCAGTTTCCTGTCCTCAATAAGCTTGAGAAAGTCCTGCCTCTTAAAGTCTTTTGGCTCCCTGTCCAGCAGGGCGGCCACCGGGTTGGCCAGGGCAAAAGATCTTTTTGATACCATCTTAACCTTCCTTATAAATTATTATTATGATGTCTGGCTCTAAACCCACAGAGCAGATATTTTATGTTAAATCAATCGCCTCTGACAAGTGTCTGCTGGCCGGCCAGATATTTAGTCGTCCGCGAAACCAAATTTAAAACAATCAATAAAGCAGATATGGCCGGCGCAACCTTTCAAACTCTTTCAGGCCGGGTTCCAGCCCCCTGACTATTTCCTGTGGTGAACTTCCTCCCTCCAGGGCCAGGCGAACTTCCGAATTGCCCATAATTTTGTCAAAATAGTCAGGATGGAACGAAAACCGGTCAGGGTACATGTCCCTTACCGTGGCCATGATCCAGAGAGCGGTAAGAAACGGCCGGTAGGCCAGGCGATCGGTTACATGTAGCTGGCAGCCGCCGCACAGCTCACCCCGGTACTTGGAAAAGCTCGGAGTAAACCAGGCTTCGCGGAAAATGACTCCCGGCAGGCCCAGCCTGTTCAGGCGTTCGGTCAGTTCATATCCGTCTATCCAGGGTGCGCCGAACAGCTCAAACGGCCGGGTGGTTCCTCTGCCTTCTGAGATATTGGTCCCTTCCAGGTAGACCTGTCCCGGGTAGACCGTGGCCGTCTCGGGTGTCGGCATGTTGGGCGAGGGCATTACCCAGGGCAGACCGGTCTGGTCAAACCACATTTCTCTTGTCCAGCCTTCCATCGGAATTACCGTCAGCCTGGCTTTCTTCTTAAGAAAGCGGTCGTTAAACAGCCTGGCCAGTTCCCCGACTGTCATTCCATGTCGTTGAGGAATCGGATAGAGCCCGACAAATGAACTGAACTCCGGGTATTTAAGAATAGCTCCTTCCATAACCAGGCCGGTGATGGGATTTGGGCGATCCAGCACAATAAAGTCCAAGTCCAGCATGGCGCACCTTTCCATGGCATAGGCCATGGTGGCGATGTAGGTATAGACCCGGGTGCCCACGTCCTGAATGTCGAAAATCATCACCTCAATGTTTTCGACCATGTCCTTTTCCGGAATCTTTCCGACAGATCGGGTGTCAAAACTCCTCATGTATTCATCAATATTCATAAGCATTCCGGGTTCAGGCTGGAAGGACTGGCCGTAGAGGCTGAAGACCGGAAGCTGATACTTATTGTCAAAATAAAAGGGCACGTACTCACCGGCCTGAGCGTTGCCCCTGATGCCATGCTCTGGGCCATAGAGAGCAACCAGTTTGACCTCCGGATGCTCTTTTAGCAACCTGGCAGTTGAACGCAGATTCCGGTCGACTCCGGAGGGATTGGTAATCAGGCCAACCCTTTTGCCCCGGAGGAGGTCCAGTCTTTTTTCTAACAGTACTTCCACCCCGGGTTTCACCGCCAGCCTGGATGGTCCGGCCGGTCCTTCTTTCTCCTCTTTGCGGCAGGAGGTACCGGTAGAAACCGGAAGCAGAATGAAAAGGCCCGTTATCAGCAGGCAACTAATTTTTCGGGTCAAGCCGGGCAATTTCATCATAACCTCCTTCTGGCTATATGCATTCTATCAAGAACAAATTATATTCAAGCCGGGAATTATTAGAAAGAAGAATAAACCGGTCAATATCCGGAATGACGGCACCGAGGAGGTCAGCTGGCGCTTGATATTCCTCCAGCTGGATTATAAAATCGAATCTGGCCTGAAAAAGAAACAGGGAAAAGCAACATGAAAAATAAAAATTCATTTATCACCAGGTTTCTGATATTGGTGTTGATTTCCGCCAGCTGGCTTCTCTCTTCAGCCTGCAGCCGCAAAGATCATTTTCTTCAGGATGCCTCCTATCGGCAGCTGGTTCACAGACAGTACTTAATAAGGGCCGAGCTGGCCAGCGGTCGACGGCAGGAGCTATTTTCTCTGATGAAGAACCTTGGTCCCAGAGAAAGGGAAGCCATGGAGTTCCTGTATGCCTTCATGCCTTTAAGCGACCTGGCCAACCTGGATGGCCATTATTTCCTGGAGCAGGTCAGGACCGCTTTTGAGGCGCAAAAGTACTTCAGCTGGGGCCGGGATATTCCCGAGGTTATCTTCCGGCATTTCGTCCTCCCCTACCGGGTTAACAACGAAAACCCTGACCGGGCCCGGCAGGTGTTCTTTGAAGAACTGAAAGAAAGAATTAAAGACCTGGATATGTACCGGGCAGCCCTGGAAGTAAATCACTGGTGTCACGAAAAAGTAACCTACCGGCCGACCGATGAACGCACTTCCTCTCCGCTGGCCACTGTCAGGACCGCCTTTGGGAGGTGCGGAGAAGAATCGACCTTTACCGTGGCCGCCCTGCGAGCGGTCAGCATTCCGGCCCGCCAGGTCTACACCCCGCGCTGGGCCCATACCGATGACAACCACGCCTGGGTCGAAGTCTGGGTTAACGGCCGCTGGTACTACCTGGGGGCCTGTGAGCCGGAGCCCGAGCTGAACATGGGCTGGTTCTCAGGACCGGCCAAAAGGGCTATGATGGTGCACACCACAGTCTTCGGCCAGTACCAGGGGCCGGAAGAAATCCTGACCCGGACCGACCTGTACACCCGCATCAACCAGTTGCCCATGTACGCCCCAACCTCCCGGCTGGCTGTCGAGGTCAGAGACAAGAAGGGAGCACCGGTGCCGGGAGCCACCGTGGAGTTCTGCCTTTATAATTATGCCGAGTTCTATCCCGTAGCCACCAGGTCGACTGACGATAAAGGACAGGCCTCAATTCTTACCGGCCTGGGCGACCTGGTGGTCATCGCTTACAAGGAAAACCTAACAGCCTGGCAGAAAGTAAGTGCCGGCAGCCCTGAAAAATTGGTTTTGACTCTGGCCGAACCCGACCTGTTCGAAAGAGAAATAGACCTGGACATAATTCCGCCGGTGGCCAGGTCGGTGGAACCTGCCGACCCGGCCCGGGCCGAAGAGAACAACCGGCGCCTTCGGCTGGAAGACATCATCAGGGCAACATATGAATCGTCATTCATAAATAAGGATATTGCCGCCATCTTTGCCAGGGAAAAGGGTTTGCCCGTGGACCTGACCTGGAAATACTTAGAAGCCAGCCGCGGCAACTGGCCGGAGATACTCGACTATCTTTACCTTCTGAAGCCCGAAGAATTCAAACGGGGCCTTGGTCTGCTGGGCGCAATCACCGTTAAGGACCTGCGCGATACGCCGGCCTCCGTTCTGCTCCACCACCTGCGGGAAGCGCCGGCCAGGCCACAAGAGCTGGATGAAGAAACATACATAAGCTATGTTGTCTCCCCGCGCCTCGGCCGGGAATTGCTGACCGCCTGGAGAAAGGAACTCAAAGAAAAATTCAAAGAAACGGAGGCGGCCACCTTCAGAGAAAACCCGGATAGAATAGCCGACTGGATCCGGGCCAACCTAAAGCCTGATGACAGCAATTATTACAGCGTGCCACTGTTCCCCCACCGGGCCTTGCAGCTCGGTCGGGCCGATGTTTACTCCATGAAAATCCTGTTTGTAGCCGTGGCCCGAGCCCTGGACATTCCGGCCAGGATAGACCGGGCCACCGGCCGCCCCTGCTACCTCAATAAGGGCCAGTGGCGCGAAGTGTTTTTCGGAGAGGAAGGACCTCAATCGCCGGAGCAGGCCAAATCCAGCCTCATTCTGGAATACGAGCCTGTGGCCGGATTTTCCAGGCCGGCCTATTACTCTCATTTCACCCTGGCCCGCTTCAGCCAGGGTAAATATCGTACCCTGGATTATGAAAACGATCCGGTCTTTAATTCCTTTCCTGCTCACCTCCAGGTTGACCCCGGGCCTTACCTTCTCATCAGCGGCAACCGTCAACCGGACGGCAGTATTCTCTGCCGCCTTAAGTTCTTCGAGGTTTTACCCGAAAAAGAAAATGCGGTCAGATTCACCCTGAGAACCAGACTGAGGGAACCGGATATACTTGGCCAGCTTAATCCTGAGGCCCAGGTTTACGACCTGAAAAGGCAAACCGGACTTAACCTGTCAACAATTACCGGAGGCCGGAATTATATTCTGCTCCTGGTTGAGCCGGAGAGAGAGCCAACCAAGCATCTCCTGGAAGAGATCCAGTCCCTGGCCGACCAATTCGCAGCCTGGCCAGGATTGCTGGCAGTGGTTGTGGCCAGGGATACCCTGCCAGCCGGCTTTGAACCAGCCACTTACGGGGGACTGGCCGGCCCGGCCAGATGGCTGTATGATTCCGATGACCAGCTCAAGAAGGCAATTTACAGGGCGATGGGAAAGGAAGCTTCCAGCCTGCCGCTGGTCCTGGCCTGTCGGCCCGGTGGCCAGATTATTTTTTATTCCGAGGGTTACCGGATAGGCAACGGTGAACAACTGGTCAGAACCCTGGGCTGGCTAAAATAATGTTAGAATTAAAATACTGATCTGCAAATGAATAAATTGCTCCAGCTGGATACGATAATAGAGTGGCTCCCCCGGCGCCTGGCCCGGGAAAGGCCCGGACTTACAGCCCAGCTGAGATTGAGTCCCGTTCCCCCTCCTTCCACCCTGACCTACCAGGATGTCCTGGAAACCTGTCTTAAAGCTGCGGTCCTTATTTTGATATATCCCGGGGGGACAGAACCGCACCTGGTCTTAATCCACAGGACCGGGCTGGGCAACCACCATCAAAATCAGATTTCTTTTCCAGGCGGTGGAATTCAAGACGGTGAAGGAATCGAACAGGCCGCCCGGCGTGAGGCCCGGGAAGAACTCGGAATCGAGACTGAAAAGATTTCAATAGTTGGCCAGCTTACACCACTTTACGTTCAACCCAGCAACTACTGCATTTTCCCGGTGGTGGGCATAACCCGGGCCAGGATGAGCTTCAGTCCCTGTCCCGGCGAGGTGGCAGCCGTGATCGAGGTGCCGCTTTCCCATCTGCTTGATGAAAACAACCTGAAGCAGGAGCGCTGGTTGCTCCGGGGCCGGGAAGTTCTGGTTCCGTTTTATCAATATGAACAACATAAAATCTGGGGGGCGACCGCTATGATCCTGAGCGAACTTCTGTACATACTGAATGATATGCAGACTCCAGAACAGCCTGCTGGTTCTTGATATCAGGGTTAATTGTTTATGACAGGTGCTATCTTCAATGTCTTATCCCGAAATTATCTATTCAACCAGCCCTTGATTTTTTTAACATTAATAAGGGATTACCCTGTATTGATACGCTGATTCTTATTGAGTCAAAGATAACAGGTGGTGTTTATAATATAGCTGCCAAAAAATTACTCGGTTTACGCATTAAATTAATTAGAATAGAATTAAACGGGTTTTAATAATTTTAATATCAATCAGGAGGTCGAAATGCCACTGGTGGAAATACATCTGCTGGAAGGCCGGACCAAGGAACAGAAAAGAGCTTTGCTGGAGGCCGTCACCCGGGCGGTCCAGGAATCCATTAAGGCTCCGCTGGAGACCATCCGGGTCTGGATTCAGGAAATACCGCTGGATGAATTCATGATGGCCGGTATCCTGGCCTCTGAAAAATACCGTAAAGACAATAAATAAAACAGGGGGCACTTTCCTGCCCCCTTTAAGATTTCAGAGTCAGTTTTTCTCCCCGACCCGTCCATTTTTAATAATTCACGTAGAAGGTCAGGGCGAAAGTTCTGGGTGGAGCATAAGAAGTTGGCATCATGTAGCTGGGCTGGTCACCGCGGATATCAATTCGCAGAGCGGTCTGGGCGTTGAAGACGTTCATCATCCTGGCTTCCAGGACGGCCCGGAAGCGAGCCAGTGGAATTTCGTAGCTTACCTGCATGTCGCAGTTAACCCAGGTCTTCAGCCGGTGGCTCCCGGCCGGTTCCAGGTAGCGATAGTAGTTGCCGTAGTAATCGCGGCCCCTCATTTCCCAGGGAGCTCCACTCTGTACTCTGAGATAACCGCCGAAGGTTGTCCTTTTCAAGAATTGCCAGGTGCCAAACAGCTTGAAGATGTGGGTCCTGTCCCCGGACAGTATGCCTTCGCGGTTGGGATCGCTGAGGTAAAGGCCGGGAGCGTCTTCAAGGTAAGAGGAAGCATAAAACAGGGCTGTTCCCGGAGCATAGTCCAGGTCCCAGTTACCGCTCATCCGGCTCAGGGTGTACATGGCCGTTAAAGACCATCTGTCGGAGTAATGTTTTTTAAGCTCCACGTTGACTGACTTGTATACTCTTCTGGCCCTGGAAGCAAAAAACGGGTTGAACCCGGTTTGCGGAATCCTGGCCTGGATATCAGGCGGCAGAAAATACCAGGAAATAAGCTGGCCATCCAGATTATGGTAGATGTAGCTGCCGGGTGAAGTCTCTCGGTTTCTGGTCGGGAAATCCTCTATTATGTGCCTGACATAACGATACTGGCCCCAGATCTCTATACTCCAGTCCCTGGTCAGAGGACGGCCGTACCCAGCCACCACCTCGTCAGTATAGGTTGGCTTCACATCCGGATGAATTATTTTTCCGGTTTCATTGGCCTGGACGACGTCGGCGATCCTGCTACCATCAACTCGCGAAAAATAAGTATCCGTCCGGAATATACGAACCGGGGCCGCCGCCCGGGCCAGGGAGCGGTTATCCATGTTGTTGTAGCGGCCGAAGCTGGCAAAAACCTTGTCGCCAGCTTTGGGGTCAAGGACATAGGTAAAGCCGAAGCGCGGCTGGATTTCCTTATTGAAATTGAAGGTCAAGAATCTGATCTTTTCCTCGGTCTTGACGCTGAATTCGTCCCGGTTCAGCAGGAAGCCCAGGGTGAGCGTGAACCGCTCGCCGATGCTGATGTTATCCTGGAGAAAAATACCGTAAGTCCGGCCCCGGGAATCCTGGGCCGGCTGCTGCGAATAGTAACGGCAGCGGAAAACGGGTTGGCCGCCGTAGGTGGTGACGATGATGCTTCCCCAGCCATTGGCCAGCCTTTCCAGGTACTCGCCGCCGTCGTCATAGCTGAATCCCGCCTTGATCACGTGGGAGTGACCGGTAAAATCCAGGTACTTGGTAAAGACCAGTTTGAACTCGTCCCGGAAAAAGTTCTGGGTATTGTACTCGGAAGCCCCGCCGACGTATTGACCAGAAGCCGTGGCCGGCGGAATCACGTAGCCGGTAGCCGTCTGGAAATAGCCCATCCTGTCCAGGTTGTTGATGTCAAACGGGGGAAGGTAGCCAAGCTCGTTTATGGGCACGCTCTTGTAATTTTCATTGACGTGGTCGTACTTTACTTCCAGCAGGGTGGACTGGTTTATGGTCCAGACCCAGGAAGCATAGATAATCCGGGACAGACCGTTTCCGTTCACGGCCACGCTGGGAGCGTCGTTCACCCCGATGCCGGCATTCTTGTTGGTATAATCATTGTTCCTGAAACTTACCGAAAAAATATGAGCCCGCCAGGGGTTGGCGGTAATCTTGGCAAATAACTCGTTGGAAGTACTCTTGGCATCTGGAACCGGGCCCAGGTTGTTCACCCGGCCGGTGGTCCTGGAATAAGGCAGGTTGCCGGAGACATACCACCACAGCCTGTCCTTGATAACAGGACCTCCAAGGCCTATGGATGGTGCATAGCGGTCGTACTTGGTGATGATATTCGGGTCATGGCTTTTCCAGGTGAATTCCGAGGGCTCAAACACGAACCTCAAGGAACCGGAGACCTGGTTGGAACCTGACCGGGTTATGGCGTTGGTCACCATTCCGGCCGCGCGCCCGAATTCGGCGCTGATGCCTCCCCTCTTGATGTTCACTTCCTGGATATCCATTTCCGAAAAATTGGAACCGAGATAACCGAAGAAGGGGTTGGTGATGTTGGAACCGTCATAAAGATAGACATTATCCTGCCTGCCACCACCGGCCGCCGGAGCGAAGTCCCGGTTATCAGCCACGCCCGGAGCCAGCTGGAAAAGCGAGGCATAAGAACGACCCAGCGGCAGCTTCTGGACCACATCAGATACCCAGTTGGAAGAAACCTCGGTGGACTTAATATCAATCATGGGCACAGCCGCCACCACCGTCACCTCTTCCGAGATTTTGCCCATGGGCTGCAGAGTGGCGTTGACAAAAGTCTGTCGGTCAACGGCCACCACCACTTCGGCCGTGAAATCGATCATCTCCGGGTGGGTTACCACCAGAGTGTATTTGCCCGGGGGCAGAGCCTGAAAAAGAAAGCTCCCGTCCTTTCCCGTTATGTATTCCTTGCCCAGAGGGAGAGGCTTTCCGGAAATGATGACCGTAGCTCCCTCCAGAATCCGGCCGTCGGCCGCTTTTACCAGGCCGCGAACCGAACCTCTCTCCTGAGACAGAGCCAGACCGGAAACCAGGAGAATGATAAACAGAACCAATAAGCTCAGCCTTATAAACTTTGGCATTACGCCCTCCTTTTCTTAATTTACCATTCTTTCCTTCCTTTAGCTTTTTTCGATTCAGCTATTATCTATCTATAACTTTTAAAATCCAAAGTCAACTATTGGACGGCAATTTGAGAACATGTTATTCAGGCCCCGGAGGTCGAAGCCCCGGATAACAAAACTTAGTGGTGATCGGCAGCCAGAATAATTAACCTGTAGGATATTATTATTAATTCACCAAAAATTAATTAGTTTTTACCTCCCTCTTATTCTTGCTCTGGTATCTTTTAAAAACAAAGAGCCTCTTCCCCGAGGGGAAGAGGCTCCAGGCCCAATCCAGTAGACCGTGTTTCAGAAGGAAAATCTGAAACCCAGCCTGGCCGACCAGGTGCCAAACCTGGTTGACCACCAGCCAAAGGCCGGATGGGGATTGCCCATGGTGGTTACCCAATCCCGATAATTGGCCGCCAAAGTCCCATCGAGAATCTCATCATCGTCAGCCCAGATAGCCGTCCGGTTGAGATCGGTAATCTTGCTCTGGATGGTCTTGGTGTTGAAGACATTGTTGACCTGCAGGTTGACGGCCACCGAGTACTTCTGGGCAAACTTATGGACATATTCCACGAAGACATCGGCCCAGAAAGTAAAGGGCAGGCGACCCAGGTCAGCCCGGTTTTCCGGGTAGATGTAACGGTTATTCATATAAAGCCTGGTGGTCAGGGGCAGGCCGCTTCTCCCATAAGCCGTGACACCGATGGTCAGTCCGAAGGGGAATACATAGGAACCATAGGCCTTGAGGTAATGGGTGCGGTCGTGGGGCAGGGGTCCTTTGAGCACGTTACCATAGACGTCGTAGGCAATGAACCAATCGTCATAGTAAAGGGTGACATTGGGAGCGTTGCGGCCGTCCTCATCAGCGCTGCTCAACCCGGAATAGTTGCCCTGGACCCGGCTCAGGGTATAGTTTATACCACCCTGCCAGTTGTGGCTGAACCTTTTTTCCAGCGAAACGTTAAGCCCGTAGTAATCTCTCTTGGCTTTGGGAACCGGCCAGTATTCATCGGCAAACTTGCCGCCCTGGGAAACCGGCAGAGAGTAGCCAAAACCGGGGTTGCAGATGTAGAAGATTTCCTGAAGGGTGTCGCCAACCCACTCCAGAGCGCCGACGTCTTCGATGGTCCTTATCAGGTGCTTATGTACCAGGCGGACAGAAAGCGACAGGTCTTCCATCAGCTTTTTCTCAGCCCCGAACGAAATTTCACTCTGGGCCGTCGGTTTCAGGTTCGGGTCAACCCGGTCAAATGACGGCGGCAGGTAATCCAGGGTACCGGCGTAGGTGTTGTTGTATTCCTGGCTGGCCCGGTCGTCCAGCAGGCCGCTGGCCGCAATCTGGGTATAATCCGGATCCTTCAGAGCATAGAAGTCGCGTTTGTGCTTCCAGCCGCCAAAGCTGAGAACGGCGATGTAGAGCTTCATAACATCATAGTAAATTCCGTAGCTTCCAAACAGCTTCAGGCTGGAATCGCCAAATACGTCATAGACCAGGCCAATTCTTGGAGCAATCTTGTCACCGAAGCCAAAGTTAACCGGTTTCTTAATGTTGGCATAGAGCGGGTCGTCGGTAAAGGACGGTATATACTCGTTTTCAGCCCTGACACCGAAATTCAAAGTTAGCCGTTCTCTAATTGTCCAGGAATCCTGCAGGTAAAGAGCCCAGTTGTTGCTGCGGGCATTCCAGACTCCGCCGTAAGGTGAAGTCCAGCCGCTCCGGATGTAATAATAGCCATACCGTCCATAGTAAGGGCTATTGGTCGGGGCACCAACTCCAACCGGAAATCCCAGGGCGTAGGATGTCCTGTTCCAGTACAGATAAACCCTGGGATATGGTGAATAATCCAGGACATCTTCATGCAGCTGGTTAAACTGTACTCCGGCTTTCCAGGCGTGCTCACCGGCCAGGGTGAGATAGTAAGTAAAATCCAGGTTGGCACTTATTTTTTCGTACAATCTCTTTTTGGTCTCCATGAAGATGCTGGAATTGGTCCAGTAGGCATAATGAAGAAGCTCGGGGTGGGCCTGGAAAAACGGGTCTGTCTGAAAGACATAGTTGGAAGTAAAGAAATAGAAGGTGGTATATGGCGGTGGCTGAATCTGCTGGTTAGTGGTATTTTGCCGGTGCCAGCCAGCGCGCAGGCTTACCAGGAAATTGTTGCTGGTGGAATAGTCGGCCATAAAAGACGTGGAATAATCCGGATAGTCATACCCTTCCTTATACCATTGATAGGTTGATGAAGAGGTGCCCCCGATGCCGGGCAGGGCCCCGCGGTACTTGTAGAAGTTGTTAACAAAGCTGGCCGAAAGCCTGAGTCCCTGGATGGGAGCGGCCGTTAGCTTGGCGGAACCGTTGTAATAATAATCAGCCTTTGGAAATTGATAGAAGGGGCCCTGACGGGAATTAAAATCCCTGAGAGCAGTCCTCTGAGCATAGATCGGGTTAAAAGATCCGAAGAACCATAACCTGTCCTTAAGTATGTAGCCTCCGAGGCTGAAGGCGCCTTCCAGGCGGTAGTATCTATCGCGATTCTTTCCGCCACCGTAATACAGGTCATCTTCATTAACATATTCATAAACATCAACATCATAAGGGCTCTGCCGGAGGTAATCCCGGGCCTTACCCTGCATATAGGTTTTATTATTTTCATAAAAGCCGATAAAATCGCCATGAAAAGTATTACCGCCAGACCTGGTGATGACGTTGACCACACCGCCCATGGAACCGCCAAATTCGGCATTATACCCGGAGGCCACCACTTTGACTTCATCCAGCAGTTCCAGAACCACATTCTGGGCCCTGGTTCCGACGTGGATGCTGGTGACATCGGTGCCATCGACATGCCAGACATTCTCCGCCCCGGATGCTCCGTCCATGCTGAATCCGCCCACCTTGCTTTCGTAGTTGACTCCCGGCACTGTGCTGATCAGGGAATCAAAGCTCCGGCCGCGGGGCAGGGTCATAAAAAATTCCTTGCTCATGGTCTGGCCCTTGACCGTGCTCTTGACATCGATTAACGGGGCCTGTCCGACCACGGTAACCTCTTCCTCGATGGCCGCCGGTTCCAGGCTGACGTTGAGAACCAGGCTCTGGGAAAGGGCCAGGTAAACGTCCTTTCGCACCAGTTTCTTGAATCCTGGAAGGGTGAAAGTAATTTCGTAATTTCCGGAAGGCAAGGCCATCAAGCGGTATACTCCGCTGGCGTCGGTTACGGCAGTAGCTTTTCCCACCAGCTTGGGGCTGGTGGCTTCCACGTTGACTCCCGGCAGCGGGCTGCCCTGGTCATCAACTACCTTCCCGGTAATCATGCCTTCGGGATTGATCTGCCCGAAGGTCAGGCCGGCTGTCAGGAGCAACATGGAGACAATTGCGCTTAGAAAAAGTTTTTTCATCTGTGTTCCTCCCTCAGATAAAACCCCATCCCTGGATGAAACAATTTCATCCGACCAATAAACCAGAAATGCCCTCTTCTTTACCGGTCATTAAACCTCCTGAATAGAATGCCAGGCAATGACACTTTTCTCTCTAATTCCCCTGATCATATTATAAAAACCGCGGGCTATTCCCTGTCAAGGAAAAAGATACCCGGGTGCCTTGAAATAGAATGCGCGTAAAAACAACTTATTTGGAACAGGCACCACGAGCAAATCACCTTTATCGGAGGGATAAGACAAACCACTGGAATCTTACTTTTATCTCCTGAAAAGGGTAATTAACTCTCTAAATTACACCGCCGGAAATCATCACATAATGATACCATAAACTTATGATCCATAAGAGTAATCCAATGAGAATTCATCTGACCGGGCAAAAGTCAGGTTAACGCTAAGCCGGTGAGCTTCGCCCGAATCTATTAGAACAAGGATATTTTATACCCGGGCATTAATTAAGGGCAGGACAGACGGAAGACCTCAAGGAGCCGGCAATAAGATGAGGACAAAAATTAAAGAATAGAATTAAAAATGCCGGAGGAGGGAGTCGAACCCACACCCGACGTGAATCGGACTGGATTTTGAGTCCAGCGCGTCTGCCAGTTCCGCCACTCCGGCAGCCTTCAGGCTAATTAACTATAGAAAAATCCGTCTCTTTTTTCAAGGCTTCTGACCCCGGATTAACCATCAGGCTGCTGAAAAACCAGGTCTCTTATTTAATCTCCAGCCTCTCTGGATGAAGTTAATAGCCACTGTGGTGTTGGACCGATAGCCAAAAGCTCAAAGCTGACCCCTCAGGCTCATGTCAAAAGCCGGCCAAGGATGCTCCGGTTTTCACCCACGCCGACCAAGGCCTGAACCTGATTTTTCTTTAATTCCCCTCGGGACCATCCTCTGCTATAACTGCTGCCATAACTACGCCTGCTGACCCGAATGATTAACAATTCCCCTCTCCCGGCAAATCACGGCCTGGCCGATTGCCAAGCCCTCTTTCATCTGTTATAAATCTATCGTGCCCACTGAAAAAAGACGAGACCGGATTGAATCTGTTTTATCAAGGCGCCAGCCTGACCTGCGGGTGGTGCTGGAGGACGTGGCCATCACCCACAATGCCAGCGCCGTGGCCCGAACCTGCGAGGCTACCGGCGCCTTCCACCTCCACATAATATCCAGCCAGCCCGAACAGGTTGCCTTCAACGAAGCCATATCAACCAGGGCCGAAAAATGGCTGTCCATCCATTTTCACCAGACAACCGGGGAGTGCCTGTCCCTTCTGAAAAGCCAGGGCTTTAAGATAGCCGTTACCACCCTGACCGGTCAGACCATCCCCCATACTGAAATAGATTACTGCCAGCCGCTGGCCATCGTTTTTGGAAATGAATCTGAAGGAGTTTCTGAGCGGGCACTTGAATTCGCAGATTACCGCCTGAGAATTCCGATGGTGGGCATGGTTCAGAGCCTCAACCTGTCGGTGTCGGTGGGCATAATCCTTTACGAAGCCTTCCGCCAGAGACAGGCCAGAGGCCTGTATGACAGCTGCCGCCTCTCTCCAGAAGAATACGCGCGCTGGTTGAAGTACTGGCTGGGCAACCCCAAGCCACGCCAGCCTTTCAGTCAGAAAAAATAAAAGGGCGGGATGACTCCCGCCCCGGTATGGAGAATGGAGCAGGTCACTCAGATTCTTCTTAGGGACTCCGGGTACATAGGCTGCAATTTTCGGCTCAGCTCCTTGCCCTCTTCGTAAATCTTCCGGCTCTCTTCGTAAATCTTACCGAGCTGTTCCTCGACCCGGGGTTTGAGCCTGGCCACTTCTTCTTTCACCCTGGTCAGCTGCTGCTCAAGTTCCTTCTGCCAGGTCTCGCAGGTGCGCTTCAACTGGTCCCGGTACTCCCGGTTCGCTTCCTGCATCTCTTCAGAAAACCGCCCGATGTCCGGCCAGTTTCTCCTCCGCTCTTCGGCAACCTCCACCTCAATCTTTATCTTTTTCTTGTCCCGGACAATTTCCAGGGAAATTTTTTCGCCTTTCTTCTTTTTCTGAATCTGGTCGGTCAGGGCTTCCAGGGTCTCCACCCTCCGGCCGTCAGCGGCCACGATTACGTCGCCAACCCTGATTCCGGCTTTCTCGGCCGGGCTGCCGGGATTAACCCTGGCCACCAGCAGCCCCCGACCGTCGTTCACTCCGAAATATTTCGAAAGTTCCGGGTTAAGCTGTTCCAGCGAAACCCCGATGAAGCGGTAATGTTCGAAGCCAAACTCGAATTCGAACTTTTCTCCTTCCGGCCAATCGGGTAGCGCCGGCCTGGAAGGAAACCCCGGCAATCGACGGAAAAGGCCCGGGAACCTCAATTCCAGCTCCCGGCGGGCTTCTTCTTCCGGCACCGCTCCCAGCTTGACCTTAATTTCCTGTGTCTTGCCTTCCCTATCTATTATCAGATTGATATCCTGGCCGGGCCGCCTGGTCCTTATCTCCGAGACCAGCTGGTCGGAAGTGCCGATTTCTTTTCCGTCAATTTTCAATATCCTGTCGCCCGGTTTCAACTTGACCAGCTCCGCCGGGCTTTTTTCCTCCACCCTGGTAATTATTACCCTGCCTTCCCGGTCTTCAGCGATGGAAACACCCAGCCAGCCTCTTTCTACCCGGCCCTTGGTCCTGATTTCCTGGAAAACGTTCTGGACAACCTCAACGGGGATGGCCATGGCCATTCCGGAGGCCGGAGCTTCGGCCTGGCTGTAGACATAGCCGGCCCCGGTGGCTTCCCTGTCCCTGAACCTGAAAACGATCGGGCTCTCCTCAGAATAAACACCGCGCAGCAGACCAACCAGCTGGCCCTTTTCATCCAGGACCGGGCCACCGCTCATCCCCGGTGTTATCCACAGGTTAAGGCGGAGTCGGTCAGGAGCCACCGAGCTGACTATACCCTGGGTAATGGTGACACCGGAATCAGGTGCAATACCAAGGGCACAGACCCAGGAACCAGGTCCCAGGTTCCTGGTGGAACCAGCAGCTACCGCCGGCAATTTCCTGTCCTTTACCTGAATAAAAGCTATCCTGGTTTCCGGGTCAAAACCCAGGAAATCAGCTTCAAGGCGGTTACCGTTATTATCAATTACCGTAAGCTTTTCATCCCTGGGTGAAATCAGGGCAGTGGTGGCGATATAGCCCTCTTTATCAATGACCACGCCGGTGGCCACCCTTCTCAGGCCGTCCCGCACTTCCACCCTGACCACGGCCGGCGAAACCTTCTTCACTATGTCACTGGCCTCGCGGTCTGGCTCCGGCCAGGGGTTAGAGTATGCAAGGCTGGTCAAGCCAGCCAGTAAGACCAGCAGGCTGCCCACGGTCAGGCTGAATAATCTTCCTTTTCCTCTCATTTTTTAAACCTCCTCAGTAGCTGATTTGCTGAATCCAGTTATCGGACACCTGCTCCAGGATGAATACCGTCTGAGAATCGTCAGAAGCCCGACGCATTTCCCTCCTGAGGTCCAGCGGCTCGACCACATGCACCACCTTTCCCGGTGGTACTTCCTGGCTCAGGCTGGCCATGCTGTTTACGGGCGACTTCCTGGCAAAGGGAGAGAAAATTATTATTGTGGCCAGCACCAGGGCGGCAGCCCCGGCCAGGCTGAATTCCAGCCGCCGCCACCTGACTCTGGCCTTTTTCCTTTCGGCCAGCCCGGTCAGGACGGCCTGTTCAAAACCCGGTGGGGCAGAAACCCGGTCCAGCCCCTGAAGATATCTTTCGACGTCCATCTCAGCTCTCCGTATATTTATAATTCCAGATTATCGCTTTCCGTTTCATTTTCGCTTCCATCTTTCCTGTTTCTTATTTCCCTGCCTTCCTCCAGCCACCGCCTGAGGTACTCCCGGCCCCGGCTGATCCTGGCCTTGACCGTGCCCAGCGGCAGCTTCAGCAGGCTGGCAATCTCTTCCTGGGAAAAGCCTTCGACGTCTTTTAAGATAACCGGTATCCGGTACCGGGGGTGAAGCCGCCCCAGGGCCATCCTGACATTTCTCATCAAACCGGGGTCGTTGTGGTCCAGCTGGTAACTGCCAGAGGAATAATCGTTGGTTATTTCCTCCAGGGGAACCACCGGATGGCGGCTGATCTTTTTCTTTTCGGTCCGGGCCAGGTTGGCCGCAATGGAATAAATCCAGGCCGAGACAGGGGCAATCGGCCGGTATTTTCTGGCCTTAAAATAAACCCGCATGAAGGTTTCCTGGGCCAGGTCAACCGCCAGCTGGTAATCGCCGGTCACCTGGTACAGGAAATTAACTATTCTGTCTTTGTAGATGGTCATGAGCTGGCCGAAGGCAGACTCGTCCCCCTCCTTCACTCGTTCCATGAGTGCCTGCTCATCCATCCTGGTATTCATTAACCACCCGGCAACGGAAAAGTTGCATCCCGTCCTTTCTTCCTTAATAATATAGCCAGGCCAGAGAAATTCAAAGCCTGGAACAAAGCCCTGCTTCCGGCAGCCCGGACAAAAAGGAGCATCAGTGAACTTTTTCCGGGGAAACTTCGTCTACCGGGATGACGTGCGTGGAAGTGAAAGAAATAGTCAGAAATTGCCTGAAAGGAGAGGCGGAAGCCTGGAAAATGCTGGTTGACCTTTACTCCCGGAAAATCTTCAACCTGGCCTACCAGTTCGCCGGCACTCCGCAGGAAGCCGAAGACCTGACCCAGGAGATATTCTTGAAACTCTACAACTCCCTTAGCAAGTATGATTTCGAACGGGACTTCAGCGCCTGGTTCCTGACCCTGGCCAGGAACTTTCTGATAGATGAATTCCGGAGAACCAGGCTGGAAAAATCTCAAAGAGCTGAATTTGAAGAAATTACGACCGCTGCCGCCGAAGCCGACAGCCCGGAAAACAGGATGCTGAGCCGGGAAAAAGCCGAACTGGTCAGGGAAGCCCTGCTCCAGCTCGGTCCAGAACTCAGAACCGTTCTCGTTCTGAGAGAAATTGAAGGTTTCAGTTACGAGGAAATCGCCCAAAAGATGAAGCTTCCCCTGGGTACGGTCAAGAGCCGGGTCAACCGGGGCCGGATTCAAATAGCCCGGGCCATCCTGGAAAAAACAGGAGGTAAGCCATGAACTGTGCACAGGCACAACTGCTGTTTTCAGCCCACCTTGAAGGCGAACTCCAGCTTGAGGTTAAAAAAGAGCTGGAGGACCACCTGGCGGACTGCCCGGACTGCGCCCATTTGCTGGAGGCTGCCCGGAGCCTGGCCACCGAATGGTCCAGGCTTCCCGAAATAGAACCCCCGGCCGGCTTAATCCAGAAACTCTACCTTATTCCGGAAACCGCTTCCAGACCAGAAAAAATCCGGTTCTTGAGCTGGAAGTTATGGCTGAGCCCGGCCCTTCAGCCGGTGCTGACTTCCCTGACCGTTATCCTGGTGGTCTTTTCCCTTCTAACCTTTACCACCCCGGGCCGGAGCCTGAAAAAATCAGCCACGCTGGAACTGCGACGGACTTACAGCCTGGCCCAGAAAACCCTGGTCAGGGCCGGAGTTCTCAAAGATAAACTCCAGGGCTACCGCGAAAATTTCATGGCTTCTCTTGAAGCCAAGAATATTTATAAATCAGAAAATAATTAGATGGAGGTTAACCTTGGAAGAAAAAATTAAGATTGAACAAAAACCAGCCAGGTCGCCGGTGCTGGCCGGCATCTTCTCGGCCATCTTCCCGGGGACGGGAGCAATTTACAACGGAAGTTATCTGAAGGGAATTCTGTTCATAATCATCTTTGCCGGCCTTGTTTCCATCCAGGGCCGCGGCGGACAGCCGTTCGTGGGCCTGATGCTGGCCGGCTTTTACTTTTTCCAGATAATAGATGCCGTTAACGAAGCGAAAAGAATCTCTGCATCGGGCGAGCCGCCGACTGCCACTGGCACCAGGCTATCACTTGAAGCCCGGATAGACGTTGCCCGGCCGTCAGGTTCCATCTCCTGGGGAATCATACTCATTCTGCTGGGCGGCCTGTTCCTGCTGGCCAACTATGAGATTATCAGCTACGACGCCCTGATTGACTACTGGCCGCTGGCCCTGATCGGCCTGGGCCTGAAACTTCTGGCCGATTATTTTTATGGCAAAAAGTCAACCGGGAAATCATAAGGAGGAAAACCATGTCAAGAAGACATAGAGACAATTTAATCTGGGGTTTGATCCTGGTGGTAATCGGAGCCATTTTCCTTCTGGAGAACATAGGTTACGATGCCTGGCGGACACTGTCCAGACTCTGGCCCCTGATCCTTATTTTCTGGGGAGCCTCCAAACTCTACTACGGAATCAGGGCCCGGAGCCAGGCTCCTGGTCCCCAGGCTGATACCATCGAAGCGGAGATACTGCCCGTGGATAAAAAAGATGAAAGCTAAGGAAGTCCTGCTGCTGATTCTTATCGTGGTAATCGGCGTCGGTCTGCACTACCTCAACGACCTGGAGCTGACCATAGATGACCGGGAAGCGGGCTCTCCCTTCCGCGGTGAATCCTTCCTTTTTGAGGAAATAAAGACCGAGGCCCCGGCCGGAACCCTGGAAATTATCAACAGCCACGGCAGTATTCAGGTTGAGACCGGGGAAACGCAGGAAATAGAAATAATCCTCGAAAAAAGAGTCTGGAGAAAGACCGAGCCGGAAGCCAGGGAATTGGCCGACCAGATAAAATTATTGTCCACCAGAGACAGTCAGAGGCTTCTTCTTACCACCAACCGCGATACCTTTCGCCGGAAGAATTTCTCCACCAGCTTCCGGGTGCGGGTTCCACACCAGACCGGAATCATCGTCAGGAATTCTTACGGGCTGGTTCGCATTGCCGGGGTCAGGGAGGTTGAGCTGGAAAACCGGCAGGGCCGGGTGGACATAGTTGAAGTGTCGGGTCCAGTCCGGGTTATCAATTCCCACCAAAAAGTTTCTATTATGGACGTGGGCGGGGAATGCCAGCTGGAAACCAAGCACTCTTCAGCCCTGCTCAGCAGAATTGCCGGCCCGGTCCGGATAGACTGCGCCCACGAGAACCTGGAGCTGTTTGACCTGAAGGATACACTCGACCTGAAATCCCGTCATACCAGGATAAAGGCGGTTAGAATTGCCGGTCCCTCTCAGATTTCCGGCTCCTACGAGTTGATCAGCCTGAGTGAAACCGGGCCGGCCGTAATCAGGGGACATCATTCTCCGGTGGAGGTTGAGGCGGCCAGGGGCCCGCTGGAAATAGAAACGAGTTACGAACGAATCAGGCTGGTTGACCTTGAGGGTGACCTGGTGATCAGGGCCAGAAGTTCAAGGGTAGATGTAAACGGGGCCAGGGCAGCCCGATTGCAGGTCGAAACTACCTACGAACCGGTCAACCTGGTGGATTTCAGCGGCCAGCTGGAGCTCAGGCTCAGGCATGCCAGCCTGAGCCTGTCTCCGCTCAACCTGAACTCCCCCATAACGGCCACCACCGAATACGGAAACATAAAATTTTTCTGGCCAGAAAACCAGACGGCCCGGCTGGAAGCCAGCAGCAAGGGCGGCCGGATTTCCTGGCGACTTCCCTTTTCCCCGGATGAAAACACCACCAACGGCCTGGCCCTGATCAGGGCTTTTCAGGGAGCTTCCCACCGGCCGGAAATCAAGCTGACGGCCAGTTATGGAAACATAGAAATTCTGAGGAAGGAATGATTCCCGGAGAGCCCCGCTTCCTCAGGAGTGTCTGAACCTGTAAGTGGAAATCCTGTAACCCAGGACCCCGTTGACCTTGATGTTCAGGAAGGAGATCAGGTTGGTCAGGTCCTTCTTGAACTTGGTCACGTAGCGGACAAAATCGACTTCCTTCATGAAGCGGAGGAGGTTCTCGAATTCGTCCACCTCATCCCGCAGTTCCACCAGAAAATGGGTTATCTCCCGGAACTGGCTGTTGATGTCGACGAGTTCCTTTCCGGACAGCCTGTCCAGTTCCGGGTAGGGCGGCAGGGACTGCAGGATCAGCAGGCTCTCGTTGTAGGCTTCGTTGACCGATTCTTTTATCTCCTGGAAGAAGGAGCTGTATTCCAGCGGGTTCTTTATCCTGGCCTCGGCCTTATCCAGCAGACGGTCATACTGTTCCTTGATGGAAATGATAAAATCCTTAACGCCCCAGTACTTGCGCTTGAAATTAAACAGGTCGATAAAATCCCGGCCGATATAAATCTTGTCCTTGTAGTTATTAAGGAGTTCCTTGGGCTCATGGGTGTAAAATTTCAACTCGAATTTCCGGCCGTCACCGCTCTTCTCCCTGAACCTGACCAGCACCAGGTAGTTATTCTGCTCGATGAAGTAGCTGCTCATTTCCAGAATGACGGTGTACAGAGCCAGATTCTGGATGATGTATTCCTTGAGGTAATTAAGCAGGTTTTCTTTTTTGTTAAGGAAATCGATGACCGGTTCGGTGGGCACGGTGTTCAGGACCGAACAGGAAGGGGAAATAAGATACAGAACCGGTCCGCTGCCCAGCTCCAGGTGCAGGTTCTTCAGGACATTCTGGTGCAGGTCGTCGTAGAGCATCGGCTGAAGGGGCGGCAGGTTGTTAACCTCAACCTTCATCAATTCTTCAATTTCATTCATGGCCAGCTCCTTCCTTCAGTTACAGTTTAATGTTAACACCCGGGCTTCTAAAAATCAAACCCGGCCGGCTCCAGCCGCTCACCCGTCCAGCTCCAGCTGGCATACTTTTCGCTCTCTATTCTGGCGATAATCCTGTTTTCTTCCGGGGCAAGCTGGCGGGAAGATAGCTCCACCTGGAATTGCTGCCGGAAACCCTCAATCAAACAACCCACCGCCTGGTCGTAGCTTACAGGTTTGCCCAGCTCATCCGAAAGAGAGGTCATGCTGTCAGCCCGCTCCGGGTCCAGGCCGTAAGAAATGGCCGAAAGCAGCTCGACCTCCTTAACCAGGGGAATTGAGCCGTGCTGCAGGAAAGAGGTGCCACTTCTTTTCTGGGCGCTGCCTATAGCCTTCCTGCCGTTTATCTCGACTTCGTTTCTGGCCGGGTAAGCAAAACAAGGCAGTTGGCTACGGGCGTAGGCCGACGGGGTGCTGGCCGCCAGTCCAGCTGAAAGCCCCAGCAGCTCAAGCCCCCGGACCAGGGCCTCCGATATAAGTCGATACGAGCCTTCCAGGGTTGCGGTAAAGAGGTCAGCCCGGGCCGAGGCCACCGAGTAAGTGACCTCCAGGTGGTGCAGGACCAGTTTTCCCCCGGTCATTCGCCGGACAACATCCACCCCCCTTTTCCGGCATTCTTCCAGGTTCAAGACCTTGTTTATGTCCTGGCTGCAGCCCAGGGAGGCGGTCGGCCTGAGCCAGGTGTAAAACCGGAGATAGGTTTTTTGGCTTTTTTGAGCCAGCAGGAAAAGGTATTCATCAACGGCCATGTTCCAGGAGCCCCGGAGGGGCTCGCGGTCATAAATCAATTCCCAGTCTGTCATCAGCCTGACCTCATCTCGTTCCAGATAAAATAAAAAAAGAGCGGGCAACGGGATTCGAACCCGCAACTCCGAGCTTGGGAAGCTCGCACTCTACCGTTGAGTTATGCCCGCTCGCTTCAAGAGAGCTACCAACTCTTCCTGCAGATTGATAAACTATCAATCTAAGCGAATTTTATCAAATAACCTCCGGCTGTCAATGGAAAGCAGCTGCCGGAATCTAATTTCAGTTGACTGCCGCCCTGAATAAAATATAATTGGTGAAAACGGAGAGAGTGTGCCACATGAGCCCGGATGACAAGAAAATCAACCAGGAAACCAGCCTGACCCGACTGACCAGCCGTCTCGGCCAGACCGTAACTCTGGAAGGCAATCTCACCGGCCATGAAGACCTGGAAATCCAGGGCACTTTCAGCGGCCTGATTGACCTGACCCTGCATGATTTAACCATCGGCAAGACCGCTATCGTTAAATCAGAAGCGGTCAAGGCCAAAAATCTCTTTCTTTACGGCCAGCTCGAAGGTAAGGTCCGGGCCGAAAGGGTGGTCATCAGCGATACCGGTCACTTTACCGGGGATATTGTTACCTGCAAGATTTCCGTTCAGAACGGCGCCAAATTCAGGGGTACCATCAAGATCAGCAAAGACTATCAGCCCTGATAGAATCGGTCTGAGCGGCCCCGGGCTTCTTAACTTAACCTGCCGCAAATAATGTCACCGCCAAGGGGAATGCTGGCTGGATTTTTCCCTGTCACATCTCTCGATTGATTCAAAACAGCCAGCACCGGAGGGTTTAGGAACCGGGCTGGCGGCCAGTCCCTTTTATCAACCTCTGGTCACACGGTAATTTGCACATATTCACCAACCCGTAGCGCCGGGGGTTCATCTGCTTTTCCGGTAACGAGTATTCTCCCGGTAGTTCAATGGCCATAACAGATATGCTCTTGATTTTTTCATGAATATATTTTTTCGGAAGCGATGATTGAACTCCAATCCCTCCTGTTTTGAGAATGGAACACTGCAGCCTGATAAAATCAAAAAACACAGCTGACAGAGATGACTACGGGTTCAAGCCCGGGTTTCAGAAAATTTCCTGAACCTTAGAACACCGCCAGAAACTGATTAAGACGGACCTCATATCTGATATAATATTATAAAATCAGGCCTGTTCCCGGAGATTGTTGTTATAACCATTTCAGGAAGAAAATGACAGTAAGAGGCCGGGCCCGGTTAAGAGAATTATCATGGAAAAATTCAGGCTTCGTTCGGAGTTCGAACCCCGGGGTGACCAGGTCCGGGCCATCGAACAGTTAACCGGGGGCGTCCTGGCCGGCAAGCACCACCAGGTCCTCCTGGGGGTGACCGGCTCAGGCAAGACCTTCACCATGGCCAACCTGATAGCCCGGGTCAACCGGCCGGTGCTGGTCATCAGCCCCAACAAGACCCTGGCCGCCCAGCTCTACCAGGAATTCAGGCGTTTCTTTCCAGAAAATTCCGTCGAGTACTTCGTCAGTTATTACGATTATTACCAGCCGGAGGCCTACATCCCGGCCACCAACACCTACATCGCCAAGGAAGCCACCATCAACGAAGAAATCGATCGCCTGCGCCTGGCGGCCACCAACGCTCTGTTTTCCCGGCGGGACGTGATCATTGTGGCTTCTGTTTCCTGCATCTATGGAATAGGGGCCCCGGAGACTTACTATGCCCAGAGTTTTCCACTGGAAATCGGGCAGGCCCTGACCAGGCGCCAGCTGCTCGACCGGCTGGTCGGCATCCAGTATGAACGCTCCGATGATGACCTCAAGCGGGGCAGCTTCCGTGTCCGTGGCGATATCGTTGATGTCTTCCCCTCGTACGAAGATTTCTGCTACCGGCTGGAGATTGAAGACGGCCGGCTGAAGGAAATCGCTGTTTTTGACCCACTGCTTGGTCAGAAGCATCAGCGGCTCGACCGGGTGGTGGTCTACCCGCGAACCTTTTTCTCCACGCCCCGGGACATCCTGGAAGAAGCCATAACAGGCATAGAACAGGAACTCATAAGGCAGGTTGATTTTTTTAAGAGCCAGGGCAGGTACATAGAAGCCCAGAGGATTGAAGAAAGGACGCTCTACGACCTGGAGCTCCTGCGAGAATTCGGCTATTGCCCGGGAATCGAGAATTACTCGCTCTACCTGAGCCGGCGGAAACCGGGGCAACCGCCATACACCCTGCTCGACTACTTCCCCCGAGACTTTCTGGTAATAATCGATGAATCTCACGTGGCCGTCCCCCAGATCGCCGGTATGTACCACGGCGACCGCTCGCGCAAGCTGACCCTGATCGAACACGGCTTCCGCCTCCCCTCGGCCCTGGACAATCGTCCCCTGAACTTCCGGGAGTTTGAAGAAAGGGTCAGGCAGGTTATCTACGTTTCGGCCACACCCGGTCCCTATGAGCTGAAAAAGGCCGGGGGCCAGGTGGTGGAGCAGATTATAAGACCCACCGGGCTGGTTGACCCCGAGGTTGAGGTCAGGCCGGTCCGGGGACAGGTCGACGACCTGATGAAGGAAATTCAGGACCGGGCCCGCCGCAACGAACGCACCCTGATCACCACCCTGACCAAGAAAATGGCCGAAGACCTCACCCGCTATTATCACGAGCTGGGTCTGAAAGTTCGCTATTTGCATTCTGATATAGAAACCCTGGAGAGGGTCAAGATTTTGCGCGACCTGAGAAAGGGAGAATTTGACGCCCTGGTCGGCATCAACCTGCTGCGGGAAGGGCTGGATTTGCCGGAAGTATCGCTGGTGGCCATACTCGACGCTGACAAAGAAGGCTTTCTCCGCTCGGCTTCCAGTCTGATCCAGACTTTTGGTCGGGCTGCCCGGAATGTGGCCGGCAAGGTAATAATGTATGCCGAGACCCTGACCGACTCCATGAAAAAAGCTATCGAAGAGACCAGTCGCCGGCGCCGTCTCCAGCAGCAGTATAATGAACAGAACGGCATAACCCCGCAGTCCATCAGGAAAAACATAGATGAAATCCTGACCAGCGTCTACGAGCGGGATTATGTCGATTTCACCAGGGTGGCCGAAGAGAAAGAAATTTTCCTGTCCCCTGAAAAACGCCGGAAACGGATGGAAGAGCTGGAAAGGCTGATGAAAGAAGCGGCCCGCAACCTGGAATTTGAGAAGGCGGCTCAATACCGCGACGAGCTCAACCGCCTGAAAAAGCGAGAGCTGGAGTTGATGGAGTAAGGCTGAAATGCCCGGAAACTTAAACCCGGATATCGGAGCAGCGCTTTTTCTCGATGCTGTTGATTATAAAGCCGGACAACCGATGTTAAAGGCCGGGGACAACTCCCGTAGCCGGAGCCGGAAATGAATATCGAACAGCTCAGACAGAAGATAAAAAAATTCCCGCCGCGCCCCGGTATTTACTTTTTTAAGAATGCCGGGGGCGAGGTCATATACATAGGCAAAGCCCGGTCGCTGCGGGACAGGGTCAGGAGTTATTTTCTCCCCTCGCCCGACTTAAAGGTGCAGAACATTCTGAGCGAGACCGCCGACATAGATTACCTGCTGGTCAGTTCGGAAAAAGAGGCCCGTTTCATCGAGAATAACTACATCCAGTTCTACCAGCCCCGCTTTAACCTGCGCCTGAAGGATGACAAGAGCTTTCCCTTCCTCAAGGTCACGCTGAATGAAAATTATCCGGGCGTGTATTTATGCCGCCGGGTGGAAGACGACGGGGCCAGGTATTTCGGACCGTTCAGCCCGGCCGACGAAGCCAGAAAACTTATTTCCTTCATGGCCAGGATTTTCCGGCTCCGCACCTGTGAAAACACCGTCTTCAGGAATAGAAGGCGCCCCTGCCTGGAATACGACCTCAAGATGTGCAGCGCTCCCTGCGTCGGCCTGATCAGCCCAGGCGATTACCGGGAAAGCCTGTCCCGGGCCCTGCTCCTCCTGGAAGGAAAAAAGCGGGAACTGTATCTTGAGCTCAAGGAAAAGATGGAAAAGGCCTCCTCCGAACTCAGGTTTGAAGAAGCCGCCCGCTGGCGCGACGCCCTGAAAGCCCTGGAAAACCTGAAGGAAACCCAGAGGGTTATCTCCACCGGAAAAGAAAACCTGGACATCGTTGGTTTCAGCCGCAGCCAGGTTAAGGCCGGAGTCCTTATTTTTCACATGCGCGAGGGCCGGATCAGGTCATCTTCCGGCAGGCGTCTGGAATTGCAGGCCGGAGAAACTGACGAAAGTATCCTGGCCAGGGCCCTCAGGCAATTTTACAAAACCCAGGCTCCGCCGGCATCTATTCTCCTGCCTTTCAAGATTTCAGAAGCGGCCAGGGCCGAAATTCTTGCTGCATTTACAGCCGGTAATCAAAAGCCTAAGTTTTTTTACCCCGACAGCAAGAAACGGAAGGTTTTGCTGCAGCTGGCCAACCAGAATGCCGCCCTGCTGCTGGAGACAGAAGAACCTTCAGGCCCCCTGGCCGAACTGCAGAGGCAACTGGCCCTTCCCCATCCTCCCCGCCGCATAGAAGGTTTCGATATTTCCACCACGGCCGGGACCGAACCGGTTGGCTCCCTGGTGGTCTTTATAGACGGCCAGCCGGCCAGGTCCGAATACAGGAAATATAAGGTGCGAAGCATTTCCGGCCCCGACGATTACGCCGCTCTCAGGGAAATCATCGAGCGCCGGATAAACCGGCTGCTGGCTGAAAATCGTCCGCTGCCCGACCTGGTCTTTGTCGACGGCGGAAAGGGACAGCTCAACTCAGCCCGGCAGGTGCTGGAGTCATTAAACCTGAGCAAGATTCCGGTTTGTTCCCTGGCCAAGAAAGAAGAAATAATTTTTTCGGCCGCTCAACCCGAAGGACTCCGCCTGGACCCGACCTCCCCCGCCCTGAAACTGCTGCAGCATGTCCGGGACGAAGCCCATCGCTTCGCCATCAGCTTCCACCGCCGGCGCCGCCAGAAAAGGAGCCTGGCTTCAGAGCTGGATGGCATCCCCGGCCTGGGACCTGTCCGGAAGAAAAAGCTACTGCAGGCCTTCCCCAACCTGGCCGCCATCAGGCAGGCCCCGCTTGAAGACCTGGCCCGAATCCTTGGACCCGCTCTGGCAGCAAAAATCAAGGAGAAACTGAGCTAACGGCTGCCGCCCCGGCTGCTTTTCACCACACTGATTTAAGGTTGGCGAAAGCGGTGTCTTTTTTAATTTGAGATTTCAGCACCAGCGGGTCATTCTGCCATTATAAAAATGGCTGGCAGGATAAAATAAAAAGATTAAAGCTCCTGGATATTTTCTAAAAGATATATGAATGTCCATTCATATATCTTTTTAATTTCTGCCGACCAAAAGGCCAGATCAAGTTTTATCGGCCAACAGGTCATTTTTATCTATCCACTTTAAACCTCGGTCAGCAAATCGAGTCAGCGGAAAAATTTTTACACTGACTCTTATGTCCATCTCAGACAAAAAGCCTCTTTTTAAGCCCCCGGGCTTTTAGTGGATTAATCAGGATTGCTCTCCCCCCTTGAGCAAATCGCCAATATTTTTCCACACCGGCTATCAAAACCATCTTCATGTTCACCTTCACTATCTCAGAAACGCTTAACAGCTGCACTGTGCTCAAATTCCAGACTTCTTTTTAATTATCGGGCAGGCTTTTTCCATGAAGAAAATAAAGGCGGTGAATAACCAGGCGCCTTCTGTTATCGGGTTTCGTTGTTTTTGGCTCCCCGGCTTAAAAGATAGCAAAGGCCAGTCGGACCAGCCAGCTCACCAGGACGGCCACGCTCAGGTTCAGCCCCACCGAAACCAGGGCAATCCTGCGCCCCAGCTCCTTCCAGAGAATGGCCAGCGTTGACAGGCAGGGAATGAAGAAATTGACGAAGGTGACAAAGGTCAGGAGCTGGGCCCGGCTTATGACCGAAAGCAGCTGCTCGTAGCCGACTCCCAGGGCCTGGAACATCATCAGGAGTGAAAGCTCCTTGCGCAGAAAACCGAAAACCAGGGTCAGGCCCAGGCCCGGCGGCAGTCCCAGCATCCCGCTGACAAAGGGAGAAAGAACGGTATTGACCAGACGGTCAAAATTTAGATAACTAAGAAGGCTCAACAGCACGCTGCCGGCAATTAATATCGGCCAGGCAAAACGAACAAATTCCTTTAGATTCAGATAGGTCTTCTGAAGAATGTTCTTTAAAGACGGCCATTTCAGACTGGGTATTTCCAGAATTAACCCCGGCGAAGAATACTTGAAAATCCGGGTGAGGATGGAACTGAGCACAGCCACCACCACCAGGTTGAGTAAATAAAAACCCAGTGCCCACCAGGGCCCCAGCAGAAATGCCACCAGGGCCAGGATGATGGTGGTCCGGGCGGCGCAGGGAATGAAGGGAATCAGCAGGGCGGTGATGATCCGGTCGCGCCTGGATTCCAGAATGCGCGTGGCCATGATGGCCGGAACGTTGCAGCCGAAACCCAGGATGAATAGCGGCACTGATTTTCCGTGAAGCCCCAGCCGGTGCATGAAGGCATCCATCAAGAAACCGGCCCGGGCCAGGTAGCCGATGTCTTCCAGGAAACCCATCATCAGCAGGAGCGGGATAAAATAGGGAAAGACGATGGCCACTCCCCCGCCCACTCCCTGCACCAGGCCGACCAACAGTCCGGCCAGCAGGTTCTGCTCGAATCGCTCCTGGATTCCGAGGCGCAGGGCTTCCCACGGCTTGAGCAACCAGGCTTCCAGCGGGCTGCCCACCCGGAAAATCAGGTAAAACATCCCGGCAAAAATCAAAAGCAGCAGGAAAAGCCCCAGCACCGGGTGCATGATAAAGTTATCCAGCTTTTCCAGGCCGCTCACCCGGGCATGACTCACCCGGCAGCAATCTTCAAAAATTTTAAGAGCCAGATGATGACGCTCGGCCGCCAGGACCTCATAGGCCGGAGCTTCTCTCAGGGCAGAAATTTCCCGGCGGATTCGGTCCAGGCCCCTTTTGAACTCCGGGTTATTCTCCAGGAAGAAATTGTCAACGGCCAGCATTTCGGCCTCGATAGCCCTGATGGCCGTGAACCGGGGGTTGGCTATTACCGGAAAATCAGACGGAAGGATTTCCGTCAGCTGCTTTATCCGGCTTTCCACCTCGCCCGAATATCGCAGGTGGCGGGGCATCCTCCGCTCGGCCAGAACTCTTTCCACCCAATCCATCAGGTCTCTGGTTCCCTGGCCGCGGGTGGCCACCGTCTTGATGACGGGCACCCCGAGTTTTTTCTCCAGGGCTTCGGCCTCAATTTTCATTCCCTTCTTCTCGGCCAGGTCCATCATGTTAAGGACCACCACCATCGGGTATTCCAGCTCCAGCAGCTCAACGGTCAGTTCCAGGCTGCGGCAGAGAAGAGAGGCATCGATGACATTGACTATCAGGTCCGGCTTTTCCTGGAAGATGTGGGTCAGGGCCACCTTCTCCTGCGGTTCCTGCGGTATCAGAGAATAGGTTCCCGGCAGGTCAACTATGGAATAGACCTTTTCTTTCCAGACAACCTCGCTGTGGGCATGACAGACAGTGGTTCCCGGGAAGTTGGAAGTTTGCGCCCTGAACCCGGCGATGGCGTTGAACAGGGTGCTCTTGCCGCAATTGGGCTGACCTATAAAGACTACAACCGGAACCCTATCGTTCATTATCGTCGACTGGCTCTACCAGAATCTTCCGGGCAATTCCCCGGCCGAGAGCAATCCTGGTATCGCTGTTGAGGTTTTTAACCAGAATCGGCCCGCCCAGCAGCGCTTCCCCGTCCAGGGCTACCAGGTCCCCCCGGTGAAAACCCAGGGACAGCAGGCGCCGGTGCAGACCCGGACCTCCCTTTATCTCCAGAATTCTGAACTTTTGCCCCTGAGGTATTTCCAGCAGGGAACAGACCCGGCCGGCTATCAGTTGCCTTTCAGCCTGATTTTTTCTATGTCCAAACATGGTCTTCTTTCGTATCAGGAATTATAAGAGTATATTATATGCTTTTCTGCCGGCAAGTCTCAGGAATTTTTAAATATTTTCTTTTGCCCGTTCCAGTCAGGTTGCCTCTTTTGCTCTTTAATTTTCGCCGGCAATCTGACATAATTCTCTGGTCAGGAGGTCATCATGAAAAGTTTCCACACCGCCCGATTAAAAGCCTCATTAACCCTGCTGGTCCTGTTCCTCTGGCTGCTCATTCCGCTGGCAGCCGACGAGGGCATGTGGCCTTACAACCTGGTGCCAAAAGAGTACCTGGCTAAAAAATACAATTTCAAAGTGACCGATGACTGGCTGAACCATCTTCGCCTGGCCTCGGTCCGTTTCGGTGGAGCCTCGGCCTCTTTCGTTTCCCCCGACGGCCTGGTGCTGACCAACCACCACGTCGGCCGCGGAGCCATCCAGAACCTGTCGACGGCCGAACGCAACCTGATCAAGACCGGGTTTTATGCCAGGACCCGCCAGGAAGAGCTGAAGTGCCCCGGGACCCAGCTCTGGGTGCTCCAGGAAATAGAAGATGTCACCGATAAAGTCCTGGGCTCGGAAAAGCCCGGGATGTCGGCCCAGGAAGTTCTGGCCGCCAGGCAGAAAGCCATCGCCGAAATCCAGAAAGAAGCCAGCGATAAATCCGGCCTGCGCTGCCAGGTGGTATCCCTCTATTCCGGCAGCATGTACCACCTTTATAAATACAAAATCTACAACGACGTCCGGCTGGTGTTCGCTCCCGAAGAAGAAATTGCCTTCTTCGGCGGAGACCCGGACAACTTTACCTATCCGCGCTTTGACCTTGATATAGCCATATTTAGAGTTTACGAGAACGACCAGCCGCTCAAAACTCCCCATTACCTGAAATGGAAAACTTCACCGCTGAGAGAAGGCGACCTGGTTTTCTGCTCAGGAAACCCGGGCTCTACCGGAAGGCTGCTGACCTACGACCAGCTTCTCTTCTTGAGAGACGTCAATTATCCTTTTACGATTGCCAACCTGAAAAGACGTCAGGCCGTGCTTCACGAATATGCCAGACGGGGACCAGAGCAGGAAAGAATTGCCCTGAACACCCTGTTTGGCGTAGAAAACAGCTTGAAGGCCACCATCGGCTACAACTCTGGCCTGCTCGACAAGGACCTGATGGCCAAAAAGCTGGCTGAGGAACAGGCCATCCGCAAGGCCATAGCCGCCGACCCGGAACTGGCCAGGGAATTCGGTCAGGCCTGGGAGGAAATAGCCCGGGCCCAGAAGGAATACGCTTCTTTCTTCAAAGAATACATGCTTTTTGAGAGAGCCAACGCTTTCAACACAGTCTATTTCAACCTGGCCAGGTCACTGGTCAGGGGCGTTCAAAGGGAGCGACCGGCCAGCGCTCCCGAGATGGCCGGCGGCCGGATGCCGTCTGAGATTCATGACGATTTCGAAATCGTCAAGCTGACCGACTCCCTGAAACTCCTGAAAGAACAGCTGCCGGACCTTCAGGAAACAAAATGGATCCTGGGCTGCCAGACCCCGGAAGAAGCGGCTAAGGCCCTGATTTCCGGCACAAAGCTGAAGGACCCGGAATTCAGAAAGAAATTGGCCGAGGGCGGGGCCGAAGCCATCAACCTTTGCCAGGACCCGATGATCAAACTGGCTCTCCTGGTGGAACCTGTTTCCCAGGGCCTTCGCGAGCGTTATGAAAAGAGAGTCCAGGCCGTGGAAACCAAGAACGGCACCCT
This sequence comes from uncultured bacterium, assembly GCA_937920515.1. Taxonomy (GTDB): domain Bacteria; phylum Acidobacteriota; class Aminicenantia; order Aminicenantales; family Saccharicenantaceae; genus Saccharicenans. Next base: position 98,888 of record CALEUG010000016.1, read on the forward strand.
GGTGGCCAGGGCTCTTTTCAGGCTGAAAGGAACTTCCATTCCACCCGATGCCACCGGCACGCTGAGACTGAGCTTCGGGGTGGTCAGAGGCTATGTCGAAGACGGAAAAAAGATTCCGTTCCAGACCACCCTGTATGGCCTGTATCGAAAGGCCCAAGAAAAAAATTTCCAGGCTCCCTGGTCGCTGCCCGAACGCTGGCTGAACCGTAAAGCCTCCCTCAATCTTAATGTCCCCATAAACTTTGTGGCCACCATCGATTCCATCGGCGGTAATTCCGGTTCGCCAGTGGTCAACAGGAAGGGCGAATTCGTCGGCACCCTGTTTGATGGCAACATCCAGTCGCTGCCGACCAGGTTCGTCTACGAGGAAAAAGTCTCCCGCTCGGTCATGGTGCATGCCGACGGGATTATCGAAGCCCTGCTGAAAGTCTACCAGGCCAGACCGCTGGTGGACGAGCTGCTGGGAAAGTAAGAATCGTTAGATTAAAATTAACAGACCGGGGATTCCCTGAGCGGGATTCCTGGCCACGGTAAGCTAAGAGGGATAAAATGAAAAGCTGGACTGAATACCTGTGGTTTCAAACCGAAAAAAGGCAGGAACTGATCAACCTCACCGACCGGGTGGAGGAGGCTGTTAGAAAGAGCGGCATCAGGGAAGGCCTGTGCCTGGTCAATGCCATGCATATCACGGCCAGCGTCTTCATCAACGATGATGAAAGCGGCCTGCACCAGGATTTTTTCCAGTGGCTGGAAAAGCTGGCTCCCCACTCCCCCGCTTCCTACCGCCACAACCTGACCGGGGAGACCAACGCCGATGCCCACCTGAAAAGAACAGTTATGGGCCGGGAAGTGGTGGTAGCAATAACCAACGGAAAGCTGGACCTGGGTCCATGGGAACAGATTTTTTATGGCGAGTTTGACGGCCAGCGTCGCAAGCGCGTCCTGATTAAAATCATCGGCGAGTAAGGTTGAACCTAATCCGCTTTCCCTGTTAAAATAAATCGGCAAAAGCAGTTCCGGGCTCATCGAGAGGGCTTGAACCATGATGGCCGATTACCTGCAGCGCCGGGGCTATCTCATCGCCGATTTTTTAACCACTGTCAGGGGTTTCCTGGCTTTAATACTGGCCAGCATTTTGTGGCAGGGACGGGCTGTTCTTGACCTTTTCCTGTTGCTCATTTTCGCCTGCTGGCTGAGCGATTGCCTTGACGGATATTTCGCCCGCAAGAGTTACCGCCCGGGCCACCTGGCTGACCTGGATGGCTGGGTTGATTGGGCCATATACATCATCACCCTGGCCTACGGAACCATCTTGGGGCACCATTCCTGGACTTTTTTTTCTGGATTTGTGAGTATCAACATACTGGCTTTCTGGCTGACCGGGTCCGTTTATGTCAACCAGGCCTTTCATTTCCTGTATATTTTACTGGGCTTCAGGACGGTCTGGCTGGAATCAATTTTCTGGCGGAAATTCTTTATTTTCTGGGTGGCCGGCGTCCTCTTTTTCAAGCGAAAAAGGTTGATGGTCCAGATAAGGGAATTTCTGGCCGGCTGGAGACATTTATTACATAGCAATTCATAATAGAATTATTGAAAGGAATTAGTGGCTCCATCATAACTATTGTAATCAGCAGTCCTGTTTTTGACCTGATTCTATTTTTTTCTATCAATCTGCACCTTAACTTGCCTTTTATCCGTCCGTCGCAAACCACAGGTCAATAAAAACAAGTCTGCGGGCAGCGGCAAAAATAATCACAGCCTTATGGTTTTGTGTTTTTGACATGGTCGTATGTTCTGCAGCCTGAGGACCTGAACCGCCTGACTCTCTCCAGGTCAAGCTCAGTGGATAACGAGGCGGACGAAAGGATATACATAGGCCTGAAGGAAGACGAGGAGACCAACCAGGCTGGCCAGCGCCAGGCTGTGCCAGAAGACATAACGCAGGATTTTTCCCTCGTGGCCGTACCAGCGGGTGGCGGTGCTGGCCACCACGATGCTCCGGGCATCTATCATTTTCCCCATAACCCCACCCGCGCTGTTAGCCGCCGCCATCAGAGCCGGACTAAGCCCGAGCTGCCGGGCGGTGATTTTCTGGAGACTTCCGAAAAGCACGCTGGAAGAGGTGACCGAGCCGGTCAGAGCCACACCGGGCCAGCCCAGCATTGGGCTAAAGAATGGATAAAGCAATCCGGTTCTGGCAAAGGCCAGCCCGGTGGTCAGGGCTGCCGGCCAGACTTCCTTATTTTTTCTGAAACCGCAAAAACCGCCAGCAGCCAGGAAACATTAACCGGGTTATAAACCCGGGCCCACGTCACTTTAGTCTATCTTCACGAAATTATGAAAACCTTTTTATGAACTTTCCGGGCTTTTGTCAACCTCTGAGAATTTTTTGATTTTTTGATGCCAATTTAACTATAGAGTGACCCGGGCTCCAGTTTTTAAGCCGGTCAGTTTTCTTATTCCTGGCCCGATTGGAACCATATCCAGGACTCAAAAGTTTAAGAACGGCGGAACAGACAGCTTCATAATCAAAAATCAACCACGGATTTCAGGCGTCTTCTTCTCCGGTAATGGATTGGTGATTGGGAAATTACAGGAATTATAAATCGAAAAAAAGAAGAACTGCTTTGAAAAGAGCAGATTCTAAGAGTGTCACTTTAAGCCGGCAGGAAAAGTCTGCGTTCTGCAACTCAGAGATTAAAATAGATAATTCGGCTTAGCTCAGTGCTGACCACTTTCGTCTTTCCCGCCAGATAAAATTAACTTGAAACCCAAACGGATATTTGAAAACCATCACAGCGTCCGGCCAGGTGATAATCAGACCGGCTGGTGCCCTCTTTACTGTGGCTGCTGCTGTTCCAGCTTCTCCTGCCTGGCCTTCTTCCTTTCGGATAGCAAGGCTGCCATCAAACCGGCTACAAAGCCGGCCGCGGCCGTGACCAACAGAAGCAGGATATGCGGCATCTCTACCGTGGCGAACAGAAAATGGGTCTTAACCGGCTCGCGGTTCTGAATGATGATGATGGCCAGAAGAATAACCACAATTATCAAAACAACCAGCCTGACTGTTCTCATTTTGCCCTCCTCTCTTTTCATTTTAAAACAGTTCTCACCTGTCAGGCAACCTATCTTTTCCTTTACCTAAATTAAACTTGAAGCCATATCCGGCCAGTTTCTCACCCATCTTATTACCTCCATAAATTCCATCCAATCTGGCAAATATCAGCCTTAATTGACTTTAAGGCGGGATTCTGTTAAAAGTTAGTAAATGTGGAAATGGCTCTTAACTAAAATTTTCGGGACCAAGAACGAACGGGACCTGAAAAAGCTCCAGCCCTACGTTGCGGCCATAAATGCCCTCGAGCCTCAGATCAGCGCCCTGTCCGACGCCCGGCTCCAGGCGAAAACGGCCGAATTCAAGGAAAAACTGAGCCAGGGTGCCAGCCTGGATGATATCCTGGTCGAAGCCTTTGCCGTTGTCCGGGAAGTGGCCCGCCGCACCGTGCGCATGCGCCATTTTGACGTCCAGCTCATGGGCGGTATTGTCCTCCACCAGGGCAAAATCGCCGAGATGAAGACCGGTGAAGGTAAAACCCTGGTGGCCACCCTGCCCGCTTATCTTAATGCCCTGGAAGGCAAGGGCGTCCATATCGTCACCGTCAACGATTACCTGGCCAGGCGCGACACCGAGTGGATGGGGCCCATCTTTAAATTCCTGGGCCTCAGCGTCGGCGTTATCCAGCACGACCTGGGCGACGCCGAGCGCCAGAAAGCCTATCGGGCCGACATCACCTATGGCACCAACAACGAGTTTGGCTTCGACTACCTGCGCGACAACATGAAATTCCGGCTGGAAGACCTGGTCCAGCGCGAATTTAATTTCGCCATCGTGGACGAGGTTGACAGCATCCTGATTGACGAAGCCAGGACCCCCCTTATCATTTCCGGTCCCACCCAGGAATCAACCCAGCTCTACTATAAGGTCGACAGCTTCGTCCGCCGGCTGCAAAAAGACAGGCATTTCATCCTGGACGAGAAGACCAGGACCATCGCCCTCAATGAAAACGGCGTGGCCGAAGCCGAGAAATATTTCAACGTGCCCAACCTTTATGACCTCAACTACCTGGACCTGGTCCACGCCATCAACCAGTCGCTTAAGGCCCATTTCCTGTTCAAGCGCGACGTTGATTACATGGTTAAAGACGGCCAGGTCATAATCGTCGACGAGTTCACCGGCCGCCTGATGCCCGGGCGCCGCTACAGCGACGGTCTGCACCAGGCCCTGGAAGCCAAGGAGCGGGTCAAGGTGGAAGAAGAATACCAGACCCTGGCTTCCATCACCTTCCAGAACTACTTCCGCATGTACCGGAAGCTGGCCGGCATGACCGGAACCGCGGCCACCGAAGCGGCCGAGTTCATGCACATCTACAAGCTGGACGTGGTGGAGATCCCCACCAACAAGCCGCTCATCCGGACCGAGTACCCGGATGTCATCTACCGCACGGCCCGGGAAAAGTGGAACGCGGTGGTGGAAGAAATCATAGAGCTTAACAAGGTCGGCCGACCGGTCCTGGTCGGCACCATTTCCATAGAAAAATCCGAGAAGCTATCCGAGTTGCTGCGCAAGAAGAACATCAAGCACGTGGTCTTAAACGCCAAGTACCACGAGCTGGAAGCCCAGATCATCGCTCAGGCCGGACGAATCGGGGCCGTGACCATAGCCACCAACATGGCCGGCCGTGGTGTCGACATCCTGCTGGGCGGAAATCCGGATTTCCTGGCCAAAGAAGCCCTGAAAAAATCGGGCCTCGACCCGCTCAAGGCCACACCGGAGCAGTACGAAAAGGCCTACCAGGAAGCCCTTAAAATCACCAGCCAAGAGCATGAAAAAGTGGTGGCCCTCGGTGGCCTTCATATCATCGGCACCGAGCGCCATGAATCACGCCGCATAGACAACCAGTTGCGAGGCCGGGCCGGCCGCCAGGGCGACCCGGGTTCATCCCGCTTCTACCTGTCGCTCGAAGACGACCTGATGCGCATCTTCGGCTCCGACCGGCTGTCAGGCCTGATGGCCAGGATCGGCATGTCGGAAGGCGTTCCCATCCAGCACCCGATGGTCAGCCGGGCCATCGAGCGGGCCCAGAAACAGGTTGAAGCCCAGAACTTCTCCATCAGAAAACACCTGCTGGAATACGATGACGTGATGAACAAGCAGCGTGAGACCATCTACCGGCAGCGCCGGGAAATCCTGGAGGGCAAGGACCAGCGGGAATATTACCTCAACCTGATCGACAGCCTGGTTGAATGGTACCTCGACCAGTACGCCAACAAGGACAAGCATCCCGAAGAATGGGACCGGGAAGCCCTGCACCAGGCTATCTTCGCCCAGTTCGGCTACGACCTCAACCAGCTCAACCTGAACTGGGAAGAAATCACCTACGAGGAGCTGCTGGAGAAGCTGACGTCAGCCCTGAGGGAAGTTTACGAGCAGAAAGAAAAGCTGCTGGGTCCACAGAACATGCGCCAGTTCGAACGTCTGATTCTTCTCCAGGTTATTGACTCCCGCTGGAAAGACCACCTGCTGGAAATGGATTACCTCAAGGAAGGCATCGGGCTGCGCGGCTACGGCCAGCGCGACCCGCTGATTGAATACAAGAAAGAAAGCTACAAAATGTTCCAGCAGATGCTGGACCGGATAGAAGAAGACGCCGTCCGCTACCTGTTCCTGATCCAGCCGGTGGTGGAAACGGAAAGGCCGGTCGAGCGTGAGCGCCGCCAGCAACCGATGTATTATCAGCGCCCGCAGCAGGCGGCTGCCGGAGGAATGAGGGCCAAGCAGGCCCGGCCGTTAATTCCAGGGAAAAAGAGACGCTGAAGAACCCTTCAGGAGGGTCATAAATGTTAGATGAAAAACTGAGAGAAGGTTTAACCTTTGACGATGTCCTGATAATGCCGGCCAGGTCGGAAGTCCTGCCGACCGCGGCCGACGTCTCCAGCTGGTTGACAAAGAACATTCCCCTGAAGATCCCCATACTGAGCTCGGCCATGGACACGGTCACCACCTCCAGGATGGCCATCGCCCTGGCCCAGCAGGGCGGAATCGGCATCATCCACCGCAACCTGTCGGTGGAAGACCAGGCCGAGGAAGTGGACAAGGTCAAGAGGCACGAAAGCGGTATGATCGTCGAGCCCATTACCCTGCGCCCGACCGACAAGATTCAAAGGGCCCTGGATCTGATGAAAAAGTACAGGATTTCCGGGCTGCCGGTAACCGATGAAAACAACAGGCTGGTCGGCATACTGACCAACCGTGACATCCGCTTTGAAACCAGGCTGGACATTCAGGTCTCAGAGATAATGACCAGGGAATTAATTACCGTGCCGGTTGGAACTCCCCCGGAAGAAGCCGAGAAATTATTTCACAGGCACAAGGTGGAAAAGATCCTGATCGTGGACGAGAATTATCACCTGAAGGGGCTCATCACCTACAAGGACATCCTGAAGCGCATCCAGTACCCGCTGGCTTCCAAGGATAAGCTCGGGCGGTTGAGGGTCGGAGCTGCGGTCGGGGTCGGGGCCGAGGTCATGGACAGGGTGGCTGCCCTGGTCAAGGCCGGCTGCGACGTCATAGTGGTCGATACCGCCCACGGGCATTCCCGGAGGGTTATGGACACCGTCAAGCTCATCCGGAAAAACTATCCTGACCTGGACCTGGTGGCCGGAAATATCGCCACGGCCGAGGCGGCCGAAGATCTGATCAGGCTGGGCGTGGATGCCGTCAAGGTTGGTATCGGACCCGGGTCCATCTGCACCACCAGGGTGGTGGCCGGGGTGGGCGTGCCCCAGATTACGGCCATCGCCGATGTCTATAAAGTAACCTCAAAAGCCGGAATTCCACTCATCGCCGACGGTGGAATCAAGTATTCCGGCGACATAACCAAGGCCATCGCCGCCGGGGCTTCTACCGTCATGCTGGGCAACCTTCTGGCCGGCACCGACGAATCCCCGGGCGAAGTGGTCATCTACCAGGGCCGGGCCTACAAGACTTACCGCGGCATGGGCTCGCTCGAAGCCATGAAGGACGGCAGCCGCGACCGCTATTTCCAGGACGCCATTACCGAAACCACCAAGCTGGTTCCCGAAGGGATCGAAGGCCGCGTTCCTTACAAGGGCAGTGCCGTGTCCATCATCCAGATGCTGGTCGGCGGTCTGAAGGCCGGAATGGGTTACGCCGGTTGCCGGACGATTGAAGAGCTCCAGAAAAAGGCTAAATTCATCAAGATAACTCAGGCCGCCCTGAGAGAAAGCCACGTCCATGACGTGGTCATCACCAAGGAAGCCCCGAATTATCACCTGGATTGAAATTCTGGATAAGGCGGTGTAGCTCTAAGATTCCTGAATATCTGATTGCTTTTTAGGCCGCTTCCATATCATCAGTTTTTGACCTGCTTGACCCGGTTATTCTCATCCAGGAGCACAATTCTGGGCAGGTGGTAATCAACTTCTTCTTCGCTCAGGTGGCAATACGAAGTTATGATGATGATGTCCCCTTCCCTGGCCTTGTGGGCGGCAGCTCCATAGACGCCTATTTTGCCTGAACCGGGCTCTTCCTTGACCAGGTAGGTGGTAAACCTTTCGCCGTTGGTCACATTGTAGATTTCCACCCGCTCGTATTCCCGCATTCCGGCTGCCTTCATCAGGTTCTCATCTATGCCCAGGCTGCCTTCGTAGTTGATGTCGCTGTAAGTAACCCTGGCCCGGTGCAGTTTGGATTTCAAGTAAAGCATAATCATTTTTCTATCCCTCCCGAGGTAATCCTGAGATTATCTATCAACCTGGTCCGGCCTATAATGACCGCCAGGGCAATCAGGGCTTCGCCCTCCAGCTTTTCCACTGGTTCCAGGTTGTTGAGGTTGACCACCTCCACGTAGTCAATCCTGGCCAGCGGCTCGGCAGCAATCAATTCTATCATCTTCTCCCTTACTTTGTGCGCATCCTTTTCGCCGTCAAGGATGAGCCTTTCGGCCAGGTCCAGGCTTTTCTTCAAAACCAGGGCGGCCCGCCTTTCATCGGGGCTGAGATAGGTATTTCTGGAACTCAGGGCCAGGCCGTCGTGGTCACGAACCAGGGGCAGGGGCACAATCTTCACCGGCAGATTCAGGTCTTCGACCATCTTCCTGAGAATTATCACCTGCTGGGCATCCTTCCAGCCAAAATAGGCTTCGTCCGGCTGCACCAGGTTGAAGAGTTTGAGGACCACAGTGCAGACACCCCGGAAATGTCCCGGGCGCGATTTCCCGCATAGCCTATCCTGGAGGTCTTCCACTTCCACGTAGGTCTTGTAACCCTCTGGATACATGACTTCAACGGGCGGATAGAAAATCAGGTCAACGCCCTCTCGCTGGAGCAGGGCCCTGTCTCTCTCCAGGTCGCGCGGATAAACTTTATAATCTTCAGCCGGACCAAACTGTTTTGGATTGACGAAGATGGAAACCACGGTCACCCCGGAACGCCTTTTCGATTCCCGCACCAGGCTCAGGTGTCCCTCGTGGAGATAACCCATGGTGGGAACAAAGCCTGTTTTCCGGCCCTGCTTCTTCCAGGTCATGATTTTTTCCCGGAGCTCATTGACCGAGCTGACGATTTCCATGGTCTTTTGCTCCTCTTTTGTGTTTCTTTATATTCATTTTCCTGTTATTTCAACAATCTCGATGCCTTTTCCAGGCTGGCCACCACCATCCGCCGCTCTTCCCTGGCTCACCGTTTTTTAGCCATCACCTTCCGGCGGACCTTCCCGGCCAGCCCGGCGTTTTCCTTCTTCAGATGGTAACAATGCGCCTCTTCAGGATAACGCCCCTGGCCAACATCTGAGATGTAACTCTGAACCGCCGCGGAAATAACCCCGGCCAGGTCGGCGTATTTTTTCACAAACCTCGGCAGGTAATCCGCCGTCAAACCCAGCAGGTCATTGACCACCAGGATCTGTCCATCGCAGTGCGGCCCGGCCCCTATGCCTATGGTCGGGATCTTAAGGGCCGCCGTGATTTCAGCGGCCAGCTCTGCCGGAACTGATTCCAGCACCACCGAAAAGGCCCCTGCTTTTTCCAGGGCCAGGGCGCCCCGGAAAATGGCTTCGGCCTGTTCCTCTTCCTGGCCCTGAACCCGGAAGCCGCCTATCTTCCTGACCGATTGCGGGGTCAGGCCCACATGGCCCATGACCGGAATTTCAGCTTCCACCAGGGCTTCCACCAGTTGCAGCCGGGCCGGGCTGGCTCCTTCCAGCTTTACCCCGTCTGCCCCGCCTTCTTTAATAAAGCGAGCGGCATTCTGGATTGAATCCCGGAGCGAGAGATGGAAGGAAAGGTAGGGCATATCGCCGATAACCATGGATCTCTTCCTGGCTCTAACCACAGCCCTGGTATGGTGAATCATTTCATCCATGGTGACCGGAAGCGTGGTTTCATAGCCGAGCACCACCATGCCCAGCGAATCTCCGACTAAAAGTATATCCACCCCCGCCTGGTCCAGGATCCGGGCCGTGGGATAATCATAAGCGGTCAGCGCCGAAATCTTCCGCCTCTGTTTTTTAAGTTCTTGAAGATAGCATACGGTTACCCTGTCAGTTGAAGGTTTAACCATAATTTCTCCTTTCTTTATCCCCTGCCCGCCACCGGGCTCGAGGTAAAGCCATAAAAGCCCTCAGGCTGGTATAGAGTCTCAGTGTCCGTCCCGGACCTCTGAGCTCTCGCTTATTATAGCATTTTTTTATTTTTTTGCCCTGAAACTCTGGGGCACGTAGTAAAGGGTACCCCTGGTCAGCTGCTTGAGCTGGTCCACGAGATCCCAGACTTCCTGCTCCTGGCTGAGGTCGAGGTCGTCGGCCTTGACCACCAGCAGCGGCGTGGCCCTGTAATTGAAGAAGAAATAATCGTAGGCTTCCACGATGTCTTCCAGGTACTTTTCGGAAATATTCTTTTCCAGAGAATCCCCTTCCTTTTCAATTCGCCTGATAAGGGTATTCACCGAAATCTGGAGGTATATCACCAGGTCCGGCCTGGGCACCCTCTCGCTAAGGATGCCGTAAATCCTTTCGTAAACCTGGAGCTCGTCGTCATTCAGGGTCTGGTAGGCGTAGATTTTATCCTTTTCGAACAGATAATCGCAGATGATCCGGTCCACGAAGAGGTCCCGCTGCAGAAGGCGGGCCTGCTGGTGGTAGCGGTTGGCCAGGAAGATAAGCTGGGCTAAGAAAGCCGCCCCTTCTTTTTCGTTGTAAAAATCCTTCAGGTAGGGGTTGGCCGTCTGGTCCAGAACCAGCTGGCCACCGATTTTCTGGGCCAGCAAATGGGCCAGCAGGGTCTTTCTCGACCGGAAGACACCTTCAACCGCTATGTGCCTGAAGCTTATATCCGCGCTGAATTTCATCTTGACCTGGGAACAGCAAGGCCTGGAACCGCAACTACTCCCGGGGCTGAACCGGGATAACCAGCCAGGCAATCAGGTAGAAAAGAACCATGGGCAGAATGGCCGTCAGCAGGGCCACTCCGACAAAAATCAGCCTGACCAGCGAGACATCCAGGTCGAAATAATCGGCCAGGCCGGCACAGACCCCGCCCAGCATTTTCTGCTGCACTGACCTGTACAATTTTTTGGTCATATTGCCCTCTCCAGATTTGATCCGGCTTTATTTTACTTAAAAACGCCAGTTTTACAACCCTTTTCCCGACGTCAACTCTGCTGAGCTTGACCTCAAGCGCGGTCAGCCTGGTCAGAAAAATCTAACTGTCTCCGCCGCGTCCAGCCTGTTTTTTTATTGACTAAAAAGCAGGATTATGTTATCCGTTTAGTCTGAAAAAAAAAAGCAGGAGGTTTAATATGTACGGCTGGACCGGAAATATACTCAGGATTAATCTTACAGACAGGACTCATAAAGTCGAACATTTCGACGAGGAATTTGCCAGGAAATGGGTCGGCGGGCGTGGCTTTGCCCTCAAAATCCTCTGGGATGAACTGAAACCCGGCATCGACCCGCTCGGGCCCGAAAATAAGCTGATAGTCACGGTGGGGCCAATTGCCGGCATTCCGGCCCCCAACACCGGAAAGACCGTGGTGGCCGCCAAGTCTCCGCTGACCGGTGGCTATGGCGACGGCAACCTGGGCACCCGGGTAACCGAACAGATGAGAAAGGCCGGTTATGACATCATCATCATCGAGGGCCAATCGCCCCGGCCGATTTATCTATACATTGAGGATGAAAAAGTCCATTACCTCCCGGCCGATGAAATCTGGGGTAAAGGAACCTATGATACTCATGACTGGCTTTACAAAAAATACGGCAAGGGAGCGGGTGTGCTCTCCATCGGCCAGGGCGGCGAAAACCTGAACCTTTACGCCATGATCCGCAGCCTGGAAGGCCGGGCTGGCGGCCGTCCGGGAATTGGCGCAGTCATGGGCAGTAAAAAGCTCAAGGCCATAGTGATCAAGGGTACAAAACCGATTCCAGTAGCCGACCCGGAAGGAATGAGAAAACTCGGCCTGGAAGACCTGCGTAAGGTGGGCGAAATTGACAAGAAAACCGGCTGGTCTATTCAGGGCACAACCGGCGTTCTTGCCTGGTGCAATGAAGTAGCCGCCCTGCCGGT
>CALEUG010000017.1 GCA_937920515.1 uncultured bacterium
CCCCAGTAACTGTTTACCGAAGAAAAAGACCCCGTCAGCCTCATGAAGTGGAAAGACCTCCTGTTCATCCTGGAAACCATGATGGACGTTTATCAGCGAGTATCCAACACGGTTGCAGGGATCGTGGTTAAAAGCAGCTGAAGATGGAACCGGCCAGTGCTGCCTGCATCTTTATGGCCAGCCACCTGAGAATACCGGTATTCACCACCCACGTTATAAACGGCGCGGTAACCGGGGTGAGAGCAGCCAGGAGCATCTCATCCGTCAAGTGGCAGGTTACCCTGCGCATGGTCTGGGCCTGGATTTTGACCATCCTCATGTCGGCCCTGGATGCGGCTGCCCTTTACCGGCTGTCTCTTCTGGTGTTCTGATTCAGGTCGGGCGAGGTCCGTATTTCTGATGAAAGCTGACCTCACTCTGTTTCTTTCCGGTCAGCCGGGCCGAGAAGACAAACAGGACCGTGCAGCTCAGAACTGACAGCAGGAATGGCGCCTTGAATTTCAGCAATAACTGGAAGACAGGTGTCAACACCAGGCCGCCGACCAGGGTCACCAGGGCTGCCCGCTGGCTGTTGAGCCGGGAGTAAAGCCCGAAAATGGTTATAACCAGCACCCCGGCCGTGCCAAAGGCTGCGGCCAGAAGCACCAGGTCGTAAATACGATTTCCGCTGAGGGCAATGGTTAGCGCTACTAATCCCGTCACCACCACCGCGCTCCGGCCGACCACCACTTTTGTCTTCTCTTTTTTTATTCCCAGGATGGGCAGAAGGAAATTGTGGGAGAACAGGGCGGCGCAGGCCAGCAGGATGCTGTCGACCGTTGACAGGATGGCCGAAATCATGGCCCCCAGGAAAATGACCGATAAAATTCCCGGCAAATATTTATGGGAAAGCACCACCAGGAATTGCTCCCGATCGGTCAGCCCGGGCAGCAACCAGGGCCCGATAAAGCCCAGGAAGAGCGGGATGAGACCGGTAAAGAAATATATTCCGCTGGCTGCATAGCAGGCCCTGGCGGCTTCCCGTGGATTCCGGGCGGCCAGGAACCTGGAGATGGCTTCCTGGACTACCAGGGAGCCCAGGACCGGAACCGCCCAGCGGTCAAGCCTTTCCCAGATGGATTCTCCGACTCCCAGTATCTGCCAGCGTTCAGCCGGCATCTGCCGGAAAATGGATGACAGGTCGGGAATCCTGGTCAGAACTATGATGGCCAGGGTTACCAGGCTGCCCACCACTATCACCCCCTGGATCAGGTCGGTGTAGATGTCTCCCAGGAGGCCGGCCAGGACGGTGTAGGTGATTACCAGGACTGCCGAGAAACAGATCATCAGGTCCAGGGGCAGAGCGGTGGAGACCGAAAGGATCTGGCCAAAGGCCCGGAGCTGGGCCGCTCCCCAGATAATGGAAGAGGGAATCATCACCCAGACCACCAGCTTCTCAGCCGACTGGCCGTAACGGTCCCTGATGAAATCGGCCAGGGTTAGATAATTTTTTTTTCGCAGCCGGCCGGCCAGGAGGAAACCCATCAAAAAAAGGCAGAGGCTGAAACCGAAAGGGTCGGCCCGGCTGCCGGAAAGGCCGGTTTCGTAAATGGCTCCCGAGGAACCCAGGCAGGTTTCAGCTCCGAACCAGGTGGCGAAAAGGGAGAAGGAAACCAGGAAGAAAGAGACCCGGCGTCCCCCGACAAAATAGTCAGCCTCGTTTTTTATTTTTCTGGAAAGGTAGAGGCCGATAAAGATTTGAACGATTACGTAAAAAACTATGAGAAGACCTTTCAACTCAGCACTCGGCCATCTTTATTTTTCTTGCTTATAGCACAGAGACCGGCGGGGGGCAATATACTTTGCGATTTTTTTAAGTTTTGAGCGGCATTTGAGCTAAAATGGAATAGCCTTTATCCGGCTTAAGCCGTAAAGATATTAAGGTGAGAAATGATTGGAAGGTGAAGCGAGATGAAATTTCCCAGCAGAAAAAATTTCCCCGGCCTGGCCGGAATCTTATCCTGGCCGGTGATGATTCTGTGGCTGGTTTTACTGGCCTGGTGCCCGGCGACTATTGCCCGATCAGTTCAGGGTGGGGCGGGTGAAGGGGACACGCGCTGGTACAGCATTAGCCTGGGCGGAGAAACCGTTGGTTATGTCAGGGAGACCGGGTATAGGGTCCGGCAGGGTGGCCGCTGGCACTGGAAATCAGAAACCGATTCAAAAATCGTCCTCAAACGCCTGGGCCAGAAAGTAGAACTGTTCGTCAGTTATGAACACCTGGAAACCGATGACGGGCTGCTGGAGAAGGTGAAGGCCGAGCAGGTGCTGGCCGGCTCGCGGGTCAGGACCGAAATCGAAGTGGAAGCAGATAAGATTAAAATTAAGAACATAACCGGAAACCAGGTTTTCAGCAGGGAAGTTCCTTACAGTGGCCGGCTGTTAGGTCCGGTGGGGATAAGCCGGCTTACGGTTGAGAATTTGAAAGCTCCAGGAGATAAAGTTAACTACACTACCGTCCTGGCCGAACTGGCCCAGGTGGTTTCAGGAGAGAGGACACTGGCCGGGGAAGAAGAGGTGGACTGCGGCCGGAAAAAATTTTTGGCCAGGAAAGTCATTGACCGGATTTTCCGGGTTGAAACCACGAGAGAGGTCTGGCTTGACGCCGGGGGGAACGAGATTAAAGCGGTCGAGACTTCGCCCTTCGGGGATATCGTCACCTGCTTGAGCAGCGAAGAGGAAGTTATGGCGGCCATGGCTGCTTCCCGCGGGCAGGAACAGTTTTTTCAGTCGTCTCTCGTCAGGTCCGGGGTAAGACTGCCACAGGCCAGGGGACTCGACAGGGTGGTCGTTCGTTTGAAGCACAGCAAACCCGAGCTGGGCTGGCCAGAAATAGAAAACGAATACCAGAAAATCCTGGAAATAAAGGGTGAGGTGCGGGTAGTGGAGATGAAGCGGGTGCCACTCCGGAGAGCCCCTGGAAGCCAGCTCTCCGCAGAGGAGCAAAGAACATATCTTGGAGCCAGTGCTTACATTGATGCCAATGACCCGGAGATAAAAAGAATTGCCGGCCGGGTGGCCGGCCGGGAAAAGAACGCCATGCAGAGAGCCCTGAAATTGAGGGACTGGGTCTCCCGGAACCTGGCTTTTGACCCGGGGTTTGTTTTTGCCCCGGCTTCTGAGGTATTGAGGGCAAAAAAGGCCACCTGTGCCGGTTATGCTGCCCTGCTGGCGGCACTGCTCCGGGCTGCCGGCATACCTTCCCGTTACCTGGTGGGGATGGTCTATGCCAACGGGATATGGGGTGGACACGCCTGGGTGGAAGCCTGGCTGGAGGGACACTGGGTCCCGCTGGATGCGGCTCTGCCTTCGCCCGGGGCGGCCGACCCGGCCAGGATAGTCGTCGCCCGGAGTAGCCTGGAGGAAGGCCCGGGGGAAAGTCTGGTAGCCGCCCAGAAGTTTTTCGGTTACGTCACGGTTGAAGTGCTGGAGTTCAGCCTGAAGGGGCAAACCATAAAAATTATTCAAGGCCAGCCTCTCTACGAGGTCCGGGATAACCGCTACTGGAACCCGGGTTTGCAGCTCGGGCTCAGGGCTCCCTCTGGTTTTAGTTTCGAGGGGCTGGACGGGGTCTGGCCCGACAGAACATTGCTGTCCCTCAAGGGGCCTGGTGGACAGACGGTCAGGCTGCTTCAGGAAGGCTGGTTTCCGGCTGAGAGCCTGGAAAAATACCTGCTGGAAAGGCTAAAAAAGGAAGTGAATGGGGGCAGTCAGGCTCATATCATGGTGTGGGGAAAGAAGCGGCCGGCCCTGGTTTCGGCGGAAAAGTCGGCCCTGGCCATATTGAACGGGACAGACCTTTTTATCATTGTGGTGGCTGGACAAAACGCAGAGCAGTGGCTGAGGCAGGTGGCCTCCAGCCTGGAATGCAGGTTGGTCATAGATTGAGTCCCGGTGCCGGTCCTGAAAATTTGCACAGATTGGACAGGATGACCGGGCTGTTGCGACTTACTGATATATAATTTTGAAATTTTGAAATATAGATTCGAGCCTGTCGGCCCGGTGATGGGAATCGATGGACCTTAACAGCCGGTCAGCGCTGGCTGTCCAGGTAGAGGGCGGCTGCTCCCAGGATGGCGATGTTCTCGGTGGTCGAGGGTATGATTCTGGTTCTGTTGAGGGCAATGGAGTAGGCAAAGGTGGAGACCGTTTCCAGCATGGATTCCTTGAAAAATTCGTAAGCCCGGCTGACCGAGCCGCCCAGGATGATGGCTTCCGGGTCAACGGCGTACATGATAGCCTTGATGGCTTCTCCCAGGTGGTGGCCGAATTCAGCAAAGATGCGGCGGGCTTCCCGGTTGCCGGCCGCGGCTTCTTGAAATAATTCCTTGCCCTTTCGGCCGTACGATTTTTGGAAAAATTGCCCGGAAGCGTAACGTTCAAAGTTAGCGTCCAGGTAGGGGAGCAGGCCAAATTCGCCCGCGCCGCAACTGGTGCCCGGGTAAAGGCGGCCGTTGAGTATCAGGCCGGCGCCAAGGCCCGTGCCGACGATCAGGCCAACCAGGTTAAGGAAAGGCCGGCCCTGGCCGAAGTATTTTTCGCCGGCGGCGAAGCAGTTGGCGTCGTTATTGACATAAACAGGAATTTTATATTCGGCTTCCAGTATGGTTTTAAGCGGGACCTGCTTCCAGGCCGGGATGTTCTGCACGTCGTAGATGGTGCCGGTCTCCAGGTCAACCACGCTGGGAACACCGAGGCCGATGCCTTTTACCCCGGGCGAAAGGACGGACTCCAGGACGGCTTTGAGGTCGGCCAGGACTTCTTCGGCCCGGCCCTGGCTGCGAACTTCCCGGACGGCTATTTTTATCAGCCGGTCGCCTTCTACCAGTCCGGCCCGGACGTTACTGCCACCGAGGTCCACACCGATTATGGCCATTTTGCCTCCCGGTTTTTTTAATCTTTAACATAAAATCGGGCGGGGCTGCAAGCCGGAGGAGAAGGCCCGGTCTGCCGTACGAAGCAATCAGTTGGCCCGAAAGTCCCTTAATATATGAATGTTCATTCATATGTTTGGCTCGCCTGTTCCGGGAGTAATCAACCACAGCCGTAATTGTGGATAGACAGGCGGCTAAGGTCAGTTTTCCGGCTGGCTGTCTCCTGATTACGGGCTTGAACACCAAACAGACGAATGACCGATTATTTCAGCATATAACCTGACAGGATAGGGGCCGGTGTAAGGGGTGAACCCCCGGACGGGTTTAGAACCAGAACGCTTGAAGCCCGGTCTTCCGCGATTTTTAACAGGCCAGGCCATTTACTGTCCGGACCGGTCAGCCCGGGACTGGATGATTCCCGGTTGCTGGCTGGGCGGTCCGCTAACCCTCCTGGCCAGCGGCCGTAGCGGCCAGCTTTTTTTGCCTCCGCAACTTTATGGTTTCGTTACTGATAAGGGGCCTGGCCCAGATTCCTATGCTCAGGATGAAGCCCAGCGTCAGGTAGAGGACAAACAGGCCCTGGCGCAGCCCGAGGTGGTCTCCCAGCCAGCCGACCAGGAGCGGCACCAGGGCCCCGCCGATGATGCCGGTGCACAGGATGCCGGAGAAGGCTCCGTGGTATTGCTCAACAGAGTTTAGGGCCAGAGAAAAAATTATGGGCCACATGACCGAGGCAAAAAAGCCCAGCAGAGAAAAAGTGAAAAGCTCGACCTGGCCCGAATAAATCAGGGGAATCCTGAGGTTCATAGTAACCAGCACGGCCGGGCCGAACAGGCCCTGGGTCAGGGTGACCGTGGCCAGCAGAGAGGCCACCAGCAGGACCTTTCTGCTGTCAAACAGCTTGAGAAGAACCAGGCCCAGCAGCCCGCCGAGGGTCATCAAGCCCCAGAAGTAGGAAACAGCCCGGGCCCCGGCAGTCTGTGGGTCGAGCCCGTGGTAGGTTTTCAGGAACTGGGAAATCCAGTTGGCCACGCCCTGTTCTGTTCCGACGTAGGCCATGATACCCAGGAAATATAGAAGGACTATCTTTTTTCCGAACAGGATTCTGTATATACCCCGGGTCCCCACCTTCTCTTCTTCCTTGAGCTCCACCCGGGGGAAGCGGGAGATTGTTAGGATGATGAGCATCAGGACCGTGGTCAGGGCAAAGACCCAGTAAAGCGAAACCCAGGGCAGCCTTTCCGGGACAAGCCGCCGGAGGGCATCGAGCCAGGCGTTGTGCTTTTCTTCTACCGGGAGGCTGGTGACCAGGTAAGAATAAAGCCTGGGACTGAGGAAGGAAGCTCCGCCGAAGATGAGCTGGGCCAGGACCGAGTTGAAAGCAAAGTGCTCTTCGCCGCCTGAAACCCTGAGCAGCGGATTTATGGCGACCTGAAGGATGGCCATGCCCAGTCCGATCAGGAAAAGCGATCCCGTCGCCACCAGGTATCCTGGGAACAGGGCGAAAAGCAGCGCTCCGCAGAAGGCCACGGAGAAAGCCAGCAGCATGGCCGCTTTTTCCCCGTACTTTTCCACCAGAAAGCCGGCCGGGATGGACATCACCCCGTAGGCGATAAAGAAGGAAAACGGGAGCAAACCGGCCAGAGCCAGGCTCAGGTTGAAGCTCTGGATGATATCGGGTATGAGCGGGCCCATGATGTTGGTCAGGAAGGAAATTACAAAGAAGGTCAGAAAGATTAAAAAGACCATGTAATAATTTTTTCTTGAAGTCTCGGCCATCTGACTTCTCCTGGCAGGTTTTCAGTCTTTTTTACTTTATTAACTTGCCAGGGTTGAGTCAACAGAAAGCAAGTTTTTAAGAACCGGGTTGATGAGACCAGGACGGCCGGTTTTATTGTATGAAATGGCGGAGGGTTTTTCCGCGGGACTGGATTGGGTCAGACTGATCGCTTCTGGAGCGGGCAGGAGATGAGGCTGTACGAAAAATGACAGACAGACAGGAAAAATAAAAGGATTGAACACCCGGGCGGTATCAATTTTACCCCGTGGAGCGTCTGGCCTTAGAGGACTTATCAGAGAAGGGCGGTGGCCAGGAAAGGCAGGTAGGTGATCAATAAAACTGCTGCCAGCCGCAGTAGCATAAAACCGAGGACATCTTTATACACCCGGCCCATGGGCTCGTTGAAGCGGTAGGAGGCCAGAAAGAGGTTAAGCCCGACCGGCGGTGTCAGGTAGCCCAGTTCCAGGTTGGCCAGGAAAATCACGCCCAGGTGCACCGGGTGGATGTTGAAGACCCCGGCCAGGGGCACGATAAGGGGAACCACCACCAGGATGGCCGAATAAATATCCAGGAAGCAGCCCACCACCAGCAGGGCCAGGTTAAGCAGGAGAAGGAAAAGGTAACGGGAAGAAATGGCCGTGCCCAGCCACTCGCTCAGGCGCTGGGGAAACTGGGTGTCGATGATGTAATAGGACAGACTGTTGACCACGGCCAGGATGACCAGAACTCCGCCAAAGACGGTGACACAGGAAGTCATGACCCGGGGTATGTCCTTTATTTTGAGGTCACGATGGACGAAGGTTTCCAGGAGGAAGGCATAGACCAGGGCTACGGCCGCGCTTTCCTGGAGGTTGGTGATTCCCCCGAAGTACAGGCCTATTATGACCAGCGGCAGCAGTATTTCTCCCAGCGCTTTTTTAAAAGAGCCCGGGAGCTTTTTCCAGCGGAAGGGCTGGCGCTCTACCTTCTGCCCTGCCGAAAAAACGAAGGCGGCTATTATTGTGGCCGTGACCAGAATAGCACCTGGAATGATTCCGCCGCGGAACATGTCCTTGATGCTGATTCCCGCCGTCACCCCGTAGATTATTATGGGCAGGCTGGGCGGGAACAGCAGCCCGACGCTGCCCGAGGAGGTCAGCAGGCCCACGCTGAACTTCTTGTTATAACCGGCCCGCATCAGGACCTGCAGCAGGAGTCCGCCCAGGGCGATGAGGGTAATCCCGGAACCTCCGGTAAAGGTAGTAAAAAAGGCGCAGACCAGGACGGAAACAATGGTCAGGCCGCCGGGCATCCAGCCCACAGCGTCCTGGAAGAACTCAACCAGCCTGACCCCGGCCCGGCTCTCGGAAAGAAAGAACCCGGCCGCGGCAAAAAGGGGAATGGCCGCTATGGAATAATCGGTCAGGATGGTGTAGGCCTGGTTGGCCACGATTTCCAGGGGCAGGCCAGCCCTGGCCACCAGCAGCAGGCCACTCCCGCCCAGCACCACAAATACCGGCATCCCGAAAAAGGCCAGAATGATGAGAATTATTATCAGGGGCCCGGCCAGCCAGTCCAGAATTTCTCTGGACAGAGCACTAATGGAGTGGATTATCCCCGGGTCCCGGTCGAGCCACTCTGAGATAGCACCTGAAATCAGGCCCGATGATAGCAGCATGGCTCCGGCCAGAGCAATGAGGAACCAGAGCCACCTTTTCCGCTTCGGCTCAATCGCGGTTATGAACCTGGCGGCCATGACGACAAAACCAAGCGCCATCAGCAGGCCGAAAAAGCGTCTGGGAATGAACCCAACCTTTTCCCCGGCGGAAAAGGCCTGCCGGGCAAACGAGAAAGAGCTGAAGGCGAAAGTTAGGGTAAAGGCCGAGGAAGTTATCCGGACAACCGTGGTCAGGATAGTGGCCGCCGGTTCTCTGACAGGGAGCCTGGCCGCCAGGGTCAGGTGTTTTTTCTGCCGGGAGGTAATGGCCCCGGCCAGAAAGGTGGCCACCAGGACCAGGTGCTGGATGTAGGCCGTGGAATTTCTGATTCCGGTCTGGAAAAAATTCCTGGCAATTATTTCAAAGCAGAGCAGGAAAGCTACCGACAGCACAACCAGGTTGACCAGTATGTCTTCCAGCCTGAAGACATAGCCCGGAATTTTATTTTTGCCCGCGGCTTCTGTATTCACGGATTAAATCCATCGTTTTTTGATAGATGTCGGCCGGAATGATTCTTCCCGGCA
Organism: uncultured bacterium; assembly: GCA_937920515.1. GTDB lineage: Bacteria > Acidobacteriota > Aminicenantia > Aminicenantales > Saccharicenantaceae > Saccharicenans. Next base: position 8,915 of record CALEUG010000017.1, read on the forward strand.
GCGACTCAATCGCCCGGGAAGAAGCCTGGCGCCATTGGGTCATCTCCTCTTCAGAAGGATAATGTATTACCAGGCCGTGTTCTTTCATGGCCGCAATCGCTTCCTCTTCCAGATTTGTGATTTCGCCGGCCAGGGCCCGGGCCTGGCGGTCGGCGGCTTCCAGCAGGGCCGGCCTGAACTCTGCCGGAATCTTCTCCCAGGTCTTTGAGCTCAGGAACAGGCTGCCCACCAGGGGTGAAAGCCTGGGGGCCAGCATGTGCGGGGAGAGGGCAAAGTACTGCCCGGAGGCAGCCATCACTGCCGGAAGGTAAACAGCAGAGACCAGGCCGCTTTCCAGTCCGACCAGCACGTCCTTGTTATCCTGGGGGACAACCTGGTAACCCATCTTTTTCCAGACCTGCTCTAAGTCGGGGTCGTCCTTGGTAATGGAAATCTTGTATTTTTTAAGGTCGTCAGGATTGAGCACAGGTCCCTTGCTGTATAAGTAAACCCATCCGGACTGGGTCCAGTGAATTACCTTGAAGCCCTTTTCCTCCACCCGGGCCTCAAAGGTCGGTCTTAACCCCTGAAAGACGTAGCTGAATTCTTCATCAGAGCTGAAAAGGAAAGGCAGGTTGAGTACCAGTACTGACTTTTCTATTTGCATCATCCCCATGTTGGTCAGGACTGCCCCCTGCAGCACGCCCAGCCTGACTTTCCTGACCATGTCCAGCTCGCTGCCGACTATGCCGCCGGGATAGACCCGGACTTTAACCTGGCCGCCGGTTATTTTCTCCCAGTCCCGGGCCAGTTTAAGCAGGGCATTATGCCAGGGAGAACGCTCTGGAGCCACGCTTCCGATTTTAATTTCGACGGCAGCCTGCAGCCGGGGCAGGCTGAAAACCAGGGCCAGCAGGAAGTAAGCAATTATTGCGGAAATCAGTCTTTTCATTTTCTTATCTCGCCGTGTTCAGAATTTCTTTGGGTATTTTCCGGGGGAAGGAAGAAATCATCCACGTGTTCCAGGAGCCAGGCGGCCTTGCGCTTATTCAGAATATTGACCAGGCGGTTCCGGGGAGCTTTGTCCGGGTCAAAGTCCAGCACCCTTTTTAGCAGGTCTATGAATTCCTGCCGGTTCTGGTTCTTCACGGCCACCGTGGTGGCCAGGGAAAGGAGATAGGAGGTGTCCGAGTCCCCGCATAATTTTTCGGCCTGCTTGAAATGGTCCCGGGCCCTGTTCTCATCACCGCCCAGGGCTTCGGGCAACGAGCCGTAATACAGGACGTAAAAATTATGAACGGCGCCGCTGGAATAGTCCGGGGCCAGCTCCAGCACCCGGTTCATCAGAGCGGCGGCTTCAGGCAGGGTCAAGCCGATGGACAGGTCAAAGGGGTCTATGGAGTAGGCAGCCACCCATCCGGCTGCAGCCCAGTAGAGAAGGTCAATATCCTTCAAGCCAAAAGGAGCAAGAGCTTTTTTGAATTGTCTGGCTTTTAACTCCTCTCTCAGCTTCGGGTTTTTCTTTTCCAGACCGGCCAGCAGGATGTCTCTTCCCCTGAGGTAAAGTTTTTTGGCCCGGGCCAGAAGGGCCTGGCGGGACTCAACTTCGGTGGCCGGGGTCATGTCGGCCGGCCCCTGGATGAAAGCGCTGGCGTACATTATATAAAGGCTTCCGGTCCGCAACCTCAATCCTTCATGGTCTGGCAGGGAAGTGAGGAGTGATTCATAGAACTTGATGGCGAAGGGCAGGGCCCCGGCCACGAGCTCCGGGTCGTCGTCACCGCTAAAAACATGGCCGGAGGAAGGCGCGGTCAGCATGCCCGCTGCCTTTTTGAGAGCGACTCTTTCCAGTGAGCAGCCGGTCACGGATAATATTGTTATGGCCATAAGAAAGATCAGCCAGCCAGAAGAGTGTTGGCCTCTCAGATTCTTGAATCTCGGCCCGGCCATTGTCTCCCCTTTCTATTATGCCGGGTTATCCACGGCAATCATAAAAAAATTATCATAAGACCCTGCACCACGGCAAGCCGCCTGAGAAATTTCAGTTAACCGAAAATCAGGAGGGCGGAACTTTCAGGGGAAGAAAAAATGTTTGCGGATGGCGGCCAGGATCTTGAAGGGCTGGAAAAAGAAAGCTATGCTTTATAACCGGTGCCGAATGTCAGTTCAACCGAGAAGCCTGAAAATAATCCGTTCAGAGCGCCGGACGGTGGGGCTGGAAGTTAACGACTGCGGGGAGCTGATTGTTCGGGCTCCGGAAAAACTCAGCCGGGCAGCCATAGAGGAAATAATCCGCAAGCATCAGCGGTGGATAGAAAATAAACTGTCCGAAGTCGAAAAGCGCCGGCAGATGTTTCCGCCCAGGAAATTTATCCAGGGCGAAAAATTCCTCTGGCTCGGGAAGGAATACCCGCTGGTCATCAGCGGGGAAAGCCGGCCAGCTCTTAAATTCACGGGCCAGGAGTTTATTCTCTCTTCTCGCTGGCAGGGCCGGGCCAGAGAGATTTTCAAGAAGCTGTACAGGAGAAAAGCCCTGACTTACCTGAGTCGACGGACAGCAGAACTGGCCGGGCTCAACGGTTTCAGGTTTACCGGGTTCAGGCTGTCTTCGGCCGCAACCCGCTGGGGCTCCTGTTCGGCCCGGGGGACAATCAGCCTGACCTGGCGGCTGGTACTGGCCCCGCCGGAAATAATAGATTACGTCATCATCCACGAGCTGGCCCATACCAGGGAAAGAAATCATTCCCGGGCTTTCTGGCACCTGATTGAAGAGCAGTTGCCCGACTACCGCCAGAGGCGGCGCTGGTTGAAAAAATACGGTTTCAGGTTAAACCTGTGATAAGCCCGGACGCCTGGATTACGGCCTCAATTCTTGAACTTTCCTGCCGGCGCCCGGCTGTCCGCACTTGTGCGGCCGGAAACAATTATCAACCGGTTGTGAAGCCAGTGGTCTCCCTGAATTAACTCTGGCAGTCAGAATTACGGGGATGGCCAGCAGTAAAGGTTAACAGGATATAACACCCGGTAGAATCTCCTGATAAATCAAAATTAATTGAAACAAGACTCGCCGCATAATAATGCTCTCATTAGAAAAAAATAATAAACTGTAAAATCAGGTTGCCTGTGGAATGTTTACCCCGGTTATTTATATAATTTAAGTGAAAACCCAAAATGTGTCATCCTCTGGCAAGGAGTGAGAAAATGAAAAGGATAATTGTAACTCTGGCCCTCATCAGTCTGCTGGTCTCCACGGCCCTGGCCGGGGTCGGCGAGGTGGTTAAGGTCATCAAGACCCCGGGACCGCTGCCGACGGGCCTGGCTTTTGACGGGAAATACCTCTGGCTGGCTGACAGTCGCCTGGATAAGATTTTCAAGATAGACCCGGCTTCGGGAAAGGTGGTTAAGTCCTTTGATTCGCCAGGTTACCATCCAGAGGGCCTGGCCTGGGATGGAAAATATCTCTGGCACGTCGATTCTGGCGAAAAGCTGGTCTATTGCCTCGACCCGGAGACCGGGGCCGTGCTTAAAGCCCTGGAGTCCAACAGCGACCGGCCGCGGGACCTGGCCTGGGACGGGAAGGACCTGTGGATGACGGATGTCCGCAACAGAAGCCTTCTCCGGGTTTCTCCGGTTGACGGCATGATGATCCAGACCTTTCCCGCTCCCGGCGCCGAGCCAGCCGGCCTGGAATTTGATGGCAGGTACCTCTGGGTGACCGACCGGGCCCTCGACCGAATTTTCCTGGTCGACCCGGCTACCGGCTGGTGTCTTTCCTCGCTCCGTTCTTACGGACCCTGGCCGGCCGGGCTGGCCTTCGACGGCGAGTATTTGTGGAATGTGGATTACGAAAATGACGAAATCTACAGGATTAAAGTATTCGACAACGACATCAGGAGCCTGTGGGAAGAGAAAGAGCTGGAGCTCCGCTTCGTGAAGGAATTTCGCAATTACGGCCCGGGCACCGCCACCAGCCTTGACATTTACCTGCCGCTTCCCGAAGACCGTGATAACCAGAAACTCCTCGGCCCGGTGGAATTCCTGGAGAAGCCGGCTGAAATAATTAGCGATGCCTGGGGTCAGAAAATTGCCCGTTTCAGTTATAAGAACCTCAGGGGTCCGGCCATCGTTCAACCCGGCTGGTCGGTGAAAGCCAGGATTTATGCCGTGGAGTATTTTATCTACCCGGACCGGGTCGGCGGCCTGGACCAGATTCCGGAGGAAATCAGGAAAAAATACCTGGTTGACGGCGACAAGTACCGTATCAACGACCCTTTTATCCAGGAGCTGGCCCGAAAAATCGCCGGCAACGAAAAGAATCCCTACTGGATTACCAGGAAAATTTACGAGTACCTGATTGACCATCTGAGCTACAACCTGAAACCCGTTGGCGGCTGGAACCCGGCCCCGACCGTGCTGAGGCGGGGGACTGCCTCCTGTTCCGAGTACACCTACTCGCTAATTGCCCTCTGCCGGGCGCTGGGGGTTCCGGCCCGTTACGTCGGTGCGGTCAGCCTGCGGGGGGACGAGGCCAGCTTTGACGATGTCTTCCACCGCTGGAACGAGGTTTATCTTCCGCCTTACGGCTGGATTCCGTTTGATGCCAACAAGGGAGATGTGGAAACACCAGGCGGAAGGGCTCTGGGCATCGGCAACGTGGCTGCCCGCTATGTCATCACCACCGAGAATGGCGGCGGCGATAAATATCTGTGGTTCGGCTATAATTACGGCTTCACCTGGACTTCCGAGGGGCGGTGCCGGATAGTGGAAGAATCATACGGGGAGTGGCAGCCTCTGGGCCAGAAAAAATATCAGAAGCCGCTCGACAGGAAGTAGTTCAGGGAAACCAAAAAAGCAGGGAACAGGAGCAACCGGCTGACTGAAGTCGGCGACTCCCGGTCAGGAAACTCGAGCCGAATCGAACGCCAGTTCCTACTACTGGATGCCGGTAATTAAAAAAAAAGAAATACGGGTGGCAAGCGGGTAAAATAAAAAAGTTGCTGGCCGCTGAGCGGGAATGGAAGAATTTAATTGAAAATGACCGCCAGCGGAAGGAGAAAGGTTGAAAGATGTTTAAGTTGAAAGAATGGCCCCTGGTCCTTTTCAGCTTCCTGGTGCAATCGTCGGTGGGTGTATTCATTTTTGCCTTCTGGCCGGTAATACTGGAGCGGTCCTGGCAGAACCGCTGGCTGTTCCGGGCTGCCGACCGCTGGGGCCTGGCCCTTCTGGGACTGGTTGGTCTGTCGGTGCTCATCTCCCTTTTCCATCGCGGCCATTCGTTATCCATCTACCTTCCGGTCAGGGATAGGCAGCCTGGCTGGCTCAACCGGGAAATTGCCAGCCTGGGAATATTTTTCCTGCTGCTGGTAGCCCTGGAGTTTCTCCTGATCATGAGGTCCTCGGGACCACTGCCCGCCGCGCTGGTAGTGCTGGCCGGCCTGAGCGGGCTGGCTGTAATTTATGTGATGTCCAGATCGCACTGCCTGGCCGGAGTGAGTCTGTGGAGATGCAGTCGGACTGCCATATTTTTCTTTACCACGGCTTTTCTGATTGGGTCCCTAACGATGGTCTTCTTCCAGCGGATTGGTTCGGCGGCCCTGGTTTTGCCCTGGCCTGGCAGATTTTACTGGTGGGCTGCTATCCTGTGGACCGGGCTGGCTTTTCTGGGCCTTCTTCTGTTTGACCAGGTATCAGGTCTTTTTCCGCTGCCTGACTCCGGGCTGTTCAGGGCCCGCTCCTGGCGGGCGGTTTTTGCCCTGCGGCTTTTAATGCTGCTGGCGGTCCTGGTCTTTCTGCTGATCAGCCAGCCCGGGGGAAGAATCCATAATCCCGGGAGCACGGCCTTTCTGGCCTTGAGCCATATTATGGTGATAATAGAAGAGTTACTGGGGCGAATAGCTTTTTATAACCTGGCCGAGCCGGCCGGGTTTTCAAGTTAGAGCCCGCCGTTTGTTTAACGGCCTGAAAAGTTTGCCCCGACCCCCGAATCAGGATTTAACTCTTGCTTTCGGTAACGAACTGCACCCACAGTTCTTCCGGAAGGGATGAAGGCAGAGACTTCAGTTCTTCCAGGGATGTCATCCGGCAGAGCTTGACCTTGGTCCTGGTGTACATGATTTTTCCGTCTTTGGTGTACCTGGTGCAGTCGCCAATCCTATCATCACCCGCGGCTTTGCCTCTGAAGGAAATGACCTCGCCGTTTTCCAGGTGGAAACGGTAGAGATTTTCTTCAACCAGTTCGACCCGGGTACCCCTGGGAATCAGCACGCCCCGTCCGGCCGGGTCGGGTTCCGGCTTGCCGACGGCAAACCGGATGAACCTGTAGTCGGCGTCGGTGGTTTTAAGCTTTTTGAACTTTTCCGGCTGGCATTCGGAAAACACCCGGGCCTGGGTTCCGGTGTAGACCGGCTTTCCGTTCCTGTCTATGGTTCTGACCTTCAGGTTATCAGACTCGGGGATGAGTTCCAGTCGTCCTTCTTCCAGGTGGAAAATTATCAGGCCGGGTTTTATTTCAACAGGGCAACCGGCCGGAAGCCTGACCGAAGTTTCGCCGAAGATGAAAACCATAGACGATGAATGAGGGACGATAAAGCCCAGAAGGAAAGCGAGGCTTAAAACCAGAAACCCTGCTTTTCCCCTTCTCATTTTTTTACCTCCTTCCAGAGGAACAAGAAGGGGCTCGGGAAACAGAAGAAGCTCAGATTATAAGTTCGGACCCGGCCCCTTCTCTCCCTTAATTAAAAAATAGGAAGACCTGGCCGGTTTGTCAACTCAAAGGGCTACCCACGGAGCCTGAAAACCCAGGCGTGTTTACAGGGTGGATTCTGGCGCACTGAGGACGGAATTAAAATCTCAAGGCCGCCGTTACCCGTTCTGTAAGAAATTTTCTGGCTGACTCCAAGCATGGACAGTCTGGCTCCGGGCTCTGGTTTGAAGGCTTCAACCTTTATCTTTTCCGGCAGTTCTTCGCCCTCTTCTGCCAGGTAGATAATATAGACAGAACCGTCTTTCCCTCTGGTGAAGCACAGCCTGCCTTCCTTATAAGGTGGCAGGGCCCGGGTGTTGTATATGGCCTGCCCGTTTACCTTCAGCCAGGCGGCATACTCCCGGAGCAGGTCGTAGGCGCCCTGCTGCCAGGTGCCGTCAGGGCCTGGAGCAATGTTGAGAAGCAGGTTTCCGCCCTTGGCCACTATGTCCACCAGAAGATGAATGGCCTGCCTGCCGGACATATATTCAGCATCCGGGGTGAAGGACCAGCCGCCACCCGAGATAATGCAGGATTCCCAGGGGTAGGGCAGGGCTCGCTCGGGCACCACGTTTTCTGGCGTCAGGTAATTCTGGTTTTTTCCCGGCACAGCCCGGTCCACCACGATCAGGCCCGGCTGTTTTTCCCGGCATTTGGCCACCAGCTCGTCCATCCGGATGTCCTGGTTTATGACCTGACTTTTAAGGTAGCCGGATTTGCTATCTTTAAGCCGGCGGTCATAATATTCTCGGATTTCGTCCGGTGATTTTTTAGACACCCAGCCGCCATCCAGCCAGAGGATGTCCACCCGCCCGTAATCGGTCATCAGCTCCAGGATCTGGTTATGGGTGTATTCAACGAATTTCGCCCAGCGCTCGGGATAGGCTTCCGGGTCGTAATTGACGTTTCGGTCTCGCGGTGGGAAGTTTGGCCACCAGTAGTGGGGTGAATGCCAGTCGGGCTTGGAAAAGTAGGCTCCTACCCAGAAACCCTCCTTCCTGAAGGCTTCAAAAATCTCTCTGGTGACGTTGGCTCTGGGGTTAGAGCTGAAGGGGCATTCGGGGTCGGTAATTTTATAGTTTGTATATCTGGTATCAAACATGCAGAACCCGTCGTGGTGCTTGGTGGTGAAAATGACATAACGCATGCCGGCTTCCCTGGCGGCCCGGGCCCAGAGGGACGGGTCGAATTTGACCGGATTAAAAGTTTTCTTCAGGCCTTCATACTTTTTGACATATTCGTAATAATCATCCAGGCTGCGGCGGCACCAGCCTTCGTCTTCCGGACAGATGGACCAGCTCTCGACGATGCCCCACTGACTGTAGGGACCCCAGTGCATCAGCAGGCCGAATTTCAGGTCCTGCCAGGCCTCAAGCTTTTTCAGCACCAGCGGGTCTGTCTCCGGCACGTAGCGTTCGTCCTCGGCCCGTAGAGACTGGCCCAGGGAAACTAAAAGGAGGGGGGCTGTCAGCAGGACGAGATAATAAATTTTATAAACCTGTTGATTTTTAATTGAGAATTTTTTCATCTGAAAAACCTCATAATTCACCTGAAACAGTATTTTAAGTTTTTATGGCTGGAGATAGCAACAGCCCCTTCTGGGACTGGCCGGTCATATCCGATAGCCGGGGGTCAGCAAGACCATGTTGGATAAGTTGCAAGGAATTATTTTTAAGTAAACAGACGGAATGAATAGATTATTATTAAAAACTAAAAAATCTGTTCCGGCCCGCTATCAGATTGTAAGCTCAAACCTGCAGCTGGCCGAAGGTTCGGTGACCAGCCTGGCCCTGGCGCTGTAGGTGCCTGGAGGGACCGGCTCGCCCTCGTTCGAGCGAACGTTCCAGGTTACCTGGTAAGTCTTCTGTTCACCCGGTTGAAGCGTCACCGTGGTGATAACCATGAAAAAACTCATGTCGTGGGCCCAGTTCCAGACGAGTGTTCCCGGCTCCCGGTAGACTTCTATGTCATAGATTTGAGAAGTCTTCGATACCAGGTCCAGGATTTTGCTGCCTTCGTTTCTGACGGTCAGGGTAAAGGTGATGGTCCCCTCGGTATTTTTCTGGTAGTCAGCCAGAAACCTGAGGTCGTTGTTAGTGCCCGGGAAGTCGCAGGCGGTGATGGTGGTGAAGGCCAGAAAAAGTCCCGCGAGCATCATGATTCTTGCTTTCATGGTACCCTCCTTATCAACTGTCCATTTTTCAAGAAATACTGCCCATTAAAGGTTACAGGGTCAGAAAATATGATATCCGTAATCATGTTATCTGTTTTCACGTTGTTTATAATTCAGCAAAAATTGTGCCAGGGTTAAGGTTTCGGGCTGTTTTCAGCCGGAGAGTGTTTTTTTTATATCAGGGCCACCCCAGGGCGCGCCGGGGGCAGCCCGGCTGGCTGCTGTTTTTGAATCCATATTTGATTATCCTCTTGACAGCCCAGGCATATTGAGAGATATAAGATGGCAGGGACCTTAGAAAGGAGAGGTTATGAAAATCATAGCCATTGCCTGTCTTCTGCTCCTGGTAATTATCTGGCTGGCCGGTTGCGCCCCCGGGCCAAACAAACTGGAGAAGACGCCCGACGAAAAGGGAAGGGTGGCCGGGTTCTGGAAGGGGCTCTGGCACGGGCTGATTTCGCCTGTTACCTTCATCATTTCCCTTTTCAACAGGAATGTCAGGATTTACGAAGTCCACAACAGCGGCAACTGGTATAACTTCGGTTTCGTCCTGGGAGCCGGCCTGTTCCTGCAGGGGGGGATCCTGGGCTCTCGCCAAGCTCGCCGGAGGTAAATTCCTCAATAAATTTCGGGCCGGTTTCAGACTCTGTCCGGGTCCGGTTAAGACAGCTACCGTGTTGAATGGTGTTGCCTTCCTGCGCCTCTTATTGACAATTCCCCGGGAAAAAGATTTAAACAGTGGGTACTTCCTGTTAATGGTGCCCGGGATTAATAATCAATATTTTACCCGTCCCGTTATTTTTCCTTTTATCCGGTTCTTTTTATAAAGTTTTTGGCTTTGGTTGATTCCTGTCTGGATTTCTTGTTGGCCAAAATCATTTTGGCCCTGCTCAAAACGTGTTAAAATCGGTTTGCCTTAAAAAAAAATATGATGCTCTATTCTCAAAGGAGGAGGCCGAGATGAGATACAGAGCTAATTCATCGCCAGTCTTAACCGGAAGCCTGCAGACAGTGTTTTCCCTGCTGCTGATTTTGTTTGTCCTGATGTCAGTCGGGGAACCGGTCCTGGCTCAGGGAGCCAGAACTCCGCAGAAGGCAACCCTGCCGCCGAACCTCGAAACCACCGTGGCCCGGGTGATGAAGACCTTTGAAGTCCCGGGTCTCAGCCTGGCCATAGTCAAGGACGGCCGGGTTTTGCTGGCAAAGGGATACGGGGTTAAAAAGCTGGGCCAACCTGCTCCGGTGGATGCCCGGACCCTTTTTGGCATAGCTTCTAACAGCAAGGTTTTTACGGCTGTGGCTCTGGGGATGCTGGTGGATGAAGGGAAAATTCGCTGGGAAGCGCCGGTCATAGACTACCTGCCGGATTTCCAGATGTACGACCCGGTCGTCAGCCGCGAGATTACCGTCCGCGACCTTCTCTGCCACCGCTGCGGCCTGGGGCTGGGGGCCGGCGACCTGATGCTCTGGCCGGCTTCGGACCTTAACCGGAAGGAGATTCTCAGGCGCGTTAGATACATCAGGCCCAGCAGCTCTTTCCGGACCCGCTACGCCTACAACAACATCATGTTCGTGGTGGCCGGTGAACTCCTGGAGCGGGTGAGCGGGCTGAGATGGGAAGACTTTGTCCGGGAAAAGATTCAAAAGAAAGTCGGGATGGAATTCAGCAACACCAGCTGCGCCCTGGTCGATAAAGAAGAAAATGTGGCCTGGCCGCATGTGCCGCTGGAAGGAAAGGTCGTGCCAGTAAAATCTCTGTATCTAACAGAAAACGTCAACCCGGCCGGGGGCATCAATTCCTGCGCCGAGGATATGGCTAAATGGATGCTGGTCCTGCTCAACAACGGAAAGCTCGCTGACGGCAGCCAGCTGGTTTCAGAAAGAGTGATTAACGAGATAACGACCATCGCCACCCCGATTCCTGTTTCGAAACCGGCCCCGGAGCTGGCCCCGGCGGCCATGAATTTCAACGGTTACGGCCTGGGCCTGAGGATCAGGGATTACCGGCGGTATAAGGTGTGGACCCATACCGGCGGTCTCGAAGGTTATGTTTCCCAGGTGTGGCTGATGCCCGAGATAGGTCTTGGCGTCACCGTGCTGACCAACCAGGAATCCACGGCGGCCTTTGCGGCCCTTACCAACCAGATTGTCGATTATTATCTGAAGGCGCCAGAGTATGACTGGGTGGAAGCTTACCGGAAGTTTAACGAGAGGAATGCCCGGAGGTCGAAGGAAGAGCTGGATAAAATCTATGCTTCCAGAAAAAAGGACACCAGGCCGTCTCTGTCTCTTGAGGAATATGCCGGGCTTTACCGCGATGCCTGGTATGGCGAGGTTGAAGTTAAACTGGAAAATGGCCAGCTGACCATGCAGTTCAAGCACAGCCCGGAACTTTATGGCCGGCTTGAGCACTGGCATTATGACACCTTTGTGGCCCGCTGGTTTGACCGCGAGCTCCGGGCCGACGCCTTTGTCACCTTCATTCTTGACCATGAGGGGATAATTTCAGAAGTAAAGATGCTGCCGTTTTCTTCGGACGTGGATTTCAGCTACGACTATCAGGATCTCCTGCTTAAACCGGTTGCGGATAAGGGGAGATAAAATCGGCTTATAAATAATTATCTTCTGGTTGTCCTGGCCGGATTATTTAGAACCGGCTGATAGTCTGGTTTTCAGGACCGGCTTGCGGGGTGACGGTATCCCTGGTTTTTGGGCTTTAATGGCCGGCCCGGGGCACAAATCTTGAGTCGAAAGTTTCTGTTGAGATAAAGAGATTTCCGACTGGAAGATCTGTTATTTTCCGGGCTGCGGGGAGACCGGTTTTATTCCGGGGCCCGGAACATATCCAGCCAGGGCAGGCTGTAAGTGAAGGTTATGTAGAGAATCGCCGAGACCAGCGCCAGGAAAATAATTACTGCCTTGAAGCAGAAAGTTAGGCGCTGTTGTTCCAGGTGGCCTTCTATGAGGCCCCCGGCCAGTCCCGAAAAATAGGATACCAGGATGGCCCAGGTTAGTTCCAGGTAAGAGGCCTGAAATTTACCGGCCACCGCCGGTCCCAGAAAATAAACCAGAAAGATGGTCCAGGGGACAACCGTGGCCGCAAAAAAACGAGGATACCAGAAACTCTCATATGATTTCCTTTTCTTCTTAAAAAAGGGATATTCCACCAGGCTGGCCAGAAGGTAGGCCCAGAAGGCCATCTTCAGATGCTGGAAAACCGATTCATCTATGCCGGAAAACGGCTTGAGAAAAGTCCAGCCTGCGAGGTCGTAGGCAAAATGGAGAATGGAGAAAAATACCAGGTAAATCAAAGCCTTGAGCAGAATACTCGTATATTGCCCTCCGCCGGGTCCGGTTTTTGCTGTATCTGGCAGCACCCCGGTTGATTTATTATAGCCTTTATTGTTTATTATTTTCCTGAAAAACCGGGTAGAGAGGATTTCCGCTTCTTTAAGAAAGGAGAGCTCGACCCCAACCACTCTGCCCGTGGAACCTGGAGACACATCTCCAGGCCAGGCGCCCGGGTCAAACATGCCAGCAGTCAGGCCAGATGTCAGGGCTTTTGAACACAGCGGGCTCTGCGGTTTTTAGGACCGAACCTTCTACCTGTTAGAAGGCGGGCTTATTAAGGAGCCATAATTCTGGTAAAATATAAAACCAAAATGATAGTCAGAAAAGCGACCCCACAGGATATGCCCTATGTGGTCAGGATAGCCTGGCGCCTGGCCCTGGACTATCCCGGTCTGGAAAATGACACCTTCTTTGTGGCCGAGGAGAGGGGAAAGATAATAGGAATTCTCGGACTTAAGGATTTTGGCGATTTTCTGGAACTGGTGGCCGTGGGTGTTTTAGAAGAGTACCGGGAGATGGGTATCGGGAAAAAACTGGTGGAAGAAGCTCTGGCAGTATTTCCCGGGAAAAAAGTTTATCTGCTGACCACTGTTCCGGCTTTTTATGGGAAGCTGGGCTTTGAAAAAGTGGAAGAGCTGCCTGAGGAATTGAAAAAAGACCCGGCCTGGTGTGCCGGCTGCGATAAAAACAAGTGCGTGGCCATGCTCCGGGGAGTTGATAAGAAGATTGAATAATGGACAGCGATTCTCATAATCTGGATGAAGCCGCCCTGCTGGAAAGAGTGGACCTTGTTTTCCTGGACAGGATAAATTTGACCGGGCCGTCTCTTTCTGCAGAATCCCGCTCATCCACATGAAAACAGGTGGCCCATGATACCAGAATTCCCCCGAATGAAGCCGGTGGAAATCACTGACCGCGACCAGGTTAACCGTTATCTTGACGCCTGCCAGCCCGAGATTTGCGAGTTGACCTTTGCCAACATTTACATCTGGCGGCACTGGGAAAAGCCACAGCTGACTCTGATCAACGAAAATCTATGCATTTTCTGCCAGCCGCCAGATGAGCTTCCCTACTTTCTGGAGCCAGTGGGGAATAATCGGCTGGAGGAAACGGTTAAGGCCTGTTTGTCTGTGGCCCCCAGGCTTTCCCGGGTTTCCGAGAAATTCCTTAAGAAAATCAGGACCAGATATAACACCCGGGAAGACCGCGATAACTTTGACTATGTTTATTCAACCGAAGAACTGGCCAATCTCAAGGGTAAGAAATATGACGGCAAAAGGAATCTTATCAGGAAGTTCGAGCAAAACCACCGCGGTGAAATCAGGGCCCTGACTGATTCTGAGTTAGAAGGCTGTCTGAAGCTGGTAGAACGCTGGGAGGCCAGCAGTCCCCAGGAGAACAGGACCATGGACGAGCGCGGCCGGGCGGCGGCTCAGGCCATAAAAGAAGCTCTCGTAAATTTCGGGCTTCTGGGACTTTCGGGGAAGGTGGCCATCATAGATAATGAGGTTGAGGGCTTCTGCCTTGGCGAGAAACTAAACCGGGAGACGGTTGTGGTTCATGTGGAACTGGCCAGCCGCGAAATTGCCGGTCTTCACCAGTTCCTTAACCGGGAATGCGCCAGAACCATCTGGCAAGAATACAAATACATAAACCGCGAGCAGGATGCCGGCATTCCCGGTTTGCGCCAGGCAAAACTTTCTTACCATCCGGCTTTTCTGGTAAAAAAATACGATATTTCGAAGTGATGGCTCGGGCGCCGAGTGACTTCCTTAAAGCTTTGCCTGAAAACAGAAAAACGGTGCTCCAGCTTTTTAAATTAAAATGTTTTCCGCGACTTGATTCCTTCCCCGGAATGATTCTGCTTAACTTAATAACCGATGGGGCTGAAAGTTTTCTGAGGGTTGCTGTTTCGGGTCGGTTCCTGCCACTCCGGTCAATTTAATTCCAGTAATGTTTGCCGGTCGTTAAGAGCTCTGATGCTTTCCTTTTTTCTTTTGCTGAAGGTCTTCTTCTCTGGTAGCGGCGGCCGATTTCTGTTGCCTTATCGAGCCTGAAGCAGTTCCACAGGCGAAAGTTCTGGTAAATCTTCGTAAAGAATTTTTTCTTTCCGGTAAAAATAGCAGGCATGGTATATTTTCAGGCCGATTAAAATTATTGCCAGCCCGAGGAACAGTCCTGTCAGACTTGAAGGAGGGCGCAGAAAATATGGTTCTATCCAGCGCGGCGTAAGAATGTAGGAAAAGAAAGCGATAACATAAACCAGCCACCTGGAATGGATTCTGCTTTTCCCCGGCAGGTAAGAACAGGCGAAAGGGAACTTGCGCTGCCGGAAGAAAAGAATTTCCATCAGCAGAACAGCAAAAACTACAGAGTAAAGGCAATGTATTCCGGCCCTTTTCCAGTCCCAGAGAATTGAATAAAAGATAAAAAGCGCCAGGTGAAGCGGAAGGACAAGATGAAGGAAGAGGCATTTTTTGAAAGCAGAAAAATAAATAAGGCCATTTCTCGGCTCCTTCACTCACCATAAAAACCCAGCTGGCAGGTTGATTGGCCGGAAGACTGCTGGCCTCTTTGGCCCCGACCAGAAGAAAGAAACTCAACACCAGCGGCAGAGAGAGCATGTTCCCGGCCTGGTATTTCCAAAAGTACCTTCCGGTTGAGACCGGCAGGATCAGGCTCAAGCCCAGTCCCAGGCTGAAGTAGATGATTATTTTATTTCGATGTATCCGGCTTCTGTTAAGGACGCTGTGGTAGAACCAGAACGAACCCCTTTGCCCCGGGTCTCTCAGGATGGTGAAATTCAGAACCGGTTCGAAGATTTTTCTGACGATGGAAGGCCGGAGATGCCTGGCGCCTTCCGGCGAAACTTTCTTCAGGTAACGACTGTAAGAAATCAGAGCAAGAAGAAAGAAAGCTCCGATAACTGCAGAAAGAGAAAGCAGGGCTCTCGAGGCCAGCTCCTGGAAAAATGGCTCTCGATTTCCACTGAGCACCTGATAGAGGCCGGTGAACCAGAGTGGCGGGTAATTCATCATGAATGGCGTCGGTGTGTTTTTGAGGGCCTGGATGTTTTCAAATCGCTCTTGAATCCATTTGGTATCCAGAACAAAAAAGTAGAGAAAAAAGATATGAGCCACAATCAGTCCGAAACGAATTGTATCCAGCAGGCCCGAGAAAAACTTTCCCCGGAGCAGAATATTGAACAGCCCCACCAGAAGAGCCATGGAAAAAAAGATGAAACCGCCGGCAGCCAGCATGACCAGAAGGTGAATCAGTAAGAGCAGAAAGCCGGCCAGAAGGCCGTAGCCTCTGGATTCAGAAAGATACATGGCAAATACCAGAGAAGAGAGAGAGTTTATCCCGGCGGCGAAAAGTCCGACAAACAGAACCAGGCTGAGAAACTTGGCCGGGAAGACAGAAAGCGGTCTTAAAGGAAGGGGCCTGAGATTCTGAAAATCGCGGCGGTCAAGAAAGATAACATCCCATTCAAAAAGAGTGATGAGTCCTATAAGAAGCATAATGAGAGTGGTGAACAGGGCCGTTTCGGACCAGGCCGTGCCGCGTTCGCGTTCGAGAAGATTTATAAAGAGAAGCGATTCGGCGATGTAGGCTGGAAATATAGAAAGGATGGCAATTATACCTATGGTCTTCTGAATTGCCTGTTCTTCAAAGAAGACCGTTTCGTTGAGAAAGAGCCGGCGGAAAAAATGCCGGGTTAAAATAAGAAGCGGCCAGGAGCCCGGACTTGTTTTCAGAAAGGAAGGCATGGCCATTTTCCTCGCCTGTGCCTTGAATTATTATTTTTTCTTCATCAGAAAAACCAGTTCCTAAGCCAGGGCCTGAGGGTCTTCAGGTTTGACCAGCTGGTTGAAGACCTCTTCTAAAGAGGGAACTTTCATCAGCGTACGGAGATTTTCTACCGAATCATCGGCCCGCACCCGCCCCTGATGGAGAATGATAACCCGGCTGGCCACCTTCTCCACTATCTCCAGAATATGAGAAGAGTAGATGATGATTTTCCCCTCCGTGGATAATTTTCTAACCAGCTCCCTTACCACCATTGTGGTGGTCACGTCGAGCCCGGAAAGCGGCTCGTCCAGAAGCAGTACCTCGGGGTCATGAAGAAGAGCGGCAGAAATCAGCACTTTCTGCACCATGCCTTTAGAAAAAGAGCTTATTTCCGAATGCATGTCTCCGGCCAGGTCAAATATCTCCAGCGAGCCTTTTATTTTCTTTCTGAGAATTGATTCCTTTATCCTTCTCAGACGACCGACCAGCAGCAAATAATCATAAGCACTCATATGAGAGTAGATGGCCGGTTCTTCCGGCACATAGCCCATCCTCTCTTTGAACCAGACCTGGTGCTTCCAGACATTGCGGCCGTTGTAAAAGATTTCGCCCTAAGTTGGTTCCAACAGACCGGCCAGCATCTTGATGGTGGTGGATTTTCCGGCCCCGTTGGGACCCAGATAGCCGACTGTTTCGCCGGGCCTGACCGAAAACTTCACTTTATCCACGGCTTTAAGATAACCATATTTTTTCGTTATTCCTCTGAGCTCCAGCATAGGACTTCTGACCCCCGATTATCCAACATCCCTTTTCTATTATTTTATTTGAATTTATTTAAGTTAAGCAAATGCCCGGCTTTTCTTAAGAATTCATCAAGGTAAGAAGGCAGGTAGTTTTCTTCAAGTCCGATGCAGGGCAGAACTAAAAACACCTTTCCTTCAGCATCAACTCCGTAAAGCGTCGGCCCATAATTTGGTCTGAATTTATTCCAGTTTTTGATGGTTTTTACCGGAAATTTAATCCCCATCTGACGTTTTATATAATCAACGAACTGAATTTCCTCATAAAATCCTGAGGGAAGAAGATGATAATAGTTTACTTCAAGGTTCAATCACGCAATTACTTCTTTCTCCTACGCAATAGTAATTACCATACATCCATCTACCTTGAAGGTAATAGACAAGCTGCCAGTAAAGACTGGTTTCTTGCGTCGTTGTTCCATAAATTGCGGAAGAAGAAGCATAAGATTTACTTGTAAAATTAAAAAAACTCATGGTCACGCCCAGAACAATGAAGATAAATAGTAAAATAGAAGTAAATCTCTTCATGGTTACCCCCTTTCAGTAAATTGAAATTTCACATCATCTCCTTCCCTCCGAAAAAATAATTTAAAAAAAAACATGTCAAGTATTTCTTTTTTGGCCGACGAAGAAAATCATTACCGGGCTGAATATTTGCGGGCAATTGACCCCTGGGATTTTAATAAGTATGAAAGAAAGATATTGTAACCGGTTTATTTTCTTATTGTTATCGTCTATAATAGACTTTCTTAAAACAGGCAAAACCTGAGTTCAGTCAACAGGATATTTGCTTGGGAATCTTTAACATTTATTCGCCATCAGCAGGAGGTATTAATGACCTGGAGGATTCTGGTTATAAACCCGGGTTCAACTTCAACCAAGATAGCGGTTTTTGACGATGAAAAGGAAGTTTTCAAGGTCAACCTTTCCCATCCCCTGGAAGAAATCCATAAGTATGCCAGGATTATTGACCAGTTTGAGTTCCGCAAGGAAGTGATAATGAACGAGCTGGTTAGGGCCGGCCTGCCGAAGGAGTCGCTTAAAGCCGTGGTCGGCCGGGGCGGGCTGCTTCGGCCAATTCCCAGCGGGACCTATGCTGTGACCGAAAAGATGCTTGAAGATCTCAGGGCCGAGGTCCAGGGCGAGCATGCTTCTAACCTGGGGGCTATAATCGCCCACTCCATTGCCAGCGAACTCAACATCCCGGCCTTCATCGTCGACCCGGTGGTGGTTGACGAAATGGAAGAAGTGGCCAGGATAACCGGGCTGCCAATGATAAGGCGCCGGAGCATCCTGCATGCCCTCAACCAGAAGAAAGTGGCCCGCCAGGCGGCCAGGGATATCGGAAAGCCTTATGAAGAATTGAACCTGATAGTGGTTCATATGGGGGGAGGCATCAGCGTTGGCGCTCATAAGAAGGGCAAGGTGGTAGACGTTAATAATGCCCTTAACGGTGACGGGCCATTTGCCCCGGAAAGAGCCGGCAGCCTGCCGGCGGCCGACCTGGTGGAACTCTGCTTCTCGGGAAAGTACTCGAAGTCCGAGGTCAAAAAAATGCTGGCCGGAAAAGGCGGGATAGTGGCACACCTCGGGACCAACGACATGAGAGCCGTGGAAGAAATGGTCAAGAAGGGCGACCCCAGGGCCACTTTAATCATCCAGGCCATGGCCTACAACGTGGCCAAATGGATTGGAGTCATGGCCACGGTGCTTGAAGGTAAGGTTGACGGGATAGTCCTGACCGGAGGCCTGGCCTATTACCGGGATTTCGTGGAGATGGTCAGGGGGCGTTGCCAGTTTATCTCTCCATTCTATATCTATCCCGGTGAAGACGAGATGAGCGCTCTGCTGGAAGGGGCTTTGAGAGTCTTAAGAGGTGAAGAAAAAGCCAGAATCTACGAAAATGAAATCAGGGAGGATGTGTCATGATAAAAAAGCTTGAAGAAATAATTGCCACAGTCAAAGGATACCCCAAGAAAAGGCTGGTGGTGGCCTGCGGCGAAGACCCCCACACCATTGAAGCGGTGTCCAGAGCTCAGACTGAAGGCCTGGTTGAAGTGACCATGGTCGGGAACAGGAAGAAAATTGAAGAGGAAGCAGCCGGACACGGGGTTTCAGCCGCTTTTTCTAAATTTTTGGACATAGCTGACACGAAAGAGGCCCTTAAACAGGCTGTCAGGCTCGTCCGAAACGGAGAGGGCGATATTCTGATGAAGGGACTGGTGCCCACGCCTGACTACATGAGAGCCATTCTGGATAAAGAGAATGGGCTGGTGCCCCCGGGCGGGTTGCTCTCGCACGTGACGGTCATGGAAGTTCCCGCCTATGAAAAACTTCTTATTCTTTCTGATGTGGCCGTTCTGGTGCTTCCGGACCTGGAGCAGAAAATCAAGATAATCGGATATACAATTGAAGTGGCCAATGCCCTGAGCATTGAAAATCCTTTTGTCTATCTGATAAGTTCAGTTGAAACTGTCAGCCAGAAAGTGCCTTCCACCATAGATGCCGCTCTGCTGAAGGTTATGGCCGAAAGAGGTCAGATAAAGGGAGCCAGGGTCGAAGGCCCGGTCGGCCTGGATATCGCCATTTCCAGGGAGAGCGCGGCCATTAAAGGCTTCAAAGGAGAAGGGGCCGGCCAGGCTGATATTCTCATCTTCCCCGGCATTGAGGCCGGCAACGTGTTTTACAAATCCTGCACCATATTCGCCGGTGCCCGGCTGGCCAGTCTGGTGGTCGGAGCAACCGCGCCCTGTATCCTGACTTCCCGTGGTGACAGCGAAGAATCTAAATTCTATTCAATAGGCCTGGCTTCACTTCTTTCGACCAGAAGAAGGCAGCAGAAATAAACGCGGCCTTAATTGAATTTATTTTTACAGGTTCAGCTCAGGCCATCAGGCTGCAGATGGCGGCCACGTTGACCATGTCGTCAGCCGAGCAGCCGCGGCTGAGGTCGCAGTAGGGCTTGTTCAGGCCCTGCACAATGGGCCCGATGGCTTCGGCCCCGGCCAGACGTTCGGTCAGCT
>CALEUG010000018.1 GCA_937920515.1 uncultured bacterium
GATGGTGATGCCCGGAGACAATGCCAACGTGGAGGTGGAGCTGATCACCACGGTGGCCATGGAGAAGGGCCTGCGCTTTGCCATCCGTGAGGGCGGCCGGACGGTCGGCGCCGGAACCGTCACCGAAATCCTGGAATAGAAAATGACAAGGTTAATTATAGGGAGAACGAGGAACGATCATGGAAAAGATAAGAATTAAACTCCAGTCATTCGATCACCGCCTCTTGGATCAATCGGTAAAAGACATAGTGATTAAAGCCAGAAGAACCGGGGCCAGGGTTTCCGGTCCCATTCCGCTTCCGACCAGGATTCAGCGGTTTTGCGTTCTTCGTTCCCCGCATGTCGATAAAAGGTCGAGAGAACATTTCGAAATGAGAATTCACAAGAGATTGATAGACATCAGCGAGTACAGCAACGAAACAATTGAAGAACTGCAGAAGCTCGACCTGCCCGCGGGCATCGATGTGGAAATAAAAGCCTTTGGCGCAGGAGAATGACCATGGTGGAAGGTATCATCGGCAGAAAAGTTGGCATGACCCAGGTCTTTGATGACGAGGGCAACGTTATTCCCGTGACCATCATCAAGGCCGGGCCCTGTACCGTTATCCAGAAGAAGACCAGAGAAAAGGATGGCTATGAAGCCCTGCAGGTAGGGCTGGTGGAAGACAGGCCCAGGAAGAAGACCAGAAAGCCCGAGGCCGGGCATTTCAAGAAATCTGGCAGCCCGGTTCTGAAAGTGCTTAAGGAAATCAAGTATCGCGGTCCGCTGGATATCAAGGAAGGCGACCAGCTCCTGGTTGACCTGTTTGAAGTCGGAGAAAAAGTTCATGTGGTCGGCCTGAGCAAGGGTAAAGGTTTCCAGGGCGTGGTCAGAAGACACGGGTTCGCCGGCGGCGATGCGGCCCACGGCTCCATGTTTCACCGGGCTCCGGGTTCCATCGGGGCTTCCTCCTTCCCCTCCCGGGTTTTGAAGGGAACCAGGATGGGCGGCCGGATGGGTGGAGAGCGGGTGACCGTTCGTAACCTGAAGGTAATCCAGGTCGATAAAGAAAACAATCTGCTGGTGGTGGAAGGCGCTGTGCCCGGAGCCAGCGGTGGGGTTGTTATGATCAAGAAGAGTGCCTTCAAAACCAAGACCTCATGAGTAAAGAGAGTGCCATGAAAGTACAAGTCTTAGACCAGAGCGGCAAACCGGTGCAGGAGATGAGCCTGCCGGAAGAAGTTTTTTCCTACCCGGTTAAGGACCATCTGATATACGAGGCGGTGGTCAACTACCTGGCCAATCAGAGACAGGGCACGGCTTCCACCAAGAACCGGGGAGAAGTCTCAGGCGGCGGCCGCAAGCCCTGGCGCCAGAAGGGAACGGGACGGGCCAGGGTGGGCAGCATCAGGTCGCCCCTCTGGAGACACGGCGGCACGGTTTTCGGACCCAAACCCCGGGATTACGGTTATGCCATTCCCAGGAAGGCCCGGAAGAATGCCCTGAAGTCTGCCCTGACCGCCAAGCTGGCTGAAAACCTGTTGCTGGTGATTGACGAGATCAGGATCACCGAGCCAAAGACCAAGGAAGCCGCCGGCTGGTTGAAGAGCCTGAATATTGATTCAGCCCTGATTGTTGACGATCGCGATAATAAGAATTTATTCAGGTCGGTCAGAAATATTCCGGAAGTTAAGGCCGTGGACGATAAGCAGCTCAACATCTACGACGTCCTCCGGTACCGGTGGCTGGTCTTCAGCCAGCGTTCTTTTAATTCCCTGGTGGAGAGATTGAAATGACCAAAGACCCAAGAGATGTAATATTGAAGCCGCTGATAACGGAAAAAAGCACCAGGTTGAAAGAATCCCACCGCGAAGTCTGCTTTGAGATTGCTCCCGATGCCAACAAGATCGAGGTCAAGAAAGCGGTGGAAGAGCTGTTCAAGGTCAGGGTGGAAAGAGTAACCATCGTCAACCTGAAGGGCAAGACCAAGAGGCTCGGCCGGACCCTTGGTCGGACCAAGGACAGAAGGAAAGCTTACGTCAAGCTGAAACCCGGCGAAAAAATGATCGAATATTTTGAGGCAGTGTAACCATGGGTATTAAAATTTACAAACCAGTAACTCCAGGCTTGCGTCACCGTACCGGACTGACCTATGAGGAACTGACCACCGATCAGCCCTACAAACCGCTGCTGGTCCCTCTGCCCAAGAGCGGGGGACGCAACAACCGCGGCCATCTGTCGGTCAGGCACCGGGGCGGGGGACATAAAAGAATGTACCGGATAATCGATTTCAAACGGGATAAGATCGATGTCCCGGGCGTGGTGGAAACTATCGAATATGACCCCAACCGTTCGGCTTTTATCTCCCTGGTCAAGTATGCCGACGGGGAAAGGCGCTATATTCTCACGCCTCTCAACCTGAAAGTCGGGGATACCATCGTTTCAGCCAACACCCAGGTCGATATCCTGCCCGGAAACGCCATGCCTCTTCGCTATATCCCGGTAGGAACGATAGTTCACAACGTGGAGTTGAAGATAGGCAAGGGAGGACAGCTGGCCAGAGCGGCCGGTTCGGGCGTCCAGATCCTGGGCAAGGAGGGCGGTTATGCCCAGCTGCGGTTGCCTTCCTCGGAAATCCGCAGGGTTCATCTGGATTGCCGGGCCACAGTCGGACAGCTGGCCAACCTGGATCACCAGAACATCAGCATCGGCAAGGCCGGCCGGACCAGGTGGCTGGGAATCAGGCCCCATGTCCGGGGGACAGCCATGAACCCGATTGACCACCCCCATGGCGGCGGTGAAGGCCGGACCAAGGGCGGGCGCCACCCGGTCAGTCCGGAAGGTATTCCGACCAAGGGTTATAAGACCAGGAAGAACAAGAGAACGCAGGCCTTTATTATCAGAAGAAGGAGTAAGTAACAATGGGCAGATCTGTTAAGAAAGGTCCCTATGTTGACCCTAAATTGCTGGAGAAGGTGCAGGCCGCTCAGTCGGCCCGGGAAAAGCGGCAGGTGATCAAGACCTGGTCCCGCCGTTCAACCATCATCCCGGAGATGGTTGGCCTGACTTTCGGCGTCCATAACGGCAGGAAATTCATACCGGTTTTTGTGACCGAACAGATGGTAGGGCACAAGCTGGGCGAGTTCGCCCCGACCAGGACCTTTAAGGGACATACTTCCAAAACTGCCCGACAGCTTAAAGTGGGTAAGTAACCATGGAAAAAGAAAAATACCTTTCAAAAGCCGTTGCCCGTTATGTCCGGATGAGTCCTCAGAAAGGACGTCTGGTGGCCGACCTGATCAGGAACAGACTGGTCGGCGAGGCTCTGACCATCCTGAAATTCAGCGAAAAGAAAAAGATAAGTGCCATACTGGAAAAGGTGCTTCGCTCGGCCATAGCCAATGCCCAGCAGAAGGCGCCCGGCGTTGACGTTGACAACCTGTACGTGGCCCGGGTCCAGATAGACCAGGGCCCGGCCATGAAGAGGATCAGGCCGGCACCGATGGGTCGGGCTTACCGCATCCTCAAAAGAATGAGTCATGTCAAAATTTACTTAGACGAAAAGAAAGGGAGATAGACGGTGGGACAGAAGACACATCCAATCGGCTTTCGTTTAGGATTTAACAAGCAGTGGACTTCCCGCTGGTTCGCCAGAGGCCGGGATTATGCCAGGTTGTTCCACGAGGACCTGCAGATGAAAAAGGCCGTCCGGGAAAAGTACGAGCACGCCGGCATCGCCAGTGTCGATGTGGAGAGGGTCGGTCCCAAGGTCCGGGTCATTATCCATACGGCCAGGCCGGGTATCATCATCGGCCGGGGCGGGAAGGAAATTGAGAACCTCAAGAATATGCTGGAGGCCATTGCCAGGCGAGAGGTATATGTTGATATCAGGGAAGTTGATAAGCCGGAGCTTAATGCCACCCTGGTGGCCGAGGGTATCGCCACCCAGCTGGAAAAGAGAATTGCCTACCGCCGGGCCATGCGCCGGGCGGTGGAAATGGCCCTGAAGATGGGAGCTATGGGTATAAAGGTCATGTGCGCCGGGCGTCTGGGCGGAGTGGAAATCGCCAGGACCGAATGGTATCTGAAAGGCCAGCTGCCTTTGCAAACGCTCCGGGCCGATATTGATTTTGCCTTTACCGAAGCTTTTACCACCTATGGTCAGATCGGGATCAAGGTCTGGATCTACCGCGGTGATGTGGATAAAGCCAGAGTCTCTTCTCAAATAATTGAAGCCGAGGAGATTTGACCATGTTGATGCCGAAGAAAGTAAAGTACCGGAAACAACAGCGGGGCCGGATGAAAGGCCAGGCACTGCGCGGGGCCGAGCTGGCTTTCGGCGAGTACGGCCTGCAGGCTCTGGAGCCTTGCTGGTTGACCGCCAGACAGATTGAAGCCGGGCGCGTGACCATCACCCGGTTCCTCAAGAAGCGCGGCAAGATGTGGGTCAGGGTATTTCCCTGGAAACCGGTTACCAAGAAGCCGACCGAAACCAGAATGGGACGGGGTAAGGGCGACCCGGAATTCTGGGTAGACGTGGTCAGGCCAGGCCGAATCATCTTTGAGGTGGAGGGCGTCGACCACAGCGTGGCCCAGGAAGCCATGCGCCTGGCTGCCAACAAGCTGCCGATCAAAACCAGGTTCATATCAAGAGAGCACAGGGAGCTAAAATGAAAATCCGAGAATTGAGAGAACTTTCGGTTGAAGAATTAAGACAGAAGGAACTGGAACTCAAGGACCAGCTGTTCAAGCTCCGCTTCCAGAAATCTCTGGGGCAGCTGGATAACCCGATGAAGATCCGGAACATCAGGAAAGACCTGGCCAGAATCAAGACGCTCCTGAAAGAATCTCAGAAAAAAGGGACGGAATAAGCCATGGAAGCTAAACCAGAAAAAAGAATAACGACCAAAGTGGGGACGGTTGTGGCCAAGAAATCGGCCAAGACCCTCAGGGTTCAGGTGGAGCGGCTGGAAAGGCATCCGCTTTACCGTAAGACCATCAAGCGGAAGAAAATCTTCCTGGTTCACGACGAACACGAAAAGTGCCAGGTGGGTGACGTGGTCATGATAGGGGAGACCAGGCCCATCAGCCGGCTGAAAAGATGGCGGGTGATAGAGATCGTCGGTTTAGCTTCCAGAGAAATAGAAACTGAAACTGAGAGTGAAGGTGGACTGACATGATTCAGATGAGAACCATGCTCAAGGTGGCGGATAATTCCGGCGCCCGGAGGATTATGGCCATTACTCCTCTGGGTGGCGGAGTGGGTCAGGTGGCAACCATCGGTGACGTGATCTCGGCCTCTGTTAAGGAAGCCGATCCGGACAGCAAGATCGAGAAAGGCAAGGTGGTCAGGGCGGTCATCGTCAGAACCAGGAAAGAAGTCAGGCGCAAGGACGGCTCCTACATCCGCTTTGACGATAACGCGGCCGTGATCATCGACAAGCAGGGCGAACCCGTGGGCACCCGTGTCTTCGGTCCGGTTGGCCGCGAACTTAGAGAAAAGAAATTCATGAAGATCATATCGCTGGCTCCGGAGGTGCTGTGATGGGCAATTTCCCCTTCAAGAAAAACGATGTGGTGATCGTTCGCAGCGGAAAGGACCGGGGCAAGACCGGCAAGATCTTGCGGGTCATCCCGGAAAAAGATCGTCTGCTGGTGGAAAGGATAAATTTTGTCAAGGTTTTCGTCAGGCCCGACCGCAGCAAGAACGTTCAGGGTGGCATCATGGAGAAGGAAGCTCCCATTCACGT
This sequence comes from uncultured bacterium, assembly GCA_937920515.1. Lineage (GTDB taxonomy): Bacteria > Acidobacteriota > Aminicenantia > Aminicenantales > Saccharicenantaceae > Saccharicenans. The sequence goes on from CALEUG010000018.1 coordinate 5,731, forward strand.
CTCCCGGGTCATGCTTTACTGCGAGGAGTGCGGGCGCGGAGTCAGGTACAGGCACAGGGTCCTGGAAGACGGAACCAAGATCAGAGTCTGTGCCAGATGTCAGACTAACTTAGAAAAGTCCTGAGAGGTTGGAAGATGAGCAGGTTGTATGAACGTTACAAGAAAGAAATAATCAAGGAGCTTCAGAAGGAGCTGGGAATCGATAATCCCATGGCTGTGCCCCGGCTGGAGAAGATCATCGTCAACATGGGTGTGGGCGATGCCATTCAGAACATCAAGCTCCTGGACACGGCCAAGATGGAGCTCAGCCTGATAACCGGTCAGAGCCCGGCTATCGGCCGGGCCAAAAAGTCCATCTCTGCCTTCCACCTCAGGAAAGGACAGCCCATAGCCTGTTACGTTACCCTGAGAAGAAAGAGAATGTACGAATTTTTTGACCGGCTGGTCAACATCGTGTTGCCCCGGGTCAGGGATTTCCGGGGTGTCCCGGCCAGCTCCTTTGACGGACGCGGCAATTACACCATCGGGCTGAAAGACCAGCTGGTTTTCCCGGAAATAGATTACACCAAAGTCGAGAGGCCACGGGGTATGAACGTCACCATCGTGACCACGGCCAGAAATGATAAGGAAGCGTATGCCTTACTCAAGAAGCTGGGCATGCCTTTCCGTGAATCTTGATGAAAGGAAGGTCAAAGTGGCTACTATAGCGAAAATGGTCAAGGATCAGAGGAAGCCTCGTTTTGGTATCCGCCATCGCAATCGCTGCCGCCTCTGCGGCCGGCCCCGGGGCTACTATCGCAAGTTTGACCTCTGCCGGCTTTGCCTGAGGCAACTGGCCTTGAAGGGAGAGATCCCGGGCATAATAAAGTCTTCCTGGTAAATATCTTGGAAAGGATAGAAACATGAGTCTGACCGACCCGATTGCCGATATGTTAACCAGAATCAGGAATGCTGTCAGGGCTAAGAAAAAAGAAGTCAACGTGCCTTCTTCGCGCCTGAAGGTAGAGATCGCCAGAATCCTGAAGGAAGAAGGTTACATAAAGAATTATAAAGTTATTGAGGATAACAAACAGGGTGTTCTGAACATAGTTCTGAAATACACGGACGACAACCAGAGCGTCATCAGCGGACTTCGCCGGGTAAGCAAGCCCGGGTGCCGGATCTACTGCACCCGGGATTCTATCCCCAGAGTCCTGGATGGCCTGGGAGTGGTGATTATTTCCACCTCCCGTGGCCTCCTGACCGATAAACAGTGCCAGGAACAGGGACTGGGAGGCGAGGTTCTCTGCGAAATCTGGTAATCCTGAAGGTGAGGTACGAATATGTCAAGAGTAGGTAAGAAGCCGATTGAGATACCGGCCGGAGTCAAGGTGACTGTACATCCGGACCGGATTGAAGTGGAAGGTAAACTTGGCAAGCTGACCTCCCCGCTCTATGCCGGGATCAAGGCGGTGGTCGATGGCAATCAGCTGATTCTCACCAGGGAAAATGAGGAGCAGAAAACCAGGCAGTTTCACGGCCTGTGCCGGGCCCTGGCCAATAACGCTGTGGTCGGAGTGTCGCAGGGATTCTCCAAGCAGCTGGAGATCACCGGCGTCGGCTACAGAGCTAAAGTGGAAAAGAACAAGCTGGAGCTGAGTGTTGGCTATTCCAGACCGGTTATCTATGAAATTCCGCAGGGAATAGAAATCGTGGCTGAGAAACCAACCCTGTTGACCGTCCGGGGTATAGATAAGCAGAAGGTTGGCCAGGTGGCCGATACCATCAAGAGGTTTCGCCGTCCGGACCCCTACAAGCAGAAAGGTATCCGGCTGGTGGGCGAGGTGCTCATCAAGAAAGAAAGAAAAGCGGGGGTGGCCAGTGCTTAAGTCGAAACCTGAAATCAAGAAAGTCAGAAAGCAGAGAATCAGGAAGAGAATCAGGAAAAAACTGCAGGGCACTCCGGAAAGACCCAGGGTGCTGGTCGTCAAGTCCAATCGCTATGTTTATGCCCAGGTTATAGACGACCTGTCCGGCCGGGTAATCACCTCGGCCTCAACCCTGGAAAAAGATTTCCGGGAAAAAGCTAAAAATCTTAAGAACAAAGAAGCCTGTGCCCTTCTGGGAGCGGTTCTGGCCAGGAGACTCAAAGAGAAGAATATTTCCAGGATCGTACTGGACCGTGGTATCTATCCCTATCACGGAAGGGTGAAGGCCCTGGCTGAGGCCCTCAGGGCTGAAGGCCTGGACTTTTAACCGATTAAGGAGGAATGAGCGTGGAACACGAAGAATTGGAAAAGCTGGACGACGTTGTCGGCTCTGAGCTGGAGCTCAAAGACCAGGTTATCTCCATCAGAAGAGTTACCAAGGTGGTTAAAGGCGGCAAGAACCTGAGTTTTTCTGCCCTGGTGGCTGTGGGCAACGAGAGCGGGCGGGTGGGGATAGGCCTGGGCAAGGCCCGCGAAGTTCCCCAGGCCATCGCCAAGGCCGTGGAAGATGCCAAGAAGCACATGATCGAGATTCCCCTTTCCGGTACGACCATTCCTCATATGATCAAGGGAGAGTCCGATGCCGGGATTGTGGTCCTGCGGCCAGCTTCCCGTGGAACGGGAGTCATAGCCGGCGGCGCGGTCCGGGTTATCCTGCAGCTGGCCGGCGTCAGGGATATCCTGACCAAGTCCATCCGCAGCGGAAATCCCATTACAGTGGCCCAGGCCACCATCGATGCTCTCAAAAAGTTGAAGAAACCCGAAGAAGTTAAAAAGCTGAGGGGCAAGGAAGGCGAGAAAGCCAGATCATAAGGTGAGGCCAAGATGAAGAAAGAAAAATACCTGAAAATAAAGCTGGTTCGAAGCCTGATCGGTCATCCCCGGAAACACCGCCTGGTGGCCAATGGTCTGGGCTTAAGGAAGCTCAATTCTCAGGTGGTCAGGAAGGATTGCCCGGAAATCCGGGGGATGGTCAGGAAAATCTCTCATTTGCTCGAGGTGGAGGAGACAGACAAGCCATGAATCTCAGTAAGTTGAAACCCGCTCAGGGCGCCAGGAAAAGTGATAAAAGAAGGGGCCGGGGCCCGGGCTCCGGTCAGGGAAAAACCGGAGGTCGCGGCCACAAGGGTCAGCTGGCCGGTGCCGGTTACAAGAGAAAATGGGGCTTCGAAGGCGGCCAGATGCCCCTGCATCGCCGTCTGCCCAAACGGGGCTTCACCAATAAGTTCCGGGTTGAGTATACCGAAGTCAACCTGGACCGGCTGAACAAGCTGCCGCTGTCCGAAATCGGGCTGAAAGAAATGCTCGAGCACCGGCTTATCCACGGTCAATCGGAACTGGTAAAAGTACTGGGCAGAGGCCAACTGACTTCTCCCAAGACCATAAAGGCTCATGCTTTCTCTCAATCCGCGGTCAAGAAGATTGAAGAAAGCGGGGGTAAAGCCATCACCATCGGGAAGGAATAATGTTAGAAAGCATCCGCAACATCTTCAGCATTCCTGACCTGAGGAAGAGGGTCATTTTTACCCTTCTTCTTCTGGCTGTCTACCGAATCGGGGCCCAGATTCCCAACCCGGGAGTCAGCGCCGCCGCTCTGGCTGAATTCTGGCAGACCCAGCGCGGTTCCATCCTGGGTTTTTATGACCTGTTCTCCGGGCGGGCCATGTCCAGGATGACCATCTTTGCCCTGGGCATAATGCCCTACATCAGTGCCTCCATCATACTGCAGTTGCTGACCGTGGTCTGGCCCTACCTGGAAAGACTGTCCAAGGAGGGTGAGCTGGGCCGGAAAAAAATTACCCAGTATACCCGCTACGGCACGCTGGTGATCTGTCTCATCCAGTCTTTTGGCATCGCCATTTTTCTGGAAAGCCTGACCAGCCCGACCGGTGCCAGGATCGTGCCCAATCCGGGCTGGGGATTCAGGCTACTGACCATGCTAACCCTTACCACCGGCACCACCTTTATCATGTGGCTCGGCGAGCAAATTTCGGAACGTGGCATCGGCAACGGTATTTCACTCATCATATTTGCCGGAATTGTGGTTGGCCTGCCCGAGGGAATAAACAGTCTGCTCAGCGGGCTGCGGACCGGAAGCCTGGACCCGCTGCGGATTATATTCCTGGTGGTGCTGATGCTGGCGGTTATCGCCTTTATCATATTCGTGGAACGCGGCCAGCGGCGAATTCCGATTTCCTACGCCAAGAGGGTTATCGGACGCAAGGTTTACGGCGGGCAGAGCACGCATCTGCCGCTCAGGGTTAATACTGGCGGTGTTATTCCCATCATCTTCGCCGCTTCCATCATCACCATCCCGGCCACCCTGGCCAACCTGTCCAAGGCACCAGTTCTTCAGACCATTGCCAGGCAGTTCGGCATGGGTATGCCGCTTTATAACCTGCTCTATATAGCGGCCATAATTTTCTTCACCTATTTTTATGTATCCATCATCTTCAATCCCAACGATGTGGCCGAGAATCTCAGAAAGTATGGCGGGTTTATTCCGGGAATCAGACCCGGCAAGAATACCGCGGACTACATAGATGAAGTGCTCAGCCGGATAACCCTGGTGGGCGCCATTTACCTGGCAGCCATCGCCATCCTTCCTGAATTTCTTATGACCGGGTTCAAGGTGGGAGCCCTGCCCTGGGTCGGGCCCTTCCTGGAAGCCAACCTGCCCAAATGGTTCACCCAGGGATTAAATGTTGACTTCTATTTCGGCGGCACTTCCATCCTGATCGTGGTCGGCGTGGCCATGGATACCCTCCAGCAGATTGAAGCCCAGCTGGTCATGCGCCATTACGATGGATTTCTCAGGAGCGGACGTCTGAGGGGGAGAAGGGGATGAGGATAATCCTGCTGGGGCCGGCTGGTAGCGGCAAGGGAACTCAGGGTGAACTCATCGAGCGTCACTACGGATTTCCCCGCATTTCTACCGGCGATCTGCTCCGGCTGGAGGTGCAGAAAGGAACCGAACTCGGCAAAATGGTGGCGGACGTCATGAAGTCAGGGCAGCTGGTGGCCGATGAACTGGTCCTGCGGCTGATTAAAGACAGGATAATCGACCCTGACTGCCAGGCCGGCTATGTCCTGGACGGTTATCCCCGGACCCTGAACCAGGCCCGGCTGCTGGAGCAGATGGAAGACAACCGCCAGGAAACAGTCCTGGAAATATATGTTTCCGAAGAGGCGGTTATGGAGCGCCTGGCCGGCCGCCGGGTTTGCCCGGAGTGCGGAGCTGTGTATAATATTAAAAACAATAAGCAGACAATTGAAGGACGCTGCCCGGTCTGCGGCGCCGTTCTGACCGTCAGGGATGACGACCGGCCGGAAGTCATCAGGGAAAGATTCCGGATTTACCGGGAAACAATCGGAGCATTGCTGGAACACTACATTAAAAAACAGGTCCTGTTCCGGGTTGACGGCAACCGGACTGTGGAAGAGGTTTTCGGGTCAATTAAATCGATTCTGGATGAGCGGATTACTGGAAGTCAGGGAGAATCAAGTCGGCCATGATCATTTACAAGTCCGAGGCAGAAATTGAAATGATGCGGCAAAGCTCACAGATTGTGGCCAGAGTTCTGTCTGAACTCAGGGAAATGATAAGGCCGGGACTGGAAACAAGGGAGCTGGATTCCTACGCCGAAACCAGGGCTCGTGAGCTGGGGGCGAAGCCGGCCTTCAAGGGCTATCGTGGTTACCCGGCTTCCCTCTGCGTTTCGGTCAACGAGGAAATCGTCCACGGCCTTCCCTCCGGCCGCCGGCTCCAGGAAGGCGACATTGTCAGCCTGGATTTCGGAGTCGTCTATGAGGGATTTTATGGAGATGCGGCCCTTACCATTCCGGTCGGGAAAGTTTCCGACCTGGCCCTGAAGTTGATCGAGGTGGCCGAAAAGTCCTTTTACCGGGGCCTGGAAGAATTGAAAATCGGAAACAGGCTGTCTGATGTCTCGGCGGCTATCCAGCGGGAAGTGGAAGCCGCCGGCTTTTCAGTCATCCGGGCTTTCGTAGGCCACGGCATAGGCCGCAGCCTGCACGAGGAGCCGCAGCTTCCGAATTTTGGCCTGCCCGGCCACGGACCCAGATTAAAAAAGGGTCTGACCCTGGCCATAGAACCGATGATAGCCGCCGGCCACTGGGAAGTGGAAGTGCTGAACGACGGCTGGACGGCAGTGACCCGGGACCGGAGCCTTTCGGCTCATTACGAGCATACCGTGGCCCTGACCCACCAGGGTGTCGAAATTCTGTCGCTGGATAGCCGGGTTGAAGGGCGCGTGACGTGGAGATCGGCCAATGCCTAAGACCGATGTCTTTGAGATTGAGGGTGTGGTGCTGGAAACGTTGCCCAATGCCATGTTCAAGGTGGAGCTGGCCAACAAGCATGTTATCCTGGCCCACATCTCCGGAAGAATGAGGAAGAATTTCATCCGGATCCTGCCTGGAGACCGGGTCCTGGTGGAGATATCCCCTTACGATTTGACCAAGGGGCGTATCACTTACAGGTTCAAGTGAGGTGTAAGATGAAGGTCAGAGCATCAGTCAAGAAAATCTGCCGGAACTGTAAAATTGTCCGGAGAAAAGGGGTGATCAGAGTCATCTGCTCCAACCCCAAACATAAACAAAGACAAGGATAAAAGAGGAGACCATGGCAAGAATTGCAGGTATCACACTTCCGCCGGCAAAAAGGATTGAGATTGGTTTGACCTATATCTACGGCATCGGCAGGTCCAAAGCCAACAAGATCCTGGAGGAAGCCAGGATCGACAAGAACAAGAAGGTCAAGGATCTGACCGAGGATGAAATCAACAAGATCCGCCAGATTATCGAGAAGCGCGAGAAGATCGAGGGCGACCTCCGCAAGGAAGTGTCCCAGAGCATCAAGCGGCTGATAGATATCGGCTGCTACCGGGGGATGCGCCACAAGAGGAACCTTCCGGTCCGGGGGCAGAGGACCAGGACCAACGCCCGTACCCGGAAGGGACCGCGCGGTCAGACCATCAAGAAACTGAAAGAGAAGAAAGCTTAGTTTAAGGGAGAAAGCTCATGCCCAAGGCCAAAGCCAGAAAGAAAAAAATCAAAAAGGAAGTTACCTTCGGGGTAGCTCATATTCAGTCAACTTTCAACAATACCATCATCACCATAACCGACCAGCAGGGGAATACCATCTGCTGGTCCAGTTCCGGCACCTCCGGTTTCAAAGGCGCTCGCAAGGGAACGCCCTTCGCCGCCCAGCTGGCCGCCAAGGAAGTGGCCAACAAGGCCAGGGAATTCGGAGTCCGCTATGTTGATGTCAGAGTCAAGGGACCTGGTGCCGGGCGGGAATCTTCCATCCGGGCTCTGCAGGCCGCCGGACTGGAAATCAAATCCATCCGGGATGTGACTCCTATTCCCCATAACGGGTGCCGGGTTAGAAGAAGAAGAAGAGTTTAAAGGAGATTTGCCATGGCCAGGTATCAAAAACCGGATTGTCGCTTGTGCCGGATAGAAAAAACCAAGCTTTTTCTGAAAGGCAATAAATGTCTGACCGATAAATGCCCGCTGGAGAGACGGCCCTTCGCTCCCGGCCAGCACGGCCGGATGCGGAAGAGAGTGCTGGGCTATGCTTTGCAGCTCAGGGAAAAGCAGAAACTCAAAAGGTACTATTGCATGTCAGAACAGCAGTTCCGCCTTTTCTTCAAGAGGGCCGAGCAGCAGAAGGGTGTCACCGGCGAAAACCTGCTGGTGATGCTGGAAAGAAGGCTGGACAACGTGGTCTTCCTGATGGGTCTGGCCCAGTCCAGGTCACATGCCCGCCAGATGATTACCCACGGTCACATTCTTGTCAACGACCGCAAGGTGACCATTCCCTCCTACCTGGTGAAGGCCGGCGACCTGGTAGCCCTCAAGGAAAAGTCAACCCAGAATGAGAATTTTAAGGCAGTGGTAGAAGCCAATAAGACTAAAAATGTTCCGGGCTGGCTGCAGGTGGACTGGGACAATTGTCAGGGGAAAGTGGTAGCCCTGCCCACCAGACAGGATATCACCATCCCGGTGGAAGAACATCTGGTGGTCGAGCTTTATTCGAAATAAAGAGGAAGGCGGCTGGAGATTGACCTTCCTTTTAAGGAGGAACCATGAGCGAACTTGGTTTCCAGAGGCCAAGATTTTTAGAGTGTGATTACGAAACGCTGAGCGATACCTATGGTCGTTTTCAAGCCCAGCCTTTCGAAAGAGGTTACGGCATCACCATCGGCAACTCGCTGAGAAGGATCCTGCTGTCCTCGATTACCGGGGCAGCCATAACTGCTGTCAGGATTGGCGGCGTGCTGCACGAGTTTTCCACCCTGCCGGGGGTGGTGGAGGATGTTACCCATATTATCCTCAATCTCAAGACCATACCGCTGAAGCTTAAAGTTAACGAACCCCGGAGAATGACCCTGAAGGTGGTCGGACCGGCCGAGGTTAAATCGGGCAACATAGTCCATGATTCAGACGTGGAAATCCTTAATCCAGATATTCATATCGCCACCCTGGATGTGGACGGCAAGCTGGAAATGGAAATGGTGGTCAAGAACAACCGGGGCTACGTCACTGCCGACCAGAACTTCGACAGCGACCTGAGCCTGGACTTCATTCCGCTGGATTCTTCCCACTCGCCAATCCTTAAGGTTAATTATACGGTGGAACCAGCCAGGGTTGGCAAGCGAATAGATTACGAGAGCCTGACCATTGAGATCTGGACCAACGGGGCCATCCGGCCGACCGATGCCCTGTCCCGGGCCGCCAAGTTGATGCGCGACCATCTGGCCATCTTCCTCAACATTGTTGATGAACCTCTGGAACGGGAAACCATGATGCCCAAGAAAGAGATTCCTTACATCGACAAGGTGGAAACTCTGGCTCACACCATCGACCACCTGGAACTTTCGGTCCGGGCCAACAACTGTTTGCGTGCGGCCGGGATAGGCCATGTCTACGAGCTGGTTCAGAAAACTGAGGAGCAGCTTTTGAAGACCAAGAACTTTGGCCGCAAGTCGCTGGAAGAAATCAAGAATAAGCTGGCCGAGATCGGCCTGGGTTTGAATTTAGAATTGCATCCCAGGCTGCTGGAGCAGGTTAAGGCAGTCATCGAACAGAGCAAAAGCGATAAGGAGCTGGAAGCATGAGACACCGGGTTAAAAGATATCAGCTAAGACGGAATACTGCCCATCGCCGGGCCCTGCTGAGGAATCTGGTAACTTCTCTTCTGGAGAAGGAAAGAATCAAGACCACCCTGGCCAAGGCCAAGGCGGCCAGACCGGTGGCCGAGAAGATGATTACCCTGGGGAAGAAGGACACGCTAACTGCTCGCCGTCTGGCCCTGGCTTACCTGACCAGGGAAGCGGTCGTGCAGAAGCTGTTTTCCGAACTCGGGCCGCGCTTTAAGGAGCGCCCCGGCGGTTATACCAGGGTGGTTAAACTGGGTCCCCGTTCAGGCGACGGAGCCCCGATGGCCATGCTGGAACTTCTGGGCGCTGAATATAAAAAGAAAGCAAGGAAAAAAGAAAAGGAAAAAGGCAAACCGGCCAGGTAGGCTCTGTCTGTCTTCCCTCATACCAGGCCAGGTACTCTGGCCTGAAACCAGCCACCAGCCAGGGACGGCATCCGTATTCTATAGTTGAAGGCAGTTGCCTTTGGCCGGAAAATTTTCCTAATCTTTCGGACGTCGGGCCCCCTGGTAGATGCTTTGCCAGTATTCATCATAAAGGCTGGAAATCTGGACCACCGGCTTCTGGTTGGTGGTGGCGTGGATGAACTCACTCTCGTTGATCATCATCCCCACATGGCCTATGCTCTTGCGACCGAAGAAGACCAGGTCGCCGGCTTTTTCCTGACCCCTGGGGACTTCCAGCAGCCCGGACCTTGTGAACTGGATATCGGCATCCCGAAGGATTTCCAGACCGCTCAGGCGGTAAATCAGCTGGACGTAACCGGAGCAGTCAAGTCCCAGGGGGCTGGTGCCACCCCAGAAATAGGGCAGTCCCAGGAATCTCCTGGCCAGTTCCACCATCTGCTCGGGGCTCAGGCGGGGTCTTGCAAAAGGAGCCTGTTTTACCTGGCCGTCGCCCATCTGGATGAAAGCCTTCCGCTTGTCGGGCAGTATCACTTCACCCCAGCGGCCTTCGAATTTTTCCAGGACCAGAACCGAGCTGATAGGAGCAAACAGCAGCGGTTTCTGCCTGGTGACGTCGGGCCCGGAGTAGAGGTAGGCTAACAGACTGGTGATTTCTATGACCTGTCCTTCCGAGGCATACGGCTTTTCCTCCTGGTCATAAAGCCGCAGGGCCTTCCCGGAAACCCAGCCCTGGTAGGTATCGGGGGTTTCTACCCGGTACCAGGTCTGCCTTTTAGCATCCTTTTCACTCTTCAGGATTTTGACGGTTGTCCCCAGCAGGGCCTGGCTGACCACGTCGGCCTGGTGGTCAGCCCTGGAGTACATGTTTTCCACCGGGCTGACGATCACCCCGGCAGTGGCCCGTGGGGCTTTCCGGCAGGAATTAAAAAATATTAGTAGCATGATGGCAATTGCGGTTAATATGATTATCTTTTTCATCTCAGGTCTCACCTCCTTTGAAGTCATTATAGTATTATTAACCTCCAAAAAAAATCTTTTGTGGCCCGGGGGCTTCTGGTTTAATATATTGGAAATCAGAGGAGAAGGCCATGAGGAGAAAAGAATTCTTAAAAACAGGCGGCCTGATAATAGCTTCTTCTTTAATCGGGGGCTGTCAGCGGGCGGTTAAGAAAGATAAAGAGTTCGAAGCCAGGAAGGGCGGGCTCAGACTCAGCACCACCATTTATGAACTTCAGCTGCGGCAGTCCTGGACTCTGTCCCGTGGCACCTGGAATACACGCCGGAATGTACTGGTCCGGCTGGAAAAGGATGGAATTGTCGCTTACGGAGAGGCGGCTCCCATACCCAGGTACAACGAAAGTGCCGAGAGCACCCAGGAATTTATAAACCTGGCCCTGCCGGTCCTGGAAAAAGACCTATGGGAGTACCAGGACCGCTGGCGGGAACTGGAAGCCCTGGCGCCCGGTCAGAATGCGGCCAAGGCGGGCCTGGATATGGCCATACTGGACTGGGTGGCCAAAAGCCTCCGGGTACCACTGTACAGGTTCCTGGGCCTGGACCGCAACAAAACCCTGCCCACCACCTTTTCCATAGGCATAGATACGGTGGAAGTCATGCAAAAAACCGCTCAATCGGCTCCGGCTTTCAGAAGGCTAAAAATAAAGGTCGGTGTGGCTGATGATAAGAAGCATATTGAAGGCATCAGGGCGGTTACCGACCGGCCGCTGGTGGTAGATGCCAACGAGGGCTGGAAGGACCGGCAGCAGGCTTTGGAGATGATTAACTGGATGGCTGACCACGGCGTTGAATTCGTGGAACAGCCGATGCCGGCCGATAACCTGGATGACCATCGCTGGCTCAAGGAACGGGTGAAGATTCCCATCATGGCTGACGAGAGCGTGCATAAGATCCAGGATGTGCCAGCCCTGGCTTCAGCCTTCCACGGGATAAATATCAAGCTCATGAAGTGCGGCGGACTGCAGGAGGCTCTGCGCCTGGTGGCTGTGGCCCGGGCCCACGGTCTGAAGCTGATGATCGGCTGCATGATCGAAAGCTCTCTGGCCATAGCGGCCGCGGCCACGCTCACCCCGCTTTTCGATTATGCCGACCTTGACGGTAACATCCTGGTAAATAACGACCCCTTCCGTGGGTTGAAGCTGGAAGGCGACCGCTGGCTGCTTCCGGACAGCCCGGGCCTGGGGGTGGAGCCGGTTATCCCCGAGTGGTAGGGATTAAGCTCATCTTTCGGAGATAATCCGCCCGTACTGGCTGGACCTTTCCAGGCGGTCGAAGTGGTTATAAACCAGCCGCCCGATTTTTCGGATGACTTCGTTGCCGTTTTCAGCCGGGGACAGGTAAGTGGTCATGACGCAGATGATATAAGGCCGTTTCTTCAGGAAGACCAGGCCTGAATCGCAGCGAACAGCCTCCAGTTCCCCCGGCTTATCAGCCACAGTGACCCCTTCGGGCACCGCCTGCTGCAGCGGGCTATCCTTGGGCAATGAAAGCAAATCGAAAAAAAGCAGCCGGTATTCTTTACCCAGAACTTTCCCCTGCCAGACTCTCTCCAGCAGCGACATCATTTCTCTGGGCGTTGAGATATTTTCCCGGCCTTCCTCGGCTGCCCTGAGGTCCATCATTTTCCTCCTGAGCCGGGTCTGCTTCAGGCCCAGGGAGGTCAGGCGCTCGTTGACCGCTTCCATTCCCACCCGGTCGATGAGCAGGTTGGTGGCGGTGTTGTCTGACAAAACGACCATCAGGACGCAGAGGTCCCGGATTGATATTTTCAGGGACGGGTAGCCGAGATAATTCAGAATGGGGCCGCCTCCTACCTTGCTGTCCGGTTTCAGGTCAATAAACTCGTCCAGCCTGAGCCGGTTCTCTTCAGCCTGTTTAAGAACTTCGAGCAGGATGGCGATCTTGATGGAGCTGGCCTGAGGAAAAATCTCGTTTTCGTTAAGGAAGAAGGTCTGGCCCGAGGCCAGGTCTCTGACCGCCAGTCCGAGCACCCCGTCCAGCGAATCCCTGACCGCCACCAGCTGGCCACGCAAGCGGTTTTCCAGCTGGCTGACCTTGTCTCCGGCTTGCAGGTTGAAACCGGTCAGGAGCAATAAAACAATGGCCAGGACGACCAGAATTTTTTGGTGGCGAAATCTCACCCTTGCCCCTCCTCTCCTCGTCGTTTCTCGAACTCAACAAATATTTTCAGTTGGTCTTGATAACCAGTTTCTGCCCGGGAACCAGGACATCGCTGCTGAGGTTATTGTCCTTTTTTATCTTTTCCACGCTCAGGCCAAAACTCCGGGACAGCTGGTAGAGCGTATCGCCGGCTTTGACCACGTAGGTCAGGCCGTCGCTTCCGGGAGAAGCCTGTGCGGGACCCTGGGCGGGGCTGATCGGGGCCGGATTGCCGTCATCCTCGGCCGGGGTCAGCCCCTGGGCCTGGCCGGGAATTTTCAATCTCTGCCCTGGATATATCAGGCGAGTATTTTTCAGGTTGTTAAGGCGAACGATGGCCTGGATGGTCGTCCGGTAGCGCCTGGCGATCAAACCCAGGGTTTCCCCCGGCCTGACTGTATGCCAGCCGAAGACTGCTTCCGGAGGAATCCAGCTGGGCAGTTCGGCCAGACAGGCCAGGGTCTGTTCGGCATAGCCGGTCGGCACACGCAGTTCATACTCGTAATTCGGGGTTGAATCGTGCCGCAACTCGGGGTTGAGCTGGACCAGAAGGTCCTGGTTAAGTCCCAGCCTGGAAGCCAGCTGGGACAGCCTGGTCGGTTTTTGAATGATTACAGTTTCATAGGCCAGTGCTGGCTCGGGCTGGGGCAGGCTGAAGCCATACTTTTCAGGGTTTTCTATGATCAGCAGAGTGGCGATAAACCTGGGCACGTACCGGGCCGTTTCGTAGGGCAGGTTGGCGAACAGGTCCCAGAAGTTGTCGAGGTAATCGATTTTCTGGGCCCGGATGACATTCTGGACCCGAATTTCCCCGCAGTTGTAGGCGGCGATGGCCGTGCTCCAGTCGCCGAAGAAATCGTGGAGCTCCTGCAGATATTTTATCGCGGCCCGGGTTGACTTGACCGGGTCCATCCTTTCGTCTATGAACTTGTCCCTTTTCAGGCCATAGCGGTAACCGGTGGAAGCAATGAATTGCCACAGGCCAAGAGCCCGGGCCCTGGACAGGGCTCTTGGCTTGTAGCCGCTTTCGATCAGCGGCAGCCAGGACAGTTCTTCGGGCAGGCCGGCTTTCTTCAGCTCTTCTATAATCATCGGGCGGTACAGGCCGGCCTTCCGGTAAGCCTCTTCAAAAAATTTCCTTTCCACTGTCTGAAAGCTCTTGATTTCCCGCTGCACCCAGCTGTTTTCAACCAGGGGAATGGTCTTGTGGTTGCTGAGGGGAGAGGGCAGCCGGAAAGCATAAACCTGCTGTATTTTCTGAACCAGCATAATTCTCAGGTCATTCTTTTCCTGGTAGAGGTCTGAATCGGGCGGAGCTTCAATTCTCAGCAGGACGGAATAGGCCTGGTCCAGAAGTTCCAGAGCTCTATCCAGTTCACCCTTTTCCAGGGCAGCCTGAGCTTCCTGGATAAGGGCATATACTTCTTCAGCCTGGGCCGGGCTGTCCTGCAATTCCGGTTCGGTTCTGGCCGGTTCAGCCACCGGCTGGCCGTTTTCTCCCCAGGTTACTGCCGGCTGGGGTTGGGCCGTTTCCGGTGTCGGGCTGGTCTCTTCGACCCGGATGCGCTCCGGGATCGTGGACACAGTTGTCTTTTTGGGTGTGGTGGAGCAGGAAAAATTTAAGACCAGCAGGGCGGCCAGCATTACGACCGTCATAAAACCTGAACGACGATTCATATCATAACTCCATTTCTATCTTTATAACATCATAGCTTTATTTAATCAACCGCCAGAACCGGGCCTGAAGGCTCAGGCCTCAGTGGTTAAGGTGCCATTTCCAGGCGGTCTGGATGATGAATTCCAGGTCGGAGTGTTCCCGCCTCCAGCCCAGCCAGGTTTCAGCTCTCTCGCTGGAAGCCAGCAGCACCGGGACATCTCCCGGTCTCCGCGGACCGAATTTAAGGCTGGCCTGTCTGCCCGTCACTTTTTCGGCTGTCCGTATCACTTCCAGCACCGAGTAGCCGCGGGAAGACCCCAGGTTAACCACCTGGCTATTTTGCTCTGACTTCAGTTTTTCCAGGGCCAGGACATGGGCTGCGGCCAGGTCAGTGACGTGGATATAATCCCTGATGGCCGTGCCATCGGAGGTCGGGAAGTCTCGGCCAAAGACCTGGAAACCGGGGTTTCGACCCTGAAGATAAAGAAGGAAGTTAGGAATCAGATGGGTTTCGGGGTCATGCCATTCGCCCAGCTCCCCCTCGGGGTCGGCCCCGGCGGCGTTGAAGTATCGCAAGGAAATGTACTTCAGCCCGTAGGCCCGGTCGTAATCGGGTAGAATCCTTTCCACCATGAACTTGCTGGCTCCGTAGGGGTTTATGGGCTGGAGTGGATGGTCCTCCCTTATAGGAATTTCTGAGGGCTGCCCGTAAACGGCGGCGCTGGAAGAAAATATGAGGTGTTTAACTCCTGCTTCCAGCATGGCCTGAAGCAGGTTCAGGCTGGAAATCAGATTGTGCAGGTAATATTTCTGGGGATCAGCATACGATTCCCCGACCTGCATCAGGGCGGCAAAGTGCATGACCGCTTCCACCCGGTAGCGGCGGAAGACCTTTCTCACTTCTTCCAGCGACCTGAGGTCGGCCTGGACCAGGTATCCGCCCCGGACCAGCTCCCGGTGGCCGGTGCTGAGGTTATCGAAAACTACCACCTCGTATTTTCTTTTGAGCAGCTCCTTGACGGTATGAGAACCTATGTAACCCGCTCCTCCGGTCACCAGGATAGCCACTATTTTTTCTCCTGTAATAATTTTCTGGCCAGCTTCAGGCCCTGGGCCCGGGTTTCAAAATGGTTATCAAGCTGCAGGCGGTAGATTTTTTTCAAAAGCTGGCCCAGGCCCGGTCCCGGAGGCACTCCCAGCTTGATCAGGTCACGGCCCATGATCAGCGGCTTGATGGTTTCGCGGTTGACTCTGAGTTCTTCGAATTTTTTGAGCAGCCACCGGGCCTGGCGGTCAAGGACGGTGATTATTCTCGTCCGGCGCCCGGCCCGGTCAGCGGCATCCAGGTAAATCAGAAGCTCGATTTCGCCCTTGATATCAGCGGCCAGGCGGTTGAAAGCCTTCCTGGTAACCAGTTTTCTGTTCAACCACAGCTCTGAAACGCGGTGGTGGTGCCGGATCAGCATGGGCACCACCTGCCGCAGGTTATAGCCATTCCAGGAAAATATTTTCTGCCGGTGGAAGACCTTCCTGACGATCTTTTCACTCAGCAGGTCATGGCCATTGTTTGTTATAACCAGGCGGTTCTTTTTGTATTCCCAGGAGGCGGTGGCCGGCTTACCGGTATCGTGGAACAGAGTGGCCAGCAGCAGAGCCAGTTTCCGGGTAACCTCCAGCCCGGTGATTTCGGCTATGGCCCGGGCCTGGTCGACCGAAAGCAGGGTGTGGGCCCAGACCGTGTGATGCCCGAATTCGTCCTTTTCCGGATGGAAGATCGAATCCTGTATCGACAGGGTCAGACGGTCGAGCTCCGGGAAGAGCTGCCGCAGGACACCCAGGCGGTGCATTTCTCGCAGACCGCGGGATGGTCGCCGGGAAAGCAACAGAATCTTGAAAAGCTCTTCGTTGACCCTTTCCACGCTCAGGCCCTTCAGGTCAATTTCCCGGGCTATCGGGTAGATCTCCGGATCTATGAAAAATTCCAGGACCGAGGCGAACCGGGCCGCCCGCAGGACCCGCAGCGGGTCATCGGGAAAAGCTCCGGGATTGGTCAGCCTGATTATTCTTTTTCTGATGTCTTCGGCTCCCTGGAAGGGGTCGATTAACGTCCCATCCGAAAGCCGCAGGGCCAGGCTGTTGCAGCGAAAATCCCTTCTTTCCAGGTCTTTCTCCAGGGGCAGGTAAGGGTCGGCCTTGATTATGAAATCTTTATGGCCTCGCTGCTGGCTTTCGGAGGCCTGGCTGGGCTCATCCCGGCGGGGAAGGGAAATATCGTAGGTATGACCGTCAACCGTGAACTTGATAACGCCGAAACTCTTGCCGACCAGGTCGACCTTGCCTCTGGGCTCTAATTTCCGGATTATCTCTTCCAGGGGATGTCCCTGGACCAGCAGGTCTACTTCTTCGGTGGGGACTCCCCGCAGCCTGTCCCGGACAAAGCCGCCGACGGCGTAAACGTCGGGACCGAATAATTGAACAAACAGCTGCCGGTGGCGAAAATCAGCCCTTATTTTCTTCATCAATGGTATTTTACTTATTTTTTCATCTGTTTGAAGACCCGCAGGCCGATATACTCAGCCGGTGGGGGGTGCACAGGCTTCTGCCGCTTTAGCCCGGTGAACGGCACTCAGTCCGAGCACTTTGCCTTTTCCGCCGGCCGCTACGGTCCATTCAGCCACGCTGCCGCCCAGGTTTTTTCCCTGAAATTATATATGAATAAACGCCGGGGAATCAGTTGTTCCTGGTCTTCATAGACTATGGAATCATCCTTCTTATCCTTTTCCTTCAGTTCCCGGAGGGTCTTCGGTTCCCTGGCCAGAATCAGAAAATGGTTATTGTCCACCCAGTCGTAGCCTATCAGGCCGAGTCCCAGCCTGGTAACTTTCCCGGGTTGGCCGCCCCTCAGGTCGAGCAACCACAGCTGCTGCCCCCTGGCTCTCGTCTTCCTCAGTTGCTCCGGATGAAGGCCCGGTCCGGTTGCTGAGGAAGGCAATCCGCTGACCGTCGGGCGCCCATTCAGGGCAGGATTCGAAAGAGCTGCCCCCCGGTCAGCTGTATGGCTGGCTGTTCTAGGTGAGGATAGTTCAGGAAAAGGTGGGAAAGCCTTCCGTCTTTATCTCTGTCGGGAACATTCTTGACCCAGACCACTCTGGTTCCCTCGGGCGAGATTTTAAAATCTGAGGCTCGTTCCTGATTGACGACATCATCCACCTTCCAGGGCTGAGTGGCCTTCTTTACCTCCCGGGCCGGCAGCGGTCCGATCATAATCAGGGCCAGGACCAGGCCTGATATAATTGCTTTCTGGAACGGGTTTTTTCCGGCCATTACTCCTCCTGCTATCCTTTAGTTTTTCCATTTGGTTTATATCCGGAGCCGCCAAATATCAAGAGTAGTCTCGGGCAGCTTGTAATCGAGTCGCTTTTAAGGTATTTTTATCTACCGACCCGAAGAAGAAACTTTATAAGTCGGGACAGGAAATAGATGAAGTCACTGTTAGCGGTTTTTTTAATTCTGGTGGCGGCCCTGGCCGGGGCGGTGGCCGGTGAACTTTCCATCTCCTTGCCGGGGAAAAGCATAGAACTCACCCTGGACCGGGTTCGAATCGGAGAGCTGTCGGGCTCGGGTTTAACCCTGTCCTTCCATGTCAGGATGGGGAATAATTCTTCCAGAAACTATTCTCTGGTTTCCTATCAATACCAGGTTCTGATAAACGAGAAGGAATACTTCCGCCAGCCGGTTTCTCTGGACCAGCCGATAGAACTACCGGCCGGCAGTCAGGCCCTGGTTAACTTTCCGGTCAAAATCAATTATCAATATCTTGAGCCTTATCTTGCCGGAACCAGACAGCAGGCAACCTGCCGGATGGCCGGGGAATTGATTTTTCAGGATGAAAGGAAAAGGACCGAAAAAGTAGCCCTGAATGTCCGGGCTGATTTCCCGATTTTCAAGCTGCCCGAGGTCAGGTTTCTGCCGCTGCTGGTTCGCGACCTGACCCTGGGGGGCGCCGATTTTGATTTCCGCTTTGCCCTCAGCAATCCCAACGCTTACGACCTTCTGATTCAGACAATCAAGCTGGAACTATGGCTGGAAAACAGGGTTATTTACAGCGGTGAGCTGGCCGGGGATAAGACCATA
The DNA here is from genome assembly GCA_937920515.1 of uncultured bacterium. Classification (GTDB taxonomy): domain Bacteria; phylum Acidobacteriota; class Aminicenantia; order Aminicenantales; family Saccharicenantaceae; genus Saccharicenans. The sequence continues at coordinate 24,260 of CALEUG010000018.1, forward strand.
GGGGCCGGGCAGAGTAAAACCTACAGCCTGCCTTTGATGCTGGATTTTTTTGAGCAGGGTAGGGAACTGCGGGATGGTCTGGAGAAGGGCCGCCCGTCTTTCACCCTGAAAATGAGAATTGAAGCTGATTCGGCCTGGGGCAGGCTGACCTTTCCGCTGGAAGCGACCTCGGCGATCAGCAAAGAATTCAATCGCTGATTGACTCAAGATGGTTTCGGCGATTATTGTCACCCACAACCGGGCAGCTTTCCTGGCCGAAGCCATTGACTCCGTTCTGGCCCAGACCTATTTTCAAAAAAATCCAGGCGACTGGGAATTGATCGTGGTGGATGACGGCTCAACCGACCGGACGCCCGACCTGGTGAGCGCTTACCGGCAGAAATTTCCGCAGGTCAGGTATGCCCGCCTTGACCACGGCGGAGTAAGCCGGGCCCGCAACCGGGGGCTGGGACTGGCTGCCGGCGAGTTCATCGCCTTTCTGGATTCCGACGACCTCTGGCTCAAAGAAAAAGTTAAGGTTCAGCTTAATTACCTGAAGGTTTTTCCGGAAGCCCGTTTCTGTCTGACCGAGGAAATCTGGGTCAGGAACGGCCTACGGGTCAACCAGAAAAAAAAACACCAGAAATTTTCAGGCCGGGTGCTGGACAGGGTCCTTCCACTCTGCCTTTTGAGTTTATCTTCGGCCATGTTCCGGCGCCGGCTCTTTGAGGAAATAGGGGAGTTCGACGAAAGCCTGCCGGTCTGCGAGGATTACGACCTCGGTCTTAGAATTGCCCTCGGCCACCCCTATCATTTCCTGCCCTGCCCGCTCATCATCAAGCGAGGCGGACATTCCGACCAGCTTTCAAAAAAATACTGGGGAATGGACAGATGGCGTGTTCAGGCGCTGGAAAAGGCTCTGGGGCTGGCCGAAAGGCCAGAAGATCGGGCCCTGATCAGGGCTGAAATAATAAAAAAATGCCAGGTCCTGGTCAGTGGATTTTTGAAAAGGGGAAACCGGGAAGAAGCTGATTATTACCGGCAGAAAATTCAGATATATTCAGACCGGGCCTGAAGCCGGTGGTCGGTGCCGGGCGGAGAATGTTAGAAAAAGACTTGTTTACAATTGCCCGGTGGTAATTTTCAGTCTCTTCCTGCTCTAAGCCGTCCGCCAAAAAAAGAGCCGGGCTCCCGGCTGAGAACCCGGCCTTTTATCTGGAAGAGCTGAGATGGGTCAGAACCAGAAATTAAGCCCAAGGACCAGGGAATAACCGTTGAAATCAAAATCTTCAAAACCTTCAAAGGAGTCCCGGAACCTGGCCTTCAGGAAATTATAGCGGAAGCCGAGGTCAAGGGTGGTCCGGCTGCCGATGGGGACCATGACTCCGGCAAAAGCGTTATAGCCTACGGATATCCGGTTTTGTTCTTCCAGGAGGGCATAGTAAACCGGGTATACGGTTATGTCTCCGTAGGGGTCGCTGTAAATCCAGGGGTCGGAAAAATCTACTATTTCGCCCTGCAACCTGACCGTCCAGATATAAAGGCCGACACCTCCGCCGAAGTAGGGAACGAACCTTACCCGGCGACCCAGCGGCGTTACTTTAAAAGATAGAGAGATAGGAGTCTGGGAAACCTCAAAGGTGTGAATGATAGGCTGTCCAAAAAAATCGGGGAAGGCAAAGTACAGGTCATCGATTTTATACTGAGTATAATCCCGGTACCAGCCACCCTTCTGGCGATTGTAAAAATCGATAGCCAGCTCCAGGCTGAAGTTGCGGTTCAGGAAGTACTCGTAGGACAGGCCCAGCATGCCTGCCTGGTAGGCTGATTTCTTGAAGCTCATGTTTTCGAATTCTATGGTCCAGAGGCTGTCCGGCCCGCCGCTCATTCTGGGCACAAAGTAGCCGTAGCGAATGGTAAAGATATTGGCCGAAGCCGTCAGGGGCAGCAGTAACAGTATCAGGACTGTAATTATGACGGTTTTTTTCATCTGGTTAACCTCCTCATCTCTCTATTATAGCAAATTATGTGCCAGGCAGGATATCTTAAAAACAGGCGGGCTAAGGCCGGAAGTGTTTTATTTTTAAGACAGATGTCCCTTTTTCTTGAATCTCCATCTTTTTTCGGCTATTCTCGGGCTGGAAGGAGGTGGAAAAAAGTTGTCGTCAGATGTTTTTTCGCTCTGCGGACAGCAACCTGAACCCGAGTGGCTGGATATTCTGGCCGGGCGGCTGAGAGCCGGGGAAATTATTGTCTATCCGACCGAAACCTATTATGGTCTGGGAGGCCTGGCTTCCATTGAATCTGTGGTCGGTCGGATTTTCAGCCTCAAGGGAAGGGAGGTGGGCCGGACGTTGCCCTTTATCGCCTCGGACCTGGAAATGGTCCTCAGGTTTTCAGAAGGGCCACCTGACTTTTTCTTCAGGCTGGCTGAACGCTTCTGGCCGGGACCCCTGACCATGGTCCTTAAAGCCAGGGAAAATACCCTGCCGACTAACCTTTATGGTCCGGGCCGAACCATTGCCGTCCGGGTGCCGCCGCTCGCCTGGCTTCAGAATTTGGTCAGAAAGTGCGGCACGCTGCTCGTTTCCACCAGTGCCAACCTCAGCGGGCAACCCCCGCTGGACAGTTTTTCTGAGGCCTATGAAATTTTCCGCGACCGGGTTGATATCTTTATAGACGGCGGCCGCACCCCGGGAGAAAAGCCCTCCACCATCATCGACCTGACCGGAACCGAACCCGTTTGCCTGAGAGAAGGCAAGATAGCGGCCGAGGAGGTCTGGAGCTTCCTTTACGAAAGGTGAGACCGTTTTGATTCTTATTTCACCCTGGTTCCTGGCGGGAGTTCGCGGTCAAAGAAGGGTATGATGGCCTTACCCTCGACCTCGGCTGCCAGCAGCATTCCCTGAGATTCGACTCCGCGGATGACTGCTGGCTGCAGGTTGGCGATGACGATAAACTCCTTGCCTACCAGCTCTTCTGGTGAGTAGGTCTCGGCCACGCCGGCCACGATCTGCCTTTTTTCGGTTCCCAGGTCAATCTGCAGTTTCAGCAGCTTGTTAGTCCCGGGCACCCTCTCGGCGGCCAGCACCCTAACTACCCTGAGGTCCATTTTCTTGAAATCTTCGTAAGTGATGTACTCCATTTTTAACTCCTGCCCGGAAGCGTTTTCCAGGGCGGCTTTCGGTTTCTCCACTTCCCCGATGAATTCCTGCAGGTCTATCCTGGGAAAGAGAGCTTCCGGCTTGCTGGTTCTGGTTCCTGCGGACAGGTCATAAAAATTCAGGTCGTTTTTTGGAACCTGTCCGGGCCTTCTTTTTTCTCCGATAAAGCCCCAGATTCTTTCCGCGGTCTCCGGCATAACCGGGTAGATAAGATAGCTGCTGCCCCGGATGGCGCAGAGGGCCTGGTAGAGGACCCGGGCCAGCCGGCCCCGGGCTTCCGGTTTCCTGGCGATTTTCCAGGGCTCCTGGTCGGCCAGGTATTTATTGGTGATGTTGAGAAAGACCCATATTTCTTCCAGTGCCCGGTTGAGAGCGTAATCGTCGTAATGGGAATATACCCGCTTCGCTGTTTCCTCAAACATCCTGGCCAGCTGCCGGTCAGCCTCCGTTTCCTCCCCGGGCTCCTGGATTTCGCCGCCGAAATAGTTGAAGACCATGGTCAGGATTCTCTGGACCAGGTTGCCCAGGTCGTTGGCCAGGTCGGAATTTATCCTCTGGACAAACCCTTCGTGGGAAAAACTGCCGTCCAGCCCGACCGGGACCTCCCTCAGCAAGAAGTAGCGCAGGGCATCGGGCCCGACCTTTTCCAGGATCAGGTAGGGGTCGAGGACATTGCCCCGGGACTTGGACATCTTGGTTTCATCCTTCAGCCACCAGCCGTGTCCGTAAACTGTCCCCGGCAGGGGAAAGCCGGCGGCCATGAGAAAAGCCGGCCAGAAGATGGCGTGAAAACGCAGGATATCTTTGCCGATCAGGTGAACATCGGCCGGCCAGAAAATCCTGAAAAGCTCGGGGTTCCAGTCGTAACCGGCCCCGGTCACGTAATTATGAAGGGCATCAAACCAGACATAGATGGTGTGCCGGGGGTCGCCGGGCACGGGAATCCCCCAGCGAACGGTGGTCCTGGTAATGCTCAGGTCCTTAAGTCCCTGGCGGACAAAACTGACCACCTCGTTCATCCGGCTCTGCGGCCGGACAAACCGCGGGTTGGCGGCATAGAAATCCAGCAGGGGCTGCTGGTAGGCGGAGAGCCGGAAGAAATAGCTCTCTTCTTCCAGCAGCATCGCCTTCCGGCCGCAGTCGGGACAGATCTTGTGGCCCCCGGGCTCGAGCGGCACGTCTTCCGATAGAAAATTCTCTTCCGAAACGCAGTACCATCCCTGGTACGTCCCCTTGTAGATATCGCCCTTGTCGAGCAGCATCTTGAATATCTTCTGCACGCCTTTTTCGTGGAACTCTTCTGTTGTCCGGATGAAATAGTCGTAAGAAATGTTGAGTTTCTGCCAGAGTTCCTTGAACCTGACCACCACCCGGTCGGCCAGCTCTTTCGGCCGGAGCCCCTTTTCGCTGGCCGCCTTTTCTATTTTCTGCCCGTGCTCGTCGGTTCCCGTCAGGAAATAGACTTTCTTGCCACAGAGACGCTGGTACCTGGCCAGGGCGTCAGCGATGATGGTGGTGTAGGCGTGCCCGATGTGGGGCACATCGTTAACGTAATAGATGGGGGTTGTGACGTAAAAGGTTTGCTTAAATTTCTCTTCCACCTGGAATACCTCCCTTGATGAGCATCATGGCTTCGGTCCGGGTGGCCGGGTTGTTGCGGAATGAACCCCGGACGGCCGAGGTCACCGTTATGGCTTTGGGCTTTTTTACGCCGCGCATCGACATGCACAGATGTTCGGCCTCGATGACCACCATGACACCCAGAGGGTTCAGGGTGGCATTCAGGATGTCAGCCACCTGCTTGGTCAGGCGCTCCTGAACCTGCAGCCTCCGGGCCAGGGTATCCACCAGCCGGGCGATCTTGCTCAGGCCGATGATTCGACCTTCTTTCGGGATGTAGGCCACGTGAGCCACGCCGGCAAAAGGCAGCAGGTGATGTTCGCAGAAAGAATAGAGAGGAATATTTCTGATCAGGACCAGCTCGTCGTGCCGTTCGTCCTGAAAAACTTCCAGGTCTTCCTGCGGGTCAATCCGGGTTCCGCCCAGGATGTCATCCATCATCCTGGCCACCCTGCCCGGAGTGCCCTTCAGACCGGGACGGTCCGGGTCTTCGCCTATGCCCTCGATTACCAGCCGGACACCCTGTTCAATTTTTTTCAGGTCCATTTTTTTGAGCTGACTGTGTTTCCTGTTTTTTCTGGCCATGTTATCCTCAGACTTTGAAATTTTTTATCACCTCGGTGATGACCTGTTTCAAGGGCACATTCAGTTTTTGAGCCAGATGGAGGCAATCGTCGTATTCAGGCTGGAAGTTAACGGCTTCCTCACCGTAGTAGCTGACTTTTACCCTGACCTTATGCCCGCGCCATCTGACTTCTTTAATCTCTCTTCTCAGAACTCTTCTTTCAACCGGATAGTATCTCAGCCCGATGGTGGTGGTTTCCCGGAAGATAGCCTCGATCAGCCTGTCTATTTTATCAACCTCGGCCAGCACGGTCAATTTGCTGCCCAGACGATTTTTTTTCATGACTATCGGGGTGAGGTAGGCTTCCAGGGCTCCGAGTTCCCGCACCCGGTTGATAAAGCTGCCCAGAAGCTGGGGGGAAGCGTCATCAACGGTGGCCTCAACCACCTGAATTTTCCTGGCCGGCTGGAACAACTCGCGTTCTCCATAGAAAGCCCGGAGGAGGTTGGGCTGGAACTGGAGTTTTCGGTGACCGAGTCCATAGCCGATCTTTTCATAGGTGAGTTCGGGCCAGTAACTAAGGCTGCGGCCCAGTGTGGTCAGGATGGCCGCTCCGGTTGGGGTGAGCAGCTCGACCTTTTCCTGACTGCCGTAAACCGGAAATCCCCTCATCAATTCACCCACGGCCGGCGGTGGCACCGGCAGCCGGCCATGAGCCGTATCCACGTAACCGCCGCCCAGGTTAACCGGGGAGAAGTAAACCTCGCTCACCCCCAGTTTCCATAACAACCAGCAGGATCCGACTATGTCCACCAGGGCATCGTCAGCGGCTGCCTCGTGGAGATGGGCAGCGCGGAAGCTACGGCCGTGAACCCGGCTTTCGGCCTCAAACAGGCGCCTGAAAATCTTCAGAGCGTCCTGTTTTACCCGGGGCTCCAGCCTGGAGACGGTGATAATTCTCTCCACCTGGGAAAAGGTCCTTTCCTTAGAGGCGGCTGGGGCCTTGACCTCAACCTGAAGCCCGGAAAATCCGCTGGAGCTGGCTTTACTGGCCCGGACTTCCACCTTGAGTTTTAGCCGCTGGATTGCCTGCCGGAATTCCTCCAGTGGAACTCCCAGCGACAGCAGAGAGGCCAGGATCATGTCGCCGCTGGCCCCGGCCGAGCAATCAAAATAGATGAATTTCATTTTTACCTGCCCTGAGAAAATTTGAGTAAAGAATAGCTGTTTTTTTGCCAAAAATCAAAGACCGGCGGCGATCGCTTTCCAAATTTTCCGGGCTGGTTTATAATTTAAGGCTAACCTTGACTGTTATAGCAAATAAATTATATATGAATAGCTTCAAGAGGTAAGAGATGGGCAAGCCAGATATCCCTTCAATCAAGGTCGGTATCCTGGGGGGCACGGGCCTGTACCAGATAGAAGGCCTTAATAACGTTACCACCCTTGACCTGGAAACTCCCTTTGGCCGGCCTTCCGATAGTTATGTTGTCGGCGAGCTGGAAGGTGTCGGAGTGGCTTTCCTGAGCCGGCATGGACGCGGACATCACTTGCTGCCGGCCGAGGTGAATTACCGGGCCAACATCTACGGTTTCAAGCTGCTGGGAGTGGAAAAGCTTATCTCGGTTAACTCGGTCGGTTCACTCCGGGAAGAAATCAAGCCCCGGGATATAGTCCTGGCCGACCAGTTTTTTGACCGGACCCACCGGCCGAACACCTTTTTCGGTCAGGGGGTGGTGGCCCATATCAGCCTGGCAGACCCGGTCTGCCCGGTGCTTTCCAGACACCTGTTTGAGGTGGCCAGAGGGCTGGGATTATCCGTTCATCCCCGCGGCACCTATGTCTGCATAGAAGGTCCGGCTTTTTCCACCAGGGCTGAGTCCAGAATCTACCGCCTGCTTCAGGCCGACGTTATCGGCATGACCGCAGCCACCGAGGCCAGGCTGGCCCGGGAAGCGGAAATCTGCTACGTTACCATGAACCTGGTTACCGATTATGATGTCTGGAAAGCCGACGAAGAGTCGGTCAGCGTCGAGCTGGTTCTGGAAAACCTGAGGCATAATATCGAGCACGCCAGAGCCATTATCAAGCAGGCTGTATCCAGCATCAGTCAACTCCAGGATAAAGACTGCCTGTGCCAGCAGGCCCTGCAGAATGCCATCGTCACCAGCCCGGAAGCCAGGAACCGGGAAACCGTGGAGAAGCTGGCTCCGCTCATCTCGAAATACATAAAGAAATAGAAAGGAAGCCGGTGAGCCTTGTCATCGTCGGTTCAGTAGCTTTTGATACCATTGAAACACCCTTCGAGCGGCGGGACAGGATAATCGGCGGTTCGGGGACTTATGCGGCTCTGGCTGCCAGCTTTTTCACCAGGCCGGGCCTGGTCTCGGTGGTCGGGCGGGATTTCCCGTCCAGGTTTCTGGACAAGCTCCGCTCCCGGAAAATCGACCTGGCCGGGCTCAAGGTAAAACAGGGCAGGACCTTCCACTGGCACGGACGTTACGAGCGGGACCCGAACCTCAGGACCACGGTGAAGACGGAGCTGAATGTTCTGCAGGATTTTAAGCCCGTCCTTCCTGACAGTTACCGAAAGGCCGAGCTGGTTTTTCTGTCCAACCTGGACCCGGAGAGCCATGATTTTATCCTGGACCAGCTGGTGGCGGTCAAACTGGTGGCCATGGACACCATCCGCTACTGGATAGAGAACAAACCGGAAGCCCTGCTCCGGACCATTCAGAAAGTCGACATTCTTTTTGTCAACGATGAGGAATGCCGGCTGATAGCAGAAGAGCTGAACCTGGTCCGGGCCGGGCGCAAGCTCCAGGCCGCCGGCCCCAGGGTCATCGTCGTCAAGAAAGGCGAGCACGGGGCCATGCTTTTCGGTAAAAATTTTGTGTTCGGTGTGGTGGCCCATCCCTGCGAACGGGTGGTGGACCCGACCGGGGCCGGGGATGCTTTTGCCGGGGCCTTCCTGGGTTACCTGGACAGCGCCGGGCATTTCCACCAGCGGGAATTGAGGAGAGCGGCCGTATACGGCAACCTGGTGGCCTCTCTGGTGGTCGAGGATTTCGGGGTGGACGGTTTACTCCGGGCCAGCCAGCTTGACCTCATCAACCGCTACCGCCAGTTCCGCCGGTTGTGTGCTTTTTGAGTGCAAAATGAATCGAATTTGATATGATATCATCATCTTTTTCTGAAGAGGTAATAATATGAGCAGGATAAAAGCCCCGGTAGAACCTTTCCGGATCAAGACGGTCGAGAGGATAAAAATGACCGACCGCCGGGAAAGAGAAAATATCTTGAAGCAGGCCGGGTACAATGTCTTCAACATCCCGGCCGAAAAGGTTTTCATCGACCTGCTGACCGACTCCGGCACCTCGGCCATGAGCGACAATCAGTGGGCGGGGCTTTTAATCGGAGATGAGTCCTACGCCGGAGCCAGGAACTTTTTTCACCTGGAAGCGGCCGTTAAGAATATTTTCTGTTTCAAGCATGTCATCCCCACCCACCAGGGAAGGGCGGCCGAAAGGATACTTTTTGAGGTCCTGGTCCAGAAAGGGGATTATGTTCCCAACAACATCCATTTTGATACCACCAGAGCCAACGTTGAGGCCCGGGGAGGGAGAGCAGTGGACCTGGTCATTGACGATGCCTACGACCCGGATTCCATTCATCCTTTTAAAGGCAACATGGACGTCGATAAATTGAAAAAGTTCATCGAGAAAAAAGGCGTCAAGAAAATACCGCTGGTCATGATGACCATCACCAACAACAGCGGCGGGGGGCAGCCGGTCTCCATCAAGAACATCAAGGAAGTCAGCCAGGTCTGCAAGCAGCATAAAATTCCGCTCTTCTTCGATGCCTGCCGCTTTGCCGAGAATGCCTACTTTATCAAGAAGAGGGAGAAGGGCTACGAGAAAAAGTCAATCCTGGAAATAGCCCAGGAAATTTTTTCCTACGGCCAGGGGGCGACCATGAGCGCCAAGAAGGATGCCCTGGTCAACATCGGCGGCTTCGTGACCGTGGACGACGACCTGCTGGCTGAAAAATTGAAAAACCTGCTGATTCTGAGCGAGGGTTTCCCGACCTACGGCGGCCTGGCCGGCCGCGACCTGGAAGCCATTGCCCGCGGGCTGGAGGAAGTTCTGGAAGAAGATTACCTGGAATACCGGATAAACCAGGTGGCCTACCTGGGAGGACGGCTGGATGAAGCCGGTGTGCCTGTTTTCAAACCCGTCGGCGGTCATGCCGTCTACCTGCTGGCCGACAGGTTCCTGCCTCATATTCCCAGGCACCAGTACCCGGGCTGGGCCCTGACCGTGGCTCTCTACCGCGAGGCCGGAATCAGGGCGGTGGAAATCGGCGGGGTTATGTTCGCCCGGAAGGACGAGAAAACCGGCAGGGAGGTCTACCCCAGGCTGGAGCTGGTTCGTCTGGCCATACCCCGGCGGGTTTATACCAGCGCTCACCTGGATTATGTGGCCGGGGCCATAATTGACCTTTACCAGAACCGGGATAAAGTCCGCGGCCTGCGCATAGTGCGGGAATCACGCTACCTGCGCCATTTCACCGTCAGGATGGAAGAGGTCTGAACCCCGGGTTTTTTCTGCGCTTTTTTCCGGTTCATTTTCTTTTAGCCCATCTTGAGTATCCCTGGCCTGGAGGCTCAACGAGGATGGTCATTTCCAGCAAATTTCCAAGGAATTATTTAGGGGGCTGTCTAATTTCTATGAAACATCAGCCAGGATGTTAAAACGGGCAAGAAATTCTGGAAGAGGAGGCTAAAATGAGAAAGAGCCTGATTTCAGGTTTGTTGTTTCTGCTCCTGACCATGTTTCTGGTCAGCAACGGTTTTTCCTGGGGCTCGGCCACCCATGCTTTCATCAGCAAGAAGATAGGCCGGTACTACCTGACGCTCGATTTCCAGGAGCTTTATGGCGGTCTGGCTCCTGACCTTTTTAACTACAATTTTGACCTCTACGCCGACCCCGTTCTCAGGGCCTTTACTCATGGGGTGCCCGACAATGAGGGTTTTATGTCAGTCTGGGAAAAGGCCACCTACCGTAATTTCCAGAAAGCGCTGGCTTACGGCTATGTGGTTCATAACGATGTCTGGGGCGCCGACTTCACCGCCCATCATCAGGCCCAGACCTTAACCCCTCCGGCCGATTTCCCGCTGGTTCCGGGAGAAATCGAGCCCGGTTACGTTATCATCAAGGCCGTGGCCCTGAACTCTGACCCGACCCTTAACAATTATTTCGAGTCCCTCGGGCTTTATAACCATAATCCAGAGCAATTCCGCCTGCGCCTCGAGCTCTGCCATAACCTGGTGGAGGCGGCCGGGGACCTGATTATTAAGAAAGTTGATACGCGGGTGGGCGAAGACATAATCGCCGCGGCCGTGGTCAGGGACAGGAGCTTCCAGAATTTGCTTATTACTGCCCTCAACAATCCGGATTACAATTCAGCCATCAGGGAAAACGAGGCCATGTTCCGGAGGTTTATGATCCAGTACGGAGCTATATTGTTACTGCCGGAGTTCAGGGCCTTAAAAGGCCTGGCCGAGTCGCTGGCTCAATCCGGCGTCGTTTTCCTGAAAAAACTTGCCGGAATCGATGTCCCGCTGGAGCGAGCGACTGAAATTGCCGAGTACGGGCTGAAGAAATCTATCCAGCTCTGCTCTCCTGATTATATGAACGAAATCAGAAAGACGATCGAAAAGGTAAGGCTGGAACTGCGTAGCCGGAATATAAGATACTGACCGCCTTCAAGATGGATGGTTGAGAGGGGAGAGCCCGCCTCTCCCCTTACTTTATATCCCTATGAAGGCAGCCCGCTTCCTCCAGCCCGGATAATTGCCCTCATAAAGCGGGAGCCGGGCCGCCCTGGTTTTCAGCTCTTACCGTTTTGGTCGTAGGCATTTATATCCAGGAAACCGTGACCCGAAAGGTTGAACAGAATGTTAATTTCAGTCCTTGATTTTTTGGCAGCCAGGGCCTCATCTATAACCGCGGCGATGGCATGGGACGATTCCGGGGCCGGCAGGATGCCTTCGGTTTTCAGGAAAATTTCGGCGGCAGTGAAGACCTGCTTCTGGGAATAAGCCCGGGCCTCAACCAGCCCCATTTTTACCAGGTGGCTGACCAGCGGGGCCATCCCGTGGTAGCGCAGCCCGCCGGCGTGGATCGGGGGCGGAACAAAATCTCTCCCCAGACTGTGCATGTAAAGCAGGGGAGTGAGGCCAACAGAATCGCCGTGGTCGTACTGAAGCTGTCCGGCAGTTAAAGAGGGACAGGCCTCGGGCTCAACCGCGATGAAACGCTGGCCATTTTTTCCTTGAAGCTTATTGGCCATAAAGGGAAAGCTCAAACCGGCAAAGTTGGAACCTCCGCCAACACAGCCGATGACCAGCTCCGGCTCGACCCCGAATTCCTGACACTGCCTGCCGGCTTCCAGCCCGATAACCGTCTGGTGCAGGAGCACTGCATCCAGCACCGAGCCGAGGGAATAGCGGGTGGCCGGCTGACTCACGGCGGCTTCCACCGCTTCGGATATGGCTATGCCCAGGCTGCCGGGGTGCTCCGGGTTTTCCTGGTAGTATTTTCGGCCGGAGGAGGTGGTTGGACCCGGACTTTCCACCACCTGACCCCCAGAGAGCTGAATCATTATCCGGCGGCCCGGTTTTTGCCTGAAGCTCGACCTTACCATGAAAACCCTGGCCCGCAGGCCGAACTGGCTGCAGGCGTAGGCCAGGGCCGAACCCCACTGCCCGGCTCCGGTCTCGGTGGTCAGCGTTTCAATCCCTTCCTGGCTGGCCAGGTAGGCCTGCATCAGGGCGGTGTTGGTCTTATGGCTACCGGCCGGTCCCACTCCTTCATACTTGTAGAAAATTCTGGCAGGGGTATCCAGGTATTTTCTCAGGCCCGAGGCGTAAATTAATGGGGTAGGGCGATACCGGGCATAGGCTTCCAGGACCGTGGCTGGAATCCTGATAAATCGTTCGGTTGAGATTTCCTGCTGGATAAAACCGCGGCAGAAAACAGATTCCAGTTCTTCCGGCTGGAGAGGCTGGAGGGTCAGGGGGTTAAGGGGCGGCGGTGGAAGTTCCGGCAGGTCGGCCTTGATGTTATAAAAATACTCGGGCAGGTAACCCATTTCCCGGGAATCGTATCTTTTCATCTTTTTCCTCCTGAGCTTAGAAATTAAAAATAGAAAAATACTCGGTTCAAAAATATGGGGGGAAACGAAGGCAGACTCCGGGCGGACTAAGCCGCCCACCAGAACCAGGAGGAAAGGCAGAAAGATGCACTGGCGGGGAAGGTGGCCCGACTTGAAAGGTGCATCGTTAAATCCTTCATCAGCGGTAATTTTAGCCGTAGAAAAAATTTTGTCAAGCAGGTTAAACAAATTTTTTGCCTTTGTCTCGCGCTCCGATAGACAGACAGGGTGGTCGCAGGCCCGAGGCCTGACAACCGTGGGACCGGTTTAATCTGCAGAACCTTCCGGAATATCCACCGACCTGCGGACTTTCGGTCTTGAATCCGGCTCAGGTCAACGATAAAATTTTTCAGTATCATCGGCACAAGGAACGAACTCTCCCCCGGTTTTTCCTTCTCCTGCAGGACGGTCGTGGACTTTATCGACCCGGGCTATAAGATATGTGCTTGAAATTAGCCTTCAAATTTCTTAAATTACCGGAATAAGATGATGTTAAATGTCAGATGTTACCGCCGGGTCTTACCGGCTCTGCTTATCGTTTTATTTTCCTGCCTGAGCTTGCTCCCGGGGCGGCAGCCTGCTCCGCTCTTTCTGGTTCAGGTTCAGAAAAACCAGCCAGGCCTGGAAAATGTCCTGTGGCAGGAAAAGATAGAATGCCTGCTGGAACTTGAAGGTAGCTACCTTCTCCGACTCGACCGGGAAGAAAACTTAAAACTCAGGAGCCGGGGAATCAGCTTCAAGCGGCTGGCCTTCTACGTCCACAACCGGGTGTACCTGGTGGCCAGGATAAGCCGCGCCGCCGAGCTGGAAAATATATCTTCCCGTTTCAGCGTTTTGTTTCTTGAGGGTTCTGATTATCTGCTGGTAGCCCGGGACCCCTCAGAACTGGAAGAGCTGCCGGTCAGGGTCAGGCGAAGGCTCTTGCCGGCCAGCGGAAAAACTCTGTCGCCGGGAGTGGCCCTACCCGCGGAATTCGTCTGGCGGAGCGTTAAGGATGAACTGTATGAACTGATAGCGGCTGAAGTCTCAGCTGACAACCTCAGGGATAGAGTCACCGCCCTGCAGAACTTCGGAACGCGTTACGCCCCGACGACCGGTTGCCTCCAGGCAGGTCAGTATATTTATGATTATTTAACCGGACTGGGTCTTCCCGCCAGTTTTCAGGATTTTTATTATAATAGCTATCTCTGCCGGAACGTGATTTCTGAAATCCGCGGCCAGACCTACCCGGAACAGGTGGTAATAATCTGTGCCCATTATGATTCGACCTCAGACCAGCGCTGGACCCTGGCTCCCGGGGCTGACGATAATGGTTCCGGCACCGGGGCGGTGCTGGAAGCGGCCAGGATTCTGGCCGGCCGGCCTTTTGATTTCACCGTCCGGTTTATTTTATTCTCGGCTGAAGAGCAGGGGCTGGTGGGCAGCCTTCGTTACGTTCAGGAGAGATTGGACCCTTCTGAGAATATTCTGGCGGTTATCAACCTGGACATGGTGGCTTATGCCGACAGACTGCCTGAAGACCTGGACCTGATTGGCAACCGCAGCTCCAGCTGGCTGGTCGACCGGGTGGCCATTCTGAGCGAACTCTATGGACCGGTGGCCGGGAAGAAAATCATTGATGCTTCTTTTGTCTATTCAGACCATGCCTCTTTCTGGGACAGGGGAATAGCGGCTCTCTGTGTCATTGAAGATGCCAGCGTCCCCAATCCTTACTATCACAAAACGACCGATACTGTTGACACCCTCAATTTTGATTTTTACCGCTCGGCCGCCAGGGGCTCTCTGATCGGTTTGGTGGACCTGGCCCAGGTCATCAGGCCGGGGTATCCCTCAACTCCGAAAAATTTCAACCTGGGTGTCGGCAGCCACGCTTCAATTTTCAATCACCTGAAAGGCGTATTTTTAAGCTGGGAAGCGGTCCCGGGGGCTTCCGGTTATAATGTCTATCGCAGCCTGGAGCCCCGGGCCAATTTTCAGAAAATAAACAATGGCTTAATTTATGATACACACCACGTTGATGTCCTTCTGGCGTCCGATTCGACGTTTTATTACACGGTTACGGCCGCGGACAGCCTCGGCCGGGAGAGCAATTTCAGCCGGGTTCTATCGGTCAACGCCGGTATCAGCCCCGTTAATTCGCTTCGTCATCTTTTGTGGTCATTTTTTGGTTTTTCATGGAATTGATGATAATGACCGAAAGAAGAGCAACAGGATGGGAAGCAGGCCTGGTGGTCTGGCTGCTGGGTCTGTTCTGCCTGGTGGAGCCGGCCGCATCTTCGGCAGTTGAAGCCAGGCTTTTCCTGGTTTCCGGTCTTTTTAATTTCAGGCAGGCCGAGTTCAGGGAAATCTACGGAACCATGCCGCTTTTCGGGCTGGCTTTTGATTTGTACACAAAAAACAACCTGGGACTGGAAGCGGGAGCTTGGCGGTGCAGCGGCCGGGGAGAAGCCATAACGGTGGAAGGTGAGCCGGCTGTCTATCCTCTCAGGTTCTATCGCTGGACTTTTCCACTTCTTTTGAAATACCGCTTAAAGGCCGGGCCCTTCCAGGCCTCGGCCGGTGCTGGCCTGGCCTTTTCTGTCTATGACGAAAGCTGGGCTATGGTGGACCTGTCCTATCGTGGACAGAAGGTACATTTCCGCGGAGAGCTGGCAGCGGATATTCGTCTGGGCGGCAAGATTTATCTGCGGACAGCCCTGACCTGGGATTCAATTCCCACCGGTGTCCGCTCCCTGCTCCTGGCGGGAGGTCGGGTAAGACTGGACGGGCTGAGCCTTGGAGCCGGCCTGGGTTACGGGTTTTAAGCCCGTTTCTGAAGCCTGAAGAGTGAATTCATGAGCCAAAAAAATAAAGACTACTTGAACAGGGAGGTAAGCCTCATGAAAAAGAAAGAGACAGAAGAAATAAGAAATCCTGCCCGACGAGATTTTCTCAAGTTGAGCCTGGCCGGCACGGCCGGCCTCTGGCTGGGCAGCCAGGCTGGAAAGCTTGAGGCCAGGCCGGAAATTCCTTCTGATTACGGTCCGCTTTTCGCCAGCCGGCCTCTGGATGTGGTCCGCGTTGGGTTTGTCGGCGTGGGTGGCATGGGCTCGGTCCACGTCCAGAATTTTCTGAACATAGAGGGCGTGGAAATCAGGGCCATCTGCGACATCGTGGAAGAGAAGGTGGCCCGGGCCCAGAAATGGGTGGAAGAAGCCGGTTTCCCGAAACCGAAAGGCTATTCGCGCGGTCCCTGGGATTTCAAGCGAATGTGCCAGGAGGAAGACCTGGACCTGGTCTTTACCGCCACTCCCTGGGAATGGCATGTGCCGGTCTGTGTCGAGGCTATGAAAAATGGCAAGCATGCGGCCACCGAGGTGCCGGCCGCGGTCACCCTGGAAGAGTGCTGGGAGCTGGTGGAAACGGCCGAGAGGTACAAAAAGCACTGCGTTATGATGGAGAATTGCTGCTACGACCGGGTGGAGTTGATGAGCCTCAACATGGTCCGGCGCGGCCTGCTGGGCGAAGTGCTTCATGCCGAGGCCGGCTATCTCCACGACCTGCGCGACGTTAAATTCAGCAGCGAAGGGGAAGGATTGTGGCGCCGGCAGCATTCCTGGACCAGGAACGGCAACCTCTACCCGACCCATGGCCTCGGCCCGGTGGCTCAGTGCCTGAATATCAACCGGGGCGATGTTTTTGATTATCTGGTTTCCATGAGCTCGCCCTCGCGTGGCCTGCAGCTTTACGCCCGGGAAAAATTCGGTCCGGATTCGCCCCAGGCCAGGGAAAGGTTTGCCCTGGGCGATGTCAACACCTCGCTGATCAAGACCAGGCTGGGTAAAACCATCATCCTCATTCACGATACCAACCTGCCACGTCCCTACTCCCGGATTCACCTGATTCAGGGGACCAGGGGAATCCTGCAGAAATGGCCCGACCGGATTTACGTAGAGGGTCGCAGCCCGGATCACCGCTGGGAGGACATCGAGGCCTATGCCGAAGAGTTTGAGCATCCCCTCTGGAAGAAATTGAGCCAGAAGGGCGAAGGCCGCGGCCACGGGGGAATGGATTTTATAGAAGATTACCGGCTGGTGCAGTGCCTGAGAGCGGGCACTCCCATGGACATGAACGTCTACGATGCGGCCGCCTGGAGCGCGGTCTCGGCCCTGAGCGAAAAATCGGTGGCCAGGAAGTCCGAGCCGGTGAAGTTTCCCGATTTTACCCGCGGGGCCTGGAAGACCACGCCGCCGCTGGGCATCATAGAAGGCTGAGCGCCGGATAAGCCGTCTCGATTGTTGCGATTGCTTTCTGTCGGGCAGGAAGCCTTCCTCAGCCCGCTACCTTCTGGACTTATCCTTATCCAGGCGGACCTGGTTGCGGGCGGTCACGGCGGCGGACCCGGTCAGTCCGGCCGGTTCCTGTAATAAAACTCTTGATCTCCGGAACGGCTTAAGTATAATGAAACTATGAAAACGAATAAAGTTTCATCAGTATCATCACTGCCGGCCGACCTGAAGCCTCGCATCCTAAAGCGGGCGCGGGAGCTCTTCTTCAGGTACGGCTACAGCCGCCTGAGCATGGACCAACTGGCCGGGGACCTGGGAATCAGCAAGGCCACCCTCTACCGCTATTTCCCGGACAAGGAAGCCCTGCTGCGGGCGGTCATGACCGGGACCAGGGAATGGCTGTTGAGCCAGTTGCAGGCAATCGTCAGGGACAACCGGCTTCCGGTCAAAGTTAGGCTGACCGCCTACCTTGAATTCGTAAGCCGGTTTCTGTCCGGCCTGAGCCGGGATTTCATCCGGGACCTGAGGCAGAAGCTGCCCGACCTCTGGCAGGAGATGGAAACCTTCCGCCGGCAGCAGGTTTTCCCCCTGGTGTCCGAGGTCATTCTGGAAGGGGTGAGAAAAGGTGAGATAAAATCGAACCTGGACGGCCGGCTGTTCCTGGAGATGTTCTGGTACCTGGTGCAGGAATTCATGAATCCCGACTGGATAATCAGCCATGATTATTCGCCCTCGGAGCTTCTGGCCAGCATAATAGACGTTATTTTTCACGGAATTTTCGTGGAAGAAAAACCCGGAAAGATGGCCGGTGGCCAGCCTGCCGGGAAAGGGAGGAAGAAATGAAAGCCCCGGAATCGAGTAAAAATAGATCACGGGTGGCTCTTAATTATTTTACTATTATTGCTTTTATTGTTTTTATACTCGTCATGATAACGGCCTGTCGGAAAGCAGCGGTCAGCGACCGGATACAGGTTACCGGAACAATTGAATGCCGCACGGCCAGGATCAGCCCCAGAGTCAGTGGCCGGGTACTAAAGGTGCTGGTGGAGGAAGGCCAGGCGGTCGAGCCGGGGCAGCCCCTGGTAGAACTTGACCACGAATACCTCGACCTGCAGCTCAGGCAGGCCGAAGCTTCTGTGGCCGCCTCCCGGGCCCAGCTCGAGCTGTTGAGAAAAGGAGCCCGAAGCGAAGACATTGCCCAGGCCGAACAGCAGCTTAAACAGTCGGAAATAGGCCTGGAACAGGCCAGGAAAGATGCCGGGCGTTTCCGAAGTCTGTACGCCAGTGGCAGCATTACTCAGAAACAAAAAGAAGATGCAGAAACCAGGCTGGCCCTGGCTGAGGCTCAACACCAGCAGGCTCAGCAAGCTTTGAAAAAGCTCAAATCCCTGGTCCGCCCCGAAGAAATTGAAGCGGCCGAAGCCAGGCTGCGTCAGGCGGAAGCGGCCGTGGATCTCCTGAAAAAAAACATAGAAGATTCTACCGTCATCTGTCCGGTTTCCGGCGTAATCACTGAAAAAGCGGTGGAGCCGGGAGAGCTGGTCAACCCGGACACCACCCTGGTTACCGTTTCCTGCCTCGACCCGGTCTATCTCTGGGTTTACGTCACGGCGGCCGAACTGGGGCGGGTCAAGCTGGGCGGAGCGGCCGGGGTCACCATAGACAGTTTCCCGGGGAAAACCTTTGCGGGAAAAATTGTTTACATCTCGCCCGAAGCTGAATTCACCCCCAAAAATATCCAGACCAGAGAAGACCGGGTGAAACTGGTTTTTGCGGTCAAGATTGAACTGCCCAACCCGGAAGGGCAACTCAAGCCCGGGCTGCCGGCGGAAGCTGTAATCAGAACTGAATGACCGAAGGCTGACATGGCTGGAACGGTCCTCTCTGCCCTTAACCTGAAAAAGGCCTACGGGCCGGTTGTGGCCTTATCATCATTTTCCCTGTCCCTACGGGCCGGAGAATTTCTCTGCCTGGTCGGCCCGGACGGAGCTGGAAAGAGCACGGCCCTGAGGTTACTTTGCGGGCTGGAAAAGCCTGATTCGGGAGAAATTGAGCTTTTCGGCCAGAGAGTTACCCGGTTCAGTTGGGCCCTGCGGGCCCGATTGGGTTACCTGCCGCAGAGTTTCAGCCTGTATGAGGACCTGAGCGTTGCGGAAAACCTGGTCTTTTTCGCCGAGCTCTATGGAATGGCCGGCTACCGCCAGCTGATAGATTCTCTCCTGGAATTCACGCGGCTTGAGCCTTTTCGGCGCAGGCTGGCCGGCCGGCTTTCTGGGGGAATGAAACAGAAGCTGGCCCTGGCCTGCACCCTGGTGCACGAACCGGATATTCTTCTGCTGGATGAACCGACCACCGGGGTGGACCCGGTTTCCCGCCGTGATTTCTGGCAGATTCTTTTCCGGTTGCAGCAGCAAGGGAAGTCCATCCTGATGACCACGCCTTACCTTGATGAAGCCGAGCGAGCCAGCCGGGTGGCCTTTATTCACCAGGGAAGGATTATGGCCTGCGACCGGCCGGAAAGAATAAAGGCCGCATTCCCGGCCCGGCTGGTAGAAATAGTTACGCCGCACAGCCGCCGGCTGCAACAGGAATTTAAGCTCTGGCCCGAGCTCACCGACGTTCAGCTTTTTGGAGACCGCCTGCACCTGGCCTTACCGGAAGGATACGAACTCCAGAAATTGGCCGAGAAGCTATCACCGCTGGGTTGTGAAATTCTCAGCCTGGCCGAGGTCCCGCCCTCTCTGGAAAATGTCTTTATTTTCCTGATGAAAGAGGAGAAGAAGAGCGCACCATGAGAGCAGCGGTTGAAGTGGACCGGCTGACCAAAATATTCGGTAGCTTTACCGCCGTTGACGGCATTTCCTTCCGCGTCGCCCCCGGAACCATATTCGGCTTTCTCGGGGCTAACGGCGCCGGCAAATCAACCACCATCCGTATGCTCTGCGGACTGCTCAGGCCAACTTCGGGCCTGGCCCGGGTAGTCGGGTTTGATGTCTGTAAAGAGGCTTCCCGGATAAAACAGGTTATAGGCTACATGTCCCAGAAGTTTTCCCTTTACCCGGACCTGACCGTGGCCGAGAATCTGGAATTTTTCGGTAAGGTTTATGGACTTGATGATAAGAAGCTGGCCGCCAGTCTGAACAGGCTCAGCAGGATTATTGGACTGGAAGGGTGGGCGAAAACCCTGACCTCGGAGCTTCCTGTCGGCTGGCGCCAGCGGCTGGCCCTGAGCTGCGCTCTTCTCCATGACCCGGAGATAATTTTCCTGGATGAACCGACTGGCGGGGTGGACCCGCTGGCCAGGAGGCAGTTCTGGGACCTGATTTATGAACAGGCGGAGCAGGGAAGAACGGTCTTTGTTACCACCCATTACCTGGACGAAGCCGAATACTGCCACGAGTTGCGGATAATTCATGACGGAAGAATAATTGCCGCCGGCAGCCCCCGGGAAATAAAAAAGAAATATTTCCCGGAAAATCTTCTGGAGCTGTCCTGCCGCAAGCCGCTCGAAATCTACGAATGGCTGAAAAAGCTGCCCCAGGTCAGACAGGTTTCGCTGTTCGGTCTGAGGCTGCACCTGCTGGTGGAACCCGGGGAGGTGGCGTCTCTCAGGCAGAAACTTGACCGGTTCGGCCCGGGTGATTTTGATTTAAGGCCGATTGTGCCCGGCCTGGAAGATGTCTTCATCCGGCGCCTGGAGGAAGAAACCGGAGCAAGAGGGAAATGAGATGAACCCGCGCCGCCTGAAGCCGGTCATCAGGAAGGAATTTATCCAGATCCGTCGCGACCCGATCAGCCTGACCCTGCTTCTGATTCTGCCGGCTTTTATCCTGGTCATGTTTGGCTATGCCCTCAATTTTGACGTCAGGCACCTGGGCCTGGCCGTGGTCGACCTGGACCGGAGCCAGGCCAGCCGGGAACTCGTCATGAAGATTACCTCCGGGGAATATTTCGACCTGAAATACCGGCTTGATTCCATTTCTGAAATAGACCCGCTTTTTGGGGCCGAAAAAATAAAACTGGCCCTGGTAATTCCCAGAAACTTCGCCCGCGACCTGGCTTCAGGAAAGAGCCCGGCCGTCCAGGTCCTGGCTGACGGGACAAATTCTACCACCGCCCTGACCGGGCTGGGCTATCTCAACAATATTTTTCTTCAATATTCCACCCGTCTGAGCCTGGAACTGCTGGAAAAGGGCGGAATGAAAAAAATAGCCATGCCGGTGGAAAGCAGGGTGAGGGTCTGGTACAACCCGAAGCTTAAAAGCTCCAGGTTCCTGGTGCCCGGGCTGATGGCCTTTGTGCTGATGATAATCATCGTCCTGGCCACTGCTCTGTCCATAGTCAGGGAAAAGGAAAGAGGGACCATGAATCAGTTGTTGCTGTCGCCCCTTGAGCCGGCTGAAATGATTATGGGCAAGATCATCCCTTACCTGCTGCTATCGCTCATCGGGGCTCACCTGGTTTTGCTGGCCGGCCGGAGCCTGTTTGGAATTGCGGTCAGGGGGAGCTATTTACTGCTGTTGCTGGTGCTGGTGCTTTTCCTGTTCTGCGGACTGAGCCAGGGAATACTGGTGTCCACGGTGGCCACCTCCCAGCAGGTGGCTTTTCTGCTGGCCGGGCTGAGCACTCTTCTTCCGACCTTTATTCTTTCAGGCTTTGTCTTTCCCATCAGGAACATGCCCCCGCTGGTGCAGGCCATAACTTACATCATCCCGGCTCGCTATTTTCTGGTCTGCCTGCGAGCCATCATCCTGAAAGGCGCCGGTCTTCCGGCCTTTTACCGTGAAATAATTTTTCTAATAATCTACGCCCTGGCCATTACCGGACTAAGTCTGGCCAGGTTGCGGAAGAGTCTGGCCCGATGAGGAAGCTTCTGGCTTTTATCAGGAAGGAATTAATCCAGGTCCGGCGCGACCGCCGGATGCTGCCGATCGTCATCGTCGCCCCCATCTTCCAGCTGTTGATTCTGGGCTACGCTGTCAGCCTGGATGTCAGGGATATTCCGGTGGTGGTGGTTGACCTGGATAATTCAGCCAGCAGCCAGGATTTTCTCCGGGTGGTTTTCAATTCAGGCTATTTTGTTGAAGCCGGCCGGGAAGAGGTGGTAGAAAGAGTCGAGCGTTACCTGGACAGCGGCCGGGCGGCTGTGGCCCTGATTATCCCGCCTGGTTTTGAACGAGACCTGCTGTCCGGAAAACCGACCGCCTTCCAGGGTTTGGTGGACGGAACCGAAAGTCAAACAGCCACCATCGGGCTGAATTACCTGGAAATGATTGCCCGGAGCTATAACCAGAAAATCATTCTGCGGGCCCTGGAAAAAATGGCGGCCGGAATAAGGCCGGTGGTTATCCAGCCCGAAGTCCGGGTCTTCTTCAACCCGGCTCTTATCAGCCGGAATTTCCTGCTGCCCGGCGTTTTCGGCCTGCTGTTGATGGTCATGACGGTCATACTGACGGCCATGGCTGTGGTCAAGGAATATGACCGGGGGACAATGGAGCAGCTTATCGTGACACCGCTGCAACCGCTGGATATAATCCTCGGCAAGCTTCTGCCCTTCTTTATAATTGGCACATTGGACGTTTTCCTGATTTTGGCGGTGACCCGCTTCTGGTTCAGGCTGCCCCTCAGGGGAAGCTTCCTGTTGCTTCTTGTTTTGAGCTTCGTTTACATGCTCAGCACCCTGGGCCTCGGCTTATTCATCTCCACCATAACCCGCACCCCGCAGCAGGCCATGCTCACTTCCTTTTTCTTCATGATTCCGATGATGATGCTTTCTGGCTTTGTCTTTCCGATTGAAAACATGCCACGATTCTTTCAGTGGTTGACCTGTATAATTCCGCTGCGATATTACCTGGTGATACTCAGGGGCATTTTCTTGAAAGGCGTCGGCCTGACTGCTCTTTATGATGAGGCTTTATGGTTGCTGCTTCTGGCTATCGTCATCAACTCTCTGAGCGTCAGCCGCTTCCGCCGCCGCCTGGATTGATTACGAAGAATTTATGGGCCCCGCAGGAACTGGCAGTAAAAATTTTCACTCCGTCTTATATAAGCCTGGAACTGTTTTAACAAGAGAAGGCATTGTTTTTCAACACTATGACCAGATTTTCGTTATCAGCTATCTGAACCGTGAGATTTCCTGCGACAGTCAGATATATGTTTTCCGGCGCATGAAAGAGACTATCTTGATGAACTCTCTTGGTATACAAAAAAGAACAACTACTGTGTTGCTTCGAAGAAAGAGCATTTCTGGATACGATTTATTTAAACCAGAACTACCATTTTGATAATTTATCTTCAATAGATTGGGAAAAATGCTTTGAGATGATTTCTATATATAACAATAGAGCCATGGAGCAAAGGCTGATTCCTGCCATAGAATTGCTACAGATGTTTAATCGAAATATTCACAAGACAATAGATTATTTAATAAAATGCGTTGCTTTCGTTGAGTCTCTTGGCGACAGGAGCATTCTGGCTGGTATGGGCGAAATATCGGACGAAAAAAAGAAAGCGTGGATAAGAGCTCATCTAAAAAAGAGACCGTTTATTTGCTCAGGGTAAGACCAGAACAGGGAAAATAATATTATAATCGGAATGTAATCTTAACCGGGTAAATTTTTAATTTTTGTAACAAGAACTGTCCATCTTATCTCTGTATTTACTTAAGCCGTTATAAACTTAAATGTAATTTATCCGGCAAGGCTGGAGTTTCCTTATCAGGTAATCAGCATGCAGTCGCCGTAGGAGAAAAAGCGGTAGCGTTCCCTCACAGCTTCGCGGTAGGCAGCCATAACCAGTTCATAGCCGGCCAGGGCGCTGACCAGCATCAGCAGGGTGGAACGGGGGAGGTGGAAGTTGGTCAGCAACCGGTCGACCACCTTGAACTTAAACCCGGGGTAAATAAAGAGGCAGGTGCTCTGTTCTCCGGCCAGCAATCCGGTTTCTGACCAGGCGCTTTCCAGGGTCCTGACCACTGTTGTCCCCACGGCTGTAATTCGCCGGCCTTCTTGTTTAGCCCGGTTTATGGCTTGGGCAGTTTCCGGACTGATGTAAAAAGATTCTTCCAGCATCCGGTGCTCGGTGATTTTTTCGACCCTGACCGGCTGGAAAGTGGCCAGGCCGACGTTAAGGGTAACATAAATGATATTAACGCCCTTTTTCTCTAATTCGACCAGAGTTTTATCGGTGAAATGCAGGCCAGCGGTGGGCGCGGCAATGGACCCATCCCTTTCAGCATAGACGGTCTGGTATCTTTCAGCATCAATTGTTTTGAACCTCGGGTCGCCCCGTTTTCGCTTTATGTACGGGGGCAGGGGAACCACCCCGATTTCCTTGAGACGGCTCATGACATCGGTGGTGTTGAATTCCAGCAGTCGCTGTCCAAGGGGCCCACGGCCGATGACCCTGGCTTCTAAGTCTTTATCGAAGACCAGCCAGTCTCCTTCTTTAACCCTTCTGGCCGGTCGGCAAAGGACCTGCCAGACCCCCGGCTTCTGTTCCTTAAAGAAGAGAAATTCTATGCTCCTTCCATCCCCGTGCCTCCTGACAGCCCAGGCCCTGGCCGGAATAACCCGGGAATTGTTGAGCACCAGGAGGTCCCCGGCCTGAAAAAAGCTGGCGATTTCCTTGAACTGGCGGTGCTCTATCGTCTTCAGGTTGCGGTTCAGGACCATCATCCTGG
>CALEUG010000019.1 GCA_937920515.1 uncultured bacterium
TTTTCCACCCGGACAAAATTTCCGTAATCCCTGACTATAACCTTTCTGTAAGCCTTTATCCGTCCTTTTTCATTGCCGGCGGCCCGCTGGCTTCTCTGCGACGGATGTGCTCTGAGTCTTACCGCCCGGGCCTCGTTCCATCCCGGGCCGCTGCCCTTCTCCCTGGGTATCCTTATAGCCTCATCGTCATTTAAAGTAAAAACAAGATTTCCGTCTTCATCCATCATAAGGCTTAAAGACCTGATCAATTGATGCCAGAAATTATCCGGGCCTTCCCGCAGCCTGGCTGATTTCCTGAACATGACTTTCCCGGTTCTCCATTCAAGGATCGCCATACCGGATATAAATTCATTTTTCCTGAAACTGGCCTCGATATCATAACTAACAGCAATCAGATCCTTGCTAAGGATTCGAGCCTCTTGAATATTCCCGCCAATATCCCTGATCATCCAGAGCTTCTGACCGGGTTGATTATAATTTTCCAGGAAGAGGGTGGCCCCCAGCCCGGTTAAAAAATACCCGTCTCCTATCAGAAGAAAACAACCCGGCCAAGGCCATCCCGGCGGGCTTTTGGGATATGGTTCAATTTTCAGTTTCTCTTTGCCCTTCTCCCCATCTATTATCGAGATCGGTCCGGTTTCCAAACCCAGCCTTGGAGTCAAAGCAAAATCATTTCCTGACAAAGCTTGCTGAAGCTGCCTGCCACCCCCATCCAGACTGTAAATTTCGTTGCCCTTGAAGTCCAGAACTTCTACTCGCTCTACTTCCACCTCTCCGGCATAAACAAGCAATCTGTCGTTACTGATGAACCCTCCAAACCAGTGCCATTCAGGCAGGGTCAGATCAGCTACAAGATTATTGGCTGCATCAAAAACCTGAAGACGCCTGGCCACCTTACCGCCGGCCCTGATTTCTTCAGGAAGATCTTGAACAAGGAATAAAGCTTTCATGCCAAAGCCCGGGTTTTGATAATTCTGATAATAAAAATTATTGAATATCCAGCCAGGTGGAAGAGTTCGCTCCAGCACTACTTCCTGGGATAAGAGTTGACCGGCAAAAATTATTGACACCCAAAATATGTAGATAATTTTTTTCCCTGAAAGTTTATTTTTCATAATTACCCTCCTACAAACTAATTAGCATTTGCCTATCTTCTCATCCGGGCAGGTTCTCTGGTTGTTAACTCTATATTCCAGGTGAAGATGAGCGCCGGTAGAATTTCCTGAGCTATCACATATACCTATTGGTGTTATTCCTGCCATTACTTTAGAGTTAACTGATAAACCAAGCCCAGAGGGATCATTATCTGTTCCCTTTAAATGTGCATAAATCCAGATATTACCTTCATTATCTTTGATTTTAACATAATAACCCCATCCGCTAATTTCTCCCGTATTAGGATCCGTTTGCTTGCCTACTTGCAGAACAATCCCATTAGATACACTATAAATTGTTGCACCATCTACCCCAACTCCCGTTATATCCCGGGCATTATGTGGGCCATATGTACGTTGCTCACCGCAATCTGATTTAATATAGAGACCGGATACTCTCATAACTGTATTTGTATAACAATCTATATACCCATCGTTATTCTTATCATAATTATTGGGGTTGGTTACACCCCCACCACCGCCGCCAGGGTCATCAACATCTCCGTTATCACCGCTGCCTCCACCACCTCCTCCTGATCCATCATATAGATAAGCATAATAGATAACACAATCCCAATAAGACCCGGTTGTGGTATAAGTATTGTAGCCATCGTTGTACTCGATAGTATACGTTCGAAGAGTACAAACCTCATAAGCATATACTGCCGCTTCTGAATATCTATAAACCACCAGAGCCAGGATGACTATTAAGATCCCTGCGAACAATAATTTTATAATGCTAATTCCCCTCATCTTAATGCCTCCCGCTTCAGGTTAAAAAAAAACATCTCTGTCAGGAGGGAAAATTGCCTATACGATGACCGGAAGCGAATTGATTGCCTAATTAAAGGAAGGCAAAAGGCAGCGGCCCTGTGATTTTAAAAATAGGAATTTTTGGAGATTTAGTTCATCTTTAATTTTAAGAAAACTGTTATCTTTTATCCGGAATCGGACAGGCTGGACTAAAAACGCCGGGTATTTCAGACAAGGCACCTCATCTTATAAAACATGCCCCTGAAAAACACGGCTGGCTAATCACCTTTTTCAAAAAATTCCACCTCCTTAAACCGGTGGGATTTTTTGTTACGGGTTAGAACGAGAGCCCAGACTTCCGGATGAGATTCAGTGTATTTACTGATTTCTTCCAGGCCCATAGCCATAAAAGCCGTGGACAGGGCATCAGCCACCGCCGGCGAGGGATGTGAGACCCAGGCCGCCAGGTGTCTGGACTTCTGGCATTTTTTCCGGGGGTCAAAGATGTGTTCACCCTTGACCTCATGTCCCGAACCGCTGAGAGCCCTTTCTTTTAGATAAATTTTGCCCGGCTGAAAAAAATCAAAGCCGCCACCGACAGAAACGGGCCAGGGCTCGGACCCGCAGGCATAAACAGTGCTGCCGCCGGCACTGACCAGGAAATCCTCAATTCCCCAGAGAGAAAAAATGCTGGATGCCTTTTCCAGGGCATACCCTTTGCCTATGGCTCCAGGGTCCAGGTCAAGTTCCGCTCCAGCAACATCCAGCCTTATCGCAGCATAGTTCCCTCCCTGCTCTATAAGCTCCAGAGGAAACAATGCAAGATATGATTCAACCTTCTTTTCTTCAGCTGCAGTT
Organism: uncultured bacterium; assembly: GCA_937920515.1. Classification (GTDB taxonomy): domain Bacteria; phylum Acidobacteriota; class Aminicenantia; order Aminicenantales; family Saccharicenantaceae; genus Saccharicenans. The sequence continues at coordinate 2,766 of CALEUG010000019.1, forward strand.
CCCGTTCCTTTTCCCATTATTTCGGCCACTTGCTTTACTGCCCGGAAATTTATGTTAAAAGCCCCACCTGTTTCCACCATGAGTTCAAAACTCAGCTTGAGGCATTCATAAGTTTCCAGCCCGATCGGCAATATTTCTCCTGGCTTCAACCTGTTTATCCTTGAGATTTCGCTGCGGTCGTCAAACCGGCTGAAAAAACCCTCCAGCCGGTCAATCTCCCGGAAAAAAGCATCGGCCGCGCTCCGGCTGTAGTCTTCGGCCTGGCCGGCCACGAATACTTCAAAGAAAGTGCCCATGGCCTGGTGGCTGAAACTGAATGTCTTCTTTTCTGTCATGGTTTTCAGCCTTTCTTGCTACTTATTATAATTAAACCTGATTTTTTATTCTCGAATTTATATTCCTGTTTATATCCTTGCTTTTCCCGCTTCCATTTCCTCAGTTTCCCCCTCCAGTTTCTGGCTGCTGCCATGAAAATTAAGGTTATTTGATGCCTTATGGACACCGCAGCTACCAATATTCAAACCGGTGGAAGCCTGAAGAAATTCCCAGAGCAAATGACAGGCCACCTGTATTTAATAAACTCTTTAATAAAGCCAGAAAAGCGATTCTTGATCTGAAATAATTTGTCCATAAGTAATATCATGGTAATTGATAAAAAATACAGGAGCGGGGACATCCATGAGAAAATTCCCATTAAATAAGGCTTTTACCCTGATTGAACCCGGCCCGGTTGTTCTGGTTACAACGCACGACGGAGAGAAAAGCAAAATCATGACCATCTCCTGGACAATGGTGGTGGACTTAACTCCGAGATTTGCCATAACCACAGGGCCATGGAATTATTCTTACGCTGCCCTGGGCAAAACAGGTGAATGTGTCATTGCCATTCCCGCCGTTGATCTGCTGGACACAGCAGTGGGAATATGGACTGGATAATTTTATCTGGATCTGTTTATCCAGATGGCCCAGCTCGGTACGTTTATTCGACTATCATCACATCAATTGCCAGGCAGGCGGACAGCACCGAAGTCAGAGCGCTCCAGCGGTGAAGATGAAAGAAGAAAATCTGGGCAGGGTAATTGAAATACGGCAGCATTGAACCCAGGGTAGAAGCCGCCAGCAGGAAACCGGCCAGCACGAACACCCAGAAGGCCAGGGCTTCCAGGTAGATTCGGGGAAAGCTTTTCCGGAGAAGCGGGCACCAGAAGCCGCCTTTCTGCTGACCCTCCGTTTTGAGCCTCAGCTTCTCTGGAAGATAGACCCGCGCTTTTATAAAAAAGACAATGGTCAGGCTGATGGCAAAAAGGGCCCCGGCCGCCACGTGAAGAAGAAGCGGAAAACCGTAAAGCCCCCTCGGCACAAACCAGGCAAAAAACATCCCGCTGAGCGCCAGGTAAACATAGCTCAGGACCAGGGCATAAAAGACCCAGACCGTCCAGCCCAGGTAATTCTTCCTGCCCCAGGCTATAAGATAATCAAGGCAATGGTCCCAGCGTTCCAGCTTCAGAAAAGATAATTTCCAGCCGGTAATCCACTTCACATATGCCTTGAAATTTTCAACGGAAACCTTCCTTTGGTCTTCCGGCAGGCGACTCAGAAAGCGGCCGAAAGTCAACCTCAGGCTCAGGGCAATTATCAGAACAAAGCTGGTTATTCCAAAAATCATGAGCCTAACTCCTGCTCTCCGGGTCCGAAGAGTCGCCAGAGATACCTGAGACCCGGCCGGTCAGCCTGATTATTACTGCCAGCAACAGCAGGCCCATTACCAGAAGGCAGGCGGCCAGGACCAGTTTGAAAGCCGGCCTGACCAGGAAGGTAAAACCAAACAGGAACTGAAACAGGGGCCCGGTTTTCATCAGGTCAGCCTGGAGCCTGGAATCCCGGTGAGAGGTCTGGAGCGGGGAGCTGGCTTCAATTTTCCCGAAGAAAATCTTTGAATTCGGGCTGTGACAATCGGTGCAACCATTTTTGCCGAGAGCCTGCTGGGCCGGCCTGACATTGTGAGCCAGCGGCCAGGTAACGGCCCGGGCCGCCCGGTGCTCGCCTGCTGTTAGCTTTCCGTTCTTATCCAGGCTGAAGACAAAACCTGAAGCCACGTAAGCAAACTTCCGGCCCGGGTTCGTTTCGGCCATCTTTTTCAAAACCAGTGTGACCTGCTCTTCGGTAAGCACCTCTGGTCCGGGGCCGAGAGCTTCAAGGTTCCTGAGCTGAAAATCGGAAAGGAATGGCTGGAATTCTTCGCCTTCCTGGAAGCAGATTTCCGGCCCGGGGGCCTGCTCTCCACTTCTCTCTGCCTTATCGAGGTATCCATCATTTATCCCGTAAACGTACTTACCGACCAGGAAAACCGGCTGGCGGCCTCTGGCTAAAGGTTTAAGATTCTGCAGCACATTGAGAATTTTATCCTCAATTCCGGGCGGGGGGTCGTCAGGGTCAAACCCGGGCAGCAACGGCCTGACTTCCCCGTTCTTAAGCTGCACCAGGAGAAATTTGCTCCGGGCGGACTTTCCGGCAAGTGGACTTTTTTCCAGCACCCTGGCCTTTAGACCGCCATCCACGTCCGGTTCAAACAGGTATTCAGAAATAATCACCGCCGGGTAAAAACCCTCCTCGGCCAGGGGAATTAGAGCATTCAGGAGCGAAGCCACGTTTTCTTTCAGGTTGAAGACTTCGGGGGCGGCGGCCAGGATTTCCTGGCTGTCAACCGGCACCGGCTCGCCGTCTCTTAACTCGGCCCAGAAGGCCGGCCACATCATTCTTTCGGGATAGAGCTTTTTATCCGCTTCTCTCACGAAGACCGGCTCCATGATAAGCGGATATTCCAAGGTCCAGATTGCCTTGCCGAAAATTCCCAGCCGGTTAGCCCGGGAAGTATAGACGGCCTGAGTTTCTTTTTCTGGCAGCAGGCCCGAATGACAGACCGTGCAGGCCAGCCGCTCGAAATGAACCTTAGGGATTCCCCTGTGAGCGGGGCGGGGAGCTCCGAGCTTTCCGGCAAAGCCCTTCCCGCCTTTTTCCGGCTTCTGGCCGAGATGGCAACCGGCGCAGGTAAAATCGTAGGAGTTGAGACTGGAACGAGTGAGCCTTTCCCCTTCGAAACCCCTGACCATCTCGTGGCTCAGGTCGTTTCGGTGGCAATCAACGCACTTCAAGCCGGCCAGCAGATGGACGTCGCGGTCCACCCCGGCCCGGGATTTTGCCTGCCTGGGAACAACCGAGTGGCAGGCCAGGCAGCGGTCGTCCTCCGGGCGCGGGAGTTCCAGGACGGCGTTATTCCTGCTGTCAAAAAAGTTCCGGTTGTACCTGACCTGGGGCACCACAGCCCATTCGCGGTCATCGGGGTTGGGTCCATCAGCTATGCTCCAGGTTGAAGGCAGACGGGAGGCCATGCCCACCACTTCACCCAGCCCGGATGCAGCCGTGGCCGCCCAGCGGAAATTCTCCCGCATGACCTGCTTGACCCATTCCGAGTGGTCCTGGAGCGGCGACCTGTGGTGGCAGCCCAGGCAATTTATCTCCAGCCTGCCAGAGACATTCCAGCGAGAATCAGGGGTATGACCATCTTCGGCCGGTTCACCGGGTCCCCCACCGCTCAGATTCCGGGCAAACAGGGTCACAAATTTCCAGTCGCTCAGACCGAGCTGCTCCGGGGACCAGAAACCCGGATGCTTCTGGAAGGAAACCGGAAGCTGCACTCCGGCTCTGTCATCCACCAGAAACCAGGGTTCTGTCCGGCGGTCTACAGCCGGTCTGTTCCTGTAATTGAAATGCGTTCCCTGGCTGATGGTCGAATAACTATGGCAGGGTTCGCAGGAATAGCGAGTTGAAAAAGGCAGGGCCTCAGGGGCAGCCGGGACGATTTTCTGGTTGAATTCGTCGTTAAGGGGGATACGGTGGAGCGGAGAGAGCTGGCTCCCTGACCACTCTTTCTTTTCTTCCGCCCGGAGCTTTATTTCCTGCATGGAGCCGGCTTGAGAACGGGCTTCCAGCAACCGGGAAACCGAAAATGTTATAAAAACAAAAATGGCCAGGCCGGCCAGAAGCAGGCCAGCCTGCCAGATGGACTTTAAGGTCAGACCCCGGATTTCCTGTCTATCTGTGTTCTGCCTTCTCATTTTATATCTTTCACCAGGCTCTTTCTTTTCTCTTATGTTCCTTATCCTTACCTCATTACTCAGCCCTGATCCAGGTTACCTGTCCGCTCTCTTTCCTCCAGGTATCTCTCTGGACCTTTTATTTTCATTTTATTATTTTTATTAAAAGCCTGGATTCGATGCCCTCACCGTATGTGCCTCAAACCTTGAACTGCTCGGGGCTGAACCTGAGCAGGGTCTTATTCTTAACAGCCTCATTAACCCTGAGCACGGCCACCGCCGTTTCATAGGCCAGCTCGGCCGGGCAGGTCAGGGGAATTCCCCTGCGGATGGCCTCGAAGAAATTTTCCAGGTGGGGTTGATGGGCCGGCTTGGCCAGCTCGACCGGCAGGGGCCAGCGTCCGGCTTCGGCTGTCACCCGGACATCGACGAACACATTCCTGGTCTCAACCTTCTGGATGGGCGGGGCTTCCGACTGAATCAGGCCTTCCCGCACCAGGGGTTCCCAGTCCGGGGCGTGGGCCTCGCGATAAGCCCAGTTGCCCTTCTGCGGCACCTCGGACAGAACCAGCGAACCGTTCTCGCCCATGAAGGTTTCGTAAAAGCCGCCGTGGGAAGTGGTGGTCTGAACCTGGTAAAAGGCGCGGGCCGTTCCTTCTGGAGTGTCGTATTCGTAGATAACCATGACGTTGTCGTACCACTCCCGGTTGAGGTAGTAATCCACCCCGCCGGAGGCCACGGCTGACTTCGGGTTGGTTTTGAACACCCAGCTGAAAAGGTCTATCTGATGAGAACCGAGGTCCACGATGGGCCCGCCTCCGTATTTCCTGAACCAGCGCCAGTTGCGGAATTCCTCCATTGAGCCGTAGCCGTATTTATGGAGGGTCTGGGGGTCCATGGTGAATTTTTTGGGCCAGCCCAGCATGTCGGCCTTAGCCCTGTTCCACTGGGCGTAAGCCACCATCACCCGGCCCAGGAGCCGGCGGTCGTGTATGAGCTTTTCGATGGCGTGGATATAACGCGGGTTGGAGCGCCGCTGGTGGCCGATCTGGAGAAGCTTCTTGGTCCGCCGGGCGGTCTCTACCATAGAGCGGGCTTTCTCCAGGCTGTTGGACATCTCCTTTTCGCAATAGACGTGAAGTCCCCGGTTGAGACAGGCGTTGGTTTGTTCGGCGTGAACCCAGTCCGGAGTGGCCACGATAACGGCATCCAGGTCCTTCTCGCTGTCCAGCATCTGCCGGTAATCTTCATAGACATTGGGGGACTGACCGTACTTGCGAACGTAACCCGAGGCATAGGTCCGGCTGTATTCCCAGATGTCGCAGATGGCCGCGATTTTTATGCCGGGAATCCTCAGGCAGCAATCAAGAAGGATTCGGCCCTGCTCCCCGGCCCCGATGAGCGCTACGCGCAGTTCATCAGAAGGCATGACCGCTCGCCCCTTGCCTTCATCGCTCAGCAGGAGCGGGGTGCCGAAGAGTTTGCCTGTAGCCACGGTCAGCCCGGCTGCCGCTGTGGTCTTCAAAAAATCCCGGCGGGAAAAGCCAGCCGACGGCAATTTCGGTCTGGAATTTTTTTCCTGCGGGCTGTTTTTTCTTTCTTCGCTGGGCGCCATTTCATCTTCCTGCCTTTTCATTTTTATTTTTATTTATTTTTTATCAGTTAAATTTTCAGTTTCGCCTGCCCCGGGCTTTGTTCACCGCTTATTCCCGGCTTCATCAAAAGAGGTTGATTATTTCACCGGCCAGAAATTCTTTTACCATTAATCGCCAGAATTTTCCACCATTTTTATGCTCAAATCCCATTATCGATTTCAAGTCAAAAGGAAAAAGCCTCAGAAAAAGCCGGTCGGACCTTCTATGGTTCGTCTGTCATCCGGCAATTCGGCTGACCGATGCTCCCCGGGCCGTCTTTAACCAGCAGAATTGAACAGAAAAATTATTTCTTCATATGACTGTCGAAAGCCACTCCGGACGGCGGAAAATCATGGCTGCGGACAAACTCCAGGGCTTCCCTGGCTCCAAATTCCCGGTCCATACCGTTGTCTTCCCATTCTACTGAAAGCGGGCCGCTGTAGCCGGCGGCGTTTAACTCCCGGATGATGGATTCAAAGTCCACATCACCATGCCCGAGCGAGCGGAAATTCCAGCCGCGGCGGAGGTCGCCGAAGGGTAGATGCGAACCAAGGAGCGAGGCTTTTCCGTCAAGCGTTACGGCCACATCCTTCATATGCACATGGAAAATCCGGTCCGGAAACTCGCGGATAAAAACGTGCGGCGTCATCCCCTGCCACAGCAGATGGCTGGGGTCGAAGTTGAAGCCGAGTGCTGGCCGGTATTCAAAAACTTCAAGCAGCCTTCTGGCCGTGTAGATATCAAAAGCGATTTCGGTCGGGTGAACTTCCAGGGCAAATTTCACACCGCAGCGGTCGAATTCATCCAGGATTGGTGTCCAGAGCTTCTTTATTTCCTGAAACCCCTTTTCCACCATCTCTTCTGTGGTCGGCGGGAAGGAATACCAGAATTTCCAGATGGGCGAACCCATGAAGCCGTTGACGACATAGCAGCCGAGGTTTTTCGCCGCCCGGGCAGTCAGCTTCATCTCTTCAACGGCCCAGGCCCGCAGCTCCTCCGGTTTGCCTTTAACCGCATCCGGAGCAAAGGTATCAAGCCTCTGGTCGTAGAGGTCGCCGACGCATTGTCCGGCCAGGTGGGCTCCCAGGGCCCAGCATTTAAGCCTGTGAGCGGCCAGGGTTTCGAGTTTCTTCTGGACGTAGACCGGATCTTCGGCGGCCTTTCTTACTTCCATATGGTCGCCCCAGCAGGCAATTTCCAGGCCGTCGTAGCCCCAGCTGCTGGCTTTCTGGCACATAACTTCAAAGGGCAGGTCTGCCCACTGTCCTGTAAACAAGGTCACGGGTCTTTTCATTTTTTCCTCCTGTCTCACTTCATTGTTCACCTGTTTTTGTTTAACAGGGGAATTAATTAAATTTTTCAATAAATATCAATGATTTTTATTTTCCTGACTATCTTCCGTAACCACCGGGCTTCCACTGCTCATCAGAGCAAGCAGGTTCCCTTTATTTTTCGCCCGATTGAAATATACCGGAAGGCTCATCAAAAATATTCGCGGGTTAAGCTCTCCTTTCAAAAGACTTTTATAAACTTCGTTCTCCGGAGATTCTGACCCGAATAACCTCAAGTTAGCTCCTTCCCGGTCCTCAAAACTCGACCCAGACACAGCCCTGGCTCGAGCTCTCCACGCATTTCTCTATGAAGCGCACGCCGCGGACACCTTCCTCGGCATGGGGGAAATCCAGGTCGTCTACCGTGAGCGGTTCGCCGCGAAGCTTTTTGTCGAGGGCGGTAATGAAGGTGGAATAGATGTTGGCAAAGGCTTCAAAATAGCCCTCGTTGTGGCCTGAAGGAATGCGCGAGAGAGCCTGGGCTCGCGGACACATCGGGTCGCGGCCGCGGGAGATATAAGATACAGGCTTATCAAGGAAGGCAATTCTGGCGTGGTTGGGGTCTTCCTGGTACCATTCGACCGAGCCCTTTGTCCCGTAGATCCTCACCCTGAAGCCGTTGTCGTGACCGATGGCAATCTGGGAGCTCCAGTAAAGCCCGCGAGCACCACCTTTGAAATTGACCATGACAGAAGCGTTGTCGTCAAGCGGGCGACCCTCGCCAAAGTGGTCAAGCCGGGCCAGGAGCGATTCAATTTCCAGGCCGGTAAGATAAGAAACCATGTGTTCTATGTGAGACCCTATATCGCCGACGCAGTTGGATATGCCGGCCCGGGCCGGGTCAGTGCGCCAGGCTGCCTGCTTCTGACCGGTCTTTTCCAGAAGAGTGGCCAGCCATTCCTGCGGGTATTCGCCGGCTACGAAGCGAATCTGACCGAGCTCACCGCTGGCTATAAGGTGCCGCAGATGCTTGATGATGGGAAAGCCTGAGTAGGTATAAGTCACGCAGAAAAGCAGGTCTTTTTTGCGGGCCAGGTCCGCCAGCTCCTGAGCCTGTTTGCTGCTGGTGGCTAAAGGCTTATCACAGACCACGGCAAAGCCCAGGTCTAAAGCCAGCCGGGCAATCGGATAATGGGTGTCGTTGGGCGTGACAATGACGATAAAATCAGGCCGGTCGGGATGGACGGCTTCAGCCCTGAGCATTTCTTCGTAATTCCTGTAAAGCCGGCTTTTATCCAGGCCGAGAAGTTCCCCGGTTTTCAGGGTGTTTTCATAGCTCTGCGAAAAGCAGCCGGCCACCAGGCGGGCTTTCCCGTCCATGGCAATGGCCTTGCGGTGCACATCGCCGATAAAGGCGCCGACACCACCGCCGACCATGGCGTACTTGAGCTGAGTAATCTTACCCAGGGTTTCCTGTCCCTCAATCATGGTATCCTCCTTTAGATCACGCTAAACTTTATCTATTTTTATGTTATTCGTCTACCTGAATTTTTTCAAAGAGAAATTTCGGGCCTGCGGCACAAACATAAAAGGGCTCTTTAATATCAACCGGTCAATTTCCCGGGAAACGATTCACAAATCGACTCCGGTTTATCCTTAGCCGGAAAGAATTTTTTGATTGA
>CALEUG010000020.1 GCA_937920515.1 uncultured bacterium
TTATTATCACAGCGGCCCACAAGCTGCACCCGGGAAGGGGTGGCCTGGTGGGCCACAGATGAGAATAAGCTTTATAGATGGAAAAATGGCAGGTGGGAACTTTATTATGTACCTTATACCTACCCCCATCCTCTAAGAACCTTGCTTGGAGATTGAAATATATTTTCACACCAAAGGAAAATTAGTAAAAAAATATTTCTAAAGCCTAATGGATATATAGACATAATAGGGCAGTTAATTAAGTAAGTGTGTATGGGAAAATGATTCGAGTTTGCATAGTGGGTTGCGGGAAGGTTGCAGAGGCTCATGCTGAGCTTATAAAAAGTATCAGTCATGCCAAGTTAATTGCAACCTGTGACATAGAAATCCTTATGGCCAGACAGCTGGCCGAGAGGTGTGGAGCAGAGGCTTTTTATGATGATCTGTCCTTAATGCTCGAAAAAGAAAAGCCCGATGTGGCTCATATAACCACTCCGCCTCAGAGCCATTATGAGTTAGGCCGGATATGTCTGAATGCAGGCTGTCATGTTTTTATTGAGAAGCCGTTTACTGTGAAGGCTGAAGAAGCAAAAGAATTAATTAAGCTGGCGCAAAGTAAGAATCTAAAGATTACGTTGGGAACGGATGAGCAATTTTCTCATATAGCTATCCGGATGAGGCAACTGGTCTCTGAAGGCTGGCTGGGAGAGCCTCCTTATCATATTGATTGCTATTATTGCTATGATCTTGGTGATGAAAGGTATGCCAGAGCGTTCTTGAAGAATCGTTCTCACTGGTTGTGGCAATTGCCGGGACAGCTGATCCAAAATATTATACCTCATGCCGTTATGAAAATATGTGAATTCTTGGATCCTGAGAATGTTGAAGTCAAGGCGTTGGGTTTTACGAGCAAATTTCTCAAGGAGCTGGGGGAGAGCGGTCTTCAAGACGAGTTGAGAGCAATAATAAGGGATAGTAAGAGAACTACGGCCTATCTTACATTTTCAACGCAGATCAAGCCACCGATCAGGCAATTCTTCATTTATGGCACTAAAAATGGGCTGTTTCTGGATCAGGACCATCATGCCCTTATAAAAATCCCGGGGGCGTCCTATAAGAGTTATTTAGATAAGACATTACCCCTGAATAATCTGGCCCGGCAGTACAGGAAAAATATGTTTGCTAATGTAAGACTTTTTATGAAGCGGCAATTTCAAATGAAAAGAGGATTGTATAATCTAATTGAATGCTTTTATCGTTCTATATCAGAGGGCGGGGATCCTCCCATTCCATACGAACAGATAATTTTATGTTCTGCGATTATTGATTTAATTATCGATCAGATTTATTCTAAATAAACTGATAATTGAAACAATATTAGATGTGGGAAAAAATTAATTTTAGTTATGAAATCCAGAGACCACCCTGGTTGCTTGAGTCATGAAGGAAGCATATATTATTGACAGAAACGACCTTATCCTGGTTACGGGAGCTTCGGGATTTATAGGCAAACGGGTCGTGGAAAATTTACTGTCGAGGGGATTTCGCCAAATTCGATGCCCGCTAAGAGAATCAAGTGATACCAGTGGTCTTGAAAAGATTGTTAAAGAGAAAAACGCAAATGATAAAGTTGAAATAATTAAGGGAAATTTGCTTTCCAGGGATGATTGTCTGAGGATTACAGATAAAGTAAGGATTATTTATCATCTGGCCGCTGGAACAGGCACAAAATCTTTTTCTGAAGCGTATCTAAACTCCGTAGTAACCACAAAAAACTTGATAGAAGCCAGCCTGAAGCATGGCTGCTTGAAGCGCCTGGTTAATGTCAGCAGTTTTGCCGTCTATACTAACTTAAATAAAAAAACCGGGAAAATCCTTGATGAAACTTGCCCTGTTGAGACTTCCCCGGAAACCAGGGCTGAAGCCTACTGTTATGGGAAAGTCAAACAGGATGAACTGGTTATTAAATATGGCCAGGAAAAGAAGTTACCTTATGTTATAGTTCGTCCCGGAACTGTATACGGGCCGGGAAAGGCTTTCATTCCCGGTCGGGTTGGTATTGATACTTTTGGTATTTTTCTTCATTTTGGAGGTACAAATCCTTTGCCTTTAACTTATGTAGAGAATTGCGCAGAAGCAATTGTTCTGGCCGGCCTTGTTGCTGGTATTGAAGGCGAGGTTTTTAATATAGTCGATGATGATCTGCCTACATCAAGGGAATTTTTGCGATATTATAAGAAAAAGGTAAAAAAGTTTAAGTCCATGGTTATTCCAAAACCAGCAGGGCTGCTATTTTGTCTATTCTGGCATAAACTCTCAACCTGGTCACGAGGTCAGGTACCATCGGCTTTTACTTATAGAGAATGGGCTGCTTATTGGAAAAAAACATTTTATTCAAACAAAAAGATAAAGGAAAAGCTTGGGTGGCAACCTAAGGTTTCAACCAGAGATGGCTTAGAAAAATTTTATTCATATTGCCGGGAATTTAAAAAGAGATGATCGAATTTATTTTCACTGTTGATTATGAAATATATGGAGACGGGTCCGGTTCTTTAAAGGATCTGGTAATAGAGCCAGCAGATTTGTTATTAGGATTATTTGATAAATATAGAGTACCAATGGTAATATTTGTTGAGGCAGCCGAATTTGATTTGATAAATCAATATAAGACTGATAAGGATATAGACTTCGTTATCAGACAGGTTAGATCGGCATATAAGAGAGGGCACGAAATTGGGCTTCATATCCACCCCCAGTGGTATAATGCCAGGCATGATGGTGCTCGGTGGCAGCTTGATAGATCAGAATACAATTTGTGCATTCTACCTGAGGAAAGAATTAAGGCCATTGTTGCACGAGCAAAAAACTTTATAAAGTTTATGGTTGATGACCAGAGATTTGATCCCATCTCTTTTCGAGCGGGTAATTGGCTTTTCCAGCCAACTCAACCCGCCGCTAAAATTTTATATGATAACGAAGTGAGAATAGATTCGTCGGTTTTTAAGGGCGGGCGATTTAAGGAATATAGTGTAAATTACAGAAAGGCTATGATTAATGGGTATTTCTGGAAATTCGAAGAAGATGTTTCAATAGAAAATCCCGACGGCAAGATGTTAGAAATTCCGATCTATGCCAGAATGGTTCCATTCTGGCAAATGGTTACCCCAAAAAGGTTCTTCATAGAAAAAGGATACGAACGATATCATCAAAGTAAAAAGGGGAGGTGGAGAAAAATAAAGGATTATTTTAATTTAAAATATCCTAAAAAATTGGATTTTTGCCGGCTGACGGAGCGGGAATTAAAAGAAATGATCGAATTTATTATTAAGACGGACTGTAAATCGCCCTCTGTTTATAAGCCAATTGTGGCTATAGGCCATACCAAAGATCTCAGGGATATAAACGCTGTTGAGTATCTTCTGAACTTCTTAAGAGATTATAAGATACCCGTAACAACCTTTAGTAGAATATATATGCGGATGATTTAGTTTCCCCAATTGCTGATTGATTTCCATCCTGCATTTAAAATGTCTGCTATTTTTGCAAGCTCGCTCTGGTGTAACCTGTAATGAACAGGAATGATCAGAGTGGTTTTAAGTAGCCTCTCGGCCACAGGGCAGTTTCTCTGGTAATTATAATGCATATATGAACCTTCAATAACATCAAGATATGGTCGGGAGGTGCTTATATTATTTTCTTGCAACAAATCAGAAATATACTGGCATCGTTCCTCTGAATTAAATTTGATCGGAAACATGAAGCGGTTATAGTAGCGATTTGGAGGTTCAAGGCAAAACATATCTTTTGGAATGGTCAGGTTATTTAAATAAAAATCGGCATTTTCCCTCTGTTTATTAATCATCTGATTTAAACGGGTCATTCTTTTTTCTGTTATTTTAAGGTCAGAGGTGTAAGCCTGCCCTGAGAAAATGGGCGATTTATCTATAAAAGAAATTTTTCTGTTGTATATTTTCCAAATTTTTGTGCCCAATAGTCCCCACAGTGGTTTGCTCCTGAGTTTTGTCCTCAGGTAGGTCTCAAATACATGTGCCAGCTCAGATTTAATATCTGGAATTTCCATTTCTTTGATAAGAGTTGAGATTTTTTGACCTAAAGATTCATCCTGGCAAAAGATAGCCCCGCCTTCGCCCGATGTCAGGTATTTTCCCGATCTGAAACTGAAAACTCCAAGCTGCCCGAATGTCCCTGTTAGTTTCCCGTTTATAAGACTTCCAAGTGATTGGGCTGCATCTTCTATAACCGGTTTGCCCCTCATAATTTGAAGTATATCATAAATGTTACAAGTTTGACCGAACATATGAACAGCGATCAAAGCATCCAAAGCAGAGGCTTTGGATGAAAGGTCATCTATAGAGAGACAATAATTGTCTTTGTCAACATCAACGAAAACTGGCATATGACCGGCCATTTTTATGGCCTTAAAAACCACCGGGCAGCAATAGAGAGGGACACCAATTTTGGAAAAAGGTCTTAAGGAGAGGGCTTTCAGGGCTATCAGGATACCAACGCGGCCTGACCTTACCGGATAACATTTTCCCACACCATTGATTTGCAGAAGCTTATTCTCATCTCTTTTTTTAAGTAAAATTGAGGTGGCCGTGATCACATCGACCAGGTTATATTCCCAGGCTTCAGTTGGTATTAATGATAACATTTATTTTTCACCTAAATCATTTTGGGAAGAGTAGAATGTATCATCAATTGAATAATCCTTCAATTTATGCTTTTCGGCATCAACAATATCACCTCCAGATCTGAGCTTAGCTGCCAGATTATAAAGTTGATATCCAAACTTATTTAAAGCATATTTCCAGATGAAACCCTTAACCAGGGTACAGCCAAAGTGCTTCTTAAAAGTACTGAGAGCCTCTTGTTTTGTTCCCCTGGTGGGGTTTATTCTGGTGCCCACAAAATCATATTTATTAACTCCGAGGTTCCTAAAATAACGAATTGCCTCCCAGTACAGCAGTTTATTTGCTCCTTGAACAATGTGATCAATATTCCCAGCATAGACAGCGTAAGCACAGTAATTGCTGAAGGCGAAGACGACGCAGCTCTGGATGCTTTCATTTAAATTAGCTGACATTATCAGGCCATATTCTCCTAATCCCTCTATAAATTTTGTAAATGAATTTAAATCCATAAACGGAAGTTGCGATCTTTTAAATGTTGATCTTATGAGTGCGTGAACAGTTTCGAGCGATCCTTCGTATTTTTGTACAACTACACCAAGTTTGATTGCTCTTTTTATATTTTGCCTTGTAATTCTTTCGATATTTTGCCATAGCTTGTCTTCCGGTTGTTGCAAATCAATTATATAAGTTCCATATGGCGCGGCGATGGCACCATCGGGGAAGGTATAGAAGATAGCGTTGGTAGTGGCCGGCATAATTAAATCGGCTTTTTTTGACCGGAAATACTCCACGCATATATTTAAAAATTCTTTTTCATTTTGCAGATTTGATGAAGGATTTGTCTTTATGGTTTCAACGCGGAATCTGACAATTCTTAAAAAAGCCTTTTTGATTATTGTATAAGGGAGTATAAATTGGAGTTGCCCCTTGTTATCAAAACCTCCAAGCCAGCCATATTCATCGCTAACGGCCCTGAGAAAATTCTCCCTGGCAAATACAGGCATATCCGGATTCCACTTAATTTCTATCGGGTAGACTTTCATTATTCAATTCACTTATATCCAGAATATCTTCATGAATTTGAGTAAATTTTGTAAATATTCCTTAAGCCATTTGGATTGTTCTTTGCGTCTGAACTCAGTAAATTCTTTGGAAACTGCCCAGGGAGCTCTGGTAATAACTGCCCAATAATAGCCTGACAATAACAAAAATCCAGAAACAAAAAATGGCTTTCGGGTCATTTGGTATATTGCTCTTAATGTTTGCCAGAGCGGATGTACTCCAAACTGGTAATCCCCATACCCGTTTCTGAAGGCGTATTTAAGAAAATTAGGGCCAGCTTTACCCATGGGTCTGTTATGGATGCAAACTTTTTCAGTAAAGGTTTCGGTCTTCCAGCCATTCATGCGGGCAGAAACCACTGCAGCCAGGTCCACGCCGCCTTCTTTTCTGGGGATATATCCTCCAATATCAGCAAAACATTCTCTTCTGAATAGTTGGCAGGCGCCAGACACATGCTCTTTTCGGGAAAATCTATAGTCGTAATGGGAGTTTCCTTCCTTGAATGGAGTCCCGGCTACACCCAGCCTTGGGTTTTCTTTAAATTTTTGTAGCAAGAAAGAAAAATATTCGCTGTCAAAAGATATGTCAGCATCCAGATTCCCGATTATATCATAATTGATATTTTTTACTCTTTCCAAACCGCGATTAAAGGCGATGGCTTTGCGGCCGAAATGACGTTCTGCTGATATCGGCAAAGATATAAGCTCAATCCACGGGTACAGATCAGCATATTTTTTTATTATCTGTTCTGTTTTATCTGTTGAACCGTCGTTCACTATCACCCATTTTAGCGGAAGAATGGTCTGGCTTATTACTGACCTTATAGTTAACTCGATATATCGGGCCTCGTTTTTAGCGGCTGTAATTAGAACATAGGTGAGATTTTTTTCTGTCATATGGTCGGCGTATATAAAATTATATTTACCCTTTCTCTAATTCTGTTTTCTAATCTATTTTTGCTTTTCACTGTTAATATTATTTAGATTCCAGGATCAGAATGCTCAAGGCCAGAAGCATCCAGGCTTGGGACCAGCGCATATAAGATATTCGGTTTTTGTAAAACCGGTTGGCCTGGTAATAAAAATAGCCTTTCTTGTTCCACATGTTTTTTATTGCCCAATCCAGAGCGGACAGCGCAACCTCATTATAAGTATTTTCCCGGTCTTTGAAAGCCTCCATGGTTATTATACTCTGAGCCAGGCAGTGGGTGTCAATCGGGTATAGTTTATTGTGGAAGTATTTAGGAGCTCCATCGGGTCGGAAAAAGTGATTCTTATAATATTCAAGGCCTCTGGTTAGAGCTGGCTCAAATTCATTTATATCGGCATACCTGCTGATATCTTTTAGGGCCATCAGGTTATAGCCCGTATGAAAATTATCAATCCACCTGGACTGGGGTGTCTCTCCATAGAACCAGGAGCCGTCTTCATTCTGGCGTGCGACGGCATATCGGGCTACTCTCAACGCCGACTCCCGGTAATTATTATTGCCAGTTATCCGAGATAACCTGACCAGCAGTGCCGCCCCCAGCAGGTCGGCATTGTAAATGTGAATTCTTAATCCTGGCTGTGGATAGCTGAATCCCGCCTGTCCGTTTTCGGACCAGTAGAGTTCATTGAATATGTAGGCACCAGCACTCAAAGCCATTTCCAGGCATTGTTTGTTTTCGGTAGCTTCATAGGCATCGAGCAAAGAGTCGGCGACGAAAACGGTGCAGACCAGGTTGGGCGCCCCTCGTGGGATAAGTAAAGTTCTGGTCTGCCAGGGAAAACTGTAGCCCCAGCAGTAATAGGGGTGTCCTGGCGATCTGAGTTCAGAAATTCTTTTTATGAAAAACGAAATCTCCCCTGAAGGGTCTATGATTCCTGATTTCTCAAGCCTCAGAGCAGCTTTTAAGAAAATTGCCAGGGCCTTGGGATTCTGGGTTTTGGGCACCAATAGCAATGGCCTCAAATTTAACGGGAGCCTTTTTAAGGTCTGGGTCAGGGCCAGCCTGAAGAATCTGGTGCTGGACCACGGAAATATCTTTATTAACCCGCTATTCAGGACATCATACGGGTCGTAGCCGGCAAAATCATTCTTCTTGCAGTATTGCCATAGCTTTATTGTGATTTCTTTGATTTTATCTGGTGTTAAGTCGCTTTTACCCATCTAATAGAATTATCCTTGCGGGCTCTTCCTTAAGTCCCGTTTATCCCTGCCCGGTTTATCCTGCAACCAGATATTTTATTATTCTTTCGGCGGTTCTTCCGTCCCAGTACCTGGGTATTTTGCCCCGCTTGATTTTCCCGTCAAGTATGTCATTTATATCAGCTTCCATGGTTTTTAGATTCGTTAATTTGTTAGTACCTATTTTTATGGTAACAGGTCTTTCGGTGTTCGGGCGCAGGGTCAGGCATGGCGTCTTAAAATAAGTTGTCTCTTCCTGTAGCCCGCCTGAGTCGGTCAGGACCAGTCTGGCATATTTAGCCAGCCAGAGCGAATCGGTATAGCCAACCGGCTCTGTCAGGATAAGCTGGCTATAAGCTTCAGGACGAAAACTGATTTTCTTAAGCATTTTTCTGGTTCTGGGGTGAACAGGGAAGACTACAGGGATTTTTTTAGATATTCTGCCAAGTTTCTTCATTATTGCTGATAATACTTCTGGTCTATCAACGTTAGACGGTCGGTGCAAAGTGACGTAGATAAATTGTCCGGGCCTTATGTTAAGGCGATGGGGGAGAGGGGACTTTTCGGCCTGCTTAAGCCTGGAAACCAGGGCATCTATCATGATATTTCCAACCAGCTTTCTTTTCGTCGCCGGGATACCTTCTTTTTTAAGATTAATATTGGCATCGTCGGACGGAGTAAAAAGCAAATCTGCCAGACTATCGGTAACCAGCCTGTTTATTTCCTCGGGCATGGTTCGGTCGTGGCTTCTGAGTCCGGCCTCCACATGGGCCACTTTAATTCCCAGCTTGGAAGCGACCACCGAGCAGGCCAGGGTGGAGTTTACATCTCCGACCACAACCACCCAGTCAGGTTTTTCTTTGAGGCAGACAGGTTCAAAGGCCAGCATAATCCGAGCTGTTTGCTCGGCATGAGAGCCGGAGCCAACTCCGAGATTGATGTCCGGTTCCGGTATCCCCAGCTCCTTGAAGAAAATGTCAGACATATTGTGGTCATAGTGCTGGCCGGTGTGAACCAGGATGGCTTTTATTCTGGGTCTAATATTTTTCTGTTCATTGCGGGAATTAATGGCTTTAATCAACGGGGCGATTTTCATAAAATTAGGCCTGGCCCCCGCCACCAGCATTATTTTTATTTTTTCAGGTTGCAGACCCTTCATACTTTTTCCTTATTCTCTGAATTCCTCTTTGATTATGAATTCAATGTTATTAACGATCTGGCTTAAGGCCGGCCTTTCCTTGAGGTCAGCCAGATTGGTTTTCTTCCGCTTGTCTATTTTTATCCCGGAGAGTTCTTCGGGTTTAGAAATAAAGGTCAGACGGCCCTCCTGCTCAAGCTTTTTATCTATGAGGCCTACGGGGCCTCGAAAAATGCTATAAACCGGCACCCCCAGAGCTGCAGCTTCCCGATTCATCGTCCCGCCTCCGCTTATGACCAGGTCTGAAAAATAAATGAGATTCAGGCCATTGAGCACTTTATCTGGAATGATTATTTTCCCGCTGGTAAACCAGGCTTTCCTTTTTTTTCGGATTTCTTCGGCCTGCTTCTGGTTCCTGGGTAATATTATTATTTTTGCCTCTGCATTCTTAAATAGCCACCCCAGGGATTCGTAAAAAAGTTCCTCTCCGGCAGGGTTGTGATAATGGGCCTCGGTGGCCGGTGGCCGGATAGTAATAATGATGTCCTGCTCATTTATCCCGAGCTCATGAAAAAAGCTGTAGTCGGGCTGAAGGTCGGGTGCATAGACATCCTCTTTCAGTCCTGGATAGGTTAAGATTCTTTTTAATGTTGGGTAGGCATCCTTGATGGCCTCCGGGACAATCAGCCATTTTGGATAAGAAAAAGGAGCTGGGCGGCTGTGTTCATAATCAATAATGAGAATCGTTGTTATCCCGAAAAGATTAGCGCTGAATATTTGGGATCTGGAACCATGAGATAGAGCCACATCAGGTCGATGCTTGATAATAAAGGGTATTAATTGAAAAGACCTTATAAGCCAACCTGCCAGCTTTTTTAATTTATTCTTTCCATAATGGCGGCCTATTATTCTGAAAAAAAGGCCATTTTGCCGGGCCAATTCTTTTACCTGGAAGGCATCCCGGGCGGTCAGCAATACCCGATAATTCCTTCTTTTTAACTCTCTTTTTATCGGGATAAAAAAAGGCACATGGGGAGTATTATCCAGGTCTATCCAGATAGTTTTTTTAAGATGGCTCATGGCCGATTTACGGTATTTTCGGGGAAGAATGAACCGGTGATGTCCCATCTTTTCTTTCCAGAATCGAGCCACTTCGATGGGTAACGAGTTCCAATGCTTGTCCTGATATTTATTCTTTATATAAAGCAGAAATTCTCTATAGTAGTCAGCAGGGTAGGTTTCTATTTGTTGTTTCTGTCCGGGGAATTGCATGTAATCGGGATGGGTATTTATAAGAGCCAGGCCACCTTTTTCGGCGATCCAGTCCAGCTTTTTTTTCCAGAGATTTATGTCTTTCTCTTGAAGGATTATAAAAAGACAATGGTCCTGGGGAAGGGTATACGGCAATTCCACATATGACCTGGTCTGGCCGCTATCTACAATTATTAAGGGAAATATGGTTTCAACATCATTGGCCTGCGGTTCAAAGGGATCGGTATCGAAGGTAGAGCAATCACATTCAATATTAAGCTGGGAAATCCAGTCCAGGTTTCCCAGCATGGATGGAGAAGAAAACACAGATGTTGACCAATCTTCCAGATATTTATTAATTCTGGGAATGGCTTTTTCGAATTTTTTTTTGTTCTGAAAAACCTGCCCTTCATGTGTCAGCCCGTGAACTCCTATACCGAAGCCGCTGGATTTCAGCGTTTCTCTTATCTCGGCGTCGCACTTATAACCTTCAGGGACGAGATTAAAACAGGATTTAAATCCCAGCTCGCGCTCCAGATTCATAAGATTAAGAATATTTTGGTAGCCGTTTGCAGTGTCCACATCGTGCATGAGAACAAGAGCGAACTTTTTACCGTCAGGCCAGCCAGCCCAGCCTTCGGGCGAATCCGCGGCTTCTGGATGTATGGGCCAAACATCAGCGAAAAGCCTTCTCCTGCTCCTGGCCACCATTCTTCTTAAAGCTATCTGGGCGTGGCGCGGGATTAATGGCTTGCAATAATAGTATAAATTGGAAATGTTCATTTACCCTTAAGTAACTTTAGCTAATATCGGACTGTTTTTCAAGGCTGGCGCAATTAATTATGCATTAAAATTATATATTAACCGCCCGAGAAATTGAAGAGATTAATCGAGCTGCAAATGATTTCAGTCAAGACCTCAAAATCTCATGGATTCCGACCCGGAAAGCGCTGGGGCTGATGCAATAAAGGCAGGGAAGGAAAGAAAAACTGAAATTCCCCTATCAGGTGCTTAAGATCTGCTCAGGCTCGGTTTTAGACCTTATGGGCCAGGAGGATGTCTGTCAATATTGGATTTAATCTCGGAGAGCTGTTTTTAGGAAAATAAGGTATCACAGGGCAGAGATTTTTTTCTGGCAATTAGGTAGTGAAAACTGAACCAAAGTATGATGTAATTTGCGATCTTTCTTTTTCCCTGAAATCATGAGGTTTTAGTTTGACTAAAACGAAAGAGGAAAAAGCGCGAAAGCAATACTTCTGGCAATTCCTTAAAGCCAATTAGCTTGTGAATCCACAGGGCCGGGATATTGTTTTTCAGGTAATAGCCGTAGACCCTGGTGATGCCCATTTCTTTTAAGTAATTCATAGCTGAGGCCATAAACCTGGTTGATAAATCTTTCCCTCTCTCGCTTTCAGCAACATACATGTCAAAAGCATAGGCCTCCCCTTTCCTGAGCTCTATTCCAAGTAATTTGAGATCAGAATGATTAAGATTATATTTGAGCTTATCGTTAGTTTTTGCGGTGAACCAGATATCTCCGATTATTTTCCCGTCCTTTATCAGGACCAGGGCACCGTAGCCCTTTTTACTGTTGTATTTTGCTTTTCGACTTCTGCTTTTCCTGCAGGAAATAGAGTAATGGTCTTGCAAATTTTTGTTTAACAAACAGATTGAATAACCTGTTTTTTCCAAGGAGTATTTAGAAAAATCTCTGGACTCGCAGTCTATATACACAGGAACAGCGGCTTTATGCCGGAAGACGATATTTTTCAGCGTGCTTTTGAAACCGGAGTGTCTTATGTCTTCTAAAAACATCATAACATATATATAAAACTTTTCGATCATTTGTCTTTTCCTTGTAAAATGCTTTGGGGATTTTGGGATATTATTTTTTTAAATAGATTGTAATTGGAATTATGTAAATTCTTTATAATAAACCATATCTTAACTAAAGAAACCCACTGCAAGAAATAAGGAAAGTCTGAGCCGAATACAATTCGGTCGGAATCGATTCTATTAAATATTATCTTCAAGACGTTGAGCTCTAAGCCTGCTGTATTTAGGTATATGTTGGCATTCGAACCTAAGATATTCTCTATTAAAGGCATAAGATCTGACTTGATTTCTCTTAATTTGAAGCCAAAAAAGCCGGCGTGACTTATTATGGTGGTTCCCGTAGAATAATTTACCAGTGTGTCTGCCATATTATCCAGGAGGGCGTAATCTCTTGATTCTGAATCCCAGAGCAACTCACTACGGCCGCCATGAATTACAAGGGGCAAGTTATAATCGGCACACGCCTTAAGTATAGCTTTAAGTCTGTTTATTCCTTTAGGTTTGGCCAGGTCAATGGCCATTATATTAGCGTTGAACTTGACCGCGGCAATTTTATAAATTTGCCTGGCTCGCTTTATATCATCAGCTATTTCGTCCTCTTTTACGCTATTAGGAATGCAGTAACCGAGAATAAATCGTTCATCCTTTCCATATGCCTTGGACATGAACTCCATTTCCCGCCGGCCGTTAGTGGCTGGCTGAAATACAGGTAACATGACACATTTGTCAATGCCACTTAACGCCATCTGATCCAGAATTACCCTGTGTCCGATATGAAAGAAGTGCTTTTGCAATATTAATTGATAATATGATTTTAGTTGATCTTTATTATTTGAATTGGATTCATCAGAAGACCCGTTGTCTATCCTTAATGGCGTTATCTCAGGCGGTGAATATGGAACCGGCTTTAAGCTCCATACTCCTTCAGCGTGAGGATTGGGATGATGTTCAAATCTGTTATAAATAACTTCATAAGGGTTTACATGAAAGTCAATCCAGGGTTGGTCAGATTTCAGTTCCTTAATCTCGGCAAGAATCCTTCTGACTTCCTGTCTTGAAAGTATCATGTTTTTGTCTTGGATTGAGTTAATACTTGCAAGGCTTGTCTATCTATCTTTCCGCTGGCAGTCCTGGGTATTCGGTCGACGAAATGAATCCGATGGGGAATCATATAACCAGGTAATAATTGATTAAGGTCTTGAGAAACCTGATGAGTGGTTATGCCGTGTTTAGCGACATCTATAAATGCCTGGAGCTCGGGTAGTTTATTCATTTCTGTCAAAATAACAGCGGCATCGTTTACATAGGGCAGGGAAATCAAAGCCTGCTCTATGTCTTGCAGCTCAATTCTATATCCCATATACTTCACCTGATCATCTTTTCTACCCAGGAATTCATAATTGCCGTCAGGCCGTCGTCTGGCTAAGTCTCCGGTTCGATATACTGTTTCTCCTTTACCGGGATTAAGGGGGTTATCAATAAAAAATTTCCTGGTCTGCTCGGGATTATTCAAATACCCCGGCGCGACACAGATCCCCTTTATAAATATTTCTCCGATTTCTCCATCCAGGACAGGACTTAACTTATCATCGAGCAAAAAAATTTCAGTGTTTTCGCAAGGTTTTCCGAGTGGTATTTTTTCTTCTGAAGAAGCGGGCATAGAGTCAACTTTATAATACATGGAAATGCCCGTTGCTTCTGTCGGGCCATAGGCGTTGATGAAGATCTTATCAGGAAAGGTCTGCATCCATTGCCTGAGATATTTTGTTGGGAGAACCTCTCCACTGAAGATAACCTTTCTGAGCGTTCGGAGCCTGCCTGGTGCAATCGCACCAGTCCGGGCCATATACATCAATAGGGATGAGACGCCTTTCCATACAGTAACCTGTTGAGCTTCAGCGAAATCAACTAAAAGTTTAGGAAATAGTAGTTGCTTTTCATCTGCCATGCAGATTGTTGCCCCAGCTCTTAGCGGCGCATAAATGTCAAATAATGACATGTCGAAGTAATAATGGGCTGTCCATAGCAATCGGTCGTTTGGCTTTATTCCTATATAATCGATAACCCAGGAAATATATTCGTGTATGTTCCTGTGGGTGAGTATTACCCCCTTTGGTTCACCCGTAGTCCCGGACGTATAATAAACACCGGCCGGCATATCCGGGGTTATCCGCGAGCGCATTACGAAGTTGTTCTCTTGGTCTATAAATGACTTGGCATCGATTAACGAGATTTTATTTCTTATCGCGTTGTCTATCCTGTCTTGATTCTCATAACAGAATATCGAGCACTCTTTTATAATTTCTTCGTTTTCAGAGAGGAGCTTTTTGAGAACCGGATTATCACAGATGATGGCGCTTGGCCGGCAATTATTGAAAATTAATTTTCTTCTCAGGCCAGGTATATCTGGTGCCATTGGAATGTAAACGCCGCCAGCTTTAAGAACGCCGAATATTGATTCGATGATATTGATTCTGCGTGTCATCGATATGACAACATAGTTACCTATATTCAGACCTTTATCAGTCAGACATCTGGCCAGATAATTAGACCTGCCCAGCAGTTCTCGGTAAGTCAAAGATGATTTTCCATTTGTGACCGCTTCTTTATCTGGGAATTTCTCAGCGCTGGAGGACAGATATTTCGAAAGAGGAGTATCTACCATATTGTCAGCGCCTCATAGTTTCAGCATTCGGGCTATTATCTTCATATTAATTTCGGTCGTCCCGCTGTATATCGTCGAGGCCATGCTATCTCTCAGGTCTCGTTCTATTTCAAATTCAGTCATAAAGCCATAGGCCCCGTGTATCTGGATGGCATCGGCACACGCTTGCTTTAAGCTTTCGCTGGTGAATATCTTAAGGATCGACGCTTGCAGTGCAACCATTCTTTTTTGGTCTTTGGCCAGTGCCATTTGATAAAGATATGTTCGTATAAGCTCCTGGCAGATTTTCATCCGAACTATCTTATTTGATATAGATTGGAATTTTCCTATCTGTTGGCCATACTGTTTTCTTTCATTGGCATATTTGATGCAGGTTTCGATAATACGGGTTAAGGTCCCGAGATGGCAGGCGGCAAACAGTATCCTTTCCCATTCCATAATTTCGTTAAAGATAATCGTTCCCTGGCCTTCTCTGCCTATCAGGTTTTGTTCTGGTAATAAACAGCCTTCAAAAATAACATCGCTGTTTTGAAGGGTTCTCAAGCCCATCTTTTCTATAGGTAAGCTAACTGATAGCCCGGCGCGGTTTTTTTCGCAAAGCAAGAAGGAGTGTGTCCCAAACCCCTTGCGTTCAGGGTTGGTAATAGCCAGAACTAAAAAAATGTCAGCTACAGGGCCGTTGGAAATAAATGTTTTGCGTCCTTCGAGTTTGTAGGAACTTCCTGTTTTGATGGCTCTTGTTCCAATGGACATGATATCCGATCCAGCGTCAGGTTCTGTAATTGCCTGGGCCGCTATAATTTGGCCACGGCAAATTTCCGGAAGATATCGGGCTTTTTGTTCCTCATTACCAAATAGTTTGATCATTAAACCGGAAATGAGGCAAGTTCCCAGAGAATGCACCAGTCCGGAATCTTTACATCCGTAGGACAGAGATTCAAAGGCGATTATTGTATCTATAAAATTGAGTCCACACCCCCCATGTTTTTCTTCAAAAGGTAAGGCTAACAAATTAATTGAAGCACATTTTCTCCAAAGATCATGAGAAAACTGTCCCCGACGTTCTCGTTCCTCCAGCCCCGGGTTGAGCTCCTGCCTGGAAAAATTTATTATTGTCTTTCTTAATTGTTCTTGCTCTTCGGTGAAATTATACATGGTTCGATTCCTATTTTCTTGTGTTTAATATTCTGTCAACCAGTGAGCTGATGGCATTGATATTGTCAAAATTCTCCGGAAGAAGATCTTGAGGTTCTATACGGATCTTGAATTCGTCTTCAAGAAAAGCAATAAGACTCATTATGGCATGGGAATCAATCAAGCCCGATTCAATCAGCGAGTCCGTATCATTGATCTTAGATAGGTCATCCTCATGCATAAGTTCCTTGATAAAAAAATGCTTGATTTTTTCTTTAGTGTTCATACAATTTCCTAATCTATCAGGTTATAAAGATATATTAAAAAAAGTTGGCATCTGGTTTAACCTGCCGGGACATCAAAAGGAACCCACAGAATCTATAGACTGAAAAAACATTCGCCACTGCTTCCTACCAAGTGGATCTTGATTATCCTATATTACTTTGCTTGATAATTGTCAAGTCAAATTACCATGTTTAAAGTGAACATATTAATGTAATTAGCTGAAATGCCTGTAAAAATATTTGCCCAGGAAAACCAGTAAACTTTTCGGTAAGACGGCCAGAAGCGCCGTAACGGGTACGATTTTATCAGCCGGTGATCTTACATAATTATTTTTGGCAAAGGAGAAGCGGTAATAATATAAGATACTCTCTTTTACTCCCCACAGCCTCTTGTATGCCAGAAGACCGCTGTCATCTGGTGAGGATCGACCGAGGTTAAGGGTGAAACATTCCAGGGATTTATGCCAGTTAATGGCCTCCCACATGATCAGGTTGTTCGGTCTGAGCTGGTGGTATCTGTGGTCAGACGCGCCATACTTAAACAGGGCTTTCCTATTAAAATTAAAATATATAGAGGCGGCGATCATCTTTTCCTTATAATATACCGAGGCTATAATTCCCAGGTCTCGCGATAATATTTCTTTATAGATGCTGGTAAAAAACTTAAACGGCTGGGGGGGGAGCCCATGACGCTTTCTGGTAATAACCTGCAATTTATAGAATTCTTTGAGGCTTTGCCAGTTCTTTTCGAATCTCACCTTAAGACCGAGGCGCATAGCCTTTTTTATATTTCTTTTATTATTGTCTTTAAGTTCGGCCCAGAGCTCGCTTAACGACGTGGTTAGATCGATATCATGAGTATAATATAGTTTATAGGGCGCTATGTTTTTAGAAAAATGAGAACTCCGAAACTCAACATATCTCCAATGCCTAATATGGCCATAATCAATAATTTCTCTTTTCATGAGTTCTAAATGAGAATCTGATTTTGTTAGTGGATGACAAAAATCAGAAAAAGGAAGGCTTATAGCTCTTTGGCCTGTTATAATACTACATAATTCCATTAAGGGAAAAATGGCAACTGGTTGAGTATCGTTTATAAATAGAAAATAACGGGGGATAAAATTATAAGCAGCTCTAAGAACGCGACACCATTCAGCCGAGTGAAATATGTCAGGGTCAAAATTGTCTATTATAAAATTATTCCAATCAGAATATGTAGTGGGGTCTACGATTTTAGTTTCCATTATAATTATTAACTCATCATGACAGATATGTTTTTATATGTCGTGTCAATAAGATATTAAATTATTATGGCCCACGAGATCAAATCGATAGTTACAGCGTGCGGGGAGAAGAGGGAAAGTAATCCTGAATGATTTAATTAGTAGGATACTGGTAGCAAAAAGAAGTGAGAACAATATGGAATTGTAATTAGGATATTGAAGATTCATGACTAACCTAGGTTGGAATCAAGCTTAAATCTTAATTACTGTTTTGTATCTTATCAAGAGATGACCTAAAGTGCACATCAGGGCGAGATAGAAGACTGCGCAGCTGTTGCTGCCCAGCTCTGGCCGGCCCAGCCCAGAACAGCTTCAAAGAAAGGCTGGACAAGCCTTGAGAATCAATCAGCGCCGCCGGAGAGGGCAAAAAGATAAATAAAGAGGGGATTCATGTCCACTGCCAGGGGAACAATGAACTGGTGCCCCTGATAAACATAAAAAAGACTCGCCCCTGTCCCACAGGGTCAGTCCATGCCAGGCTTGGTTCTGAAACTGCCGTCTTAAAGAATATACAGGATTTCCCTGGAGAGAAGGAATGACCATCAGGCCATAAAGCCCCGTGGCTTCCGTAATCAGGAAAAGCATGGCCAAACCCCGGTAGACGTCCGGTGAGACAAGCCGGCCTTAAGGGATACCTTCTGGCCAGGGCAGGTTTTTCATCGCTCTTAATTTAAGCTGTATTGATTAAATTAATTTCGCCCCAAGCGGAGCTAAAATATCTTCAGGTTGTTTTTGCAGCAGTGCTGTTCTTCTTTTCTTTGTTTTCCAGATAACATAATAAAAGTCCCGTAAAAATTAAAGCGATGATGAATATCCCGTACCCGACCGACCTGTGAATGAAGCCTGGTTCCATAAATCTTTCATCGATAAAGTAGGCGATTAGATAAAGTACGACAATTCGCACCCCGTTCTTGATTATGATCAGGGGGATAGCCAGGGCCACCAGCAGGAACCTGTGCTTAAAATTTTTAAGGAAAAGATGCCCGGCCAGCAGGCTGATTAGTACCAGGGCAATGCTGGAGCGCCAGCCAGCGCATTCCGGCCCTACTACCAAAATGTACCCCGGAAGAAAAATTTCAATTCCCTGGCGGACATATGGTATGGCCAGCAGATTAAAGAGAATGTCGGTAATATGGACAGAAGCTCCGGCAATCTCAACTACCACCCTGTTCATAATGGAAGCAGGTATCGGAACGGCAAAAAGCAGAAAGGCGACGGGGAAAAAGGCCTTCCTTAGAGAATTTAATCCATAAATTGCCATGTATGTACCTGCCCAGAAGACAATTGCTGAGAATACTGCCAGAGAGATTGAATACTCTGTCTTGAAGCCTGCGTACTTAGCCAATAAATATAAAAAGATTCCAATGGAAATGATAAATATACCCGGAAAGACATCTGGATCAGGAGCCGAAAAAAGCAATTTTCTTTTCCTGTAAAGAAGAAAGGCACTGATCAAGGGAATGATTGGGATGTGGGTGTAATATAAATCAATGCCTGGATCGGTCAGAACAGATTTTACTGGCTGGAAAGCCATAAAAATAGAAAATCCATAAAATAAACAGAGTATAAAAAAAAATGATCGATTTTTCTCAGACTCCCGCACCAATTGAATAAAGATCCTTACTTGACTTGACCTGGCCCCGCTCAGGTCTCCCGGTAATATCAGCCTTTTTTGCGCTTCTTTAAAGCGTAAATCCCGATTCCGGCCAGCCCGAGCCCCACTAAACCAATTGAAACAGGTTCAGCCACGCCTCGTTTACCTCCTCGTCCTTTGCTTCCTTTAGGTCCCAGAACATCGCTCCAGGCGTAGGAAATTGAAGTTACCATTATAATTAGCAGTAACAGCGCGACCAGAATAACGATGCCTTTTCTCATGGCTATTAGCCCCTTTCCATTTACTCAGCAATTACTATTATCAGGATAAAATCTTTATTGTCAAGCATTTTTATTGACAGTTTCTCCAGTTTTATGATAGAAAAAAAAGCATTTTTATTCGAGAGCTTATTGGCCGGCGGGGAGCAGTCGGTGAGGATTTTTCAGCGGATCTTAAGGCGGATAGCCTATTTTATCCCGGGCGGCGCCTCTCTTCGCCCCGCTCTTAACAGGCTGCGCGGCGTTAAAATCGGCAGGAATGTCTGGATCAGCCAGTACGTTTATATTGATGAGCTGCACCCGGAAGCCATAGAAATAGGGGATAATGTCACGGTTGGAATAGGAACAGCCATCATTTCACACCTGTACTGGACCAAATCAAGGGAAACCGTGGTCAAGCCCGTGGTTATTGAGCCCGACGTCTTCATCGGACCGCATTGCGTTATTCTTCCGGGGGTTCGTATCGGCCGCGGTTCGGTTATCCATGCCGGGACAGTGGTTTCTCATAATGTCCCACCCGGGGTCTTTTTCGGCCACGCCCCGGCCACTGTTCTGGGGAAGGTTACCGTCCCTTTAACTCCCGAGCATTCATACCAGGAATTCATTCACGGCTTGAGGCCCTTCAGAAAAAGAGGCGAGCAAGATGATCAGGGATGAAGTAAAAAAATTCATTCTGGAAAAATTTTTATTTAATTGCAGCGACCGGCTCGATAATGATGCATCTCTTATCGAGACCAACACTGTGGATTCCGTGGGTATTCTGGAAATAGTGAGTTTTATTGAAAATAACTTCAAAATTAAGGTTGAAGACGAAGAATTAACGGCCGAAAACCTTGACAGCATAAATAAAATAGCCAGTTTTGTTGAGAGAAAGTTAGGGACACAGGCTTAAATAGATGCAATTTGACCCGTTTCTCCTCCATGATTGGCTCTCCCGGACTGCCCGCTGTTCTCCTGATAAAGTAGCTCTAATCTCCAGTGGGCAGCGGCTGACCTATCGTGAGGTCGAAGAAAAATCCAGCAACCTGGCTTCAGCCCTGGTGCTGATGGGGTTCAGAAAGGGTGACCGGGCCATAATCTGCCTGGACAATTCGCCGGAAGCGGTAATTTCAATTTATGGAATTCTCAAGGCCGGAGGGGTTTTTTCAATTCTTGAACCCAGGAGCCCCTGGCCGGTCATAAGTTCTATAATTGTGAACTCGGGGGCACGCCTTCTGATTATTTACAGACGCAAGTTATTGCAGAAAGAAGATTTTAAGTCGCCTTCTGAAGACCTGCAAATTATCATAGTGGACGGCAGCCAATCGCCTCCTCGAACCTTCCCTAAGGCCCTGAATTTTTCCGGGCTGACCGAGAAACTATCCGTTGATGTCCATCTACCACGGCTTCTGGAAAACGACCTGGCCTGCCTGATATATACATCAGGTTCAACCGGAAAACCCAAAGGTATCATTTGCACTCATCACAATATGGTCACAGCAGCCCGGAGCATCATTCAATACCTGGAAAATACCAGGGATGATGTTATCCTGGATGTCCTGCCTCTTTCCTTTGATTACGGGCTGTACCAGGTTCTCATGTGTTTTATGTTCGGCGGGACGCTCGTCCTCGAGCCATCGTTCGCGTACATTCAAGATATTGTGGCTGCCATTGAGAAAGAAAAGACCACCGGATTTCCGATAATTCCTTCGATTTCAGCCATGCTCTTAAAACTGAAGAACTTCCCCCATAAGCAGCTCGGCTCGCTGCGCTACATAACCAACACCGGCGCCGCCTGGCCTGTTTCCCACATCCGCAGGCTCCGGGAATTATTGCCCGGGGTAAAGCTCTTTTCCATGTACGGCCTGAGTGAGTGCAAGAGAGTGAGCTATCTTCCGCCCGAATTGATCGATAAGCACCCGGACTCGGTGGGAATTCCCATGCCCAATCTTGAAGTAATGATTGTCGATCGGCGCGGCAAACCGGTTCCGGCCGGGAAACCCGGCCAGCTCCTCGTCAGGGGACCCACGGTCATGCAGGGTTACTGGCGAGATAAAAAACTGACAAAAAGGGTTTTCAGACAGGGCCGCTATGCGGAAGACCGCTGGCTGTATACCGGCGATATATTCCGCCAGGATGAAAACGGCCTGCTCTATTTTGTCGGACGCCGCGACCGGCAGATAAAATCCTACGGCCACAGGATTAACCTGGCCGAGGTGGAAAGGGTTATTTCCGGGCTGGAGGGAATAGTGGAAGTGGCCGCTGTTCCGGTCCCTGATGAAATCGGCGGGGCCGTCGTCGGGGTTTTCGCCGCTGCCAGGAAGGGAACAAGGATGGACGAGAATAGCATCAGACATCATTGCCAGCAGAACCTGGAGCCTTATAAAATACCCCGCCATATCTGGTTGATGGATTCGCTGCCGAAGACCCAGAACGGCAAAATTAATTACAAGAAATTGATGACCTCTCTGAAGAAAGAAAAGCCGGTGAAGAAGTCAGTATCTCAGTAATAATGGCGAGTGGCCCGTTAAGATTAAGTTGTGCTGAAGGGCAGCCTGTAAAGGTTAACGATGAGAAAGTTTTTAGCCGGGTTAAAGGCCTTCGGCCCGTTGATAAAGAAAGAATTTGTCCGAAGCCGGGACCTGAAAAAGGCTTCTTTAGAAGGGATTGTTTCTGAGGTGAACGTAATCTTTAATCTGAGCCCGGGTATTTATGGGATGATAAAAACCCTGGATGCCAGTCGGTGCACATTAGGAACGATTATAAATTGCCGGAAGCAGAGCTTTGCGAAAAAGGAGACAGGCCGATGCGAAACAACGAATATATGAAAGAATTTACATATGACCTGCTGAAGCTCGATTGCGAAAGAGAAACGGCCAGGCTGACCGCCTTTATTTCCGAAGCCGTTGCCCGCCGTCTCCGGAAACAGGGCGCGGTGGTGGGAATATCGGGGGGAATTGACAGCTCGGTAACGGCAGCTCTCTGTGCCAGGGCTTTAGGTCCAGAAAAGGTGCTCGGGCTGCTGATGCCCGAAAAAGATTCTCATCCCGATACACTGAAACTCAGCCAGTTGGTAGGGGAGAGCCTTGGCATTAAGACTATCCATCGTGACCTAACCCCGGTTCTGAACGGGCTCGACTTCTATGATGAAATGACCGGTTGTATTCAGCAGATTATTCCTGAATATTCCAGCGGCTGGAAATGGAAGATCTCGGCTTCCGATATCAGGAATGATCGTCTTTTTACTTTTTTCTGGCTGGTGGTTCAATCGCCGCAAGGCGAAATCGTAAAAAAGAGGCTGCCAGCTGATAGCCTGCTCCAGATCATAGCCCTCAGCAACTTCAAACAGAGGACCCGCAAAATGCTGGAGTATCATTACGCTGACCGCTTCAATTATGCGGTGGCCGGGACCTCCAATCTCCTGGAGAGCGACCAGGGCTTCTTTGTCAAGCTGGGGGACGGAGCCGGCGATTTTAAGCCGATTGCCCACCTCTTTAAAACCCAGATTTACCAGCTCGGAAAGTACCTGGACCTGCCCCAAGCTATAACTGAACGCCAGCCCACGGCTGATATCCATCCGCTATCCCAGGGGCAGGACGAATTCTTCTTCGGGCTGCCCTACGAGCAGCTCGATGCCTGCCTTTACGGCGAAAAGAACGGCCTCCCGGTGGAATCGATGGCCCGGGCCATCGGCCTGGAAGCCGGCCGGGTCAGCCTGATTTACAGGCAATTAGCCCACCGCCGCCTGGCCAACGAATACCTCGGCCTTCCGCCGCTTTACCCCGAGAAATAAGGAAGTTTTAATAATTCAGGTTTTTGATTTTTATAACTTAACCTGCGCCTGAGGGTACATTAGGAATTGTTTTTATCCGGACAAAGAAAAGTGTCAAAAATTTTTAAATCATTTTCCTGAAAACTCAAAGGTCATTTCCCGGGTTTTGTCCTGCTGGCGGATAATATTGAGTTTGTAAATCGGCCGCTAAAAGTATACAGCTGGACTTTAATAAGCTGTCCCTGATTCATCTCAAACCTGATTTGGCAGTTCTTCCTTTTATTCGCATAAGGATAAATATTCAGCCGGGCAGGATAATTCAGTAATTAACTCGGTCCTACAGTTTTTATTAAAAGCTTCTTTATCAATGCTGGCAGCCCGGGATAAAACCGGGTTGATTTAATCTGTGGACCGGGGCTCAGCCCTGAGAATATTTTTTTTGTTTATGGAAGCAATTTAACCTGTATGCTAAACTAAAAACCTGTATAACAGGCGAGGTAAAACATGACAGAGACTAATAAAACTGAGCAGGCCATAATTCATCCCGGGTCATTCATTGCCGATAAGGCGGTTCTCATCGGTCGGGTGATAATCAAGAAAGGGGCCAGCATCTGGTATAACGCCGTGCTCCGGGCCGACATCGCCGATATCGTCATCGGGGAATATTCCAACATCCAGGATAACTGTGTCGTCCACGTTGATTACGACACCCCGACCATCGTCGGGGACTACGTCACGGTGGGCCACGGGGCCATTCTGCACGCCTGCAAGATTGGCAACAACACCCTTATAGGTATGGGAGCGGTTGTCCTGGACCGGGCCATCATCCCCGATAACTGCCTGGTGGCGGCCGGGTCCCTGGTCCCGCCAGGCAAGACCTTCCCGGAAGGCACTCTCATCCTTGGCAACCCGGCCAGAGTGGCCCGCACCCTTAGCCCTGAAGAAATTAAGCATCTCCGCCAGAACGCCCTCAGCTATTACGACCTCTGGCAGAAAAATTACCGAGGCTAACCTCAGGTCAGGTTTGCGCCTTTTAAAAATTTATTAAACTTAAATGTCAGTTTAACCGAACCCTGTATTTTATTCACGAATCCTTTCCCGCTGATGTTCACTCCGTTCTGCCTGTTTTCCTGATAATATTTTTGTACATTCTTCCAGCGCAATTATTTTTCAATATTTCCCTCTGCGGTCCATCTTTGGCGATAACTGTGGATGGCGGGGGGTCATAAAATCTATTTAATAATCAGCTTTTTACATGAATTTCTTTCTCACAGATAATCCTGCCCTGAAAACGGTTGCCCGGTGAAACGATAAAACGACCTCTGTTCAAGCCTGATGGTCAGCTTTTAGGAGTTAAAAAATTCTAGCCAAGATTGATGATTTTGCCCCCGAGTCCCTTCCTCTTAACCTCAGGCAAAGGTTAAATTTAAACTTGACAATATCTTAACGAATTGTTAATTATAGGGCGGAAGGTTCGCCGGGGAGATTGAAATGAACGAACTTTTCGCTGCCCGCCTGAAAAAATTGCGTGAAGAGTCGGGCCTGACCCAGGAAGAGCTGGGCGAAGCCGTCGGCCTCTCTTCCGAATACATCTCGCTCCTTGAAGCCGGAAAACGCACCCCCTCCATCATCGCCCTCAACCGTATTTCCAGGTATTTTCAGAAAAATGTCTCCTATTTCCTTGAAACTCGGGAAAACCCCTTTGCTGTCCTGCAGGCCGATGAACGCCTGAGTTCCACCACCAAGAAAATCCTGGCCAGATTCCAGAAAACCTGCGATGAATACCTGGAGCTGGAGCGCATCACCGGCCGCCATCTCCAGCTGGCCCCGCTCTATTCCGGAAGCCTTTCTCCCCAGAACATGGCCGAGGAAGAACGCCGCCGCCTGGGCCTCGGCAACGAACCCATCCGCGATATTTATCGCTTAGGCGAGAGCAACGGCTGCCGCTACTTCCGGGTTAGCCTGCCCGAGGAAGCCCGCATTTCCGGGATTTTCATCTACCTTGAAGAAAAGGATGCGGCCTTTGCCCTGATCAACTCCAGCCTGTCTCCCGGAAAGCAGGTGGTGGCTGCCGCCCACCTTTATTGCCATTACCTCAGAGACCGCCTTGAGTCGCCCATCATCGACAACCTCGACGTCATAGTGGATGAATACGTCACGCTCTATTCGCCCCGCGAGCAGTTCGCCCAGTCCTTTGCCTCGCGCTTCCTGATCCCGCCGTCAAAGGTGAGGGAGCTGGTGGAACGCGACGTCAGGGCCCGCCGCCTGAGCTATCCCGAGGTGATTTTCCTCAAGAGGTACTTCGGTGTCAGCACCCCGGCCATGCTCCGGACGCTGCGCCTGCTGAATTATCTCAGCCGCTCCCAGTTTGAGAATTATTTCAAGCTGGACCACGAGGCCGAGGAACGCGAGATTTTTGGCGACATTTCGGTTGAAGAAAGGGAAACCAGCGAGCCCGGTCCCGACCTGGTGCTTCCCGAGCGTTTCTATCTCCTGAAAAAGGAAGCCGAGCTGGCTGAAGCCGCAGAAGAAGAGGAGTCAAGAGAAAAAGGCAAAGCAACAGAAACCGCCGCCGGGGGCAGAGAAGAACCGGAGCGCGGAGATGAGGAAAGCTGAAGCCAGATAGACCTGTCTTTCCTGCAGGCGCAGAATGTTCCAGATCAAGATTTATGGAGTTTTCAGACCTTCCCGGGCCTGACGGTTTAACGCTTTTAAGGGAATGCTTACTTTCAATCTTTAAGTTGAAATCACATGAGACTTGAAAATAATTTTAAGTCTTGCAGGAAAATACCCTGATAATCTTTCGCAGGCGAGGAGAAACAGCACCATGAGCGACTCCCCGGTCATTTATGAAGAAAAGCAGACACTGAACCTGGGCCTGCTCTGGCTGCCTGTCCTGACTTCGATGCTGATGATATGGTATGGCTTTTATCACCAGATTATCAAGGGAAAACCGGTGGGCACGCGGCCGGCCCCCGATGCCATGCTTGTTGTCCTTTTCATCATCTTCGGGTTGCTCTTTCCTTACCTGATACTCAAGACCGCCCTGATCCTTCAGGTAAGGCCGGACGGTTTTTATTTCCGTTATTATCCTTTCCACCTCCGCTATCACAAGATTTCCTGGCTGGAAATAAAGGAAGTGGAACTCATCAATTTTTCCCCGGTCAGGGACTTTGGCGGTTACGGGATAAAATATGCCAGGGGCGCTAAGGTCTATGTGGCCAGAGGGAACAAGGGGCTTAAGATAACGCTCGCAACCGACAGGAAGCTTATCTTCAGCAGTAACCATCCGGAAATTCTTCTTAACTACATGAGCGGCCACTATCACCGCCAGGTCTGATAGCTGTCTTTTCAGCGGCCTCTTTCACAGCCCGCTGTGATTTTCCAGATAAAGGTTCTGGCCTGATAAATACAAATAACCAGAAAATAAATAAAAATCCGGTAGATTTCTTGAGGACAGCGGACTTTTCCAGATTCACCCCCTTTTTTTAACCCGTCCGGGGTATAATGCGATCTGTCCGGTGGAGCTGCTAATTATCTGTTTATACCTGCCTTATCCTGAAAATGAGAAGTAATTTGAGGTCTGATTGCCCTTTCCTGCGGCCTGGCTTCAAGAGCAAATATGATACAGGACTGATAACACGCCCTTGAACATAAGCTAAAATTCACCAGGGCAAAATTTTGGGGTTTCGGAGGCAAAAGAATTTTAAGTTTTCTGGTAGAAATGATAAATTTTCAGACATTAACAGGTTTGGTCAGATATATATTTTTATCTGGCTCTTCAGATTAATGGGCAACTGGGTGAGATAAAAAATTACTGCGAAACGATCGGAGTCATGGAAGCCAAAGAACTTTACCGTCATGTTTTGGGACTGGAGAAACCGTGGCAGGTGGACAGGGTCCAGCTGGGCATCTGTCAGGAATGGGTGGGCGCCTGGAATCTGAGCGCGCTGTTCATTCCGGTGTGAAGAATTTGATTGTTGCCCGGGGGTCCATTTGTTAGAATGGAACCCCGGAATTTTTAATTGAATGAAAGAACCAAATCAAGGGAGTTAATTATGAATAAAATGATTCAAAGAATGACCCGCCAGAAGTTTGAATCTTTAATTTCCGGCGTGCCAATTCTGGTTATATTATTCTTGCTGACTGCCGGCCTCAGTTTAAGTTCGGAGCCTGCGGCCTCTAACCAGGACCGAACGGAGTCGCGCCTCCTGGCCCAGTCTAAACTGACCCGGAATGAAGGCCAGCAGAGCAATGCCGGGGAGCTCGATACATGTCAAAACCAGCCTGAGCGGAGCCAGCCCGCCAATCCAGAAAAGCAGGCTTTACGCCCGATTGAAATAAAAGACATCCTGGCCTGGAAGAACATCTCCCACACCCTGGTTTCAGACGACGGTTGCTGGTTTGTTTATGTGCTGACGCCCAACGAAGGAGACAGCGAGCTGGTGGTCAAAGAAATCGACGGGACAAAAGAATACCGTTTCCCGCTGGGAGAAGCTCCCCGCAGCCTTTTTGATTCCGTAATCATCTCGGACGATTCCCGCTGGGTATGTTTCCTGTCCTATCCTTCTTCCGGGGAAATGAAAAAGCTGCGCCAGGAAAAAAAGAAGGTCGAACCGAAGGCCTGTCTTCTGAACCTCAGAAACGGCGAAAAAACCGAGTGGACCCGGGTGCGGAAAATCGCCTTCTCCGGCGAAAGCTCGACCCACCTGGCGGTTCACCGCCTGGCTTCCGAGGCCCAGGAGAAGGAAAAAGATAAGTGGGCTGGCTCGGACCTGGTCTTAAAGAACCTGGTTTCCGGCCAGGAAATCGGCCTGGGCAACGTCTCGGAATTTGCCTTCAATAAATCAGGGCAATGGCTGGCATTCCTGGTGGATGCCCGGGACAGAAGCGGCAACGGCCTCCTTCTTCAGAATCTTAAAACGGGAGAAGTCAGGGCGCTGGATGCCGGCCGGTCATGGTATAAGAACCTGCGCTGGGATAAGAAAGGCCAGGCCCTTTCAGTGCTCAGGGGCCAGGAAGACAAGAAATTTGAGGATAAAATTTACAGCCTGGTGGCCGTGAAATTTGACCCGACCAGCGGCAAGCAGGAAAAAATAGAATACGATCCTGTAAAAGACAGTGCTTTCCCGGAAGGTTTCGGGCTGAGCCCGGATTTTACGCCCTACTGGCTCGAGGACTGCGAGGCCGTGGTTTTCGGCATCAAGCAGCTTAAACCCAAACCGGGCGCCGATAAGGATAAAGACAAAGAAGCTGCTGACAGCGAAAAAAAGGAATCCGGCGAAAAGCCTGCCACTCCGCCCCTTCGGGCTGACGAAGTTGATGAAGAAGATATTCCTGACCTTATTCTCTGGCACTGGCAGGATCCCAGGCTTCAGTCGCAGCAGCAGGTGGAGGAGAGGCGGGATGCCTCGTTCAGCTACCTTTCGCTCTACAGGGTGAAGGATAAGAAATTTGTCCGCCTGGCCGATGACGAGCTGCGGCAGGTGGAACCCGGGCGGAAATCCGACCTGGCTATCGGCTTCGACCGCTCTCTTTATGAACTCGAAGGCAGCCTGAGCGGTCAGAGGTTCCAGGATGTCTACGTGGTTGACCTCAGGACCGGACAGAGAAAGCTGGCCCTCAAGCAGAACCGCTGGTCCTACGGCCTTTCGCCAGACGATCGCTACTTTCTCTATTACGACAACGGCCATTTCTGGAGCTATGAGCTGGCCACGGGCCGGAGCTACAACCTGACGGCTAAATTGCCGGCGTCCTTCGTGGACGAAGACGACGACCACAACGTCAAAAATCCGCCCGACCGTCCCTTCGGCTGGTCAAAGGACGGCCGTTACGTGCTGCTGTCTGACGGCTGGGATGTCTGGATGGTGGAAGCCCGCGGCCAGCAGGGATTCAACCTGACCGGCACCGGGCTTAAAGACCAGGTTCGCTACACCAGGCGTTTTGTCCTTGACCCGGAAGAGAAGGGGATAGACCTGGCCCGGCCGCAGTATTTTCAGGCTTACGGGGAGTGGACTAAAAAGCAGGGTATCGCTCTTATTGACGCCACCAGGCGAATAACAAAAATGCTTCTCTGGGATGAGGCCCAGTTTAACCGCCTGCTTAAAGCCAGAAAAGCCGACCGCTATCTTTATACCAGGGAGACTCACCGCGATTTTCCCGATTTTTACGCTTCCGATGCCCTGCCGGGCAGGGCTTCCAGGATAACCGAAGCCAACCCGCAGCAAAAGGAATTCCTGTGGTCGGCCGGAGCCCGGCTGGTCGATTATGTAAGCGATAAGGGCAAAAGGCTCCAGGCCGCCCTTTTTCTTCCGGCCGATTACCAGGAAGGAAAAAAATATCCGACCATCGTCTACATTTACGAAAAGCTTTCCAGCAACCTGAACCGCTATTTCCTGCCCTCTGCCAATGGCTTCAACAAGTCTTACTACACCAGCCAGGGCTATGCCGTTCTGATGCCCGACATCACCTATACCATCAACGACCCCGGAATGTCGGCGGTCTGGTGCGTGCTGCCGGCGCTGAAGGCGGCAATTGAGACCGGTGTGGTCGACCCGGCCAGAGTCGGGCTCCACGGGCATTCCTGGGGCGGTTACCAGACGGCCTTCCTGATCACCCAGACCGGGGCCTTCGCCGCGGCCGTGGCCGGGGCGCCCCTGACCAACATGATTTCCATGTACAGTTCAATTTACTGGAACACCGGCTCGGCCAACCAGCCGATTTTTGAAAGCAGCCAGGGGCGGTTTACCGGCGGTTACTGGGAGAACCTGGAAGCCTATACCAGGAATTCACCGGTTTACTACGCCACCAGGGTTAAAACTCCGCTTTTGCTGCTTCACAACGACAGGGACGGAGCGGTGGTCTTTAACCAGGGCGTTGAGTACTACAACACTCTGCGGCGGCTGAAAAAACCGGTGGTCATGCTGGAATATGTCGGCGAAAATCACGGGCTGCAGAAACCGGCCAACCGCAAGGACTACACCGTCAGGATGAAGGAGTTTTTTGACCATCACCTGAAGGGTCAGCCGGCCCCCGACTGGTGGGAAAAGGGGATTCCGTATCTCAAGCTCAAAGACCACCTGAAGGAGAGGGTGAAAGCCTTGAAGGCGGCTGTGCCGGAAGAAAAACCTGAGTCGAAAAAGAAAGAAAACTTGCCCTGACAATAATATTAATTGAAAATACTTTTATGAAAATTTAATGAAAAGGGGGAACGAAAGATGAGGGACATAAAAGATATGAAATATTCTAACTCCAAGCTGAACTATTATGAAACCTGTCCCCTGAAATTCAAGCTGGCCTATCTTGACGGGATCAAAGTTGAGGAAGAAGGCATTGAAGCTTTCCTGGGAACCAGGTTCCATGAAGCCATGGAAAAGCTCTACAAAGAAGTGGCCTACCGGACGATGACCCTGGACGAGGTCAAGGCTTATTACCAGGAACAATGGAAAAAGAATTTTCACGAGAAAGTGGTTATCGTGGAGGAGGGAAGAACAGCCGACGATTATTTCCGGCGGGGGCTGAAATTCATAGAAGATTATTACCGCCACTACTATCCCTTCAACCAGAACCGGGTGCTGGGCCTGGAGCAATACATCGAGATAGAACTGGAAGGGAAGCGCCGGTATGTGTTGCAGGGTTACGTGGATAGAATTGACCTGACGCCAGAGGGAGTAATTGAAATCCATGATTACAAGACAAGCTCTTCGCTGCCGGAACAGGCCCAGGCTGATGCCGACCGGCAGCTGGCCCTCTACCAGTTGGGTGTCAAGAAAAAATGGCCCTGGGCTGAAAAATTCCGGCTGGTCTGGCATTACGTGGCCTTTGACCTGGAAATTTCATCCGCCCGGACGCCGGAGAAGCAGGAAGAGCTGAAACAACAAATCGTGGAACTGATTGAAAGGATAGAAGCGGACCGGGAATTTCCACCGCGGGAAAGTCATCTCTGCAACTGGTGCTCTTTCTGGAATTATTGTCCGTTGAAAAAACATGAAGCTGAGCTGGAAGAATTGCCGGCCAATGAATACCTCAACGAAGAAGGTGTTGTCCTTGTCAATAAGTATATTGAGTACTCTGAACAGAAAAAGAAAGCCGAGGCCGAACTGGAAAAGCTAAAAGAGGCCATAATCAAGTACGCTGAGAGAAACAACCTTTCCAGGGTCATGGGCAGCGAATTCCACCTGACCCTGAGCCGGCAGGAAAAGATCAGGATTCCCGGCGCGGGTGAAGAGAAGCGGGTCTTGCTGGAAAACCTGATAAAGCAGGCCGGGCTGTGGGACAGGTTGTCGGCCCTGGACCGCTTCGCCCTGGAAAAGGCCATCAAGTCCGGGCAGCTTGACGAGCGGTTGCTGGAAAAAATAAAAGAACTGGTGACGAAGGAAATCCAGGTTACGCTTTTTTCGGGCCGGAACAGGGGCTCTTCGGATTAGCCCTGTCGCACCTGTTAAAACTGAACACCAATAGATGCGGGATTAACAAAAAAAACAGAACAGGAATATCTGAGCTGCTTTTCTAATATTTAACCCTGAAATATATCCATTTCTTATTTTAGAGCATAGCTCGTTTTGCTTTTTCGACTTTATTAAATCTGTTTAGAAAATAAATGCCAGGGATAGAGGGGGTGATTTGTGATGACCGCAAAGAAAATAATTGTGGCTCAACCGGCATTATTGCGGCAAAAAAAGGATTTCTTAAGGCGCCGGGTCAGGTCTTAACCTGGAATAGCACAGCAACTTACTTACCTATTGTACGATTAAAAACAGGACCCATAAGTTACCGCTTAATCTACCGGCCAGATGGGCTGAGCCCTGGCAGCTTTGCCCGGCATATGACAATAATAAATATCCGGCTATACACATAAAAACACGAAATAAACATAATTGTGAACAAAAGAACAAACCGGATAAAAATTAGAATTATTATTATTTTCGCAAAAGGAGACCCTGAGTTTATTGCAGTTTGAGAAACACTGCTGTGAATTTATAAAGGTACCTGATGGCATTCGAAGAATTGCATGAATAAGTTATTAACCGAAATGGGAAAAATAGTTAAAAGAACAATTTTCTGACCTGGCTCTTTAATACCTGACAGCAGGTTTTACAGATGGTCGAGGAGCGGGGTAAAAATCAAGCGGAAATTCTTATTGCCCAAATATCAAGGGAAGAAGGTCATAGGGGGTTTTAAGCAGCACCCGGGCGCCGCTCCGGAGAAGCTCCTCCGCCTCTCTAAAACCCCACAGGGCTCCGGCCGCCAGCAGGCCACCGGCCGTGGCGGTTTCCATGTCCACGGAAGTATCGCCGACGTAGACCACTTCTGAAGGCTGGAGCCTGAGCTCCTGCAACACCTGGTGGAGGGGAGCCGGGTCGGGCTTGACCGGGGTCCCGGGTTTGGCCCCCAGGATGACGTCGAATTCAAAAGGCAGCAGTTCCTTGGTCATCCGGACGGTAAACTCGTGAGATTTATTTGACAGAACCGCTAACTTCAGGCCAGCTTCCTTCAGCCTGGCCAGGACTTCCAGGATGCCGTCGTAGGGCCGAGAGTGCTGCTTGTAGGTGGAGAGGTATTCCCGCCGGTATTCCTGGACCAGGTCGCTCACGGCCCGGTCGTCGTCAGCGATTTCCGGCACGGCCCGCTTGACCAGGACTTCCATCCCGTCTCCGACCATCATCTTGCATTCTTCTTCTGAAAACTGCCGGTAGCCATGGCGGCCCAGCACCAGGTTCAGAGTGTAGGTGATGTCCTTGATGGTATCGAGCAGGGTCCCGTCGAGGTCGAAGATAACGCCCTTGAATTTCATGAGCAGTAATTTTACAGGCAGTGAGGGGTGGCGTCAACGCCCCGGACCTGTTGGGGTTGATGGCTTAATTGAAATAAACAGGTTAGAGCAAAGGAGGTGAGGCAAAAATGCCAGAGAAACAAGCCGAGTTGAGTACCACACCTTTTCCGGGCTGGCTTCTCAATAATAACGATGATAGAACTCAGGGTTCCATTTTTAATGAAAAATCGGTTTCAAATGGTATCCGGCAAAATAATAAAAATTGGGTTTGTTCTGGGTTAGCAAGAAATATCGATTTCAACTTGCCTGTCCTTTTGGGAGTATTTGTGCCCCAAACAGGAATAGACTTGTGGTCATAGATCTGAAACAGCAAGATTAATGGCTTGAAAAAAATAAAGAAGACCAAATTAATTTTTGATTTGATTATCTTATCAATCGACTCCGGGCGGTGTGGTCGTTTTCAAACTTATCAGGCAGGATCTTTTTGTTTTTCTATCCGCTGCTTTCGATAATCTTTAAGTCCAGGATGCGGTCGAGGCGGAAATGGCGCTCCTCTTCCCGCAGGTAGCAGTAGGCTACCAGGGCTTCGAAAGTGCGGCCGCAGTATTCCATCATCCCCAGCGAAACCGGCCTCACCCGGCGCCGGCTCTTGGTGTCGTCGGGCTTGAGGTAGGTGATTTCCAGAAGCTTTTTCTTCTTGATGGCCTCCTTGATTTTCTGTCTCTTCAATTCGACCGGGGCGTGCTCCTCGGCCTTTCTGTACTGGAACTGTGTCAGGAAGCGAACCACCCGGTAATCCATCATGATGTGACCCTTCTTGATTGGCTTTTTGAGCACCAGCCCCTCGAAGCTGGTGCAGCGGCTGAGGGCCACGTAGACCTGGCCCGGGGCGAATGTCCCGCGCCCGACGTCCACCACCACCCGGTCAAAGGTCTTGCCCTGGCTCTTGTGAATGGTAACGGCCCAGGCCAGGCGCAGGGGATACTGGGTGAAGGTTCCGGTGACGCGGCTTATGATCTTGTTTTTCTTCCGGTCGTACTCGTATTCAAATATTTCCCACTCGTGGGGGAGAACGTCCACCAGCGAGCCGTTAAGCAGCCTGACCATTATCACATCCGGCTTATCTTCGGCTTCGATTATTTCTTCCACCCGGCCGATGCTGCCGTTAACCCAGCGGTCGTAAGCATCGTTGTTTAAGAGCATGACCTGGGCCCCTTCCTTGAGGGCCAGGGTCCTGGCCGCCGGCAGGCTTTCGGGGTCAAAGTCGCCGGCCAGTACGCCCATGTAGCGGCGTCCGGCCCCGGGCAGCTTCTCCAGCTTTTCTTCGTTTATCCGGTCGGCAGCTTCGTTGGTGCTGGTGAGCGTGATGTAAAACCGGTCTTCCGGCGGGACAAAATCGGGCAGGCAGCGGGCGTTCAGCCTGGCCAGTTGCTCTTCGGTGATGGAACGGTTGCGGATGGCGTTCAGGAGTTCCAGGAAAGCCGCCTCTTTCTGCCTGAAAACTTTTTCCAGCTCCACGAACTCCAGCTCAAAATTCGGGTCGTTAAAAGCCCGGGCCGAGAAAAAATAGGGCGAGTCGTAGTGAAGGCTGAAGGCCGGTTTTTCGCTGCTGGTAACCACCGGGGGCAGCTGGTAGAGGTCGCCTATCAAGATCATCTGCAGGCCGCCGAAAGGCAGGTCGGGAAAATCGCGGTTTATCCGCAGGGCTTTATCCACGCAGTCGAGCAGGTCGGCCCGGACCATTGAGATTTCGTCAATGATCATGGCGTCTAAGTTCTTGATGAGGGCCCGCTTCATGGCCGAAAGCTTCCTGACCCGGTCCAGGGTGATATCAGGCCGGAAGGCGAAGAAAGAATGTATGGTCTGGCCGCTGACGTTGAGGGCGGCCACCCCGGTGGGAGCCAGGACGACGACCTTCTTCCTGGTGTTGTTCCGGAAATAGTCCAGCAGGGTTGATTTGCCGGTGCCGGCCCGGCCGGTGATGAAAACCGACTTGTTGGTGTTTTCCAGCAGGTCAAGGGTTCGCTGAAATTCCGGGGTGAATTCCAGGGCGGGTTTCTCCGGGACTTTCTGTCGGCGGCTCATCTCATATATTTTTTTACCACAAAAATTGACCGGGCTGTATCTCTGAATCAAATCAGCCTTAATTTTTATTAAAAGACAAAATTCAACCCCGGCCTTTCTCATGACTCCTGGGGTAATTTATAAGGTTAAGGTCGATAAAAATTCAATGGCCCTGGTTTTGATGTCTACAGTTCCTGGTTTTGCATTCATTGTTGCCAAAATTTATCTTCATTCGGCTCTGGTTTAATTTATCAACCTTGATGGAAGCAGCAGGCGTTTGTTTTTGCCCGGATTTTCCACTATACTGAAAATACAGATTCGCATTTTTTAAGGAGAAATCCATGGAACTCAAGCTAAACAAGGAGCAGTACGAGAAGCTGCTGGAGCTGGTCTACCTGGGAAACTGGATGGTCAATGCCTATCGCACCGACGACTACCTGGAAGAATATTCCGACGTGGTTTCGCATATATTCTCCCAGGCAGAAGCTGCCGGCCTGGAGGGCAAAGCGGTCAGGGATGAAACCGAGGGCAAGTACCTGCCGTCTTACGATTTTGAGGAGAGCATGCAGGATTTTATCAGCGATTACGACGGCTTCTGCTTCTGGGAGGAGCTGATCAACCGCCTGGCCGAGCGCGATGCCCTGAAGGAGTACGGCAACACCCCGCTGGACAAGATTGACCTGGAAGAGTTCTTGAACAAGAAGTCGGTCTACCTGCGCCGGTACGAGAGGGAAGTGGAGGAGAACGGCATCCTGAATTTTGAATTCATCAGGAATTCCTGAGCCGGCGCAAGATCTCAATAATTGATTGATTTTCGTTTCCTGCGGCCAGTCGATTTTTCTGATTATTCTTTAATTTATCTTTCCTGAACAAGAGGGCCCGTTTTCTTATCTACCGGCTCGATTCTCGCCGGCGACCGCTGAATCCAGGATAAATAGCCCCGGACATAATACAATTGGTCTGAGTAATGAGTTCAAGGGTGATAAATTGCGTGTAATCGGGGATGGGTCTTATCTC
This sequence comes from uncultured bacterium, assembly GCA_937920515.1. Lineage (GTDB taxonomy): Bacteria > Acidobacteriota > Aminicenantia > Aminicenantales > Saccharicenantaceae > Saccharicenans. Next base: position 35,936 of record CALEUG010000020.1, read on the forward strand.
CGCACTCCATTATGTTATGGCAGTAGCCAGTCCGGAAATAATTAACAGCCGGACGGCGTATTCATAACCGGGCCAGAGCCACCTGGACCCTACCTCTGCACGGCGTCCTTGACGCAGCGGAAGCCAACCGTGGCGTTTCGGTCAAGGCCGGGGGAAATGAGAAGCAGGGTTTGCTGGCGCCCGACCGGCAGCGGACCGCTTTTCGGGTACCAGATACTGGCTTCCGGCGAGTAATAGCTCCCGCCCTTTATCATCACGTAAGAATAGACACCGTTGTCATAGACGTCTGCCGTCAGCTGCCAGACGTTGCCAACCAGGTCTTCAACCCCGAAGGGACTGGCCCCGGCAGGGTGGGCATTTACGGGCGTGGTCTGCCCGGTCTTGTGGTTGCAACGGGCCGGGTCAAGCTCGTTTCCCCAGGGATACTGGCGGCCGTCGCGACCCTGGGCGGCATACTGCCACTCGGCCTCGGTTGGCAGGCGCTTTCCGGCCCAGCGGGCGTAGGCTTCGGCATCTTCCAGGTTGACCCAGACCACCGGATGGTTTTCCTGCCCGGCCGGTGGCCTGCCATTTACCCAGTGTTTCAGGAAGTTGGCCGGGTCTTTCGGGCGGTAACCTGATTTTTTCAGGAACAGGGCAAACTGGGCGTTGGTCACGGGGTATCTGTCCATGAAAAAGCGCGGCATCATCAATTTTTCCTGGTCGGCCTTCTCGGGGTAAGGAATGACCGGGTTGGCGTCGTCGGGATTTCCGACCGTGGTGTAAAGGTATTCACCGGCCGGAATTTCTACCATGCCTTCCGGGGTCCGGTCGGCCGGAGGGGTAGGTATCACCGGGTTGACCAGCCGCGGCAGGGCCACGGGCAGGGGTAATATGGCCTCGTCAAGCAATTCGCCTTCGGCCGAAAAAAGCTGGATGACCACCTTTTCTCCCTTCCCCTGGAAAAGCTCCCAGAGGGAAAATTCCACGTCAGAGGCCGGGAAAACGGCCGATCTGGCCTGGTAAGAGGGATTTCCCGGGGTAACCACCAATCGCCCGTCTACGGGCTTTACAGCCAGTTTTACGGCAATTTTGTCCCTGTGTCGCCGGGCTTTGATTATTTCCGGCAGGGCGGCCAGGCAGTCTACGGCCCCCTCCAGGCGGGTGTCCAGGTAATGTCGGCTGAAGGCTTCAAGTTCGGCCGGAAGGTAGAGGCGGTCTCCGACCTTTTCCGGCCTGAGCTCTTCGTGCCGCCAGAGGCTTACGAAATGATAGCCAGGTTTTTCTTTAACCGGAATAAGCGGCCCTCGGTAACCTTCGGGCTTCAGGCTGAAGACGGTGAAAATTACCTTGTTTTCGGCCGGCCAGCAGTTGGCCCAGAGGCCGTCTTCGAGCACCGGGTAGAGCGGAATCCAGTCCGGGCTGATGAAAGCGGAGTGGTTTTCGCGGAGGATCTTGAGCGTTCGGCCAAGATAGAACAGGTCTTCTGCGACGGTTTCGGGGCGGCCCGGGCGCATGGTGTTAATTTCGCTGCCGTAACCGTTAAAGAAGGCCACCGAGGCCTCGCGCCGGAAACGGCCTTCACCGAGCTGAATCACCCGGAAGATGGCGTTATCGGGCTTGATAAACTTGTTGGCGTTAAGCGGTGGGGGCAGATACAGGGCATCGTGGACTCTTCCGGTCACAATGCCCTGCATATCTTCGGGCACGGCCATGCCTTCGCTGTACATTATTATTCCCGGCTTGACCCGGTCAGCCATGGCCTGGAATTCGCGGCTGGATTCGCCCCAGGTGTCCAGGATGACGCCGTCGGCCTTCAAGTCGCGCAGGATGCCTTCCATGGCCTCAAGATGCTCTTCGCGGCGGGTGCTTTCGTCCCAGGGATTGTAGGAGATAAAATATTTTTTGCCCTTCTGGTGGGCGTAAGCCACCTGCTTTTTGAGCTCGGCCAGGCCGCCGGGCAGGTCGCGATACATATCCCACTGGTTGCGCTGGTCGAGACCAAGGCGGGGCCAGGTCGGCCAGAGCGAATAAATATCCACTCCGCCGATGAGCCTGTCCCAGGCCAGAAGGTTTTCGTAAAAGGTGTATTTCTGAGCTTGCCGGTCATAGTAGTTATGGTCCCAGGCGAACTGCAGAAGCATCAGATAGGCTTTCCTGACCCAGGCCAGATCCTGGCGCTGGTAGAGGCTGTTGTCGAATTTTTCCACATCGTAGAGGTAGCGTTGCTGGAACATCATTCGCAGGCCGCCGAACCAGGGCTCTGGCGGGTAAAGAAGATCCGAAGCCAGGCCGGAGCATGGAACGGTTGGGGCAGGATGAACATCAAGGTGCAGGTTGTATTCCAGCCAGCCGCCGGGTTCCAGGGTGGCTGCCCAGCGGCGGATTTCGGTTTTTTCGCTGCGGTCGCGCCGGGCCAGGGCGGTAAGGTTAAGGCCCGGGGCCACTTCCAGGTCGCTGAAGCCGAGGTGCCAGGCATTGTCGGGAAGCAGGATTCCCAGGGGCTTTTTGCCGGGACGGTAAAGAAGCGTCCGGCTCAGGTAGTGCGGCCATTTATTGGGAAGTCCGGCGGTGAGGTAAACGCGGTCGGGACCTTCGGCCAGCGGCACCAGATTTTCAACCTTTAATTTTTCCCGGGAGACATTTTCCAGCCTGAGGACCAGGCTGACTCCCGGATAGGCGGAAGTTCTGGCGGTGAGCCAGGCTTTAACCCTGCCATCAAGGGTAAACTCCAGAGATCCCCGGGGTGGCGGGAGGTTAGAACTGGCAGGCTTTTCTGAGGCAAAGGTTGCAGACACCTCGCGGCCACTTTCCGGTCTGATTTCTGAAGCCGAAAATAATTTTTCTGAAAGAAGAAGGGTAAATAGCGGCAGGGGAGAAGAAGGGGTGATTTCCCGGCCGTCAGCCAGAGTGAGGCGGCTTAGGGTCAGACCGCTCTTCGGACTGACAGTTAGAACTATCCGCTTTAATTCCGGTTGAGAGTTTTCCGGGCCCGTTGCTTGAGCTGAAGAAGGAAAAAGTATGGAAAACAAGCAAAAAGAAATCGCCAAGGAAACCAAAAACTTGGTCAGGGACCGGCCAGAAGAATAATCATGGTTGATTAACTTAAAGCCTGCGGGATAACTTATTGCTTTTTTCCGGCTGATATTTCTATGATGACTCCCGGAAATACCAGCAGCGGTTAGTCTCTTATAGAAATGGGCAGGTGATTTGGACCATTTTCCTGGCCTTTCATATTGCCGGGAAGATTCAGGTATCTTTTTCTTTTCAGGCGAGAAAAATTTCCCGGCCTGGTTTTTAAGAAAGCTGTCAAAGTCTATTCCTGGCATGGCTCACCTCGTTTGCCCTAATTTTCCCCGATTTTGAGCTTCATGACAACAATAAAGGCAGAGTGAAAGTGCCAAAATCATATGGATAAACCAGATTTCCAGCCCAAAAGCTTGCCAGGGCTGTAAGTTAAATCTTTTTTGAAGCCCGGCGGATGGGCACCCCGGTTGACGGAGGGAAGCCGTCAGGGGATAATAGATAGAAATAAGAGTGGAGGCCGAGATGGTTAAGAACATCAAGACGGACGTGTTGATAATCGGGGCCGGGCCGGCCGGCCTGACCGCCGCCCTCTACGTGGCCCGGGCTGGCAAGAAAGCCCTGGTCCTGGACGGGCGGAATCCCTCGCGGCTGGCCATCGGCTATGAAATAGAGAATTACCCCGGCTTTCTCAGCATAAACAGCCAGGAGCTTTTGAATAAATTCCTGGAGCAGGCCAGGCATCATGGAGCGGAAATTCTCAAGGAGGACGCCCTGGCCCTGGCCCTTGAAGGCCAGCCGAAATATGTGACTACCAAGAGCGCTTTTATTGAAGCTAAGGCCGTGATCATTGCCACCGGGAAGCCGTTCGATAAGCAAAGGATGATTCCCGGGGAAGAAGAGCTAACCGGGCGCGGGGTCAGCTACTGCGCCACCTGCGACGGGCCTCTTTACCGCGGCCGCGAGGTGCTGGCCTACGGGCTTTCGGAAGAGGCCATAGACGAAGTCCTGGAACTTGAACAGATGGGCTGCAAGGTCAAGCTGGTCACCGGAAGGAAAATAAAACCGGAGTATGAACCCGAACTGGAAAAGTTGAAGGAGAAAGGCATCACCATCCTGGCAAATTATGAGCTGAAGGCGATAGCCGGCGAAAAGAGGGTGGAAAAAGTGGTGGTGGAAAAGGATGGGCAGGCGGAAGAAATGGCGGTTTCAGCCGTTTTTATTTTCCGGGAGATCCCGGGCACTTCCCTTTTCACCAGGGCCGGGCTGCAGCTCGACCAGAAGCAGTGCCTGCTCGTTGACCGCAACCAGAAAACCAACCTGGAAGGGGTTTATGCTGCCGGGGACGTGACCTGTGCCAGCCTGCAGGTGGCCTCAGCCGTGGGCGAGGGCTGCGTGGCGGCCATGCAGGCCCTGGCCTACCTGCGGAAGTAAAGGCCCCCGGATATTTTTTTTGAAAAAATGCTGAACTTATAATCCTTAAGTCAATTTTGTCAATTAGATTCGGCCATGTCAGGTTTTGTTCTTAACCTGACCATCATAACATCTCCATTTTAAGCCTCAGCTGGCAGCCCGAGCGAGCGTGTTTTCCAACTCCTGGCTAAACTGCTCTGGCTTGATGCCGGCATACTGGTTGGCCCGGTCTCCGGTGGATTCCGTAGGCTACATGGCAATGAGCCTGAAGCATGAGCTCACCGATGGGAAAATTACCCCTGAGTTGTTCTTGAAAAGAATTATAATTTTATTTTAGCAAATGGACTTTTACTCAATTCGGTAAAATGTCATCAGCCAGAACTTTTAAAATTTCTAATCTTATTCTGGCTGTCGGTCATTTGATATCTTTTTTGTAAAGCTATGGCCAATATGAATTTTTAATTCAGGACACTGATCGGTCGAGGCAAGGTGTATACTAACAAATTGATTATTATTAAGTTAACCCACACCTGGTGAGTGCTCTAATATTGTTTAATCAAATCCGGTTAAGGCCGCAGTTGAGGATTCTTCGCCCTGGTGGAAACTAAGACCTGCGGCCGTTCTTTCTCGGGCGGTGCAGGCGAAAGGTGATATTCTTGTAGCGGTCGATGACCACATGCCCGCCGATGGGCACGGCCATCAGGTCGTCGGGAATGTTGTGGCCGAAGTTGGAAACGGCCAGGATGGGCAGGGGATTTCCGCGCAGTTCCCTTTTCCTTATGATGTCCCGCAGGTAATTCCTGACAAAACGCAGGTGTTCCCTCTGGATCATCCGGTAATTGCCGTTTTTGCTGTAACAGGCCAGGGAGCCGATGACCAGGCCCCGGATTTCGTTGAAGACCTTGTGCCGGCGCAGGGCGGCCAGCAACCGGTGCAGGTCTTCAACGTCAATCTGGACATCTTCGAAGAACAGGACATATCTCTTCCAGTTGTACTTGGGCGGGTTCTTGCGATTGAGGTAATTGACGAAAGTTGACAGGTTCCCGCCCAGCGGTACTCCGGACAACCTCCTTTTGGGCGGCGGGGTCAGCCAGAGCATCCCGTGGTAGGTGACCGGCTCGTCGAACAGCAGTGAAGCCATCTTCTTGAAGTTGCCAGGACCCAGGCGCAGGGTGGGGAAGTACACCGCCGGGATACGGGTCTGATGATGAATATCGTTGAGCAGGAAGGTGAAATCGGAAAAACCCATGAAGATTGGCTTCCGCTTTTTAATGACCTGGTAGTCCTTCCGGTCTATCTTGAACAGAATATCCTCGGCCCCGGTGCCTCCGGCCACGGACAGGATCAGGTCAGATTCCCGGACGGCTTTCTTGAAGACTTCGGCCCGGGCCTCGAGCGGGGCGGTGACATGGTCGATGAGCTGGTCGCTGGAGAACAGATGGGGGCTCAGCTCGATTTCAACCGGACCCAGGATTTTTTTCAGGCGGCGAATGGTCTTGTTAACCAGGCCCTTCTCGCCCAGGGGCAAACAGGTGGACGGGGCGATAAAGCTTACCTTTCTTATCTGAACCCCGTTCATTGCGGGAAATATCCTTACCTGGCAATTGGTTAATAAAGACTAACAGAAATGAAATTCTTTGGCAAGATTCTCTGGAAAAAATCCAGAAATTTTTAATCCGGATGTTAACAGATTGATAAATAATAAATTAGGAAGCCTTAAAGGTCTGAAGAAGTGTGCCCACCTCTGATTGCCTTATTTTCTTAAGCGCCCGCAACTCAATCTGCCGGATGCGCTCCCTGGTCAGCTTGAAATGATGGCCGATTTCTTCCAGAGTGTACTCCCGGCCTTCGTCCAGGCCATATCTCATGCTGAGGATGGCTTTTTCCCGTTCCGAGAGCAAATTGAAGGCCCTTTTTAACTGGTCCTTCAGGCTCTGCAGGATGCAGGTTTCAGCCGGGTCCTTGGTCTTGCTGTCTTCGAGAAAGTCACCCAGCAGGGTATCGCCGGAATCGTTGACCGGCGTTTCCAGCGAGACCTGGTCCTGGGCGAAGGCGACCATCTCCAGGATTTTGCTGGTCGGAAGGTTCATCTTCCGGGCCAGCTCCTTCTCGTCAGGATCCTTTCCTTTTTCCTGGTATAACTGCTGAGCGGTCTTCTTCATCCGCTGAATGGTTTCCACCAGGTGGACCGGCATCCTGACTGTCCGGGACTGGTCGGCGATGGCCCTGGTGATGGATTGTTTTATCCACCAGGTGGCATAGGTGGAGAACTTGTGCCCGCGGCGGTAATCGAATTTTTCGGCGGCCCTGATGAGTCCCAGGTTGCCTTCCTGGATCAGGTCCAGCAGGCTCAATCCCTGGTGCTGGAATTTCTTGGCAATGGAGACAACCAGGCGCAGGTTGGCCGCCACCAGTTCGTTCTTGGCCTGTTTTTTCAGCTCCTGGGCTTTGGCAACTCGTTCGTAAAGACCCAGCAGCTTCTGCCGGCCGGAACCCGGACGGCGGTTGGCCTCAGAAAGAATTCGATTCTGAAGACGGTCAATAAGCTTGTACTTCTGGTCCCAGCGCAGGTCGAGGTCAAGGACCAGTCGCATCATCCGCACGGCCAGCCGGGCCCTTTTCCAGCGACACTTGCGGTTGGCCGGGAGCTTTATAAGTTTGGTAGCCAGCTTTATGATTTCATCAAGCCGGGCCACAGCCCGGCGGTGAATCGTTTTGAGGTTACCCGGGCTGAAATCGTTTTCCGGAAGGTTGAACCAGCGGGCTATAAGCCCGGGCCTGCTTTTCAGCAGCTTATGGAGCTTTTTTATTTCCTCCAGGGCCAGTGCGGTCTGCAAGAAAGCCTTTACTGTTTCCCGGTCGCCCTTTTCCATGCGGCGGGCCAGTTCCAGCTCACCCTCGCGGGAAAGAAGCAGGTAGCTGCCCATGTCGTGAAGGTAAATTTTTACCAGGTCGACCGGCAGCCGGCCGTCAGTGGCTAAATAATCTGGGACTGTATCGGGCTGAAAACCCCGGGCAGGGTTTTCCAGCAGAGCGGCGTAGTCCTCGCTTTCTCCCGGGACCACGGTTTTGAGCCGCAGCAACGAGCGCAATTCTTTTTCTCTGGATTCCAGGTTATCTATTTTATCCATCATCGGATTCCTCCTAAATCCTATATTTCCTATCGGAATACTATAAATATAGGCATAATTTCCGGAAAATCAAGCAAAATTTATTAAAGTTTTATTAAAAATCTGTTTTCCACCACGGGAGTTACCGAGGGGGAAAAGCCGTCTCAATCCCGGGCCAGAGTCCTTAGAAATAAAAGGACAGGGGAACATATGGCTGCTGTTGGGTGGATGTCAGGTTGCTGATAATTGATGTATTAAATAACAGGTGTAAAACCATCGAGAATAAACTTTTTGCCTTCCCGGTCTATGTATTTCCTGATATTTCATGATTACCGAACCCGCTGGCCCGGGCAGGTCTTCCTTCCCGCGCTGTCCGGAAAATAAGTTCGAAAAGTCCTGGCAGGGGACTGGCTGATTATCAGGTTATTCTTGAACCCGTTTCAGTTTCTGTGTCAGCTGGTGAGCCCGCCTGAGGGGCTCGGGCACCCTGCAACCCCTCAGGCACTGCCGGACCAGGTTCAGGGCGTCCTGCTGGTTTACCAGGTGACCCGGTGAGACAAAAATCGGGCGAACGGCCGTCCGGCTGCGCAGGACATAACCGACCAGCTGGCCGCGGTGAGTAAGTTCGCTGTAACTCCCGGCAGACCGGCCGGGCGGCCTGAAATCGCCGACCAGGTGAGACTTGGCGCAGCCGACGCTCGGGGTCTTAAGGATTATTCCCAGGAAGGTGGCTATTCCCAGCCGGCGGGGATGGGCAATGCCCTGGCCGTCTATGAGAAGAAGGTCGGGTTTGCGGCCAAGCTGGAGCAGGGTCCGGTATATAGCCGGTCCTTCCCGGAATGATAAGAAACCTGGAATGTAGGGGAACCTTATCGGCTCTGCCCCGGTTTGCTCTTCCAGCAGCTCCAGGGACGGAAAAGAAAACAGGCAGACTGCGGCCAGGACCAGGCCGTCGCTAAAGGCGGCATCAACTGCGGCCAGCAGGCGAGGCGGCTTTGTCAACGGCACCAGCTTCAGCTTTTTCAGAAGGTGGACCTGGGCCTCCCGGGCCCGGTCGATATTTTCCGGGTAGAGCAATTGTTCGAGTTTCATCTTGCCTGAAGTCCTTTATTATTATAACCTTTTTCTGCCCGGATAGAAGTTTTTGGGCAGGGATTGAAAAAAGGCGGAGAAAATATTTGTGGCCGGTTCCAGACCAGGCCGTGACGGGTGAAAAATGTTAGCCTGCTTTGACGTTGACGGCGTGCTGGTTGAAGTAAGCCAGAGCTATTACCGGGCCCTGTCGGAAACCGTGTCTTTCTTTCTCCGGGGGCCGGTAGATTCAGAGCTCCTGCTCGGGTTGAAATTCAGGTTGAACCTGAACAACGACTGGGACGCCACTCTGGCCGGCCTTCTTTTTTACCGCAGCGGACTGGAGTTTGAGGACTTTGTGGGTCGTCTTTCATCCGGACCGCCCGACTTCAGGAAAATTTATGCCCTGGCCGCTGAAACCGGGATAGAGCTTCCTGATTACAGTCTGCTGATAGATAAATTTGAGGCGCTGTACCGGAGGTTTCGTCCGCAGGAGAAGCTTAACATCTCGCCAGAAACCCTGGCCGAAATAAAATCCCTGGCCGGCACCATGGCCGTGATCACCGGTCGGACGAAAGAAGACCTGGATTACACCTTTGCCAGACATTCACTCTACAGGTTTTTTGATTTTATCATCGCCGAGGATGATTTGCCTTCAATTGAGAACCGAAAACCTTCGGCCTATCCACTGAAGCTCCTGCTGGAAAAATGCGGTTACTCCTTTCCGGCCTTCTACGTTGGCGATACCCTGGCTGACAGTCAGATGGTAGAGGATTTTAATAGCAAAGATGACCGCAAGGTCCTGTTCATTCTTTACCGCCATGCCCGCAACCCCGGGGTCAGAGCGGATTTTTATGTCAGAAATGAAAAAGAGCTGTTGCAAATCGTTAAAAAATTAACTCAAAGCAAAGATTTCAGTTGACATCGCCAAAACCTGTAATCTATAATCAAATTGCTGGCTGGAGAGGGATCCTCCTTAGCCCCGCTTCCTTTTCCTTAAAAACCTTGGCTCCTCACCAGCCAGCCTGTGAAACTAACCGCCTGGTGATTTTATAAAGTATTCGATTGGCTTTATCGTTTTTTTATAGCCTTACCCATTTGATAACATTCTTTTCTCAAAGAGATTCAGGCCGCTACCGATAGGTCTGCTTACCTTATGCTAATTATCTACCTGCAAAGTAGCTTAAGGTTCTGCTGGCGTCAAAATTTTTGCGTCTTAAATTTTCCTGGTCTTCATCACTGCCGATAAAATAGTGGGCTCTTAATATCTGGATATTAAATCATCATCCCTGATTATATTTTTTATGAAACTGAACCTGGCTGTTCTCCACTGTTTTATTTTATAAAGCAAGGATTACAGAATCCTTAACAGCTTTAACGGCAAGAAAATGAAAGATCGCCAGTTTTCATGGAAAGTTTTGTTTCGGGGTTAACCTGAACGTCTGAAACAAGTGGAATCTGGTTTTACATGAGTCTGATATTGCCCGGAGCTAAAACCTCGGGACTGACCTGTCTACCATTTGAGTTCTGAGCCGAAGAGCGAATGGGGGATGAGGTAAACAAGCAGAGTAATGACAGAGGCAGCCAGCACCCAGCCTCTTTTGAGCTGCGTCCGCCGCCCGGAAGCCAGGGCTGCAATCCAGGCCAGCATGGCCACCAGTGTTTTGTTATCGGTCAGGTCGGTGCCCAGCGGGAAGCCGCTCCAGAAAACGCCGAAGGCCATTTTCTGGACGACGGCTCCCAGGATAAAGCCGCCGATAAAGAACAGCACCGCGGTCCACCTGGTCAGCCGGGTCGGGTCTTCCTGTTTGTCCAGGGCAGCCAGGCCGGAGCGGACGGCCAGAAGCATGGCCAGGAACATGACGATGACGTGGGCGATGAGAATGCCAGGAGTCACCCTGCCCTTAAACCTGATGATAACCGGCTCTTCTCCCGTAAGCGATATTTCCCGGGAGCCGCTGACCAGATGAACGAAATATTCCAGCTTCCCGGCCGGCGGCTGCTTGGGCAGGAATCCCACCAGCCTGTTTTCTTCCTGCTTCATGGCCAGGATGTTCCAGGGATTATCGCTCTTATGCCGCTTGAACTGGAGAAAGCCCTGGACCTGCCCGGCCAGGTTTTCGGGCAGTTTAACCATAACCTGGCAGCTCCCGGTGGCCTCGGCGCTTCTGGGCAACCTGTATTTTATTTCCTGGCCCAGGAAAGCTGCCTTCCCCCGGAAGGGATAAGTTGGCCCGGTCAACCGCTGGTAGACGGCTGAGCTCAGGGTGATGATTATGGCCAGCAGCCACAGCAGAACTTTTCTCATTTTATAGCTCCTCGCACTGTTTGAGCATCAGCTCTTGCTTCTGGCCCGCGGCCTTAGCATTATCCATAGGCCCAGGGCCATGAGCAGCACCGGCCAGAGGTAGCGCCAGATGTGCCTGTCTATCAGGTGGAATTTTATCAGCAGGAGGAAGGTTCCAAAGATGATCATGAAGAGGGCCTCGCTGGAGCGCTTGAAGCCGTTGCCGATGTAAATCGAAAGGCCGATCAGAATGAAAATGGCCGGCCAGTAGGTGGATATGATGCGACCGATATCCAGGTATCCCAGCTGCTCCAGCAGGAAAAGCAGCCCTATGATGACCAGGAAAAGGCCCCAGAAAATTCGCCCCTCGCCACGATTTGAGCTCATCATCGCTCCTTTCTCAGCCGGGTTTATGGCAAATTTATACCATAGAATCGGCCGGCCTGGCTAATGAAATTTTCCGGTTCAAATGCCGGGTCCCGGTTTTCAGTCGGCTGTCAGGATCATGAAGGGCTTCTTGTAGAAGTTTTTATAGACCGGTCGCAGCCTGTCCCGGTCATAGTATTTGTCGACATCAATGCGCTTCTTGTAGCTGGTAACAACATCCAGGGGGACATGATCGTATTCACCGTTGCGCAGGCAGACCATGCGGCCTGTCCTGTTTTCCAGGACCAAATCCAGGGCCAGGTTGCCGTAGGCCATCGGCACCAGGGAATCCATGGCGTCCGGGTCGCCGCAGCGCACCAGGTAGCCCAGCTTCTGGTTGATGACGTTTATCCGGCGACCGTGGTTATACTTGGGCGATATTTCCTTGAGCATGCTGGATACCCGGTCGCCGATGCCGCCCAGCTTCTTGTGGCCGTACATGTCGGCCTCTTCGCTTTCGAAAATCATGTCTTCACCCTCGAAAGCCGCCCCTTCCGAAACCAGGACGACCGAGTAATGGCTGGGGTTGTTGGCCCGGTCCTCGCTCATCAGCTCGCACAGCCTTTCGATGTTGAACTTGTATTCGGGGATGAGGCAGCGGTCGGCGGCTCCGGCCATGGCCGGCAGCAGGGCGGTGTAGCCGGCATAGCGGCCGAAGACTTCTATCACCAGAAACCTTTCATGAGAGCCGGCCGTGGTCCGCAACGAATGGGTCAGGCTTATGGTCCTGGTAACACAGGTGGAAAAGCCGATGCAGTAGTCGGTGCCGGGAACGTCGTTGTCCATGGTCTTGGGAATGGCGATAATCTTAACTCCCAGTTTGTGCAGCTGCACTGCGTAACTGAGGGTGTCATCGCCACCGATGGGAATGAGGTAATTTATCCCGAGGAATTCCAGGTTCTTAAGAACCTCCTCGGTCAGGTCGTTTACTTTCTGGTTGTACTTGTCGCGAAGATGAGCCGGGACGTTGACCGCCGGGATGCTGCTGGGGCGGGTGCGGGAAGTATGGAGGAAGGTGCCGCCAGTCCGTCCTGCCTTGTTGACCACTTCTTCGGTCAACTCGGTATAGTATTCATGGTTGGGAGCATCTTTTTCCCTTACCATCTCCACCAGTCCGGCCCAGCCCCGGCGGATGCCGATTACCCGGTAGCCTTCCTTGATAGCCCTGATGGTGACGGCCCTGATGGCCGGGTTGAGCCCGGGCACGTCGCCGCCTCCGGTCAGGATGCCGATTACGCCTTTCACCGGCCGGTTTATTTCTCTGGCCATGGCTGTTCTCCTTCTTAAGGTTATAGCGAAGATTTCAACCAGATATAATAATGCAGAACGAGCGAAGGTCAAGCCTTCGGTCGGAAGAACTTGTGAAATTCTCCATTATTATAGGACAAAACTGAGGGACGGGCAAAACCCGGGATTAGTAACGACCCCGCTTCGGCTGAAAACCATTCGTTGCCTTTGTAGAGAAACCAGGAGAAGCTTGTTCTCATGGCTGCCAGTTTTAAGGAAAAGGTAAGGTGGTGTGCGAACAGGGTAGATCAGCCAGCAACGAACTTCGTCACGGTTAAGAGTCAAGAGTTTTCGATAAATTATCATTCATGATGGAGTTAAGGGGAGAAAGCCTTCAGTTGAAGAGTCTGTGAAGACCGGCTCTGCCGAAACTTGTTTCATTTTGTGTCTTTTTTTGGGTATAATCTTAATAGATTGATATTTTAATCAGGAGAGGTCAGGATGAAAAAGAAGGTAAAGGTAATAGTTTGGGCATCATTTTTCCTGCTGTTCAGTCTGTTCATGTCGGCTGCGGCCCAGGAACCGGCCTACAGGAGCCAGGCCATAACCGAGCCCAGGCAGGTCGACGGTCAGGAAGATGACTGGGCGGGGGCAACTTTTGCGAATTTTAAGAAAGCCGGGGTTGACTATGCCGTCGCTCATGATAACGAGCACCTGTACCTGATTCTGGTTTTTCGCAATAAAGCCGGCCTGAGCACGGCTGAGGAGGGGGGCGTTTTTATTTACCTGAGCCAGGCCGGGAAGAAGAGCAAGGATATCGGTTATCATTTTGTGCGCAGGATGGTTTCGGCCGAGGAAGCCATTGCCCGCCTGGAAAGCTACGGCGAGTCGCTGAGCGAGGAACGCAGGGCTCAGATCCGGGAGAAGAAGATGTTTGCCTTTTATGAGGGCGAGCCGGTCGGCAAGAAATTCAAGGCCGACCTGCAGAAGATAAAGGGCCAGAAGTTCGAGCCGGCTGTCTTCCGGGCCCGCCTGGAACAGGCCAGGAGAGGTCCCGGGGCTTACGCCCGGGGTCAGGATGGATTCCAGAAAGCAGTATTTGAATTCAGAATTCCGCTGCGGCCTTCGCCCGGTCTTCCGCCATTGCTGGAACCGGGTAAGCCAATAAACCTGGGGATCGAGTGGGGCGGGTTGACCGAGGAGATGAAGCAGGACATTATCGCCAGGAGGGCGGCCTCTGCTACCAGGGCTACGGCTACCGATTCCAGGATGGTGGTTTCCGGCGATGACCCTTCCGAGGGCAGCTTTGACCGCGGCGGCGGCGAACTCGACATGAAAAATCTGCCCAAGAAGTTTAACTTCTGGTTCGGGCTGCAGCTGTCCCCGCAGTAAGAACTGCCAGTAATCAAGGTGGGGAAAAGTCATATCGGGCAAAACAGCCTATCGCAGCCTGAGCTTTCCTGTTCCGGCATTAAATTTTGCGTGTATTTTTTCTCCGGTAATGGAATGGATAGCTACCGGTGAAGGAGGAATAAGCCCGCCTGAATTTATGAATAATTGTCATATCATACCTGGCCCGGAGATTTGGATTGGAAGTCAGGATGGGAATTCAAAGCCCGGGGCAATAAGCTGAAACTTTCGGGCCATTTTTTACTGATGACTTAAAAGTCGAAAAATTTTCCCGGACTTCATTTCTCCGGTAAGAAAAGCGCAGGATTCCACCCCCTCCGTTGATTCTGTTTTTGCTGGTGTCGTCGCAACAGAAATCTTCAATACCTTCTCAGACCCTGAAAGCCGGGGAGGGCTGCTGTATTTGTCTGACCGGAGAGCGTAAGCCCGGGATAATCCTGGTGAGCTGAGTTCCCTTCGAGCCAATCAAAAGGTGGCCAGGAAGGCTCCGGCAAAAGCCAGGGCCACGGCCAGGATTCTCCAGGTGGTGGCTCTTTCCTTTAAGAAAACAGTGGCCAGGATGAATATAAAGATAGTGCTGAGCTGGTTGAGGGCCGAAGCCACCGAGGCAAAGGTATATTTCATGCCGCCTATCCAGAACATCAACGACAGGTAAGTCCCGAGGAAGGAAGCCGGAGCCAGGACTTTCCAGGTGGAGAGTTTAAGAAGAGGGCGAAAATCCCGGCGTCGGGCCGGAGCCAGGGGCAGGAAAATAAGAGGCAGAGTGCCGCCTATCAGCCGGACCCCGGTAGCCCAGACCACCGGAACATCTTTCAGTATTGGCTTGATGATGACAATGCCCACGGCCACGAAAGCCATGGCCAGAACTCCGAGGATGATTCCCAGGATTAGGTTTTTCCTGGAGAGCGGGCCGTGGTTGTTATCGGTATCGCTGGCGGAAATGGTGACCACCGCGGACACTATCATCGCCACTCCCAGAAGCTGGACCGGGGTCAGCCTTTCGCCCAGAAAAAGATAGGACAGGCCGATGACGAAGGGAGCATAGACGCAGTCGACGATGGCGGTCAGGCTGGCTCCGATCAACTTCAGAGTCCACAGGAACAGGGTGTCAGAAACGGCTATGCCCAGGAAGCCGCTCAGCAGAAGGAGCAGGGTGGGCTTCGACCCGACCCGGGGCCAGAAGCCGGCGCCGGTGATTATGGTCGTCAGCACAATCAGGAGCAGGGCAAACAGGTTCTTGCCCAGGTTAATGCCAAGTGGACGCAGGTTAAAACCGCTAATCCTGAAAAGAATGACAGCCACGGCCCAGACCACGGCCGAGGCCAGGGCCAGCCATTCTCCGGAATATATGATGTTTTCCATCCGCCAGTGCCTGTTATTTAATCACCAAAGCAGCTTTCCACGACGGCAAACTGAAAAGGCTTTATACCAGAAGAAATACCCTTAGTCAAACACCCTGCTCTTTCCGGCCAGGGGATGGTCAAAAGACTGAGAGAGCATCCAGGAGGCAGGGCAGTCCTCTGGCCGGTGGACAGGAAATTGGCCTGAGGGGTCGTGACCGGAACCCTGCTGAAGTGGCCTGTTTGATGGTGGTGGCAGTGGTCTGCCCTGGGTGGTGGGCACTGACCTCCTTAAAATTAAAAATTCGACTGTTAAATGCCTGAAGACGAAGGGCAACCAATCAGGCAGACCGAGGTGGTAACAGGAGAGATATGGCGGACGGGACGATCAGAGAGGCGCTCTTAGCCCGGTGCGTCCTTCAGGCAGGACAGAGAACTTATAAGGTGACCGGGTCTAATTGCCATATTTAACAGGGCCAGTCCGGTCAGGACTGTTAGCCGAGGTCCCTGGAAATGCCCCGGAGCAGGACACCGTTTTGGATGGCCCGGATAGAATCGGGTTGATTATTCCGGCGCATTAAAATATCTTAATAAGCTAAAATTATCGGCGGAGGTTCTCATGGATAATAGATTGATAAGATTTCTGGCCATCATGGCTATCGCTCTTTCTCTTTCCTGGTCTCTGTCCTGCAGGCAGCCAGAGCAGAAAGCCGGCCAGGTTAAACCGGTCGTGATTCAGGTCGGGGAAAAGGAAATTCAGGCCAGGGATGAAGCTATCTACAAGACCAGGGAATACAACGGCCGCAAGCATGAATACCTGTCGCTGGATTTTAGCCGCATCGAGCGACCTGCTTCTCTTGATGAATTCCAGAAAATTTTTCACCAGCCGCCCATCAGGCAGTACAACACCGGCACCTGCTGGTCTTTCTCCACCACTTCCTTCCTGGAGTCGGAGCTAAAACGTCTTGGCCGTGGCGAGTTCAAGCTTTCGGAACTATACACGGTTTACTGGGAATACGTGGAAAAGGCCCGTCGTTTCATCCGGGAAAAGGGTAATTCTTTCCTGGGAGAAGGCTCTGAGCATAACGCTGTTTTCCTGCGGATGAAGCAATACGGCGCGGTTCCGGCCAGCGCTTACACCGGCCTGCTGCCCGGGAAAACCGAGCATGACCACTCGGCCCTGTTCCAGGAGCTAAGGGATTACCTGGATTTCTGCCAGAAGAACCAGTACTGGGACGAAGAAAAGGCCATTGCCTACGTTAAGCTCATACTTAATAAACACCTGGGCCCGCCGCCCGCAGAAATTGAATACAACGGCCAGAAAATGACCCCGAAAGAGTTCCTGGAAAACGTGCTTCAACTGCCGCTTGACGATTATGTCAGCTTCATGTCTTTTAAGTACATTCCGTTTTATACCAGGGGAGAGTTCCGGGTGCCCGATAACTGGTGGCATTCCCGGGACTATTACAATGTTCCGCTGGAGGAGTTTTACCAGGCGATAATAAGCGCTCTTCGGAGCGGCTACTCGGTGGCTCTGAGCAGCGATGTCTCTGAGCCGGGCATCAGCGGGGAGGAGGGACTGGCCATTGTTCCTTCTTTTGATATCCTGCCATCCCTGGTTGACCAGGACAGCCGGGAATTCAGGTTTTATAACAAAACTTCTGAAGATGATCATGCCATTCACTGTGTCGGCCTGGCCCGGAAAGGTGACCACACCTGGTTCCTGATTAAAGATTCAGCCGGCGGCCCCCACCGCGGGCCATATAAGGGCTACATACTCTACCGCGATGATTTTGTTAAGCTGAAAGTCCTGGCCTTTACCGTGCATAAGGAAGCAGTGGCTGACCTTCTGAAGAAATTCGAACAGAAGTAGCGAAGTTTCTCGTTTTTTTAGAGCTGACGGCCGGCGGGCAGCCTTCAAAGTGGACGGCGTGGAGTCGACTGTCATTCTTTAAGTTATCCGCCTTCTTTTGATTCAGGTATAATTAAAACCAGAGAAAAGGGAAGATGAGCCAGCTGCAATACCTGACATCTTTCAGTCTGACGGAGCTTCAGGACCGCCTTCAAGCCATGGGGGAGCCGGCTTACCGGGCCAGGCAGGTATTTCAGGGAGTTTATCAACGGGGACTTTCTGATTTTGCCGCCTTCACCGACCTGCCGCGGCCCCTGAAAGAAAAGCTGGCCGGGGAGTTTATCATCAATCCGCTGGAGCTGGAGCAAATGGCCAGTTCAGCCGACGGCACGATTAAATACCTGTTCAGACTGACTGATGGATACTTTGTGGAAACGGTGTTGATTCCTTCCGGCGAGCGGAAGACCGCCTGCCTTTCGACCCAGGTCGGCTGCAGGTTCCGCTGCGCTTTCTGCGCCAGCGGGCTTAACGGCTTCAAGAGAAACCTGACTGCCGGGGAAATTGTCAGCCAGGTGCTCGCCCTGAAATTCACTTTCGGCCACAACCTGACCAACCTGGTCTTCATGGGCATGGGAGAGCCGCTGGATAACCTGGAGAACTTGCTGAAAGCCATAAGGATTTTAAACGATGAGCGCGGCTTGAATTTTGGAGCCAGGAGAATGACTGTTTCCACGGCCGGGGTCATCCCGGGGATAAAGAAGCTTAAAGATTTTGAGCTCCAGATAAACCTTTCCATATCAATACACAGTGCCCTCGACCGGCAGAGAAGCCGGCTGATGCCCATCAACAAAAAATACCCCCTGGCCGAGCTGGTGGAGGCGGCCGAAGACTATATTCGCTCCGGCGGGAGGCAGCTGACCCTGGAATACATCCTGATCAGGGACCTGAACGACAGCCTGTACGAATCCGAAGGGCTGGCGGCCATTGCCCGGCGGCTGAGGGCCAAGGTCAACCTGATAGCCTACAGCCCGGTTCCGCAGCTGCCTTACAGACGGCCGGAAGAGGCCGGGGTGGCCCGGTTTGGGCGCTGGCTGGAAGAAAGGAAAGTCAAAGTTACCTTCAGGCAGTCCAGGGGTGTGGACATAGCCGCGGCCTGCGGCCAGTTAGCTGGAAAATTTCAGTGAGCTTCTGGCCTTTCTGGCCTCGCCTGGAGCACAGTTAGGGTTTCGATGTGGGGTGTCCTGGGAAAAAAATCGAAGCCGGTTATTTCCAGGAGCTCGTAGCCGGGTAGAAATTTTTTGAGGTCCCTGGCCAGGGTGGTTGGGTTGCAGGACAGGTAGAAGATTAAGCCAGCGGGCCGGGTCGTCAGGGCTTCTACCAGCTCTTCGGCCATTCCCCGGCGGGGCGGGTCGATGACCAGAGCCCCGGCCCTGAATTCAAGGATGTCTTCAATCCAGTCTTCGCTCCTTCCCTCGGCCAGGGCCAGGTGCTGAACGCGGTTGAGGCGCATGTTCTTTTTGAGAAAAAAGATGTTGCCCGGGTCCGATTCTATGGCCAGGATTTCTGAGGCCGAACCGGCCAGCAGCAGTCCGAAAGTCCCCAGGCCGGCATAGAGATCAATGAGCTTGACCGGGGCCCGGGGTTCAAGGTGTTTCCGTATCCTGTCCACCACCTTTTCCAGCATCGGCGGGTTAACCT
Organism: uncultured bacterium; assembly: GCA_937920515.1. Classification (GTDB taxonomy): domain Bacteria; phylum Acidobacteriota; class Aminicenantia; order Aminicenantales; family Saccharicenantaceae; genus Saccharicenans. Next base: position 54,773 of record CALEUG010000020.1, read on the forward strand.
GGAAAAAGCTTCCGGCCCCGTAGCGAAAAACGGTCTGGCCGATTTTCTCTTCGAGATAGTCGCGCCCGTAAAGCTTGAGGAATATTCTGCGCCGTCCCTCCAGTACTACCCCGACCACCCCGGCCAGGGGAGAATCAACGGCCAGAGCCGGTATCCAGAGTTCGGCTGCCCTTTCCAGGCTGTCCTGGTCTTCGGATTCGAGCACCAGGAGAAGTTGGCCGGTCCAGAAACTCTCCCTGATTTCAAGGTGGCTGATGGCCGGCAATGGTTCACCTTTGAGCAACACCTGGAAAAGCGATATTACCCGGTTAACCCGGTCGCTGACCAGGTGGCAGCTGTCAACCGGCAGAAAGCTGACCATCGAACCCGGCTCGTGGTAAGCCAGGCAGGGTGGCTGAGATTGCCAGTTAAACCGCAACCGGATTTTATTGCGGTAGCCGAGAATCGCCGGGGACGGAACGAACTCTATGTTTTCCAGGTTGAAACCCGGAAGACGGGAAAATATTTCCAGAAGCTGGCCCTGTTTGGTTTTAAGTTCCAGCTCGTAGCTCATCACCTGATATGGCGAGCAGGCCGAATAATGATTGCAGGCGGGAGTCTGCCTCAGGGGAGAGGCTTCTAAGACCCGGAGGGTCCGGGCCTCGGCGTAATTCTTTTTGTCTTTTAAAATTTCGACTTCAACCAGTTCCCCGGGCAAGCCCTCGTCGGTGAAGACAATTTTGCCCGCGGCTTTGGCCAGGGCCCGGCCGGGATAGACTATTTTCTCTACTCTTAGCTGCATGTCTCCTTTGTAAACGCCGGCCGGCGATTTGTCAAGCCATCCTCCCCATCCTTATCTACCACACTTTTGGCTGAAGAGCCGCCAACCGCTTTCAGACGTCTTTATTTAGTTAGGCTGTTAAGCATCCTGGCCGGAAGGGTCAGTATGGCCTTCAGCAGGTCAAAAGCCGCCGAAACGGTTAAACCCACCAGCCGGAAGGGCAGGGACAGGAGCCAGACCAGTGGATAGAGAATCAGGGCCAGCAAGGCCAGCGGCCAGCAGAGGATAAAGAGAATCAACCACAGCAGAAATTTTATCATCATTTACACCTTTTCAACCTTTATCAGTCTCATGCTATTGGATACGAAAAATCGGAAAAAAAGATCACCGCCCTGAACTTTTTTGTTACTGTCCGCAGAAATCCACAAAAGCGCACCTCTGGCACTGGCTGTTCTCCAGGCCGTCGGGGGTGAAGGGGATGTCCGGGTCGATTATCTCCAGAAGCAGCCGGTCAATAATATCTTTAACCAGCAAGAATCTTTTCTTTCTCATTTCCCTGGACGCATCGGTTTCGCTGAGGGGAAAGATCGTGGATTCCTTCTTATCCTTTTCCGATTTGCCGGTGGCCTTTTCCGCCAGGGGAGAATATTCTATGGTCAGGTCGAGATGATTCCGGCCCAGCAGAAGCAGGCCTGAATAGATGTCCTCCGGCGGGACCCGAAACTCACTGGAAGCCAGGAGCTGGTAGAAGGGGAGCTGCAGGCTGCCGATGGCTCCGGCCCAGGTTGACCTGTCACCGGGTTCCAGCTTCTGGAACTTAATGGCCTGGTATTTTTCGTTAGAGGAAGTCTTGTAATCCAGCAGGCAGAGGTCTGTCCCGCGTTTTTCCACCCGGTCGATTTTACCTTTAAGCCTGAAGGTTTTCTTTTTAACGGGATAATCCAGCCGGTATTTTTTCTCCAGGCTGAGGATGACGAGCTTCAGCCCGGCTTCCCTGAGTTTTCCGACCGCCGGCTCCTGGTAATTTTCCAGGAATTCCAGGAGATGCTGCTTGACCTGTTGTTTGGTCAGGAGAAAAAGTCCTGAATCCGGGTCAGAGAATTTCTGGCTGAAGGTGTGGTCTACAACCTGAACCAGGCGTTCTCCCTCAAGCTCGGCAGGCAGTGGCCGGTTATGGTAAGCCTGAAAATACTCCTGCAGGATAGAATGAACCAGGGTGCCGAGGTCAGCCCGTTCCAGGGCGTCCGAGAGCTCCTCTCTTTCGGCCAGCCTGAGAACGTGGGCATAGTAAAACTGAAGCGGGCATTTCAGGTAGGTGTCGAGCTGGGTGGCGGAAATTTCCATTTCCTGAAGCGCCCTGACCATCATCCCGGTCTTGACCACGGGCTGGACGGTGGGCAGGTTCAGGTCTATCCGGTAGCTGGCCGACTGGATGTAGCCTGCGGTCTCGAGCGTTCGGTCCTTTTTTTGTTTTTCCCAGAGGAGCTCCTCCACAAAGCGGCTCTTTTCCTTCTCGCTGTTTTCCACGAAGAAAAGATGGACTTTCCTGGCCCCCGACACCAGCTGGTGGAAATAGTACCTGTACCTTTTTTCCTGGTCCTGGTAAGTCGGGAGCTGAAGGGCCCGTCGGACCAGCTGCGGCAGGAGGGAGTCCACCTTGCCCGTGCCCGGAATGACCTCTTCGTTCATGTCCAGCAGGTAAACCTCGTCGAACTGCAGGCAGCGGGTTTCCCAGAAGCCCAGGACCTGGAGCCCGTGAAGCGGTGTGCCAGGAAAGCTGACCCTGGCCTCGGATATGAGCTGGCGAAATAGGTTAAAGTAGCTGTTGCGCTGCTGGAAGGAATGCCGGGCAATAAGAGATCCCTTCAGTTTTTCAAACTCCTCAAAAAAGGCTTCGGCGTAAGGCTCGAAGAACAGATGGAGCGGGGCGGTGCTCCGGTTGGCCAGGTAATGGAGCAGCTCAATAAGTTTGCCGGCAAAATCCTGGAGGCTGTCTACCTGAAGGAAAGGCTCTATGGTCCGCTGGTGAATGGACCTTAAGTGCTTCAGAAACTCCGGGGCTTTCGGGGTGCCGGCCGTTTCCGAGTATCCATCAAGCTTCTGGCTCAGGTCCCGGTCGGAAGCGATTTCTTCCAGCGACCAGAACAGCCGGCCCTTTTTCTGGCTCAGGGTTTCCTGGATGGTATGGAAGAGGATCCTGGTCAGCTCGGCGCTTCGCTCCTGGCCCTCAAAGTAGATGTTCTTGGTGTAGGGATGGAGGACAAAGTCAAGGTAGTAGGGGGCAAAGACCCGGTTTTTCTCGTCGGCTGTCTGGATTAAATTGAACAGGCAGTCAAAAAAGTTGTAAAGCGGGGTCCTGGTCAGCGGATAACCCAGGGAAATGTTGTAGACCTCCTCGGGGAAGGCCGAAAGGGTCTGCTGGTGCAGCGGGATTAAGCTCTCCAGAGCCGGCAGGACTATGACCTGTTTTTCGTTGAGGAGGGCCGGTTTTTTAAGCCTTTCATCCATCAGGTTGTTGAGGATGAACAGCTGACCATGGGAATCGGGACTGAGGTAGAACCCGAGTTCTGGTTCCTGGCCGTTTTCCGTGTCGCCGCTTATGATTTCAGCCTCTTTAAGGTCAAGGCCCAGCCCCCGGACCATTTCCTCGTGCCCCGGACCCTCGAGGAGATAGATGGTAGCCCGGTCCGACTCCAGAAGCCTTTTTACCAGCTCCACCTCGCCCCGGTTGAGCAGGAAGAAGCCGGCCAGGATGGTCTGTTCAAAATGGTTCAGGTGTTCGGGGGACAGCCTGTCCAGCAAACCTGTCAGGCGGGTGGCCGGGGTGGAAAGTTTTTCTTCGGCCAGGCGCTTATAAAAATTCTCGAAGAAAAATGACACCTTCTGCAGCCTGTTCCTGGTCTTGTCCGGCAGTTTCTGGCCGGCCAGGGAGTCGATCATCAGGAAATTTTCCCGGGAGACCAGCCCGACCTTCAGCTCTTCCAGGTCCTGATAGAGTTTCATTCCCAGGGGAAAAAACTCGTCCAGCGACAGGAAGGATTGCCCGCCCAGAGGTTCGGGATGCCGGCGATGCAGTTCATAAAGAATGGAAACCGCATCTATCGGCTCGGCCGGCCGGTCGGTGTCCTGGTTTATTTCCAGGTACAGGCTGTCGACCAATTCATCGAAGGACAGAATGACCGGGGGCAGGAAACTTCTCCCCAGCCTGCGGCCCAGTGCCTTCCGGAGGTAATGGCCGGGACGTTTTTCAGGAAAGACCACCCGGAAGCGGGTCAGATCCTTTCCGGATTCCAGCAGCCTGGAGGCCAGGAGCTCGGGCAGGTCGTGTCCGGAAGGCACTATGACCAGCGACATTAAATCATCTCCACTTTTTTCAAATCAGGATACATGAGAACTCCGGCCAGTTTTTTGCCGGGGAAAATATCAGACAGCATGGACAGGTATCCTTTAAGCTGTCCGTAATAAAATTTCACCAGTTCCGGTTCATCAGCCCGGCCGCTCTTAAAATCAATGACGGTGACGGCTTCAGGGTCCACCACCACCCGGTCGGCCCGGAAAAGCCGGCCCTGGTTGTCGGCCAGCTCGATTTCCCGGTGGACGGTTCGACCCGGGCTGGGTTTAAACCAGGTGACCACTTCGGGCAGGGCCAGGAAGTCTTGCAAGGTCTTCTGGATATCCTGCAACTCGGACGGCCTGAAATCTGCCGGCCCGGCCAGGTTCAGGGCTTTGGATATCATGGAGGCCGGGTCTCCTTCGATGTATTCTATCGAAGCCAGGAGCCGGTGTATAAGTTCTCCGCGCTTTTTCTCGTAATAGTTGAAAGAGGGCCTGGCCACAGCCTCAGGGAATCTTTCGTTATGGATTATCTTCAGGTCGGCCAGGTTCTGTCCCTGTGCTTCGGCTTCTTTTTTCTTCTCCCATACGGGTGGCCTGCCTGGTGAGGAGGCATCGCGGTGGTCAGACTCAAGGTCAAGCATGGCTTCCAGCAGGGGAAAGGGGTATTCATTTTTTTTCTTGACGCCAATCACGTAGAGTTCTTCCCTGGCCCTGGTCAGGGCTACGTACAGTGTATTCAATTTATTGACTCTTTCCCTTTGCCTGTAATTCTCGTAGGTTTCCTTGAGATCCGGGCTGGAAGCGGCTGTCCGGGCATTTAGCTTCAGCACCGCAACCGGCCGGGGGCCTCCCCCGGCCGGGGTCGACCGCCCCGGTATTTCTTCCAGATAAAAATCCTCGCCTTTCATCTGCTCTCCGTACAGAAGCAGAATCACCACCGGGAACCCGAGCCCCTTGGCTTTATGAATGGTCATAATCTTAATGGCATCAATGTTTTCCGGCACATCTATGGTCCAGACGTTCTTATCATCAAGAGCCTCGGCCGAAAACTTTATGAAATCGCGCAGGTTGCTCTTGCCCTGCCCCTCAAAGTTCTTGATGACCTCCAGCAGCTTGACCAGGGAGCCTGTTTCCCCGGGGAAGAGGTCCAGCGGCTTAAAAACTCCGTAAATCTGGCTGACCAGGTCGTACAGGGGAAGGTAGCCGGTGGTCCTGAAAAAATTTTCAAAGTAACGGCTCCAGATGTCGGGCCACTTCTTCCGGAAAAAAGTGTAGAGTGGAGCCTGGCCGGACAGCCTGTTGCTCAGGATGAATTCTCTGATGGTTTCGATTTTTAATGAGAGACCGTCTTTCTGGAGCCTTTGCTGGAAGAGCTGTCCGCAAAGAAAAACCGAAAAGTTTAAGTCGTCCAGGGGGTAATCCAGGAATTGCAGAAAGGCCAGGATTTCCCTTATTATCGGCCTGCTCCTGATATCCAGGGCCGAGTAGGGAATGAAGGGAATACCCTTCTCGTTGAGCCAGGCGGCGACTTCTTTGACCGTCTTGTTTTCGTAGGCCAGGATGGCGATATCAGAATAATTATAGCCGCGCTCCAGAAGTTCCCGGATAAGATTCTGAACTTCGGTCTTTTCCGGAAAGTCCGGCTCCTCGCCGTTTTCTTCTCCAGCTCCGTTTTCCGGTTTATGGCCGCCCTTTTTATTTTTATCAGTTTTTCCTACCAGTTTAAATCCGGCGTACCCCGGGGCTGATTTATCCAGAACTGCCGGCTGGCAGTCAAAAGCGTCGAGGAGGCTCTGAGCGGCGGCCTCTTTCCATTCCATGATTTCAGCGGGTAGCTTTTTGATCCCGTCGGGAAATATTTTCTTCACCCATTCCAGAAGCTTCCTTTTGCTGCGCCAGTTATGCCGGAGCTCGGCTATCCTGGGACGGACCGGGGCAAAACCGTCCCGGCCCTTCATCAGGTTGACCATTATCTGATAGTCCGCTTCGCGAAACCCGTAGATGGCCTGCTTGGTGTCACCTACTATGAACAGGCTGCCGCCCTGGGCCAGGGCGTTTTCTATCAATGGATATAGATTCTGCCATTGCAGGGGGGAGGTGTCCTGGAATTCGTCAATCAAATAATGATAGATCTCAGTGCCCAGGCTGAAATAGATGTCGGGAACAATTCCTGTCTCCAGATAACGGGCCAGCCGGCTGTGAACATCTTCCAGGAAAACGATCCCCCTTTCCTTCCTGGTACGTTCGAGAACATCCAGAAACAGGTTATAAATTTTGAGATGCGGCTGGTAGAAAATGCGGGCCTGGATTTCCCCGTATTTATCCGTAATGTCTTTCAATTTTTGCAGTTCCCGGACGAGCTGGTCGGGCAGTGCCACATCCTTGCTTGTCAGAATTCCAAAATCATAACCGACCCAGTCGCCAGGTCGGTTCCTGGCCAAATATTTCAGAAGCTTTGAGTTGGCCCGGCAGCCACCCCACTCACTCACCAGCTTGCCGACCTTTTCCCGGGTAACCTGGAATTTTCTTTCCAGCCTGGCCAGTTCATTTCGAATTTCGGACAGGTCCAGCTGGACGGGCTGGCGGTTGGCCCCGGCCAGTTTTCTGTGCAGGTTGATGAAAACAGTTTCCAGTTCGCTGGCCGGGTCCCAGGCGAAAGCGTTTAACGGACCGCGCATTTCTTTGAGGTGCCGGCAGACCTCAAGGAAATGTTCGAATTCAGACGAACCGGGATGGATATTATCCAGGAGGCGGGAAAAGGCGTAAGAAATGACCGGCCTGGAATCTATGGTTATTTCCACATCCGGGCTGACTCCCAGTTCAACCGCAGCCGCCTTGAAGACGCTGGACATGAAACTATCTATGGTGGTTACCTGGAAATCGCTGTAATTCCTCAGAATCCGGTTCAGGACTTCTTCGGCCCGGGACTGGAGCCGGTCCTGGTCGATGCTGACCAGGCTCCTGATTTCTTCCAGGTCGTGGTCTGACCGGCTGCCGGCAGACAGGAAATAGCATTTTTTCAGCCACCCGATTATTCTTTCTTTCATTTCCTTGGTGGCATTTCTGGTGAAGGTGATGGCCAGAATCTGGTCGGGGTCATTGTGCTTGATGTGCGGGGAGAGCAGAAACTGGGTGAAGCGGAGGGTCAGGGCCCGGGTTTTCCCGGTGCCGGCCGAGGCTTTAAGGATAACAAATTCAGGGAAGCTGATTTCCCTGTCTCTGGATAAGATTTCTTCCTTCTGCATCTTCCGATATTTTACTCAAAAAAGCGGCTGAGGCAAGACCTTTCGGGACTGGCTGGTAAACCTGGCTTATTTACCGGTCAGAACCTTGAAAAAGGTAAACAGGGAGAAGCAGACCAGCATGAGGCCCAGGGCCAGGAGCAATTTCTTGAAAGTATTTTCCTGAATTTTTGCCTGGTAATGGGAAACGATCCGCACCAGGAAGAAGTACCAGACCATCGCTCCCAGGCCGCAGGACAGGGCGAAGAAAACCGCTGGCCATAAGCCTTCTCGCAGCAGGCCATGGGCGGTGACGAAACCGGCCACGGCAATCCAGAAGGCATACAGAGAAGGATTTGAAATGTAGAGAAGAAAAACTCCCAGCAGGGGTCTCGGGCTCTTGATTATGACCGCGTCTTTTTCCCGGACCCGGAACCTGAAGGTCCTGGCATCATGAAACAGCTTGAGCCCGAGTAACATCAAAACGGCCCCGGCTGAGATTTTTAGCCAGAAGCTGTTGCTTTCGAGAGCCACGGGAATATGAAAGAAGCCTATCAGAGCTACGAGGCAGTAAAAAAGGTCCAGGAAGGCGGTGGTCAAACCGGCCAGCATTCCGTGGAAGAAATCCCTTTTCAGGGTCTGGGAAATAATATAGATGTTAACCGGGCCGACGGGGACTGCTGCCAGAAAACCTATCAGGAAACCGATCAGGATAAACATCCAATTACCTGGATCGTAAAATAGGCTAATAAAATACCTGAAAAAGGGGAGTCATTCAAGAGAAATAACTCAGAACAGGGCCTTTTTTTGATTTCCGTCCTGGTCGGTTCCCTTATCCAGGTGAGGCAGTTGAGGTTCTGGCCAGGTTGCTATGTAATCCGGGATTGCTACATCTTGGGAATGGTTGTATCGGTGGATTCTTCTTCCAGGTCGCTTTCGATACCGAGCAACTTGGCGATACCTTCGTAGACCATCTTCAGAGACTTTTTCTGTTCCTGGAGCTGGGCCAGGGTCTGCCTGACTCTCTGCAGCTCCTTCTCCACCTCGCCGTCGATGGCTGCCAGTTGAGCCCGAACATCCTCCAGAGTCTTTTTGTAAAGTTCTTCTTGCTCCTTGGAGATGCTCATCTTCTTGACTCCTTTTAAACCCTCTTTATTTATTCAGGCCGAAGCCGATTGTCACTGGCTTCCAGACTCTTACTTTAACACCATTTTTTTCGGCTGGCAAGAACTTCCATTTTTTTACGGCATTGACGGCTTCCTTTTCCAGGGCCAGCGAGCCCTTGATGCCCCTGATCACGGCTACCTCCAGGACTTCACCGTTTTCTGAAATAAGGACATTAAGCAATACCTGTCCTTTATTGCCCAGCCGGCGGTCGGCCTCGGGATAAACCGGTTCGACGGTCTTAACCACCCTTGGTTCTACGTCAACCATGTTTAGCGGTACAAGATCTCCCGGCTTGATATCCTGGGCGGGTATTATCAGCTGGGGTTCGGGGACAGCCTGGTTTTGCTCTGTTACCTGTGATTCCGTTACTCCGGATGTTTCGGTCCCGGCCGCCCCGGCTGGTGTTTCAGTCTGGACTGGAGCAGCGGCACTGGATGGCTCGGCTGGCCGGGGGTTGGTCATGGTGGCCAGGCTGGTCTTTTGCTCCGGGATGTATGGTGCTACCGTTTCCGGTACAGCTTTTCTGGCGTTCTGCCCTCCACTGCCCTGATTCTGTCTGGCCGGAGTTTTAGCCTCGCCTCCGGCTTTCTGAGACCGATAGGCTTCCATCTGCTTTTCTATTTCTTGCTGGAGATCTGTTTCAGAAGGCTGGTTATTTAGGGGTCTGGTGCTTCCGGTCTGCAGGGCAGCCACCTGGTTGCTGGTCTGACCGCTAAAAGCCGGGGCTTCCTTTTTCTTGATGGCAAAAAAGGCTACAGCACCAGCTGCGACCAGGATGGCCGCCGCCAGTCCGATGTACTTTACGGCTCCAACCCGCGATTTTTCTTTCTTATCATCATCTTCTTCAATGAAATCCCTGAACGGGGTTACCACGGGTGCCGAAGTTCTTGGCCTGCTTTCGACCGCCGGAGGAATGGGGGCCTCTCTGTCTTCTCCCTTGATTTCTTTTACTGGTTCAGGTTTGGGTTCAGGTCTGGGTCTGGGTTCCGGTTGCGGCTTGCTTTCGGTCCTGGGTGGTTCCACTTTCGCTGGACGGGGTGTGGCGGACGGAGCTGCGGGTTTTTTCACCAGTTCATCCAGCAGGCTGTCGGAAGTAACCGGGGTTGCTTTCCGCGGTTCGGCTGGCCTGGCCGCGGGCTTTTCTTTTTCCGGCCTGGTCAAGGGTCGGGGTGCGGGATGAGGTTCCGGTTTTGAGTTCTCTATCATCAGGTCTTTCAACTTGGATTTCAGAATTAAATCAACTTCATCGTCCTTACTCAGGGCCGGTTCCCGGGCCGGGGCTGGTCTGGGAGCTGGCTTTTCCACCGGCTTAACTTTGGGCTCCGGCTTTTTTTCCTCCAGGTCCATGGACAGGGCTTCTTTTAATAGTTTGTCCAGCTCCCTGTCAGCAGTCCTGGGCGGGGCTGAAGCCTTCTTCGGCTCGGGCCGGCCGACCAGTTCATATATCATGTTGAGAAGTTCTTCCAGGTTGAGCGGTTTTTCGAAAAAGGCTGAAGCCCCCAGGCTTCTCAGGGCTTCGGTCTTGTACACCGAGTCCTTGTAGATGCCGGTGACTATGATCACCGGGGCCTTCTTGGTCGGGTGGGAAGTGATGCGGGAACAGAGTTCAAAGCCGTGAAATTTTGGGAGCATGGCTTCCATGATGACCAGGTCAGGATGGGCCTCGGAAAACCTTTCGAAACCGGCCAGGCCGTCGGTAGCCGTGATTATCTCGAAACCCTCGTCGGATAGGACCCCGCCTAAAAATTTCAAGAATTCCTGGTCAAAGTCGATCAACAAAATTTTTTTCTTAGCCATTTTTTCACCCTTTTCATATAAAATTTAATAACCCAACCCGGGGTTATGGCCAACGCACTTTATCTATCTCACGAAGGGAAATCCTCTTCAATCACCCTTAGGGGTGAAAGTCTGGATGAAATTTCCCCTTACCTGATAGTTATATTTTTCAGCCCCCGGGATGAGCCGGAATTCAGCCTGGAGAACCGGTTTTTCACCTGATTTGTTACTGCTCCGGGTCAGGTGCATTTCCCTGTTATCCTGAAGCCGGGCCAGGAGCAGGCCGGCTTTCGGTCGGTCAGCATGGAAGATGTGAAAATTTATGCTGTCTAAACCGGGGAAGGAGAGAGGATTCGGAAACGGGATTGCTTCCAGAACCAGCGGCAGAATCACCCTCCCCTCGCACCCGTGGCTCAATTTATGTAATGGTGGCATTATCGGCGGGGCTCAGGTCCTGCCTGCCGGCTGGTGATTTCTGGGCCTTTCTTCCACCAGGATCTGCAGAATTTCCAGTTCCTGGTCCTCGAACCAGATCTTCTGGCAGGGATAGCACTTGTAAACCGGCATCAGGTAGTGATAGCTAAATGGTCTTAAAGTAAACTGCAGACCGCATTCCGGGCAGATGGCCGGCTGCTTTTCTTTCAGTACCGGCGGCTTGATGACGGGATCGAGCAGGGCCTCCCTGTAAGCCAGAGCCTTTTGCTTCAGCCAGCCGGGGAAGATCAGTTCCCTCCGGGCGAAGATTTTTTCCAAATCGTCGGTGGCCACCAGCTTTCCCTGGCAGGTCGGGCATTTCCTGATCTTGACCCCCTCGTAGAAAGCTTCGTTCAGTTCTATCCTGCAGGTCGGGCATTTATTTTGATAGGCCGGGTCCAGTGGCTGTTTTTTAAGCTGCCGGTAAAGGGCAAAGCGAACCTGAGGGAAATTGCGGGCCGCTCCTTCCAGGTTTTCCTTGATGTTCATAATTTTTGTGGCCGGCGTGAAATAGGGGAGAGTAATCAGGGAGCCCAGGACGAACGGGCCATCCCATTGGCCGCGGGCATTCCTGACCAGCCAGACACTATCCTTTTCCAGACCCTCCCTGGCCTGGAGTTGAAGTTGCCGCAGCCTGTCCTGGAAATCCGGGTCTCGGTCTTCGAGCGAGATGTAAGGCTGGCGCGATTTTTCCCGCTGTTCTTCCCTGGCCCTGACTTCCTCCATCACTTCCCTGACGCTCCTGTGAGCCATTTCAGTCAGGGCTTTAAGCCGGAGGCTGACCGGGGGATGGGTGTTAAAAAGCTTATCCCGGCTCGTTTCCTGGATGTCGCGGGAATCGGGTGGGACCAGGAAAAGCGGGGTGAAAAGGCTGCTGTCGCCAAGTAAAGAGTTGGCCACCTGAGCCTTATAGATGACCCGGGCCAGAGCCATGGGGTCCCGGTTCAGTTCGACGGCGGTGGCGTCGGCCAGGAGTTCTCTTTTCTGGCTGATAAGGGCTACAAAGAAATTAAGCAGCAGGTAGGAGAAAAAACTGGCCAGGTAAATCAATGGCTGGGGTGACCCTCGCTCAGAGCGGTGAGACTTGAACTCAGCCTGGCGAAGCTCCCTCTGTTCATCCAGGGCATCGATGAGCTGTTCGTAAAAAGCGGCTATGGAACAGACAAGCGTTAAGAGGAAGGTATCCCCTTTGATGATGTGGGCGGTTTCATGAGCCACCACGGCCTGGAGTTCGTCGCGGCTGGCCTCGCCCAGCAGTCCTTCCGTGACAACAATCGCCGGCAGGCCGTCCTGGCCGATGAGCGACAGTGAGTTAAGGTTGACCGTAGGAATTATGTAGCCACGGAGGCCGGGCAGCCCCGAGGATATTTTCATTTCTTCCAGGATATTAAGAAAACTCAGGTGGTAGCGGTCTTCCGGGTCGGGGGAGCAAGCCCTCAGGTTTTTAAGGATGTAGCTGACACCGTTTTTCCTGGCCTGGACAAAGTTGAGAAGGGTCAAGCCAAGGGCCGTGGCCAGGACTATGATTGTGTATTTATAGAAGAAAGGGCTGGCAAAAAAGTGGAAGCCAGCCAGCAAAGCGCCGGCCGTGATCAGGATAACGCTGGAGGTCAGGCCGATAGTAAGCAAGTAAAAAATAAACAGCATCAGGAATAAAAAGATAGAAACACGCTGCTGCTTTTTCTGGATTTCCCAGAAAGACGAGGGGATTGTCTCTTTTTTTTTCGCCATTTCCTTTAGCAGAAATTTTACACTTAATGTCAGGGAAATTAAAGAGTAATAATCGTGCCTCTTGACTTCTTTCTGGTCGGGCTGGCTAAAGTTTTATTTCCGGCTGCCGACCAGGCCGGATACGAGAAGCAAAAACTGACTGTCTGGGGGTCAGGCTTCTGGATCAACCAGAGGGTATAGCTACGTGAATAAGAATGTTCACGATTTAATTTAGGAGAAGGAGTCGTCACAACATTGCTGGTGTATAAAAATTTTTGCGGTTTACTACAGGAGAGTGGCTGGTGTGTAAAAATGTTCGCAATTTGCTACAGGAGAGGAGCCGTCGTAATAACTCCTCTAAAAGACTTAAAACTTAAGAAATGAGGTATTTACTTACGATGGCTCAAAGAGATTATAAGGGATTGATAGGAAAATTGCCAAGATGATTTATATTTAGATGAAAATCCGCTCCAGGCCATATTGGAATGGCTGTCGGAGGAGCTGATGCGGGTGGAGGCCGGGACCAAGGTTGGGGCGCCTGAGGGTAAACACAGCCAGGAGAGGATGACCAATTTTTCTGGGTTCAGGCTGAGGGGGTTGAACTCCCGGTTGGCGATAATGGCGCCAGAGGTGAGTAAGTGGAATACATATTGTTTTTTCTAACCTGTAGTAAAAGAAGCGAAGCAGCCTTCATAAAAAAAAGGGAGGCGGAAACCCGCCTCCCTTCCGGTTCTAATCTGCAGATCAGAACGAATACCTGGCGCCGAGCCTGAAAACCCTCGGGTCGGTCAGGCTGGTCATATCTCCGAAGGACACCCGCTTTCCGGAAATGGTGGTGGGGCTGCTGGAAATGTTATGAACACCGGTTGGAATAGCCACGTTGGTCACGTTGAAGATATCGCAGAAGACACCGAACCGGCCGAACCTGGAGGGCAGTCTGAAGCTCTTCTCAACCCTGAGGTCGAGAATGGTCAGCACCGGCAGGCTCCGCGAACCGCGGGGTTCGGCATAGATGGTGACGGTGCCCTGAGGAAGGGTTACGCCCAGGTCCGTGCTTCTTACCTGTCTTGTCCAGCGCTGTCCGTCGAGCAGCCGGTAATAGCCGCTGACCATTATGCCCCACGGACCCTGCCACATGGCCTGGACCTTGAACTGGTTGCGCCGCTCGTAGCCGAAGTTGCCCATGGCAAAGGTATGGGCGTTCGGGTCGTTGAAGTAGGATTGTCCGGACCAGCTGTCATCAAAATCCGTTCCGATCAGCCCGCGGGATTTCTGCCAGACATAGGAAATCATGGCTGACCAGCGGTGAGAAAATCTCTTGTTCAGGGTGACTTCAACGCCGTCGTAATCTCTCTTGGCTCCGGGCGGGTTAGTGACGAAGGTCCTGGTCGGAGTGGTCATATTGTCTGTTCTTCTCCAGAAAGTTACCGTCTGGTTGTTCCAGGGGTCGATGGCGGTAACCGGCGCAAAAATGTACCAGACACTCGGGTCAAAAATAGCATCGTGCCCTTTAACGGTATACAGGGCCTTGTAGAAGTTGAGGTTCAGGCGGTTGAGGTCCACATCTTCGATCAGGTTGCGGTCCCACTTGTGAATGTATCTTACGCCGAAGCGGGTGTCGGTCATGATTTCTCTTTCGATGCCGATTATGAATTCATCCAGGTAGGGGGATTTCAGGTTGGGGTCCATGGTGGCCGAGGCGGTGGCGCTGAAGCTGTACATCAAGCGGTTGGGGTTGGGCCGCAGCCTGGTCAGCGGGTCGTTGGGGTCGATCGGGTAATTGGGGTCTGTTCCGTCATTCACTATATAGTGGGTTCGCCAGGATATGAAGCTGTTGGGGTTTACCGTGACAAACCACTGCATGATGTTGGCGATGTGGTAACGGCAGAAGCTGACCTTCAGGGCAGTCTTGGCATCTCCGGTCAGGTCAAAGGAAGCGCCAAGTCGCGGGGCCAGGGTGTTCCAGACAATGGGTTTTTGCTGTTCATTAACTCTGGGATCGTAGATGATTCCGCTTCCCGGGGGATATTCCACCGGTGTTCTCTCCTGTCCCTGAACCGGTATTATGCCCTCCTGATGGTCAAAACGAAAGCCGATGTTCAGAGTCAATCTCTTGAAAGGAGACCAGGTATCCTGGAGGAAGCCGCCGATGACTATTTTTCGGTCTTTGCGGGTGAAATCCTGGTGATAAAGCATGTACGGGTATGTTCCAGTGGGAGAGATGCCGGCGGCGATAACGAGGTCAATCAGAGAAGCCAGGTCCATGGGAATCTGGTCCGGGGGAAGATTGGCTGGCAGCTGTACATAGAAAAAGGGTCCGTTGCCCCAGCGGTCCCTGTTGTGCCGGCGATAACGGCTATCCCAGGAATACTCAAATTCCGCTCCGGCCTTAATTTCGTGTCGACCCAGGAATTCATCAATAAAATAGGTGGCATCAGTCAGGGCCTGGAAGCGGTTACGGCCGTAGATGTCATCATAGCCATAGCTTCCGTAGCGCCGGTAATACCTGGCATCATAAACCCAAACTTTTTCGTTCTTGGCCATCAGGTTGAGGGCGTAATCCATGTAGCCGGCTTTCAGGTTCATATAGAGGTTGGGGTTGAAAAAGTGGGTTATCTGGAAGTTGTAAGTGTAGATGGGAGTGGTCTGCTTCCAGGTGGTATCAACCGTATTGTAGGAAGAGGCCCCACGGTGGTTTCTGACGTAATCAGAGAAATTGAAGGACAGCACCACCCGGTCTTTCTTGGTGGCCTGGATGGTCAGCTTGACAAAAGGCATCGGCCTCTTGTAATCCAGTGGCACCTGGTTGGGCTGGTCGTAGGGATAACCCAGGGAAAATTCCTGGGTCTTCTGCAGGGCGAAATTGGAGAAAAACCAGATACGGTCCTTGATGATCGGTCCACCCAGGTTAGCGGCTGGCTCGTAATCATAGTCAAAGCCGCCGGTCTGGCCTTCAAAGATTGTGCCCCTGGTGTTGGTGCTCTGCATATCCTTGTTTCTGTAGAAAAAGTTCACTCCCCCGCTGAACCTGTTGCCGCCTGACCTGGTAACCACGTTAACCACGCCACCGCGGACGCTGCCGTATTCAGCCGGCAGACCACCGGTCTGGACCGACAGTTCTTCCATGATGTCCATGCCAAACTGCCCGGCCTGGGTTCCGGTAACCGGGTCGGTGACGTTGACGCCATCAATGTTATAAGTGTTGTCTCTTTCAGAACTGCCGTGAACCGTGGTCGAAGTGACTCCGGGGGCCATATTGAAGAAGGCCCCGAGGCTCCTGGCGGCCGGCAGGCTCTGGATGACATCGCGGGTGACGCTGGCCGTCATGGAAGTTCTCTGGATATCAACGGTGGGGGATACGCCAGTTACGGTTATACTTTCCTCTATGGCCGATTGTTCCAGGGTTACGTCCAGGGTGGTGGTTACACCGACGTTGACCTTGATTCCTTCCCTGATAAGCGTCCTGAAACCCTGCAACTTAAAAGTCACCGTGTATTCCCCCGGTGGCAGGGCCGGGAAACGCCAGTGGCCCCGCTCATTGGTGACGGCTTCCATCGTTGGCGAAATCAGGGCGGGAGACTTGATGGAAACGCTGACTCCGGGCAGGGGTTGTTTATCCTGGTCATAGACTGTGCCGTTCAGGGTTCCCGTTTGGGTGATCTGGGCCACGGCTGGGAAGGCCAGAAATGCAAGAATAAGTATAAAAAACACAATTCTTCTCACATTTTCCTCCTCTCCACAAAATCTTTACCTTTTTGAAAACCCCATTGATTTTAATTTATCCTTCCCTTTAAGTTATCACCTCCTTCTCGAAAAGTATTATTAATATCCCTTCCCTTTTTTTTTTTGCAAGCAAATTATGTGCCAGATATAAATTTGATTTAAGTTATAGATAATAAAAGATATGAAAAACCAGGCAGCCTGGTTTTGTTCAGTCTGTTGAATTTAAATTCAAATATTTGGATAGGCCTTAAACCCGACAGTAAATTCGTTAGATTTAATCTTATTTTTTATGGCTTCTTCCAGCCAGTGAGAACTGCATGAGCAGATTTTGTGTAGCCCGGGTGGTATATTTTTTGTGGGTGTTCGCGCCCTGGCCGGGTTTCCTTGAAGTTCTCGACCGCCTGGGCTAATATATCGAAGTGCGCCCGTAGCTCAGCTGGATAGAGCGAAGGACTTCGAATCCTGAGGTCGGGAGTTCGAATCTCCCCGGGCGCGTTTTCTCTTTTCATTTGGTCCACGCCGCCCGCCAGGCAAGATAAATTTGACAAACAGGAACTTAAGCCATAAATTCATAGAGGAGGGGCAATTGGAACACAAAAAGTCCGAGAAGTATTTTCTCTCTCCTGTGTCGAGAAAGCTGGTGGAAATAATAGAAAAAAGTGCTTCAGAGCTGACCCAGGCCTATCTTCTTGATATTAAAAAACACCCCAACATGCCGACCTACCAGTCTTTCCCCGAAAAAGAAGTCTATGACCGGGCCTACCTGGTCTTCAGCCAGCTCGGCCGCTGGATCTCTTTTGAGCTGGATTCGGAAGAAATGAAAAAATACTGGGTGGAACTCGGCCGGAAAAGGAAGCAGGAGGGTTTTGCCCTGCCCGAGATTTTTCTTTCGCTCTGTCTGATTAGGAAAGAACTCTGGACCAAAATTCAGGCTGAAGGCCTTCTGGATAACGCCCTGGACCTTTACCAGGCCCTGGAGCTTTACAACAGAATTGTTACCTTTTTTGACCGGGCTCTTTATTATGCTATCATAGGTTATCACAGCTAACTGTCCATCAATTCAGCCAGGCTGTTTTTTGTGAATGGAAGCATTCTATAACTGTATCGCACAGAGATTGACGGAAGACCGTACAAAAATAGAAGCCGGTCTGTATCTTCATTACCCGTTCTGCCTGCGGAAGTGTTCATACTGTCATTTTTCAAGCTCCATCCACGAGCGCGAAACTCACCGGCTCTGGCTTTCCGGAATAATAGATGAAATACAGCAAGCCGCCTCTTTTTTTTCTGATTATCTGGTAATTGATACAGTTTATTTTGGAGGCGGAACACCGTCGCTGCTGGCTCCCGACGAGGTCGGGAAACTTCTGGCCTCTGTTCGGCTGAACTTTGAGGTAAAACTTCAGGAAGTTACACTGGAGGTAAATCCAGCAATCGGGGCTGAAAGGATCCGGGACTGGCTGCAGGTCGGGGTCAACCGTCTGAGTATAGGAGCTCAATCGTTTGATCCGGCAGTTCTGAGAGTCCTCGGTCGCGGTTACACTCCCGAACAAATCATCAGGTTGGTGGAGGAAGCCATAGAGGCCAGGGCGGAGAATATCGGACTGGACCTGATGGCCGGCCTTCCGGGTGAATCTTCGCGCACCCTGGAAGTGAACCTTGAGGCCCTGAAGGAACTGAGGCCGCAGCATGTCTCGGTGTATCTTCTGGAAGAGCTGGACAATGTTCCCTTTGGTAAAGTATGGGCTAAGTCTCCGGTGTCGGAAGAGGCAGCGGCCGAAACCTATGAAAAATACCGCTTGAGGCTGGAGGACCGTGGCTGGCCCCAGTATGAGATTTCCAATTTTTCACGGCCCGGTTATCAATGCCGGCATAACAAGAAATACTGGAAGTACCAGCCCTTTCTGGGACTGGGCCCTTCTGCCTCATCTCACCTCGGTAATTTTCGCTGGACTAACCTGGCCGGCCCGGGTGATTGGTTAACTTCGGTGCAATCAGGGGGGCCTGGCTTTTCTGAATTCTTAGAGCTGAGCCCTGAAGAGGAAGTCAGGGAGTGCCTGGCTTCAGGCCTGAGGTTGAAGGAAGGAATTTCTTTGCAGGAACTGGCTGACCGGTTTCCCGGGGTTAATTTGTCAGGCTTTGAGCTTAAGGCAAGAGAGCTAAGTGGTTGCGGTTTATTGCAGTTATCAGATGGACTGGTCAGAATCCCACCTGAAAAATTTATTATAAGTAACTCCATTATCTCTGAGCTTTTGTATCAGGCCTGAATAATAATTCCTTATGCCTGCGAGGTTAGAGGGAGAACGATGGCATTCTACTGGTCCCCGACAGACTGGAGATGCTGGTGGTAGATGGAAGTGGCCACAGGCTGACACCGGGTAAGTTTCCCGGGATATTCAGGAACCCTTTTATATAATCAAGCATTTTAATTAAAACCTGGAACCGGGGCTGGCTTTACGGTTTTGAATTTTAATTTTCCGGCCTTTGAATTTTTCCCCGCTTATGCTAATAATTTATAAAAAATTGTTGAGGAAAAATGGGCGAGAGGAAAATCAAAGTCAGTTGTTTTCAGTGCGGCCAGACCAATTATTACCCCGAGGAGGCCGGGTCCAGAACAGTGCTCTGCGGGCGCTGCCGTAATCCTTTACCGCGGCCGGGCGACGTGGTTACGGTTAATTCGGTTCAGGCTATTAGCCTGATAAGCCGCTCCAGCCTGCCCGTACTGGTGGATTTTTATTCCGATTCCTGCGGGCCCTGTTTGTTGATGGCCCCGATTGTGGAAAGGCTGGCCCGGCGGCGGGCCGGAGAACTCATGGTCATCAAAGTGGACTTGGAAAGGCATCAGGACCTGGCCGTCCGGATGGGAATAACGGCAGTGCCAACTTTTATCATTTTTCACAAGAATGCTGAGAGAGGCCGGGTCTCCGGGGCCATGAGCGAAATGGATTTTTCTCTCTGGGTGGCCAAATTAACCTGAACAACTCTATTTTATTTTTATTTATTTTTTTTATTTTATTCTAAAGAGCCTGCCAGGAAATATCCCCGCCGGTGTCTGACCTGGTAGTCGCGGCCGTTCTTGAGGTTGACCCGGACCTGCCTGAATCCAGACTGCTCGGGCTGCCTTTCTGAGCGATAAAAGATCAGGTAGTATCCCGAAGCATTTTCGGCCGATTTTCTGAGTCCTTCCACCGGGTTAGAGGTGTTGTCGGAGATTCCGCCGGTGGCTCTGGCCGCCTCGTTTAAGGCCTCAAAGACATCCTCGGACTGCTCGTTCATCACCACTCCGCTGATGCGAACCGGTTTCTTGTCAAGATAAACAAAATTAAAGACCGCCCCGGAGTCAGATAGGGCCCGGCTGATTGTTTCCTTGTCCAGGCTGGTTTCCCGGCGGTAAAACTGGAAGAGTTCCATCAGGCTATTGATAATGTGAGGATAATCCTGGTAGCTCGACATCATCGTGTTCAAAACTTTCGAGCTCAGTTCAGGGCGGAACTCCCGCTGGTAGAAGAATATAACCGTTTTCTGTCCCGGGGTGATTTTCAGCGACCGGGCAAAGGACAGGAACTTGTTCTGGTCGACCAGCCTGAGCCCATCCAGCTTGATCAGCGTTTCCTGGTAACGAGAAAGCATAAACTCAATTCCAAAATTGGAAGAGGTTGAATCCAATTCATTCTCCACATCCGGATCAGCCCCCATGGATTCGCCGCCAAAGGTGGCCAGGGTGCGGGTTATCTTTTTCAGGTCCCGAAGGACGGTGTTGTATTCGCGGCTACCCTGGATGATGTCAGCCCGCATCAGGTTCTGGAGTTCCTGGCTGACCTGGGATTTCGACTTGCCCTGCAGGGTTTCGGGGTTGAAGCGGTAAATCTTGAGGGGAGTGATCAGGGTCAGGGTGTCGCCCGGGTGAAAATAGTTATTGACCAATAAACTGACCGCATCGCCCAGTCTCTTATCATATTCGCTGGCCTGGACGATGATGAAATAATTCCTGTTCACGTTGATTTCGTGGGGTCTTTCTTCCAGAATCCTGGTGAACCTGTTATTTTCCACCAGGTAAATTGATTCTATCTTCCGGGCCTGACCGTCCTCCAGAACTTCAAAATCCTGAGGCCCGAGGTTGCGGACGAAATTGTTTTTCTGGAGGACCCTGACTGCCACCGAAGAATAATAATCCGAACTGTTCTGAATGGCGGCCATGGCCTCAAAACCCGCGGAGATTACGATCATGGCCAACAGAAATATAAAAAAACGCCTGGTTGCCGGCTTCATTGTATTCCCTCCACTTGTCTGGATTTTTTTGTCAAATTTATCAACCTATGATAAAATGAATGCCGAAGAGGGGACTCGAACCCCTACTCCCATTTTTGCGGGAACTAGCCCCTCAAGCTAGCGTGTCTGCCAATTCCACCACTTCGGCATTCCTGCTTTTCTTTATTTCCTGTCAGTATCTCCGGATTTCTGCTCGGCCTTTTCGGCGGTGGAGGGAGGAGTCTGAGATTTCTGTTCCTGGGTAGCAGGCTGGGTCCGGGTGGCTGCCGGCGTTTCTTTGGCCGGGACGTTCTTGACCACCGAAGAAGTTTTCCCTGATATCAA
This sequence comes from uncultured bacterium, assembly GCA_937920515.1. Classification (GTDB taxonomy): domain Bacteria; phylum Acidobacteriota; class Aminicenantia; order Aminicenantales; family Saccharicenantaceae; genus Saccharicenans. Next base: position 75,530 of record CALEUG010000020.1, read on the forward strand.
CCATAGCCCGAGCGAGGTCACCATAAACAAAATGGCGCAGACAGTGGTAACCTTGCCCAGCAGGGTCTGCGCACCCCTGGGTCCAAAGGCTGTCTGGCTGCCGACCCCGCCAAAGGCTCCGGCCAGGTCAGCCGCCTTGCCAGATTGCAGCAGAACGGCCAGAATCAAAACTATGCAGATAATTACATGAACCGTAACCAGTAAAGCTGTCACTTTAATCCCTCACTGCGCGGAGAGCCTCTCGGGCAATGCCCAGGAAAGACTCTGCTTCGAGAGAAGCTCCGCCCACTAAAAATCCATCAACGTCCTTTTCCCTGGCTAAGGAAAGGGCGTTGTCCGGTTTCACAGAACCACCATAAAGAATTATAGCATAATCGGCAACGGTTTTTCCATACCTGGAAGCTATCAGGCCTCTGATAAAGTAGTGAACCTCTTCTGCCTGTTCCGGGGTAGCATTCCGGCCAGTGCCTATGGCCCAGATGGGCTCGTAGGCCAGGACCACCCGGGTGAAACCTGATTCATCCAGGATGAAAAGGCTCTTTTCAAGCTGGTTCCGAATACGGTCCAGGGTCTGGCCGTTTTCTCTTTCTTCCAGGGTTTCGCCTATGCAGACTATCGGAATAAGTTCATGGTCCAGAGCAGCGAGAGTCTTTTGCCGCACGGTCTCATCTGTTTCACCGAAGTATTGCCTTCTTTCTGAGTGGCCGATGACCACGAAATCGCAGCCGGCTTCCCTGAGTTGCAGGGGAGATATTTCTCCGGTGAAAGCGCCCCTGGCCTCCCAGAAAACATCCTGGGCGCCGACCGCAATTTCCGTGCCGGATACGGTTCTTCTGACTTCCTGTATGGCCGTGAAGGGTGGAATAAGAATTATAGTGGCTTCTCTAACTCCGGGGAAACCCTCGACCACCGCTCCGGCCAGGTCCCTGGCTTCGGCGATGGTCTTGTACATTTTCCAGTTTCCGGCGATGACCGGTTTCTTGATTGGTTTCATGCTATCCACCTTTTTTGTGACCGGGCCAGGTTCCGGTTATGAATTGAATCGACCCGAATACTGGTTTAAGGATGTTAGTAACCATAGCTTATTTCCTGACCTTAAGGCCTTTTCTTGAGTTAAGCCGGACCTTATTCCAGGGCCTCGATTCCGGGCAGCGTTCCATAAGCCACGAACTCCAGAGAAGCGCCGCCCCCGGTGGAGATGTGGCTTATTTTTTCGGCCAGGCCAGCCTTCTGGATGGCTGCTATGGAATCACCGCCGCCGACTACCGACAGGGCACCGGACTCGGCCACGGCCCTGGCGATTTCCACGGTTCCGCGGGCGAAGGCCTCCACCTCGAACACGCCCAGCGGACCGTTCCAGAAAATGGTCAAGGCGGACTTGATCAGGTTCCCGTACTCGGCCACAGTCCGGGGCCCGATGTCCACGGCCATCAGCTCTTCCGGAAGAGGATAGCTGTCAGCGACGGCGGCTGGCTCCTGGCTGTCGATGGAAACGGCCAGCACATGGTCCAGGGGCAGCAGCAGCCTCACTTTATTTTCTTCAGCCTTTTTCATAATCTGGCCGGCAATTTTCAGCTTGTCTTCTTCCACCAGCGATTTTCCCACTCCCAGGCCTCTGGCTTTAAGGAAGGTGTAGGCCATGGCTCCGCCTATGAGCAGGACATCAGCCTTATTTACCAGGCTTTCCAGGACCGGAATCTTGTCCTCTATCTTGGCCCCGCCCAGGATGGCCACAAAGGGCTTCCGGGGGTTGTCAGTGATTTTTTTCAGGTAATCCACTTCCTTTTTCAGCAGGTAGCCCCCCGCTTTCTCGGCAATAAATGAAGCTATGCCCACCACCGAGGCGTGGGCCCGGTGACAGGAACCGAAGGCGTCGTTGATGAACACCTGGCAGCCCTCGGCCAGCTGGCGGGAAAATTCCGGGTCGTTGTCGGTTTCCTGCTTGTAAAAGCGTACGTTTTCAAGAAGCAACAGTTCTCCCTCTTTCAGCCCGGATTTGAGCATGTTCACCTCATCGCCGATAACATCAGGAGCCATGATGACGTTTGTTCCAGGAAGGAGCTGCCGCAGGCGCCCGGCCACGGGCTTCAAGCTCATTTTGGGATTGAACTGGCCCTTGGGCCGGCCCAAATGAGAAGCCACCACCAGTCTGGCTCTGTTCTGCAGCAAATAATTTATGGTAGGGAGCGAGGCCTGAATTCTGGTGTCATCCCTGATGTTCAGGTTTTCATCAAGGGGGACGTTAAAATCCACCCGCAGGAAGACAGTTTTGCCTTTGACTTCAATTTCTTCCAGGAATTTCATGTTTTACCCCCCCGGGGTTTATTTCTTCATTATGTATTTGACCAGGTCAACCAGCCGGCAGGAGTAGCCCCACTCGTTATCATACCAGGCCATGACCTTGACCAGGTTTTTCTCCATGACCTTGGTGGACAGGGCATCGACGATGGCCGAGTGCGGGTTGGACATAAAGTCCACCGAGACCAGCGGTTCCTCGGTGTACTCAATTATCCCCTTGAGTTTTCCTTCGGCTGCGGCTTTGAGGGTAGCGTTGACTTCTTCGGCCGTGGTTTCTTTCCTGACCACGGCTACCAGGTCGACCAGGGAAACGTTGGGGGTCGGGACCCTGATGGCAATGCCGTCAATTTTACCCTTGAGTTCCGGCATGACCAATCCCACGGCTTTGGCCGCTCCGGTAGTGGTGGGAATCTGGGATACGGCCGCGGCCCTGGCTCTTCTCAGGTCTTTGTGAGGAGCATCAAGTATTTTCTGGTCGTTGGTGTAGGCGTGAATGGTGGTCATAAAACCCTTTTCGATACCGAAATTATCGTGAATGACCCTGGCCACGGGAGCCAGACAGTTGGTGGTGCAGGAGGCGTTGGAAATTATGTGGTGTTTTGCCGGGTCATAGACTTCTTCATTTACACCTATGACTATGGTTATATCAGGGTCAGTAGCCGGGGCCGAAACTATTACTTTTTTTGCCCCGCCGATTTCAATATGCTTGAGGCAATCCGGTCTCTTGGTGTATTTGCCCGTGGCCTCGATGACCACGTCCACACCCAGGTCTTTCCACCTGAGGCCAGAAATATCTTTTTCAGCCAGGACCTTGATGGGTTTGCCGTTCAGCAGGATGGAGTCCTCGGTGGCTTTGATGTCTTCCCTCAGAGGGCCGAGCACCGAATCGTACTTCAGCAGGTGGGCCAGGGTCTTAGCATCGGTAATATCGTTGACAGCCACGTATTCCAGCTCCGGGTCTTGGTAGGAAGCCCTGAGCATGTTGCGGCCTATACGTCCGAATCCGTTTATACCTATTCTTATAGCCATAGAAAACCTCCTTGCTTAATTTTCAAGTTATAAATAAAATTAATTTAAAAAAATCTATCATAGATAGCAGTTTTTAGCAACCACAATCAAACTGGCCGACCGGGTTTTATAACAACCCGCCTGCTCTTGGGGTAATACATTCAGAGTCGGGTCCTCTTCCATCGTTGAGGAATGACCACCTGTGGCTTTCTCCGCGCCGATTTTTTATGATAATATTCTTTAAGACCGAGGTGAGAGATGAAAATCCTGACTGCCGCCCAGATGAGAGAGATTGACCGGATAGCCATTGAAGAATTGGGCATTCCCGGACCGATTCTCATGGAAAACGCCGGGCTCCAGGTGACGGCAATTCTTCGTAATGAACTGGGCCTGGAGTCCTGGATGAAAGTGGTGGTGGTGGCCGGCCGGGGAAACAACGGGGGAGACGGCCTGGTAGTGGCCCGGCATCTTCATAATCAGGGTGTGGATTGCCAGGTGCTACTCGTGGGAAGCCAGGCCGAAGTTAAAGGTGACGCTGCTTTGAACCTGCAGATAGCCAGCAGGATAGGAGTTCCGATAATTGAAATCAGGGACGAAGCCGGCTGGAAGAAGGCCAGGAAGGTCCTTGGCCAAACGCCAATAATCGTCGATGCCCTTTTCGGGACCGGTTTGAGCAGCCCGCTTGAGGGGTTATATGCCAGGGTGGTCCAGGATATCAACCACTCAGGTGCCTTTGTTCTATCGGTTGATATTCCCTCTGGACTGTCATCAGATACCTTTGAACTCATCGGTCCCTGCGTCCGGGCCGACCTGACCGTCGCCCTGGGCGCCCCGAAGGTGGCTCATCTTTTCCCGCCGGCCGAAGAATATGTCGGCGAGCTGGTGGTGGCCGATATCAGCCTTCCGCCTTTTCTCTTCGAGCGCCCGGGATTAAACCTGGAGCTGGTTGAGCTTGAGTCGCTGGTGCCCTATTTTCAGCCGAGAAGGCGGGACACTCATAAAGGCAGTTATGGCCACCTGCTGGTTATTGCCGGCTCCCGCGGTAAGACCGGGGCGGCGGCCATGGCCGGCCGGGCTGCCCTGAAAATGGGAGCCGGACTGGTCACCGTGGCCACGGCCGCCAGCTGTTTGCCGATAGTGGCCCGAAGCATGCCGGAACTGATGACCGAACCCCTGCCTGAAACAGATTCGGGCAGTATTTCGGAAGAAGCGCTGGAGCGGGCCATGGAATTAGTTAAAGGTAAAGATGCCCTGCTCATCGGCCCCGGGCTTTCCACCCATCCTTCCACCGCCGCCTTTGGCCTGAAGCTACTGGCCGGACTCAAAAATTACAGAAATCCGGTGGTGGTCGATGCTGACGGCCTGAATATCGTGGCCACCAGTCCAGAGGTGCTGTCTTCTCTGCCGGGGAAAACTATCCTGACCCCACACCCTGGCGAATTTTCCAGGCTCTGCGGCCTCAGTACTGCTGAAATCCTGAGAAAGCGTCTGGAAATAGTCCCGGAATTTGCCAGAAAGCATAAACTGCACCTGGTTTTGAAAGGCTACCGGACACTGATTGGCTCTCCGGAAGGGAAGGTCATGGTCAACCCGACCGGAAACCCGGGAATGGCTTCGGGTGGAACCGGCGATGTCCTGGCCGGCCTTCTGGCCTCAGAAGCAATGCAGGTGAAAGATATTCTTCAGGCCGCCGTCAACGCGGTGTTTATTCACGGGCTCAGCGGGGACCTGGCAGCGGAAAAAGTGGGGGAAAAGAGCCTGACCGCCACGGACCTTATCAAGTTCCTGCCGGCAGCTATCAGGTTCTTGACCAGCGGTGGGGAAGATGACTCAGAAATCAGTTGAGCTGAAAGTAAGGACCTGCTCCGAGGAAGAAACTTTGCGACTGGCCGAAAAGCTGGCCGGCCAGCTCACCGGGGACGAGTTGATACTCATCAGCGGAGAGCTGGGAGCCGGGAAGACTGTTTTTGTCAGAGGCCTGGCTGCCGGCCTGGGAGTAAAGAGCCTCGATTCGGTCTGCAGTCCTTCTTTCACCCTGGTTAACATTTACCGCGGGAAGGTGGACCTTGTTCATGTTGACCTGTACCGGCTGGAAGACCCGGAAGAGATTGCCGACCTGGGGCTGGAAGATTATCTGGGAAGCGGAGTCATGGCCGTGGAATGGGCAGAACGACTGCCCGCGGATTTTCAAACCGAAAGGATGGTAGAAATTTTAATCGCTGTTGAATCCGATGACAGCAGGGTTATCAAGATCAAAACTTCGGATGTTTACCTCAGCCTTGAGGATAAATAAAATTAATTATCTGGAATACTGGAATAAAAGACTGGATGAAAGGAAACCTTAATGAAAGACCTGAAATCGCTCATCGTTGACGTGCCTGATTTCCCCAAGCCGGGAATTGTGTTCAAGGATATAACCCCGGTAATTCAAGATGCCAAGGCCTTTAACCTGGTCATCGACCTGATGGCCGAAGTGGCCAGAAAATATTCGCCGGAGAGGGTGGCCGCAATCGAGTCCAGGGGGTTCATTTTTGGAGCGGCTCTGGCCAGGGAGCTGCGCACCGGGTTCAGCCTGATCAGGAAGAAAGGCAAATTGCCGCGGCAGACGCTGAGCCTCCGGGCGCCGAATGAATATGCCGTGGAATATTTCGAGGCCCACCTGGACAGTATCCTTCCCGGGGAAAGGGTGGTTATAGTTGATGACCTCATTGCCACCGGTTCTTCGGCCATCAGCGCTATTGAACTGGTGCAGAAACTGGGTGGCCGGGCAGTGGCTTTCCTGGCCCTGGTGGAGCTGACCGCTCTGGAAGGAGTTAAGAAAATTTCGGAAGCTAAGGCCGATGTTCCGGTCTTTACCCTGGTCAAGTTTTGACCACCGGGCCCGGGGCGGGGCCGAAGGTTTTGATTCTTATTCTTACTTAAAGGTGTTGGGGGAACTGATGTTTAGGCCGGGCAGGCAGCAGCCGGCGCTCCCGGGACCTGCCGGCAGACCCGGGGCCACGAGAGTAACAATAAAGGAGGGCCGATGACCGAAGCTCTGGAAAAAATTTTTCAGCTTCAGGCCAACCAGACCGGTTTCAGGAAAGAATTGCTGGGCGGTCTGACCACCTTCATGACCATGTCCTACATCATCTTCGTCCAGCCAGCCATACTGGGTCAGACTGGTATGGATAAGGGAGCGGTGATGGTGGCTACCTGCCTGGTCAGCGCCCTGGCCACCCTGTTAACCGGTCTTCTGGCCAACTATCCGGTCGCTCAGGCCCCGGCCATGGGACACAACGTTTTTTTTGCCGTTACCGTCTGCGGTCTGATGGGATATTCCTGGCAGGTGGCTCTTGGAGCCAATTTTATATCCGGGCTTATTTTTACCGTTCTGGCCCTGTTCGGGGTGGCCGGGAAACTGGTGGAAATAATTCCCGACAGCCTGAAAAATGCCATTGCCGCCGGTATCGGTCTGCTGATTGCCCTGATAGGCCTGGAATATGCAGGCATCGTGGTCTCCACGCCGGGTGTGCTGGTGGGTCTGGGGGATCTGGGCAGTAAACCGGTCATCCTGGCCTTTGTTGGTCTCCTGGTAATCTCGATCCTGATGGCCTGGAGAGTGCCAGGGGCTCTTTTGTGGGGAATCCTGATAACCACGGCCGTCGGCCTGCCTCTTGGAGTGGTCAAGTACCAGGGAGTGGTGGCCACTCCGCCATCTCTTGCCCCGACCCTGTTCCGGCTGGACATTGCCGGCGCCCTGAAAAGCGGATTGATACCGATAATTTTTGTTTTTTTCTTTCTTGATGTTTTTGATACGGTCGGGACCCTGGTCGGGGTCTGCGGCCCGGCCGGCTTCTTTAAGAACGGAAAACTGCCAAAGGCCAACCAGGCCATGCTGGCTGATGCTCTGGGAACTGTGACCGGGACTCTCCTGGGAACCTCCACAGTAACCAGCTACATTGAAAGCTCAACCGGAATAGCCCAGGGCGCCAGGACCGGGCTGGCCAACCTGGTGACTTCGGTGCTCTTCCTGGGTGCCCTGTTCCTGAGTCCGCTGGCCGCTATGGTGGGCGGGAGCTTTGTCTACAGGGACCAGGTACTCCACCCGGTAATAGCTCCTCCGCTGATTATCGTCGGCTTCCTGATGATGAAATCCGTGGCCCGGATAGACTGGGAAGACATCAGCGAAGCCATACCCGCTTTTCTGACGGTGGTGGTGATGCCGCTGGCGGTCAGCATCACCGACGGCATGGCCTTCGGATTTATCAGCTATTCCCTGATCAAGCTGGCCAGGGGCGAAGGTCGAAAAGTTCACTGGCTGGTTTACCTGATATCTTTCCTGCTGGTAATCAGGTATTTTATCAGGTATGTTAGCTGAGGCCGGGTGCTTCTGGTCTGGAATTTTTAAAATTAATATGATGAGAGTTAACTTCGAACCCGGGAAGATGGCAGGCCGCGGGAAGTTTTTTGAAATCAGGGCTGGAGAAATATGTTGAAGAAACAGAAAAACTGGAAATGGCTTACTATTATTATTGTAGTAAGGTTTATGCTGGGCTGCGCGCCCGGGGTGAAAGTCCGGGACGAGGCTGCCCTTTTTCCCGGCGACCCAGACTGGGTCGAAAAAACCATCAGGAAAATGACCCTGGATGAAAAGATAGGTCAGCTGGTGGTGACCCGCTACACCGGCGAATTTTTCAACCAGGACAGCCCCTATCTTAAAAACCTGGAAGAGCTGGTCAGGAAATACCATCTGGGCGGATTGATTCTGTTTGGCGGAGAAGCCCTGGAAACTGCCTATTTTACCAACCATTTTCAGAAACTGGCCAGAATTCCCCTGCTCATTGCTTCTGACCTGGAAAGGGGAGCGGGCAACCAGGTGACAGGGGCCACCCTTTTTCCGCCGCTGATGGCCCTGGGAGCGGCCGATTCAGAAGAGCTGGCTTACGAGATGGGCCGGATTACAGCCATTGAAGGCCGGGCCCTCGGAATCCACATGACCTACGCTCCGGTTGTTGATGTTAACATTAATCCCGACAATCCCATCATCAACACCCGCTCGGTAGGGGAAGACCCGGAGCAGGTGGCCAGGATCACCCGGGCCTTTATCAGGGGTTGCCAGGGACACGGGATGATGGCCACGGCCAAGCATTTCCCCGGGCACGGCGACACCGACCAGGATTCACACAGCCTGCTTCCGGTGATCAAAGCCGACCAGGACCGCTTGCAGAGGGTTGAACTTTACCCCTTTCGAGCAGCCATAGAAGCCGGGGTGGCCTCCATCATGACGGCTCATCTTTACATCCCGGCCCTTGAGCCCGAGGAAGGCCTGCCGGCCACTCTGTCCCCGCGCATAATGACCGACCTGCTCAGGAAGCAGATGGGATTTAAGGGGTTGATAGTTACCGACGCCCTGGAGATGCGTGGCATCACCGGCTATTTTGGAGACGAAGAAGCTGCTCTCAGGGCAATAAAGGCCGGGGTGGACCTGCTGCTTCTGCCACTCGACCCGGTAAAGGTCATAGAACGACTCAAGCAGGCCGTAAGAAGCGGAGAGCTGCCTTTAAGCCGGGTGGAAGAGTCTCTGAGGCGTGTCCTTCTGGCCAAGACCAGGCTGGGTTTGAATCGCCAGCGCTATGTCAGCCTGGAACGGCTTCCTCTGGTCCTGGGAAAACAGGAATTCAGGGACATCGCCAGAAAGGCTTTTGCCTCAGCCATTACCCTGGTTAAGAATGAAGGTAACCTGCTGCCGATTAAAAAGGATAAAAGAATCGTGCTCCTGTCACTCAGCAGCGACCCCGGAGATTATTATGCCGGGCGCCGGATAGCGGCTGAAATGACCAGCCGCCTTCCAGGCACCCGGGTTTTCTACGCTGACGGCGATACCGGAAAGGAAAGGCTGGAGGAAGCCCGGTCAGCCGCTTCCCGGGCTGACCTGGTGGTGGCTGCCCTGTTCTCCAGTCTGAGGTCAGGCAAGGGCACGGTTGACCTGGAACCGCTTCAGGCTGAATTTATCAGAGAGCTTAAAGCGGCCGGGGTTCGGGTGGTGGCTCTCTCTTTTGGCAGCCCCTATTTTCTCAGGCATTTCCCGGAAGTGGACGGCTACCTGTGCCTTTACCGCAACACGCCCGAAACCCAGGAGCTGGCGACCATGGCCCTTTTCGGTGAAATCGCGATTTCCGGCCGGCTGCCGGTGTCGTTGCCGGGGCTCTATCCGCGCGGCCACGGCCTGGTCCTGGGTAAAATCGAGGAGGCAAGATGAAATACAAGAATCTCGGTCAAACCGGAGTTAAAATTTCGGAACTCTGCTTTGGAACCATGTCCTTTGGAGCCGAGGCCGACGAAAAAACCTCGGCCGAAATGTTTGCTTACTGCCGGGAAAAAGGCATCAATATCTTTGATTGCGCCGACCTTTATGCTAAAGGCAGGTCCGAAGAAATCCTGGGACGGCTGATAAAGGACTGCCGGGAAGAAGTGCTGATCACCAGTAAGGTTTATTTTCCCACCGGACCCGATATTAACGCCATGGGGGCCAACCGCCGGCATATAATGTACGCGGTCGAGGGCAGCCTGCGGCGCCTGGATACGGACCGGATCGATATTTATTTTATTCACCGCTTTGATGATATTACCCCACTTGAAGAGACCCTGCGGGCCCTGGACGACCTGGTGCATCAGGGAAAAATTCTCTACATCGGCCTGAGCAACTTCAGCGCCTGGCAGGTGGAAAAAGCCATAGGCCTGGCCACTCTCCACGGCCTGGCCCCGGTGGCCTGTATCCAGCCCATGTATAACCTGGTCAAGCGCCAGGCCGAGGTGGAGATTCTGCCCATGGCCGAAGCCGAAAAGCTGGGTGTCCTGGCCTACAGCCCCCTGGCTGCCGGGTTGCTTTCTGGAAAGTATGGCAGGGACAGAAGGCCGGCTTCCGGGCGGCTGGTAGAAAATAGAATTTACCAGGTTCGTTACGGCCAGGACTGGAGCTACGAGGTGGTTGAGAAATTTACAGAATTTGCCAGGGAACATGGTTATAACCCGGTCAGCCTGGCCATCGCCTGGGTGGGCAGCCATCCGGCGGTTACCGCTCCGATCATCGGTGCCAGGAATGTTAACCAGCTCCGGGAGGGCGTGGCCGCGGCCGAGATTGAAATAACCGAGGAACTGCGGCAGGAAATTTCCAGCCTGTCACCGGAGCCGCCCCCGGCCACCGACCGCTCCGAGGAAAAAACCGAAACCCGCTTTCCGATTCGCCGCTGACCGCGGCGGGGTTGAGCTTTTGATTCTGGCCTGGAATCAAACTTTAGTTCATCAATAGCTTAAAGAAGGGACGCCCGTTTTATTCTGGTGGCCCCTTGGCCTTTTTTTATCTATTCTTAAACCTGGAGACTTGGGGACGGGGCTGTTAATTATATATCGCCAGAGCTCTATTTTGGCTGGGCAGTGACTGTTATCCGGGATGATGACGACCGAGCCGGGAATCGGGTCTGCCTAAAAAGGCTGGTCCTTTTACTCCGGGTAAAAATGGTTTTAATGCCGTGCTTACAAACAGCCATAACAGCTTACAGCTAATTTGCCATTTTTTGACCTGGTTAGCCCTTTAAAATCATCTCCCCCTTATTGGTGCCTTTCTGTTCTTTGGCCCGGGCGATGGCTTCAGGCCTGTAACTCCAGGTGCCCTGCCCCCTGGCTCCTTGAAGAATTATCAACGGATAAAGGTGTTGAACAGGAGCTTGAAGGTGCCGTGGGTCTGGGCCCGGTGCTGGGCCCGAAGCCCGATTAAGATTACCTGCCCATGCCCGTAATTTGCTTCCACCATGGCCGCCTTTTTGCTCAGGTATTTTTCGCCAACCAGCCAGCCGCTCTGGAGAAGCTCCCGCTCGGCGTAGCGAACCACGACCCGGTATTTTTCACTGTCGTTTCCGGGCAGAATCTCGTAGGCCGGACTGCTGAAAAACAACACCAGGCCTTTTTCCGGAAGCCCGTAGGCCAGGGGGTTAAGGTTGTCAAAAGACGCTTTCAGTGTGGAGCCGGGACAGAAAAATTCGTTGGAATCAATGTCGGCCACCGCGTTTCTCAGGCGTAAGCCGAACTTTTCGACGGCGAAATTGCCGGCCGCCCCCAGGCAGACCAGCACTCCACCCCTATTTATGAATTCTTTAAGCTTTTCCAGGCCAGCAGGCCCCAGTCCGCTGCGGTATTCTGGCGGGAAGTTGCCCCGGCGCCTTGAAGTCTCCTCGCCTTCGCCCATGATCATGGCCGTAGAGTCGGCCGGGAGAATCAGCAGGTCTATTTTTCTGCTCAGCCGGCCGCTCTTTATGTCTTCGTCCTTGATGGTCAGGTAGGGCAGTTCAAATTTTTCCAGCAGCAACCTGGTCCAGCCCTCCTCCATGTTTCCGGTGTAATAGCGCTGGTAAAGGCCAACCCGGAGACGGCGGACCCGGTGAGTACCTTCGGCGGGCAGGGAGTTAAGCGGCCAGAAATCTACCCCGGTTCTGGAGGCGATGGACTCCAGAACTGCGGAAGGGGCCTGAGGAACGATGAAATCACCAGGGTTCAGCTCATCCGTTTTCAGGTCGGACCTGAGCACCTGGATTTTATTGTCAAGGAGCAGGCTGACTGCGGTGAAGGAATCGTTGAGTCGACCATCCAGCTTATAACCAGCCGCCCCGACCTGAACCTTTCCGTTTAGTTTAATCGGTCTGTCTATGAGCTCCAGCCTTGCTTCTGGCAGATTATCCAGCGGGTCAACCCTTACTCCCATGAACTCGGCCATGGTATGGGTGGCCAGGTCATAGGGACGCTGCGGGCTGCCATCCCTGGAACGGGTCCAGTAATTATCGGGATATATGGTTCGGCCCAGAAGGTTCATTATCAGCCCCCTCTTGGGCTGGGCCAGGGAAATCAGGAAGGAACCGGCCGGGTAGATAAGACCATCAGCCTGGAGTTCTGAAGCCAGACGATGGATTTCGATTCCGCTCTGCAGCAGAGTGTTGACCAGCTTGACAGCGGTCAGCCGGTCGTGCTGTTCCGCCGGGATGATGAAAGCCCGGGGTTTTTCTCTGGCCCCGCGCTCCGTCTGCCTGGCAGCTTTAAGGTAAGAGTTATAAAGCAGGGTCTCCCGGTGACGGGCGGCCAGGTCTAACACCGCCCAGGCCGAGATTTTCTGCTGCTCGACGATGTCCCGCAGTCGCCACCAGCCGCCTTCCCAGGGATGGGGAAAGTTGCTCTGGGCTTCGTAGGCCGGAAACTGCAACGATCCCGCCCGGAGCTGGTCAGGTTGAATAAAAAGCGGGCTGGCGAGGCGAGCGCTGGCCGATTCTGTCAGCATACCCACGATATTATGGAAGGGAGTGATCCAGTGCCAGCCGAAATGGCCCCAGCCGGGGAAAATGGCGTCGTTAATGACCCCGGTTTTTCCGGCTTCTTCCAGCCGGTAAGCAATGTGACCGCCAAACCAGGCGAGCTCTCGCCACAGGAGCGGGTCGGCATAGGGCCGAATCGGGTCGCAGTAAGGTGGAACATAAAACCTGGCCCCGTAGCTTCCCATGTGATGGTGGTCGACGTAAGCCTGGGGCTTCCATTCCTGGTAGAGTATGCGGGCTGCGTAAATCGATTCCTGGAGGTTAAGGAAATCGCCGTCGCGGTTGTTATCGTGGCCGGCATACTTGTGGTAGAGGTAAGGCAGGGGAGTGCCTTCGTACTCCGTATCCAGGGTCCTGTAATACCAGTCTGTGACCATTATCTGCCCGTCCGGGTTGAAGCTGGGGATGAGCAGGAAGACCACATTTTCCAGAATCCTCCGGGTTTCGGCATCATTCCTGGAAAGAAGGTCGTAAGCCAGCTCCGGCGCCATCTGGGTGCCACCGATTTCGTCGGCATGAAGGCTCATCGACTGGCAGACGATGGCCTTGCCCTGGCTGATGAGCAACGGGATTTCTTCGGGCCCAACCTGCCTGGGGTCGGAGATCCGCTGATTGATTTCTTTAATCCTGTCCAGGCGGGACAGGTTTTCGGGCGCAGAAATAATGACCAGAAGGAAGGGCTGGCCCATGGTGGTTGGACCCATGTTGATTACTTTGATTCTGGGACTTTCTTTTTCCAGCAGGTAGAAGTATTCGACGATTTTATCCCAGCGGGCGATTTTCCGGTCGGCTCCGAGCTGGAAACCAAAGAAAAATTCGGGCGGAGTGATTTTATCTTCAATCGATGACTTGGCGGGCCAGGCCGTGGAGGCAACTGAAAGAATCAGGAACAGGAATAAGAACAGCCAGCAGGGAACTGGCCTTTTTCTCATAGGCTGAATTAATCTTGAGGAACGTTCCTGCAGTTTTAATTTCATATCCATCCTCCTCTGAACTTCTATTATCTTTCTTCAGGGCCCGGATGCCAACAACTTTTTCTGCGAAGATGACCTGGCTGAAATATTCTTGAAGCTTGAAGGGCGGGAATCGAAATAAATTTTCCCTGGCAGTAACGAATTGAGCCTGGCCCGCCAGCCAGTTAAGATTTCAGCAGAAGCTGCTGTTAAAAAGCCGGAAAAAAATTAAAGATTGATTTCCGGCCAGATTCCTGAAATGAATTTTATTCCGGTTGGGGGGGCACAACCGGAGTTGGTCAAGCCAGGGACGGAGCGAGGGCATTCCATAATATCATTCCATAATATTGAAATATTGCTCTGGTGAAAATTCGGACCGGAGTATGTTATAATAGCACCGGAGTTAAGGAGGGGTTACTTGAAAAAATTCCTGGCAGCTTCCGTTTTTATCCTGGTTATCCTGGCCGGCAGTCAAACCCGGGCCGGACGGGTTTCGTTCGGGGTCAAGGGCGGACTTAACCTGTCCAATATCTCGGTTTCACCAAAGCCGATGGACGTGGCCGAATTCAAAACGCTGCCGGGCCTGACCGCGGGAATATTTTTTTCAGTTAACTTCGGGCCGTTTGCCATCCAGCCGGAATTCCTGTATGCCAGGCGCGGGACTGAATATGAGGCCTACATCGATGACGGTTTCGACAACGTCCGGTGGCATCATGATTACCTGGAAGCCATCCTTTTGCTGAAGTGGTCGATTCTCCGGGCTGGCCCGACCCGGCCCTTCATTTTAGCCGGCCTGTCCTGTGGCTACCTGAGCAAGGCCACCACGGTCATTTATGATACTGAAGGCCTGGAGGTGGCCCGGGTTGATTCCCGGGACTATTTCAGGAAGAACGAACTGGCGGCCCTTATCGGCGGAGGCTTTGAATTCAGGGTGCGACTGGCCAAATTCAGCTTAGAAGGGCGTTATCACCTGGGCCTGTCCAGCGTGGCCCTGACCGGCTACGAGGTTGACCGCATAAAAAATAAAAGCCTGACCATACTGGCCGGCATTTCATTTTAGGGGAGATGGGGTGAGTGAGGGGATTCGAACCCCCAACCACCGGATCCACAGTCCGGTGCTCTAACCCTTGAGCTACACTCACCGCGAAGGGATTAGAATTTTCTCATCAAACCTCCCTCTTGTCAACCGGACGGGGTCAAGACATCAGCGACACTCTCAGTCTGGGGTTTTAAGAACAGGATTTTCTTTATGATCGATTACGATAGATTGCCAGATAAGACCACTGCACGGCCTAAATGGTAAGCCTCTCCGGGCTGGAGAGATTCAAAATTAAGACTTTTATTTTATAGAGAGCCCGGGATGTTACTGCTGTATCTGACCCGACACAACGGGGCTGGCAGCAGTTGCGGTTCATCCAGACGAAACTCCTGGCTGGCGGCTTTAGGTCAGGGCTTCCCGGCAGCTCTGGTCACGGGTCAGGACAACAGGCTCAGGAGTGTAAAAATGGTAAAAAAGGAAAAAATCATATAACTGACTGGTTGCTGGTTACTCTCTCGGTCAGCTCCGGCCGGCTCAACCCTTCTGTTCTTCAATCAGGTCAAGAATTTCTTCGGAATCACGCCACTTTTCCCGTACCCGGACGCTCAGTTCCAGGAAGACCTGGCTCTCCAGGATTTCTTCCATTTCCTTCCGGGCTTCGCTGCCAATGGTTTTGATCATGTTTCCCCTGCGGCCGATGATTATGCCCTTGTGATTTTCTTTTTCCACCAGAATTTCTGCCTGGAGCCGGACCAGGGGGCGGGCCGGCCTGGCCGGACGCGGTCCTCTGGCCGGCTTTTCCGACAGCTCGGTTCTCTCCATCGAGTGGATGACCACAGCCGTGGTGTAGGGGAGTTCTTCCTCCACGTGGTGGAGGAGTTTTTCGCGGATTATTTCAGACAGCAGGAATTTTTCAGACTGGTCGGTGACCTCGTCTTCGCCAAAAATTTTGTCTGCTACCGGCAGGTAGTCGTAAATCAGGTCTTCCAGCCGGTCGAGGTTATCGCCTTTCAGGGCGGAGACGGGCACGATTTCCTTGAACGGCAGCAGGTCCTTGTAGCCGTCTATGATCAGAAGAATGTTTTCCTTCTTGACCAGGTCCACCTTGTTGATGAGCAGAAAGATCGGCCTGGTGACGTTCTTGAGGATATCCAGGACATACTGGTCGCCGTGTCCGAACTTCTTGCTGGCATCGATCATCAGCAGCAGCAGGTCGGCCGTTTCCAGCGAGGAGTGAACGTAGTTCATCATCCGCCGGTTCATCAGGTGCAGGGGTTTGTGCACCCCGGGGTTGTCGACGAAGACGATCTGGCCGCGGTCGGTGGTCTTGATGCCCAGGAGGCTGACCCGGGTGGTCTGCGGCTTGTCGGAGACAATGGCAATCTTCTGACCGATCAGGCTGTTGACCAGGGTGGACTTGCCCACGTTGGGCCGGCCAATCAGGGCCACGTAACCGGCCCGGTAGTTTTTCTTTTTTCCGGTTTGCTTTCTGCTGGCCACCTCATCCCTCTTTTTCAGTCTGATTGTCATCTCGCTTCCGGGTCAGCCTGACCTTCCTGATGCTCTTGTCGTCAACTTCCAGAATTTCAAAACTCAGGCCGGCCAGCTCCAGTTTCTCACCGGGACGCGGCAGCCGGCCCAGGTGCTGCTGGAGCAAGCCGTTTACGGTCAGCAGGTTTTCTTCCGATAGCTCGCTGCCCAGCAGCTCTTCCAGCTCCTCCACCTCGGTTTCGCCCTGGACCAGGTAGGTGTCGGGCTTTTCGGCCACTATTTGCGGTTCCTCTATGTCGTATTCATCCTGGATTTCTCCGACTATTTCTTCCAGCAGGTCCTCCATGGTTACCAGCCCGGAAACTCCGCCGTACTCGTCGATCACGATGGCCAGTTTCTGCTTGACCTTTTTGAATTCCTTCAGCAGCCTTTTGACGGCCATGGTCTCCGGCACGAATATCACCGGCCTCACCAGGAAGTCTATCCTGCGCCCGGCCTGCTGCTGGTCGCTGAATTCCAGCAGGTCCTTGGCCATGACTACGCCCTGGATGTTGTCCAGGCGTTCACGGTAGACCGGAATTCTTGAATATTTTTCCCGGACGAAGACTTCCTTAAGCTGGCCCAGGCTGGTTGTAATCTCCACGGCCACCATCCGGCTCCGGGGAGTCATGATTTCCCGGACCATCTGGTCTCCGAATTCCACCACACCCCTCAGCAGTTCATTCTGATCCTTCTCGATGATGCCCTCTTCGGTGGCCTCGTCGATGAAGGTTTCAATTTCTTCCTCGGTGGTTTCGTGTGTTCTCCAGGCAGCCTGACGCTCTTCCTCTTTCTTCAGGAAAAAACGCGGCAGGAGAAGCAACGGGTAGAGCAGGAACTTGACCGGCATCAGAACCGGCAGAAAGAATTTCAAATTCTTTTCTCCGAGGGCCAGCAGGAGCAATCTGGGAAGATAGTCATAAAAGAGCAGGTACAGTGCCAGGAACAGCAGAAAGGCCCAGAAAGGCCAGCCGCTCAGGCCGGGGAAAACCAGGCAGGTGTAAATCACGAAGGCCAGCAGGAAGGCGACCCGCCCATAATCTATGGCAATCTTGAGCTGGTCGTAGTGGTCGAGGATTTCTTCTTTCAGGGGACTGTTTTCTTCCAGTATCCTGGAGAAACCTATCCTGGAGTAAGAGGAGAAAACCACGTGCAGGAAAGACAGGATAAAGGTCAGCAGAAAACTGAGTATCAGGCCGACCAGAAAGAAATCCGACTGGCTCATGGTCTTAGCCGTTGTCCGTCCTGTAATTTTTTAGAAAGCGGGGACGCACCCTGTCTTCTTCTTCCTCCATCCCCCGAAAGTGCTCAAAACCCAGGAGATGAAGAAAGCCGTGAATGGTCAGGATTTCGATTTCCCGCAGCAGGGTATGTCCCTGTTTCCGGGCCTGCTTTCGGGCCACTTCCGGGCAGATGATGATGTCTCCCAGGTAGAATTTCCCATCCGGTCCATTTTCCTTCAGGCTGAAGCTCAGGACATCGGTCGGGCGGTCCTTATGACGGTATTTCCGGTTCAGGGAACGGATGGCCCGGGGCCCGACCAAAGTCAGGACCACCTCGGCCCCTTCCACCCGGTAGTGCCGGCAGAGTTGCTGCAGCAGGCCCTTAAGTCTTTTCGGTGGGACCGGGTTTTTCTTCAGTTTGTTTATTATTGCGACCATTGTCCTTTTTATTTTCCTCTTTCTTTTCTATCTTTTTTTCAAAATCGAAACCGGGATACTTGGGCCGGGGGTGATAGATGGCATCCAGGGTGACCAGGAAAGAATTGGCGATGACCCGCAGGTCCTTGAGGGAAAAGCCGCAATCATCAAGCTGCCCGTCCTGAAGGTGGGTGTTGAAAATTTCAGTGATAACCCGCTTGAGGTTCTGCCTGGTGGGGGAGCGCAGGCTGCGGGCGGCGGCTTCCACCGAGTCGGCCAGGAGAATCAAGCCGGCCTCTTTGCTTTTCGGGGTTGGGCCCTGGTAACGGTAATCCTCGGCCTCGATCTTGTGCAGCTCCGGGTCGTATTTCTCCTTGGCTTTCTGGAAGAAATAGCGAACTATGGAGGTGCCATGGTGCTGGGCAATCAGGTCGGTCACCTGGCGGGGCAGCTTCAGCTTGCGGGCCAGGTCGATTCCGTCCTTGACATGGTTGACGATGACCAGGGTGCTGAGCGATGGAGTCAGCTCCCGGTGGACATCGAAGGGGGAAGTCTGGTTCTCGCTGAAATACTCTGGTCGCTTAACCTTGCCGATGTCATGGTAAAGGCCGCCGGCCTTGACCAGCATTCCGTTGGCGTTGATTTTTTCGGCGGCTTTTTCGGCCAGCGTGGCCACGATCAGGGAATGGTGGTAGGTGCCCGGGGCCTCCAGGGCCAGCTGCCTGAAAATCGGCAGGTCGGAGTTGGTCAGCTCGTGCAGCTTGGTGGCGGTGACAAACCCGAAGGCAGTTTCAAAAACCGGAATCAGAACAAAGGCAATGGCGGCGCTGACCAGCCCGCCGAAGATAGCACTGAACAGCTCGGTGGCCAGGCCGGTCAGGTCGGAAAAGGTCTGCCTGACCAGATGAAAGATCAGGACCATGATGACCTGGAAGGGAGCCAGCACCATCAAGCCGGTCTTGAGGATGGAGCTGCGGCTGGAAGCCAGGTAATATCTGAGGCCGTAGATGGCAGAGATACCCCCCAGCAACACAAAGAGCACCAGGAAGTAATCCCCGCTGAGCAGGTATCCGGCCAGCAGGCTGTTGATGACGCAGTAGATGGCGGCGATTTCGCTTCTGGTCAGAAGGGCAAAGATGAATGTTCCGAACTGGAAGGGAAAGCCGAAGGTCAGGGTTTCTTTATCAACGTTGATGACCGAGATGGAAGTGCCCAGGGCCTCGGCTATGAACAGGCTGGCCTTGTAGGCCACGAAACCAAAAAACAGAGTCAGACCCATCATCTGCAGCAGGCGGAGCTGTTGTTCATCCCCGGTAACGTAGACGATGAAATTCCAGATGAAAAAGAAAATGATGGAGTACAGGACCAGCAGCCCGGCGAAATTTATCAGCCAGTGCGGCTGGCTGCTTATTCTCTGGTTGATTATGGCAATCTGCCTGATGACCTCGGGCGTGGCCTCGTCGCCCTTTCTGATAATGACCTTTCCTTTTTTTATGGTGTAATAGACCGGTTCCACCTGGTTTCTGGCTTTAAGCCTGCGGATTTCCGTTTCCGGAGCGTCATAATTGATGGTCGGCGCCAGGAAAACCGGGGCCAGAGCCTTCAGCAGGTTTCTGGTGCGGGTCGGAAGCTCAAGACTGTTGATCTCCGAGGCCAGCAGTGTCCGGGCTTCCCTCAGCTCCAGTATTTCGGCCGCCTTGACCAGCTTTTCTTCCTTACCCCGCACTATCAGCAGGCCTTTCTCTGGTTCGCCATGGCTGAGCAGACTTCGTGACAGAATGATTTCCCTGGACAGAACCGGGACCAGGATTTCAGCCAGCAGCTGCTCCAGTTCCTGTGGAAACCGGAGTCTGGCCAGGTTGCTGAGGGTGGCTTCGTCAATGTCCAGGCCAAGGTTTTCAGACAGGTTCTTCTGCAGGTCTTTCAGGCTGAGGGGCGGAGTTGAGTTCTGCCAGACCCGGCCGCTCTCAAAAAACTGCCTGATTTTTTCGCGGGTCACGGTTACTATCTTCTGGTTATAAAAATAGACGGGAGGAATCGTGGACTCGGCCTGTTCCCGGCGCCGCTCGGTGGCCTGACTGTCCTCGACGGTCAGTTCCAGGGGCGAGATTATGTCCTTGCTGGCTATTTCTCCGGGCCTGATGGAAGGAAGGGGCCTGGCCGGGAAATAGGAAATGAAAAAGGAGATTATGGTCGCGAAAACAATTATGTAAAAGACTGGACTCTGGATTATTTTTTTATACCAGGCCACTTTTCCCTGCGGACCGGCTTCCTTTTTTTTCCGGAGCGGAAAAATTTCTTCGCTCTTGAATAGCCGGAACTTGCGGAACTGGATGGTTTTCATCTGGAATTAAACCGTTCGGGACTCAGCCCGGGCATAGGCCTTGATGATCTTGCCCACCAGCGGATGGCGGACCACGTCCTTTTCGCTGAAATAGACGAAGGCAATTTCCTTGATGGCAGAGAGCACCTTGATGGCCTGGAGCACCCCTGATTTTCGTGGCTGGGGAAGGTCAATCTGGGTGATGTCAGCGGTAACCACCAGCTTGGAATCAAAGCCCATTCTGGTCAGGATCATTTTCATCTGTTCGCGGGTGGTGTTCTGGGCCTCGTCCAGGATGATGAAAGCGCTGTTCAGGGTTCGGCCGCGCATGTAGGCCAGGGGGGCTATTTCGATAATCCCCCTTTCCACCAGGCGGTTGGCCTGCTCGTAGGGAGTCAGGTCGAACAGGGCATCGTAAAGGGGCCGGAGATAGGGGTTGATTTTCTGGAACATGTCGCCGGGCAGAAATCCGAGGCGTTCTCCGGCTTCCACCGCCGGCCTGGTCAGGATGATCCGGTTGACCTGCTTGCTCTGCAGGTAAGAGAGGGCCATGGCCATGGCCAGGTAAGTCTTGCCGGTTCCGGCCGGCCCTATTCCGAAGACCAGGTCATAATCCTTGATGGCCTTCATGTAGGCCTGCTGGTTGAGGCTCTTGGGGGCCACCGATTTACGCTGCAGGTAAATGGGCTCGGCCGGAGCATATTGTTCCAGCTGTCCCGGGTTTTCTTCCAGCAGGTCGAGGGCGATATGAAAATCTTCCTCTTTCAAGGTGTATCCTTTATCTTCCAGCTCCTGAATCTTTTCAAAATACCGCCGGGCAAACTGGACCTTATCGGGCTCGCCGTCCATTATGAGCTTATCACCGCGGACAGCCAGGCTGACACCCAAACGGTTTTCCAGTTTCTTCAGGTTTTTATCAAGAACTCCGTAGAAAGAGATGCGGCGGGTATAGGGGTGGGAAATTTTTTCCATTTTAAGGGATAGCTTGACTTCTGTCCTTTCTGAAGCACATATCGTCTTTTCTGGTATCAAAATTAAACCACTTATGTTTTTTTTTGTCAAGGCAGCCCTGTTTTATGGGTAAGGAATGAGGAGCTGGCCTAAAAAACGGCCCGGAAGCCCGCCCCCAACAGAAACTAAGGGATATATAATCCCGCTGCGGGTGTTGGGCCGGCCCTGAAGGTTGAAAAACAGGTTGTTCTGTTATATAAAATCATCTCAGGAGGAATGATGGAAAAAGAGTTTACCCCGGTCTCCATACCAACCTCTCTCTATAAAAAAATAGAAGAAAAAATCAAGGGAACCGAATTCAGCTCGGTCTCCAGCTACGTGACCAGGGTGCTCAGGGAAAGCCTGGCCAGGAATGAAGAAAACAGGGAAGTTTTCAGCGCCGAGGAAGAAGAAAAGATAAAGGAAAGGCTAAAAGCCCTGGGTTACATCGATTGACGGGCTGGTTGGTTTTCTTATCCCGGACCCAAAGGAGTACCCGATGATTTCACCGCATGGCGGCCAACTGGTAAATCGCCTGGCTGGGGCCAGCCGAAAAGACGAAATCCTGTCCAGAGCGAACGAACTGGTCTCAGCAGTTCTCGACTCCGACCTGGTTTCTGACCTGGAAAATATTGCCACCGGTGTCTATTCGCCGTTGACCGGGTTCTTGAACCGGGCTGATTTCCTCAGCGTTCTGAACCAGATGAGGTTATCCAACGACCTGCCCTGGACCATTCCAGTAGTTATCGATGTTGACAGAGAGCTCGCCAGAAGAATCAAGCCGGGCCAGCTGGTCCTGCTGAAGACAGAAGAAATGAAACCGGTCGGGGTGCTGACGGTTGAAGACAAGTATGAATATGACCGCGAGGAATTCAGCAAGAAAGTTTACGGTACGACCGACCCCGGGCATCCAGGCGTCAGCCGGGTGCTGGGTATGAAGGAAGTATTGCTGGGAGGGCCGGTAGAATTGCTGGAACTGGAGTCCACTCCCTATGACCGTTACCGGCTGTCCCCGAAGGAGACCAGGATTCTATTCCGGGAAAAAGGCTGGAAAACAGTGGTCGGCTTTCAGACCCGAAACACCCCGCACCTCGGCCATGAATATGTGCAGAAAGCGGCCCTGACCTTCACCGATGGTTTGTTCATTAACCCTGTTATTGGCCGAAAGAAAAAGGGCGATTTCCGGGATGAGGTGATACTGGCTTCCTATGAGGAGCTCATCAGGCATTATTACCTGAGGGAGCGGGCAGTCATGGCCATCCTGAAGATGGAAATGCGCTATGCCGGACCGCGGGAAGCCATCCATCATGCCATCATCAGGAAGAACTTCGGCTGCACTCACATCATCATAGGCCGCGACCATGCCGGGGTGGGGAATTATTATCATCCCTATGCGGCCCAGGAAATCTTTGAGGAGTTTCCGGACCTGGGCATCGTGCCGCTGTTTTTCAAGTCATTCTTCTTCTGTAAGAAGTGCGGTTCTATAGAAAACGAAAAGACCTGTCCCCACGATACCTCGTCCCATGTTCAGTTTTCCGGGACGAAAATACGGGACCTGCTGGTCAAGGGTCAGATCCCGCCGCCGGAACTGATGCGACCGGAAGTGGCCAAAATCATACTGTCCTTTGACAACCCCTTCAACGATTGAACCCGGGAGAAACTGCTGACAGAAAGGTGAAATAGCCTCATGAAAAAGCGACTTCTGGTGATAGGCCTTGATTGCGCGACACCAGCCCTGGTCTTTGGCCGGGCCACAGAACTTCCGAACCTTAAAAAGCTAATGGATGGCGGAATCTACGGAAAGCTCAGAAGCTGCGACCCGCCGATAACCATCCCGGCCTGGATGGTCATGGCTACCGGGCGGGACCCCGGGCAGCTCGGACTTTACGGGTTCAGGCATCGCCGCGGGTATGAATACAACAGGATGTGGATTGCCAACTCCACTGCGGTGAAAGAAAAGACCGTCTGGGATTACCTGGGAGAACAGGGCCGGGAGAGCATCCTGGTCAGCGTTCCACCCAGTTATCCGCCCCAACCGGTCCGGGGCAAGCTGATTTCCTGTTTTATCACTCCTTCCAGTGAACAGGCCTACACCTACCCGGCGGAGCTTCGCCAGGAAATTGAAGAGCGATTCGGGCCATTCAGGTTTGATGTAACCTTCAGGACGGAAGACCGGTCCCGGGTATTGTCGGAAATCTACCAGATGACCGAAAATCACTTCCAGGTGATAGACTACCTGCTTCAGGATAAAAACTGGTCGCTGTTCTGGTTTGTGGAGATAGGTGTAGACCGGATCCACCATGCCTTCTGGAAATTCATGGACAGGGACCATCATCTCTACGAACCCGGCAATCCTTATGAAACGGCCATTCCCGATTATTACCGATTCCTCGACGGAAAAATCGGTCGGCTTCTGGAGATAATCGATGAGCGGACGGCGGTGCTGGTGGTTTCCGACCACGGGGCCAAGAGGATGAAGGGGGCCTTCTGTGTCAATGACTGGCTGATAGAACAGGGAGACCTGGTAATAACCGAGCCGCCGCAACCCGGGCAGAGTGTTGACAACCTGAAAATCGACTGGACCAGGACCAGAGCCTGGGGCTGGGGAGGTTATTACGCCCGGATTTTCCTCAACGTGGAAGGGCGCGAGCCCCGGGGAATTATAAAGCCTGAAGATTACGAATCAGCCCGGGATGAACTGGCAGAAAGGCTTAAAGCCATACGCGGGCCCCGGGGAGAAGAATGGAAGACCGTGGTTATCAAGCCCCAGGAACATTACCCGGAGTTGAACGGGGAGTACCCAGACCTGATGGTCTATTTTGACGACCTCTACTGGCGCTCGGCCGGAACCATGGGTTACGGCACCATGTACCTCCAGGAAAACGACACCGGGCCCGATGATGCCGTGCATGATTATGACGGCATGTACATACTCTACGACCCCGGGAAAAAGGGTGGCCGGGTAAAGGATGCCGACATACTTGACATCGCCCCGACCATTCTCAGGCTGCTGGGAGGTCCGGAAGTCCGCGGACTCAGGGGCCGGGTAATCGAATGAGAGCGAGGCCTTAAGCGGCTTTAAGCCAGGATTCCTGGCAATAAAATTTATAAAAAGTAATAAAGTAATAATGAGGAGTTCATAGATGTGTCAGGAACAGAAAGGATTTACCCTGTGGTTTACCGGGTTGCCCTGCTCCGGGAAATCGGCCGTGGCCGACCGGGTGGCCGGGATTCTGCGCGAACATAACCTTAAGGTAGAAAGGCTCGACGGAGACGTGGTGCGAAAGAGTTTGTGCCGCGACCTGGGCTTTTCCAAGAAGGACCGGGACGAAAATATCAGGCGGGTGGCTTTCGTGGCCAAGCTGTTGACCAGGAACGGGGTGGCCGTGCTGACTTCATTCATTTCTCCCTACCGCGAGATCAGGGAGGAAGCCCGGAAAGAAATAGGAGACTTTATCGAGGTCTATGTCAAGTGCCCGATTGAGGTCTGCATGAGCCGGGATGTCAAGGGAATGTACCAGAAGGCCATTCGCGGGGAGATAAAAGAATTCACCGGAATCTCCGACCCTTACGAGGAACCTCTCCACCCGGAACTGGTGCTGGAAACCGACCGGGAAACCCTGGAAGAGAGCGCCAGAAAAGTTCTGGATTACCTGAAGAAATCCGGTTATATTGATGACCATATTCATCAGTGAGGCCTGGCGATGCTTAAATACCACCGCTACCTGGTGAGCGGTGGAGCCGGTTTTATCGGCTCCCACCTGGTGGACAGGCTGGTCAGCCTGGGTTGCCAGGTTCGGGTTCTGGATGACTTCTCCACCGGCCGGGAAGAAAATCTCTGGCCTCTGGCCGGACGGGTGGAAATCATTCGAGGAGACATAAGAGATAGGGCTATCTGCCGGAAGGCCGCTGAAGGTCTCGAGGTAATCCTGCACCAGGCCGCTCTGGCTTCGGTGCCACGCTCGGTTTCAGAGCCGCTTCTGGCTCATGAAATCAACCTGACCGGAACCTTGAACCTGCTGCTGGCCGCTGCCGAAACCGGAATCCGAAGCTTTGTTTTCGCCTCTTCCTCGGCTGTTTACGGCGACGACCAGACTTTTCCCAAGAAAGAAGGCCTGGAAGGGAAAGCCCTGTCTCCCTACGGGGCTCAGAAATTAGCCTCCGAAAAGTACTGCCAGGTTTTCAGCCAGCTGTATAACTTCAACGCCGTCAGCCTGCGCTATTTCAACGTTTTTGGCCCGAGGCAGGACCCCGGTTCCCAGTACGCGGCGGTTATTCCCATTTTCATCACCAGGATGCTGCGGGGTCAGCCGCCGGTGATTTATGGCGACGGCCGCCAGAGCCGCGATTTTATCTACGTGGAAAACGTGGTTCAGGCCAATTTACTGGCGGCCAACTCCTCCGGTTTCCGTGGCGAAGTCTTCAACATCGGGGCCGGCTCCAGGATAACGGTTAACGAGCTGGTCAGTATTCTGAATTCGTTGCTCGGACTATCAATGTCTCCGGTTTATGCCGACCCCCGTCCCGGCGACATCCTGGAATCCTGTGCCGATATCACCCGGGCCGAACGTCAGCTCGGTTTCAGGCCGGAAGTTGATTTTGAAAAGGGCCTGAAGCTGACCATAGACTGGTATAAGTCCAGGCTGGTATGAGATTTTCAGCAAATCCTTGGCAGTAATTCCGAGGTCAGTGGTTCCAGGAGCCTCAGCCCCCCGCTTGATGTTCGTAGCAAGGCCTCGCCCTTCCGTCCGACTTTATCCTGAACTTCCCCGATGATGGCCGCTTGCTGGCCACCAGAACTCTTTTTAAGAACGTTCAGGACCCGCCTGGCTTCGGATTCTTTAACCACCAGAAGGGCCCGTCCTTCGCAGGCCAGGTAGAGAGGGTCAATACCCAGGATTTCCACCGCTCCTTTAAGAGCCCGGGATAAAGGAATGTTTTCTTCTTCTGCCAGCAGGGGATGGTTAATCTTATCCGCCAGTTCGGACAGCACGGTGGCCAGTCCTCCCCGGGTGATGTCTCTCATCCAGAGTGCGCCCTGTTTCCAGAGGGGAAGGAGAAAAAGCAACGGCCCGCAATCGCTCCTGACCCGCGAGGACATCCTGAAGTTATTCCTGGCCAGCAGGATGGCCAGGCCGTGTTCCCCTATCGGCCCTGTTACCAGTATCTTATCGCCCGGCTTGATTTTCTCCGGCCGCGGGTGCCCCACCAGGTGCCCCACCCCGGCTGTGTTGATATAAATTTTATCAGCCTGGCCCCGGGGAACCACCTTGGTGTCGCCGGTTACTATGCTAACCCGGTTCCTGGAGGCTGTCCTTTTTATGGAAGCCAGGATTTTTTCCAGGGTGGCCATTTCCAGACCTTCTTCAATGATCAGGGCCAGGGAAAGATATTCGGGCCTGGCTCCGGACACAACCAGGTCGTTTACCGTTCCGTTTACGCACAGCGTGCCGATGTCGCCACCCGGAAAGAAGATAGGGTCGACCGTATAGGAATCGGTGGTCAGAGCCAGGCCGTTCGGCAGCAGGGCCGAATCGTGCAGGATCTGGAGATACCGGTTCTTGAATACGGGCAGCAGCTTATCTCTTATAAAATCCTGCATCAAGCGGCCGCCGCTGCCCATTTCCAGGCTGACCTGTTTCATTTGTTTCTTGCTCCAGATGAATATTTGTAGGCAATCAGGCAGGCCCCTTCGTAAGAAACCATGCAGGGGCCACGGGGATGGTCAGGGTCGCAGGACCGGCCAAAGAGCGGGCAATCAACCGGTTCAACCAGGCCCTTTAACACTTCTCCACAACGGCAACCCAGTTTAAGGGGCTTGCCCGGTTGAATCCGCAGGTTAAATTTTCTGACCGCATCCAGCTCCTGCCAGCGAGGTTTAAGACGCAGGCCGCTGTTTTTAATGCGGCCCAGACCGCGCCAGTCAGCTTCGTAAGGCTCCAGCATTTCATCCATCAGGGCCAGGGCCCTGGGGTTGCCCTCGGCCTGGACCACCCGGCGGTACTGGTTGGCCACTTCCGGGCGCCCCTCTCTGACCTGCCTGGCCACGGACAGAATTCCCAGAAGCACGTCGGCCGGCTCAAAACCAGCGATGGCTCCCGGGGTCTTGAATTTTTCGGCCACGAAGCGGTAGGCCCGGGTGCCGATGATGACGCTGACATGCCCTGGATAGATAAAACCGTCTATAGCCACTTCACCCGATTGGAGAATGGCTTCCAGGGCCGGTGGAATCAACCACAGGGCGGCCAGCAGTGAAAAATTTTTCAAATTTTCGGCTGCAGCTCTTTTGACAGTAAAGGCGATAGCCGGAATGGTGGTCTCAAACCCGGCTCCAAAGAAAATGACTTCCTTTTCCGGGTTTTTCCTGGCCAGTTCCAGGGCTTCTTCCGGCGAATATACGATTCTGATTTCCGAGCCGGGAAGAGGAACTGTGGTCTGCAGCGAGCCCCGGGCCGTGGGAACCCGGGTCATGTCGCCAAAGGTGGCTACCAGGATGTTCTTTCTGGATGTTACCAGGTCTATTATTGCTTCGTGAAAGCAATCGGGGGTTATGCAGACCGGGCAGCCAGGACCGGAGACCATTACCACCTTAGCTTCCCTGAGCAGTGGCTTCAAGCCTGACCGGTGGAGGGTCATGGTATGAGTGCCGCATACTTCCATGATTCTCAAGGTCCGGTTCAGGGTGCTGGTTTCCCTTGAGATGGCCTGGAGAAGGTTCCTGATGGTCGAGCCCGAGCGCCAGTTGGAAAATAATTCCCGGGATGATTTTCTGGGAGCCATGACTCATTCGGCCGGGCTGAGTTTTTCCAGCTCTTTGAAGAGTTTCAGGGTACGGCGGGCTTCCTTGCGGTCAAGCCTGGAAATGGCAAAACCGGCATGAACTATAACCCAGTCGCCCACCTTGACCTCGGGCAGAAGGGAGAGGTTGGCCAGGACGGTTGTCCCCAGGTAATCAACTTTACCGGTTCCGTTGCCCTCCAGGCTGACGACTTTTCCCGGCACGGCCAGACACATATTTTCCTCCGCCATCTAAAATACCAGAAAGGACAGGTTCTGTCCATGTCAGCCGGTAACCCTTTTTGACAATTCGGCAGGGCCTCCTTATAATGTTTTTCATGTTTGACACCCTGGAAGGCTACATCAAGCCCGGAACCGTGGAAGCAGAGCTGGTTAAACAGATAGATTTTTCCAGTCTACCTCTTCACGTGGCCATAATCATGGACGGAAACGGCCGCTGGGCCCGTCAGAGAAACCTGCCCAGGACCGAGGGCCATAAGGCCGGGAGCGAATCGGTGAAGGAAGCGGTGGAAACGGCCGCCCGACTGGGAATCAAGTACCTGACCCTGTACGCTTTTTCCCGGGAGAACTGGAAAAGGCCGGAAGACGAGGTCAATACCCTGTGGAGCCTGCTCAGGAAATACCTGGCTGATGAGAGCAGGGTGCTTGTGGAAAACGACCTCAGGCTCAAGGTAATTGGCGAGAGGCGAGGCATTCCCTACCTGGTCAGGCGAGAGCTGGCCAGGGTGGAGAAACAGACCCGGAACAACCGCCGGATGACAGTTGTGCTGGCCTTAAACTATGGCGGCCGCCAGGAGATAATCAGGGCCATTCAGAAAATGGTCCGGAGAAAGAACCGGCTGGAAGAAATAGACGAGAATTTGTTCAGCCGATATCTTGATACCGCCGGGATGCCCGACCCCGACCTGCTGATCAGGACCAGCGGCGAAATGAGGCTGAGCAATTTTCTTCTCTGGCAGTCGGCCTACACCGAATTATGGGTGACCCCGGTTCTCTGGCCCGATTTCCGGAAAAAGGACCTGTTGCAGGCAGTGGTGGATTACCAGAAAAGGGAAAGGAGATTCGGCGGGGTGGAGCCGGTTTTGAAGAAAGGCAGGATTTAGCATGGGACTCTGGCAGAGAACCAAGACGGCCATCATCATACTTGGAGTCTTGTTCGTAATCATTCAATTTGCTCCTCCCTGGGTCTTTTTCCTGGCCCTGCAGCTTACCATAATCGGCGGCCTGCTGGAATTTTACAGCCTGAGCAATCGCCGGAAATTCTTTCCCAAGAAATTGCTGGGATGCCTGTTTGCCCTGATCATCGGGGCCACTTTTTATTTTGACCGGTTTCCCTTTCTTCTCGGGTTTACCGTCATGACGCTGCTGACCTTTATCTACTATGTTATTGACACCAACAGCCTGGAGAAGCTGGCCCTGTTTCCCGGTTCTTTCAGCCTGACCATATCCGGGCTGGTCTACATCAGCCTGACCATGAATTTCCTTTACTGGATCAGGCGCGATTTCGGGGTGCTCTGGCTTTATCTTCTGTTTGCGGTCATTTCGCTGGGAGATACCGGGGCCTTTCTGCTGGGAAAGACTTTTGGACGGAGAAAGATGACTCCCATTGCCAGTCCCAACAAGACCTGGGAAGGGGCTCTGGGTGGCCTGCTCTGGGCGGCGGCCGGCGGCTGGCTGGCCAGGACTGTCCTGCTACCCCGGTTTCCACTGCTGGAAATTATCGTTTTGAGCGTCGTGGTCCATGCCGCAGCTCAGGTGGCCGACCCCCTGGAATCTCTTTTCAAGAGAGCGGCGGGAGTCAAAGATTCTTCCAACCTGGTTCCGGGTCACGGGGGTATCCTGGACAGGATTGACAGTTTTACCCTGGCTGCTCCCGTCTTTTATTATTTGATGAAACTTCTGATCATGAAATAAACTGAAGTCTGGGTCTTATGAGAAACAATAAAAAGCACCTGGTTATCCTGGGCAGTACCGGTTCCATCGGTCAGAGCACCCTGGATGTGGTCCGGCGCTTCAGAAACAGGTACGAGGTGGTCGGGCTGGCCGCCGGGCGCAACTCCTTTTTGCTGGCCGAGCAGATAGATGAGTTTCAGCCTGAAGTCGTGGCGGTGGAAAGCGAGAAACAGGCCGGGGAACTCAGAAGAAGGCTTGGCCGACGCCGGCTGAAGATTCTGTGCGGAGAGGCGGGCTACGAAGAAATTGCCTCCGTCTCCCGGGCCGATATGGTGGTTTCAGCCATAACCGGAGTAGCCGGGCTGAAACCCACTCTGGCAGCCCTCAAAGGGGGAAAGGACGTGGCTCTGGCCAACAAGGAATCCATGGTGGTGGCCGGGGCCCTGATCAGGAAAATTGCCGCTCGCTCCGGCAGCCGGGTCATTCCGGTCGATAGCGAGCATTCGGGTGTTTTTCAATGCCTGCGGGGAAGGAATAAGAAATTTGTCAAGAGGGTTTATCTGACCGCTTCCGGCGGACCCTTCTTGCGGGTGCCGCTGGAAGAGCTGGCCGGCAAGAGCCTGGCCGAGGCCCTGAAACATCCCCGCTGGAAAATGGGTTTAAAGGTGACCATCGATTCGGCCACCATGATGAACAAAGGCCTGGAATTGATTGAAGCCAGGTGGCTGTTCAACCTCCGACCGGAACAGCTGGGAGTGCTGGTGCATCCCCAGAGTATCGTCCATGCTCTGGTTGAATTCCTGGACGGCTCGGTCCTGGCCCAGTTGAGCCCGACCGACATGAGAATCCCCATCCAGTATGCCCTGAGCTATCCAGAACGACTGGAAGCTCCGCTGCCTTCCCTGGACCTGGCCGGGGTCAGGTCCCTGGAATTCTTCCCGGTCGATGAACGCCGGTTTCCGCTTTTCGGGTTGGCCCGAAAGGCTCTGGCCGCCGGCCTGAGTTTCCCGGTGGTGCTGAACGCGGCCAACGAAGTCGCCGTCCAGGCTTTCCTGGAAGAAAAGATTTCTTTCGGCCAGATTGTCGAGGTTGTAAACTACTGTCTAAACAATCATCGGCCCCGGGCTCTGTCTGAACTGGATGAGATACTGGCCGTCGATGGCGAGAGCAGGGGTCTGGCCCAGCAGTACCTTAAAGAGCTGAAAGGGAAGATAACATGACAATATTGGGCACCATCGTTGCTTTTCTGATTGTTTTCGGAATCCTGGTGTTCGTCCATGAGTTCGGTCATTTTTTCATGGCCAAGCTGGTGGGCGTAAAGGTGGAAGTCTTCTCCTTTGGTTACGGGAAAAGGCTGTTCGGTTTACGGAAGGGAGACACCGATTACCGGGTCAGCCTGATTCCTATGGGAGGTTATGTCAAGCTGCTGGGAGAGGGAATGTTCGAGAAGGGCCGGCCCATTTCTCCGGATGATTTCATGGCCAAGAACCGCTTTGAAAGATTCCTCATCCTGGTCATGGGCTCCATAATGAACATACTGCTGGCCATAGTCCTGGTGGCCATACTCAACCTGGTCGGGGTGACTGTTCCCGAGTACCAGCAGCAGGCTCCGGTTATCGGCTGGGTCGACCCCGGTTCTCCGGCCGAGAGAGCCGGCCTGCTGGTAGGAGACGAAATCCTGGAAATCAACGGCCGGGCGGTGAAAACCTGGAGCGAAGTGGAAATTGCCGTGGGGTCCAGGCCAGAAAAAGAAATTCTGGTGACGATAAGAAGGGGAGGGGAGAGGCTGCAGGTTCCACTGAAGACCGACAAGATTACCAGGTACGAGATGGGGTATGCCGGGTTTCGGGCTCACATCCTGACCCAGGTTATGATGGTCAACCCCGGCTCTCCCGCAGAAAAAGCCGGGCTGCAGCCGGGTGATGTGATCCTGGCCGTTAACGGTGAGCCGGTCTTTTTCTACAATTTTGTTAAGAGAATAGAAGAGAACCCCGAAAAACCGCTGGTGCTCACGGTGGAAAGGCAGGGCCAGAGGCTCGACCTGACCGTGGTACCGAGGAAGGAAGGAAATGTGGGCAAGATCGGGATTCTGCAGGGAGCCAAATCGGTCACCAGGAAATATCCCTTCTTTGCGGCCCTGGGCCAGAGCCTCAGGGAAAACGCCCGCAACACGTTTCTGGTCTTCAACTTCCTGAAAGACCTGTTTACCGGGCAGGCTTCCACCCGGCAGCTGGGCGGACCGATCGAAATCGCCAGCCTCTCCCACGCCGCCATGAAGATGGGCCTGCTGGCCATGATGAGCTGGATTGCCATCATCAGTCTGCAGCTGGGCATATTAAACCTGCTGCCCATTCCGGTTTTTGACGGCGGGCAAATTTTCGTTCTGATGATCGAGAGTCTGATCAGGCGAGACCTCAGCCCGAAGATGCGGGAAATCTGGATGCAAATTGGCTTCGTGATTTTCGTTTTTATTATCGTCTTCGTCATTCTGAACGATATCGTTAAAAGGTTGCCCAGCGGCTGGAAAAGCCTGATTCCCTTCTAATTGGAAAGCCGATGAGCCTAAGACCTGAATTACACCAGAGGCGCCGGGCCAGGGCCATCAGGGTCGGGTCGGTGGTAATAGGAGGGGGAGCTCCGATTGTCGTTCAGTCCATGACCAAGACCAGAACTTCCGATGTCCGGGCCACTGTGGCTCAAATTAAAAGGCTCGAACGGGCTGGCTGCCGGCTGGTCAGGGTGGCCGTTCCTGGAAGAGAGGATGCCCTGGCCATAAGGGAAATAAAAAAGAGAATATCCATTCCTCTCATTGCCGATATACACTTCAATCCCCGGCTGGCCATCCTGGCCCTGGAGGCCGGGGCCGATGGCTTAAGAATCAACCCGGGCACCATCGGTTCAAAGGACAGGCTGAAGGATGTTGTTCGCCTGGCCGCCGAACGGAGTGCCCCCATTCGGGTGGGAGTCAATTCCGGTTCGCTGGAAAAAGACCTGCTGGCCAGGCACGGGCAGGTAACGGCCGAAGCCCTGGTGGAAAGCGCTCTGCGCCAGGTCAGGCAGCTTGAGGACCTGGGCTTTCAGGAAATAAAGATTTCTCTCAAGGCCCCGGATATCAAACGGACCCTGGAGGCTTACCGGCTTCTGGCCAGAAGCGTTGATTATCCTTTCCATGCCGGCATCACCGAGGCCGGTACCCTGCTCCGGGGGAGTATTAAGTCGGCAGCCGGGCTGGCCCTGCTTCTCAATGAAGGCCTGGCCGATACCATCAGGGTGTCGCTGACAGCCCCGCCCGAAAGGGAAGTCCAGGTGGCCTATGAAATACTGAGAAGCCTGGGCCTTGAGAGCCGGGGTATTAATTTTATTTCCTGCCCGGGGTGCGGACGGACTGAAGTTGATCTGCGGCGGATAGCGGCCGGGGTGGAAAGGAAATTGGCTGGCCTGAAAGCCGGGCTGACCGTGGCTGTGATGGGCTGTCCGGTCAACGGTCCGGGCGAAGCCAGAGAAGCTGATGTCGGAGTGGCCTGCGGCCGGGCTGCCGGGGTAATATTCAAGCACGGCCGGGTGGTGAGAAGAGTGCCGGAGCCGGAGATTGTGGAAGCGCTGGTCCGGGAAGTTGTGAACATGGCCAGGGAGCAGGGAAACAGAGCCGGAGATATTTCTGATGAAAGCGAAAAACAATAGCCAGGAATTGAGTCTTCGGAAGAAAAAAACCTCCAGCCCGAATAAGGAAGTCTTAGCCAGGTATCAGCGCCTGCTTGAAATATTAAGGTCATATGATGGAGTGCTGGTGGCTTTTTCCGGTGGGGTGGATAGCAGTCTGCTGCTCAGAGCAGCGGTTGAGTCCGGGGTGAAAGTACTGGCCGTAACCGTTGATTCGCCGATTTACCACCGCGAAGAAATAAACAATGCCCGGAGGATAGCCCGAAAACTGGGGGTTCCTTTTCGGCTGGTCAGGTCGGAGGATTACCTCAGGGAAGATTTCAAGAAAAACGACCTCCTTCGCTGTTACCACTGCAAGCTGGCCATCTTTACCAGGCTGAAGGAAATTGCCAGGGAGGAAGGTCTGTCGGTGGTGGTTGAAGGGTCCAACCTGGACGACGAGCACGATTACCGCCCTGGCAAGAAGGCCCTGGCCGAGCTGGACGTCCAATCTCCACTGAAAGAAGCGGGGCTGGGGAAGCTGGAAATCAGAATGCTGGCCAGATTCTTTGGCCTGCCCAACTGGGACCGGCCGGCCAATGCCTGCCTGGCCACCAGGATACCTTACGGGCAGCCAGTCGAACCGGAATGGCTGGAACGAATTGCCGCCGGCGAAACCTTTCTGAGGAAAATGGGCTTTGCTCAGGTCCGGCTGCGACACCATGGCCAGCTGGTGAGAATTGAAGTCTGGCCCCGGGAGATTTCCCTGGTTGTCAGACGGCAGAACAGGGAAAAGATAATACGCCGCTTGAAGAAGCTGGGCTGGAAATACATCGCCTTCGACCTGGAAGGTTATCGCACGGGGAGCTTCAACCCGGCCGGGCTCAAATCTTAGGAATTCGGCTCCACCAGGTTGTTAGGTCTTTCACCTCTGAGTCCCCGCAGCAGGTTATTGATGGCCATAAAACACATCTTTCGCCTGGTTTCATGGGTGGCGCTGCCAATATGGGGCAGAAGAACTACGTTATCCAGTTCCAGGAGTTCTGGCTCTATTGCCGGTTCATTCTCATAGACATCAAGGCCGGCTCCCCAGATTTGTCCTGCCTTCAGGGCTTCTACCAGCGCCTTTTCATCAACTATCGGACCGCGGGAAACGTTAATCAGGACGGCCGTCTTCTTCATCAACCTTAAGCGCTCCCTGGAAATGAGATGGCGCGATTCCGGCGTCAGCGAAGCATGGATGGAAATGATGTCGGCTTCGCTGACCAGGTCATCGAGGGGACGGAATTCTACCCCCAGCTCTTGTTCCAGGTGAGCCTCCTGCCGGTTCGGGTCGTGGTAAATTACCCGCAGGTTGAAGGCCCGTGCCCTTCTGGCCACTGCCCGTCCGATGCGCCCAAAGCCGATGAGGCCAAGAGTCTTGCCGCCAAGTTCCTGGCCCAGGAACAGGTCAATCTTCCAGCCCCGGAACCTGCCTTCCCGGCAGAAACGGTCGGCCTCGATTAGGCGCCGGGTGGTGGCCAGGATCAGGGCCAGAGTCAGGTCGGCCGTGGCTTCGGTCAGAACATCGGGGGTATTGGTGACCAGCAGGCCCCGGCTCCAGGCATACTTGAGGTCGATATTGTTTACCCCGACCGCACAGTTGGAAATGATTTTAAGTTCCGGGGCCCGGTCCATAACCTCGCGGTCGATGACATCGGTCAGAAAACAGAGAAGTCCCTGCTTGTCGTTTATCCTGGCCAGGAGCGCTTCTCTGGGAAGAATAATTTCTTTTGTGGCCAGCTCCAGGTCGACCTGGCTGGCCAGATAGTCCATGGCTTCGGGTAGCAGGGGATGAGTTAAAAGAACTCTTGGTTTCATGCCGGAGCTCCCTTCAGGATTCAAATATTAAAGGATAAAAATATTGAGCCGTGGCTGCCAGAACTTCCTGGCTCTGGCTGCCGTTTTTCCAGCTCCCGCTGAACAACTCGTCGGAAACTATGAATAAGCCAGCTGCCCGCAGGCCGTAAAAGGCGGCCAGGGCCAGGACAGCCGAGAGTTCCATATCGACGGCCATAATTTTCTTTCGTTGCAGGCTTTTCATCCAGCCGGGCGTTTCCCGGTAGGGGGCATCGGTGGAGACAATTGCCCCTTCAATCCAGGTCAGTTTCTTTCCCAGCAGGCAGAGTTTGAGATTTTCAAGCGTTTTTGAAGAAGGAAAGAAAAAACCCTTCCTGGCCCGGGTGTAGTGAGGGGAGGTCCCTTCCTGGCTGAGGGCTTTAACCGGAAGGAAGACCTGCCCTATTCGGAGTTCCGGGGACAGGGAACCACAGTAACTCAAAATCAGGATTTCCTGGAGCCCGAGGTTCCGGACTTTTTCCAGAGCCATCAGGGCAGCCGGGGCCCCCGGGCCGCCCTGTAACACGGCCGCCCGGTTCAGGTAGAAAAGCCGGCCCGGACCGACATTCAATCTGTCTGAAGCGGCCCGCGATAACCGGCCCGGAAGTTCACTCCCGGGAATAAAAGGAAGAAAAATCAATCGGCCCGAGGGCAGGGGCGGTCCCGAAAACTCCGCCCGGGTAATCGACGGCTCTTTTTTCATTTTTCACTTTAAAATTACCAAAAAAACGGGCCAGAGGCAATTTCCGGCTGATAGTCTTTAGTTTTACAAAGTTCCAGAGCTGAATTAAAATTGTCCAAAAATGTCATGGTTTATAAAATCATAGAGCTTTCTGACCTCAACCTGGAAGACAGGCGTTTTCACTTTACCCTGAATCAGGCCGACCGAAGGCTTCTGCACTCGGTTAAAGAGATTGGTGTGGTGCAGCCGGTAATTATAACCTGCAGGCAGAACCGTCCGGTGCTGGTCGATGGCTGGAGACGGGTTGAGGCGGCCCGGGCCTCAGGACTTGAAGAGCTGCCGGCCCTGGAAATGGCGGAAAATACCGACGACCTGGCAGTCTTCCTCCTGGCTTTTTTTGAGAACTACGGCCAGCGGTCCTTTAGCCTGGCCGAGAAGTCTATGGCTCTCAGGAAATTTTATGAATTCCGGCTTAATCCGGTCGAGATTATCGAGCGGCTGCTGCCACTTCTGGAGCTTTCACCCGAGCGCCGGATGCTCGACCTGATGCTGGAATTATCCTTCCTGGATGAAAGATTTCTGGAAATAATCCATCGCCGCGACTGGAAGCCAGTTACCGTTGAGCTGTTGCTGGGTTTTCCACCGGCCGAAAGAACCTGGCTGTTTCTGGTGATTGAGAAATTGACTCACAACCAGCAGCGGGAAGTGATAGAAAATTTCTATTCGCTCAGGCGCAAGACCGGAAAGAGCCTGGAAGAACTGGCCGAGGCGGATGAACTTTCCGGGCCCGTCTCACGGTTGTTAAGAGGAGAAATAGCGGCTGCTGACCGCTTGCTGGTGGCTCTGAAGGAGGCAAATTCTCCGCTGCTTTCAGGATTGCAGCGGAAAATTGAGAGCGAGGTCAAAGCCCTTAACCTTCCGGAAAAGATCCGTCTAAATTACGACCGCACCCTGGAGAAACCAACCTTGCACCTCAGCCTTGAGGCCGGGAGCGTTAAAGAATTGAAAGAAGCCCTGCAGTCTTTAGTAATGAGTCTGGAAAACCAGAAGTGGAATCGGCTATTCCGGCTTCTGGGCTACGAAGGGGAATAATGGGCCGACTGCAGATAAAAAAGGTCTGGGTGGACCGGGAGGTGGAATCGGCCGGGCTCACCCGGCGGTTGCTGGACAGGCTGGCCGGCCGCCCGGTTGAAATCGTGGACAACGTCGAGACCGTAAAGCGGGCTATCAGGCTTCAGTCCGACCCGGTAGGTGAGAGCAAGAAGAATCTATTCATCACCACCCAGAAGTCTTTCCTCCGTCCCTGCCCCTGCACTCCTGGCTGCCTCGGGTGTGGCTACTGGACCATAGACCTGGACCTCAACTGCCCCTTTGATTGCAGCTATTGTATACTGCAGGATTACCTTGACTGCCAGCCACTGACGGTGGCCGTCAACCGCGAGCAGCTGGGGTTGGAGCTGGAAGCATTTTTCAAGGAAAGGATGGCCGGAATAATCAGGATTGGAACCGGGGAACTGGCCGATTCCCTGGCCCTGGATGAACTGACCGAAAATTCGTCCTTCCTGATTGAAACTTTCAGAGGTCAGGATAGATTCTGGTTAGAACTTAAGAGCAAGGCGGGTTTGTCACCAGCTCTGTTGCAAATGGTCCCGGCCAACAACGTGGTTCTGTCCTGGTCGCTCAACCCGGCGGCGGTCATTAAATCCGAGGAAAAAGGCACAGCCGGGCTGGAAGAGCGGTTAATGGCCGCAACTGAAGCTGTCGGCCATGGCTACCGGGTCGGCTTCCATTTTGACCCCATCCTTCATTACCCCGGCTGGCACCAGGATTATGAACGGGTGGTTGAGTCGATTTTCAGGAGCATCCCGGTGGAAACCATCAGCTGGATAAGCCTGGGCAGCCTGCGCTTCCCGCCGGGTCTTTTGCCACTGGCCAGGCGACGTTTCCCGGGAAGCCGGATTTTTGAACATGAACTCACCAGGTCTTCGGACGGTAAATACCGGTACCCCCGGCCGCTGAGGCAATGGTTGTACAAGCAGCTGGCCGGGATGTTTATTGAATTCGGGGCGGAAGACAGGCTTTACCTTTGCATGGAATCAGTTGAGGTCTGGCGAGAATTTAAGGAGAAAATAAAAAGGGGAAGGCGAAAACTCACCTTCCCCTTTCCCTGGCAATGCTAAGGAAGTTACGGGGTCTTATTCACCCTCAGTCGCTTTCCTCTCTGTGATTATTCCGACGAGTTCAATCCCGGCTTCGCGGATCATGTCGATGACATCGACCATCTTGCCGAATTCCAGATTGGCATCAGCTCTGATGTACAATTTCTTTTCGGCTGCCTGGAGGAAGGCCTCTTCCAGGGCCATGGTTAATCCTTCCAGGGTCACTCTCTGTTCTTTAAGGAAAAGCGTCCCGTCGGCTTTTATCGACAGGAGCACATCAGGATTATCCGGCATCTGAGTGGTATTCAGAGCAGAAGGCAGCTGGACATCAACTCCCTTCTGAACCAGCGGGGTAACCACCATGAAGATGATCAGGAGGACCAGGAGAACGTCACAAAGAGGAACAACATTGGGTTCTGATTTGACCGTCTCTTTACCATTCATGGAAACTGTAAAACCCATTGTTTTCCTCTCTTAATAAATTTCCAGCATCCGCGGATTACCTGCCGGAGGTGCGGATGAAGTAGTCCACAATCTGAGAGGTGGTATTTTCCATCTCGGTGTTGTAGACCTCGATCTTGGTGTTCAGAGAGTTGAAGGTCCAGAGAGCAATAATGGCCACGCCAATACCGAAAGCTGTTGTAATCAGAGCTTCGGCGATACCGGCCGCCACCGCTCCGATTCCACCGGAACCAGTCATGGCCATTCCGCGGAAAGCGTTGATGATTCCGAAAATGGTTCCGAACAGTCCGATGAAGGGAGAGGAGGTAGCGATGGTTGCCATGGTGCTCAACCCCCTTTTAAGTTCCTGAGTAAAAAGGGAACGAGCCCGTTCGCAACCTCTCTGAGCAGATTCAATCTGTTCTTCCAGGCTCAAGTTGGACTCTCTGGCGTCCATGAATTCTTCGATACCGGCAGCGGTAACTCTGGCCAGATGGCTGGCTTTATTTTCCTTCTTGGAAGCCAGAGCCATAGCCTCTTTGAGCTGTCCGTTCTTCATCAATTCAGCCAGCTTTGGGGCCACTGCCAGAGATTTTTTCCGGGCCCTGGCGAAGACCAGCTGACGTTCGATGAACAGATAGATGGTGATAACCGACAGGAGAATCAGGATGATGGCAACTGTTTTTGCCACGACTCCCATGGCCTGCCACATTTCAATCAAACCGAATTGCATGACTAAAACCTCCTTTTAAATATCGAAAGCCATTGTTAGCTTTTCTTACTTTAACTTACTTTAACTTAAAGGTCACCGTAACGGTGAAGATAACCCCGCGGGGACGGCCGTTGATGATCATCGGCTCATACACCCACTGTTTAACCGCATCGATAGCGGCCTGGTCGAGAAGGGGAACCGACCGCAGAACCTTGACCGACTGGACCCGGCCGTAAATGTCGGTGATGGCTTCCAGGATGACAATACCCTCAACCCGGGCCTGGCGGGCGATTTCAGGATAAATCGGGTCAACTTTATGGATGAGCTTGGGGGGCTTGATCTCGCCAATGGCTCTGACCGGTTCTTCAACTTCCCCCACAACACCACCCAGGACTCCGCCCACAACGCCACCCAGCACTCCGCCGATGACTCCGCCTTCGACTCCACCTTCAACACCGCCTTCAATACCGATGTCCAATACCGCTTCCTGGGCGATCTGGTCTGGAATGTCAACCGGGGCTACCAGGCGGCCCGGTTCTACTGAAGTTGTGGCCTGCACTGCCTTGATGGTTCTGGTAGAGGTGGCTTTTCTCTTGGCTGGCGGTGGAGGTGGCGGTGGTGGAGGAGGCGGCGGCGCCAGGAAGGCGCTGTAAACTTCAACCTTGGGTAGCTGGTCAGTGGAGAGCAGAGGAATAACGATTACCGAAATAACAAAGACAGCGTGGAGGAGGATAGCGATCGGGAGGGCAAAGGCTTTACTCTTAATCCCCGACTCGGCCTTAAAAAAGGAATCTTTGAAGAGGCTTGGTATCTCTTCTCCCTGTTTAGGCCTTTTTGTTTCTGGCATGTTAAACCTCACGCTATGGAATAGGTTAGATTAAAGTATAAATTAAATTACTCATTTTTACAAGTAAAATTTAATTATTTATGCAATTTTTTCTTCTTGAAATGCTGGTTCCAGAACAGGACCACGGGGCAGGAGAGAAAGATGGTGGAATATACGCCCTCAATGGTTCCGATCAGCATGATGAAGGCAAAATCGTTGATGACCTGTCCTCCGAAAATATAGAGCGAAAGAACCGTCAGGAAAAGAGTCCCGGAGGTGATCAGTGTTCGCGAGAGGTTCAGGTTGAGGGAGAGGTTCATGATGTTTTCCAGGTTCTCTTTTCTCATAGTTTTCCGGAGTTCCCGGATGCGGTCGAAGATAACAATGGTGTCGTTGATAGAAAAACCGACGATGGTCAGAAGTCCGGCTATTATAGGCAGGTTAATTTCCCGCGGGGTAAAGGAGTAGATGCTCAACGTGATCAGGACATCCTGGGTAAGGGTAAAGATGGCGGCCGCCCCGTATTCAACGCCCTTAAATCTGAAGGCGATATAGACCAGCATGCCTATGAGCGACCAGATGATGGCCTGAGTGGCTTTCTTTCTCAGGTCTTTGCCGACCTGGGGTCCGACCGTTTCCCGGCTCAGCACCGTCATCCTGCCGAGGAAAGTTCTACTCTGGAGATAGCTGGTTACCTGGCCGGGCAGGTTGAGGGGCTCTCGGCTCAACTCATCCCAGCTGGCGATTATTCCGTTTTCGGTCCTGTAATCTATTATCTTATCGGCCAGGTTCTCTGCTTCATCCGGAGCCACGCTCCTCAACAGGCTGGCCAGGCTACTCCGGTCGATGCTGTTCAGGTCTGACAATCCCTGGGCCAGTTTCTGCCTGTCCTCTTCTCCCTGCAGGGCCTGGATGACCCGGTCGGCCAGGATCTGGTGGCTTTCGATTTCCTGGTCCTGGGTGGTTGTCTTCTTTTCCATCGTCCGGATCTGGAATTCCCGGCTTTCTTTCCCTGCTTCCTGGATGATGCTATCACCCAGTCCGACTTCGGACAATAACTTTCTGACCTCGGACACGTAAACAGGTTCTCTGAATTTAACCCTGATCAGGGTGCCTTCTCCAAAGTCAACGCCCAGCTTGAGTCCCTTGCCGGCCAGGATGTTGACCAGGCCGGCCACAATGATGATCAGGGTTACGGCCAGGGCAATCCATTTGTATTTTAAGAACTGGATGTTGGGTGTTTTTTTGAAGATTTGCATTTTAAATACTCAACCTCTTGGCGTTAGTTGGCACAAAGGAATCAAAGATGAACCTGGAAACGAAGACAGCGGTGAACAGGTTGGCCACCAGGCTGCAGATCAGCGTTACCGCATAGCCTTTGATGGGGCCCGTCCCGAACTGGAAAAGAAAGACAGCCGAGATGATGGTGGTCAGGTTGGAGTCGAAGATGGCCGAAAAGGCCCGGGAAAAGCCATTGGCGATGGAGCTGGAAATATTCTTCCCGACCGCTATCTCCTCCTTAATTCTTTCAAAGATCAGAACGTTGGCGTCCACGGCCATGCCGATACCGAGAATGATGCCGGCAATACCGGGCAGGGTCAGAGTCGCTTTGAAATAGCCCATGGCGCCGAAGATGATGATTTCATTCAGGATCAGGGCGATGATGGCGTTCAGGCCGGAAAGGCGGTAGTAGAAAATCATGAAGACCATGACGGCAAAGATGGCTATCAGCCCGGCCATCAAGCCCTGCCGGATAGAGTCCGATCCCAGGGAAGGCCCGATAGTTCTTTCTTCCAGGTACTTGATGCCTGCTGGCAGAGCCCCGGCTTTCAGGATGACCACCAGATCATCGGCTTCTTCGGGGGTAAATCTTCCCTGAATGATCCCGGAATCTGAAATCCTGGCTTCTATGACCGGGGCCGATTGCAGCCGCCCGTCCAGAATTATGGCCAGCTGTTTGCCTATGTTGGCTCCGGTAACCTGTTCAAACCTCTTGGCCCCGTCCGGGTTAAGGGTGAAATGAACGGCCGGGTTATTCCATTCGTCCACTCCCCGCCTGACTGTTCTGAGGTCCTTGCCGGTCACCGTGGCCACCTTGCTGACCAGGTAATAGCCCTGGACCCCGCGCTTGGGGTCGGACCTGACCACCTCGGCGTCATCAGGCACCTGGCCGCCGAAATCGCGGAGCAGGGTTTCCTCATCCGGGGCCGGGCCGGCTTTGACCAGCTTAAATTCCAGGACGGCGGTCACCTTTATCAGGTTTTTGACCCGGTCGGGGTCTTCGACGCCCGGGAGTTCCACCACTATCCTGTCCGAACCCTGCCTCTGGATGACGGGCTCGGCCACGCCGAACTGGTCGATTCTGTTCCGGATGGTCTCCAGGGTCTGGGTAACGGCCAGGTCTCTGAGATACTGAGCGGCCACCGTCTTCAGAGTAAAAATCAGCCGGTCGCCGCTGAAGTAATAATCCCAGTCCCGGGTGTACTGGTCTACAAGGTCTCTGACCTTACCTTCCTGCTCGACCGGTATTCCCCTGAAATAAAACCTTCCGGGCCTTTCTTTATTGGCTTCCAGGTAGGTAATGTTGTTTTTCTTGAAAACCTCCTCAAACCGGGACAGCTGCTGGTCGGTTTCGACATTGATCGCATCTTCGGTTAAGACCTGGAGCACCAGGTGGGTTCCGCCCTTGAGGTCCAGACCCAGCTTGATCTTATCTTTTGGGGGATAGACCAGGAAGAGACACAGCCCGATGACCGCGACGATGATAGCCAGTTTCCATTGAAGATTCTTTTTCATCTTGACCTATCTCTCTGCTGAATTTGTTACGGATAAATCAGGTTGATTCCTTGCTCTCCGCTTTTTCCTTTTCGGTCAGAATGATGGCCACCGCGCTCTTCAGGATGTCAACCTTAACGTTGGCCGCGATCTTGAGTTCGATCCGGTCGGGATGGACATCCATCACCGTGCCGAAAATGCCGCCGCTGGTGATGATGCGATCGCCCGGCTTCAGGTTGGCCACCATCTGCTGGTGCTGTTTCTGTTTTTTTCTCTGGGGCATGATGATCAGGAGGTAGAAAATGACAAAGACCAGAATAAAGGGCATAAGCCCCACCAGCATGTTGCCCTGACCGGCGGGAGCAGATTGCTGCCCGGAAACGCTGAGTAAGGTTAAAAGACTCATCTCTGTATCCTATTCACTCAAATTTTTTTCTATGATTGCTTTTTTGAATGACCGGAAAGAATTAGAGTGAATACTTTGCCTTATTTTCCTGAACATGTCAAGATAATAATACAAATTGTGAATGGTATTAAGGATAGCCGAGCTGATTTCGTTTCTTTCATACAGGTGCCTCAGGTAGGCACGGGAGAAATTCCGGCAGGTGTAGCAGCCGCAATTCTCGTCCGGCGGCCGGGGGTCGTCGGCATACTTCTGGTTCTTGATGACCACCCGGCCCTGGCTGGTAAACAGGGTGCCGTTCCGGGCATTTCTCGTGGGAAGGACGCAATCGAAGAAGTCCACTCCCCGTTCGACCGCTTCCAGGATATCTTCGATGTAGCCCATGCCCATCAGGTAGCGGGGCCGGTCCTGGGGCAACAGGCGGTTGGACCTTTCCAGCATTTCATAAAGTTGAGACTTGGGTTCGCCGATACCCAGGCCGCCCAGGGCATAGCCATGGAAGCCGTAGCTGATGAGCTCTTCGATGCTTTTTTCCCGGTGAGTCCAGAAGACCCCACCCTGGGTGATGCCCCAGAGCTGGGTTCCGGGCTGGAGATGGTCGTATTCTTCCCGGCAACGGCGGGCCCAGCGGCCGGTAAGCCCGACGGAATAGTCGACCTGTTCTTCGGTATAAGGATAGGAAGGGAAATAATCCAGGCACATCATTATATCGGTGCCCAGGCCGACCTGGATGCGGACGGCTTCTTCAGGGGTCAGGAAAATTTTTTTACCGTCGAGGTGGGATGAGAACTGCACACCTTCTTCACTGATCTTGACCAGGGGGGACAGACTGTAAACCTGGAA
This sequence comes from uncultured bacterium, assembly GCA_937920515.1. GTDB lineage: Bacteria > Acidobacteriota > Aminicenantia > Aminicenantales > Saccharicenantaceae > Saccharicenans. The sequence goes on from CALEUG010000020.1 coordinate 119,698, forward strand.
ACCTCCGCTATCCGACAGGATGGCTTTGGGCCAGGAAATAAACCGGTGCAACCCGCCCATCTTCCTGACCAGCTCCACTCCTGGCCTGAGAGAGAGATGATAGGCGTTAACCAGGATGACCTGGCAACCCAGCTGGTTCAGGATGTCATGGGTCAGGGCCTTGACCGTGCCCTGGCTGGCCACCGGCATAAAAACCGGTGTTTCTATCGGGCCGTGAAGCGTCTCCAGGGTTCCTGTTCGGGCCTGGCAGGAAGAGTCGCGGGCGGTGATGGTGAAGCTGTTGCTCATTGGGAAAACCTGAAGTAGATTACGTCTCCATCCTGGACAGGGTAATCCTTGCCTTCCAGTCTTAGCAGACCGGCTTCCCTGGCTTTCTGCCAGGAGCCCTGTTTGACCAGCTCTCCCAGGGGGATGACCTCGGCCCGGATAAATCCTTTCTCAATGTCGGTATGAACCTCGCCGGCGGCTTTAACGGCCGGGGTGTTTTTCTTTATGGCCCAGGCCCGGACCTCGTCCTTGCCTATGGTGTAAAAGTTTATCAGGTCAAGTACTTCATACAACTTGCGGAAGAAACGGCCTGTTGTGGTTTCAATCAGTCCGTAGCTGCCCATGAAAAGCTGTCGTTCTTCTTCATCCAGCTCCAGCAATTCCTTTTCAATCCGACCGCAGAAAGCCAGAACCGGGATTTCGGGGTCAAGTCCCGGCAGGAGAAGCTCCGGGTTTTGCAGGTTAACCAGGTCCTGCTCATCCAGGTTGATCATATGAAGCAGGGGTTTTAACGACAGAAAACAGAACCCCCTGAGCATTTTTTCTTCGGAAGCGGTCAGGGGGAAGTTCCTGATCGGGTGGCCCTGTTCCAGGAGAGGCTTTAGCTTCTCCAGCAGTTCCTTTTCCTTCTGGGCTTCGGGGTCCTTCATCTTGCGCAGATCTTTTTCCAGTTTTTCCAGGCGGCCGTTGACCATGATCAGGTCCGAGAGAATGAGTTCTTCAGTCATGACCCTGATATCCTCGGCCGGGTTGATCTTACCGCGAGGATGGATGAGGGCAGGGTCCCGGAAAGCACGGACAACGTGGACCAGGGCGTCTGCCTTTCTCAACTGGGCCAGGTACTGGCTGGTAGAGATGTCACCCGAGGCCAGGCCGGGAAAATCTTCGATTTCCAGGTGGACCTGGACTTTTTTTCTTTCAGGGTAGAGCGAAGACAGGAGGTCGAGCCGGGGGTCGGCTACCTGGCAGACAGCCCGGGGAATTTCCTGTCGCTGGCCGGAAGCGGTATGATGCAGGTTACCCTTCCTCTGGCTCAGAATTTCAAACAGGCTGGTCTTGCCTGATTGGTGATAACCAAAAAGGGAAATAATCATGTTTTAAGTAAAAACCTCTTCCTGCAGTCTGTCAAGCTGATTCACGGCTGTTATTCCTTATATAAAGCTATTATATCAGTAGCTCCTTCACCGGAGTTCTGCCCGAAAAACCCGGCGCTGGTTGAACGACAGCCGGAAATGGAGTATATTAACAAAAAAATCAAGGAAGACATCGATGGTGATGCTTGGTAAAAAGTTCGACCGGGAAATAGAAGAAATCAAGGAGCAGGAAAAAAAGCCAAAACGCGAAAAGAGCCTGTTCCGTGAGTATTTCGAGCTCATAGCCGAGACGGCCGTTTTTGTGTTTTTTGTCATGACCTACGTGGTCCAGGCCTTCCAGATTCCCACCGGCTCCATGGAACCCACCCTTCTGGTGGGAGATTTCCTCCTGGTCAACAAGTTCATCTATGCCCGGCCCCAGGGGGCAGTGGAGGCTTTCATCATTCCGGCCAAGAAACTGGATCACCAGGACATCGTGGTCTTCAAGTGGCCGAGAGACCTGAGCAAAGACTTTGTTAAGCGGGTCATTGCTCTGGAAGGGGAAAAGGTCGAGATCAAGGACAAGGAAGTTTTTATCAACGACCGGCCGCTGGAGGAGAGGTACAAAGTCCATAATGATTCCCAGGTATTTCAGAAGGGAAACTTTTACCAGTATGACGATGTCATCAGGGATAATTACGGCCCGGTGGTGGTTCCACCCGGCCATGTTTTTGTGATGGGCGACAACCGCGATAACAGCCTGGACAGCCGTTACTGGAGCTTTCTGCCGACTTCTTACATCAAGGGCCGCCCCTGGCTGATTTATTTCTCCTACGAAGCGGAAAAGGATGCTTATCAGAAAAACGGGATTAAAGACATGATCAAGAAATTTTTCCGCTTTGTCTTCAAGACCCGGTGGAACCGAATGCTCAAGGTTATCTTTTGAGCACCGGTCTCCGCTTGAAAAATATTGACCCTTCCCGGCTTCTGCAATAAGATTATTCCGACTGGAATCTTAAAGCGAATGGGCAAGAGCTGTATCGCGCTGCTGACCGATTTTGGCAGGCGGGATTACTTTGTGGCTTCACTCAAGGGAGTCATATTGTCGATAAACCCGGAGTGCACCATCGTCGACATCAGCCATGAAGTTCCGGAATATGAACTGAAAGCGGCCGCTTTTGTCCTCTGGGCCTGCTATCAATTCTTTCCCGGCGGAACGATTTTCCTGACCGTGGTTGACCCGGGAGTGGGCAGCGAGCGCCGAATTTTGCTGGCCAGGAGCAAGCGCTATTATTTTATCGCTCCGGATAATGGAATCCTGACGCCGGTCATGAAGCAGGAGAGCCTGGAAATCTTAGAACTGAAAAACCGGGAGCATTTCCTGACCGACCGGAGGTCGAGCTTTGAGGGCCGGGATAAAATGGCTCCGGTGGCCGCCTGGCTGAGCCTGGGTGTGTCTCCAGATGAGCTGGGCCAGCCCGCCAGAAATCCCCTGACGCTGGAAGTGCCGGAACCGCAGCTTAGAAACCGGGAGATCCTGGGACAGATTCTCTACCGCGACCGGTTCGGGAATCTCATCACCAATCTCAGCCAGCAATTAATAGCTCAATTCCTGACCAGGCACCGCGGGGCTAACCTGCTCCTCCTGGCCGGGAAAAAGAAAATATCCGAAATGGCCGCGGCCTATTCATCGTCCGGCTCGGACCGGCCGTTTTTTATCATCAACAGCCTGGGGCTGCTGGAAATTGCGGTCTACAGGAAACCGGCGGCCGAGGTGCTGGGCCTGGAACCGGGTGACCCGGTCGTGCTGAAAGCAGATTAGAACTTCAGGGCGGAGTGTCACCAAACTCATGGAATGCCTGGAAGGGACAGTTGAACAGATAATTTTTTATAACCCGGAGAACGGTTACACCGTTTTCAGGATAAAGACCGAAACAGAAGAAGTCACAGTGGTGGGCAATTTCCCGCCCCTTTCTCCCGGAGAGTGTCTGAAAATCACCGGCCGCTGGGAAAAAAATATTCGTTTCGGCACTCAGTTCCAGATGGAATCCTTCAGCCTGACCCTGCCCTCTTCGGTCCGGGGAGTGGAAAGGTTTCTGGCTTCCGGTCTGGTCAGAGGAGTCGGCCCGGTGCTGGCCCAGAGGATTGTCAAAAAATTCGGAGAGCGGACGGTCAGTATTCTTAACGAGACCCCGGAAAAATTAAAACAGGTGGAAGGAATCGGGGAGAAGAAATTTGCTGAAATTCTCAAATCCTGGGAAGAGCATAAAGAAATCAGGGACCTCATCATCTTCCTCCAGGCCCATAATATTTCGACCACTCTGGCCTACAAGATTTACCGCGCCTACGGTCAGGCGGCCTTTGAGGTCCTGCGCAGCAATCCCTACCAGCTCTGCCTTGATATCTGGGGAGTGGGCTTCAAGACCGCTGACCAGATAGCCCTCAAGCTGGGTCTCCCCTCTGATTCCCCGGAAAGGGTCAAGGCCTTCATCCTTTACCTCCTGGAAAAAGACAACGAGCAGGGGCATGTTTTCTCGGATGAAGCTGAGATAAAAGAGAAGTGCCGCCAGGAACTGGAGGTTGAACCAGAGAAGGTGGAACGGGCACTGGGTGAGCTGCTGGAAAGCAGGTCTCTGGTCAGGGAAATTGTGGACGGAAAGTCTGGCCTTTACCTGCCGTTTTTCTACCAGGCCCAGGAAGAGGTGGCCCGCATTATATCCCGCCTGGCCGCCCGGTCTGCGGCCGCTCCTGATTTTGACCCCGAGACCAGGATAGCCGAAGTTGAGAAAAATTGCGGGCTGAAATTCTCCGAGCAGCAGAAAAAAGCTATTGTCAGCAGCCTGCAAAAAAAAATCATCGTCATCACCGGCGGTCCAGGTACCGGTAAGACCACCATTGTCCGGGCCATGGTCGAGATTTTCGAGAGCTGGCAGAAGAAAATTCTTCTGGCGGCCCCCACCGGACGGGCGGCCAAGCGCCTGGCCGAGACCACCGGCCGGGAAGCTAAAACCATTCACCGCCTGCTGGAGTTCCAGCCCGGGGAAGGCCACTTCAGGAGAGGTCCCGGCCATCCCCTGCGGGGAGAGGCGCTGATCGTGGATGAAGTATCCATGGTTGACCTGCCCCTGATGTATCACTTGCTGCGGGCTGTCCCGCCGGAGATGAGGCTGATTCTGGTAGGGGATAAGGATCAGCTACCGCCGGTCGGGCCGGGCAACCTGCTCCGGGATTTAATAGATTCCGGGGTGGTGGAGGTCATCCGGCTTGATGAGATTTTCCGTCAGGCCGGAGAAAGCCTTATCGTGGTAAATGCCCACCGGGTCAACCACGGGCAGTCGCTGGTCTATCCCCGGCGCAACGACCCGGGTTCCGATTTTTATTTTTTCCATCAGGAAGACGAGGAGAAAGTTTTCCGACTGATCCTGAAACTCTGCCAGCACAACATTCCAAGGCGGCTTAACCTCAATCCGCTCTCCACCCAGATCCAGGTCATCACCCCGATGTACCGCGGCCTGGTTGGGGTGGACAACCTCAACCTGGAGCTGCAGAAAGTCCTTAACCCCGGGACGGCCGGGCTGAAGGTCGGCCAGAAGGAATTCCGGGTTCGCGACAAGGTCATGCAGATACGAAACGATTACGACAAGGAAGTCTTCAATGGAGACCTGGGAAGCGTGGTCCAGGTGGACCCGGAGCGTTTTGGCCTGCTGGTGGACTTTGACGGCCGGTTGATTTTTTACGAAAAGGATGAACTGGTCGACCTGGTGCTGGCCTATGCCATTTCTGTTCATAAAGCCCAGGGCAATGAATACCAGGCCGTGGTCATGCCCCTGCTGACCCAGCACTACATAATGCTGCAGAGAAACCTGTTCTACACGGCCCTGACCAGGGCCCGCAAGTTAAGCGTCATCATCGGTTCCTACCGGGCCCTGCACATCGCCATCAAGAACGACAGGCCGGTTCAGAGAAACTGCCGGCTGAAGGAGAAGATTCTGGAAATTGCCGGCGGCCGGGAGCCAACTTTGCGGTTGTTTTAATTCTGGTATAGTTTATAATAAGGAATAATTGAAAGGAGGCCAGACGGTCATGGAAAAATGGGAATGCACTGCTTGCGGTTATATCTACGACCCTGAAGTCGGAGATCCGGACAACAACATTCCGCCCGGCACGCCCTTTGAATCGTTGCCCGAGGACTGGGTCTGTCCGCAATGTGGAGTGGGCAAGGAATTTTTTCAGAAAATCGGCTGAAGTTTGGCCGGCTGAGGCGCGGCTGAGCACTATCAGATGAGAGTTATCATACTGGGTAACGGCCTGAGCGGAACTATTTGTGGCAAGACCATCAGGGAACTGGACTCGGCGGCAGAAATAATCATCGTCAGCGAAGAAAAGCACCCCTACTATCCCAGGCCTAACCTGATCGATTACCTGGCAGGGTTGATTCCGCTGGAAAAAGTCTTTGCATTTAGCGAGGGCTGGGCCGAAAGACAGAGGTTGCAGGTCAAGCTCGGAGTCAGGGCGGTCAGCCTTGACCCGGAAAAACCGGCCGTAAACTTTGGAGACGGAAGCCGTCTGGAGGCCGACCGGCTGGTGCTGGCCACCGGAGCCTGTCCCTTCATCCCGCCGCTTTTGGGCACAGACCGGGAAGGGGTTTTCACCTTCCGGACGCTGGACGATGTCCTGGAATTGCTGGAGTTTATCCGTTCCGGACCGGAAATCGTTATCCTTGGCGGTGGGCTTCTCGGCCTGGAAATAGCCCGGGCTCTGAACCTCAGGGGCCTGGGACGAATCTCGGTGGTTGAGGTCTTCAGCCGCCTGCTTCCAAAACAGCTGGATGAAACCGGAGCTGGCCTGCTGCGATTACACCTGGAGAACCTGGGCATCAGGCTTTTTACCGGTCGCGAGGCGTCCGAGATTCTCGGTGACCGCCGGGTTAGCGGGATCCGTCTTAAGGACGGGGAGACAATTCCGGCCGGAGCGGTCATCATTGCTTCGGGCGTCAGTCCCAGGCTGGACCTGGCCCTGGAAGCTGGCCTGGATTGCGGGCGCGGCGTAATGGTTGATGACTACTTAAAAACAAGCTGCGACCGGGTCTACGCTGCCGGAGACGTGGCCGAGCACCGCGGGAAAATCTACGGCCTGATTCCGGCGGCTTTTGACCAGGCCAGGGCCCTGGCCTACAACCTGTGTGGCCAGACCAGGAAATACGAAGGCACCATCCCCTCGAGCACCCTTAAAGTCATGGGCCTCTACCTGACCTCCATCGGGCTGGTCAATCCGGAGGCTGCCGGATATGAAATTCTGACCCGTTACAGGCCTGAGTCCGGCCTTTACAAGAAACTGGTGCTGAAAGGAGATTCGGTCATCGGAGCCATCTGGTTCGGCACCAGGAAGGGAACACAGGAAATAAGCCGGCTTGTTCAGTCGGGAAGAAAAATCGGCGAGTTCAAGAACGAAATTCTGGAAGAGGAATTTGATTTTTCCAGAATTTTTGAAGAGGCTTGAAAAAATACATGAATAAATAAATGAAAAGTTGTGATAAGCGGATAAACAGGAGTGAATCATGTCCAGGTCCAGGCAGAAAGCGCTAACTATGCTGGCTTGTTTTTTCTGGCTGTCAGCCAGCCTTGCCGCCCAGGTTAAAGCCGGCGGCTATTTTTCTTTTGAATACCTGAAAAGTCAGGCGGAGGGACTATACTCCAGGGGGACCTTTACCAATTTTAACGGCGGGCTGTCTGTCTCAGGGCTTATCTATGGCAGCCTGAGTTTCATGGCTGAGGGTCGGCTGGCCTCCCGCGAAGATTTCCAGCTGGCCCAGGCCTACATTAACTTCCAGGGAAGCCAGCTGATCAGTTTTAAGCTGGGATTTTTTGAAATTCCCTTTGGCCGTTTTAATAGCGCGGCCAGACCACAAGAAAACCCCACCGTTTTCAGGCCCCTGGCCTTCCATTTCTTCCCTTACCGCTGGAATGACCTGGGAATCTGCCTGCAGGGCAATTTTGCCATCTTTTATTATTCCGCCTACATAATAAATGGCCTGTCTGCCGACAGCCAGGGCTACCTGGAAACAAAATTCACCGACCCCAATAAGGATAAGGCCATGGGAGGCCGACTGGGTCTGCGATTCGGCGAGGGTGTCGAACTTGGCGGTTCCATTTACAACGGAAAGTACGACCCCGACGGGACCAAGGATATTCAGTTCCGTGGCCTGGACCTGATCTGGTTGACACCGGAGTGGGAGGTAAGAGGAGAATACATCCAGACGGTGTATGACCATCCCACCCTGAATCAGAAGATTAGTTTTGAGGGCTATTACCTGACAGTAAGCATGCTTTTCAAGAGTTTCCGCCTTTATTACAGCTTCCAGAAGTCGGACCTGGCCCAGGACCTCGTTGACGACCACCAGGCTCCTCCGCTGAACATCTTTCTCGATACCATGGTAAAGAAAACCAGGTCGGCTGTCGGCTTGAAATGGGATGCGACCGGTAGCTTTTATGCCAAGCTGGAATACGACTGGAATAAAGAAAGTAACGTAAAGTTGAAGGACAACATGCTTCTGGTGCAGGTTGGCTTCGCCTTCTGAAAGCTTTATGATCTTCAGGAAATCTGGTAGAATAGCGCAGGTTTTTTCCGCGGTCAGATTAATTGTTGAGGATAGCAAAATGGCCAATCTTCTGGTTCTCGGCACCCAGTGGGGCGACGAAGGCAAGGGCAAAATAGTCGATTTTCTGGCCCCGGCTTTTGAAATCATCGCCCGCTACCAGGGCGGACACAACGCCGGTCACACTGTCTATCTTAGCGGTAAAAAGATTGTGCTGCATTTAATTCCCTCAGGTATACTTCACCCTGATAAAGTCTGTATCATCGGCAACGGACTGGTGGTCAGTCCACAGGCTTTCTTCAAGGAAATAGAAGACCTGAAAGCCCTGGGGGTGGAGGTCAGTCCCGGGCGTCTGCTGGTCAGCCGGGCAGCCCAGGTCATCATGCCCTACCATTCGCTGCTGGAAAAAATCGCCGAGGCCAGCCGTGGCGAGAAAATGATCGGAACCACCTGCCGGGGCATTGGACCCTGCTACGAGGACAAGGCAGCCCGCTGGGGAATTAGAGTGGCCGACCTGCTGGAGCCGGAGGTCCTGAAAGAAAAAATCGAAGACAGCCTGGCCCTGAAGAACAGGATTTTTCAAGCTTTTGGTTATCCGGCCCTGGCTGTGGAACCAATTCTCGATGAGTATAGAGCCCTGGGTGAAAAACTGGCTCCCTATGTGGCCGATGTTTCGGTGTTCCTGGCCGGGCAGATCAGGGCTGGAAAATCGGTGCTGTTTGAAGGAGCCCAGGGCACCCTGCTGGACGTTGACCACGGGACCTATCCCTTTGTCACTTCCTCCAGCTGCACCGCCGGCGGAGTCTGCACCGGTCTGGGCTTGAGCCCGAAAGAGGTCAATGGAGTTCTGGGAATAACCAAGGCTTATACCACCAGGGTCGGTAGCGGACCGTTTCCGACCGAGCTCAAGGACGAAACCGGAGCTATGATTGCCCGCAAGGGTGACGAGTTCGGGGCCACCACCGGCCGGCCCAGACGGTGTGGCTGGTTTGATGCCGTGGCCGTTCGTTATGCTTGCCGCCTTAACGGGGTGGACCTGATTGCCCTGACCAAGCCTGATGTCCTGGAGGAACTGACCGAAATCAGAGCCTGCTACGCCTACCGTTACAGGGGAACAATCATCAAGGATTTCCCTTCAGAACCGTGGATCCTGGAAAGGGTCAAACCTGAATACCGCGGTTTCCCTGTCTGGGACCGATCAATTCACCGGGCCAGGGATTTTTCCGGGCTGCCAGCTGGATTCCTGGATTACCTGAAGTGGCTGGAAGACACTCTGGAAACCAGAGTTGGCTTAATATCCACCGGCGTTGACCGGGAGGACATCATCTACCAGCGAGAGGAATTCGAGAAAATTTTAGGAGAGAAAGCCCGGGTTCTGGGGTAAAGTTTCAGGAGAGGATAGCCGTGGCCCGAGGTAAAGCCGGTAAATTTCCCGTTCAATGGGTGGAAATTAACCGCCAGTCCTTTCTTAATAATGTCCAGGAGTTTAAGAGCAGGCTGGGACAGACCGGTCTTCTGGCTGTGGTCAAGGCCAATGCTTACGGTCACGGCCTTCTGGAAATTGCCGGCCTGGCGGCCGAAGCCGGAATTGATTGGTTTGGCGTGCACAGCCTGGAAGAAGCCCTGAGCCTGCGTCAGAAAGGCTTCAACCAGAAAATTCTAATCCTGGGATACCTGCCTCTTTCCGGCGCGGAGGAAGCAGTCCGGGCTGAACTCAGGTCAACGGTTTACAACCTGGAAACCCTGAAGGTGCTGGCGGCTGCAGCCGGAAAACAGAAAAAACCGGCCCTGGTTCACCTTAAGATTGAAACCGGCACCAACCGCCAGGGAATCTCCCTCAATAAACTGGGAGGCTTCCTTAATCTGCTGAAAAAAAACCCGGAGGTGGTGCTGGAAGGCATTTCTTCCCACTTTGCCAACATCGAGGATACCACCGATGATTATTATCCCCGCTACCAGCTCGAGAACTTCAGACAGGCCATTAACTATCTGGAGCACAATGGCTTCAACGTTCCCATCAGGCACATGTCCTGCTCGGCCGCGGCCATCCTTTTTCCGGAAACCTATTTTAACCTGGCCCGGGTGGGCATCGGTCTTTACGGCCTGTGGCCTTCTAAAGAAACCCTGATCTCCTGCCGGCTGCGGGGGCAGATGCCGCTTAAGCTAAAGCCAGTTCTTAGCTGGAGGGCCAGGATAGCCCAGATAAAGTCTGTTCCCCGGGGCGCCTACATTGGCTACGGATGCACCTACCGGACGACCAGGCCAACCAGGCTGGCCATAGTTCCGGTCGGCTACTACGACGGCTATGACCGTGGACTCTCCAACTCGGCTTACGTCCTGGTGAAAGGTAAAAGGGCCCAGGTCAGGGGCCGGGTCTGCATGAATTTCATCATGGTCGATATCACTGATATTCCCGGGGTGAAGCTGGAAGACCCGGTGACGCTTATCGGGACCGAGGGGCGAGAGAAAATCACGGCCGACCAGCTGGCCACCCTGGCTGGAACCATCAGCTATGAAATGGTGACCAGAATAAACCCGCAGATCCCCAGACTTATTGTCTGAGCTCGCAATAAAAAAAATTGATTCATCAATCGGGTTGAATCAACCCCATCTGTCATCACTGGCCTCCATTTTACTTAAGAATTGCTCAGGGCCGGTAAAGGCACGGGCAGGTCAGAGGCCTGGAAGATAAATAACCGATGATTTAAATCGGGCGATCCAGCAGATAACGACCACGATTTTTAAAGCCACAGAACCCGGGTCATCATTTAGGTTGAATCCACTCGCAGTATCCACTTATAATTCCGGTGATGGAAAAAGAAAGCAACGGACAAAAAAAGAAAAAGGGCAAGTTTTTAAGAATCGTTGCCGGGGTGCTTCTCGGCCTGGTTTTGTTCCTGGTTCTGGGCGGTCTGCTTATGCAGACGCCCTGGGGCGGGAGACTGGTTCTGAAGAAAGCCGGAAACCTCATTAAAGAAAAGACGGGTCTGAATCTGCAGGCCGACCGGCTGAAGCTGAACTTTTTCAACCTGAAGGCGACCCTTTTCGGGTTGAAGCTGACCGCGTCCGAAAACAGCCAGCTCCCGGTGGAATTCATTTCCTGTGACCGGCTTATCTTTCAGAGCGGCTGGTCGACCATCACCGGCGGCGAGCTGCGGATAAAGAACCTGGAAATAATCAGGCCGGTCATCAAGCTGAAATTGCCAGCTGCCGGGCCTGAAGAAGGAGGGGCGGTTGCGGCAGCGGAGCCGGCAGTTAACAGGCCTTCCGGCTTTTCTTTCCGCGTTGATAAATTCCAGCTGGAGGATGGGTCTTTTTCCTTTGAAGAACAGTCCACCCCGATGTCTCTCGGTCTTCTCGGTTTGATGATTTCCATCAAGTTTGATGAAAGCAGTCGTTTTCATCAGGCCTCGATAACGGGCAGATCTGGCTCTCTGCTTCTTGGTCAGGGCAAGACTGCGATTACCGGCCTGGAGCTCAGGGCAGCCTTTAACCAGGAAAAAATCAAACTGGAAAGATTTTCGCTCTCCACTGAACAGGCACTGCTGGAAATCTCCGGAACCATAGAAAATTATCTTGAGAACCCCGGGCTTGACCTGAAAACTGCCGGTCACCTTGGCCTGCCCGAACTGGCCGGGCTACTGGCACCGGGTGAGAAATATGCCGGTGACCTGTACTGGGACCTGGTCGTAGGCGGAACTGCGGCCAGGCCTGAAGTTTCGGGGAATATTTCAGGTGGCAGTCTGGAAATTTATGGCCTGACACCGGTTGACCTTGAACTTAAACTCGTCCCGGTCGACGAAGCCTATCACCTGGTGAAGGCTGCAGTCGGTTATCGGGGAGGGCAGATTTTGCTGGAAAGCAAAGTGCCCCCCGGATTAAAAGGAGAAATACAGGCTTCATTAAGCCTGCATCAGATTGACCTTCGGCTGCTTCAGGTATTTCTGCCAGATTTTCCGGTTGAACTGGCCTCAGAAATAAACGGGCGTCTCGAATTGCAGGCCCCTCAATTATCAGCCGGGGCTATCAAAGGCCGGGCCGAGCTGGGGCTAAGACCTTACCGGCGGTCCGGTGAAGTTAAAGGACGTCCGACCGTTCCTGTTTTCGGGGACCTGAGTCTTTCTTATTCCGATGGGTCGCTTGACGTCAATAAGCTTAACCTCGCCCTGCTGGAATCGCGGCTGGAGGTCTCCGGGAAGCTGGAATCTCTGGATAGAATCTACGGCCGGGTGCGCTGGAAACTTGATGACCTGAAGTCAGTAATCCAGGCGATACAATCCATAATCCTGCCAGGAACCGCCGCCGGCCTGGAAAAACAGTTATCCACCCTGGAAAGTCTCGGCGGTTCAGTTCTGCTGGACGTGCAACTGTCGGGAAGGCTCAGCCGGCCGCAATTCAACCTCAGCCTTAACGGCGAGAAGCTGAGTTTCCGCCAGGTTAACCTGCCATCCCTGGAAATCAAAGCCGACGGGAGCCAGAAGAGTATCAATCTGGACCGGCTTATGGCCAGGTTTGATCACGGGCAGATTACAGGTGCCGGCTCATTCCAGCAATTAACGGCGGCACAGGAGACTGTTTTCAGGCTCGACGGACGGCTGGAAATATCTGACCTGGATACATCCCTGTTGTCCAGTCTGCTGGCCGAAGAAAGCAGACAGTACTTAAACGGCCTGCTATCCGGGTCGGTGAGATTGACCGGCACTTCCGCCCGCCCCCGGGCCGATTTTCAACTGCGGGTTACCGGAACCGACGTCGGTACGATTAAGCTGGAACGACTGGAAGTTGCTGGCGATTACAGCCCGGAAGAGCTGAGGCTTCAGAAAATTGACCTGCGCCTGGACGGGGAAGGTCAGCTTCAGGGCCGGTTCAGTTTCAGTCCGCGTTCAGGAGAGGTCAGGGCCGAGCTGGTCGGGAGCAAGCTGAGAGCCGGCCTGTTCCAGACCTGGCTGCCGGCTCTCAGGTCGGGTCTGGTGGACCTGCAACTTACGGCCGGTGGCCCCTGGAAAAATCCGGTGGCTGACCTGAAAATAACCGGTCAGGGTTTTATGATTGACCGGGTCTGGTTTCCTTATTTTGAGCTGAAGGCGGAAGCCGACGGCCGGTTGGCCCGGGCCACCTTTAAGGTGCCCAGGTTTAACCTGAGCCTGGAAACGGAGCTGGATTTAAAAGAACCCTTCCTTCTTTCAGGGCTTGTCCTGGTTAAGGATTTGCCGCTGTCCTCGCTGGCCGGGCTGCTGCCTGAGGTGGAAGAAACCAGTCCCCTGGTGGCCCTCAGTGCCACCATGAGGTTTTCTGTGCCTGTGAGCAGGCCGGAGAAACTTGAAGCAGAGTTCAGCTTTGAGAATTTCGATTTTGCCGGGCTGGCTGTCCTGATGCCCTCGCTTCAGGCTCTGAAACCCGGCGGCCGGGCAGATGGCCGGGTGGAGCTAAAAGGATTTTCGCCGGACCTCAAAGGCCTGGAACTCCGGCTGGAAATCCCCGCTCTTAATCTGCAGCTCGGTGGTAATGAAATCAGAAATGAAGTTCCGTTGACCTTGCAGTTGAGAGAGGAAAGGCTCCGGGTGGGAAGTTTTATCCTGAACTCCGGCCGGTCAAGATTCAGCCTGAGCGGGGGAGCAGAACTGCATGACCTGAAAAATCCTGCTCTTGATTTTAACATGGCCGGAGACCTGGACCTGTCTGACTTCGGCCTCTGGTTGTCCGGAATGCAGGTCGGGGGTTACCTGAAGCTTCAGGCCACAGTCAGGGGAAACCTCCAGGAACCCCTGATCGAAGGTTCTGGTTCGATGGATGAGGTCTTTCTGAGAATGCAAGACCTGCCGATAGTCCTCAGCAACACCACTGCCCGGTTCAGGGTTGATAATTCCCAGCTGGTCCTGGAGAAACTGGACGGGCTGGCCAATTCCGGAAATTTTTCGGGCTCCGGCCGGGCTCTTTTCGGCCCGAATTTTTCCCTGACCTCGGCCCGGCTTGATTTCAACCTCCGCGATTTTGATTTTAATTATCCCCAGGGGTTTAGCAGCCTGTCTGAGGCCAGCCTGGTCTTGAGCAAGGACAGGAGGGGCTGGTCGCTTTCCGGAGATCTGTCTATCCTGAATTCCAGCTATCGCCAGGATTTTTATCCGAGTACCCAGGGCCTGAGTATGGCCCTGAGCAAGGTTTCTCCGGTAGGAACAGAGTACCCGGCTTTTCTCTATGACCTGCCGCTCGATATAAACATCAGGACCGTTGAGAACATCATCGTCAAGAATAACCTGGCCGACCTGGAACTCAAGGCCAACCTGAACCTCAAGGGCACCATTCCCGCGCCCATTCTTTCCGGGCGGGCGGAAAACGCCTATAGCGGAGAACTGATGGTCGGCGAGCGAAAATATACCCTGGAAAGGCTCCGGGTTGACTTTCTCGGCCGGGAGAATCTCGAGCCCAGCCTGGACATCTTTCTCAAGAGCACGGTCTATGACCAGGAAGAGGAAGTTGAGGTCAGCCTGGTAATGTCCGGGACTCCGTCAGACCTGAAATTTTCGCTGACCTCGGTTCCTTCCAGGTCGCAGGAAGACCTGGCCTCGCTGCTGCTGACCGGCAAAAGCCTGCGCCAGGTACAGGGTTCTGCCCTGAATACCATCAGCAGCCAGCTGGTGCAGCATTTTTCCAGCCCGCTGGCCTCGCCCGTGACCAGGACTTTGAAAAAATGGCTGAAGGCGGAGGACGTGATCCTGGAACCACTTAACATCGCCACCCTGCAGGATCCCGGAGCCAGGCTGACAGTCAGGAAAAGGATGACCCGGGACTTTGCTGTTACTTATTCCATTGACCTGACCAACAGCCAGTACCAGACCTGGATTCTGGACTACCGGTTAAAACGGAAATTTTCTACCCGGGGATTCCGCCGCGACGACGGGGTGGTCGGCCTGAACCTGAGACACAGGATTGATTTTGGACATAGGGCCGGAAGCGACAGCCAGGGCCCGGTTTTGAAGAAGAAGTTGAGCCGGATAGAAATTAGCGGAGAGACAGTTTTTCCCGAAGCAGAGATAATTAGAGCCCTGAAACTCAAACCGGGACGCAGTTACCGGATGACTGCCATGAAACAGTCCCGGAATCGCCTGGAGGCTTTCTATCGGAAGCGGGGCTACATAAATGCCAGGATAGAAGATGAGGCGGAAGAACTGGATGAAAACAGCCTGGCCTTGCGGCTGGAGGTCAAGGCCGGTCAACCGGTTGAGTTCCAATTTACCGGCGATAGGCTTCCGGCTAAAGCCAGAAAAAAAGCCCTGAACTCCTGGGCAGGACGTTTGCCCGAGGAGGCCAACCTTTACCAGTTGAAAGCCGTCCTGCTCAATGAGCTGAACAGGCGTGGCTATTACCGGGCAGAGGTTAACCTGGTCAAACAGCCCGGGCCGGGGCGAATCGTCTACCAGGTTTCAACCAGCCTCAACGGTAAATGGAAAATCGGAAGCTTCAGGCTGGCCGGGAACCCGGTTTTCAAGGAACCCGTTATTAAAGCGATCGTTTCCGATTATTTTGGAGCCAGGGCCAGGGGTCTCTGGAACCTCGTCTTTGACCGGAGAATAGCCCTGGAGCTTATTGAATATTTCTACCAGGAAAACGGCTATCTCAGCCCGAAAATTAAGGACCCGGTCATAGAGGCCAATCCCAGAAAACGCCTGCTCGACCTTACCCTTGAGATTGAGGCCGGGCCGAGAAGCCAGGTCAGTTCTCTGGAAATAAGGGGCAATACCAGGTTCCAGACCGGGGAGCTGGAAGCCATGCTTAACCTCCGGCCCGGTGGTACCTTCAGCTGGCCGGCACTGAATGAGGACCGAACGTTCCTGTTGAACCGTTACCGCAGCGCCGGTTTCAAGGATGTCAGGGTCGAAATAGAAGCCCGGCCGGCTGAGGAAGGAGCCGATTATGATGTCAGGGTAAATATCGAGGAAGGACCTGTTTATACTATATCCAGCATTGATATCGCCGGGGCCAGGCGCAGCAAGAAGTCCTTCATTCTCAGAGAAAGCGGCCTCAGGCCGGGGGAACCGGTCAGTCTGGAACGCCTGGCTCAGGCCCAGAAAAATCTTTATGATGCCGCCACCTTCCAGGCGGTAAACATCTCCTCCGAGGCGGAAAACAGCGCTGAGCACCTGGAGAAAGTCCAGGTTCAGGTCAGGGAAATGCCCTGGCTCAGCCTGACCTATGGTCTTCAGTACAACACCGATACCAAATTTGAAGGGTTTGCCCAGCTTGATTTCAACAACCTCTTCGGCCGGGGCTGGAACAGCCTGCTTTATTTCCGGGCTAACCAGAGGCAACAGGATGCCCGGGCCACGCTCAGGATACCATACATTTTTTCACGCAAGATGGAATCGCTTCTTTCGGTTTATTATCGCAAAGATATCAGGGACCTGTTCATAACCGAGGAGGCCGGGTCCAGCTTTCAACAGAAAATCATGATTGTCCGCGGCTTTGACCTGAGCTGGATGTACCGCCTGAGCCGAATCCATGATTATGAAAAAGAACCATCCTGGCCGTTTCCGTATGATGTCAGGATTACGAGCTCCGAGCTCTCTCTGTTGCTCAGCCGGGACACCCGGGACGACCGCTTCGACCCGAAAGGCGGAACGCTTCTGACCAGCAGCCTGAGTTATGCTCCACGCTACCTGGGTTCCGACCTGAATTATGTCCGTTCTTTTACCCAGTTTACCATGTACAGGTCACTGCTGCCCGGGCTGGTCTGGGCCTCCTGCTACCGGCTGGGGCTGGCCAGTGCTTTCGGAGAAGTCCTGATACCGGGCAAGCGCTTTTTCGCCGGCGGCGGCACCAGCATTCGCGGCTTCAAACTGGATGGAGTTGGCCCGATTGATATCTGGACCGGCTTGCCGGAGGGCGGCGAAGCCATGGTGGTTACCAACCAGGAGCTGAGATTCCCGATTTATAAAATTTTCAGGGGAGTGGTTTTCCTTGATGCCGGCAACGTTTATTACCGGCTATCTGAGTTCAACCCCGGGCGCCTGAGGACCGGGGCCGGGTTCGGGTTGAGAATTGACAGTCCATTCGGGCTGGTCAGGGTCGATTACGGCTTTAACCTTAAGCCGCGCTTGGACGAGCCCAGGGGCACCCTTTTTATCAGTATCGGTCAGGCGTTTTAAGCAGCATTTAAATTCGGCTCAGCAGGGCTTTGACCTGGGCGGCCTCGGGTGCTTCCGGAGCCAGATACAGAAATTTCTGAAAGTGAGTTATGGTCAGGTCCTTGCGGCCCTTCTGGTAATAGGCCAGGCCTATATTATAATGGGCATAGGCGTGGTTGCCTTTTAATTGCAGGCATTTCTGCAGGTCGGCGATGGCCAGGTCCAGTTTCTTCTGGTAGCCACGGAGCAGGCCCCGGTGGTAATAGGCTTCGGCACAGTTGGGGTCCTTCTGGATGGCGGTGTTGAGCTGGGTTTCGGCGCTGGTGTAATTGGCCTTGGCAATATCATACTGGGCTTTACCGATGTAACCATAAGGAGAACCGGGGACGGACTGCAAAATCTTGTTGAAATAGGTCAGGGCAGCTTCCGGATTCTTCTGCTTGATCAGAGCTGACCCCAGGTAATAATAGAGGTCGTTGTTGACCAAGTTCTCGGCCACCAGCTGGTCAAAAATGGCTTTGGCTTCGGCTGTCTTGCCGGCCTCAAAATAAGCGATGCCAGTCTGAAGCCGTTCCTGCTGGGTCTGGGCCGGCAGGTGCTGGCTCAGTCCAAAGACCAGGACCATCAGCAGGACCGGGGTCAGCCAGAGCCGGTTTGTTCTATTTTTCATTGCTTCCTCCTTTCAACTTATATACCACCTTATATACCACAGGAGCGGCAGGCAAGACAATCCTTCCGGCACTCATGGTTTTTGACAAACCTGCCGGAAAGTGCTTAGAATTATTCTGGCCCGGAGAAGGGCAAAGAGAAAAATTTAAGCAGTTAATAAAAAAGGAGGGCAGGATGGTCAAGAAGAAAAAAGCAAAGGCCGCGGCCAGGAAGCCGGTGGCCAAGGTGGTCAAGAAAAAACCGGTGAAAAAAACAATCAAAAAAGAAGCGGCCCCGGTGCCCCGGCCGGTGACGGCTCTGGAATGCCGGGTTTGCGGTTACCGGTTGATCATCGACCGCAAATGCGGCTGCCCTGAAGAGCACGTCCTGGTCTGCTGCGGCCAGCCCATGGAAAAGGTGGAGACCACGGTCTGATTTCAGGCCCGGTCACGGCTGAGTTAAAGCCTTAAATATAGCCTTGCTGATAAAAAAAAAAGAATAATTTTTTTTATAAAGAGGCAGGATTTACCAGATGACAGTAACTTTTACTCAGAAAAAGAGGCTGGCCTATTATGAGGGTTATATCTCCATTTTTATCAACCTGGTTCTATTCCTGTTCAAGTTCCTGGTCGGCCGGAAGGTCAATTCGGTGGCCATGGTGGCCGACGCCTGGCATACTCTTTCCGATTGCCTGACCTCCGTGATAGTGGTTGTCGGCTTCTGGATGGCTTCCCGTCCGGCTGACAGCCGGCATGCTTTCGGTCATGGCCGTTCGGAATCGATAGCTTCCATCATCATCGGGACCCTGCTGGCCGTGGTCGGGTTCAGCTTCTTGTATGAATCAATAGTTAAGATTATCCAGGGACAGGGCATGGGCTTCAGCCAGCTGGCGGTCATCGTCTTTACAGTTTCGGCAGTTATGAAGGAGGGTCTGGCCCAGTTTGCCTTCTGGACAGCCAGAAAAACCGGAGCCGGGTCCCTGCGAGCCGACGGCTGGCACCACCGCAGCGACGCCGTGGCTTCGGTGCTGATCGTGGCCGGGGTTCTCTTCAGCCAGAGGCTGTGGTGGCTGGATGGCGTTCTGGGGATTGGCGTTTCGCTGTTAATTCTTCATGTCAGTTATGACATCGTCAGGAGCTCGGCCAGCTACTTGATGGGGGAAGCACCCTCCGAAGAAAAAGTGGACCAGGTTCACTCCCGGGTCAGGCAAGAGTTTCCGCAACTGGAAGGCATTCATCATGTCCATGTGCACCACTACGGCGACCATCACGAGGTAACCGCCCACCTGACTGTCCCGGGCACAATGACGGTGGACGAAGCCCATGATATTGCCAGCCGGATTGAAGAGATCGTGAAACAGGAATTTAACGGGGATGCTACCGTCCATGTCGAGCCAGAAAAAGACGAAGATTGAAGCGGCCGAGGGGGCGGTCAATTATTTCAAATTCCTGGGCACGGCCGGGGCCAGGTTCGTGATGGCCAGGCAGCTTCGGGCTTCAGGCGGGATTTACCTGGAATTGCTCGGGCAGAAAATAGCCCTCGACCCCGGTCCAGGAGCTCTGGTCCGGATGACCCGCAGCCGCCCCGCGCTTGACCCTTCAAGGCTCGAGGCCGTTATTCTCAGCCATAAACACATTGACCATTCCAACGACGTCAACATCCTGCTGGATGCCATGACTGCCGGCGGGCTGAAAAAAAGGGGAATCCTGATGGCCCCGGAAGAATGCCTGGACGGACCTGACGCCGTGGTCCTGAGATACCTCAGGGATCATCTCGAACGAATAGATATTTTGAAGCCGGAAAAAGCCTACCGGCTCGGGCCGCTCACCGTCCGCACCACCCGCCGCCACGACCACGAAGCCGAGACCTACGGCCTGAAATTCTACCTGCCCGGGCAGGTGCTGGGTTTCATGGTTGATACCGGGTACTTCCCGGGTCTGCTGGAAAGCTACCGGGATGTTGATATTCTGGTGATGAGTGTCCTGAGAGTTCGGGAAGCCGAGGGCAATTACATCAAGCACCTGACCGCGGTCGAGGCCACCCGGATCTTAAAAGAGCTTAAACCCCGGAGAGTTTATCTTACCCATTTTGGCCTGACCATGCTCCAGGCCGACCCCAGGAAGGTGGCCGGGAAGATGGTTGAGGAGACCGGGGTGGAAGTCCTGGCCGCTTACGATGGTTTAACCGTTACCCTGAATTCGATGTCCTGAGATTCCGGTCAACCCCTGAGCTACTCCTTTCCGGTTGTAACCAATCGGAACCGGATGCCAGGCAGGTCTGAAAAATTCCTACTAAAATAGTAGGAATAATCTTGAAATCGCCTTCCGAAAAGATTAAAATAAGTCTGTAAGCAATAATTAGCTTACGAGAGTTGCCTGAGCAGGAGTATTTATATGAAAGAGAAAGTGGAAGAGGTTCTTAACCGGATAAGGCCGGCTCTGCAGGCCGACGGCGGCGACGTCGAACTGGTGGAGGTGGTCGACGGCGTGGTCTCGGTCAGGTTAAAAGGGGCCTGCGGCGGATGTCCCATGTCCCAGATGACATTGAAGATGGGAATAGAGCGTCTGCTGAAAAAAGAGATCCCGGAAGTGAAAAGCGTCATATCCGTCTGAAGTTTTTAATTTCGAAGAAGGAGGGGCCCATGAGCGGCTTTTATGCCGACCGACAGGCGGCGGCTCCGGTCCGGCCGGAAGTACTGGAAGCCATGCTGCCGTTCTTCGCCGAGAATTTCGGCAATCCCCAGAGCCTCCATTCCGCGGGGCAGAGGGCGGCCCGGGCTCTGCAAGCTGCCAGGGAGCAGGTAGCCCGGCTGATCAACTGCCTGCCGGAAGAAATCATTTTCGTTTCCTCAGGGTCGGAAGCCAACAATTTAGCCATAAAAGGACTGGCCCTGGCCAGCCAGGCGCGGGGAAAACAAATAATCATTTCGGCCATCGAGCATGTCTCGGTCATCAGGGCGGCCAGGTTCCTGGAAAAGCTGGGTTTCAAGACCGTGCAGGTCCCTGTTGACGGGTACGGGCTGGTTGACCCGGGGAAAGTGGCTGAAGCCATCAACGCCGACACGGTGCTGGTCTCGGTGATGATGGCCAATAACGAGGTGGGCACCATAGAACCGGTAGCTGAAATCGCCCGCTTCTGCCGGTCGAAAGGTGTCATTTTTCACAGCGATGCCGTGGCTGCCGCGGGCAACATACCAGTTGATGTCAGGGCCCTGGGGCTCGAGGCCATGAGCCTGGCGGCCGACCAGTTCGGTGGTCCCAAGGGGGCAGCTGCTTTATACTTAAAAAAGGGAACAAAAATAACCCCCCTGGTAGACGGCGGAGTGCAGGAAAATAACCGCCGGGCCGGAACTGAAAATGTCCCGGCGATTGTCGGCCTGGGCCGGGCGGCCGAGCTGGCGAGGCTGGAGATGGATAATAAAGTTAGGCGTCTGACCCTGCTCAGAGACAGGCTGATCAGGGGAGCGCTCACCGGAGTGGACGAAGTGGTTCTGACCGGGCATCCTGAAAAAAGGCTGCCTCATCACGCCAGCTTTTGCGTTAAGTTCATCGAGGGTGAGGCCATGTTGCTGGGACTGGATCTGAATGGAATCCAGGTGGCCAGCGGCTCGGCCTGCACCTCCAGGTCCCTGCGGACCTCCCACGTCCTGACGGCCATGGGTCTGGACCCGGCCGTGGCTCAGGGCAGCCTGGTGCTGACCCTGCTGGATGGGACCGGAGAAGAACAGGTGGATTATTTTCTGGAAAAATTCCCGCCCGTGGTCCGCCGGCTCCGGGAGATGTCACCTCTTTACACCAGGTATCTTGAGGAGAGAAAAGATGTACACCGATAAAGTCATGGAACATTTCATGCATCCCCGCAACGTCGGGACCATTCCTGACGCTGATGGCGTTGGGGAAGTTGGCAATCCGGTCTGCGGCGACATGATGACCTTTTACATAAAAGTCAAAGACGGGCGGCTGGAAGATGTCAAATATCAGACCTTCGGCTGCGGCGCGGCCATTGCCGTCAGCAGCCTGGTCAGCGAAATAGCGAAAGGTAAAACGCTGGAAGAGGCCATGAAGATAACCAGAGAACAGGTTGCCGAGGAACTGGGCGGCCTGCCGCCGCACAAGATGCACTGTTCCAACCTGGGTGCTGATGCCCTGCACAAGGCCATAGAGAATTACCTCAACAAGCAGACGGACCGGAAGCCTGAAGCTGAAGGGGAAGAAAAACAATCCCGGGATAAGAAGAATTTTCATTGTCCCTCCTGCGATTTTATCCTTCCGGAAAGGGCCCTGGTCTGTCCCCGCTGCCAGCTCAAACTGGTCAGATGTGAGCACTGCAACGAATATAATCTTGAAGGCGAAGAAACCTGCCGCCATTGCGGGGCCGGGTTGATTTGATGGCGGCTGATAATGACCAGTAATTGAAATGCAGTGACCGGCTGCTGAGATTTAATAAGAGGGTGCACGGTGAAAAAAGAGAAGCTGATAGAAGAAATCAACAGGCTCAGGAAGGAAAAGAGGGCGGTAATCCTGGCCCACAATTACCAGCCCGAAGAAATCCAGGACATAGCCGATTTTGTCGGCGATTCCCTGGAACTCAGCCGAAAGGCAGCCGAGGTCGAGACCGACCTGATTGTTTTTTGCGGTGTGCACTTCATGGCTGAGACCGCCAAAATTCTGGCTCCCCACAAAAAAGTCCTGTTGCCCGACCTGCGGGCTCGTTGCCCGATGGCCGACATGGTCCGCGCCGACGACCTGCGCTGGATGAAGGAGCAGTACCCCGGGAAAAAAGTCGTGGCCTATGTCAACACCACGGCCGAAGTCAAGGCAGAGACTGACGTTTGCTGCACCTCGGCCAACGCGGTCAAAGTGGTCAGCAGCCTGCCAGACGAAGAAATAATCTTCGTGCCCGACCGCAACCTGGCAGATTATGTCAGCCAGAAGACCGGGAAGAAACTTCAGGCCTGGGATGGCTATTGTCCGATTCACCAGGACATTAAGCCCGGGCATATTGAGAATATGAAGAAGAGACATCCCGGAGCTGAAGTCTGGGCCCACCCCGAGTGCCGTCCCGATGTTCTGCTGCTGGCCGACCGGATTCTGTCCACCGGCCAGATGATTAAAGAAGCGCCGAAATCCGAGGTCAGGGAGATAATAGTAGCAACTGAAGTCGGCATTCTTCACCGACTGAGAAAGGAAAACCCGGGGAAAAAATTCTATCCGGCCAGGGAAAAGGCCGTCTGTAAGAACATGAAGAGAATTAACCTCGAGAAAGTCTATAGAGCTTTGCTGGAGGAAGAACCTGAAGTGGTGGTTGAGGCTACCGTGGCCGAGAGAGCCAGGGGAGCCATCGACCGGATGGTGCGTTTTATCTGAGTTGCCGGGAAGGTAATCAGCGGGAAACAACTGTTTCCCTGAAAATATTGTCATCCGAGGAGTAATGATGAAAAAGATTACCGAGTACATGGTTAAAGAAGCCCTGGCCGGGGAAAGTCAAGCTCATCTCCGCTATAAATTTTATGCTGAAAGAGCCAGGCAGGAAAACCTGCCCAACGTTGCCCGGCTGTTTGAGGCAGCTTCTTTTTCAGAGCAAATTCATGCCCTGAACCACCTGAAAGTTCTGGAAGGGGAAGGGACAGCAGCAGAAAATCTCGGGAAAGCCCATAACGGGGAAAATTTTGAGGTTGAGGAAATGTATCCGGCTTACATAGCCGTGGCCAGGGAGCAGGGCGAACAGAAGGCGGCGACCTACCATCAGTTTGCTCTGGCTGCCGAAAAAATCCACGCCGCCCTGTATGCCAGGGCCAAGCAGGCCGTCAGCCAGGGTAAGGACCTGGAGCTGCCTGCGCTTCATATCTGCCCGGTCTGCGGGTTCACCATGGAAGGTGAAGCTCCTGAGCGCTGCCCGGTCTGCGGCGCCTCCAAAAATAGGTTTGTAAAATTTTAAGGCCTCAGGTCCCGGTCCATTTCCGGTCACCAGAGCTGAATTACTTCAGTCAGCTCATTCTACCTCATATCCCCCGCTTGATTTTCTTGGTATGAACATAAAAAGCTGTTAAAATATAATCAAAGATTGAGGAAGGAGGAGTCATGAGACATTCCTGGAAAGTGGCTCGCATTTCTGGAATCGACATCAAGATTGATTCAAGCTGGATCGTGATTTTTTTGCTTTTTACCTTTTCCCTTTCAGCTTTCTATTTTCCCCAGTCTTTTCAGCTATCCAACCGGGCCTATTACTGGCTGCTGGGAATTTTAACCAGCCTGCTGGTTTTCGCCTCGGTGCTCTTTCATGAACTGGCTCACTCCCTGACCGCCAAGAGGCAGGGGGAAAAGGTGGAGGATATCACACTTTTCATTCTGGGCGGCGTGGCCCGGATCAGCGATGAACCCGGCACCCCGCAGAAGGAATTTTCCATGGCACTCATCGGTCCAGTTTCCAGTTTCTTCCTGGCCCTGGTTTTTATCCTGCTTTCTTATCTCGTGGCTCCTTATTCCAGGCCCTTTCAGGTGGCCGCAGCTTACTTAGGTTATATCAATGCCATAGTCGGCGGGTTCAACCTTCTGCCCGGTTTTCCCATGGACGGTGGTCGGGTGTTGCGGGCCATTGTCTGGAAAGCTACTGGGGATTTAAAAAAGGCCACCAGGGTGGCTTCTCTGAGCGGACAGGCCATGGCCTTTATGCTGATTTTTTTCGGTATTCTCCAGTTTTTCCGGGGGAACCTCGGCGGCCTGTGGCTGGTTTTAATAGGCTGGTTCCTGCACAACGCTTCTGTCCAGGGCTACAGCCAGGTTTTGCTTAAATCCTCTCTGGAAGGACTGAAAGCTGTCGACCTGATGAGCCGTGATTTTCAACAGGTCGGGCCCGACCTTCCGGTGGAAACGCTGGTTCATGATTATATCCTCAGGCAGCGGGAGCGGAATTTTCTGGTCGTCAACGGGGAAGACCTGGTTGGCATCGTCTGTCTGGAGGACGTAAAGAAGTTTCCTCGCGAACGCTGGCCGGAGTTGCGGGTGCGCGACATCATGACCCCCGCCGAGAAAATTGTCTATGTCACACCCGGAACAAGCGGCGACCAGATTCTCCAGCGCCTGGCCAGTGCCAACGTCAACCAGATTCCGGTGCTGGAGGAAGGCCGGGTGGTGGGAATAGTCTGCCGGAACAATTTGCTTCAGGTATTACAGCTGAGAACTGAACTGGGAATCTGAAGCCATGGAGGAGGGCCTGGTGAAAGAGGGAAAAGAATCAGGTATAAAAAGCCAGAAGTTTACGAAAAGGCGGACCGCGGCCGGCGAGACTGCCCCCGGGGATTCAGAAGATATAAAAAAAAGGATTAAGGAAATAATCAAAATCCTGAGGAAAGAATATCCCCAACCCCGGACGGCCTTAAATTACCGCACGCCTCTGGAGCTGCTGGTGGCCACCATCCTGGCTGCCCAGTGTACCGACGAGCGGGTGAATAAAGTCACGCCAGGTCTTTTTCGGAAATATCCAACGGTGGAGGCTCTGGCCCGGGCCCGGCAGGAGGAGCTGGAAAACGACATCCGTTCCACCGGTTTTTTCCGGAACAAGGCCCGTAACATCATCGGCCTGGCCAATAAGATTTTATCCGATTATGGAGGTCGGGTGCCGGACTCCATGGAAGAGCTGGTCAGGCTGCCGGGCGTGGCCCGCAAGACGGCCAACATCGTCCTGTCCTCGGCCTTCAGAAAGGCCGAAGGCATAGCAGTTGATACCCATGTCCGGAGACTGTCTGAACGCCTGGGACTCAGCCGCCAGTCCGACCCGGATAAAATCGAGCGAGACCTGATGGAAATTGTGCCGCGGGAAGATTGGCTGGACTTTAATTTTCTGCTGGTAGACCACGGACGCAGGGTCTGCCAGGCCAGAAAGCCGCTCTGTTCGCAATGCGCCATCAAGCATCTCTGTCCTTCGTTTGAAAAATTCTCGAGGCTGTCCTCAGGGAGGAGATAAATGCCCCGGCGTGAAGCCATGCTTTATATCCGGCAGGAGGGCAACAAGGTTACCTGCCGGCTTTGTGCCCACCGCTGTGGGCTGAGCGAGGGCCAGTTCGGCCTCTGCGGCGTCAGGCAGAACCTGGATGGAGTTCTCTACACTCACGTTTTTGAGGAAGCCATCGCCGCCCACGTTGACCCGATAGAAAAAAAGCCTCTTTACCATTTCCTGCCAGGGAGCAGGTCACTTTCCATTGCCACCATAGGTTGCAATTTTCACTGCCCCTTCTGCCAGAACTGGGAAATTTCGCAGACCAGGTTGTCGGACGGCAAGAGCGGAATCCGCAGCCGAAACCTGCCGGTCAGGGAAGTGGTCAGGCAGGCGCTGCTCAGCGACTGCGAGAGCATCTCCTACACCTACACCGAGCCGACCATCTTTTTTGAATATGCCTATGAAACAGCCCGTCTGGCCAGGGAATCGGGCCTCAAGAACAACTTTGTCACCAACGGTTACATGACCGCAGAGGCCCTGGAGGAAATCAAACCCTACCTGGATGCGGCCAATGTCGACCTGAAGTTTTTCAGGGATGAAAGCTACCAGAAGATATGTAAAGCCAGGCTGAAGCCTGTCCTGGAGAGCATTCAAAAGATGCGCGAGCTGAATATCTGGGTCGAGGTGACGACACTGGTTATCCCGGAACTCAACGATTCGGAAGATGAACTGCGAGGAATCGCCAGGTTCCTGGCCGGGGTTGACCGGGACATCCCCTGGCACCTGAGCCGTTTTCACCCGGACTATAAATACCTGAAAGCCGTGGATACACCGCTGGCCACCCTGCAGAGGGCCCGGGAAATAGGGCTGGCCGAGGGCTTGCGCTATGTCTACCTGGGCAATGTCTGGGGAGAAGGCGAAGATACCCGCTGCCCGGGGTGCGGAACGGCGGTCATTCGTCGGGAGGGACTCTGGGTTAAGTCCAATATACTCGAGGACGGCCATTGCCCGAAGTGCGGGCAGAAGATACCCGGCATCTTCAGCCAGAGCCCGCCTTTCCGGTACTGAGACTTCTGCTAAAATAATATTCGGGACTGCAAGATGGAAAAGAAGTATGAAATTATGGAGCACCTGGCCGACGGCAAGTTCAGGGCCTATGGTCGCAACCTGGAAGAATGCCTGGGTAACGCCGCCCTGGCCATGGCTTCGCTGATGTGGGAGCCGGAGAAAATAAAGCCAAAAATAAAGGAAATAATTAAACTTGAGGCAGCCAGCCCGGAACAACTGACGGTCAAGTTCCTGACGGAATTGATTTATTTACTGGAAGTTAAATCGTTCTTGCTGGGCCGGGTGAATGGAATCAAAATCGAAAAGAGAAAGCAAAACGGAGACAGTGTATACCATCTCAAAGCGGAAGTTGCCGGCGACCTGATTTCTCCGCATTATGAAATTTACGGCCAGGTCAAGGCCGTTACCTATAATGAAATGAAAATTGAGAATACCGGCGACGGCCTGGTTCTTCAGGTGGTCGTCGATATGTGAGGTGAGCCATGGACCCGGTAAGAATCAGCGAGTTTATCTGGGAAATTCCGAAGTCAGGGGAAATGAAAGTTCCGGCCAGGATTTACGCTTCCGAAAAGTTGATCGAGCTGGCCAGGCGCGACCAGACCCTGCAGCAGGCGCGCAACGTGGCCTGCCTGCCAGGTATTCAGCAGAGGTCCTATGTTATGCCTGACGCCCACCAGGGTTACGGCTTTCCGATCGGGGGGGTGGCCGCTTTCGACCTGGATGAAGGCATCATTTCGCCCGGTGGCGTTGGCTATGACATAAACTGCGGGGTTAGGTTGCTGAGGACCGATTTCAGGGAGAGCGATATCACGGCCAGGAGAAAGGAATTGCTGGCCGAGATATTCAAGGAGGTTCCGGCCGGCGTGGGCAAAGGTGGAATAACCAGGTTAAGCCGCAATGTGCTGAAGGAAATTCTGGTCAGGGGTGCTGAATGGGCCGTGGCCCAGGGCTTCGGCACGGCCGAAGACCTGGAGCGGACCGAAGAGAACGGCCGTATGAAAGACGCTTCCTGGGAATTTATTTCCGACAAAGCCATGGAGCGGGGAATTCCCCAGCTTGGTACCCTGGGAGCCGGCAACCATTTTCTGGAAATTCAGAAAGTTGATGAAATCTATGAGCCCGAAGTGGCCAGGGCTTTTGGCCTTGAAGAGAAAGGCCAGGTGCTGGTGATGATTCACTGCGGCAGCCGGGGGCTGGGCCATCAGATTGCTACCGATTACATAGAGCTGATGGAGAATAAATTCGGGTTTAAGGGTCTTCCGGACCGGGAATTAATTAACGCCCCGTTTAAGTCCGACCTTGGCCAGCGTTATTACCGGTCGATGTGCGCCGCGGTCAATTATGCCTTTGCCAACCGTCAGATGATTGCCCACTGGGTCAGGGACGTGTTTGCCAGGGTGATGGGTTCTTCGCAGGGGATGCAGCAGATTTACGATGTCTGCCATAACGTGGCCAAGGTAGAAAAGCACACGGTCAACGGGAAAGAGAAGCAGCTGTGCGTTCACAGGAAGGGTGCCACCAGGAGCTTCGGGCCTGGCAGGCCGGAAATTCCGGTGGTTTACAGGCAGGTCGGCCAGCCGGTACTGATCCCGGGTAGCATGGGCACGGCTTCCTACATTCTGGTCGGAACGAAAGAAGCCGAAGAGATGAGCTTCAGCTCCACCGCCCACGGGGCAGGGCGGGTGATGAGCCGCAATGAAGCCCTGAGGCGCTTCCGCGGCGAGCAGATCAGAGACGAGCTGGCCAGGAAGGGGGTGGAGCTAAAGGCCACGAGCTGGAAAGGCGTGGCCGAAGAAGCCTCGGCTGCCTACAAAGATGTTGACGAGGTGGTGCGGGTGTCCCATGAGACCGGGCTGGGCAGGCTGGTGGCCCGGGTTGTCCCCATCGGAGTGATGAAAGGTTGAAAACGGGGGACACAATACTCATTCACCAATTTTCCGGGCATTATTATGGAGAGGATGGAGAGCCGTTTATAAACAGAGGGGAGCAGTTTTCATAATTTTTTTATCATTATGAAATTTTTTTATATCAGATTATTATAATTTAATTTGCTTTTTCTCAAGATTTAGCATAGTATAGCGACTAACAGGTAAAAGGATAATTCTTCTGACGACAGGACCCGCCCGTTAGCCTTGCCGGTTTTGTCAATAAAGGGGAATTCTCTGTGGTTGTAGAAGTGTGAACTGTGGGCTGGATAAAATCTGGCTTGTCCGGTCCAATAAAAATTTTAACAGGAGGAATGATGAGACACAAAATAAACAGGTTGGTGTTTCTTGTGGTGAGTGTAATGCTGGTAGGGATGCTTTTCTCCCCTGGATTTTCCGCCGTCAAGTTCGGGGTCAAGGGCGGGTTAGCCCTGGCTAACTGGTCGACCAGCGAGCCTCTCTTTGGGGATTACCCGTTGAAGAATAAGGCTGGCTTTGTGTTTGGAGCTTTTACTAACATTGGACTGGCCAGGAATTTCAGCTTCCAGCCCGAAATTCTTTACGTTCAAAAAGGCCCCAAGGTCTCGGTTGCCGAAGGCGAAGTAACCGGCACCGTAAAATTCAACACGGATTACCTGGAAATTCCGCTTCTGTTGATGTACAGCTTCCAGAAGGAAGGCTCAACCCTGATTCCCTCCATTTTTGCCGGCCCCTTTGTTGGCCTGAACCTCTCGGCCAAGGAGAAGATTAAAATCCCGGGCGAAGAGTATACCTATGATTTCAAGGATGAGATCAAGAATGTCGAATACGGCGTGACCTTTGGTCTGGGCCTGGCCAAGAAGATGTCAAAGATGACGCTCCATTCAGATATTCGTTATGACCTCGGCTTATCCAACTTGGCCGAGGATGCTGAGGGAGGATTTTCTATCAAGACCAGGACCTGGCTGTTTATGGTCGGAATCAGTTTCTAATCAGTCTGATTCAACAGGCGAAAAACAAAATGGGGGGCACCTGAGTGCCCCTTTTTTATTTCCTGGTGTTCTAATAAAAAGTCATTTCAGAAAAGAGCGGTGGCCGAGCTGTGGCCAGGCTGTCTGGTTGATTATAAATTATCTGGGTGGCTTATATTCGTGATTCTCTGGCCCAATCACAATATCGGAGCGGCGGGAGGAAGGGGTAATTTCCAGCCTGGTGATTTTGCCCTGGCGGAGCCGGCCCTCAACCACCGTCCGGTACGGGACATGTAGCTTAAAGTCCACGTCCCAGTCTTCTGGCCAGGCGGGAGGAAGGTAAATCCTTTTTCCGTCAGTTTGCATCAGCATGGCCTGCACCGCCTTGAGCAGCACGCCTCCATGGTCCTGGTCGGGATAAATGTATCATCGCTTGCCTGTTTCGAGTGTATATCAATCCAGCTCCGGCTCCCTGGATTTAATCGGTTTTGATAAGTTCCGGCTTAACCTATAAAAAATTTAGTGAAATTTAATTCCCGTAAGACATACCGCTTCCGGCTACCTCTCAGGGCCCCAATAATAATTAAGCCATTTAGTCATATTCTTAAGCATTCACGTCATCTGGTCATTCTCGGTATTGTTCTTCCATTTATATAAGTAATAAATATCCATTCTTACCCTCGCATCCGGATATTGATTTAGTCCCCTATCTCTGGCCTTTTTGTTTAGATTCAAGTTATTTGAGGAATCAAAAAAAGACTTGACATGATTTTTTTTTTACAATATCAGCAGATAAAAGGGATAAGAATGAGGTACTATAGCCATTACAAGACTGTTTTGAAAAAGCTTTTAAAGCTTAACCATAAAGGAGGGTGAAATGAAAAAAGTTTTGTTAGCCCTTTTTCTGGTGCTTGTCTTATTAGCTGCAATAGTTGATTTTTCCCCTGCCAGTATTCCCCCCTGCGATCAGTATTTGGAGTGGTGCGTATTCACGTATTGCCGTCAGTATTATAATCCGGACCAATACTTGCAATGTGTAAATAAGTGTGCCGAAAATTATGCCTTAAATTGCCTTTGAAGTGCTAATCTGAGATTTCGGGTGGCGAGAAACCGACAGTAAATAAAAGAAGAGATTTTTATTATTAAACAAAATAAAAGGTGTCATTATGATTAAAAAACTATTATGTCTGATAACTATCTTAGCTATTTTCCATTTCCCGAGCTATGCTGACTTAAAAAAAGTTATTTCCATAGGGTCTGATGATATAAATTATCGCTTTTTTGGTGTGGCGGGGGCTGTTTTAGACGATCAAGGTAATGTGTATATTTGTGATTCTAAGGGGAGTTTTTTGAGGAAATATGATTCAGATGGAAAGTTTATCAAAGAGATAGGTAGATATGGTCAGGGCCCGGGAGAATTCAGCAATACAATTTCTGGCCTTTATTTGTGTGGTGGTTTGTTTGTTCTTGATACGGGGAACAACAGGATAGTTGAGCTTGACCAGGAACTAAATATTAAGAGATATATCAAGCTCAGTAAGCTGGCCTTATCAATAATGGGATTTGGCGATAATTTTTATATGATTTCAAGGACACCGGGTCGGTTTTCTTTCGAAGTTGGAATTTATGATAGAGACGGGCATTACATCAAGTCTTTTTTTGACCGGCGGCCTATTTTTATAGAGAAAATAGAACAATCAAAGATTGGCCAGGCTCTTTCCCTTATTTATTCGTCAATAGCGGCGACAGTTGAAAGAGAAACCGGGGAGGTGGCAATTACTTTCCAATGGCCCGGAGAAAATATCGAAATATTTAGGTTTTCAAAAGATGGGGAGTTTATAAAGAAAATAGTTTCTGATCATATTATCAGGTATGACTTCCCGGAGTTCAGGCTCAAGGGGCTGCCAGCGAATTTAAGATTTCCAGATCAAAGCAACTTGATAATGATAAGATCTATACATTCTTTGGATGAAAAGAGGCTTCTCTTGGAGTATTGGGTGAATGAATATAACCTGGACAATGCAGTTAAGGAAAATGAATATATCCTAATCGTTGATAGAAATTCTGGTCAGCTATTACACAGAGAACTCTTGCCATTAAAATCGGGTATAGCTGATGCCAGGAAAAGTTACATATGCGCTATTTCAAATGAAGGCGACGTTCCTGAAGTTGTGATTTATAGACTTGATTATTGAAACTCGATTGGGAGTGATGGTGTTTTTTTTGTTTATGAGAAGTTTAAGGATGTCAGATTATTAGAGTTTTGTTTTAGGATGCAAGCCTTTTCCAAAGTTTTAAGATTGGTTGAATTATTGTTAATTGTCTTTTTATTTTGGAGCTGCACTCAAGAAAGTGGTGCCAAGTTCGGTCAGATTGATAAAAGAACTGTGGTGTCACTTCATTTAGGCATAAAGGCCAAAAGGAGTTCAGGTTGCTTATCATGCGAGCTGATGAACAAATATCAGTGGAACTTCTTATACAAGATATTTGGCGGAAAAGAAGGTATTGAATTTGTCGTTTATTGTTCAAATGAGAAGAAAAGAGAGGTTGAACAAAATTTGCCATATGACGTCCTCTTAATAGTGGATAAAAACCCTGAAACTGATGAGTTGATAGTGCGCCACGAAGGGAGAACTATATTTCAGAAGGCGGGAGTCCTGGATATGTTTTCCGTGAGGCAAATTACCGAGCTTCTAATGGATTCTGTCCTTGAAAATGGACGGTCTTTAAGAAAATAAAAAAACAATATAGTCTTGATTTTTGAAAAAAATGGCTTAATTTAATATCTGAAAAGGGGAATTTAGGCTGTGGCCTCCCGGATAATTAGCCTTTTCCCAGACCCTCAGGCCGGGCAGGAATTCCAGATTAAGAGGTCCAGAGTCCTTGGCCAGTTAATTGAAAGGCTGGTTAATTCGTTTGGCGGCAATATTATAATATCGGTTGTATCCCATACCCTATTAATTTCGCTTTTTCTAAGCATAAACTTTTTTGAGCAGGGTTTTAAGGGATTAAGTTCTGGAAATTCAGCTGAACCGTCTCTAATAAAAGAAAACCTGGTGGCCCTTAATTTGGCTCTCAAAGATCTTGGCCGAGATGAAAAATATCAAGAAATGTTGTCCGAGGTGCTGGGTAAAATCAAGCAAACAGAGGTTACAAACATTACTGATGATTTTATATGGATCGACCCCAAATTGAGCCAGAGAGAAAGGATTGAGTTCTTCAAGCAACTCATTAAAAGCACTGTCCTGGATCAAACAGAATATCAGACAACGAGGTATAAGAATCAAAACATAGATAAAATAAGCTCCAAAGCCCCCGATACCATAAAATTAAATTCAGGGAAAAAGATCTTCTTAAAGCCCTCCATTATGGAGGAAAACAAGTACGAAGTTTTCGTCCTGGGGAAGGATGTTTCCCGGGTCCTGGATAGGATGAAGGGATCTGGTTTAATAAAAGAGAAGCCGGCCTTCCTTGAGAGAGATACTGTCCAGTTGTCTATTAATGGAGCGAAAGTTGAAATCCCGGCCGAATACTATTATCGATCGAGTCCCTACGAACTGATTATGGCCAGGGGAGCGAGGTCATTTTCTATTGTAAGAGGTTTTCCTTATCTGAAACTGTTTGGAGATACTCGGGTTTCTACCCGGACATTTGAAAAAATGGAAAACGAAGATGAGCAGAGTAAGTTGGCCGAAAGCGGTAGTTTCAAGATAATTTATTATGGTGAAATTGAACCGGCAGGGAATAGTTCGGAAGAAAAAATTAAGACTTCGGCCAAAAAGTTTAATCTACCCCGAGAAAAGTGGCAGGATTTACTGGATGGTTTGATGGACTATGATGAAGCAGAGCAATTCCGAAGGTTAGAAAAGGAATTTCTTCAGAACTACGATCCCAACGACCCGCGCCTGGCTGAGTTTGTTAAGGAATTTATCAACTTAAACTTGAATGGAGCAATCCTTCTCCATCAGCCGTTTCAGGCAGCGTTTGACTCGCTGGAAGAACTATATTACAAGAGCCCAATTTTTGAGCGTCTGCTGTTTTATATTAATAAGGCACCCGATTCACACCTGGCTACCGAGTTCTTATTTTGCCTGGCCTCGGCTCTGGACTTTGAAAGAAGAACGATTGATTACCTCCACCAGGCCTATCTTGAAGCCAGCGTTTGTCTGGAAAGAAAAATTAATGTGGATTATGTTTTCAATTCACAGGCCAAGGCTTTAGCCATAAAAACAGTTTTTGATGAACTGGCCAAATTTCTATCCGCCTCCGAATTCAGCTCGGTGGAAGATGCTCTTAATCGATATACTGAGGAAATCATAAATATATATAATTATCTGGTCGAAAAAGGCGGGGAGACTGCGGATCGGGCACGGTATGCGCTGGGATGTTTACTCTGGGAGAGGGGAGAAAAAAAAGAGGCGGTGTCAGTCTGGCAGAAAATAAGTCCAGGTTTTAAGGTTCAGCCGTTTCCAAGGATAAGAGGAATACTCTATGGACCGAAATTTGGCCTGGTTGAAGAATCAGTCAGTAAGATTCTTGATTTCGAGGCCCGTCGTTATACTTATTTTTTGAATGAAAGAGCCGTCAGGTTTCATAAGTGGTCACGGCGTGAAGGAAGCCAGCAAAAATACTGGGGCCATAGAGCGCTTTCCAAATCTGAGCGGGTAATGTGCTGTGCTGGTGGTGTGCCGGATTGAGCCCACCTGCTGTTTTATCAAAAGACATTCGTTAATATTTCAGGAAAGAATATGAAGGCGAGCAGAGCAGGCTCAGGCTGATAGTCCGCTACTTTCTCATAGTTTTCAAGAGCTTATCTACCGGCAGGGTGTTGATCACGTCCTTCTTGCTGAGCCAGGCCCGGCGGGCGATACCCACTCCGAAGCGCATCATCTGGAAGCCATGGGCATAGTGAGTGTCTGTGCCGATGGCAATGAGAATGCCTTTCTCTTTGGCTTTTTTCAGGTTGTATTCGTCGAGGTCCAGGCGGTCGTAATAGGCATTCAATTCGAGAATCTTTCCGTGTTCGGCGGCCGCTTCGATGACTCTGTCTAGGTCTACGTCATAGCCCTCCCGGCCCGAGATAAGGCGTCCGGTGGGATGGCCGATGATATGCACCAGGGGATTCTTGATGGCCGAGATGATTCTCTCGGTGACATTTTTCTTAAAGCCGGAGTGGATGGAAGCCACCACCAGGTCGAGCTTTTCGAGCAGGCTGTCGGGCAGGTCAATCGAGCCGTCGGCCAGGATGTCTGCCTCTGTTCCTTTCAGCAGTCGAAAGCCCTTGAGCCGGGCGTTGATTCTATCAATTTCCTTAATCTGTTCGGCCAGCCGGTCTGGGCTCAGGCCATGAGCATATTTGGCCGCCTGGGAATGGTCGCAGACCGCTATGTAGCTATAACCGAGTTTCTTTCCCTGCTCTACCAGCTCTTCCAGTGTCAGCACCCCGTCGCTCCAGTTGGAATGGACGTGAAGGTCACCGCAGATATCCTTGATTTCGATTATTTCGGGCAGTTTCCCCTCGAGGGCCAGCTCAATTTCGCCGCGGTCTTCTCGCATCTCGGGCGGGAATACCGGCAGGCCAAAAACGCCGTAGACTTCTTCCTCGGTCTTTCCGGCAATTTTCTTTTCCCCCCGGAAAACCCCGTATTCCGAGATTTTCAGACCTTTATCTTTGGCCAGCCCGCGCAGCTTGATGTTATGGGCTTTGGAGCCGGTAAAGTACTGAAGCGCCGCCCCGAAGGAATCTTCTTCGACAAGGCGCAGGTCGACCTGTCTTTCTCCAGCTTCGGTTTGAAGCAGAATAGAACCCTTGGTCTCGCCCTCAGCCAGCACCTGGATGGTTTTTGGATGTCTGACAAAGTAGCCGATGATTTCCTGGCCGTTCTTGCCGGTCGCCAGGATGTCTATGTCTCCGACCGTTTCTTTCATCCGGCGCAGAGAACCGGCCACGGATATCTGACTCACGCCTGGTGCGCCTTGCAGGTATTCCATAACATCTTCAGCGATGGTCAGGGCCTCGTAAATTGGCATCCTTTCGTGGGCATGTTCGATGAGCTCGATGCCCTTCTTGATGTTTTCCACTTTTTTCTTGCCCATACCGTAGAGCTTTTCCAGGCTACCGTCCTCGATTACCCGCTTGAGGTCTTCAAGGTTATTGACTTTGAGTTCCTTATGCATCAGATGAATGGTCTTGCCACCCAAGCTGGGAATTTCCAGAAGCTTCAGGAGACCTTCAGGCACTTCTTTCATCACTTCCTCGTAGCGTTTGATCCGGCCGGTTTTCAGGTATTCCTCAATCTTTTCGGCCATGCCTTTACCAATGCCGGGGATTTCACTCAGCTGTCCAGAATTAACCAATTCCTGGACGTCCCGCGTTAAATCTTCAAGGATACGAGCAGCTTTCTGGTAGGCCACAACCTTAAAACCGGTTTCACCCTTGATTTCCAGGGCATCGGCGATACGGTAAAAGATACTGGCGATTTGCTTGTTTCTATTTTCCATTTTTGCCTCTTCCTAAAATTTTATACCAGAGTTATGATAGAAACAAACAGACCGGCAAGGCCATCTGGCGGGAACCCTATCGGGATTGACATAACATGGCCCGGGGCTGAGATTGAAAAGGGGAAATCTGATTCTGGTCTCATTCTTATAGTTAAAACTTGGTTTGGAAAGGCGAACCTGAGCTTACTGGATTTGCGTCAGTCCAAAAGTCAGGTACAGAAAAATCGGGGAATGAGTATTGTGTCCCCCGTTTTGGCAATTGACAATTTGGCGGGCTCCTTTTATCTTAATGGCATGAAAATTATTCTGGCCGGATATAATTTTGATGCTGAAGTTATTGAGGAGCTGAAGAAGCATTCGCCGGAGCGGCAGGATATTACTCCCGAAACACTTTCAGCCGCTTATGCCCGGATTTCGCGCGACCCCAGACCGGTAAATGAGCTTCGGGCTGTGGCCCGGGCTGAAGTGGAGAAAGCCCGGCGCTCCAATCAGAACATCATTTTCAAGATGGGCCATCACTCGGTGGCCGAGCACGCCGTTTTTAATTTTGACCTGATTGGCCTGAGCCGCCTGGCTATCGAGGAAGTGGAACATTTTCGGCTTTGTTCCTACACCGAAAAATCCCAGCGCTACATCACTCTTGATGGAGATTATGTTCTGCCCGAAGAAATCAAGCAGGCCGGGCTGGAAGGAATTTTCGTCGAGACCATAGAGGCCCAGAACAAGGCCTACGGATATTTTTATGAACGGCTTCGAGAACATATTTTCAAAAAATATGACAGGCAGGCGGCCAACCCGAAAAATCATCCGGTCCTGGATGGCTGGGCCAAGGAGGATGCCCGTTACGTGGTGAGCCTTGCCACCAGGGGACAGCTGGGGATGACCATCAATGCCCGCAACCTGGAGCTGATGATCCGTCGCTTTGCCGCCAAGAAGAATGCCGAAATTCAGGAGCTGGTCCGCCACCTGCACGATTTAGCTAAAAAAGTAGCTCCGTCTATTATCCTTTTTACCGACCCTTCTCCTTACGAAGCCGGGATGACGCAGGAGGTTGCCGGGCAGGCCCTGGCCCTGATAAAGCCGAAGGGGAAAAGCGAAGAAAAAAAGTCCGGACAGGAAGGAATAAGGCTTGTTGAAAAGACCGAGGACGGAGACGGGCTTATAGTTGCCGGCTTGCTTTTCTCCACAGCCGGAATTTCTCTGAAGGAAGCCCTGAAAGAAGTTAAGCGCTGGCCTGTGAAGAAAAGGCTCGACCTGGTCAAAAAAGTTTTCGAGCACATGGAATTTTATGATTCGCCGCCGCGGGAATTTGAGCTGGCTTATCTGACCTGTGACCTGATGGTCTCGGCTTCCTGCTTTGCCCAGCTCAAGCGGCACCGGATGATGACCCTGCTGGTTCAGCCCTACGACCCGGGGCTGGGTGTCACGGTGCCACCTTCAATTAAGGAAATAAAAGAACAGAAGAAGTTTATGGAAATCATAAGGCAAACCGAAAAGACCTGGCGAGTGCTGAAAAAGAAGGTCGGACCGGCTGCTGATTACATCCTGACCAACGCCCACCGCCGTCGGGTTCTGGTCAAAGCCAACGTGCGGGAGCTGTATCATCTGTCGCGGCTTCGTGAAGATGCCACCGCCCAGTGGGAGATAAGGCAGGTCAGCGCGGCCATGTCAGCCCTGGCCAGGAAGGTTTTTCCGGTTACGGCCAGCCTTCTCGGCGGCAAGGACGCCTATTCCGACCTTTACCAGAAGCTTTTCAACCGGCGGCCCAAAATGGTGCCTCCGCCACTATTCCTCGAATAAGGTTAGAAAACAGCCGCAGATTTAAAATGGCAGGAAGGTTAGATTAACTACCCGGGAATGTCAAAAGAACAGGCAAAAATATTTTCCTGTTGACCTGATCCAGATCAAGTTTACCTGAGATGGCGAAAAATACTGAATGTTAAAAATTAGGATTCGATATTCTCAGCGCTAATTTGTTAATAAATTTGCGAATAAATTCGGACTCTTGCTAAAATTTTAGTCAATAAAAACCTGAATTGTCGAAGCCTCTTTTCAATTTTGAGGCCTGAAGTGAACCGTCAGGCAGACACCACCTTTCTTTTCCTGGCAAAGCCGATTATGGCCAGGATTACAGCCACGGCCAGCAGAATGCCCAGTATGGTTATGGTTTTCTTCTTCCCGGCGATTTCCTTATTCATCTTTTCCGTCAGGTCGGCCATATCCTTGTTCAGAGAAGCGATTTTAGCTTTGTTCTGCTCATCGGCCTGTTTAAGGGCAGCTTCGCTGGCCTTCAGGGCCTCAATTTCCGAGTTTTTGGCTTCGATACTGGCTTCTTTTTCTTTAACTTCGGCCCGCAAACGCCCGATCAAATTATTCAGAGCCTTAACTTTCTTTGACGAGTCGGCTTCGGCTTTCTGGCTGGCAGCCACCAGATCTGTCTTCTCTTTTTCCAGGTCGGTGATTCTGGTTTTGAGGGAATTCACCTCGGCTTGAAGTTGGCTATTGGCAACTTTGGCTTCATCCAGGGCTTTTCCGGTTTCTGCCAGAGATTGTTCCAGCCGGGCTTTTTCATTCTCGAGAGTGGCTGCCCTGGCCTGAACTTTTGAGAGCTCGTCTTCCACCGTTACCAGGCGTTTCTTGGTGGCCTGAGAACAGCCAGCTGCAAAAAAGATTGTCAATAAACAGACGGTAATAAAAGCCACTGATTTTCTCATCATGCCTCCTCCTTCTATAGTTAATTTTATAAACTTAAGATAAACACGGACGAACAGTCACCCTTATTATTTAACAATCAAAAATTGTTGTCAAAATAAAATTTGTCCGCAATGGCCAGATCGCGAACAAAACCTGACATAGTCCCTTTTTAAGGCGGTTTATAAATTTTTAATTTAAATTAAACATTTACAGGGCATACGAAGGAAAGCAGGAGAAAGGAGGGCTAAGGCTGCGAAAAAAGAATATCAGGCTTAAGCCAGAACGTCTGTAATGGAAACCCCTGAGATATGCTCCTTAAAATGAGCCTGGCCTTGTTTTCCTCTTCGCTCATGTTGCCAGGAGAAAAGGTTTCAGGGTAGACGAAATAAAGCCGGCTTTTCCGGATTGTATTGCTTTCAGGAAAACCGGTAATGGAGAGAGGGGTGATATTTTTATTAGTGAGCAATGTAAAAGAGCATATCAATGCCGGCTGGAAAAAAGGGCAGGACTATAGGGTGAGTATCAAGCGGGTATGCAAGCTTAAATCCCCGATTTTTCTTGATGATTTAAAGAAACATAAAGTTATCAGAACTTCATCCTTTGTCCGGGGCAGCAGGCAGGGAAGGCCGGGGGTAACTGAATACTGGCCGTATTTATATGACATGATTATAAAGAGGAACCGCGACGTAATAAAACAATTGCAAAAGTACGTCCCGGATAGGGTATAGAAAGTTAGTTGTGTTGGATTTTCATGATTTATATAACTCAGGTTAATAGAACCTCTTGTATAATTGCTCTAAAGAAAACATATGAGCTAAAATTTTATTAGCCTTGGCTGATAAAAAAAACCATGAAAATAGAAAGTTATTCATTCGGGCGAATGGTTATAGAAGGCCGGACTTACACTGCCGACCTGATTATAATCGGCGAAGAAATTTTCCCCGGCTGGTGGCGAAAAGAAGGGCATTCTCTATGCCCGGAAGACCTCAAGCTGGTCGTCGAGAGGAAGCCAGAAATCCTGGTCATAGGAACGGGTGCTTACGGGGCCATGGACGTTCCGTTTGAAACGGAAAGTTTCCTGGAGAAAAAGGGGATAGAGGCCATCTGGAAGCCAACAGCCGAGGCCGTGGAAATATTTAACAATATTACAAGCACAAAGAAAGCCGGCGCCTTCCACCTGACCTGCTGAATGTCTAAAAGCCCTTTTTTTCTCTCTTCAGAGTGTCTTTAATCCTTGACTGGAAAAATTATCTTAGCTAATATTTCCGAAAATTTGAGGGTAAACATGAGGAGACCGCTTTTAGCTTTTGTGCTGTTTGTTTTAATGATACCCGAAAGCGCCCGGGCGAAAATTTTAACTGACCAGGAAATGGCTCAGCAGAGAAAATTAGAGGAACAGGTGGTGGTTACGGCCAGCCTGGCGCCTGTTCTTAAGTCTGAAGCCGGCCGCAATGTTCTGGTCATGACCGCTGAGGAAATTAAAAACCTTCCGGTCAGCACGGTTGAGGAACTTCTGAAATATGTGGCCGGAATTGATTTTCAGCAGAGAGGAGCGGCGGGAGTTCAGGTTGATCTTTCAGCCCGGGGCGGGACATTTGAACAGTTTTTGATTCTTGTAAACGGCTTCAAGCTTAATGATCCCCAGACCGGTCATAATTCCCTGAATATTCCGGTTAGCCTGGAAGATGTCGAAAGGATAGAAATTCTTAAAGGACCGGGAAGCAGGGTTTTTGGACCCAATGCCCTGAGCGGTGCGATAAATATAATTACCAGGACCTCAAAAGATAACAGCCTGTCTGTTTCTTTGAGAAGAGGGCAATATGGTTACCAGGACCTGGCTGCCGGGTTTAGCCTGGCTCACGGAAGGTTTAATAATGTTTTCAGTTTTATTTCTCGCGCCTGTGATGGCTATATGGAAAATACCGACTTTAATCATCTTGCCTTTCACAATTATCTGGCTATAAATTTGTCATCCGGCCGGGCTAATTTTCAGGCAGGATTTTCAGAAAAGGCTTTTGGAGCCAATGGATTTTACTCGGCCTCTTACCCTCAACAGTGGGAAAAAAACAGTGTTTTGTTTCTGGCCGCCGATTCAGTTTTTTACCGCAGTAATTTTATAATCAATTCCGGCATTTATCTTCGCTCCGGGGCAGATGAATTTCTTCTTAAAAGAAACGATCCTTCTTTTTACCGTAATCTGCACCATAATTTATCAGGGGGAGCCGAAATAAAATTTCATTATTTTTCGGGTTGGGGCGAAACCTCAGCCGGATTTGAGCTGCGCACCGAAAACATAGACAGTAACCGGCTTGGCCATCATAGCCGGAGAACTTCAGGTCTTTTTCTGGAACATAAGATTCGTTTCTCTCCGGTTGTTTTTCTTGTTGGCGGCGTTCTATATCATTATCCGGGATATGGCTGGAAGTTCTGGCCCGGGGCTGAAGCCAGTTATAGCTTTGGACCCGGTCTTCAGGCTTACATATCCTATAATCGGGCTTTTCGTTTGCCGACTTTTACCGAGCTTTATTACTCTGACCCGGTTAACTCGGGTAATCCGAATTTAAGACCGGAAAAAACCAGAGAAACAGAAGCCGGCTTGCGTTATTCAGGCGAGATTTTAAGTTTTGAAAACTCAGTATTCTATAGAAAAGCCGATAATCTGATTGACTGGGTAAAGCTGTCTTCTGCTGAACCGTGGCGAGCAGAAAATATCTCGAAGATTATCACCCTGGGAACAGAATCAAGCCTGAGTCTGGGGCGGCGGTTGCTGCACCGGAGCATTATTATCGATGACCTGAAAATCAGCTTTGTCTATTACCATACCGGTAAAGACCTCAGCGGTTATCTTTCAAAATATGCTCTTACCGGGTTAAAAAACCAGTTTCTTTTTAATCTTCAATCAAAATCTTTCTCCGGCTTAAGGTTTGGCCTGCACGGAAGATATTATCAAAGGTTTACCCGGAGCAGTGTTTTCGTCCTGGATGGCAGGTTATCCTGGACGTTGAGCAACCTTGAGCTTTTTGTCGAGGCCACCAACCTCGGAAATTGCTTCTATTACGATGCCGGTTTTCTGCCAGCCCCGGGCCGCTGGGTTTATGCCGGGTTAAAGATAAAGGGTATCAGATAAAAACTGAATTTGGCCGGGTGATATTTTTCATTTATTCAGAGAGGCCTGTCAACCGGAATAAATCT
Organism: uncultured bacterium; assembly: GCA_937920515.1. Taxonomy (GTDB): domain Bacteria; phylum Acidobacteriota; class Aminicenantia; order Aminicenantales; family Saccharicenantaceae; genus Saccharicenans. The sequence continues at coordinate 161,668 of CALEUG010000020.1, forward strand.
GGAGCTACAGTTAAAAATCTTTTTTCTGATATATCGTGAGGCCTGCTGGCCTTATACCGTTCGTAATGTGAACGGATGTTTGGGTCTGTACCTTTGAAAGCTATTCTTATTGGGCTGCGGCTTTCTGACTGCTTGGTAGAAAAAAACAGATTGGAAGGATATGAATAAAGCTGGAATTTATAAGAATTTCAGACTGCATCGGTAATTTTTTTAAGAAATAACCGATCCCATAACCATGATGTTCACTGTTATTGCTCTTCTTTACTGCTTGATTGCCTGGCAGATAGATTGGCCCTATCCCAAAGAATCAGAGCCAGTCTGTGTTTTTTAATCTTCCCCTGTTCTTCCTTCCAGAAAAGTATGCTACCGTTTTGAGCCCGGAAGGCATAGTCTTCGATGTTGACTCTGGAAGAGGCCAAAATCATATGATCTTTTTTATCAATGACCTCCATGAGCTTTCCCTTTTTTCCCAGAGAAAGGCCAAAAGATAATCACCATATTCGTTTGTAGCTGTCAGCCGTCCTGATGCCTAATTGCCGGGCAACGAAAATAATACTTTGTCGGAAAATTTAGGATTAAAATTGCATCCCGGGTCTGGAGTTAAGGTAACCGACTCAATTTATCTCGGCCAGTCATTCAGCCCGGCGGTTCAGTTTCGGATAATAATTGCTGTGGCGAATAAAGCGAAATACTTTACCTGACCTGTCGCGTTCAAACCTGACCTCTTCTCCCAGGGTTTCGTCATCGCGTATCCTCCTGAAGGTGTCGCCTTCGATGTGCTTGAGGAGGGTAAGCCCCTGAACAGGATTGTCGGCGGGCAGGCTGACCAGGGCCAGGTTGCCCTGCCAGGGAATAACCGCCGTCTCTCCCCACCAGGGCTGGGCATCGTAATAACCGGCGTAATCTTCCAGATTGACTTCTGGCGCTTTTTCGCCTTCTTTCTTTAGGACGGCCTTTTTCAGGATTTCTCTCATTCCCCGGGCATATTTTTCCGGCTCGGTTCCAGAGGCGTTTATCATCACCACAAATGCCTGTTTTTTACCGGGTTCCATCATCAATGTGCTCCGGTAGCCGGGACAGGAGCCACCGTGACCGACAATGGTCTGTCCATCAATCTGGTAAACAGAAAACCCCAATCCCCAGGTTGTTTTCCAGTCCGGGTCCATCCAGTGCACGCGGTGCATTTCGCGAAGAGTCGGGGCCCTGAGGATTTCCTCTCCTCCCCTGGCCAGCAGCCTGAACTGCCAGGCGGCAAATTTAGCCAGGTCAAGGACGGTAGAAGAAAAGCCGGCTGCGGGTTTGATGCCTTCAGCCTGAAAGAAAGGCAGCATGTCCCTGGTGCCGTTGCGGGTAAGCGAGCTATAACCTGTGGCCAGGCGGCCTCTCCAGAGTTCTCTGGGGAGATAGGGGCGGGTGTCATTCAAGGCCAGGGGCTTTAATATTTTTTCCCGGACATATTCATCGTAGGGCTGACCCGAGACTTCAGCCACGATCTCACCCAGCAGGCTCAATCCCAGGTTGCTGTACTGAAAATAAGTGGATGGGGGATAAAGGGTTTTCTGGGCTCCGAGTTTTTCTTTGAGCTGCTCCCGGCTGGGAAAATGAAAATCGGGTTTGCTCCAGTAGGGATAATCTGATTCGCGGGGCAGTCCGGAGGAATGGGTCAGGATAGAGCGAATGGTGATCGGACCGCTGTCCGGATACTGTTGCTTGATGTTGAACCAGGGCAGGTGGTCTCCGACTTCGTCGTCCAGCCGGATTTTCCCGGCATCCCGGAGTTGCATGATGGCTACCGCCGTGAACAGCTTGGAAATAGAACAGATGCTGTAGATGGTCTCGGGCGTGGTCTTAACTTTTTTCTCCAGGTCAGCCAGGCCATAGGCTCTGGAAAAAATCACCTCCTGGTCTTCGACCACGGCCACGGACAGGCCGGGGAGGCGTTCATAATCCCGCTGGGCCTCCAGCCAGATGTCAATCAGCCTGAGGGCTTCAGAATAATCTTTCCGGTCTGTTTTTTCCTCCTGACCGACAGAAGCCTGCCAGGCCACCAATAATATTAACAGGGCAATGAAACTGATTATAAAGCACCTTTTTCTCATGGAAGCCTCCGGTCCAATTTTTCGCAGTGCCGCTATTATTTAACTATAATCCGGGATTTTTATAAACAGGGATTATTATAAAGAACCAGCGTTGGAAATTTTGCCTTTTTTGCTGTTTTTAGGTTGAAGTATTTGAGTTGAGCAAGGAATTTAAACCCGGAGTTAAAGGTCTGTATTCATCATGTGTTTGTTGAGCGTAGTGATTGCCCCCCAGACTGTAACCATTTTCTTATTGAAACATTAGATTAAATAAGCCTCTCTGGCATCCTGGTGTTGTTTTCAACTGATTTTGTAGACCAATTATGCTGATACCTGATTTTCTGACAGATAATCAATTCTGGAAGAAATTGTCAGATTGATAGAAAAATGATAGTTATTAACCATGCCTGATAAAAGCTACTTCGCCTATCTGGAATGCGGGTTTTGCGGGGAAAAGTATGACCCGGATAAGCTGTGGAATCTCTGTCTGAAATGTGGCAAGCCGCTTCTGGCCCGGTATGACCTGGAAGCTGCCAGAAAGACATTAAAGACCCGGGACCTGGCCAATCGAGAACCGACTCTCTGGCGCTACCGGGAATTGTTGCCCCTTCGCGACGAGGCCAACAGGCTTTCGCTGGGGGAGGGCTTCACTCCCCTAATCCGGCCCGGTCGTCTGGAAAGGGAGGTGGAGCACAGCCCCATTTTCATCAAGGATGAAGGACTTAACCCGACGGGCTCCTTCAAGGCCCGCGGCCTTTGTCTGGCCGTGTCTCGCGCTCTTGAGCTCGGAGTTAAGTCGCTTTCTACCCCTTCTGCCGGAAATGCGGCCTGCGCCCTGAGTGCTTATGCGGCCCTGGCCGGTCTTGAAGCCCATGTCTACATGCCCGCCGATGTGCCAAAACCATTCATCAACGAATGCCGGGTGCTCGGGGCTCAAGTTCATTTAGTTGATGGGCTCATTACCGACTGCGGAAAAATTGCCAGGTCAGACCTGGAAAAATATGGCCGGTTTGACGTTTCCACTCTGAAAGAGCCATACCGGATAGAAGGCAAAAAAACTATGGGTTATGAGATCGCCGAGCAACTGGGCTGGAATCTTCCTGATGTCATCATCTATCCCACGGGCGGCGGGACCGGACTGGTCGGCATGTGGAAGGCCTTTGGCGAGCTGGAAAAGCTGGGCTGGATAGGTCCCGGGCGTCCGCGCCTGGTAACTGTTCAATCAGACGGCTGCGCTCCGATGGTCAGGGCCTTCCACCAAGGCCAGGAGTTCGCCGACCCCTGGCCCGGAGCCAGGACCATTGCCGATGGACTGCGAGTTCCGGCAGCGGTCGGCGATTTTCTGATTCTGCGGGCCCTGCGGGAGAGCCGGGGAACAGCAGTGGCGGTGCCCGATAAAGAAATTCTTGAAGCTACCTACTTGCTCGGCAAAACCACAGGGCTCTGGCCGGCGCCTGAAGGCGGGGCCACCCTGGCTGCCTTTCTGCATCTTAAACAGAGCGGGTGGATAAGGGAAAATGAGTCTGTAGTCCTGTTTAACACTGGCAGCGGGGCTAAATATTCACGGGTCTGGGATTAATGACCCGGTTATGATTACTCATCAACATCATAATTGTCTGCGGTAAGATTTTCCGGGGAAGAACCGATTCTTTATTTACCTGTTTCCCTGTTACCGGTAAACTTTGGCGGAAATATTTCCTTTAAAGTTCCCGGAATCTTATAAATGAGGTCTGATAGTTTTCCAAACAGGGCAATAAGGGAAATCAGCAACAGCAACAGCTCAGGTAATCCAAAAAATCCTCTTTTTAACCTGTCAAAAAATATGAGCAGGCCTATTCCACCCGCAAAGGCGAAGGCGGCGTTATAAAGGAATTGAAAGACCAGTATGAAGCCTAACCTTATAAGGTTTCCGGTCTTCTTGCTGTCGTTGTCGGGCCTCAGGTAATCTTGGTACCGGACAGAGAAAAGTATTGCAAAGGCACCCCAGAAGAGACCGGCTATAAATCCTACAAGTATCCAGTTAATTTTATATAATAGCTCCATCCTGCCCTCCTCAAAAAATTTATACTGAATAAATGGGCTCAGTCAAGAATTAAAAAAATCCTGGCCATCCTAAACAACAGCCGTTTTTTTTTGCTATTCTTTATGTAAAATTGACAGCGGCTGGTTTATTATGAAATCTTTGTTTTAGGTTTGAGAAGTTCGGAGAAGGAGAACGATGGAAAAAGGCAAATTGTATGAAAGGATAATTGAACAGCTAAAAGATTTGTTCCAAAAGTCAGATGACCCGGTGGCCAGGATGGCCACCGTGAGCGCCCTGCTTTACCATAAGATTGATTATTATTTCTGGTGCGGTTTTTATCTGCTCAAGGATGATGAGCTCATCGTCGGGCCCTATCAGGGGCCGCTGGCCTGTCTCCAGCTGGCCCATAACAGGGGAGTTTGCTGGGCCGGGGTCAGGGAGAAAAAACCCATCATAGTGCCTGATGTCCACCAGTTCCCCGACCATATCGCCTGCGACGAGCGATCCCAATCTGAAATTGTGGTGCCGGTTTTTACTCCGGAAGGGGAAATTTACGGAGTTATGGACGTGGATTCGGATAAACTGGCCAGCTTCGATGAGACCGATGCCCGGTACCTGCAAGAAATTGCCAGGATGATTTTCATGAAATCATAAACCCGGCCTCCTTGAAGTGGAATCAACTGCCAAAGGCGACAATTTTATGAAGAATTTTATTTCACTTGGTGGTTTTTTGCCAGGCGGGTTTAATCAGGGCCGGGCCGGGTGGCCCCTGTCTTTAAACCATTTCCTTTCCTGTGAATTATTTGTATTGCAGCTTCAGACGGTAGAATTTTCTCTTGCCGATCTTGAGTATCTGTTCTGTCCTGTTGACGTCAAGTTTATGTTCAAGGTCTTCAACCCTCTGTCCGTCCACATAAACCCCGCCCTGGCGAATAAGCCGCTTGGCTTCGCCGCGGGATGGAACTATCGCCAGCTTAACCATCAGGTCGACCAGCTCCAGCTGAACCTGGCCCCCGCTCATCTCCACAACCTTCTCTTCCATTTCGCTTGGCAGGTCCTTGTGCTTGAAAATCCGGTCGAACTCTTCAGCCGCCCTTTTACCCGCCTCTTCTCCCCAGAAATCTGTCACTACCATCCGGGCCAATCCGGCCTTTAAGTCACGGGGGTTGACCCGGCCTTCTCCGGCCTGCTTTTTCCAGTCTTCGATCTGGTCGCCGGGCACGTCGGTCAGAAGCTCGTAGTAGCGGAACATGAGGTCGTCGGAAATGGACATCAGCTTGCCGAAAATTTCTTCCGGGGGCTCGTTGATGCCGACGTAATTTCCCAGGGACTTGGACATCTTTTCCACCCCGTCCAGTCCTTCCAGCAAGGGCATGGTGAGTATAACCTGGGGTTCCTGCTCGTATTCCCTCTGGATTTCTCGCCCGACCAGCAGGTTGAACTTCTGGTCGGTGCCCCCCAGTTCCACATCGGCCTTAAGAGCTACCGAATCATAGGCCTGCATCAAAGGGTAGAGAAGCTCGTGGACCGAAATCGGCAGTCCGGCCTTAAACCTCTTGGTGAAGTCGTCTCTTTCCAGTATCCTGGCCACGGTGTACTTGGAAGTGAGCCGGATGATGTCAAAACTGGACAGGGCGCCCAGCCAGCGCGAGTTAAACTCTATGACCGTCTTCTGCGGGTCCAGTATCTTGAAGACCTGCTGTTTATAGGTCTCGGCATTTCTGTTGATTTCCTCCCTGGTCATGGCCGGCCTGGTGGCCGAGCGGCCGCTGGGGTCGCCGATCAGGCCGGTAAAGTCACCGATCAGAAAGATGACCTCGTGGCCCAGCTCCTGGAAGTGCTTCATCTTTCTGAGGAGCACCGTATGTCCCAGGTGGATATCGGGAGCCGTCGGGTCAAACCCGGCTTTGACCCGCAGCGGCCGGTTCTCCTTTCTGGACCTTTCCAGCTTGCGGACCAGGTCTTCTTCCTGGATGATTTCCACCGCGCCCTTCTTGAGCAGCTTTAATTGTTCTTCAACCGGTTTGAACATGATGTCAACCTCAAATGGTCTTGAAGCTATAAATATGACTTAACGTGACGGGAATTTCAAGGGATTTGAGCCCGATTTTTTTCGGGCTGGAGTCCCGGGGTGGGCCCGGCTGCCGCTTATGTATAAATAATGTATATAATGTAAGGAATGTTCAATCCAGGATGTAGACCCTGCGGCCCCGCACTTCCAGCCTGCCTTCAAAGTAAAGGCGCACCGCTTCCGGGTATATCTGGTGTTCCCATTCCAGGATTCTGTCGGCCAGGGTTTCTTCGGTATCGTCCTGATGCACCGGAACCACAGCCTGCAGAATGATTGGCCCGGCATCAACCTCTTCCCAGACGAAATGGACGGTGGCTCCTGAATAGCGCACCCCGTAATCCACCGCCTGTTTCTGGGCATGAAGTCCGGGAAAGGAAGGCAGGAGCGCCGGATGGATGTTCATGATGCGATTCCTGAAAGCCTGGCAGAACGGTGGTGTTATGATTTTCATATAGCCGGCCAGGCAGACCAGGTCAACCTCACGTTTTTTCAATTCTTCCACTATGGCCGCATCGTAGGCTTCTCTGCCGGGGAAGGCTTTGGGGTCTAAGTGGAGAGTTTCCAGTCCCCTTTCCCTGGCCGTTTGCAACCCCGGGGCATCGGCTTTGTTGCTGAAAACCAGTACTATGTCGGCGTTGATTTTCCCGGCCAGCATGGCGTCGTGAATGGCCCTGAAGTTAGACCCCCGCCCCGAAAGCAATACAGCCACCCGGCCCCTTTTTTTCGGGCTTCTGAAAAATCCCTGTTCCATTTTTCCCCCTCAGGTCTTCTTTATCTCGAAAAAGCCAGGAATGGAGTTTTTCCAGGCCTGGTAGCCCAGGTCCACCGGCAGATCAACAACTTTCTTCTTCCGGTGCCAGATTACCATATTCCGGCCGCCGGTCCGGCCGATTACCCTGGCTTTTACTTTCATTTTTCTGGCCAGGCCCAGAAGTTTCCTGGCATTCTCTTTTTTGACTGTCAGGATGATTCTGGACTGACTTTCTCCAAATAGCAGAGCATCGGTCCGGAGCCGGTCATTAAGTTTAACTTCAAAGCCTGTCAGGCGCTGTCCCTTGAATGAACATTCGGCCAGAGCCACGGCCAGTCCACCTTCGGAGAGGTCGTGGGCGGTCCTGACCAGACCGGCCCGAATGGCCTGGCGGCAGAGTTCCTGGACCCTCTTTTCCTTCTCAAAATTGAGCCCCGGCGGCTGACCTTTTTCTTCTGAGAAAACCAGCCTCAGGTATTCGGAGCATCCCAGCTCTTCTCTGTTTTCTCCGAGCAGAATGATGGTCTCTCCTGCCCCGCGGAATCCGGCCGCGGGTACCAGCGAGACGTCTTCCACCAGCCCGATAACTCCTAACACCGGGGTGGGGTAGATAGCCCTGCCTTCGGTTTCGTTGTAGAAGCTAACGTTACCGCCGGTGACAGGGATTCCAAACTGGCGGCAGGCTTCGGCAATTCCTTCCACTGCCTGTTTGAACTGCCACATGATTTCAGGTTTTTCCGGGTTACCGAAATTGAGACAATTGGTAACGCCGATGGGTGTGGCCCCGACACAGGCTAAATTCCTGCAGGCCTCAGCCACGGCGATCTGGCCGCCCCTCTTCGGGTTAAGGTAAGTGTAAAGGGAATTTCCATCAAGAGTCATGGCCAGGCCCTTCTTCAATCCCTTGAGCCTGAGCACGGCAGCGTCGGCCCCGGGGAGAACCATGGTATTAACCTGGACCATGTGGTCATACTGGCGGAAGACCCATTCCTTATCAGAGATACTGGGTGAGGCCAGCAGCTGGAGTAAAACCTGGTTGAGGTCCGATGGCATCTCCGGCAGGCGCAACCTGGTAACTTTTTTCTGAAAGGCAGGCGTTCGGGCCGGCCTCCGGTAGGCAGGGCACATGTCAACCACGGCTTTGACCGGTATATCAATAACCGGCTGGCCATGAAAATAAGCCTTGAGCCGTTCATCATCGGTTACTTTGCCTATGACCACGGCCTCCAGGTCCCATTTGTTGAATATCCTCTTGAGCTCTTCAACCTTATCCGGTTCGGCCACTATCAGCATGCGTTCCTGCGATTCAGACAGCATGATTTCATAAGGATTCATTCCGGCTTCCCGCTGGGGGACCAGGTCCAGGTTAATTTCCATGCCGGTCCCGGCCTTGGCAGCCATTTCGGTGGTGGAACAGGTCAGACCGGCCGCGCCCATATCCTGGATGCCGACAATGAGGTTCCTGGCCATGGCCTCCAGGCAGGCTTCCAGCAGCAGCTTTTCCTTGAATGGGTCGCCCACCTGAACGTTCGGTCTCTTGTGCTCGGTCTCTTCGCCGAATTCGGCCGAGGCCATAGTGGCTCCGTGTATTCCGTCCCGGCCGGTCCTGGCGCCGACGTAAATCACGGCATTGCCCACTCCGCGGGCCCTGGCCAGGAACAGTTTATCTTTCCGGGCCAGGCCAACACAGCAGACATTGACCAGCGGATTCTGGGCATAGCACTCATGGAAATACACTTCGCCTCCGACCGTGGGAACGCCGAAGGAATTTCCGTAACCGGAGATTCCGCTGACCACGCCCTCCATGATGGAGCGATTCCGGGGCTGGTCGAGGGGACCGAACCGGAGCGAATCGAGCACGGCCACCGGTCTGGCCCCCATGGTAAAAATATCCCGAAGGATACCGCCGACGCCGGTCGCGGCTCCCTGGTAAGGCTCGATGTAGGAAGGGTGGTTATGTGATTCTATTTTGAAAACAACAGCCAGGCCATCGCCGATGTCCATGATCCCGGCGTTTTCACCTGGTCCCTGGATCAGATGTTTTCCCCGGGTCGGGAATTTTTTCAGGTGAACCCGTGAACTCTTGTATCCGCAATGTTCGGACCACATTACCGAGAAGATGCCGAGTTCCGTCAGGTTTGGTTCACGACCGATCAGGCCCACGATCAGGTCGTATTCCTCCCGGGTCAGGTTATGGTCGGCCAGGGTTTTTGCGTCTATCATGATGGTATCCTCAAGATGTCCCGATCAGGGGTGGAAGCGGTGAAACAGCGGGCCTGACGCCCCTGGTGGCTTTCTTCTTTCCGGTTCCCTTCTTTTTCTCCAGGTAATTGAGTATGGACTGGAAGATAATTTTCCCGTCCTCGCTGCCCAGTATTTTTTCTGCGGCCCTTTCCGGGTGAGGCATCATCCCCAGGACATTTCCCTGGCGGTTGATGAGGCCGGCGATGCTGTGGACCGAGCCGTTGACGTTGGCCGCTTCGCTCAATTTTCCTTTTTCATCACAGTAGCGGAAAATAATCTGCCCGTTCTTTTCAAGCCCGGACAGAAGGTCGGGCGGCGCGTAGTAGTTGCCGTCAAAATGAGCAATGGGTATTCTGAGAACCTGGCCCCTGTGGCCGGCGTTGCTGAAAGCCGTCCGGTTGTTTTCGATTCTGATGTGAACGTGCTGGCAGAGGAACTTCAGGTTCTTGTTTCTGAGCATGGCTCCTGGAAGCAGGCCTGCTTCCAGCAGGATTTGAAAGCCGTTGCAGATACCGAGAACCAGGCCTCCGGAATCGGCGAATTTCTTAACCTCCCTCATGATGGGCGAGAAACGGGCTATGGCTCCCGAGCGCAGGTAATCACCGTAGGAAAAGCCCCCCGGCAGGACCACGCAGTCCACCCGCTGCAGGTCATGTTCTTTATGCCATAGAAAGACTGTCTCCTGCCCCATGACGTTCTGCAGGGCATGAAAGGTATCATAGTCGCAATTGGAACCGGGGAAAACAACCACTCCAAATTTCATCTTCCGTTCCTTTCTCCGCCGGGTCCTCAGGCTTCCAGTATTTCCCAGATGAATTTTTCAATGATGGGGTTGGCCAGCACCCGGTCGGCAATTTCCGGGATTATTTTTTCGGCTTCAGAGCGGCCCAGCCCTTCCAGCTCGATTTCAAAAACTTTCCCCTGGCGGACGTCTTTGATCTGATTATAGCCCAGGGTGTGCAGGGCATTTTTCACCGTCTGGCCCTGGGGGTCGAGAACGCTTTCCTTCAGCGAAACCAGAATTCTTACTTTCATCGCAGAACCCTTTCAAAGATAAAATCTATTTTCTGCAGATACGGTTCGAGGCCAAAACAGGAGTCAATTTCCCCGGGCGAGAGGTGGCGGGTGATTTCCGGGTCAGACGAAATCAGTTCCCTGAAGTCCAGGTTCTCCTGCCAGGCCTTCAGGCTGCAACCCTGCACCAGCCGGTAAGCATCCTCCCGGCTCAAGCCCTTCCTGGTAAGGGCTAACATCACCGCCTGGGAGAATATCAGGCCCCTGGTGGCCTGGATATTCTGCATCATCCGGGCCGGGTAGACGTGCCAGTTAGAAATGATTTCAGCCATCTCTTTCAGCAAATAATCCGTCAGGATGAAAGAATCGGGGAAAATTACCCTTTCGGCCGAGGAGTGGGAAATGTCGCGTTCGTGCCAGAGGGGTATGTTTTCCAGGGCTACCTGCAGGTTACCCCGGACTATCCTGGCCAGGCCGGCCACCCTTTCGCAGCGCACGGGGTTTCTCTTATGGGGCATGGCCGAAGAACCTTTCTGACCACGGGTGAAGGGCTCCTCCACTTCCAGGACTTCAGTTTTCTGAAGATGCCTGATTTCCAGGGCAAACTTTTCCAGGGAGGTCACGATGAGGGCCAGGCAACTCATCACCTCGGCGTGGCGGTCGCGCTGCAGTACCTGGGTTGAGACCGGGGCCGGTTTCAAGCCTAAAGATTTGAGGGCATATTTTTCCACCCTGGGGTCAAGATGAATGTAGGTTCCGACCGAGCCGGCTATCCGGCCTACGCTTATGTTTTCCCGGGCAGCCTGCAGCCTTTTGAGATGGCGGTTGATTTCCTCGTACCAGACCAGAATCTTGAAGCCAAAGGTAATGGGCTCGGCATGGACGCCGTGGGTCCGGCCAATGCAGGGGGTTTTCTTGTACTTGAGGGCCATTTTTTTGAGTATCTTTTTGAGCCCCAGCAGCCTTTTTTCCACCCGGTCAAGCGACTCGACTATCAGCAGCGAAAGGGCAGTGTCAACGACATCGTAAGAAGTCAGGCCCATGTGAACAAAGCGGGAGTCCTGGCCGAGGTGTTCGGCCACCGAGGTCAGGAAGGCAATCACGTCGTGTTTGACCACCTTCTCGATTTCTTCAATGCGATCGACCGAAAAAGCTGCTTTTTTCCGTATGTTTTCCAGGGATTTCCGCGGTATCTTGCCCAGCCGGGCCCAGGCCTGGCAGACGGCCAGTTCCACTTCCAGCCATTTCCGGTACTTGTTTTCTTCAGACCAGATGGCTCCCATTTCAGGCAGGGTGTATCTTTCGATCATTAAAAGTTCCTTTTACCCGAATTGATAAATCATATTACCAATTAGCACTTTTTTAGTCAATTTAAATGACAGAAAAAGTGCGACAATTACCAAGCTCAGGCCCTGAAACCTGTCTAAATTATTGAGAACTTGAAACCGTGTTGGATTTCTGGGCCTCAGCAGGTTAAACTTCATTTGGTCGGATGATGGACAAAGAGCAGGAACTGTTACTGATTAACAGGGCCCGGCGGGGTGAGGTTGAAGCTTTTATGACCTTGATCAGAACTTACCAGGCACCGATTTACCGGCTGATATACCGTCTGACCGGGAATCGGGAAGATGCTGCCGACCTGACCCAGGAAACCATGCTCAAGGCTTACACCGGCCTGAAGAATTTTAAGGCCAGGTCCAGGTTTAATACCTGGCTGCACAGAATTGCGGTAAACGAGACACTTAATTTTCTCGATAAAATGAGCCGGGAAAAAGGTAAAATTGAGTACCTGGACGAAATCAAACCAGCTGATCCCGTTCTGGCCATGGTAGCCACCCCGGAAGAAATATCGATAGAGGAGGAATTCAAAACCGAACTGGAACAGGCCCTGGCCGAGCTCCCGGCTAATTATAAACTGGCCATTACCCTGGTGGTGTTCCAGGGCCTGAGTCATTCCGAAGCGGCTGAAGTGCTCGGTTGTTCGGAAGGGACGGTTTCCTGGAAGATACACGAGGCCAGGAAAATGCTAAGGGAGAGAATGAGACCCTACCTTGGTCGGGTCAAAGAGGTATGAGATGAAATGTTCGGACTATCAGAAACTGATTTCTGACAGGTTGGACGGCTCTCTGCCTCCAGCCGGGCAGAGGATATTGGAAGCCCACCTGAAAACCTGCCAGGCCTGCCATCTTTATGAACAAGAATTGAAGACAATAGAGGTGAAACTCAGGAAGCTGCCGACCGCTGAACCTGAAAACCTGGCGGCCCTGGAAGATGGACTCAGGGAGCGCCTGATCCGGGTTGAAGCTGAAAGCAAAGTTCGCCAAAACAAAAGCCAGCTCACAAAATTGGCTCCGGTCTGGGCGGCCGGCCTTTTTCTGGTGATGGCGGCCTTCTATCTTCTTTTTTTCAACAGGCCTCCAATAAAAGATCAGAACCTGGACCTGGCCACGCTGATGTCCTTTGAAGATTCTTACCTGACTCTGACCCAGACTATAAATGGGGATGGAAGCCTGCAGGAAAGATACAATGAGGAAATTCTTAACAGTATTTTTGAAGAAGTGGAGGACCTTAACACGGAAGGATTTGAAAATATTGAAGATTACGGAGAGCGAATTATTAATAATAATAATGAAAAATATTTACTGACAGAAAATATATAATCCGGAGGGAAAATGATTAAAAAAATATTTGTTATAAGCCTTTTCGTTCTTGGCTTGATATTGGTACTGGCATTGGTAAATGTTAGTGGCCAGGATACGGACGCCCGCCTGCAGCCAAATTTCCGGCGAAACCTGGTTACCCTGAGGGCTCTGCGCATGACCCAGGCCCTGGAACTTAACGAAAAGCAGACGGCGGTGATCTTTCCCGAACTGAACAGGGCGGAAAAAGAGAAAGCTGAGCTGCAGAGGCAGCTGGGTGAGGAGATAAGAAATCTAAGGCGAAAAATTGATGCGGGGGAATTTTCCGATAAAGACTTCGAGACCGGGGTGCAAAAAATCAGGGAATTAAGGCAGAAAATTCAGGCCAGGGAGCAGGCTTTTGAGGATTTTATGTTCAGCCACTTGACGCCCGCCCAGAAAGCCAGGTATATTATATTCAGCCTTGATTTCAACCGGGTGCTTATGGAAAGAGCCCAGCGGTTGCGGCAACCCGGTCAAAAAATTAAATAAATTTCTTCCCTATCTTGACAAAAAGATTAAATTAAGTTAGTATTCTCGTTGTCAATTTATATCTCAATTTAGCTTATTTCAATAAAAAACAGAAGTACAGAAGATTTTTTGAAAAATTAAGGAAAATTTCCGATTTGGTCATGATTGCCAGCGTAGCTCAGCCGGTAGAGCAGCTGATTTGTAATCAGCGGGTCGGGGGTTCGAATCCCTTCGCTGGCTCAGAAATAGAAAGCAGGCCTGGCCTGATAGGGAAGACTTTTATGGGCAGGTACCAAAGTGGCCAAATGGGGCGGGCTGTAAACCCGCTGCGGAAACGCTTCGGAGGTTCGAATCCTTCCCTGCCCATTTTTGATGCGGGAATAGCTCAGTTGGTAGAGCGTCAGCCTTCCAAGCTGAATGTCGCGGGTTCGAGCCCCGTTTCCCGCTTTCTAAGAAATGAAGTTAAGCCCAAGTAGCTCAGTTGGCAGAGCACGTCCTTGGTAAGGACGGGGTCACCAGTTCAAATCTGGTCTTGGGCTTTTATAAAAATTTTTGCCTGGCTCCTAGGAGGTAAAAGAGATGGCCAAGGAAAAGTTTGCGAGGACGAAGCCGCACGTTAACATAGGGACGATCGGGCACATTGATCACGGCAAGACGACGTTGACGGCGGCGATCACTAAGGTGTTATCGACCAAGGGACTGGCGC
>CALEUG010000021.1 GCA_937920515.1 uncultured bacterium
TTACTGGCGGACGGTCAAATTTAAAGTTCTTTCCGGCTAAGACATATTATCCAGTCTAAGGGGTCCTTATGGGAGCGGGAGGGTGGGGCTCCGGCCATAGGGGTCGGGGTTGAAGAAGCCAGGGCTTTTATAAAGTTAGTAACTTGAAAAAGCGGGGCTTCCTCCCTTAAAAGTTTTGTTAAAACTTTTAATTGAAAGGAGGAAACCCACCCACCAATGACACGGAATATATACCCCGGTTACCAGGAACCTGGCAAGGGCTCAGTTATCATTGCCAGACGGGCTATTATCAGGGCTTATGAGGAGACGGGCAATGTGTCTGAGGTGGCCAGGCTGTTCCGGACCACCCGGAAAGAGCCTTTTCCAGCGGGTTGATGTTCATGCTGATGATTATCTACTTTCTTAGAAGCTTCGGGATAGAGCATAAGATAAGCCTTCAGACCGATAACGGAGAGGAGTTCGGGGGTAAATCGGTGCCCAAGTTAGAGTACCTGAAGAAGAAAGTATTCGCTCCCCTCAAGGCAGAGCTGCTGCCTATATCCAGGGGGAAGAAGCAGTATCAGGCCTTCGTAGAGCGCTCGCCTCAGACCGATGATAACGAGTTCTACATCCCGCAGATAGAGCGCTTCGAGGACCTTGAAGAGTTTTACTACCGGGCTTTAAGATGGCAGTTTATGTATAATACCAAACGGCCTCACTCGACTCTAAGCATGACGCCGTTCCAGAAACTCAGTATGGAGAGAAAGATCTCAAACCTGGTGGCCATCTTTCCAGTAGTCCAGCTGGAAAAGCTTACCGACCTCTACCCAATACTCTTCCCCCTACCTGGATACTATGTCTCAACCAATGACCCTTGCCCCCTTTGGCAAAAGGGACCCATTTTTTGCCCTGATATGTCTCTTCGCGGCTTACGGCAATCTGCTCGACCGGAACTTCCCACCAGTAGCGCGTGAAGCGCAGGTGGTCTGCAGTTGCTAAACCCTGTTTCACATCAGCAATCTTAGGCTTGTATGGCTGCCTGGCGACATCCCGGTCGAGGGGCGGGTATTTTTGGAATAGGTCCCGTAGGCTATTAGGTGCCCAATAAGCATTAGGCGTGCCTGGGACTTCAGCAAGCTCGCCTAAGGTTACGGCAAATCTTATTTTAATTGGCCACCATTTTTTCTGTCTTCCAAATTCAATTACTAAATTTCGGCCTAAGAACGGCCAGTAAAAAATGTTCGGCCCATTTCATTTCAATTTCAATTTTATCTATTTCTAAAAACTGAACTTCACAGTGGTCCCTTATCCAACGTTTGGCATCCTCCATATCCTTGCATATTTTATTTTTGACAAGCTGCGCTCTTAGATTACCAGGTTGGCTTCCCTTCAGATGGTTACGATAGATCCTGTCTCGTAGGGTTTGATTGTTTGTCCTTCCCACCCGCAAGATCTCTCCGCTCTCCCTGTGAGATATTAAATATAGCCCGGGTTTATTGGGCAGGTCTGAAGGTGTCAATCTACTAAAACTTAACCTATTCGCGTTCAATATTTTTTCAACAATCAAACAACCTTCTTTAATATTTTTCTCAAACGTCTCTTGGTAAAATATGAGATTACTCATTTGCCTCTTTTAAAGCCTCCTCAAACTTAACTCTTTTGTCATCCCAATCCCAATTTGTCAGGCGGAAAAAAGTAAATGGGTGCTCCTGAGAATAAGAAATTCGTTTTTCTGCTTCGCCGGCTAAGTGAGTGTTCAGCCACCGATATCGCCTCGATCCATCGTGAAAAATGATAAAACTTGGGCTGGCGGGTGTCAACTCGAGCTCGAAGCGGGTAGGAATGAGCCGAGAAGCTGGGGAAAAGGCCCAAAGCGCGGGAAATCAGCCGGAATTCTTCTCCTGGGAAGAGGAAAATCAGGAAAAATAGTCGCCGCTGGGTTCAGCTATACTGACCCCCTGAGGAGATGGACACTTTCGAGAGGTAGGCTTTATACATAATTCAGAAGGTGAAAGGATGAAACCGAAGAAGTGGACAGCGGAGGAGAAGATGGCCGCAGTGCTGGAGGCGCTCAGGGGGCTGTGCCCATTTCAACTTCCCGGTCAGCTCGCGGGGTAACCGCCGGCCAGACTAAAAGCCCTGGTGCTCGGTGCGGCGGATGATTTCATCCTGCAGCTCCCTGGCGCAATCGACAAAATAATCGCTGTAGCCGGCCACCCGGACGATAAGGTCGCGGTATTTCTCAGGGTGTTTCTGGGCGTCGCGCAGGGTGTCGGCCGTGACCACGTTGAACTGGATATGATGCCCCATCAGCTTGAAGTAAGCCCGTATCAGGTCCTTGAGCTTGACCAGCCCTTCCTCGTCGGCCAGGAGCTGGGGCGTGAATTTCTGGTTGAGCAGCGTGCCGCCCGTCCGGACATGGTCAATCTTTCCGGCTGACTTGATTACGGCCGTCGGGCCCTTCCTGTCCATGCCCTGGACCGGGGAAATTCCTTCCGACAGGGGCTCTCCGGCCAGGCGCCCGTCCGGGGTGGCTCCGGTCACCCGGCCGAAATAGACGTGAACCGTGGTCGGCAGAAGGTTGACCCGGTAAGTCCCGCCGCAGACCGTCGGCCGGCCATCAATCAGCCTGAAATACATCTCAAAAACCTGGCGGGTGAGCTCGTCGGCATAATCGTCGTCGTTGCCGTATTTGGGTGTCCTGTTGAGGAACCGGTCCCGCAGCCGCTCGTATCCCTGGAAATTCTGCGACAGGGCCCGGAGCAGCTCATCCATGGTTACCGTTTTCCGGTCGTAAACGTTGTACCTGACCGAGGCCAGGATATCGGTTATCGACCCCAGCCCGACTCCCTGGATGTACCTGGTGTTGTAGCGGGCTCCACCGTTGTGGTAATCCCTGCCCTTCAGCACGCAGTCATCTATGAACAGCGACAGGAACGGGGCCGGCAGGTAATCGGCATAGAGTTTCTCTATGACGTTGTTGCCGCGGATCTTGATGTCGATAAAATAGCGCATCTGCTTTTCGAAGGCCTGCCACAGCTCTTCAAATGTCTGGAAATTCCCGGGGTCTCCTGTTTCCAGCCCGATTTTCTTCCCGGTCCTGGGGTCAATTCCGTTGTTCAGGGTAATCTCGAACACCTTGGGAATGTTGAAATAGCCGGTCAGGATGTAGGCTTCGGCCCCAAAAGCCCCGGCTTCGACACAGCCGCTGGAACCGCCCTTCCTGGCATCCTCAACGGTTTTCCCCTGGCGCACCAGCTCCTGCACTATGGCATCGGTGTTGAAAATAGAAGGCTGGCCAAAGCCGGTGCGGACGATTTTCAGGGCCCGAAGCAGCAGCGAGTCCGGGTTCCTGGCGCTGACCTGAACCATGGAACTGGGCTGCAGCAGGCGCATTTCCTCGATGACATCCAGTATCAGGAACGAAAGCTCATTGGCTCCGTCACGGCCGTCCGGCCTCAGGCCGCCGACGTTTATCAGGGCAAAATCGGTGTAGGTGCCGCTCTCTTCGGCGGTAACCCCGACCTTGGGCGGGGCCGGCTGGTTGTTAAATTTAACCCATAAAGCCTGGAGCAGTTCGGCCGCCTTTTCTCTATCCAGAGTGCCTTCCTCCAGGCCCTTTTTGTAGAAAGGATAGAGATGCTGGTCAAGCCTCCCCGGGTTGAAAGAGTCCCAGGTGTTGAACTCGGTGGTCACGCCGACGTGAACAAACCAGTAATACTGCAGGGCTTCCCAGAAATCCCGCGGAGCCCGGGCCGGAACCCATTCGCAGACTTCGGCTATCTTTTCCAGCTCTTTCCTTCGCTGGGAGTTTTTCTCCTCGGCAGCCATTTTCCTGGCCAGTTCGGCGTGCCGGCGGGCATAGGTGATAAGAGCTTCAGCACTGATGGCCATGGCCTTGAGTTCTTCCTGCTTGTTCAGGGCTTCCGGGTCGTTGAAAAAATCAAGCCGGGCTAACGAGTCTTCTATATCCTTTAAGATATCCAGCAGCCCTTTTGAATAAATCTTATCGCCCAGGACGGTATGCCCGGGAGCTCTCTGTTCCATGAATTCTGTAAATATTCCGGCTTCGTAGGCCGCTTTCCATTCCGGAGTCATTTCGGCAAAAATTTTCTCCCGCATCGAGCGGCCGCGCCAGAAGGGAATTATTTCATCGTGGTAGAGCCGCAGCGTTTCTTCGTCGACGGCATAGGAAGTCTTGGGCCGGGAATTCAGGGTCTCCAGGTCTTCCAGGCTGTGGCAGCAGACCTCAGGGTAGGTTGGCGTGGCCTTATGGGCCGGGCCGCGTTCGCCAACAATCAGCTCTCCCTCGTCAATGAAAATGGCTTTTTTCTCCATCAATGCCTTAAAGACCAGGGCCCGCTGCACCGGAATTGAAGCCCTCTGCACTTCCGGGCTGCGGTAGGCCTCGGTGACAATCCTGGCCCTCTCAGAAGAAATGCTGGGCCTGGTGTTAAGGGATTGTTCCCTCAGTTTTTTTATTCTGTCGTTCATCTTAACCTCCCCGTTTGACCCGGAATCCCCGGGTCCGGAAAAAATCGATTATGGCCTGAACCCGGTCTTCGGCCGGTGGTTCATAAACCGCAAATTCACCTTCGCGGCCAAGCCGCCGGAACTTTTCGACGCCGCCTCTGTGATATGGAAGAACATTCACCTGCTGAACAGATTTCAGCCCGGCCAGAAAATCTGCCATGGCCTGGAGATTGGCTCCGTCATCGTTTATACCCGGAATCAGCGGAAAGCGGACCCAGACCGGTTTCCCGGTTAAATCCAGAGCTCTTAAGTTCTCAAGGATCTGCCGGTTGGACACACCGGTATATTTTTTGTGTTTCTCTTCGTTCATTAACTTCAGGTCAAACAGAACCAGGTCGGCTTTGCCTGCCAGCCGCAGGAATATTTCAGGTGAGGCGTGGCCAGAAGTATCCAGTGCCAGGTGGAAGCCTTTCTCCCTCAGGGCATCCATCAGGGCTTCGGCAAAAGCCGGCTGGGCCAGGGGCTCCCCGCCGGTCAGGGTGACTCCGCCGCCGGACTGTTCGAAGAAAACCCGTTCCTTTTCGGCTTCAGCCACGACCTCTTCCACCGACACTTCCCGTCCGACGATATCTATGGCCTCCCGCTGGCAGGCTTCAACACAATCACCGCAAAGCGTACAGCGGGAGCGGTCAGCCCGCACCAGGCCATCTCCATTCTGACTCAGAGCCCCGTAGCTGCAGGCCCGGAGGCAATCTCCGCAGCGGGCACAGCGGTTGGGCAGGAGCATCAATTCAGGCTCAAAGGCCACCCCCTCGGGATTATGGCACCACAGGCAATGAAGCGGGCAACCCTTAAAAAAGACGTTCAGTCTGATTCCGGGCCCGTCGTGGACGGCATAGCGCTTGAGGTCAAATATGGTGCCTTTCATCCCTTCTCCAGGTATCTGATATATCACATATCAGACAGAGTGTCAAGTCTTATTTTTCTTTCAGCGCCAGGCCAACCCTAAATTAATTTCCATAATCTATGCCACCGCCCGGGCTTAATTCCTGAAATCAGAAAAGAAGGGTATAAACAACATACGCTGACACGGTATCACCAGGGGTTTAAGATTTTTTCAGGCTTATTTCCCTTTAACCGCCTGGAGCTTCTTTCTAACTTCTGGCTGGTCGGGCATTATTTCCAGAGATTTCTCCCAGACAGCCGCGGCTTCGGCTTTCCTTCCCAGCCCGAAATAGCAATCGCCTATGAGATTCAAAAGCATTATGTTGGTTCCATAGAGGTTAACCGCCCTGTCCAGGATATCAATAGCTTTTTGATATTCGCCCAGGTAATAGAGGGTCCTTCCGGCCACAATATGGGTTTCATAGGCAGCCTGCTTTTCTCCCGAGATGAAGCCTTCCACCAGCTCTATTGCTTTTGCATATTCTCTCTGGTCAAGATAGACCTGGGCCAGCTGCCGGCTGAGCTCTTCGTTCCGGGGCGCCCTAACCAGCGCCTGCTCCAGCACCGTCCTGGCCTCGCTCAGGCGGCCCAGGTTGTAAAGCTGCTGGCCGAGGATATGACCATAATAAGGGTCATCAAGCGGCGGCAGGACCCGCGACAGGATCCAGGGCCGGGGCAGACTTTCCAGGAAGGTCAGGTCGAATTCTTCCCTGGTTGTAACCTGCTCCTTGCCGTCCACCATCAAGCTGACGTTCAGAAAATAATGGGCCGGCGGGAAATCGCTCAGTGAGAATATCTGCACCACCTCCGGCAGGGTGAGAATCTCGGCCAGCGGAACCGTTTTTTCCCTGAAAATTTCTGTCTCCCTTACAAACTGAAACCGCAGGCTGGCCTTTTCCCTGAGGGCCGGGGCCAGGCCATAAACCTGCAGGACAACCGCCAGCTGGTCCTTGGCGGTAAACACCCGGCTGGCCTGAAGGTAGAGCTGATTGCCCCCGATGAGGAAAGCCTTGACTCTTCCCCCGGCGGCCTCGGCCGGGCTCACTTTGTAAGCCAGGACAGGAGCCGAAAGTTCCACTCCGCTCTTGCCTGGAATCCTGATGGTCTGCTCCAGGCTGGTAAATTCCTTGCTGGCTTCATTCTTTACCAGGACCGAAAGTTTATAATCGCCGGGAACACAGGGCAGAACGTCATAGATGGCCACCGGCAGGTGCCGCCTTTCTCTCATCTGGGCTTCGTCCATCTGCACCGGGTAGGTCTTCTCAAACTGGTAGACGATTTTCCCGTCCAGGGTGCTCAGGGTGCCGTTAACCCTGAGGTTGGTGGCAAAGCGATTGTCGTACTGGTTAACCGACAGGCGTTTGGGCTCAAGGGTATAATGGATGAAATAAAAACCGGCCGGGTTTTTCAGGACTTTGACCAGGTAATCGCTGTCGAGGTAATTGGCGCTGTATTCCACCTCCACCAGGTCCTTGTATTCGAAAAACTTGCGGGCATACTTGTCCTCCACCATTCTCTGCGGGGTCAGTTCAATCTGCCGCAGGAGAAGGTCTGAAGACAGCGACGGCCGCCCTAAAGCAGTGTTTTCTTCCCCTGGAATCAATGACATAGAGACATTGGCCAGGTTGGGGTCGATTTCTCTCAACTTCTGGTAGGCGGCCAGGTAATCGGCCTGATCGCCCCAGTAACCGGTCAGCAAAGCCTGCGGCCCGTCGTTGGTCGGGCTGTAGAGCCGGTACTCACCGGTTCCCCTTTCCCGAAAGAACAGCACGTTGAAACCCGGAGGCAATCCCATCTCCGTCTTGCCCTGGTAGAACCAGATTTCCGAATCGTATACTTCCGACTTGCTGTCGATGCGCTGGATGTCGTTGGGCGGGCCAAGGATGATGTAGACACGCCCCCGGTCGGTTTTCCAGCCCGGCCTGGGTGATTCCCGGCCGAAATACTTGTTGACGTATTCAATCCGGCGGTAATGCTCGCTCTTGAATTCATTCTCTTCAGTCTCGGGAATCGGGTCCCGTTGCTTCCAGAAGGCTTCGATGAACAATTCCCTCTCCCGGTCGGTGCCGAGCTTGAGAAAGATTTCTTTTTCGACCGGGGTGATGATGTATACCACCTCTTCCTCCAGCCACTTCCGGTATTTTTCCGGCAACGGGGGCTCCTTTTCTTTCTTCTGCCTGGTTGCTGGCTTTTTCTGCGGCCCGGGCTCCGGACCCCCGCCAGCAGCGTAGGCCACATCCAGAAATAAAATCAGGGCCAGCAGAAAGAACCAGAAAAAGAAAATGGTGCCAGCCGGACGTCGCCTTGTCCCTGATCCTTTAAGCCTCATCAGACATCCTCCAGTGGCCGGGCGCTGTCGCCTAACTTTTACCTTACCCGGTCCCGGTTTTTTTAATAAAGCTACTTATTTACCATCGGACATTGTTCTTAAATATTCTACCACGTTTATTTACTCAGTGCCCGGTTATCCTGAACCTCTGACGGCTCTGGAAGTCAGGGGGAGGGCGATGCCTCCGCCCTGACCCGCGCCTTCACCTGCTCATAATCTTAAAACTGCCCGGGACCAAAAGGGTTGCCTGGCCGGCATCTGGTTATCGGACGACCTGGCCGTGGCTGCTCAGAGTCAGCCAGCCGGACTTCCGGCCAGCTCCCTGACCGCCTCGATATTCTGTAGGGTAATTTTCTTTCCCAGGTTAACTATCTTTCTAATCCGGGTAAAATCAAAAGTATCGACGTCAGGGTTGATGTTGATGATTAAGTCAGCCTCTGGCAACTTGCTTTCGGTCGAGTCGGCCAGCACCACCTGGACCAGGCGGTGCACCATGATGAAGGCTGAATCAAAATGGGCCATGGCCATCTTTTTCAGCGGGCGGTGGACGTCGGGCACAAAAACTCTGGAAGCTCCGAGTTCCCGGGCCAGGCGAACGGGGCAGTTGTTGAGCAACCCGCCGTCAACCAGCAGCCGGCCAGAAAACCGGGCCGGTTCGATAACAAAGGGAAAGGCCATGCTGGCCCGCAGGGCCTGGTGCAATGGACCGCTGGTGAAATTCACTTCCTGGCCGGAAACCAGGTCGACCGCGTTGCAGCCAAAACGAATCGGAAGTTCCTCTATCAAAACGTCGTTCACCAGCTCCCTCAGGTGTTCTCCCAGCGGGTCCCCTTGCTTAACTCCCATCCGGCGCAGCAACCTTTTTTGATAGGACTCGAGCATCAGGTAATCGACCAGCTTATCTGGTATGGGTATTCTGGCTCTTCGCAGCCCGGCCAAACGACCGTAGCTCAGCTGTCCGCCCAGCTTCTCCAGCTCGGGCGGAAAATAGCCTGCCGCAAACAACCCGCCGATGATGGCTCCCATGGAAGTACCGGTGATTACGGGCGGCACCAGGTCATTATCAAGCAGCGCTTCCAGTACCCCGATATGAGCCAGGGCCCGGGCCCCGCCACCCATCAGCACCAGCCCCCACTTTTCTTCCCGGCCTGCGGTTCTGCTGGCTGCTGTAATTACCTTGATATCTCCTGGCTTCCAGTCGGATTTATCCTTGTTAATTTTTTTTCTCCTGTTCTGTCTTTTTATATTCCCCGCCACAGCCTGAACTTTTGTGCCTTTAAGAGCTACCTGCCCGGCCTCTTCTTTTATCTCCTTTATTGAGTTTCCGAGAGGCCTGATTAATGCTACCAGGCTGAGACTTTTTTCTTTTTTCATATTTTCTTAAATCCTGACGCCTTGCTTTTTAATTCTATTCATCTTCCGGGCCATATTGCTGCCAGCGGGACCTGACCCTGGAGACTTCCTTGCCCGAGGCCAGGCTGTAAATCTGTTGAATCCAGAAGCCTCCGGGACTTTCCGGATTCTGGCTGATGACTTCTATTTCGTCACCGTAAAAGACCTCAGAACGGTAATTAATTTCTACCTCCCGGGGTCGGCCGGCGAATAGCACCTCCCGGGGCATGCCTTCAACCGCCCAGCGGGAATAGACCACGTTGTTGACGTGCCGGTTATAATCCAGGTCTTCAAACATGACCCTGAAGGTGGTCTTGTGGTCCAGCCTTTCCACTATAGGCAGCGTGGGGAAATCATCCTTTAGGGCCCTTTCCTGGAGAATCAACTCGTCGGGGAAAAGGTTTTCCACCCGGACCGGCCGCCGGCTCTCCAGCTCGATGATCATCCAGGAACTGGTGGCCTCGACAATTCTTTTTCCCCCGGCATCGGAGATTACAAAGTCGCGCAGAGCATAATACCCGTGTTTTCCGGAAGCCCAGGTCCTGACGACGATTTTTTCTCCCATCCGGGGATAGCGGTCGATAAGAACATGGTAGCGGGAGACCACCCAGGTCAGTCCTTTCTCTGCCAGCTCAAAGACAGAAAATCTCTCGCGGACTGCATGCCGCCGGGCCGCATCCTGCAGGTAATTCATCAGGGCTGAAAGATGAGCCCGCCCCAGAAAATCGACATTAAAGCTCGATACTTCGTAATCGCAGGTAATAAACCGTCTTCTTTGATCTTCCATTTTTTACTCTCAAGGAAGAGATTTTAATATAAATCCGCCCGGTTTCATAGGTAAGGATGGCTGGAGATTATTAAAAAAGAAAGGCTGGCAGCTTAAGAGCGAGCAGGAAATTCCTGTTTCCTGCACCCGGAAAGCCTGCAATTCGGCCGGGCGCTGGGCAAACATTTATCCTGTCTCTAACCCGTACTTTGCCATCAAAGAACAGGCGAAAAAGGCCGCTGACCACGAGGACACGACTTCAATCATCGTCAGTAAAGAGGGAGGTGTTGAAAAAACCAGGTGACCTGGCCGACCGGATGAATTAGAATTATCAGTATGAAGAGAAGGGAATTCTTAAAAACAGCCTCTGTCTCTCTGACCACACCACTGATTGCCAGGTCCTCCGTATTTTCCAGGCCGGCCCCGGGAAATCCAGGTTCATTCCGGGAAGACCCGGCAGAGGAATTGACAGGGCAAAAAAATATTGCAAAAAATAAATTGCCAGAATGACTCATCGCGGACATCAAGCAAAAGCAATTATAGGAGTATCCAGCAAAGCCGGGCGATCGCCCCGCAGAAACAGGGGAATCGGCGCAGGCCGAGCTTCTTTAACCGTGGCTCTTGTCCCTGACCACCATCAACCGCGGGCAAACCCCGGGAGATAAGGAGGTTAGAATGTCAAGCCTGAGCCGGAGAAAATTCATAAAGAGCAACCTGGTCGCCGGTCTTTTTATAGCTGCGGCTCCTTCCGCCCTGGTATATTCCTCTCTGAGGAATAAATATTCTTCTCCCGACTGGAGACCGGAAAAAAAATACGGTTTTTCCCTCGGCCTGGCTTCCTACACCTTTCGGGCTTTCAGCCTGGAACAGACTGTAACCATGACCCTGAGGCTGGGGCTGGAAAAGCTCGTCTTAAAAGATTTTCACCTGCCGCTTGGCTCGTCTCTCCCGGAAATAAAAGCGGCCGCGACCGGGGTGCGGAAGGCCGGCCTGGACCTCTACGGGTGCGGAGTGGTGTACCTGGAAAAGCCGGAAGAGGTGGAACAGGCCTTCGCCTGTGCCCGGGTGGCCGGAATGAAAATGATAATAGCCTCACCGAACCCTGCCCTTCTGCCACTTCTCGAGCAGAAAACAAAAGAAACCGGAATATCGCTGGCCATCCATAACCACGGGCACGGAGACAGATTTTATCCGACTCCGGAAGCGGCCTACGAAAGAGTGAAAAACCTGGACCGCCGGCTCGGCCTCTGCCTGGATATCGGGCATACGGTCAGGGCCGGAGTCGACCCGGCCGGGGCCGCCAGGAAATTCTCAGACCGCCTGCTGGACGTTCACATAAAAGACGTCTCGGCCG
The DNA here is from genome assembly GCA_937920515.1 of uncultured bacterium. GTDB lineage: Bacteria > Acidobacteriota > Aminicenantia > Aminicenantales > Saccharicenantaceae > Saccharicenans. Next base: position 11,239 of record CALEUG010000021.1, read on the forward strand.
CCAGCCCGGAAGGCCAGACGGTGGAAATCGGTCGGGGAGTAATCGACATCAGGTCTTTTCTCAAGACCATTATCGCTATCAACTACCGCGGCGTCCTGGCCTTTGAATTTGAAAAGGACGAAAAGGATCCGCTGCCCGGAGTGGCCGAATCGGTCGGCTATGTCCGCGGTCTGCTGGCATAAAAAGTGGACAAAATGTTTAATATAATTACCGAGCTCGAATGAAAAAAACTCGGCCCGAGAAAAAATAGACTGAAGGAGGTCAGGATGGAATTCACCGAGCTGATAAAATCACGTTACAGCGTCCGGGCCTACCGGCCCGACCCGGTCAGCCCGGAAATATTGCAGCGTGTCCTGGAGGCCGCCCGTCTGGCTCCAACCGCCGCTAACCGCCAGCCCTTCCGCCTCCTGGTCGTCAAGACCAGGGGACGGGAAGAGGAGTTGAGACGGCTCTACGGCCGGGAATGGTTTATCCAGGCTCCCCTGGTAATCGGAATCTTCACCCTGCCCGAAGCTGCCTGGAAACGGCGCGACGGCAAGAATTACGCCGACGTTGATGCCACCATTGCTCTGGACCACCTGATACTGGCCGCGGCTAACGAGGGACTTGGAACCTGCTGGGTAGGGGCCTTTGACCCGGCTGTGGCCCGGGAAATCTTCAACCTGCCGCCGGGTGTGGAACCCCTGGCCTTTACCCCGCTCGGGTACCCGGCCGATAGCCCCTCGCCCAAGAAACGAAAGAACCTGGAGGAGCTGGTCTGCTACGAAAAATGGACTCCTTAGCCTGAGCCGGCTTCCCTGTGGATTATACGGAGATTCCCCCGCAGTAAGCCTCGCCCGGTTGAACGCGGGCAATCAACGATGACCCATCAACCTGTTCTTGAACCTGGCTAAGAGTGAAAGCTTTGCTGGCAACAACCCGAACCTGATTTCAGTGGCTGTCTGCCCGGTCGCTTAATCATGATAACACCACCGGTATAGTGCCCTTATTTGCATCAACAGCGGGATTAGTTCAAACTCAAAGGGCTTATTTATGCTTTGCCGGGGATAACCTGTTTGTGTTTAATCAAAGCAGGCCCGGGAGAATCCGGATTATCAAGATATCCGGGCAGGGGCTTTCCGGCGACCCGAGAGCTCATCAGGAGAAGGGCAGGATGATAAAGGCCAGCAGGTCCCACAGGACATGGCTGACCACGTTGGAAAGAAGCGAATTAAATTTATGATACTGCAGGCCCCACCACAGCCCGCAGACCACGGCGGCCAGGACCAGAACCGGGTTACGACTCGGAAGGTGTACCAAGGCATAGAGCAGCGACACTGCCAGCAGCCCTCCCGTTTTTCCAAGCCGGGCTGACCAGTGCCTCTGCAGCCAGCCCCGCCACAGCAGCTCTTCTCCGGGCCCTATGATCAGGCCCAGGAAAAGACCAATGCGGAGCTGGTTGCTTCCGAGTTTCAGGTTGTAGATTGAAGCCAGGTGTTCAACGCCCGGCGGAAAAAACTTCCTCAAAAAAATATTGCCGGCAAAAAAAAGCGCGTATAGCAAAAGGGCCGAGCCAAGTCCCAGGGCCAGGCCTGACCAGGTCTTCTCCCGGAAATCACCGTAAATGAGCCGGCTGAAAAGGCGGTCCACTGCCATGGCCAGAATCAGCCAGACCATCAGGCCGCCGGCCAGCAGCGACCAGAAGTCAATTGTTTCCGGTATCACTCCAGAAAAAATCAGCGAAAAATATAAAGCCACGGC
>CALEUG010000022.1 GCA_937920515.1 uncultured bacterium
AATATATTAGTTTTTGGAAGCGTTTTTTTGTTTTTCCAAGTCCCTAGTGGATATCGAGATGGTCTGAAACCTGTATTTCTTCAGAGACGGCTTTTCAGGCATTGCAGATCAGGTAGATAAGGACGACCTCTATTTATGATTAAAACTGAACAGACAGGGCTATCGCAGTATTCTCCGTATAATGACTGCAGCCAGCAAAATCCAGATGGTAAGAATAACGGCGGCGGCAATCCAGCCTGCTTTTTTATTGAGCTGTGACTCTCTGGCCCTCGCCCGGCAGTCTTCCAGCACTTCTTCAGGGATCATTTTTATGGCCAGGGCGATCAGACCCGGTAGGAGTATGAGGTCGTCAACGTAGCCCAGAACCGGGACGAAATCAGGAATCAGGTCAATCGGGCTCAGGGCATAGCTCACAGAAATCCCTATCAGAATTTTCGCCAGAAGCGGCGTCCTCCGGTCCTTGAGCGCCAGGCTCAGCGCCACGATTTCATTCTTAAGGGCTTTTGCCCTCTCTTTGAGATTATTAAATCTACCCATGACTTCCTCTCGGGTCAGAATTGATAATAGCATAATAAAGGAAGCGGCGAGCATTTAAGACGTTTTAATAAATATTTCTGGTATGGTGATTGTCAGGATAAATTCAAGGCCTGCAGGGTTATTTCGGAGACAGGCTATTTTTAATCCAGAAGGACGAAAAAACTTTGTATATCATGAGAATTAAAAAAATGCATATGTGATAGTTGAAAATAAGGGTGCATAATTGTAAGAATTAAGATGTCTGCAATCTTTATGTTTTAACTGCGATAATAAGAAGGAGGCGAAGATGATTTCCCTTAAAACAATATCCTGGGTTTCGGGGATTGTGGTGCTCACCTCGGTGGCCGCGGTCCTGATCGGCCTGGTTTTCGGACAGGAAAAGACGGAAAAACCTGTGCTTCACGGCAAACACTGGATAGCCATAACCGGAAAACCCATGGCTGCCACCGCCGGGGCGATGATGTATATGAAGGGCGGTAACGCGGTGGATGCGGCCTGTGCCATGCTGGCTGCGGTCTGCACCATGCACGATGTCCTGAGCTGGGGCGGGGAGACCCAGGGGCTCATCTACAACCCGAAAACGGGCAGGGTAATCGCCATAAACGGGCTGGGTGTGGCTCCGACCGGCGCCACGCCTGAATTTTATAAGTCTAAGGGATACAAGTACCCGCCGGCTGACGGGCCGCTTTCAGCCATCACGCCCGGCACTCCCGGGGCGCTCATTGTTATGCTGGCTGAGTTCGGGCGGCTCCGGCTTAAAGATGTTTTAGAGCCGGCCATCCAGATGGCTGAAGGCTATCCGATGGAAAAGGAAACCTCCGACCGCATCGAGCGCGAAAAAGCAAAAATCAAGCAGTGGCCTTACTCCCGCGCTCTTTTCCTGACCCATCCCGGCGAAGAAAAAGAAGCGCCACAGCCGGGTGAAGTCTTCCGGCAGCCTGACCTTGTTGTAACGCTGCGCAAACTGGTTGAGGCGGAGGAAAAGGCCCTGCGGGCTGGAAAGAGCCGCAGAGAAGCCCTTTACGCTGCCTATGACCGCTTTTACCGGGGCGATATTGCCCGCGACCTGGTGGCGGCCTGCAAGGAAGCCGGCGCGCTTATCACGCTGGAAGACCTCGACCGCTGGAAAGTGATGCTGGAAGAACCGGTCAAAACCACCTACCGCGGAATTGAAGTTTACAAGCTCAACACCTGGGTTCAGGGTCCGGTCATGCTTCAGGCGCTCAACATGCTGGAGAATTTTGACCTGAAAGCCATGGGTTATAACAGCGCTGAATACATTCACCTTCTCTACCAGGTGATGAACCTGGCTTTTGCTGACCGCGATTTTTATTATGGGGACCCCTATTTTCCGCCGGAAGAACCAATCAAGGGTCTGCTCTCAAAAGAATACGCCCGCGACCGCATCAAGTTGATTAACTGGAATGCCAATGACCCGGACGTCAAGCCGGGCGACCCGTATCCCTATGAGGGTAAAACCAATCCGTTCAAGCATTATCTTGAAAAATGGACCAACAAGAACTGGACGGTCAAAGAAGAAGCTGACATGGCCAGGCTTGAAAAAAGCTTTTTCCAGGGGACAACCTCCATCGAGGCAGCCGATGAGGAAGGCTGGGTGGTGTCGCTCACGCCGAGCGGAGCCTGGATACCCTGCGTTATTGCCGGAAAGACTGGAATTGCCCTGAGCCAGAGAGCCCAGAGCTTTGTGCTGGATGAGGCGGATAACCCGTTCAACGTGATTGCGCCCGGGAAAAGGCCGCGGGCCACACTGACACCCGGTCTGGCCATGAAGGACGGAAAGCCGTTCCTGGCTTTTGCCGTTCAGGGCGGCGACACCCAGGATCAGAACCTGCTGCAGTTTTTCCTCAATGTGGTGGAATTCGGGATGAATGTCCAGCAGGCCTGTGAGGCGGCCAACATTACCAGTTACCAGATGCGTAACTCCTTTGATAACCACGACTGCTCGCCCGGCAAGCTGGAGCTCAACGAAAAAACTCCGGCCGAAGTGCGAGAAAAGCTCGAAAAGATGGGTTACCGGCTCTCCTTCAAAAAATACACCTCGGGCCCCATCAACGCCATTTATTTCGACCAGAAAAACCGCACCTTCTGGGGCGGCTCCAGCAACTACGGCGACGACTACGGCCTGGTCTGGTGATTCGGCCTGCCGTAAGCAAATCAATGGATTAATTTTGACGCCGATTCCGAACTTCTTTGCCTGACCGGGTTGCCATTTGTTGACGATGAAGAACAGGCGAGGGCTCTTCAGCTGAAAGAATGAGTGATAAGGAGCACGAGGCCGGCATAAGGCTAAAAATAACGAAAATCAGGCGGGTTTTTCCCGCCTGTGAAGAAAAGGAGCAGGGAAAATATTCACTGCCGGGTTGGGCAGCAGTCAAGGGTTCTAATAAGCGAAGAGGAGCGGGCAAGGTCTGTCCGCTTATGCTTAGGCAAAAAATCTTCTCCTTGTCCTCCCGACTCTTGCTTCAATCATTGTGCCAGGCTGCAAAACCGCCCAGGAGAATGCGCACTTCCGACCAGCCGGCGCGCTGCAGCAGGCTGGCCGCCAGCATGGACCGGGGTCCACTCCCGCAGTAGAGGGTAAGCCCGCTCCGGGGCAACTCCGCCAGGCGTTGGGGAATGCTGATGAGCGGCACATTGAGGGCGTTGGGAATAGCCCCGGCCGCAAATTCATCCGGCATGCGTACATCCAGCAAAGCCATTGAGGGGGATGAGGCAAGCTCCTGCCGTAATTCGGCGGCACTCACCAGCCCCACCTTTTGGACCGGGTATCCAGCCCACACCCATTCATCCACTCCTTCCATGTAGCCCACCACCTGATCAAAGCCCAGACGCCGCAGCGCAGTTATAGGGGAAGTCGGGTCACCAGGGCAGACCAGCAGGATGGGACGTTCAGGGTCAAGGAACCAGCCGGCCATCTGAGAGAGACGACCGGTTTCAATGGCCAGGGCGCCGGGAACGTGGGCAGCGGCAAACGCCAGCATGGCACGTGTATCCACCACCTGCGCTGTTTCACTTAGCTGCGCGAATTCGGCCGGTTTCAGCAGACGGGGTGAAGCCACATCATTCCAGAAAGGAGCCAGGCCGAGATTCCAGGCCTCAACGCGTCTGATGTAGGGAGGATGGGGCAAAACCCGTGCCAGGTTTTCCACAAATTCCTCCCGCGAAAGATGAAGACGGGGATTGAGCGCGCGCTCCAGGCCGATGGTAGTCCACAGGCGATCAGCAATGGCGCCGCCGCACATCGAGCCGGCACCGTGGGCCGGCCATACCAAGACCCCATCACCAAGCGGCAGCAGCCGCGTGGTGATACTGGTGTAAAGCTGATCCGCCAGCGAGCGGGCCAGCTCTGGTCCTGAAAAGTCCACCCGCCCTACTTCGTCCGCAAAAAGCGTATCCCCGGTAAAAACCATCCAGGCCTGATCGCTGGCCAATTCCAGCACATAGCTCATACTGCCTGGAGTATGGCCGGGTGTGCTCAGGGCGCGCAGTCGAAAATCACCAAGCGACCAGGTTTGCCCGTCTTCGGCAGCTTGGCCATACGCGTAAGGAAGATGAGCATCCGCATGCCAGACGGGAGCACCGGTTCGCTCGGCCAGTTCACGAGAGCCGAGAATAAAATCTTCATGGCGATGGGTCTCCAGCACGGCACAGATACACACATTCAGGCGGCGGGCCTGCTCGAGATAAACAGCCACATCACGGCGCGGGTCGATGACGATAGCCTCCCGGCCATCGCAAAGAAAATAGGAATGATGTGCCAGACCTTCGGAGACAATCCTTTCAAGCCACATGGTTTTTCCCTCTCTGGATCGGCATGACCATATCTTCTTAATAATTAACCAAACGGAGCTCATAATGTCAAATGCAGCCGGGCTCTTCAGCCAAAAGCTTGGTAGATAAGGAAAGGGGGATGATGGCCGGTGGTTAAATTATCGGCTTCGTAGAGCTTATACCTCAAACTCATGGCCTTGCATATTATTGAATATACGGGGGACAGGGCTTATGAATGGTCCCGCATAGGGCAGGAGAAGCTGATGTTAACTATGAAAGGTTGGATGGCTGTAGTAGCTAACTGAAATGCCAGAATGGAGAGATTGCGGAGGCTAAACCACGAACAAAACTTGGCCTGGCCTGTTACACCGGGCATTTCAGTTGCTTTTATCGTGGACTGGCGATGTAACAAGACATTTTAGTCGTGGTGATTGTTGGCCTGGTCAGGACGGGCGAGCTGGCAGACGACACCTGCCGGGCAGGTCTCATAGCGGGAACATTCAAGCTGCAGGGTAGTGTGGGTTATCTGGTATTTCTCGGCAAGCATTTGGTTCACGTTGTCTCTCACGGCAACACTCACGCTTACCATCTGGTCGTCTATTATCAAATGGGCACTGAGGGCAACAATCCCGGAGGTGATGGTCCAGATATGGATGTCATGGACATCCTTAACCCCGGGAACAAGCTTGATATCGTAAACGACATTTTCGACCTTAATATTCTTAGGCACGGCCTCCATGAGAATATCCACCGAATCTCTTACCAGGCGGATGGCACCCCAGAGAATTATTACCCCGATAACCATGGCCACAATGGGGTCGGTCCTGGTCCAGCCAGTAAGGATGATAATAATACCGGCAACGATAACGCCCGCCGACGAGATAGTATCCGCGAGAACGTGCCAGAAAGCACCGCGGATGTTGAGGCTGGAGTTACGCCCACGCCGGAGCAAGAATATACCCGAGAGATTGGCCATGAGACCGACGCCCGCGACCGCCAGCATAATCGGAGCTTTGATTTCAGGGGGCTTATCGAAACGCTGAATAGCCTCGTAGAAAACAAAGGCGGCGACCAATACGAGGACGGTACCATTAGCGAGGGCAGCCATAATCTCAACCCGGTGGTAACCAAAAGTCCGGGTAAGAGTAGAGGGGCGGTTGGCGAGATGGAGAGCAAACAGGCTAAGACTTAAGGCAAGGGCATCGACGAGCATATGGCCGGCGTCACCGATCAAGGCAAGAGAATTACTGACCAGGCCGCCGATGAATTCGGCGAGCATGACAGTGACGACCAGGCTCAGGGTAATTTTAAGGGGACGGCTCCCCATACCGGCATAGGGTTCATGTTCTTGCTCATGATTAGGCGTCATTTTATTCTCGCTGATGCCCACACTCCAACGCCTTATTATATACAATCGATGAGCCTGGAACCAAGGCCATGGGGTTTAAGATGCGAGTTAAGAGAGCGATCTTGAGTGGCTGGGTCAGAGATATCTGAGGGGACAGCACAAAGCTGAAGCGCAATTACAGCGCCGGGACTATCTACCAGAAATTAATGGAAGCGCCGTCTCTAAGCTAAGAGCAGCAGGACCGGCTGTGGAGAACCTATCTGGAGCATAATGTGGTGAAGTCAATGGCAGAGAGAGACGGGCTCAAGGAAAGACTGTGGCGGCTGCCAAGACCCAGGAAAACCCGCCCAAATTTTCGTACGGATTCTCACGTGAGGCAATGATTATGATTTCATATAGATTTTCTCGTGAGGCAATAGGATCCGTGGGCTCTTCAGCCAGAAGTGTGGTGAAAAAAAAGGAATGTGGCAGGAACGCCTTGATGAATAATCATTCAGGAAAGGAGTTAACCTACCACAATGAGCGCTCGAGATTTTATGCTACGAGGGTATAAGGCTATAAGGTGGGCGGCCTGTGACCCGGTGAGCTGCAAGCGGGTGTCAGGCGCTTTGTTCAGCGGCTCGGGAAAACCACTTCTTTTGCTGCATGGACAGAACGATACGCAGGAAGAGAATGAGGACGGGCAATTCAATGCTGGGACCGATTACCACGGTCAGCGCCACCAGTGGACTGGAGAAGGCGGTAACGGCAATGGCCAGAGAGGCCTCCGAATTGCGGGCGGTGGTGGTGAAAGCAAGGAGTGCGAACTCGGGATAGCTGAGCCGGAATAACCGTGCGGCAAGAGTGGCCATCAACAGGGCGATAACAAAGAAGGCCACGCCGGGAAGAATCATCATCAGAACAACCGAAGGATTCTCGAACAGTACACCTCCCTGTGAGGCAAACATGGCCGCGATCACGATCATCAGTGTTATGGTCTTCAAGTAGGGCAGCGCGACCTTCTTTGTTGCCACCTCGATAGAAATGGCAAATCGCTTGAGAAGCCACCGGGTTATGGCGGCCAGAGCCAGCGGCAAGACGAGGAAGGTGATCACGCTGCGCAATATGTCGGCTATCTCGATATGAACCACGGTTCCGGCCAGTAACGCCATGTAGACCGGCAACAACACGATTTGCAGAACGACGTTCCAGAACAGAAGGCTGACTCCCAGTTCAACATCACCCCTGGCCAGCTCGGTGAAAACGAGATACCAGCCGATACAGGGTGTCACCAGGTACAGGATCAGCCCGACCCAGATGTCGGGTTCGTTCCGCAAAAAGAGATAACCGAGGGTCCAGGCAATAAAAGGCGTGATTAAAAAATTTATGCCAATGGCCACAAAAGTTGGCTTCCAGCGGGCGAAGGCGTGCATGATTCTCCGCGTGCTTACGCCCAGCATGATGAAATAGATCACGAGAAACACACCCGCTGTTACCAGCGGCGTGAGCCTGGCAGCGAGCGTCGGCTTCAATCTGGCTAAAACAAGTCCAACCACGATGGCGCCCAGGAGCAGGAGTGGCTGGATGCGGTCAAGGAGTCCCAGTCCTTTCTTTTTTTCAATTGTTGTCTCGGTCAATTTGTGCCTCCTCTGCGAACTGCTTTTCCCTGTCTAATCGTATTCCTGATACAATTTATCAATTGCATCACCGATTTCATATTGATTTATATTATACCCCATCGAAGCCGGCGGAAAAAATTTTAGCGATCAGGTCCAAAAGAAGTAGCCATCGTAATATTTCTTTCAAAAAATTTCGGCCTCATGAAAGGATGTTTTTGGTTTAGGCTGGGTATGGGAGATTCTAAGAGGTTTCGGGAAAGTTTCTAACCGGATTCTTGGTGGAGGAGAAACTTCTGAAGGCGATTTTAGAGTTTCCGGTGGAAGATGCGGTTTGACAGGACTGAGTCGAGATCGTCAGTCCTGGCTCTTCTGAAGAATCCGTTTTTTCATGGTGTCGCTGGAAAATGGATATCGGGTATCGAAATGGATAAATGGCCATGAACGGCCAGTCGCAACTGCACCCATATAAGGTTTCCTCATTTTGTAGAGAATGAAGAAGGCCTCAAATACCTGGCGACGGGTTTATGGAGAGGCGCAAAAGAAGGAGGGGTGAAGAAGCCGGGGATGATTATCACAGATGCTCACCAGGGGGCGGGCGGCGTGTCTCTTGCACCAACGTGCCGGAGAGGACTAACCGGGAGATAAGCCAGGGAGCCGGGCAGTCGTAGTATTTCCTTCGGTGAGCTTATAGCGTCAGGAGTCATCAAAAATTTAACAATCTTGGTCATTGGAAATTATCCATCTCCTCGTTCATTCTCCCTCCAGTTCAGGCTCATTGCCTTGTATCTTATGGAATACACGGAAGATAGGGCTGATGACCTGCATAGGGGAGGAGAAGCTGAGGTTAACGATGGAAAGGTTGGATGGCAGTGGTGGCTAACTGAAATGCCAGGATGGGGAGGCGAAAATGGCCAGATCGCATCCCAAACTCGACCTGGCCACCTTTTACTCCCTAAAGATTGTATTTCAGGAGCTAAATTCTAATTTTTTTAAAAAATTTCTTGACTTCTATATTTCTCGAAATATAATATTATAGAGCTACATTGAAAATCTAAGGCATCCATGAAGAAGATAATAAATATCGCCCAGGCTATCTCGGATGAGAGCCGGTTACGAATTCTAATGAGTTTGGAGGGCGCGGCGCTTTGTCTTCAGCACCTTACAGAGATATTCGACCTGGCTCCTTCGACAATATCTACCCATCTTCATACCCTGGTAAACTGCGGCTTGATCAAATCTCAGCAGGCAGGACGATGGCGCTATTTTTCCTGGGCAACCGCGGATTCGGATCCGGCGGTGGTCGAAGCATTGAACTGGGTCAAAAAGGCGCTGGCCAACGATCCCACAATATCAAACGACGCCGCTCGGAGAGCCGTAGTCCTTCAAACTTCCAGTGTTCCACCGCCCCCTTCGAAAAAACTGAGAGTGATTTTCCTGTGTACGGGAAATTCCTGCCGGAGCCAGATGGCGGAGGCTCTGCTCAGAAAATATGCCGATCCTTTGGTCGAAGTCTACAGCGCCGGTCTCGATCCTCGACCAATCCCACCTGAAACGTATCAGGTCATGCAGGAGATTGGAGTGGATATAAGTTGGCAGAAGCCTAAAACCATTTTTGATTTTTTGGGAAAACAGCATTTTCATTATGTCATCACCGTCTGTGAAAATGCGGAATCGAGATGTCCGATATTTCCAGGGGCTGTCTATCGCCTTTACTGGCCTTTCGATGATCCGGCTAAAGCCCCAGGGTCTTATGAGGAGCGCTTGAGAAAATTCAGGGAAGTCAGAGATCAGATCCAGACCAAAATTTTGGCCTGGCTGCATGAAAAGGGTCTCATGTCTGAGGACAGGAATGTCGACCGATCTACCGACGCCAAGGAGAAAGAGCTCTGATTGTTCCCTGGAAAGTTTGTTCATAACAGTGTTTCTAAAGGGAATGGATGAGAAGCTTTAAGAGAAATCGATACCTAAAAAAGAGGAAAAAGAATGGGAAAAAAGGTTAAAAAACTGTTAATCGCAATGACGTCGCTGGCGATTGTGCTCATGGTCGGCTGTCGCGGTTCATCAGACAGGTCCGTGGAATCCGGCCGGAAGGACTTCTCGGGCATGGTCCTGATTGATGGCTCGAGTACCGTCTTCCCGATCACAGAGGCCGTCGCCGAAGAATTTCAAAGGGAATACCCGGGAGTTAGAGTTACGGTGGGTATCTCCGGGACAGGTGGAGGTTTTAAAAAATTCTATGCCGGAGAAACCGACATCTGCAATGCTTCGAGGCCGATTAAGGAATCCGAAAGACGAGAATGCGAGAAAAATGGCATCGAATTTATCGAGTTGCCAGTTGCTTTCGACGGCCTGGCGGTGATGGTCAATCCCCGGAATGACTGGTGTCACTCGATGACCGTTCAGGAACTCAAGCGGCTGTGGGAGCCGGCTGCTCAGGGCCGGATATTGCGCTGGAACCAGATACGTCCTGACTGGCCTGACGAGGAAATCCACCTTTACGGTGCCGGCGTGGACAGCGGGACTTTTGATTATTTTACAGAAGCCATCGTGGGTAAAGAACAGGCCAGCCGGGGCGACTTTACAGCCAGCGAAGACGATAATGTGCTTGTTCAGGGAATCGCCACCGATAAGTATGCTCTGGGATTTTTCGGACTCGCTTACTATGAAGAAAATAAGGACAAACTCAAGCTGGTTGCCATCGATGATGAAAATCCTGAAAACGGGGTCGGCCCCGTTCTTCCTACGGAAGAGACAGTGGCCAACGGCACCTATCAACCACTGTCCCGTCCGATTTTTATCTATGTCAGGAAGGATTCCCTGGAAAACAAGCCCCAGGTCGAGGAATTTGTCAGGTTCTACATAAGAAATGCACCGGCTCTGGTCAAAGAAGTGGGATACATTCCTCTTCCCGCCCGGGCCTATGAGCTGGTTATGAGGCGGATCGACAACAGAGTGACCGGAACAACATTTTCCGGGTCCAAGGTCGGCCTGTCAATCGAAGAGATAATCGGAAAATAATGAGGAATCCTGCGGGAAAGAGGGAGCCCGGCTCGCAAGCTGATTTGCGTTTGCCCCGATCCTTCGTGGAGAGGGGAATCGGGTCTGTGCTCCTGGTGTGTGCGGCAGTGTCCGTTGTTGTTACCATCGGTATCATATTGACCCTCTTGAAGGAAACCATCGGTTTTTTTCAGCGGGTTTCGTTCAAGGAATTTTTTTTTGACACCCAGTGGACTCCGCTCTTTTCCAATAAGCATTTTGGCATCTGGCCCTTAATTGCCGGAACAGCCCTGACCAGTTTTTTCGCCATGCTGACAGCGATTCCCCTGGGCCTGATGAGCGCTGTTTATTTGAGCGAATACGCACCGGAACGAATCAGGAAAGCGCTCAAACCATCTCTCGAAGTACTGGCGGGCATTCCGACCGTGGTCTATGGATATTTCGCTTTGACCTTCGTGACGCCGCTTCTGCAGAAAGTCATCCCCGGTCTCGCCGGTTTTAATGCCATTTCTCCTGGAATCGTTATGGGAATAATGATCACTCCTATTGTGGCCTCTCTGAGCGAAGATGCAATTTACTCGGTCCCTTTAAGCCTGCGGGAAGCGGCTCTGGCCCTGGGGGGGTCCAGGTTGCGCACCACGTTCAGGGTCGTTATTCCCACGGCCTTTTCCGGTATCGTCGCTTCGTTTATTTTAGGCATGTCGCGGGCGATCGGGGAAACAATGATCGTGACAATCGCTGCGGGGCAGCAGCCTCGCTTCACTCTCGACCCCCGCGTTCCCATTGAAACCATGACGGCCTACATCGTGCAGGTGAGCCTGGGCGACACACCCCACGGCACTATCGAGTACAGCACGATTTTTGCCGTGGGGATGCTTTTGTTTTTGATAACTCTGGTCTTTAACCTGATTGCGCATTTCATGAAAAAGCGTTTTCTCCGGGGAGTCCTTTAATGAAACGGAGAGAAAGCGGTAAAAATGTACTGAACCAGTACCCGGCTGATAGCGGGGTCGAGAAAGCCTTTAAAGCCATTGGAATTATCTCCCTGATTCTTCCTGTCTCGCTCTTGCTTATCCTGATCATCGATACCACCGCGGACGGGATTCCCAGGCTGAACTGGAGCTTCCTGACCAGTTTTCCATCCCGCTTTCCCGAAAAAGCAGGAATTCTATCGGCCCTGGTGGGGAGTGTATACCTCATCGGATTAACGGCCTTCATCGCCATTCCTCTTGGCATAGGTGCTGCGATCTACCTGGAGGAGTACGCCAGAAAGAACCGTATCACCTCTTTGATCGAGATCAACATCAGCAACCTGGCGGGGGTTCCGTCCATTATCTATGGTTTGCTGGGTCTGGGGCTTTTTGTCCGAATCATGTCCCTGGGCCGGAGTTTGATCGCCGGAGCCCTCACTCTCTCGTTGTTGCTTCTGCCCATGATCATCATGGCCGCCCGGGAATCTCTCAAAACGATTCCCCAGGAACTCCGGGAAGCTGCCTACGCGCTGGGTGCCGATAAATGGATGACCATAAGGAAGGTCGTGCTACCCCTCGGTCTCCCCGGCATACTTACGGGGATTATCCTTTCACTGTCAAGGGCAATCGGAGAGACCGCTCCTCTTATCACTATCGGAGCTTTAACCTACATCGCTTTTCTCCCGGAATCCCTCACCAGCCCGTTCACCACTCTCCCGATTCAGATTTTCAACTGGATCTCAAGGCCTCAAAAGGAGTTTCATGTCAACGCCGCTGCGGGGATTCTGGTCCTGTTGATTATCATGCTGTTGATGAACGCCCTGGCTATATGGCTTCGAATTCGGCTTCAAAAAAGGAATGTATGAGTAAAGAAATATGAATAAAAATATGGAAGAACATTATCGAAGTCCCCGGGAATTCGATTTCAGCGGAATCAAGCCCGAGGAGGCCATTATAACTACGGACAACGTCCAGGCCTGGTTCCATAAAACTATCGCCTTAAAAGGTATTTCCCTTCCCATAGCCCGGGGGAAAGTGACTGCCATCATCGGGCCTTCTGGCTGCGGAAAATCGACATTTATCCGCACCCTCAACCGGATGCATGAGGTCGTGCCGGGAGCCGGGTTGAGGGGACGCGTCTTATTTGAAGGGCAAGACATTTACAGCCCCGAGGTCAACCCCATCGTGGTCAGAAAGAAAATCGGGATGGTGTTCCAGAAGCCAAATCCTTTTCCCATGATGTCAATCAGGCAAAATGTGGCCTCCGGTTTCCTCCTCCAGGGAATCCGGAGTGATCATCTTGACGAGAAGGTCGAATACTATCTAAGGCAGGCCGCTCTGTGGGATGAGGTCAAAGATGACCTCGGCAAGCCGGGTTCCAGCCTTTCCGGAGGGCAGCAACAGAGGCTCTGCATCGCCAGGGCCCTGGCCATCGAGCCCAGTGTTCTGTTGATGGACGAGCCCTGCTCAGCTCTGGACCCCATTGCCACGGCCAGGATTGAAGACCTTATTCATTCTTTGCGGGGGCGGTATACAATTGTAATTGTAACTCACAACATGCAGCAGGCCGCAAGGGTGGCTGACTATACCGCCTTCTTCTATTTAGGGGAAGTGATTGAATACAACAGGACCGACACGTTGTTCAAAAATCCAGCGAATAAGCAAACCGAGGATTATATTACCGGGCGATTCGGGTAAGTTTAAGGAGAGTAACCATGAGCACATGGCATACCGATAGAGAATATCAGGCCGAACTCAACTTACTCAAGGACAAGACCATTTCCATGGGAGAAAAAGTGCGGCAGATGGTCCACGGTTGCATCCAGGCCTATATCCAGCGGGACATCCCGGCCGCCGAAAGCGTTTTATCTCTTGAGAAAGAAGTCAACAGCCTTGAGATCGAGATTGACGAGCTGTGTTTTTCCATTCTGGCCAAGAGGCAACCCGTCGCCTCGGACCTGCGCTTTGTGATGAGTATTTTGAAACAGGTCCCAAACCTGGAGAGGATTGGAGACCTGGCCGAAAACGTCGCCCTGAGGACGCTTGATCTCCGCGACCATCCCGGGTTTTCCCTGCCGGATAGACTCCGGGAAATTGACCTCTCTCTCGGCCGCATGATGGCCGGGGCCCTTGAAGCGTTTATTCAAAAAGACTCAGATTTATCCGCCAGGGTAATCTCCATGGACAGATCCGTGGATGTGATGTGCGCTGAACTATTTCGGAACATCATTAAAATGATTGAACAGTCGCCACGGGAAACCTTTGTCGCCATGAATTTGCATACCGTGGTTACCTGCCTGGAAAGGATCGGGGATCACATCACCAATCTGGCGGAAATGAACATCTATATGATAGAAGGAAAAGATGTCCGGCACCTTGAGGCCAGGGAAGCCGCCAGAGGCAGGGTAAGAGGATTGCTGTTCCTTTGCGTCCATAACAGTGCCCGCAGCCAAATAGCCGAGGGCTGGGCCAGGCATCTTCTCCCCGGTGGCATCGCAGTTTATAGCGCCGGAAGCGACCCGGCCGATCGCCTCAACCCCTTCGCCGTCCAGACCATGCGGGAGGTCGGAATTGATATCTCTGGATATCGGCCCAAAAGTATTTCCGATATCTCCATCGAGGATGTCGATGTGGTCATCACGCTCTGTTCCGAGGAAATCTGTATCGACCTTCCAGCTCTTCGGAAGAAAGAGACCTGGTTTATCGAAGACCCGGCCAGTTTTAAGGGAAGCCCGGACGAGGTTCAAAAAAAGTTCGAAAAGGTCAGGGATGAAATCAAGTTCCGGGTAGAAACACTCATCAGGGAATTGAGCCTCGACCAGGAAGCTTAGACCCCGGGAAATTTCCAGTTTTGAATATATTTTATAAACGGGTCATCAAGGTTGATTCTGTTTTGCTCAACCAATTTCATTATTCCCCAGGCAGTAACAGATTTTGAGATCGATTCTATTCGACAGCAGGTGTCGATTGTCATTTTTCTTTTGTTTTCAACATCTGCATATCCAAAAGATCTGGACCAGACATTTTTATATTTTTCAATCAGGGATATATTCACACCGGGTACATCAAAAGCGTTCATAAGCTGGGGGATTCGCTCTTTGAGATAATTTGTAAATGCCTCAACTGAAAAGTTTTCATTCACAGCCTGTGGAGAATTTAACGTCGCAAAGGGAAGAATTATCAGGGTAGAAATTACTGCAGCGATAATCACTGAGTGGCTCTTAATCATTAGTCCTGCCATAATTCCTACAGCACCTCATAATAATTCTTCCATACAACAGATAGGAAGCCGCTTTTCAGCTGAAAGGAGAGCAGGCAGCCCCGGAGTGCTGTATGCTTATGATCTGTGTTCGCGTCAGCTCATTGTGCGTCTGGCGTCCCCTGCGACCGGGCCTGTATCCCGGCTCAGCCCCGGGGACCATGGGCCCGAGCAGTGCGATGGCGATCAGCGCTGCTGGTTGTTGATAAAGCAACTCGGTCGTCAACTGGAACTCCTTGTTGTCAAACTTGCCTCTAAAACAGCGCGCAATATCGCTTCCACTGGAATCGCCCCCTCAGCGATTCTTTCGCGAGAAGACCATTGCAATTGATCGCCTCCAGTAGAACCCGAGAACAATAGATAGAGACGCGAAAACTACCGCTCCAATAGCGCAGGCAATCCGTGCACCCCTGGCCAGCTTCAACTGTTCTTTTCCCCGGCTCAGCTCTATTTTACCAGCCTCGAGTCGTTTTTCCCCGCTGCTAACCGCCACCTCTCCTTCGGCCACCTGCTTATCTCCTTCGGCAATCTGATCTCTGGCCTTCTCAAAACCCTTTCCGCCCTTGAACACTTTGTCAGCCAATACCAGTAAAGGATTGTCTTTAGCCTGCTCATACTCTTTTTTACCCTCTGATAACTCTTGCTTGCCGGCCTCTAACTTAGCTTTTCCCTCCTTAAGAGCGGAATCCCCTTCTTCGAGCTGCCTTTGACCTTCTGCCAGTTGCTTTTGCCCGGCATTAATCTTAGAGGTAAGAACCAGATAGCCAGCCATCGACCCAAAAGCCAGAAGAATTAATAGCAGTAAAGCAATCATCTTGCCCATGATGTATCCCTCTATGTTTTATGATTTAAAGGAAATTACGTTTAGCGCTTGGCTGAAAGCAAGGACCCCGGACTCAGGATCAAAAAACCATCCCCCGCGAAAATCAGGCTATCATGGCCTGAAACAAGAGTCAAGCTGAACATTCTTTCCGGCTAAGACATAGTATCCAGTCTAAGGGGTCTGTATGGAAGCAGCCGGGGAAAGCTCACAAGAAGGTTGTATATGCGTTGTTCTCTCATCGATCCATAGGCCAGATTATTTTATTAAAAAAAAAGAGAAAAAGTGGCTGCTCGAGGATCAGCCGGACCAGCGTCAGAGAGGGTTTAGCTCCGGGGACAAATATCTGAGTCCGATTCCTGAGTTTAAACTCTCCTCTGGGACCGTAGCCCCGGGTGCGATATTCACAGCCGGGAAAGATGGTTGCCCATTAATCATATGTATAAGTTTATATAAAAGGTAAAGTTTTACCTCCAATTCTAGCTTTAAGCCTGTTAAGTTTTTATTCTTTGCTTGTAAACTTCGAAAATTTGCCGGGCGCAGGCCTCGGCATTTTTTAGAATGGTTCTTCCCCAGTAGGTAAGGACAATCCAGCCCCGGGTCTGCAGAAAGTTTCTTTTCTGGGCATCCGCTTCCAGTGTCTCTCTATTTCCATGAACAGCGAATC
>CALEUG010000023.1 GCA_937920515.1 uncultured bacterium
CATAGCCTGGATCAGCTTCTGGCCTCCGATTTCTATCAGGTTGAGGCTGACCTCGGCATAGAAAGGTGTGCCATCAAACCGGAGGTGGACCCATTCAAAAAATTGAGGCCGTCCTTCCAGGGCGGCCCTGATTTTTTCCAGCGCTTTTTCCCTGGAGTCCCTTCCGTCGGGTTGTTTTTCCGGCGAAAATCTATAGGGAGGTTGTCCGATTATCTTCTCTCGAGAGCAACCGAATATCTCTTCTGTTTTGGGGTTGCAGTCTATGAAAATATCCCTGTCCATCAGGAAGATGGCGTCGTTGGCGGCCTCGAACAGGGCCCGGTATCTGGCCTCGCTGTCTTTCAGGGCCTGTTCGGCCTGTTTGCGAGCGGTAATCTCGGAAGTAACTTCTATCAAGCCGATTATTCTTCCGGCTTCGTCCTTCATCGGGTAACCGCTGACTTCCCACCAGCGGCCGTCCGGCGTCTGCACCTCTTTCTTATCCGGTTCGCCTGCTTCCCTGGCTATGGCCACCGGGCAGATTTCACAGGGACTGTTTCTCCGGTGCCAGAGCTCATGGCATTTGCGTCCGACCAGTTCTTCCGGCTTCATTCCCAGAGAGTCGGCTGCCGCCCGGTTAGCCCAGACAATCGTATGGTCAGGAGCCTGATACAGCACATGTTCAGAAATTGTGGCAAAAATAGCCGATTTTTCCCGCTCGCTTCTTACCAGTTCTTCCTCTGCCCTTTTCTTCTCGGTTATGTCAGAAATAAAACCTTCAAGACAGATGAGGTTACCAGCCCGGTCAAAGACACCCGAACCATGCTCCCGGACCCATTTTATCCGGCCGTCGGCAGTCCTGATCTGGTATTCATCCTCGAACACCCCTCTTTCGGCCAGGATTCTCTGCCTTTTTGTCCACAGGTACTCTCTGTGCTCCGGGACAATCAGCTGGTTGAATGATATTTTTCTGTTGCCGATCAGGTCCTCCGGTTCGTAGCCGGTAATCTCCAGGCAGGTGCCGGCCACGTACTCCATGGTCCAGTGGCGGTCGTTCCGGCACCTGTAGACCATGCCCGGCAGGTTGGCAATTAAATTTTCCAGAAAGCGGTTCTTTTCCCGGAGCTCCTCCCGGGCCCGGAGAATCTGGTTCTGAGCCTCTCTCTCGGCCGTCTGGTCTCTGAAGACCAGGATTACACCGAGATCCTCTCCTTCTGAATCTATGATGGGGGCGCCGCTGTCGGCCACCGGGAATTCCCGCCCGTCCTTTGATATCAGGACGCTGTGGTTGGCCAGGCCAACCGTGATTCCCTCTCGCAGGACCCTGTCCACCGGGTTTTCGGCCGGTTCCCTGGTAAATTCATTTATAATCTTAAAGACTTCCTGGACCGGCCGGCCCTTGGCTTCACTCTCTTTCCAGCCGGTCAGGTTTTCGGCTACCGGGTTCATAACCATAACCAGTCCTTCAGTATCCGTGGCGATTACTGCATCTCCTATGCTGTAAAGCATGGATCTAAGCTGGGCTTCTCTGGCGAGTATTTCTTCCACCAACCGGATGCGTTCGGTTATGTCTACCACGGTTCCAATGATCGCTTTTTTCCCTTTATAGTCGATGGCCGTGCCGTAAACCTCGCAGTAGAGTACAGAGCCATCTTTGCGAACTCCGCGGAATTCGAACCGTGCCGAGGAAACCTCACCGCTCAACCGGCGCCGGTTGTATTCATAAACCAGAGCCCGGTCCCCGGGATGGGTCAGTTCCAGGTTGCCCAGTTTTCCGATGAGCTCTTCCGGTTTATAACCGAACATCTCGGCCAGAGCCCGATTGACGTACTTGAAGACCCCATCCTGGATTAAGGAAACC
The DNA here is from genome assembly GCA_937920515.1 of uncultured bacterium. Lineage (GTDB taxonomy): Bacteria > Acidobacteriota > Aminicenantia > Aminicenantales > Saccharicenantaceae > Saccharicenans. The sequence continues at coordinate 1,841 of CALEUG010000023.1, forward strand.
CCGACCGACGATGACTCGCTCAGTGTCTCAAACAGCTTCTGGAATTCTCTGGCCTGCATTTCAGCTTCATACAATCGTTGAAAATTAAGCTTCTCCCGCCGCTGCCAGAAAAGCTCGGTCAGGCTCAACTGAACAATTATCAGCGAAATCATGAACAGAATGATGAGCGTGGAGCGTTTGTACCAGCCGGACAGCGCTTCTGCCTTATCCATCTTGGAAACTATGGACCAGCAGGTGTCGGGCACAGGCGTCAGGTAGGCCATGACCTGCTGACCGCGGTAATCCAGGCCCTCGAACTCGCCGTATTCGCTCAGGGCGGCTCTGACCGCCGGGATTTCCTTACGGCTGAGCGGAAAGCGCAGTTTCAGGGCTGTGCCCTGGCGGTGCCTGAGCTCGTTGAGGAAGACCACTTCCTCGCCCTCTCTTTTAATCAGCGCCGTTTCGGCTGTTTCAGAATAGAATGGCCAGGATTGTATCAACGGGAATAGAAAATCTTTAGCGTCTTCGGTCAAAACCACGAAGGCCCCGGCCTGCTTCTCCGGGCTGCTCTGGCGGAGAACCGGGGCGATGAAATCAATGTGAATTATTCCCTCATCCTCGTGAACATGAAGGTCAGAGTTGACCACCGTTCCGTATTTTTCCGCCCGGCTTAAATCCTCCAGCAGAACTTCGGTCAGTCTGGGCGGCGGCGCAGCTCCGTAGCTTATTACCGGTTCCCTCTTTTCATTAAGAATCATTATTCTGGCAAAGCCGTAAGTCCGGGCTGTAAGTTCCAGGCGGGCTTTAATCTTTTCCAGGCCTTCCGGGTCTGGATTTTTTAGCAACTCCAGCAGGCCGGAAGCGAAAAACGGGCTCTCGGTCATTATCCGGGCATTGCCCTTTCGCTCATTCAGCCATCGCCTGATCTCGGAGGCTTTCATTTCGGCGATGGACGATAGCTGCCGGTAAATTATTTTCTTAACTTCTGTTTCCTGCTTGCGCCGCAGGGATAGCCCGGCCACCAGTATGATGATAATGAGAAGAAAAGAAACCAGGTACAGCGGGCTTTTCAGCCGTCTTTGCCATTTTGGCCAGAGAGTCTGAAAGCTTCTCATTTCGGCCTCACTACATTCAGTCGGAGCCCGGTGGGTCTGGTTCCGGCTCTGGCATGAAATCTTTTTCAATTACAGGCCCGGGCATCAGGCTTCTCCGTTTCCTTTTCCGGCGGCCCTGACCCGGTTGCGGCCTTCATGCTTGGCCCGCAGCAGGGCCAGGTCGGCGGCCTGGATCAGTTCGAGGCCGCTGTCGCCATGCTCGGGATAGGAAGCCACACCGGCTGAAATTGTTATGTTTCGGATCATCGTCCCGCCCTGTCTCAGCTCTAAGTGCTGAACTGAATTGAGGATCATTTCAGCCCTGGCCAGGGCTTTTTCCAGGGCCAGACCGGGCAGGATGATGGTGAACTCTTCGCCGCCGAAGCGGCAGACGATGTCTTCTGACCGGACTGCTCTCTGCAGTGTCCTGGCCATCATCTGCAAAACATAATCACCGGCCTCATGGCCGTAAACATCGTTTATTTTCTTAAAATGGTCGATGTCGGCCATGATCACCGAAACCGGTTGTCCGGCCCGCCTGGCCCGGGCCAGTTCCCTGTCCATGGTTTCTTCCAGGTAGCGACGGTTGTAAAGCCCGGTCAGCGGGTCGCGGATTGATTGCTCCTTGAGCGACTGCTGGAGTTTAATGTTGGCCAGGGACATGGCCGTCCTCTGGGCAAAGCTCAGCAGCAGGTCCTTTTTCTGCCGGGTCAAATCCGGATGGCTCTTTCCAGAGGTCTGCTTCCCCGGGTCTGGACAACAGAAAAAGACTAACAGGCCGAAAGTCTCTCCGACCGTTGACAGCGGCAGGCAGGCTGCTGCCTGGTTCCGTGGCAAAAGGTCTTTTAGATGGGAGCAGAGCAGGTCTTTTTCCGGGTCCAGGAAGAAATTGGGCATCGATTTTCTCAGGGCCCAGCAATCGCTTATCTCCAGAATATCTACCGGTTGAAACAAAGGCTTGTGAGAATTTACCAGCTGCAGGAATTTTTCCCCTGACTGGCGAAGATAGAGAAGCCAGCCTTCTTCGGGGAAGAGCTTCAGGGCGTGCCGCTTTATTACCTCGATGGCTTCCTCTTCTGTCCTGGCGACCTGAAAGTTGTCGCCCATCTCCAGCAGCAGGCGGTTTTGCTCGTTGCGTTTTTCCAGCTCGGTTATTACCTCTTCCAGTTTTTGCTTGGCTTCGGTTAGAGCCAGCTCCTGTCTCTTTCTCTCGGTGATTTCGGTCATGACGGCCAGGGTGGACTTAAAATTTCCCTCGCGGTCGAATTCAGGGGTGGCGTTAACTATAACTGTTTTTCTGCTCCCGTCGTCAAGGGTCAACTCCAGGTCGTAAACGTCGCGCAGCCCCTGCCGACGCCTTAGAGTCTGCTGCCTGATCAGCTCGAACTGCCGGGCAGAGGTGAATTCTTTCAGGTTGCGACCTTCCAGCTTGCCCTGATAATCATTGAAGATGCGACGCGCTGCCTGGTTGGCGAAGAGAATGTTTTCGTCCTGGTCGACTATGACCACTCCTTCACCCATGGTCTCGACCATGTTGCGGAAGAGTTCCTCGCTTTCCTTTAATTTCCGGGCGATGGCTTCATTCCGGGCTATCTGTTCTCTGAGTTCCCGGGTTCTTTCCTCAACCTTCGTTTCCAGGGTTTCCCTGGCCTCCTGGAGCCTGTGGAGAGAGGTTTCGAGCCTGTCCAGCATGGTGTTAAAACTCCCGGCCAGGACTCCGACTTCGTCCGAGGTCTGGACTTTAACACGAAGAGAGTAATTACCGCCGGCTATCTCTCGGGCCGTCCTGGCCATATTGCGGAGTGGACGGCTGACCAGCCGGCTCAGGAAGTAGATTATGCCCAGCCCGAGCAGGAAAATGACCG
>CALEUG010000024.1 GCA_937920515.1 uncultured bacterium
AGAAGGCACCTGGCCAGGCTGATAAGTTGCTCCCGAGCCTTCTCTTTTGTCTTAACCCGGTAGATCCTCCTCAACTGTTCCCTGGCCCGGTACCACTCCCGTAAAGAGGGATATAATCTGAGATAATGGTCGAGAAGCAACTTCTGCTTCTCGCTCAACCTCTCTTCTGCTTTCAAGAACAGGTGCTTGGGAACAGGCTTGCGAGCTGCTTCCTGTTCTATCCGCCGGGCTTCATCCACGCTGCGGTTGGCACTTGGAACCGGTCCAGAACTATGCTGGAATCAGGCCACTCCTTCTCCACCGCAGCGATAAATCCAGGCTTAATATCACCACAGGCCTGTTCGGTTTTTTTACCACGCTTTTTGTTGAAAAAACTGCGAAATAATGAAATTAAAAGTTAAATGAGATTAAGTTGAAAGGCAAAAAGTGGATAAAAGAAGTAAAGGGTGCGCCTCTTCGGTCAAGCGGTCCGCTTCTGATTTATATCTTTAATCTTTAGCAGGACTTTCGTAAAATGTAAATAGCCATGCGCCCTGGCTACGGGTTTTTGAGTGGTTACGATATGGAGTTTGCTTCAATTCGGCCTGTTTTCCGGGCCGGATACTGTTTAATTACGAATTGATCAAGGAATGTGGATTATGGATGAAAAGAAAAAACAATCAAGGCGAGAATTCTTAAAGATAGCCGGCCTGTCAGGGGCAGTTATTGCTTCCGGTGGTGCCCTGCCGGGTGAGGCGGCCCGGCAGGTGCTGTTGACAGAAGCCTCTGCTGGCACTGGCAGAACCGGTGGAAGCTTCAGGCTCAAATATGCCCCGCCGTTTGGCATGTTTGAGGCCTCTGCCGGCAAGGACCCGCTTGACCAGATGAAATTTATCGCCGACCAGGGGTTTCGGGCCATCTTTGATAACGGGCTTCCGGGCCGTCCGCCGGCTCAGCAGGATGCCATCGCCAGTCAGGCCTCTAAACTCGGCCTGGAAATAGGACCTTTTGTGGCTTATGCCGACTTTGCCGTTGAGTCTTTTGTGCTCAGAGATGAGTCAGTGCGCGAAATGCTTAAGGGAAAGCTTAAAACTGCCATTGAGACCTCGAAGAGGACGGGGGTCAAACTGGCCCTCGTGGTTCCGGGCCGTTACAATCAGAGAATGGACCGGGATTACCAGACAGCCAATGTCGTGGAGAACCTTAAATGGTGCGCCGGTATCTGCGAACCCGAGGGAGTGGTCATCGTGCTCGAACCGCTCAACCCCAGGGACCACCCCGGACTTTTCCTGACAAAAATGTCTCAGGCTTATCAAATCTGCAAAGCTGTCGGTAGCCCCTCGGTAAAAATCCTGGATGACATCTATCACCAGCAGATAACCGAAGGCAACATCATTCCCAACATCGAGGCCTGCTGGGATGAAATAGCAGCTTTTCACCTGGGAGACACGCCTGGACGCAAAGAGCCAGGGACTGGAGAGCTTAATTTCAAAAACATCTTCAAATACCTTTATCAGAAAGGATACCAGGGCGTGCTCTGCATGGAACACGGCAAGAGTAAGGCCGGAAAGGAAGGCGAACTGGCGGTCATCGAAGCCTATCGCCAGTGCGACGCCTTTGTCTGATGACTGCCCGGGGTGGATTATTGAGTTTGCAGATGACGGCGGTCGGGATGCCTAACAATGAAACCTGTACATAAAAATATCCGGGGGAGAGTCGTGAGCAAAAGAAGGTATCTGACAGCGGCGGCCCTTTTTCTATCTCTGGCCTGGACGGCGGTGGCGGGCTCGTCTTACGACCCGCTGGCTGTGCCGGAGGCTTTCAAACCAGAATATCTTGACCTTACAGTCCACGATGCCGGTCGTAATCGGGATATCCCGATAAGAGTTTATCTTCCTTCTGATAAAGAACCAGCTCCGGTTATTCTCTTCAGCCACGGGCTTGGCGGCTCGCGGGAAGGGAACACTTTTATGGGCAAACACTGGTCAGCTCGGGGATATATAGTGGTTTTTCTGCAACACCCGGGCAGTGATACCTCGGTCTGGAAGGATGTTCCACCCGCAAAAAGGATGGAGGCCATGAGGGAGGCGGCCAACGCTAAAAACTTGCTGCTGCGTATCGGGGATGTGCGGGCTGTGCTCGATTGCCTGGAAAAATGGAATCGCGATGAAAAATCCCGACTGGCCGGTCGCCTGAATACGGGGCGGGTTGGAATGTCGGGTCATTCCTTTGGCGCGGTGACCACTCAGGCCGTTAGCGGACAGCAATTCGGAGCTATTAACCGGAGTGCGGCTGACCCCCGCATTAAAGCAGCCGTGATTTTCAGCCCGAGCAGTCCGAGACGGGGCGAACCGAAACGAGCCTTCGCCGAGGTGAAAATTCCCTGGATGTTGATGACCGGAACTAAGGATATAGCCTCGATCGGGGATACTGACCTTAATTCCCGTCTGGCAGTTTTTCCGGCTCTCCCGCCAGGAGGGAAGTATGAACTGGTGCTCTATGAGGCAGAGCACTTTGCTTTTACCGATGTTGCTCTGCCGGGAAGAGAGGGGCGCCGGAATCCCAACCATCACCGTGTAATTCTGGCGCTCAGCACGGCTTTCTGGGATGCTTATCTGAAAGAAGATAAGCTGGCCCGGGATTGGCTTGATGGAGACGGACCGCTATTATTACTGGAACCCGGAGACCGCTGGCAGAAAAAATGAGGTAGGTTCAGTATCAGATTTTATGCAGGTATCAGGCGAAAAATATAAGATAAAAAAAATATAAATGGAAAAGGAGAGGAAAATGGCAGAAAGTCTGAAACCGGAAAACAAAGCGGGAATAAACCTCAGCCGGCGGGAGTTTATAAAAACAGGCTCCATGGCGGCGGTGGTGGCGGCCATTTCAGGAACGGGTGTTCTGTTTGCCGGGGGTGGCGGTAAAATCAGGGTTGGTCTGATCGGCTGTGGCGGGCGGGGGACCGGGGCGGCCCTGGACTGTGCGGCGGCTTCTCCGGATGTGGTCATAACGGCCATGGGCGACCTTTTTCCGGACATGCTGGAGAATTCGCTCAAAAGGTTGCGGGAAAAGCTTCCGCCCGAAAGAGTACTGGTTACGCCGGAAACCTGCTTCACCGGTTTTGATGCCTGTGAGAAGGTGGTCAGGGCTGAAGTTGACCTGGTGATTCTGGCTGCGCCGCCATTTTTCCGGCCGGCTCACCTTAAGGCCGCGGTTGAGGCCGGCAAGCACGTCTTCATGGAAAAACCGGTGGCTGTGGACCCGGTCGGGGTGCGCTCGGTAATTGCTTCTTCTGAACTGGCCCGGCAAAAAGGCCTGGCCATAGTGGCCGGCACCCAGCGGCGGCACCAGGCCCACTACGTTGAAATAATGAAGCGCATACATAACGGCGACATCGGGGAAATAGTGGCCGCTCAGTGCTACTGGAATATGGGGGCGCTCTGGGTGGAGCGAGCGGCTCAAAACTGGGCTGACCGTATCATCAAGAAATGGTCGGATATGGAGTGGCAGGTTCGCAACTGGTTGTTTACGGTCTGGTGCTCGGGCGACCACATCGTCGAACAGCATGTGCATAATTTAGATGTCATCAACTGGGCTTTTGGCACCCACCCGATTAAATGTGTCGGCATGGGCGGAAGAGCGGCCCGGACTGACCCGATGTTCGGAAATGTCTATGACCATTTCGCGGTGGAATACGAATATCCAAACGGGGTTCGGGTGCTGAGCATGTGCCGGCAGACGGCCGGAGCAGCGGAAAATGTCTCGGAGCGGGTAGTCGGGACCAAGGGAATTGCCTACACGGACAGTGCCGATGGATACATCAGGGGCCCGAGACCTTTTAAGCCAGAAAAAGAATCGCCCAATCCTTATGTCCAGGAGCACATAGACCTGATAAACAGCATCCAGAGCGGAAAACCGCTGAATGAAGGCCGACAGGTGGCGGAGAGCACCCTGACGGCCATCATGGGCCGGATGAGCGCCTACACCGGCCGGGCCCTGAGCTGGGACTGGGTGATGAACGCTTCCAGGCTGGACCTGACGCCGCCGCACATGGAGTTCCGCGAGCTGCCGCCCCTTGAAGTGGCCATCCCCGGCAAAACCCCCCTCATTTAAAGAGGGGACACCGTAAGGTGTCCCCTTTTCAACCATACTTCCGCCTTCAACTTGCTTAATATCAATTAGTTACAGATGCGAAAATCGGGGACACCTTAAGGTGTCCCCGTTTAGCTCAGGGCTCATTTTGACTCCTGGCTAACCTCACCAATTTTTACCACGGGAAATTTTTTACCGGTCACCATATCTTCAAGTACTGCCCCCTCGAGCTTCAAGTTTTCTACGTCGTGATACTTAAGCTGGCCGCTGAGTCGAAGAGTGCCTGCTTTTCTTTTTATCAATTCTTTAGCCCCTTCCCGCTCCACCTGGATAAGCAGCTTATTATTCTTGAATTGTATTTCGAAGCCGCCGCGGTCGGCATTGTACTGAGCGGCATTAAGAGTGATTGCCTCCGAATACGGAATTTCAATCTGCCCCACCCGGGCCTCGTATTCGGCCGTGGTTTCAAACGGGTCTTTCTTAAATTTCCCGGCGATTCCGTAGTAACTGATATCCCAGATGATGGCTACTTCCTCTCCGCTGGAGATTCCCGTGGCCAGGAATTTCCCGTCAGGACTGAAGGCCACCGAGTAACAGAAAGGAACTTTCAAAACTCGTCCCTCTCCGGCTTCAAGGTCGATGATCATGACCGAAGTTTCCGGATTCACTTTTTCCCAGGGAAACAATGGTGGCCCGATGGCCGCTGCTATCATCCGACCGTCGGCCGTGATCGCCAGGTCGTTGACCCGGTCCGGCAGGGGATTGATATCTTTTAACTTTTCCCCGCTGCTGATGTCCCAGACGATTATCCTCTTATCGGATCCGCCGCTCACCAGAATTTTCCCGTCCCGGCTGACGACAAAATCGGTAATATAGCCCTGGTGTCCGGAAAAGGTCTTGACCATATTCCCCGAGCTTGCTTCCACCAGGACAATCCGCCCGTCCTTACTGGCGGCTATGTATTTCCCATCGGGAGTGAAGGCTACCCGGCCGTAGGTGTCGTGTTTTTTCTTCAGAAATGTGCTTGTTTTCTTCCCGTTTAAAACATCCCAGACCTCCAGACCACCGCTGTTTGCTCCCACGACCAGGTATTTCCCGTCGGGGCTGTAAGCCACGTCTTCGGTTGACCTGGCCCCGTTAATGACCCGGCTGGAGCCACTCTTCAGGTCCCAGAGAACAAGTTTTACTCTGCCCATGGCCGTGGCCAGCATCTGACCGTCCGGGCTGAAGTCAAATCTGCAAAATAAAATGCCCGATTCTGCAGGCGCGGTCAGTACCATGGTTGTTCCTGAATTGAGGTCCCAGAGCAGGGCACCTCCTCCGGCTATGGCCACATACCTGCCATCCGGGCTGAAGCCTATCATTTCCACCCGTCCCTGGCCCGGCAGGCTCATAGATCTGTTTATGTTGACCAATCCCTTAATCGGGACGAGGATCGGCGAGATTTCGCCCCGGGTTTCCTGCCCAACCAGGTTCGCTGGCCAGGCCAGAGCCAGGAATATTGTGAGGATCAAAGCTAACTTGGCAATCTTTCCTTGGCCAACCAGTATTATCATTTTCTTCTCCTTTTAGTCCTCAAGTCACGAGGCCAGAATTCCTCTTCGCTTTAAATTTTGCCAGAAATCAAAAAGTTGTCCACCGTTTTCGACAGGGCGCTGACTTCCGGTCGGGAAAAATGAAAAAATGGAAGAAATGGAATTTTTTTCCGTCAAAATTATCCAGTTAAGACAGATAAAGACCTTATTTTAGCCTGTTAATTATTTGACCCGGCCGCATCCTCGGCCCAATGTCTCCGGGTCAAACGCATCTGGTACTGGAAAAGGTGGTTGCTACCATGTTCATTGTCACACATAGACCTCCGGTTCTGGCACCGTTGCGGCTGGCCGTGGCCCTGTTAATTCTGGCCTGCTGCAGCCTTTTTTCCTTAGCCCTGGAACCTTCCTGGAGATATGGTGACTGGTCGCGGTTTTTCCTGTCCGCTCCGGCCCAGGCTTCTCAGGGAGTTCAGCTTCGCTACAAAAGGTCAGTGGGCGACGTGGTCACTTACAAGCAGGTTTTTTATGCCGAACGCCAGATAGCTCTTGACCGGCCCGAGTTCTTTAAGTTCCGCATAGAATGGACGGTAAAAGTGGCCACTATCGGCGAAAAAGCCGGCCGTTATATCCTGGCCATCCAGTATAACCGCGAACAGGCCAGGCTCCTCAACTGGCAGGAACTGGAATCTATCCTGCCTCCCGAACAGATTTTTGATGCGCTGGTTGAGCAGACTGATTTTGACCTCCAGGCCACCAGGGTGGTTGAAGTTGATGCCATGGGTCGAAACCTCAACCACAGCTATTATTACAATGAGATGTTCTCCGGTCTCCATCCCCTGGCCACCCGCCTTTTTACCCTGCCCGAACAGCCGGTTCACCCCGGTCTGACCTATGAAATTGAGGCTGAAGAACCTGTGCTCATAACCTACAAAGGAGTGATTCCCTGGGTCATCGGAGAAATTCACCTCTTTCAGGGCAAGGTGGCCGGCGGCCGCCTCCAAGCCAGTTTCTTTAAAGAATCCGGCCTGCTGGAGAGCCTGGAGTATACCGGTGAATATCTGGTCAACCGCAAGCTGGTTAAGGAAACCTATCTCTTTTCATACCTGGGAAAGAAGAAAATGACCCTGGCCGAAATGCTGGGGGATGATCTGCTGAATAAAGCCATTGTTCAGGCTGCCCTGGCCAGGGATTCGTTCAGGGTTCCGGCTCCGCTTATAAAATCCTTTCTGGATGGTAACGATAAAGGCCGGCGTCGCCTGGCGGCCGCCTACTGCGCCATCCGGGGGATTCCCGGCGGTCTGGACATTCGTCCCTTCTTGAATGATTCCGACCCGGTTGTCAGGTTCAATGTGGTCAAGGCCCTGACCCTGCAGACTTCCAACCCCCGGCTGATGAAAGCCATCGCTCTCAACCCGGATGACCCCCTGCAGGTCCGGGCCCGCAATTTCCTCGAGAGAAGCTCCTACTTCCTTCCCGAACCCTACCGTCAGGAATTCCGCAGGCTGCAGGAATATATATACGGGCCGGCGACTTCTGAACCGGAAACCAGTATCGGCCTGGAAAAGCTCCAGATGATGCTGAAATTCATGAAACCTTATGGTGAACACCTGGGCGGGTTCTATAAGAGAATTATCAAGAACCCGGTTACCGGCAAGGTCCAGCCTTATTATGTCTATCTGCCGGTTGACTATGACCCCAACGAAATATTTCCTGTTGTTGTTTATTTCGGGGGCGGCGACGGCCGCGGTGACCAGGCCCTGACCGAGGCTTATCAGGAGTTGATGAAGGCGGATGATATGGCCAGCTATATCCTGGTAGCTCCCCAGTCCGAAGGCATGTGGTGGGAGGAGGCTTCGACCGAGGGCTTCATAAAAATGGCCAACGAGGTTTTGAGCACTTACAGCATCGACACCGACCGCATTTATGCCGCTGGCACCTCCAACGGGGCCATGGCCACGTTTTTTTACGCGACACACCTGACCGACAGGTTTGCGGCCATCTTTTCCAACATGGGCTACCCGGTGGTGAAACAATCGCCGCCGGAAACGCCGCGGGATGCCGAAGTCTTAAAAAACCTGAAGAATACCCCGGTCTACATTGTTCATGGAGACAGCGATACCATGGTCTTTCCGGTCGGGAGCCAGAAGGCTTACCAGACACTGCGCCGGCTAAAATATGATGTTAAGTACGATGAATTTCCGGGCCGGGACCACGACATCAAGCTGAGCGAACTCCGCGGAAAGATGATTCGCTGGTTCCGGGAGAAAGTCAGGAATGCCGTTCCCAAACAGATAGAGTATGTGATTAACGACGAACAGTTCAACTGGCATTACTGGGTAAGAGTGGACGAGGTGAAGGCCCTGCCGGCCCAGGTATCGGCAGAGATTGACGAGGCTAAAAACGAAATAAGAATCAAGACCAGAAACGTGGAAAGCCTGACGGTCTTCTGCGACGGTCGGGAGCTGGACCTGTCGCGTGAAGTAAAAATATTCCTTAATAACAAAGAGGTGTTCTCCGGGATGGTGGAACCTTCGGCCCCGGCCATGCTGGAAATGGCCAGAACCCGCCTGGACCCTTCCTTCAGCTTCGGTGCCTCCGTCAAAATCGAAGCCAACTGAACAGGGGACACCGTAAAGTGTCCCCTTTTTTTGATTTTTTGCCATTTTTTCTAAGGGTAAACTTAAACGAAAAAACGGGGACACCTTTAAGTGTCCCCTCTTGTAATCCAGCCGATTAAGTTTTAATCTGGTAGCTAAGTAAAATCCACAAAAGGAGAGTTCACCCCGACCGTGGATGACATCGCCCGCGGAGTCAGGTCCTTTACCATCGGCACCACAGTCAGCCGCCTGCTGGGCCTGGGCCGGGAGATGGTTTTTGCCCATCTGTTCGGCTCCAGCCGCTCGACCGATGCCTTCAATGCCGCCTTCCGCATTCCCAACCTGCTGCGCGACCTTTTTGCCGAAACTTCGCTGTCCGCGGCTTTCGTTCCGGTTCTGACCGAGCAAAAAAAACAGGGCAAGCAGCAGGAAAACCTCCTGGCTTCCAACATTTTTAACACCCTGCTGCTGGTGGTCGGCGCCCTGACCATCCTGGGTATGATTTTCAGCCGCCCCGTGGCCTCGCTGGTGGCCATGGGCTTCAGCCAGATTCCTGAAAAACTTTCCCTCACCGCCAGCCTGACCTTCATCACCTTTCCGTTCCTTCTTTTTGTTTCCCTCGCAGCCTGGGCCATGAGCTACCACAACACCGAGGGCTCGTTCTTCGTTCCCTCCGTCGCCCCGGCCTTTTTCAACGTATTCTCCATCGCCGTCCCCCTGGCCATGTTCGGCTGGTACACCGCCCGCGGCGGCGACCCCATCTTCGGCGCGGCCATCGGGGTTACGGTTGGCGGCCTGATGCAGTTTTTCATCCAGGTTCCGGGTGTTTACCGCCGCGGCTATCGCTACCGTTTCTACCTTAACTGGCGCGACCCGCAGTTCCGCCGGGTAATGGCATTATTTATCCCCGTGGCCATCGGCCTGGCCGGCTCCCGTATCAACGTCTTTATCAACACCATCCTGGTTTCCTACCTGGCCGAGCGTTCGATGACCTGGCTCAACTATGCCTACCGCATCATGCACCTGCCGCTCGGGCTGTTCGGGATAGCGGTGGGCACCGTGGCCCTGCCTCGTTTTTCGCGCCTGGTGCTCGAGAACAGGGCCGACGAGCTCAAGGCCAGCCTGCTCGATTCTCTGAAGATGGTCTTCTTCCTGACCGTGCCCTCGTCCGTGCTGATCGCTTTCTTTTCTCACCCCCTGACCCGGCTCATCTACCAGCGCGGCCAGTTCAACCCCGAAGACACCGCCGCCGTCAGCCAGGCCCTCGTCCTTTATGTGCTGGGCATCCCTTTCATCTCGGCCCTGCGCAACGTGGCTTCAATTTTTTACGCCCACCAGGACGCCCGGGCTCCGATGTATGCCAGCTTGGCCTCGATCGCCCTTAACATCATCATGAACCTGGCCCTGATGAAACCCATCGGTTTCCTGGCTTTTCCGCTTTCAGCTTCGGTGGCCAGCGTGGTCAACATTTATATTCTGATGCGCTGGTTGCCCCGGAAAATTGGTTCCACCAGCTTCCAGCCGGTTTACGCCTTTTTTCTGAAGCTGGCCCTGGCCTCTTCCCTTGCCGGTCTGGCCGGGCTTTACGGTTTCAGGGCTTTAGCTTCTCGTTTCGAAACAGCCTTTCTTCCCGTTTTAGGCCTGACCCTGCTCTGCGGCCTGTTCTCCCTGTTCATTTTTTATGCCACCTGCCGGCTCCTCGGCCTCAGAGAAGTTGACGGCTACCTGAAGCGATTTTTGAGAAAATAGAAAATTTCGAGCGGGTCCGGGCCTTGTCTCCCATCGCCACCGGTCCCGCCGGTCTCCCCCTTTTTCTTCTGCCCGGTCAACCCGGCAGGCACCCGTTGGTGGGGGAATGGCTTGAAATAAATTTGATAAGAATCGCGCCACCCGGCACTTCTAACGTTCATTCTTATTCAGGCTTATTAAGCAGCGTGAAATCCAGCCGCCATTTCGGTCCGGCCAGGACCTTCCGTTTACTTTTTATTGCCAGGAAAAGGCAATTAAAATAAAATAATCCAGCCCGGGAGCAACGGAGAAGGGTTTGCAGGCATGAAGTCCTTTTTCTGGGCCATCGTTTTCTTCTGGTGGGCGCTTGATTTCTACCTGCTGGTCTTCAAGCCTAACCACGAGCAAAAAGTGGCCGAAAAGAAAAGCAAGTTCATCGTCACCCTGCTGATTTTCATTGGCCTCTTGCTGGCTCTGGTCCCGGAAGGTTTCCGGACAACCTGGAGGCACAGGGAATTCGGCCCCGCTCAAATTGCCGGGACCTTCATCCTGCTGGCCGGGGTCACCATCCGTTTCCTCTCCGTCCTCACCCTCGGCAAACACTTTGCCCGCGACCTGGGAGTTCACCGGGAAAAAGAGCTGGTCACTTCCGGGCTGTACCGCTGGATTCGGCATCCCAGTTATACCGGGGAAATAATTTCCTTCCTGGGGGTCGGGGTGGTGTTCTGGCATTTTCCGGCTTCCGTCTTCGTGATCCTGTTCCCCGCAGTTGCTTTTACCTACCGGGCCATAGTCGAAGAGAAAATGCTTCTGGAAGAATTCGGCCGCGAGTATGAAGAATACAGGAAAAGAACCCGGATGTTTATTTAGGGGCTGTTCAGAGAATGGGATTATTCTCGGTGTTTAGTCCTTATAACCAAAATTTTTATGTGTTTCAGCAAGTTGGTATTATCTAACCGGCGCTTTGGAAGAGCTCCAGAGTCCATCAGGGGTTATGACCGGGATGTCGGCGCCCTGAATATATGAATAGTTGTTCATATATCAATCAAAACGAAGATAGCCCGGCGGTGAGTTCATGGATATCGTTTATCTTTTTCCTCATAACCGTTTTTAAGAAAATGGGGGACGGGGTGGAGTCCCTGGTCTCAGTCTGCGTTTTCCGTTACCGTCAAACGGCCGGCTCTGCCGCTGTTCCGGGGCTCTACCGCGTCCCCCATTTTCTTGACCTGGCTGTTGCTCTTAAAGCCGGGATTTAAGCTGTCCCTCAGCCAGGATTTTTGCGATTTCCTGTTCATCTCTGCTGCCCGGTTTACCCTAAAATACGGGAGAAAACGGAAACAGCTTCAACCACAGGTCTGGTCGTCAGCATGATCCTGTCCACCGTCAGGCCGCTGGCAATCCAAGCGAACATGCCTACCGAGATAACCAAAGCCGTCATCAGGGCCGCCAGCCTTGTTCCGAGTTTCATGTCTGTTCTCCTTTCATTCTTTTCAGGTTTCATTTTTATGACCTTCATAGATTAAGACGCAGGCCGGGGGTAAAAGGTTCCTTAATCTGTGGATATATTATTTTTATATGGCGAATATATTTTCCTCGCCGGCTGTTTTCAGGCTAAATAGAGCCTCCGGGGACACCGGGTTTTTGCCCTGACATCGCCCGCAATTCTGCATCTTGATGCCCGAAGGTGCTGCCCGGCAGGAGAATCCATTATTAGTGGCAGAAATTTCAAATTTTAATAGATAGTTTCGGCCACAGAATACTGAATTAATATAGTATCGGCCAGGTCAGGTTTTTTTATCGATTTCTGAATACCATGGCTATCTTGAGAGTGTTTTAATAAACCGGGTTGCAGCACGGTTTATATCAACCTCGGTCAGTTACCCGCCAGTTGCCCTCCCAACCCTGAAATCTTCAGGAGGCATATCAGCAGGATGGCCACCAGTGTCAGGACCAGGGTCACAGCTGTGGACTCTTCAGCTTTGAGCCTGTGCCGGGCCAGGATGGAGGCGGCCATGATGGCCGGTGGCATGGCTGATTCTATCAGGATGGCATAGAAGACCGCCTGGCTGGATGTTCTGAGCACAAGGAGAAGAAAAAATAAAGGAAGCATCATTCTGAACAGCCAGGTTTCCATGATTTTTCTGAGCGGGATATTTTTTAATTGCAGCCTGGAGCCAAAGTAGACCAGCATCAGCGGCAGACACCACCAGCCAAGCTTCCCTGCCAGGACCAGTAATTTTTCTGGCAACTTTATCCCGCCCAGGACCAGGCCCAGCGAGATCAGGCTTACAATGACCGGTGGAAAGGAAAGCGTGGCGATTACCGTTTCTTTAAGGTTATTCCTGTCTTGCGAATAGCGGATAGACAGGAAGGTGGACAGCGGTATGGCCAGCAGCGAGCTGGCAGCCGAGTAGAGGACGGCTGGAGTCAGGTCCCGGGTGAAGACCGCTACCAGCGGAAAGCCCAGGGCCGCCGTGTTGGGAAAGACTGACAGCACCATCAGGGCTCCCCTCCATCCCCGGTCTTTCCTGATGAAATAGCGCCCGTAGAGATAAGACCCGGCCAGGCAGAGGCCCACCACGGCCGCCACGTAGAAAAAAACCTGCTTAAGCCCTGCCAGGTAATCCAGGCTCTTCCCGGCAATGCTGGCCAGGACAAAAAAACTCAGCAGGATGTCGTTGGCCAGGATGCCGATAAAATTAAATATCCGCTCTTTCGGAAGCAAAAGTTTCAGGATAAAACCTGAGGCAATAAGAGCCAGTATGGAAGGAATGGTCAAGGGTCCGACTCCATCTATGTCATAACTTTAATCCGGGAATTTGCTCTGCCGCTGAAGATTCAATCCCGGCCAATATTTTTGAGACTTCAGGCATTTATAACAGATTTAAGACCGTTAATAAAGCCCGGGCCTCAGCTTATCCGGGCTTCTGATTAAGATTTTCTGTTCGCGGGGAGACATAACCTGACCCGGCTGCCGCTGGCCGTGGTCAGCCGGGTCTACCCGGCACCCTGAAGTTTATTGTCAGGCACTCCCGGGCTTGAGCCCTTATTGTCTTTTTGGCTTGATAAGCAGCCGGCCTCTAAAGCCGGCTGCCCAAAAAACCAAATACTAAACCCGAAACAGGCAGTTTTATTTCCTGACCCGAATCGGGTAGGGCGGGCGCTGCATCTTTCCGGGCGGGTTCTTTTTCAGCAGGTCCATGATAACTTCAATGGCCTTTTCCAGCTGCGGGTCGCGGCTGGCGGCGTAATCAGCCGGCGTGATTTCAACTTCAATATCAGGCGGCACCCCCACGTTCTCCACCCCGAAGCCTTCCTCTTCGGTCCAGAAGGCCAGGTTGGGGGCGGTGATACTGCCGCCGTCCATCAGCACCGGGAAGCCCAGCACTCCGACCAGCCCGCCCCAGGTGCGCTTGCCAACGAGCGGGCCGAGCTTGAACTGCCTGAACATCCAGGGCAGCAGGTCTCCGCCCGAGCCAGCCATCTCGTTTATCAGCATGACCTTCGGGCCCTGGATTGAAGCGCTCGGGGTTTTCAGGTCGGCCCCGTAGCGCATGGCCCACATGGCGATGAACGGCTTGCTCAGCCAGTCGATGTAGTAGTCGGCCACCGAGCCGCCGCCGTTGAACCTTTCGTCCACGATGATGGCTTCCTTGTAGGCCTGGGGGAAGAAATAGCGCCGGAAATAAATATAGCCCTGGGTTGTAGTGTTGGGCACGTAGACATAAGCCACGCGACCGCCGGTGGCCTCTTCCACTTTTTTCAGGTTGCCCTCAACCCAGTCGCGGTTGCGCAAGGCGTAATCGTCGGCTACCGGCACCACCTTAACCGTCCTGGCGCCTTTGCCGTCCGGGCTGGGGCCAACGGTAATCTCCACGATCTTATCGGCCTTGTTCTCAAAGTACCGGAAAAGATTATCGGGCGGAACAAGCTCCTGGCCTTCCACCGCCAGCAGGTACTCTCCGGCCCTGACGTTAACCCCGGGTTCGGTCAGCGGGGAGCGAAGTTCAGGGTTCCAGTTCAGCCCGCCGTAAACTTTCTTGAAACGGTAGCGGCCGCTGGCTATTTCGTAATCAGCGCCCAGCAGGCCGACCTGGATATTCTTTCTTTCGTAGGGCGTATCCCCGCCGCCGACCCGGTGATGACCAACGGCCAGCTCGCTGCACATCCAGGTGAGGAGGCGGTTGAGGTCATCGCGGCAGGATAGCTCTGGCAGGAACTTTTCATACCTGGCCTTCATTGCCGGCCAGTCACAGCCGTGCATGCTGGGATCGTAGAAGAAATCGCGGTTGATTTTCCAGGCTTCGTAAAAAATCTGGGGCCATTCTTTAAGCGGGTTGACCTTCACTTCAATGGAATCAACGTTAAGCTTTCCCTGGCCCACCTGGATTTTTCCGCTGAGGTTGGTGAGGCCCCAGGTGTTCTGGGCCACGTAGAGAATCTTTTTGTGGTCGGCCGAAATTAAATAATTGTTTATCCCCTCCATTATCACTTCGTCTTTGCGGCTCTTGAGGTCGAACTTGTGAAGTCTGGCGCTGCGGCTACCAGGGGAGAACATGGCCCCGATGGGCAGAGTGGGAAATTCCAGGTAATAGATGTTGCCGGCTTCGCCGGTCTGCAGGCTGGAGTAATTTCCTGGCGGGACAGGCAGGGCCACAATCCGGTATTCCAGGCCTTCAAAATCTATGGTCGTTTCAGCGGTCTTTGCTTCAGATTTTTCCGGCCTGGCCCGGGTGGCCGTTGCGGCCGCAGGCTTCTGGCCGGTGGTTGCCGTCTTTTCTGACGGAGCGGTTGCGTTTTCTTTCTTTTCGGCCGGTTTCTCTTCGTCGCTCTCTTTAGCCAGCGGGTTGGGCAGGTCCTTTTTCAGGACGGCCAGGTAGATGGAGTAACTGGCTCTGAGGTCGGCGTTGGACATGTCAAACCACTGCTTGACCGGCCCGGCGTCGGTCGAAGCCAGGAAGTAGAGGTAATGGCCGCTGGCGTCGAAGCGGGGTTCGGCCACTTCGCTCAGTCCGTCGGTGATGGCAAATGATCTGTCCTTTTCCAGCGAGTAAACATAGACTTTCTGAATGTAGGTCCGGGTGGAGAGGGTGTAGGTTATCCATTTAGAATCCGGTGACCAGCTGGCATGCATGTGGCTCAGGCGGCCAGGACCGTAAAGATATTCTGAGGCGATTTTCTTGATGGCTCCCGATTTAAGGTCAATCCAGTACAGCGAGAGCGAATTGTCGGCAAAAGCGATTTTCTGGCTGTCGGGCGACCAGACGGCCGAGCCGTAAAAACCGGCCCCGGGCAATCTGTATTTGCGGACAGGTCCCTTTCCGTCCTGGGGACGGAGGTGAAGCTCGTATTCGCCCGATTCATCGGAAAAATACGCTATGGTCTGGCCGTCGGGCGACCAGACCGGGTTGCGCTCGTGAACGCCCGTGGTCTGGGTCAGGTTGCGGTAGTCGCCTTTTTCGGCCGGGAAGGTTACGATTTCGCCGCGGAATTCAAAGACAGCCCGGGCTCCCGATGGCGAAAGGTCAGCGTTTCTAATCCAGCGGGCACCCCTGGCGAAACGCTCGCGAAGTTCAACCAGGTCGGTAGAAATGCCAATTACCAGGCGCTGGCTCTGGCCGGTCTTCGGGTCAAAGAGATGCAGGTAGCCGGCCTGCTCGTAGATGATTCTGTCTTTGTTCCCGGAAGCGTCTATGATGGGAAAATCGGAGTAATTGGTGAGCTGTTTTATTTCTTTTGATTTCAGGTCATAGCTGAAAAGATTAAACTCGCCGTTGCGGTCGGAAAGAAAGTAAAGCCTGTCTTCAGACCAGACGGGGTCGATGTCGTTGCAACGGCCCTCGGGCTGCGGGATTTTTTCGACGGTCTTGTTTTTTCGGTTGTAGATGTGGATGATGGAATTCCGGCCGCCGCGATAATTTTTCCACTGGCGGAAGGCGTCGGGGAAATGGTTGTAAGCGATGAACTGTCCGTCTGGTGAAACTTTAGCCCGGTAAACATAGGGAATGGGGAGCTGTTCCGGAAAACCGCCCTCAACGGAAATCTGAAAGAGGTGGCTGGTGCCGCGGGTGTAGGAATTGCGAGTGGATGTAAAGAATATGTACTTGCCGCAGGGGCTGAAATCCTGGACCAGGTCCGGCCCGGGATGCCAGGTCAGGCGACGGCTCTGGCCGCCTTCGGCCGGGATCAGGTAGAGGTCAACATTTCCGTCGCGCTGGGCGCTGAAGGCGATCCATTTCCCGTCGGGAGAAAAAACGGGCAGGTTGACCACTTCGGCTTCTATGGTCATCTGGCGTGGGTTTCGTCCGTTTAGGTCAGCCGTCCAGAGGTTTCCGGCATAAACAAAAGCAATTTTATCGGTGCCGACGGCCGGCCGGTTGAGCATGGCCGTGTCTCTGGTGTTTATGGCCAGGACAGAAGTGGCCAGTGCCAGTAGCAAGAAACAGAATGAGATGAGGCGAAATTTCCTTTTGATCATGATTACCACTCCTTGTTCTTTATTCTTTTTTGGCTTTTCCGACCTTTTAATGGATAACTGGAGAGACAAAATGATACCGAAAGTATTGGAGTCATTTATCCACAAGCAGATTATATACCATGACCCGCAATTTTAAATCTATTAATTATTGTCCGGTTTGAAGCAGGACGGGGCCCGGTTAATTTATTCTGCTGGAAATTGCTCACCTCCAGAAGCGGGCAGCTCAGATGACCTTCCCCGCGCTGACGTTCTGCTTGATCATTCGTGGCAGCTAACAGCCTTTATACAGCTGGCTGATTTGAGCTTGTGGCTCATTCTTCTGCCTTATGATTAGCCGGGACCTGTTTTTCTTTAGTGAACTTAAAGGCTATAATAAAAGTCAATAGAGATCAGCAAGAAAGGATTGGACCGGATGAAAAAAGGGCTCATTTTTATAATGCTGGCAGGAGCCTTGCTACCGGGAACGGCCGGCCTGTCCTTCGGGCAGTGGTTTGTGGACCTGGAGAATGGAGCGGTTCTCAGCGGATACAATGACGTTGAGATCCCGAGGGATATCGGGACTCGCTTTTCGCTCTCAGAAGAACTCAAGACAGACGTCGCCTGCTTTTTCCGCCTGCGGGCTGGCTATCAGTGGAAATCCAGGCATACAGTCTCTGTTCTGGTCGCGCCACTAAGTCTGAAAACAGAGGGCAGCCTTGACCGCCAGATTTTTTTCTACCAGGAGCTTTTCCCGGCCGGGACTCTGCTTCGCGGGCGTTTCAAGTTTAATTCCTACCGCCTGACCTATCGCTATGATTTTATACGAAAAGGCAGGTGGCAGGTGGGCGCCGGCCTGACGGCCAAGATAAGAGATGCGGCCATTAAAATTGAAGGTGATGGGCTCTCTTCCACCAAGACCAACGCTGGCTTTGTCCCGCTCATAAATCTACGTGTCCTCTGGCAGTTCCACGACAGGTGGGGTTTGCTGTTAGAAGGCGACGGGGCCGTGGCCAGGCAGGGTCGGGCTGAAGATTTTTTGCTGGCGCTATTATGGAAGGTTAAGGATAACCTTTCCCTAAAGTTCGGCTACCGAATACTGGAGGGCGGAGCTGATGTGGAAGAAGTATACAATTTCACCATGCTGCATTATCTGAGCGCCGGTTTGACCTTTACTTTTTAAGGTTCAGTCGCGGCAGTCTCCTTCAGCTCGATAAGACGAAGCAGTAGAGATTAATTATCGGGCTTACCAGCAGGTGGCTGTTTTTCAATTTCACCTTTATAAATTTCGCCCGGAAAGGCGCAAGAGAGCGGCCAGCCCCGTTTTCTGGTGATTGAATCATCTCCGAACCCTGTGCCAGAGTTCTCGCTGCCGGTATCCTGGAAAAAGGCTGAAGAGACCAATTCAAGAGGCAATTTAAGATTGAGGACAAGGCG
>CALEUG010000025.1 GCA_937920515.1 uncultured bacterium
AGCGCCGAAAACCGGCCAGAAAATAGCCGCGAAACAACACTTCCTCTCCCAGGCCGACAAACAACCAGGCGCTCAGGATTTGCGCTCCGATTTTCCAGGCCGGAACGCTGCGCAAGGCGCGAAACGCTTCAGGCCATTGCACCAGCCCCAACAGGTGGATCGTCAACGCATAGAACAGCCAACCCGCCAGCGTCCACCCCAGGGCCTGCCAGAGCAGGCGCGCGTTGATCGGCAGGGAGACGTGATCTCGCTTCAGCCCGACAAACGCTAACAGGTACAGCAGCAGATACAAGCCCAATTGCAGAAAATAGACCGGCAGGCCATCCAGCCCCCAATGCGTTATCGCTCCAAAAAACAGAAAGGGCAGCAGGGTTGCCGCTGCCATATCGCCGATGAGCAACGCCGGCCCTTGTTTGTGGGTATCGGAGTCATCAAGAATGGACATCTTGTCTTCTCCAATTGCTTTGTTCGATCAACCGCACCGCCTCCGCCACGCCGTCCGGCTCGGCGCGGATGGCGGCGCCCAGGTCGGCGGCTCGCTGGCGCATTTCGGGAGATTGCATCTGGCTTAGGGCGATGTAGGGCTGCACATCGCCGCGCGAGCCAATGGTCGGAATGATGATTTTCATTGGAAAAATCCCTTCCTTTCGATTTGCAACTGGCAAATGTTCGGGTCATCGGGCAAAAAGCGCACCGGGACAAAATCGCCAACCTGGTAGCGCTCGTACGCACGCTTGTTTTGCTCGGCGCGGGTCACTGTGACTTTACCACGTCCGGGCAGGTTCACCTGGAAAGCATAAGCAATAAAATAAATAGAAGTATAGGAATTTTCTTTTCAGCTGCGGTAGCTGGGAGTGCATCATAATTGCCATTTTCCCCTTCAACCATCGCTATGAAATATAAATCACGAAAAAATAGATGGCAAGGACAATCTGAAGTTGCTCCTGGTGGGCCAAAACGCATCACAAGCCGCAGATATGCTAAAAAACGCCGAAAATCAGCCAGACTTCTCCTCCCTGGTCAAAGGAAAGATTATGAGAAATAATCGGTCGAAGCCTCGGAGTCCATCAAGAATTCCTGCGAGACCGGGTGCGGCGGCGGTGGTCTCTCCGCCACAAATGTCAGCTTGAGATGGTTGATGATGCGGTCAACCACGGCATAGTAGGTGATGAAGGCAATGATGCGCATCCGGCTCTGGCATTTGGGGCAGACCAGAGGGTCGACTTCAAAAACCTTGCGGATCATCTCGGCCCAGCCGCGGCGGGGGACTCTCGGGCTCTCCTCCTCAACGATGATGAAGGGATGCTTGTCGGGCTGCCCCTTCCGCACTTTACCCCGGTGAGCATTGGCGTAGAGACCGAGGTAACGGACGGTAACTTGTCCCTTATCTGGGATATGGGAGGTCGCCCGGGCGATGAACTCCAGGTAATCCATCCGTTCCACCTCTTCAGGCGATTTCCCGCAAAGATGAGAAAAGGGGGACACACTCTCGTGTCCCACCTTTTCTTTGTCAGGGATACTGAGCCCGGGACCTGTAAAGTTCAGCTTCGGCCGCGATATAACCGAAGGCCGGCCAGTAGGGTAAGGCCACTATCCTGCGGAACATCTCAAAGGCCTTTTCTTTATCGCCGCGGATAAGCAGCCGGCAGGCCAGGCCGTAGCCGGTTGTGGCCATGTCCAGGTCAGAAGCCGCGGCCGCCTTTTCCAGCTCTTCCTGGCTCTTCAACCCTTTATCAAAGAGCAACAGGTTGTAATAGGAGATGTTTTCTCCGGCCTCCATGCCCTCCTTGATTCCGTCCAGAATCTTTTGTGCCTCTTCATCCTGGCCCTGGCGCCTCAACGTCAGATAGAGCCAGTTGGAAACTGCGATTATTGAGCCCTCATCCCCGGCCACCTCCAGGCAGCGGAGGTAAGCTGGCCCGGCTTTCTCAAATTCGCCCTTTAAGTAATGAGCCAGGCCAAGGTGGTACCAGATGTCAAAATCCCTGTCGTTAAGCTCGGCCGCCCGGCTGAGGTCGGCCACCGCTTTATCGAACTGGCGGGTAGAAATGTAGCGGTGTCCCCGGTGCCGGTAGAGCATGGCGTAATCCGGGTGAGCCTCTATTCCCCTGGAATATATCGTAATTGCCTCGTGATATCGCCAGAGACCCGAGAGGGCCCGCCCGTAGCTGATGATTGCTTCGGGGTCATCAGGGTTGGCTTCGAGCCTGGCTCCCGCTTCCTTCAGCCCGGCTTCGAGCTTAGCCAGGGCCTCGCCCTGGGCTGGCGCCCGGAAGAGAGGCTTGCCCAGAAGGGAAATGACCTCGGGCTCCTGAACTTCCCGATCTTTCCGGCTTTCAGTCCTGCAGGCGATAAAGGCTGCCACCAGGGCCGTCAACAGGATCATCGTCAGGGTCGATTTCCCGGCCAGCGGGCCTCTTTTTCGGATATTCATAATTTTCTCCTTTTTGTTCCTTATTTCAATTTATTCCTTACTTCAATTCGCATTATAAATTAATCGCCGCCTGAATTAAACGAGGTTTTTCCATCCCGGGCCGGCCCGGAACATGATTTGACACGGGGGCTTTTATTTTTTAATATGGCTTGCTGAACAGGACAGGACATGACTGCGGACTCTCCATCAAACCTTTCCCCCCGGGATGATATCATTTCCAGACTGCTCCGTTGTTCTTTAAGTTTATAAGATGAGCCTGAATATAAGATGCGCCTAAATATAGTTATCGTCGGGCTGGGGCAGGTTGGCTCTCATCTGGCCAAGGTCCTGTCCCGGGAAAAACACAACGTTGTCGGAATTGAGACTGACCCGGTCTGCTGCCAGTATGCAGGTGAAAGCCTGGACATCCAGGTTTTCCAGGGACAGGGCACCGATTGCCGGGTTCTGGAAAGGGCCGGCATCCGGGAAGCTGATATGCTGATCGCTCTGACCGGAAGTGACGACCAGAATGTTCTCCTCTGCCAGATGGCTGCCCGTTATGGCGTGGGCCGCAAAATAGCCCGCATCCGCAACACCGCCTATTATGAAAACCCGCCGCTTTTCACCCTGACCGATTGGGGCGTGGACGTGGCCATCCAGCCGGAGGAAGAAACCGCCAAAGAAATAGTCCTCCTCATCAAGCGCAGCGCGGCCACGGACGTTCTGGAGTTTGCCCAGAACAAAGTCCAGCTGATCGGCATTCGTCTGGACGCCAGTTGCCCGGTTCTCAACCGGACCGTGCAGAATGTAAGTCAACAATTCCAGGACTATACCTTCCGGGCTGTGGCCATATTGCGCAACAATAAAACCATCATCCCCTCCGGCAATGACCTTTATCTTCAAAGAGACCAGGTATTTTTCATGGCCGAGACCGGGAATATTTCCAGGATTGTGGAGCTGATGGGCAAGTCCGACGAGAAGCTCCGGAGAATCATGATCCTGGGCGGAGGGAAAGTCGGAAGGGCCACAGCCAGGTTGCTGGAGAAGGAAGAAGACCTGGAGATAAAGCTGATTGAACAGGACCCGGAAAAGACGTTGCGGCTGGCCGATGAGTTGAGTCGGACGCTGGTCATCAAGGGCGACGGGCGAAGCTTTGACCTTCTGGCCACCGAGGGAATCCTGGAAACGGATGCCCTGGTCAGCGTCACCAACGACCAGGAAACCAACATTCTGACCAGCCTGCTGGCCAGGCACCTGGGTGTGACCAAGACTATCGCCCTGGTGAGCCGCGAGGAATACCTGCCGTTGATGGCTCCCATCGGGGTCAATGCCGCCGTCAACATAAATCTGATTACTTCCAATTCCATACTCAGGCTGATTCGTCGGGGTGAGGTGGTGTCGGTGGCCAGTTTGCCCGGGGTTGACGCCCAGGTGGTGGAATACCTGGTGCCGGCCGGGGCCAGGATAACCCGAAAGCCCCTGAGCAAGATTGGTTTTCCGCGTGATGCCATCGTCGGGGCCGTGAAACGCGGAGACAGCGTGTTAATCCCGGTGGGTGAGACCAGGATTCAAGCCGGCGACCACGTGGTGGTCTTTACGCTGCCTCACGCCTTAAACGAGGTGGAAAGATTCTTTTTGCCATAAGATGTAAAGATGAATTTCCGCTCGGTTCTGGCCATCGAAGGTACGCTGCTCATATTTCTCGGTCTGTTTATGCTTTTACCGGCCGGCTTTTCGCTCTACTACCGCGGAGATGACCTAACCGCGATTCTAATCTCCGCAGGCATTTCTGTGGCCGTCGGCCTGGCCCTGCGGCTCGGATTCCGTCTTAACGGCGACCTGCGGATAAAGGACAGCTATGCCACCGTCAGCCTGGGCTGGATCCTGGCCGCCTTTTTCGGGGCCCTGCCTTTTTATCTGTCAGGCTATATCCCCTCACTGACCGATGCCATTTTTGAGTCAATGTCCGGCTTTACCACCACCGGGGCTTCCATCCTGTCCGATGTTGAAGCCCTGCCTCGCGGTTTGCTGCTGTGGCGCAGCCTGACCCAGTGGCTGGGAGGGATGGGCATTATCGTTCTTTCGCTGGCCATACTGCCGCTTCTGGGAGTGGGCGGCATGCAGCTGTTCAAGGCTGAGATTCCGGGCCCGGTGCCGGACAAGTTAAGGCCGCGCCTCCAGGAAACAGCTAAAATCCTCTGGGGCGTTTACGCCCTTTTGAGCCTGGTTGAGGTTTTGCTGCTTCTGGCCGGCCGGATGAGCCTGTTCGACTCCCTCTGCCATACCTTTACCACCATGGCCACCGGAGGATTTTCCACTAAGAATGCCAGCATCGCCCATTTTCATAGCTTCTACATAGAAGCGGTCATCGTCTTTTTTATGTTTCTGGCCGGGACAAATTTTTCGCTTCATTATCACGGAGTGAGAGGGCGACTTTCGGCCTACTGGAAAAGCGAAGAGTTCAGGTTTTACCTGGGCTTTGTGGGCTGCGGAGCGGTTTTAGCCACCCTGGTCAACCTGCTGGCCGGGTCTGCCGGTTTTTTAGGAGCCATGCGCCAGTCGTCGTTCCAGGTGGTTTCTATCATGACCACGACCGGCTTTGCCACCGTTGACTTCGGTCACTGGGCGCCGGCCGGCCAGATGGTCCTCCTGCTTTTGATGTTTTTTGGCGGTTGCGCCGGCTCTACCGGCGGCAGTATTAAAATTTTGCGGGTGATGATTATCTTGAAACAGGGTCGGGTCGAACTCAAGAAATTGCTGCACCCGCACGCCGTTCTTCCAGTGCGGGTTGACGGCCGGGTGGTTTCGCCCCAGATTGTCTCCAATATCCTGGCTTTTGTCTTCCTTTACTTTATTATCTTTGTAGCGGCTTCGCTGGCTATGAGCCTGCTGGGCCTTGACCTGGTCAGCGCCTTTTCCTCGGTAGCAGCCACCCTGGGCAACGTCGGACCGGGACTGGGCCTGGTCGGGCCTTCGGCCAATTACCTGTTTATTCCGGCCGCCGGGAAGTGGCTTCTGGTCTTCTGCATGCTGGCCGGCCGTCTCGAAATCTACACCCTTCTTATCCTGCTGACCCGCGATTTCTGGCAGAAATAAACGGGGGACACAATACTCATTCCCCTATTTTTTCTGTTTTTATGTGACGCCAGAAGCCGGTAAATTAGCCGGAGGCAAAGGTGTGATTCTGTAATCTTAGCGTTCTTCCACCTGACATTATGATTTCAGGTGTTTGTAATGGTGAAATAATTATTATATTGACTCATGCCGGGGGCAAAAAAAATTGGTGAATGAGTATTGTGTCCCCCGTTTCTCAAAATTACCCCCAATTTCACCCCTGCATATCGCTGATTTAGCCAGTAAATCTGGTATAATTTACCGAGCTTTATGAAAATTTTTGCCAGGAAAGATTCTCTGCCTTTAAGGCCCGAGCCCTTCGTTTTCCGCCTGCAATGGAAGCCCGGGGCGGAGTGGGCCGGTCGAGCCCTCGAGGAAATTGCTGCCGCAGCCTCTGTAATTCAGCTCGAGGCAGATGGCATCCTGAACGACGAACTGCTCGTCCTGCTTCGGGAACTGGATTTCAGGCCGGAAAAATTCAGTCTGAGGCTTCTGCTCAGGCCGGGGGAATCTATGGTCAGGGCCACGGCAGAATTTATCGGGCCGCTATCGCGCCTTAAAAAGCTATCGGCTCTTATCTTAATTATAAGTTGCCACACCGCTGAAAAAAGTCTCCGGTTAATTAAGGAAGCATTATCAGCCGCCGCCTCGGCCGGTCTTAAGCCAGGAGTTATGGTCGAGCTGGAACCAGATACCCCTGCCGCCGAGCTTGAAAAACAGGTCAGGGATGTCCGCCTGGCCGGCGCCCTTGAAATAGCACTCAGGCCTGCCAGCCTGTCCAACCAATACCGGCCTGCCGGGAAAACTCTAAGCGATTGCCTGAATAACCTCAGGGCGGCCGGAATTCCTGTGTTGCTGGAAGAATGTTTACCCGGGCTTGAGTCCGGGCTACCTTTTTCAGAGCCGAACTGTCGCCGGGCTTTCGGTTCCTGCTACCTTGACAGCCAGGGACAGGTCAGAGCCTGCCGGCAATCGGAGAAAATCCTGGGAGACATCAGAAGGCAGAAGCTTGCGGAAATCTGGCCTGATTATCTTCTCGCTGAGGACCTCTGCTTCCGGGCCGCCGTAACCGCCCAAAGCCTGAAATTAGAAACGAACGGAGCGGCCGGAGCGAACGGAGCGGCCGGAGCGAACGGGACGGCCAGGGCAGGAATTGTCTCTCCGGCCAGCCTCGATTCTTCTTTAAGGCCGGTTCCGCTTTTCACTCTTAAAAAGAAAGAGTGGGGCGCGGTGCTGATCAAGGAGCTTGACGGACTGGTGCTCAGCCCGAAGGGCGAAAAACTGGCCCGGATGATTGACGGAAAAAACTCGCTTGGTTCGATAAGAAAAAAGTTCGGACAGCGCTCGGCCGGCTTGATTTATGCCCTGTTTCTTCTGGGATTTGTCAGGCTGGAGAAGTGATTTTATGACCGGATACAGTCTCGACTTGAATTACGAGGATTTCAAAAAGTCCCTGTCGCCCGATGACGTCTTCACCACGGTTCCCGGCCTGTATTTTTCCCCGCGCGCCGGCCGGGTTTTAATCGTCGAACCGGAAAGCGCTTCCTGGCTGGTGATGCCTTCGGAAACATTCCAGTTCCTGGTCGAGCGAGGTTTGCTGGCCCCGGGTGCTGTAACCAGGTCGAGCCAGAAACTTAGCGACCTCTATTCTGGCTTGAGCCCTGACTTTCAGGCCACTCTTGACCGCTGGCTTTACCGGTTGTTTACAGGTAACATGCTGGCCGTCAATGGCTACGGCTACCATCAGCCTTCCCGGCTCTGGGCGGTGCAGAAATATCCTCACTATTTCAACATACACCTGACAGAAGCCTGCAACCTGGCCTGCCGCTACTGCCGGGTGGGTGATTCTCGGGTTCCTCAATCCCTGATGGCAGTTGAGACCTGCAAGAAAATCATAAGGCGAGTCATAGAGGAAATACCCGGAACTAAAATCATCATCGGTTTTCACGGAGGCGAGCCGCTGCTCAACCCGGACTGTATCAGCGAGGGCAGCAGGTATGCCAGGGAAGTGGCCAGCTCGACCGGAAAGGAAATAACGCTTTCTCTCCAGACCAACGGCCTCCTGCTCCGGAAATACAGCCAGCTATTGAAAGAACTGAACGTTGAGGTCGGGGTGAGCATAGACGGTCCGGCGCCCGTTCACAACCGGCACCGCGTCTTCGGCTCGGGCCGGGGCAGTTTTGAGGAGGTCATGGCCGGAATCCAGGCCGCCCGCCAGGCCGGACTGAACCCCGGTTACCTGGCAGTTATCCATCACCCCGAGGATTATCTACCGGTGGCCAGGTTCATGGTCGAGACCCTGGGAGCCACTTCTTTTCGGTTGAATTTTTCCTGCTACGAGGGCCGGGCCAAGGAAGAGCTCGACTTTGACCCGACCCGGGCGGCCGCTTTCGCCCGCAACTGGCTTCAGCTCGTTGATTTTGTCCTGGAGCATCATCGCCGGACAGGCCTCTGGTTGAGCATAGATGACCTCAACCTGTTTGTAGCCCACCTGCTGACCGGGGACCGTCCCCACATGTGCTACCGTTCCCCCTGTGGCGCCGGCAATGCCATCCTCGGCTTCGGGGCCGACGGCCGGATTTACCTCTGCGAGGAGCTGGTGGGCAAGGACCAGTTCTGCCTGGGCCATATTGACACGGCTCCGCCCCTGGCCGGGCTGCTTGATGAGTCCCGGATGTACGCCCGGGTCAGCGAAAGCCGGAAGGTGGAAAACGTGGCGGCCTGCGCCGGCTGCCCCTGGAGGAAATTCCACGGCGCCGGCTGCCTGAATAAATCTTTTGAATACTTCGGCGACACCGAACACCGCGACCCGATGTGCCATTTCTACCGGGTTGTGTTCGAGGAGCTGATGTGGAAGCTGACTGACAACCCGGAGCTGGTTAATCTGATCAGCTATTATAAAAAATACATAAGAATTCAGGAGGAGTGGCGGGCCGAAAGGGTCGACGGAGAGTTCGGGCCTGCTCCGGGTGAGCCTTCAGGAGTATAAGCCGTCAAATGTCTGGCCGATTAAGAACCCGGATAAAAATTATTCTTAAGAAAAGGTGTGGAAGCGCCGGCTGGCAATATCTTATAATTAATCTATATTCCTGTGCTGCTAAGGGAAGGCTGGAATGAAGAAAAGGCCGGGACCTGGTGGCAGAGCTGGCGGTCCGGCAAATCTGCTATTTATAATATAAAACTGGAGCTGGTTTGAATCGCCGGAAGAGAAAAAAAATTGAAAATAGCTTAAGAAATGATAAAGGAAGTTTAAGGAGGCTTAAATGAATTTTAAGAAGCGGGCAAAGAGAACCGGGACCAAACCGGAGCGGCTGGATGACCTTGGCCGGAACCTGCCGTACGTTCCGGTCAGCCTGAACGACGATTCAGGCCGCAGCCGGCGCCAGGCGCTCGGGCTGCTGTTCAAGGGCGCTGCCTTCTTAGCTGCCTGGCCCTTTATCAGCGGGGAAGCCCGGGCCAGCAGGCTGAAAGAGCTGGTGGGTGAGTCCGCACCGGAGGCCGGGTCCCTGACCGCCAGGCAGGCCGCCAGGATAATCGGCCGGGAAGTGCTTCACACCAACGTGCCGCACAAAAACATCGCCCACCAGAACATACCCCATACCGACAAGCATCTTAACAATCACGTCAACCAAAGCAAGCACGTCGACATGGCTCCTGAGGGGTTTGAACACACCAACACCACCATCCACACCAACCAGAACGTCCAGGGCCATGTCAACAATCCTCACCAGGACTCGCCTCACACCAACGAGCCCCATACCAACGTGGAGCACGTAAACCGTCCGACGCCAGAAAACGTCTGATGGGGTGCAGCGTAAGGGAATTATTTATGGCTGAGGAAGGCCCGGCTCTTTCCAGAAAAAAAACAGTCCGGTTCAGGCTGGTTATTGTTTTTTTCTCGATTATCCTGGCTTTGTCAGCGGCCTTAAAATCCGCCAGAGGCCTGGCCGGCTTTCCCCAGAGCGAGGAAATAACCAGGCTGGAAGCCGAAGCCGCTGAACTTGAAAACCGGGCAGCCCGGTTGAAGCAGGCGATTGAAAACTGCCGCCGGAGCATCAGCCCGCAGTCGCCCGATTGTTTTATTGATATTTCCTGGCTGAGGGCCAGGGTTTCTTACCGCGAGGCCGAAAAAATAGCCCTCCATATGGAAGACCAGGCCCGGGACATAAGAAGACGCATAGATTACCTTAAATCGCAGCTCAACCGGCCGTCGCCCCCGCCGCCCCCCGTGACCACCCAGCCGGTCATCCCGGTTTCTCCGCCAACCGGGACTCCGCCGCCGGATAACTCCCCGGTAAATCAACCGGTGCAGACCTCGCCGTCGCGCCCGGCTCCGTCCCCTCCGGCCGTGCCGCCTCAACCGGCCGTAACCAGAATAGGCGGGTTGACTCAGAAAGAATGGAACCGGCTGATGTCAATTCAGGAGCGGCTCGAGGAACTATACCAGGATTACAATAGCGCCGACCGGGCCGAGCTGGAACGACTCCGGGAGGAAGTGTTGCGGCTATGGCAAAAAGCCCTGAAGGGGCCGCTAACCCCCGAACAGCGAAAAATGCTGCGCCTCCGTCTCCCGCCGCGCCGCCAGCCGGCGGGCCCGGTCGAGACCAGGCGCGAAGAACTTTATGAGAAAAGCCTCAGGTCAAGTCCGCCCCCGCCGCCCTCTCCGCTCAGCGTGGTCCAAAGCCTGGTGCAGTCCCACGTGGAGACGGGGAGCCAGCAGGCCCTGGATGAATTCGGCAAGAACTGGGTGGATACCGTCAACCTCAGCGAAGTTGACCGCAAGTGGCTCAACTACGAAAACGTGGTCGGTTTCAGCAGGGTAACCATGAAGCTCAAGGACAAAGATTACCCCGGGGCCATCGCCGAAACCGTTGATTTTATCGCCGGGAAGGTGATGCTTCCCCTGACCTCCATGAACGTCAGCGTCTTTAAGTCGGTCTACGGCCAGACGACTTTCGGCGCGCTCAACAGGTTCATGGAAGACTCCATGAGCCTCGCCGGGGGCGAATTCAAATACAGCGAAATGACGAAGGATATGAACCTGGGCCAGAAGGCGGTGCTGGAGTGGTTGGGCTGGGGAGAAATGATGCGGGACAAAGACAGGGAAAGAGAAAAGAAATGAGACTGACCTCCAGCAAATACACGGGCGTTGCGGTTGCCCTGGCTTTTTGCCTGGTCCTGTCCGCTTCCTCAGGGGCGCAGTCCCCGGAAAACCAGGCCGTGGAAAACCTTCAGGCCAAGCTGCTGCCCGAAGTTCTAATCCTGCTTCCGGAAAACAGCCCGGTCAGGCTCAACTGGATACTGCCGCCGGTCGACCGCACGGTTCTGGAAACACACCTGCACGACCGCTGGTTTTCGGTTGATGCCGAAGGATTTCCCTGGATAGGGCTTGACGGCCGGCTGCTCATCAACCCCTTAAAAAACTACAGCGCCTTTCTTCCGGAATATTTCACCGGCTTTACTCACCTGGAGAACGGGGCGTTGATAATATCCACCGCTGAGGATTTTGGCTTTATCGCTGCCGACCAGGAGATAGATTACGACCCGGATACCGGCTATCCTGTTCTCGGCTATCAACCGCTGGCCTGGTTGCCCGGAAAGGTTGATGACCCCGGAGAAGAAATGGTCAGCCGGACCATGTACCGGGGCGAAAATTGCCTCTATTTTGTGGTCAGAAAGACTTTTCCCGAAGAAGAATACAGGGAGAAATATGAAGTTTATTGCTTCAAGCCCGGAGCGGGTCAGGGGGATGGCCAGACCGACCGGAGTTCCAGCCCGGGTATTCCCGGGTTTGTCCACGTTTATACCTCGGATGAACCTATAACCGCCGTCGCCGGGGACGGGGAGCAGACCTTCATCGCCCACGGGAAACTGGTGTTGCTGGTCCTCCCAGAGTCATCAGAGCCAGAAGTTTTCTACGACCACCCGGCCGATATCATCCTGGGTCTTGATTACAGCCGGGAGGCCGGGCTTTTTTACGCAACCAATTACTCTGTCGGGCTGATGTCGCAAGGGGCGGCCCTGGAATTCATGCAGGTACCCTATCCCGGGATTTTCCTCCGGGATAATTCGCTCTATGTTATGCTCTCCGAGCAGGC
Organism: uncultured bacterium; assembly: GCA_937920515.1. Taxonomy (GTDB): domain Bacteria; phylum Acidobacteriota; class Aminicenantia; order Aminicenantales; family Saccharicenantaceae; genus Saccharicenans. The sequence goes on from CALEUG010000025.1 coordinate 11,626, forward strand.
CGCCATCCTCCAGGTGGAGAATGCCGGCTTCTTAAAGCAGTACAACCAGGCCTCGCGGGAACTGGTGGCGGTTGATGGGGTTAAGGTTTCAGGGGGCCTTCTGAGCTTAAATTTTACTATTTTTCTGCTGGCAGCCGGAATTCTTTTGCTGCTGGTTCTGGTCGACGTGCTGGGGCATCAATTCCCCGGTCAGGTGAAGACAGTCTGGGTGCTGATGGTTTTCCTGGGATACCTTTCCCTCCTGGCCCGGGTATTTTTTGCGCTCATTTTTGGCCTCAGTCCGGGGCGGAATGGTTTCTTCCTGCTGATTCCCTTCCTGGTTGTGCTGGCTTACCTGATTTCTGGAAGAAAAGAAAGAATAAGAAACTGAAATAACAGCCAGGCCTCAATTGCTTGCCTTTTATTTTTAATTTTTTATTTATCTCAGATTTTTCAGCCGGCAGCCGGTTTTTGAATCCGGGTCTTTCTCCCGATTATCAAGTAGAGGATAGACCCGAGGAGCGGGAAGAAGATGACGACCAGTATCCAGACCAGCCTGTCGTTTTCCGGAAAATCATGCTTCAGGATGTCCACCAGGGCTATGATAAACAGGGGCAACAAAATAAGCGCCAGGAGAACAATTAATTCCATCAGTCCGATCATAAAAGAGCCTCCTTTTTGCCCGGTTTATCAGTTTTCTTTAATTCCGGCCAGGTAGACATAATAATCAGGAATCAGGCCGAAGTACTCTCTCTTGTATATCAGGCATAGAACAACCGGATATTTTCGCCCGGGCTTGAGCCTGTTAAGAAGGTCGCCCCGGCTCCCGGCCAGGTGATAGAATGGCCCGGACTTAGTCATCCCGGCCACTTCCAGAATCGCCCCGGGTTTCAGGGGTCCGGTGACAACCACCGTGGCTTCCACCACCTGCGGCGGAAGAATGGGCCCGGCCGGAGCCAGCCCTGGCTTTTCAACCGGCCCGGGCTCTTCGGGAGGAAGCGGAAATTCGGAGTCGGGCATCGACTGGAATTTTTTAAGCTGCTCGGTAAGTTCGGCGATTCTGGCCTGGTCTTCGCGCTGCCGGTAGCGGGCGATTTCAGATTCTATGGAAAAAATCATGGCTTTTTTAAGCTCTGACCTGACAGCCAGGCTGACGCTTTCCAGCTCCTCTTTTAAGACTGAAACCAGCCGGGGCTCGATTCTTACCGTGGCAGTGGTTTCCTGTTGCTGGCCGGTCACCTTTCCGAAGGAAAAGTATTTTTCAAAAATGGAGAATAGCGAGTCTTCTTCGGCCCGGGCCGGGAAGATTCTGTTGGCCAGCGAATAGGTGAATCTGCCCTTTATCCCCGGGTCTTTTTCCAGGTCAAAATTGATGATGATTCTTTCCGGAATCCTCTTGCACTCGTCGGGCCTTATCCGCCGGACGGTAAAGACATAGTGGGGCGAGCCATCCTGATTTTTGCTCTTCTGGCTGTCCACCTCAAAGGATTCTTTCCGGGTGCAGCCATTGCTCTCGACCACAATCAGAAAGCCCCTGGCCCCGAGCAAAGCCTCATAAAGAACTTCCTCGCCGGCCCGACGGGGGTCTGGAGCCTGGGCTACCAGGCTACCCGCCAGGAGAAGAATGCCGGCCGCAAGGACTGTTATCGTCTTCTTAATCATTTCCTGTCTCCTTATCTTGCCCGGTGATTCCATCCTGAATGATTTGAGTCGGGACTATCTTAAAGCATGATATCGTCTTCATCTGACCTATTAATGTCTCCAGCTTTTTCGCGACTTGATTTCGACTTCGATGCCTATTTCAAGCTTTTGGTCTCTTTCGCTCCATCCTCGTAGCAGAAGAATTCATAAATCGGGCTGCGGTTCTGGCCGTAGATAACGAAGGTCCGGCCCGGGACCGGCAGGCCAAGAAAACCGGCTATCTTTTTCAGCGTTTCGTACATGGAGTAAGCCGGAACCACCGGCGGAGAAATCCCGGCGTAAGCCCCGGCCAGGTAACTTTCATAGGTAACCGGCTTGCCCTCGAACCCGCCCAGCTGGCGGCATTCAATCTGGAACCAATCGGTAAAGTTGCTGCCGTCCTTGATGAGAGCGTAGCAGTCGTTGAAGGTCAGGTCGCCGGAGGCGGCCTTGAGATGGATTCTCAGTCCCCGGACCTCTCCGTCAACCACCTGAAATTTAACGTATTCTTCTTTGTCCACCCGGAATTTCCCTTCCTCCTGGAGGATCAGGTACCCGGTAAAAGACTGGCTGTCTGATTGGTTAGCGGGCCCCGGAAAAAGAGTTGACCGCGCGGCCAGCAATAAGAAGACCATCCCGACAGCTAAAAAAAATGGTTTAAGAACAGATTTCATCAGAATCTCCCTTCAATGGTAACTCTGGTGGAAAGCTTGAGTGGGTTATTCCCCGTAGCCCCGGGTTTATTCCTTAAACTATGCTTCAAGGTAATCGCTTTACCGGCTAATTAACTCACACCTTGGGCCCGATGTCAAGGAAGGCCGGGGGCTTCAGCCGTGAACAGGTCAGACCGGCAGGTGCCTTCTGGCAGGGAACCGGACCCGAGGGGAACGGCGAGTGAAGGCTCATGTTAAGACATTTGCTGATAAAAAGACCAGAGCAGGAGATTCTTATCGGGGACCTTGCTCTTGTCAGCGGGAAAGGTAAGCCGGAATTACTGGCCTGCAGACAGGCTGCCTGGCCTTGGTTAGGTTTGTTTTTCCAGAGGAAGCAATTAGCTGGATTGAGCCTGGCAGTTGAACCGGGGGTTTCAACCCGGCCTTCGCTGAAGTCAGGCAGTTGTTGGCTGGATCAGATAAATTAGTGAAACGTGGTATTCTCTGAGAAAGCCGTAATTTTGAATATCTCTTATTCTGAGAGGATTTGCGATCTGCCCGTTATGGCTGTCCTATTTCGGAAACTTTTGGGACCGTTTAAGGAGAAAATCTTTTTCTTTGTTACTCCGGAGTAAAAGTGTCACCGCTGTATTGAATCTATACCTTGTGTTGTTTTATTCAAGGGAAGCCTCTATAATCAGGTCGAGAAGGCATGATGAACAACCCTGAAGACCTAAATTTGAAAAATAAGAGAATCACGGTCAGGCCTTCGCCCACCAGCTCGGTGATAACCCTGGTCATGAGCATACTTTTCCTGATTTTCGGGATAGTGCTCATCGGGACCTCTCTGGGCGGGGCTGAAGGAGCCAGGGGACCGATGTCTTTTTTCCTGGTTATCTGGATAGCCGCCTGCCTGGGGATGGCCATCTATTCTCTTATCAACCTGTCTTCATACGGAAAATCCAGGCCCAGCCCGGCCGCCCTGGAAGTACTGGAAATGGAAGACAGGAAAGCGCCGGATACACCCGGTACAAAAGAATCAACCCGGGCCAGGCCGGATTTTGCCACCAGGCTCAGGGAACTGGAAGCCCTCAGGAAAGATGGGTTGCTGACCGAAGATGAGTACCAGCGGAAAAGAAAAGAGATTCTCGATGAAAAATGGTAAGCCCGGGTTGAGCGGTGGAGAAAATCGGCGGCCGAAGCTGGCCGGAAGGCTGTTTTTCTTTTCGTTCCTTATTCCTTTCTTTCTGATTGCGCTTGCCCTTACCTCCGGCCAGGGATTGGAAGCGGCAGACAAGGGGTCATTTTCTGCCATTCCGGTTCAGCTGGCCCAGGATTCTCAAAAGGCGGTCATCTTTCACAACAGGCAGGAAGAAATCCTGGTCCTGGCCACCGAGCTGAGGGCTGAAAAGGAAACCGGGGTCCTGGAGTTCATTCCCTTTCCGGCCGAGCCGCAGGTTTTCCTGGTAAAAGAACCCATACTGGAAAAAGTCAAGGAGCTTCTGAAGAAGAAGGACATACAGGAGCTGGAGGGGCCGGCCAAGGGTGGAGCAGGCGGTGTTGTCCCGGTTGAGATAAGGCTGAGCCGGAAACTGGGCCTGCATGAGGTCACAGTGGTAAAAATCAACCAGCCGGCCGAATTCGAAAACTGGGTGCGGCAGTTTTTCAGGCAGAAAAAGATAAAGTTAGAAAACCGGCTGGAGGGAGTGCTGGCCAGCGCCCGTGATTACCTGGACCGGGGTTTCAATTATTTTGTTTTTGATTCGGTCGTTGTTGGGAAGAAAATCGGGATGGTTGAGCCGCTGGCCTACAGGTTCAGGTCGGCCGGGCTGTACTATCCCCTGAAGACTTCCAACCTGGTTGGCGGCTCGGGGCAGGTGGACCTGGTTCTGGTCCTGCCGGGAAGTTTCTTTGTGGAAGAAATGCTTTATAAAAGACAGGACCACAGGTATTTTGAACTTTTTGCTTCTGGCTGGAACGTCAGTTCTTCTTCCAGGATGTACCCGGCCGAGGTGGCAGAGCTGTGGCCGGAAGCCGCTGGATTTTTCAAGCCCGGTCAGAAAATATACCTGCAGCTGCTGAGGTATGACGGGCCGTATGATTTTAAGGACGACCTCAGATGGGATATTTCCGGGCTGCCCCGGTATGCTTATAAAATAGAAAATCGTGGTTTCGGGGACATGGTTTACAGCAGGCAGAAAATGACAGAGGATGAAATCAGGGATTATCTCCAGGCTAAGTGCGCCGAAAACCCGGGGTTTCTGAAGGAAAGCCGGGCAATGCTGGACGACCAGATGCTCGGCTATTTGCTGACCTCCCGGTTGAGCTGCGAGGATTTTGTCCAACCCGAAGAGTTTGAAGTTTATAAAGCCATATACAACCCTTCAGGCCTGAACCCGGTGCGGCTCGACGGGTTGCCGACGGGCTTCGTGATGCTGGAAGAGATGACGGTGGACAGGAAGTTTGAAAAGGTAAAAGGGGTGGACAGGGCTCTGCTTGACGATTACAACAACAAGAATAAAAAAGAATATAAGCTGAGCGAATTTTTGCCGGAGGGGCTGGAGGAATTCATCCAGGTCAGGGAAGGCCAGAGAGAAAACCTGCTCTCGTCCGGGAAAAATTATGTGTCGCGGGTCGGCTTCAACCCGGGTCGAACGGCCGCTCTGGTTTTCGTCTCACATGTGTCCGGGCCGGAAATGGGAGCCGGTTACTTGGTGTTGCTGGGAAAATACCAGGGAGCCTGGAAGCCGGTCAGAATTCTCAGCGCCGAAATCTATTAAACGGGGGACACAATACTCATTCCCCGATTTTGCTGACAATTATTGTTATCTTGTTTTTCGGGACCGGTATTTTAGAAATTTTAGTAAATAGGTGCTTTAAGAATTTTTCGCTCTTTCGCTTCCCCTTTTTTCCAGATGCCCACCTCTTTCTTCTCCGGATCTTCTACTAACTCCCACGGCCTCATCCCATCAGCTCCGTCATTCAATATCATTTTTTTCGCAGAAGATCTTGATCTTTGATTCCAGTTCCTGGGCCCGGGCGATGGCCTTTTCTTCGGTCAGAGTCGGCAGCAACTCCTTGAGCTTATTCCTGACCGCCTTGACCTGGTTCTCAGCCTTTTCCGGGTCGGAGATGACGACCAGCCCGGGCTCGGCCGCCTGGCGGTTGGCCGCGATGTAATTCTGGGTGGCTGTCTGGAATTCCTTTTCGAGGGCTATCACCGCGTCTTCTTCCGGTGTCGTCTTAAAGAAATGGTCATAGGCCAGGTAGCCGGCTCCCAGGATGATTATAAGAATAAACAGTTTTTTCATGATCGCCCCTCTCCTAAAATAATTTCCTCCCCACCGGGATTGTATCTTACCCACTCCTTAATTAAAAGCGGAAATAAGAAGAGAAGAGAAGGGAAGGGAGGAAACTCATTTACCCGCTTTATTTTAGCCTGATCACATCGTCTGAGAATACCGGGCAAAATTTTGAAGCCTAAGGTTGGTCCATTAGTCTAAACCTTTATTTTATGATTTCTATTTTTTGGCTCATCACTGGACTGCAAAATACGGTTGACTTATCAGGCTCGCTTTTTTGCTGGTTCCACGTGGTTATGACTCTATCTTTCTATTTTTGAAAGCCTGATCTTAAAAATTGGGAAACGAGTATTGTGTCCCCCATTTTTTAAGAACACGCATCCTTATTTTTCTTGATGGGAGAAGATGGAAAGTGGTATGGTAATCAAGAAGAAGAACTTTTTCGCCAGGAGCAGGCATTTCTGAATAAGTAATCCAAACTTGAGGAGGGAGCAATGAAATCAAGAGTCTTGAGAGTGCTGCAGTCGGCACTTTTATTATTATCCCTTTTAATCATTGTTCAGGGGGCAACTCTGGAACCGCAGTTGCCAAAGGAAACCGAAGCCCAGAAGGCCCGGCGCCTTAAGTGGTGGACCGAGGCTCGTTTCGGGATGTTCATCCACTGGGGGCTCTATGCCCTTCCTGCCCGGCACGAATGGGTCAAGAACCGGGAGCGCCTGACCAACGAGCAGTACCAGAAGTATTTTGAGCATTTCAACCCCGATCTTTATAACCCTCGCGAGTGGGCGAAAATGGCCAGGGCAGCCGGAATGAAGTACGCGGTGATCACGGCCAAGCACCACGAGGGCTTCTGCCTGTGGGATTCAAAATACACGGATTATAAAGCCACCAATACGCCTTTCGGCCGCGACATCCTGAAGGAGTTTGTTGAGGCCTTCCGGGCCGAGGGTCTGAAGGTCGGTTTCTATTACTCGCTTCTGGACTGGCATCACCCGGATTACACCATCGACCGCTTCCACCCGCTGAGGCCCGATAACGAGGCTGATTATGAAAAGCTCAACGCCGGCAAAGACATGGCCCGTTACCGCGAGTACATGAAAAACCAGGTCCGGGAGCTGCTAACCAATTACGGCGAGATAAGTATAATGTGGTTTGATTTTTCATTTCCCGGTAAGCACGGCAAAGGCCGCGACGACTGGGATTCGGTCGGCCTGCTCAAGCTGGCCAGGTCGCTCCAGCCGCATCTCATCATCGATGACCGCCTCGACCTCCAGGATGTAGAGGGCGGCTGGGACTTCACCACTCCCGAGCAGGTCCGGGTCACCAGCTGGCCCGAGTACAACGGGAAGCGCATTCCCTGGGAAACCTGCCAGACTTTTTCCGGTTCCTGGGGCTACTACCGCGATGAGTACACCTGGAAGAGCCCGGCCCAGCTCATTGAGCTGCTGATTGACTCGGTGAGCAAGGGCGGAAACCTGCTCCTCAACGTGGGACCGACCGGACGCGGCACCTTTGACCACAGGGCCCGGGAGCGGCTGAGGGCCATCGGTGAATGGATGGCAGTTAACGGCCGGTCAATCTACGGCTGCACCCAGGCCCCCGAGGAGTTTGCCGTCCCGCCCAACACGCTTCTTACCTGGAACCCCACAACCAGGCGACTCTACATCCACTTGCTTTTTTACCCGATGGATGGCCTGTGGTTGAAGAATATGGCCGACAGGGTGAAATACGTGCAGTTCCTTCACGATGCTTCAGAGGTTCGCTTCCGCGCCGGGAGTGGCGAAGATACCGGCAACCTCTGGTTGAGCCTGCCGGTCCAGAAGCCCCCGGTCGAAATCCCTGTCCTCGAAGTCTTCTTGAAATAAACGGGGGACACAATACTCATTCACCTATTTTTTATGTTTTTATATGAGGCCAGAAGCTGTCAAATTAAACGGAGGCAAAGTTATGATTTGAGAATCTTACGCGTTGTTCCACCTGGCATTATGGTTTCTGGTGTTTGTAATGGCGTAGTAATTATATTGACTCATGCCGGGGGGCACAAAAAATCTGGTAAATGAGTATTGTGTCCCCCGTTTTTTAGGAGGAAAAAGATGATTGGCTTAAAGCGAAAAAGTTTTTCAGTATTGTTATCTGCCCTTCTTGTTGCGCTTCTCATTATGGCTCTGGCCTGCAATCGGAATCTTGTCAGCTCAAAGCAGAAAAAGGGGGACACGAGAGTGTGTCCCCCGGCTCTCAGGTTTGCCATTTCCTTCCCGGCCGAGATGTCTGAAAAGTCGCTCGACGGCCGCCTGCTCCTTCTCATCTCAACCAACAACGACCGGGAGCCGCGCTTTCAAATCAGCGACAGCCCGGCCACCCAGCAGGTCTTTGGCCTGGATGTTGAAGGCCTGGCTCCGGGTGCCCCAGCCATCATCGACCATACCGCCTTTGGCTATCCCCGTCAAAGTCTTACCGATATCGAGCCCGGCGAATACTGGGTCCAGGCCCTGCTCAACATCTACCAGACCTATCACCTGGCCGACGGCCGCATCCTCAAGCTTCCGCCTGACCGTGGCGAAGGTCAGCAGTGGAACCGCAAGCCCGGAAACCTTTACAGCCAGCCGGTTAAAATTGCCATAGACCCCGCCAAAAATGAAACCATCAGAATTTCTCTCGACCAGGTCATCCCGCCCATCCCCGACCCGCCGGAAACCAGATACATCAAGCATGTCCGCATCCAGAGCCAGCTGCTCTCTGACTTCTGGGGAACGCCGGTTTATCTCGGCGCACATGTCCTTCTGCCCCACGGTTTTGACGAGCATCCGGAAGCCCGCTACCCGCTTATTGTCAACCACGGGCATTTCTCTTACACCTTTGAAGGCTTCCGCGAGGAGCCGCCCGACCCCAACCTTGAGCCCGACTACAGCGACCGTTTTCGCCTTCACGGCTACAACCGTATCGTCCAGGAAGAGGCTTACGCCTTCTATAAATACTGGACCGCGCCCGACACGCCCCGCTTCCTGATCATAGAGATTCAGCATGCCAACCCCTACTACGACGACTCCTACGCCGTAAACTCGGCCAACCTCGGTCCTTACGGTGACGCCATTAACTACGAACTCATCCCTTACATCGAGCAAAAATTCCGGGGCATCGGCCAGGGCTGGGCCCGCTTCACCTACGGCGGCTCAACCGGCGGCTGGGAAGCCCTGGCCACCCAGGTTTTCTACCCCGACATGTATAATGGCTGCTGGGCGGCCTGTCCCGACCCGATAGACTTCCGCGCCTACACCATCGTCAACATTTACGAGCATAAAAACGCCTATTACGTTGAATCCCGCTGGAAGCGCACCCCGCGCCCCGGACGCCGCAATTACCTGGGCGAGGTGAGCTGCACCATGGAAGAGACCAACCACCGCGAGTTAGTCCTGGGCACCCGCACCCGCTCCGGCGACCAGTACGACATCTGGGAAGCGGTCTTCTCACCAGTCGGCCCCGACGGCTATCCCCGCCGCATCTGGGATAAGCTCACCGGCGACATCGACCCGGAAACCGCCTCTTACTGGCGCGAGCACTACGACCTCCGCTACATCCTCGAGCGCGACTGGAAGACCCTCGGTCCCAAGCTCAAGGGCAAAATCCACATCTACTGCGGCGACATGGACAATTACTACCTGAACAACGCCGTCTACCTGATGGAAGATTTCCTGAAAAGCACAAAAGACCCCTACTACGACGGCGAAGTCGATTACGGCGACCGGGCCGAGCACTGCTGGAACGGAGACCACAAGAACCCCATCTGGATCTCACGCCTCCGCTACCACCAGCTTCACATCCCGAAAATCATGGAGCGCATCAAAAAGTCAGCTCCACCCGGGGCCGACCTCAAGAGCTGGCGCTACTGAACTGAACAGTGAACATTTAATATTGAACGCTGGCAAATGAAGGTGTTGTGTCAGTACCGGCCATGATATATTTTTGTTTCTTTTTTTTATTTAATTTCTTTTTTATTTAGATTTAGCCGGTTTTTTTCTGACCGGGCCCGGGGCCATGCCAGGTTTTGTCCGCGATCTGGCCATCGCCATCTCTCCATTTTAAGGCTCATTTAGCCGCCTGAGCCAGCGAACTTTCCATCACCAGACTGAACCTCTCTGTCTTGATGCAGGCTTACTCATTGGCCCGGTCTTCCATGTATTCCATAAGGTACGAAGCGATCAGCCTGAGGTATGAGCTCACCGAAGGAAACAATCCCACCGCCCGGCTCCTCCGCCAGCCACTCTAACCTCGGCTTCAGCGGATCCTCCTCCACCAAAAATCGTGTTGGCTATTTTCCCGGCAATCTTTTACAATCTGTTTTAGCCATCTTAAGTAAATACCTCGTTTCTTAAGGTTTAAGTCTTTAAGAGGAGATACTACGATGGCTTATTCTCCTGAATTAAATCGCAAACATTTTTGTGCACTGAATGACCGGGCCAATCATTTTTTTACAATTGAAAGCCCTAAAAATATTATGAGAATATTATCAATTAAACGAAATCGGCGACACCGGGCTGTGTCTCCGGAGAAGGAGGAATTGTCCATGAAAGATTTCAGAAAACACCCCTGGCTTAAAAATATTCTCACTCAGGTGCTTATCACGTTTATTGCCATGGCAATCATTTCCTGCGATTTTGCTGAAGATAATCAAAAAATCGAGACCGCAGCTAAAACCAAAGTTAGCCTGCTTCCCGAAGACCGGGTCCGCCTTTCCAACGACCCGCAAAAAACGGAGCTTTTCCGCGACGCCGGTCTCGGCCTCTTTATTCACTGGGGACCGAACTCCCAGCTGGGCACAGAAATTTCCTGGCCTCTTCACAATGCCTCGGAAGATTTCATTGAAAAATATTACTCTCTGGCCGATACTTTTAACCCCACCCGCTTCGACCCGGCCGAATGGGCCCGGCTGGCCAGGCTGGCCGGAATGGAATATGTCGTTTTCACCACCAAGCATCACGACGGCTTCTGCATGTTTGATACAGCCTACAGCGATTTCAAGATAACCAGAACGCCGTACGGCAAAGACATCACCGCCCAGATAGCCGAAGCCTTCCGCCGCGAAGGAATCCTGATTGGCTTTTATTATTCCCCGGCCGATTTTCGCTATCAGTATGAGACCGGGCTTCGTACCGGCCACATTTACGAGCCCGACTTTGAGGCCACCGCACTTTTTGGCCCGCGCCGGAAGACTTTTCTGGAATACGAGCAGGGGCAGATTGAAGAACTCCTCACCCGCTACGGCGATGTCTTCCTGCTCTGGTTTGACGGTAAATGCGAACCCTTAAAGAAGCATGCCTGGCGCCTCAAGCAGGATATTTTTATCAGCCGCGGTGAGATTCCCACCCCGGAACAGACCATACCCGGACAGCCGATGGATTATGCCTGGGAAAGCTGCCTGACCACCAGCTGGCAGTGGTCCTATCAGCCCAACCCGGATGTGCGTTCCATCCGGGAAATCCTGGCCAGCCTGATTCGCATCCGGGCCCGGGGCGGAAATATGCTCCTTAACATAGGCCCGCGTCCCGACGGCCAGATATCACCACCTGACGAGAACCTGTTGCGCGAGCTCGGATTGTGGATGATGCTCAACGGGGAAGCCATTCGCGGCGTCCGGCCCTGGGTTGTAAGCAATGAGGGCGACATCTGGTTTACCTGCCGCCGCGGCCAGGACACGGTCTACGCTTTTGTCAACCTGGAATTCGGTCTGGAAGGAATTAAGGCCCCTTCTGGAGCCCGCTTCACCCTGAAATCGGTCAGGACCACGCCTGAAACCGAAATCTCTGTCCTGAGCCAGGCCGGCGGATGCGAGTGGTCAGAAGATGCTGACGGCCTGCACATCACCGTCTCACGACTTCAGACCATCCAGTTTATTAAGACCCCGCCGCTCAAACCGGGTTCTAAGCGCGCCGCTGAATTTGGCCCCTTTACCTGGGGGCCCGACTGGCCGGTTGTGGTCAGGATTACCAATGCCCGGCCCGGGATACCTCCAGATAAAACTTAAAAAAACTTAAAAATAAAATAAGATTAAAAAAGGTGGACTTTCGGCCTCCGCTGCCACCAGTGCCACCAGCTTCACATCCCGAAAATTATGGAGCGCATCAAGAAGCAAGCCCCACCCGGGGCCGACCTCAAGAGCTGAGGTCACTGAATGTTGAACGATGAATTTTGAATCGTAATAAAGTCAAGGTGTTATGTCGGTACCTGCCATGATATATTTTTTTCTTTAATTTATCAGGCTTATCCGGCATTTTTATAGGTAAAAATGGGGACTCCCAAGGTGCCCGCAGGACCCGGGCCCGGCACAGAACAGCGCTCAGCTCGACGATTGCATGAATAGCAACAAGATACGGAAAGCCCGGCAGTACTTCCCCCCGGCCGAACTGAGCACTGGTAGCTTTATCTGATCTGAGAGAATGATAATTATCCGGGCTTACCCCTTAAAAACCCGGAAGAGCCAGAAAAATAAAACATAAGTAAGAAAGAAGGCAATTCAGGCGCGTCAGGCTTTGCCTAATTTGCGGCCCCGGTTTATTTTCTGTGCCGATAACCAGGGCTCATCTCCCGATTGGCTGATAAAAAATGGAACAGCGGGAAGGTAATCTTAAAACTTCATCAGAACGTGAATGAGATTAAAAGCCAGAACACCAGAACGAGAGCGAAGAGAGTAAGGGAAATCTCCTGAGCGTTGTGTCAGGCCTGATTCTGTCAAAAAAAAAAAAAAAAAAAAAAAAAAAAAAAAAAAAAAAAAAAAAAAAAAAAA
>CALEUG010000026.1 GCA_937920515.1 uncultured bacterium
GATGGTGATGCCCGGAGACAATGCCAACGTGGAGGTGGAGCTGATCACCACGGTGGCCATGGAGAAGGGCCTGCGCTTTGCCATCCGTGAGGGCGGCCGGACGGTCGGCGCCGGAACCGTCACCGAAATCCTGGAATAGAACTGAATCTGCCAGCTGTTAGCTGAATTCAGTGTTAAGGAAATAGCAATATGCGGGAAATAATTACTCTCCAGTGCTCGGATTGCAAGCGACGGAATTATACCAGCACCAGGAATAAGAAGAAGCAGACCGAACGTCTGGAAATCAAGAAATTCTGCCCCTTCTGCCGCAAGCATACACTTCATAAAGAAGTTAAGTAATGACTGACCGGACTGAGGGTGAGTAGCTCAATTGGCTAGAGCAGCGGTCTCCAAAACCGCAGGCTGCGGGTTCGAGTCCTGCCTCACCCGCCAGTATTAAGATGAGATAAAGGCGTAGGTAACATGAACGACAAACTGCCCTGGTACAAGCGATTTATAAACTTCCTGAAGGACGTCAGGTCTGAACTCAAGAAGGTCACCTGGCCGGCCAAGCAGGAAGTTTACGGGACGACCATCATCGTCATCATTGCCGTGTTTTTCTTCGGCATCTACCTGTTTTTTGTCGATGTCGTGTTTTCCTGGCTGATCGCTCAGGTCAAAACATTTTTTGGATAAAGCAGGTATTTAAATGGCCAAGAACTGGTACGTAATTCACACCTACTCAGGTTTCGAGAATTTCGTGGCCGAATCTATCCGTCTGAAAGCCGCGGAGATGAAGCTGGAGGATAACATTGGCCAGATCGTCATCCCGACCGAGGATGTGGTTGAGATCAGGGGCGGTAAAAAGGTCGTGACCACCAAGAAGCCTTATCCCGGTTATATACTGGTGGAGATGGAGATGAACGACGAGACCTGGTTGATGATCCGCCAGATTCCCAAGGTCACCGGGTTTGTCGGTTCCGGTCGGAAGCCCACTCCCCTCAGCCCGGAAGAGGTCAACAAAATAATCCATCACATGGAAGTCACTTCGGAAAAGCCGAAGCCCAAGCATACCTTTGAAAAGGGCGAGGCGGTCCGCATCATCGACGGACCTTTTTACAATTTTAACGGCATAGTCGAAGAGGTCAATCACGAACGCAACACATTGAAAGTCATGGTGACAATCTTCGGCCGCTCCACTCCGGTTGAACTGGAGTTCCTGCAGGTGGAGAAAATCTAGGAGGAAGCAATGTCTAAGGAAGTCGTGGCCAAGGTTAAATTGCAGATAGTGGCCGGACAGGCCAGTCCGGCACCCCCGGTAGGCCCCTCGCTGGCTCCCCACGGCGTTAATTTAATGGATTTTGTCCGGCAGTTTAACGACCGGACCAGGAACATGGAGGAAGGCACCATCGTTCCGGTGGTGGTAACGGTTTTCAAGGACCGCAGCTTTACCTTCATAATCAAGACCCCGCCGGCTTCGTTTCTGCTTAAAAAAGCCGCCGGGATTGCCAGGGGGTCCAGCGCTCCCAACAAGGACAAGGTGGGCAAGGTGACCCGGAAGCAGATTGAAGAAATCGCCCGGATCAAGCTTCCAGACCTGAACACCGACGACCTGGAAGCTGCCATCCGTTCCATAGAAGGAACTGCCAAAAATATGGGATTGGAGATCATCAGTGAGTAAACGTGGTAAAAATTACTTAAAGGCCAGAGCCCTGAAGGAAGAGACGAAAGAATACACGATCGAGGAAGCCGTTCATCTGCTCAAAGAAGCCAAGTATGCCAAGTTTGATGAGTCGGTGGACGTGGCCCTCCGTCTCGGTGTGAATCCCAAGTATTCGGACCAGATGGTCCGGGGAACGGTGGTCCTGCCCCACGGAACCGGCAAGACCAAGAAGATCTGTGTTATAGCCTCCGGCGAAAAGATCAAGGAAGCCGAGGAAGCCGGGGCTGATTATGTGGGCGGGGACGATATCATTGAGAAAATTTCCGGCGGCTGGATTGACTTTGATGTGGTCATCGCCACCCCGGACATGATGAGAAGCGTGGGCAAGCTGGGAAGAATCCTGGGTACCAAGGGCCTGATGCCTAACCCCAAGGCCGGAACTGTAACCTTCGATGTTAAAAAGGCAATCGAGGAAACCAAGGCCGGCAAGGTGGAATTCCGGGTGGACAAGACCGGAATAGTTCACGCCGCGGTGGGCAAGCTGTCCTTCCCGGAAGAGAAACTGGCGGAGAACATCAGAGCCTTCATCCAGGCAGTGATCCAGGCCAAGCCCCCGGCCGCCAGAGGCAAGTACATCAGGTCGATGTTCGTTTCTTCAACCATGGGGCCGTCTTTCAAGCTTTCAGAAGAGATCTTAGAGAAATAGGAGTCCAACGGTGAAAAAAGAGACCAAGTACAAGATCGTCAAGGAACTGGAAGAATCCCTTGAGAAAAATCACACCTGGTATCTGGTCGACTACAAGCAGATGCCTGTCTGGAAAATGGTGGAACTCCGTAAGCTGCTGAAGCGCAATAAATTCCGGCTGAAAGTGGTCAAAAACCGGCTGGCTCTCAAGGCCATCGGCCAGCGCTTTCCGGAGCTCAAGCCTTATTTCCAGAAAAACAACGCCCTGGCTTTCACCGACAGTGACCCCATCGCCCTGGCCAAGATGCTCCAGGAGTTTTCTGACCGGGGCAAGGTACTGGAGATAAAAGCCGGGGTGGTGGAAGGCCATTACCTGGCCCCCGATATGTTCGGCGAAATCATCAAGCTGAATTCCAGAATGGATTTAGTGGCCAGAATCGGGTATCTGATGTCATACCCGTTAACTCAGTTCTTGAGAACCCTGCAAACTCCCCTGGTTAACATGGGTAGGTTGTTGAGCGTCCTCAAGGATAAAAAAGAGAGTTGAGGGAATATCCCTTGAACTAAGCTCAAGTAAAGGAGAGGAGAGACCAATGGAAAAACAAGAAAAACTCACCAAGGAACAGTTTTTCGCCCATCTTGACAACCTGACCGTCCTGGAGCTCGTTGATTACATCAAAGAGTTTGAGACCCGCTACGGGATCAGCGCAGCCATGGCCGCCCCGGTTATGATGGCCGGCGGAGGCGCGGCTCAGGCTGAGGCCAAGCCGGTGGAAGAAAAGACTTCTTTCAACGTCATCCTGAAGGATGTAGGCAGCCAGAAAATCCAGGTAATTAAAGTGGTACGTGAAGTCACCAACCTGGGCCTGAAAGAGGCCAAGGACTTTGTCGACGGCGTCCCCAAGACCCTCAAGGAGGGCGTTACCAAGGACGAGGCTGAAGCCATTAAGGCCAAATTTGCCGAGGTCGGAGCCACAGTCGAAATCCAGTAGCCCTGGTAAAAAAATTAATTTTTTAATGATAGAAAACAAAAACTATCAAACTCTTTTTTTAGAGAGCTACCATGCTTGAACAAAACCATCATATTTATCGGGAAAGAGTTGACTTTTCCAAGATCAAAACGGTCTTTGAACTGCCCGACCTTCTCGAAATTCAGAGAAAATCTTACGATGAGTTCCTGCAGATGGACCTGCTGCCGGATGAGAGAAAAGATGTGGGCCTCCAGGCAGCCTTCAAGGATGTCTTTCCCATAAAAGATTTCAAAGAAACCACAGAACTTCAATTTATTAGCTACACTGTCGGAGACTGGGAATGTAAATGTGGTCGCCTGAAGGGTGTGGAAAACTCCCGGCCTCGCTGCCAGTCTTGCGGGGTGTTGCTCCCATCCGAAGTAGCTATTCAGGAAAAGAAAATCTGTCCCTATTGCGGGGAGCATAAGAAAATCGAGATGCCCCTCTGCGAATACTGCGGGGACAGGGTCAGGATGAAAATTAAGTACAGCCCGCTGGAGTGCATCCAGAAAGGATATACTTACGAAGCCCCGCTCAAGCTAAAGGTTCGGCTGGTTTTCAAAGACCAGGCCACCGGTAGGGCTCGTCTTGCTCTGGAGCAGGAAGTCTATTTTGGCAATATTCCACTGATGACCGACAAGGGCACCTTTATATTTAATGGCGTGGAAAGGGTGGTGGTCAGCCAGCTGCAGCGTTCGCCCGGAGTGTTTTTCCGTCCCGGGGAAATCAAAGGCCAGTTCGTGGGCAAAATCATTCCTTACCGAGGGGCCTGGGTGGAATTCGAGAACGATACCAAGAACATCCTCTGGGTCAGGCTGGACCGGAAGAAGAAGTTCCTGGCCACCGTGTTTCTCAGAGCCCTTGGTTACGGCTCGGATGAAGAAATCATCCGGCTGTTCTTCAAATCCTATGAGCTTATTCCGGAAGACGGAAAGCTGTACTGGAAAGTAACCGACAGTCTGGTAGGCAAGGTGTTGCGCGAGGATGTTTACAGCCCCGAAAGTTCCAGGTCTCCGCTGGTCAAAGCCGGGACCAGACTGGACCAGGAATTGATAAACAAGTTGCTGGAAAAGAAGGTAACCAGGATCAAGGCCACCCGGCAGGACCTGCACGGGGCCTGTTCTCTGGTCAACGTCCGGGGCAAGGTCAAGTCCGGCGAAGAACTGACTGCCGAGCAGCTGGAAATCCTGACCAGCAGGGGAGAGCCGTTCGAGGTCTTCTTTCCCTCGGAGGACGAAGCAGCTCAGATGATTCTGAACACCCTGAAAAAGGACTTGAAGAAAGACCAGCAGCAGGCCCTGAGTGAAATTTACAAGAAACTCAGACCGGGAGAACCGCACACAGAAGAAAGTGCTAAAAGACTTTTTCTGGATATGTTCTATAATCCTCAAAAATTCAATATTTCACGGATCGGACGAAAAAAGTTCAACTTAAAACTGGGTCTGGAGGACTATCGGAAGGATTTTCTTAAAGAGCTGGAGAAGTCATCTGAGCTGGGTGACCCTGATGATATAATTCTCAAAAAAGAAGAATATTTGAAATTAATCAACTTTTTTATTAAAGAAAATTTTGACGATATAAAGAAGCTTTTTGCTGAAAAGGGAGACTTCAAGAGACTGATTCAATTTTTTGAAAATTGCAGAGGATTAATATCGGAAAATAATGATTGGGATAAGGTGATTCAATTTATTCAGAATCCCAATGCCAGATCCATTTATAAAGATTACGAAGATTTCGTAAGAGTACAAAGACTTTTAAAGGAACTAATTGGAAGGATTTTATTTAAAGAAGACTATGTAAAGGTAATTCATTACCTTTTAGGATTGAAAAAAGGGGAGGGTTCGGTGGATGACATCGACCACCTGGGGAACCGCCGGGTCCGCCCGGTTGGCGAGTTGATGGAAAACGCTTTCAGGATCGGCCTGACCCGCATGGAACGGACCATCAAGGAAAAAATGACCATCAGCGCCGACCTGTCCTCGATGAAGCCCCAGGACCTGATCAATTCCAAGCCGGTCATTGCCGCCCTTAAAGAATTCTTCGGCAGCTCCCAGCTTTCTCAGTTCATGGACCAGATTAACACCCTGGCCGAGCTGACCCACAAGAGAAGGTTGAGCGCTCTGGGACCGGGTGGTTTAAGCCGGGAAAGGGCCGGGTTTGAAGTCAGGGATATTCAGACTTCCCACTACGGCAGAATCTGTCCCATTGAGACACCTGAAGGTCCCAACATCGGTCTCATCGCCTCTCTGAGTTGCTATGCCAGGATAAATGAATACGGTTTCATTGAAACGCCATACCGCAAGGTGGAAAAAGGACGGGTGGTTGATTACGTCAAGGTCATCCATCCCGGGGCCACCGATTACCGTCCTGGACAGCTGGTCCGTAAGGATGAAATGGAGAAAACCGTTAACCGACTGCAGGAAGAGAAAGCCAGGAACCTGCCCGTCTATGAGCCTTACATTTTCTACCTGACTGCCTGGGAAGAGGAAAATTACAAGATTGCCCAGGCTAATGTGGAGATAGATTCCCGGGGCTATATCAAGCAGGAAATGGTCAGCGCCCGCGACCGCGGCAACTTCAAAATCCTGCCGCGCGAAGAAATCGATTTCATGGATGTTTCTCCCAAGCAGCTGGTGTCGCTGTCAGCCGCCCTGATTCCCTTCCTGGAACACGACGATGCCAACCGGGCTCTGATGGGGTCAAACATGCAACGCCAGGCGGTGCCGCTACTCAAGCCGGAGGCCCCGCTGATTGGAACCGGCATCGAGCATATTGTGGCCAAGGGTTCAGGAGACGTGGTGGTCTGCGAGCGGTCGGGAGTGGTGGAATTTGTCGATGCCGAAAGAATCATCATCAGGGTTGATGAGAAGGAAAACAGCCTGTACGACCTCGGCACCGATCTTTACCTTTTGACCAAGTTCCTGAGGACCAATCAGAATACCTGCATCAACCAGAGACCCATCGTTAAGAAAGGGGACCGGGTGGTTAAGGGACAGATCCTGGCCGACGGCTCCTGCACCGACCGGGGAGAAATGGCTCTGGGGCGGAACATTCTCTGCGCCTTCATGCCCTGGCGTGGCTACAACTTCGAAGACGCTATCATCGTCAGCGAGAAGTTGATAAAGGAAGATGTTTTCACCTCCATTCATATCGTGGAAGAAATGATCGAAGCCCGGGATACCAAGCTCGGTCCCGAGGAAATTACTCGCGACATCCCCAACGTGTCAGAAAATCTGCTCAGCAACCTGGATGAGACCGGGATCGTCCGGATCGGAGCCTACGTTAAGCCAGGCGATATCCTGGTGGGCAAGGTAGCTCCCAAGGGCGAAACCCAGCTCTCGCCCGAAGAAAAGCTGCTCAAGGCTATCTTTGGCGAAAAGGCGCTGGACGTTAAGGATGCTTCCCTGTACTGTCCTCCGGGAGTAGAAGGCACGGTAATCGATGTCCGGATTTTCACCAGGCGCGGTCAGGAAAAGAACGAGCGGGCCAAGATTATCGAAAAAGAAGAAATCGCCAAGATGAAGCGCAACCTGGAAGACGAGATTGAAATCCTGGAAAAAGAAAAATGGCGCCGCATCAAGAATCTGATAAAGGGCGAGGTGGTTGGCAAGAATGCCAGGCTCAACGGGCGGACGATAGAGAAGGGTACCAGGCTCACCGAGAAGTTGCTGGAAATCCTGGAGTTTGATGACCTGAAAGACCTGGAGGAGTTGAAGCTCCCGGCCGACGCCGAAAGGGACGAGAAGATCAGGGACCTGGACCGCAAGGTCAAGCGCCAGATTGACGCTCTCAAGGCAGAGTTCAAAGAGAAAGTTGATACCCTGAAGAAAGGCGACGAGCTATCCCCGGGTGTCATCCAGGCCATCAAGGTCTTTATCGCCATGAAGAGGAGGCTCTCGGTCGGTGATAAGATGTCTGGACGGCATGGCAACAAAGGTGTCATCGCCAAGATAGTTCCAGAAGAGGATATGCCCCACCTGCCCGACGGGACGCCGGTAGACATCGTCCTCAACCCGCTGGGCGTGCCTTCCCGTATGAACCTGGGGCAGATCCTGGAAACGCATGCCGGCTGGGCCGCCCGCAAGATGAACCTGTGGCTGTCTTCCCCGGTTTTTGACGGAGCCAAGGAAGAGGAGATAAAGGAATTGCTGAGAAAGGCCGGGCTGCCGGAAACGGGCAAGATCCGGCTGTATGACGGCCTGACCGGGGAACCTTTCGACCAGGAAGTTACCGTCGGTTATATCTACATGATGAAGCTTTATCACCTGGTGGACGATAAAATTCATGCCCGCTCCACCGGCCCTTACTCTCTGATTACCCAGCAGCCGCTGGGCGGCAAGGCCCAGTTCGGCGGCCAGAGGTTCGGAGAGATGGAAGTCTGGGCCCTGGAAGCTTACGGAGCCGCTTACACCCTCCAGGAGATTCTGACCGTGAAATCAGACGACGTGGAAGGCCGGGCCAAGATTTACGAGGCCATTGTCAAGGGTGACCTCGATTTCCAGCCCGGGCTACCGGAATCGGTCAACGTGCTCATCCGCGAGCTTCAGGGCTTGTGCCTTAACATTGAATTGCTTAAAGGCGAGAAAGAGGAAGCGTTGCCCTGGGGTATATCCATACCTCAGTCAACCAAAGGAGATTAATGATGGAGATAAGGCAAGCTTTAACTCCGAGGCCTAAGATTGATTTCGACCGGGTCAAAATCAGCATTGCCTCTCCTGAGAAGATAAAGAGCTGGTCCTGGGGAGAAGTCACCAAGCCGGAGACTATCAATTACCGGACGTTCAAACCGGAGAAAGATGGGCTATTCTGCGCCAAGATTTTCGGCCCCATCAACGATTACGAATGTCTGTGCGGCAAGTACAAGCGGATGAAATACAAGGGCATCATCTGCGAGAGATGCGGGGTTGAGGTTACCAAGTCCAAGGTTCGCCGCGAGAGAATGGGGCATATTCAGCTGGCTTCCCCGGTGGCCCATATCTGGTTCTTCAAGAGTCCCCCCAGCCGGATCGGGCTGATCCTGGACATGACCATCAAGGAGCTGGAAAAGGTTCTTTACTTTGAATCCTACATAGTCCTCGACCCGGGCGATACCAACCTCAAAGAAAAACAGCTGCTCAACGAGGAAGAATACAGGGAAGCCCGGGAAAAGTGGGGAAATAAATTTGAAGTCGGAATGGGGGCCGAGTCCATCAAGAGACTGCTGGAGAAGATAGACATCGACAAGGAAACCGAAAAGCTACGCCGGGCGATGAAGAGGGAGAATTCCCAGCAGAAAAGGCTCCGCTATGCCAAGCGGTTGAGGGTCTTCAAGGGACTCAAGAAATCCGGAAATCGCCCGGAATGGATGATTCTGGACGTGATCCCGGTTATCCCGCCCGACCTGAGACCGCTGGTACGACTGGACGGCGGGCGCTTTGCCACCTCTGACCTCAACGACCTGTACCGCCGGGTTATCAACCGCAATAACCGTTTGAAAAAGCTGATCGAGCTCAAGGCTCCCGAGCTGATTATCAGGAACGAAAAGAGAATGCTGCAGGAAGCGGTCGATGCCCTGTTCGATAACGGGCGCCGCGGCCGGGTTCATCTTGGAGCCAACCGCCGACCCCTGAAATCTTTGAGTGAAGCCCTGCGGGGCAAACAGGGAAGGTTCCGCCAGAACTTACTTGGCAAGAGAGTTGATTACTCCGGGCGTTCGGTCATTGTGGTCGGACCGGAGTTGAAACTCCACCAGTGCGGCCTCCCCAAGAAGATGGCCCTGGAGCTGTTCAAGCCCTTCATTTTCCATAAGCTGGAAAAGGAAGGGATGGTGCCTTCCATCAAGATAGCCCGGGAATGGCATGAGCAGGAAAGACCAGAAGTCTGGGATTGCCTGGAAGAAGTGGTCCGGGAACACCCGGTCCTGCTGAACCGGGCTCCCACCCTGCACCGCCTTGGCATCCAGGCCTTCGAACCCATACTGATAGAGGGCAAAGCCATCCAGATTCATCCCCTGGTGTGCGCCGCTTTTAATGCCGATTTCGACGGCGACCAGATGGCCGTCCATGTGCCGATATCGGTAGAAGCCCAGATAGAAGCCAACACCCTGATGCTGGCTGCCAATAACATTCTGTCCCCCGCCCACGGACGCCCCCTGGCCATACCCAGCCAGGACATGGTACTCGGTTCTTATTATCTGACCCTGGAACAGAAGAACGAGAAGGGTGAGGGCCGAATTTTTGCCACCTTTGACGAAGCCCTGCTGGCCTATGAAGCCGGGGAGGTCAGCCTGCACAGCCGGATCAAGGTTCGCTACTCCGGTCCTTTCATGAACCTCAAGACCTTCTACGATGACCAGGCGGTGGTCAGCTGCCCCTTGGTCCAGCTAAAGAATGAACTGATCGAGACCACCCCGGGCCGGATAATCTTCAACGGCGTGCTGCCGAAAGGCCTGCCTTTTGTCAACGGCATGCTAAAGAAAAAGGGACTGGAAAGCCTGGTTTATTATGTTTACCTGAAGGCCGGCCTTGAAAAGACCACCGCCATGCTGGACAGGATGAAAGAACTCGGCTTCAAATATGCCACCCGGGCCGGCTTTTCCCTGGGGATCGAAGATTTCATGATTCCGGCAGACAAGAATGAAATAATCAAGAAGGCCGAGAAGGAAGTTCAGGAAATAGAGAAACTCTACCGGGAGGGAACGATTTCCTCGGGAGAAAGATTCAACCGGATGGTGGAAATCTGGACCTCGGTTACCGAGAAGGTAACCAATGCCATGATGGATTCCATGAAAAGGGTGAGCTTTGTGGAAAAGAAGCTCAACCCGCTGTTTGTCATGGCCGATTCCGGCTCCCGCGGCAACAAGCAGCAGATCAGGCAGCTGGCGGCCATGAGAGGCTTGATGAGCAAACCTTCGGGCGAAATCATAGAAACCCCCATTACCTCCAACCTGAGGGAAGGCCTAAACGTCTTACAGTACTTCATCTCCACTCACGGTGCCAGAAAAGGTCTGGCTGATACCGCCCTGAAGACAGCCAATTCCGGCTACCTGACCAGAAAACTGGTTGACGTGGCCCAGGAAGTCATCGTTGACCAGCATGACTGCGGGACCCTGAAAGGCGTCAACGTCAGCGCCATAGTGGAAAACGGCGAAATAATCGAACCATTTATCGATAGGGTTGTCGGCCGCATTTCGCTGGAAAGGATAGTCCATCCGGATACCGGCGAGCTCATCGTGGACATGAATCAGGAAATCACGGAAAACATCGCCGAGAAGATCCAGAATCTGGGTATTGATAGAGTGAAAATCCGTTCTGTCCTGACCTGCGAGTCCAGGCGCGGAGTCTGCCAGCTGTGTTACGGCCGCGATATGGCCACCGGTCGCCTGGTGGACCTGGGAGAGGCGGTTGGCATCATTGCCGCCCAGTCGATCGGAGAACCCGGAACCCAGCTGACCATGAGAACCTTCCACGTGGGTGGCATTGCCATGAGGGGAGCCGAAAAGTCAGCCCTTGAAGCCAAGAATGATGGTGTCATAAAGTTCAACAACCTGACCCATGTCAGGGACAGGCAGGGCAGCCTGGTGGTGGTCAACCGGAATGCCAGTATCGCCATTCTTGACCATCGCGGCCGGGAAATCGAGCATTACCAGGTTCCCTATGGAGCCAGGGTACTTCTTAACGACGGTGAGCCGGTCAAGGCCCGCCAGGAATTTGCCGAATGGGACCCGTTCAGCACCTTCATCCTGACGGAAGAAGGCGGCCTGGTCAGATTCAAGGATCTGCAACCTGGAATAAGCATGGAAGAAGTCCGCGATGACTTTACCGGCCTGATTTCCCTGGTGGTCATGGAGCCCAAGGACGAAAAGCTCCAGCCGATGATTGAGATTATTGATCCGCAAAAGCAGGACGACAAAGGCGAACCCGTGGTTAAGAAGAGGTACTTCCTGCCCAAGGGTGCCAATCTGGAAGTTAAGGATGGAGAGGAAGTTTTTGCCGGCGATATCCTGGCCAAGATCCCGAGAGAAGTGGCCAGGACCAAGGACATAACGGGTGGTCTGCCCCGGGCCGAAGAATTGTTTGAAGCCCGCCGGCCGAAAAACCCGGCCGTCATCTCGGAAATTGACGGTGTGGTTCAGGTGGGCGACCTGCTGCGCGGCCACCGGCGGTTGATCGTCAGGAATGAAAGAGGAGGCTCCAAGGAGTACCTTATCCCCAAGAGTGCTCACCTGCTGGTCTCTGATGGTGAGAAGATCAAGGCTGGAACCCCTCTGATGGACGGGCCGATCAATCCCCATGATATTCTTAAGGTCCTCGGTGAAAAAGAACTGGCCGAGTACCTGCTGAGAGAAGTACAGGAGGTTTACCGTCTGCAGGGCGTTACCATCAACGATAAGCATATCGAAATCATCATCAGGCAGATGCTGCGCTGGGTTAAGATTGAAGAGGTCGGCGATACGGAATTTCTGGTGGATGAGCAGGTCGACAAGTTCAAGTTCCAGGAAGAGAACGAAAAGATACTCAAAAAGGGTGGGAATCCAGCCAAAGCCCGACCTCTCCTTCTGGGAATAACCAAGAGTGCCCTTAGCACCGACAGCTTTATCGCTGCGGCCTCCTTCCAGGAAACCACCAGGGTCCTGACCGAGGCGGCCCTGTACGGCAAGGTGGATTACCTGAGGAAGATCAAGGAAAACGTCATCATGGGCCGGTTGATCCCGGCCGGAACCGGTTTCAGGTATTACCGGAATGTTATCCTTAAGGAAGAAATCCCGGTAGGCGAAGAAAGAGAAGCGGAAGTCCAGGCCGAGAATTAATCCGGCTGTCAGGCCTGCCTGGAATTCCGGATAACCCTGCTATCGGGAGCAGGGGAAAGCCAGCCCTGGCTTCTGCCCTGGCCCGGAAAAAGGGTAAAAATGGCCTGGGGCCCGGCCCTTGAGCTGGAAAGGTCCGGGCGGTGTAAAAAAAGCAAAATAGCCTGTTATTTTCTTGACAAGACAGGCGGTTTTTGCTATTCTTCAAACATATTTCTC
Organism: uncultured bacterium; assembly: GCA_937920515.1. Taxonomy (GTDB): domain Bacteria; phylum Acidobacteriota; class Aminicenantia; order Aminicenantales; family Saccharicenantaceae; genus Saccharicenans. The sequence goes on from CALEUG010000026.1 coordinate 12,342, forward strand.
GGGAAATTCGTCCTGGGAAGAGAGTGTAAATATTTTTCTATTTTTTAGAGGAGATTTATAAGTGCCAACTGTCAACCAACTGGTACGAAAGGGCAGGATGCCCAAAAAGTATAAGAGTAAAGCTCCGGCTCTTGATGCCTGTCCCCAGAAGAGAGGGGTCTGTGTCCGTGTTTTTACCACCACTCCCAAGAAGCCTAACTCGGCTTTGAGAAAAGTGGCCAGGGTCAGGTTGACCAACAACGTGGAAGTGACCGCTTACATTCCCGGCATCGGACACAACCTGCAGGAACACTCGATTGTTCTGATCAGGGGCGGAAGGGTCAAGGACCTGCCCGGTGTCAGGTATCACATCATCCGCGGTACGCTCGATGCCGAGGGTGTTCAGAATAGATTCCAGGGCCGTTCCAGGTACGGGGCCAAGAAGCCCAAGGAGAAAAAGGTTCCGGGTAAGTGAGCTGAGCGAGGAGAAAAGATATGCCGAGACGTGGAATTATCAGAAAGCGGAAGCCGCAACCGGACCCGCTGTATAATTCGACCCTGGTCGGGAGGTTGATAAATCTGGTTCTGAAGAAAGGTAAAAAGAGCGTGGCCGAAGACATAGTTTACGGCACCCTGGACATTCTTAAACAGCGGACCAAAGATGACCCGCTCAAGGTTCTGGAAAAGGCTATTGACAACGTCCGGCCCCTGCTGGAAACCAAGTCCAGGAGGGTGGGTGGGGCCACTTACCAGGTTCCGGTGGAAGTTCCGGAACACAGGTCAATCTCTCTGGGAATGCGCTGGCTGGTAAAGTATGCCAAGGAACGCGGCGGGAAGAGCATGCAGGAGAAACTGGCGGCCGAGATTATGGATGCCCTGGCCAATAAGGGCGGGGCGGTAAAGAAGAGGGAAGATACCCATAAAATGGCTGAAGCCAACCGGGCTTTTGCACATTATAAATGGTAAGAATTAACAGAACAGCCGAGCTGATAAATTTGGTTTTTTTATTTATATATGGAGAAAAATTTTCATGCGGTCGTGCCCGATCGAAAGAGTCAGGAATATTGGCTTCATGGCTCATATCGATGCGGGGAAGACTACAACCACGGAACGGATTCTGTATTTTACCGGCATCACTTATAAGATGGGTGAGGTCGATGAGGGCACTGCCGTCATGGACTGGATGGTTCAGGAGCAGGAACGCGGCATTACCATAACCGCCGCTGCCACCACCTGTTACTGGAGAGACCACCGGATAAACATAATCGACACCCCGGGACACGTCGATTTTACGGCCGAAGTCGAGCGGTCGTTGAGAGTCCTGGACGGGGCTATTATTATTCTCTGCGCGGTCGGGGGTGTGGAGTCCCAGTCGGAAACAGTCTGGAGACAGGCCGATAAGTACCGGGTCCCCAGAATTATATACGTGAATAAAATGGATAGATTAGGTGCTGACCCACTAAGAGCGGTGGACGAGGTGCGTACCCGTCTGGGAGCCAGACCTCTGCCCATTCAGATCCCCATCGGGGCAGAAGACAAATTTATCGGAGTAATAGACCTGGTGGAGAAGCAGGAAATAATCTGGAAAAGCGACCTGCTGGGCACCGATTTTGTAAAAAGCCCGGTCTCGGAAGCTTATCTGGATGAAGTTGAGCTGAGGAGAAAAGAGCTGCTGGAAGTTCTGAGCGAGGTTGACGACGAGTTGATGAAGAAATACCTGGAGGACGAGGAGATTTCTCCCGAAGAGATCAAGCGTGCTATCAGGAAGGGCACGATTGAACTCAAGTTCCACCCGGTGCTGTTCGGAGCTTCCTTCCGTAACAAGGGAGTTCATCCCCTGCTGGAAGCCATAGTGGATTATCTGCCCTCGCCGGTTGATATCCCGCCGGTAAAGGGCTTTCACCCCAGGACCAACCAGCCAGAAGAAAGAAAAGCTTCAGACAGCGAACATTTCTGCGCCCTGGTCTTCAAGATTATGACCGACCCCTTCCTGGGCAACCTGGCTTACTTCCGGGTATATTCGGGAAAATTAAAAGTTGGCACCTCGGTTTATAACTCCACCAGGGACCAGGAAGAACGGGTCACCAGGTTGCTGGAAATGCATTCCAACAAGCGCCGGGAGATAAACGAAGTTTACGCCGGCGACATCGCCGCTTTTGGCGGGATGAAGACCCTGTCGACGGGTGACACCCTGTGCTTGAAGAGCCGACCGATTCTGTTAGAGCCGCCCACCTTTCCCGAGCCGGTGGTTTCTGCTACCATCGAGCCCAGGACCAAGGCTGACCACCAAAAACTGTTCGGCGCCCTGGAAAAGTTCATGTCCGAGGACCCGACCTTCAGAGTGGTCCAGGACCCCATGACCGGCCAGACCCTGGTGAAGGGAATGGGCGAACTTCACCTGGAAATAATAATGGACAGGCTGGTCAGGGAGTTCGGAGTTCAGGCCAGGCTGGGCCGACCGCAGGTGGCCTACAAGGAAACCATCACCCGGGAAGCCGAGGGTGAAGGCAGGTTTGTCCGCCAGCTTGGCGGTAAAGGTCAGTATGGACATTGTGTCATCAGGGTTGAACCTCTGCCGAGAGGCCGGGGTTTTGAATTCGTCAATAAACTGAAGTCCGGGACCATCCCGGCCGAGTTCGTTCCGGAAATTGAAAAGGGAATCCGGGAGGCCATGGAAGCCGGCCTGGTGGCCGGTTATCCGGTTACGGATGTCAGAACCATCCTGCTGGATAGCAGCTACCAGGATGTGGATTCGGTGGCCATAGCCTATAAGATTGCCGCCGCTCTGGCCTTCAAGGAGGCCGGGCAGAAGGCCGCTCCGGTACTGCTCGAACCCATCATGAAGCTGGAAATTGTAACCCCGGATGAATATGTCGGCGGTCTGGTTGGAGACATCAACGCCAGAAGGGGCCGTATAGAAGCCATGGAACTCAAAGGCAGTTCCCGGGTGATCAGGGCTTTTGTCCCCCTGTCGGAGATGTTCGGTTATGCCACCGCCCTGAGGACCATAACCCAGGGACGGAGTTCCTTTTCCCTGGAATTCTACCGGTACGACCCGACGCCGGCTGATGTCCAGGAAGAAATAATAGCCAGGATTGAGGGAAGAATACCCTTTACTGAAGCCAGGAGGTAAAAGAGATGGCCAAGGAAAAGTTTGCGAGGACGAAGCCGCACGTTAACATAGGGACGATCGGGCACATTGATCACGGCAAGACGACGTTGACGGCGGCGATCACTAAGGTGTTATCGACCAAGGGACTGGCGC
>CALEUG010000027.1 GCA_937920515.1 uncultured bacterium
GTATTCGCGCACCAGGCCATAGACCCGGACCTCGCGGTTGAGATAGAGCTTTTCCGGCGGCCCGGGAAAGCGGTCAAAATTGCTGGCAAAAATAACCGCGGTGAAATACCTTTTCCAGTTGCGGTGAAAATTCAGAAAGCATACTTTCCCGGTATTGTTGGCGGCCACCACTGTCCCTCTTACCCGGACCGTTTGCCCGTAATAAGAAGCCGCTTCTTCCCAGGATATTTCCCTGACCGTTTCAGGCCCGACACCGGAGGAAAGGGTGCGGTCTTTGTCCTGAGATGCTTCCTGTTCCTGTTTCCGGGTGGCCGCCAGTTCTCCGGTAACCATTATCTGGGCCGGAGAATTAAGGATTATTTCCGGCCGGCCCCGGTAGAGCAGCACCCGGCCCCTGGCCCTGACTTTCCTGTTCAAAAAATACTTCTCAGGCTCAGGCGGGAACCTGTCAAAATCGGAGCTAAAGATGACCAGGCTTAAATACTTCTGGTAGTCGGGATGAAAATTCAAAAAACAGGCCCGACCGGAGTTAAATGTTCTGACTATCACTCCCTCGACCACAACTTCCTGGCCGACATAATTTCCGGCTTCTTCCCAGGAGATGGTTTTAACCTGAGCGTAAAGGCGATATGAACTGAAAGCAGAGAGGGACAAAATTAAAATGGCAAGCAGGATGACCGGCTTTCTCATCTGTTATCCTTTATCCAGCCGCTGGCCAGGAGGACCTTTTCCAGGTCGGAGGGTGAAAACTCGCTGGTCCACTGCCTCAGGTTAACCAGTTCCCGCTGCAGCTCATCGGAATTTAACCGGAGCCGCACGTACTCTCTGTACCTTAGCCCCCACCAGTTGTTGGCCATTTCAAAAATTTCATAGGGTATGTTTTTCTGGTCAAGAATCCAGTGGAACTCATCCAGCCCCTGGTTTCGCCACAGGCCCAGGCCCTGTTCCCTGGCCTGAGCTTCAAGCTGCCTGTACCTGACCAGGTGCTTGAAAGGAAAACGCAGCAGGGCAAAACCGTAGCCGTTTTTTATGACCTCTTCGTTCAAGGAGCGCCCGTCTTCCAGGTAAACGTAAGCCAGGGTGCGGCCGTACTTATCAATCCTTTCCCGGTCATATTCCAGCCGGACCCGCGATTGTCCAAGGAGGTTTTTGACGAATTCGGAAGCTTCCCGGGCATAATACTGGAGAGGTTTGAGCGGATGGTAGAGCTCGGGAGTATCCACACCGATCAAGCGGACTTCGCCGACGCCCTCCACCTCCAGGCTGTCACCGTCTATCACCCTCAATACCCGCAAGAACCGGTCCCCGGCCGTCGGTCGGGGCTGGTCTGCTTGAGAAATAGATGACCGGTCAAGATATGAACAGGCACATTGGTTCAGGTCAAAACTGTGTCCATCAGCCCGATTGATTACAGCCGGGGAATCGGCTGCCAGGATAAAAAGAGCGGGCAGGATGCAATAAAGAAAAAAATAGCTCCTGGTAAAAGCCCTATGCCTGAAGCAGGAAGCACGGCTATTTTTGATATTCACCCCTGTTCTGACCAGCATGACTCTTGAAGCAGGAGTACGCCTGGCGCGATTCGAACGCGCGACCTACGGATCCGGAGTCCGTCGCTCTATCCAGCTGAGCTACAGGCGCACTGCTTTATTTATATCTGATTTCCGGTTATATGGCAAGAAGCCAGCCGGGTAGAAAACCCGGGATAACTCAATCCCGCTCAGCCCTGTGGCCTGAGTTCAGCAGCGCCCCGGCCAGAATCTCGGCCACGTCCATTACCCTGAATTCATCGGCATCTTTATCTCGCAGGCCGTCCTGGAGCATGGTCAGACAGAATGGACAGGAGGTGGCCACCAGGCGGCTGCCATTCTTGATTATTTCTTCGCTTCGCAGATGGTTTATCCGCTTTCCGGCTTTTTCCTCGGTCCACATCAACCCGCCGCCGGCGCCGCAGCAAAATGTGTGTTCCTTTGAATTCTTCAGCTCTCTCAGGTTCTCCCCCAGGACAGCCCGGAGCACCTTCCGGGGTTCAGCCAGCAGTTCGTTGTGCCGGCCGTAATAGCAGGAATCATGGACAGTAAAAGAACTCAGGGCTCCGGTTTCTTCCGGTTTTCGCAGAGGCAGCCTTTTCCGGTCGACCAGCCCGGTCATCAGCTCCAGATGAGAAATCACCCGCAACGACCGGATTTTTTCTTTTTCCTCCTGGCTTAACTCGCCGAGCACCTCCAGCAGCGCCGGATAATCGTTCTTAAAAACGTTATAACCGTGCGGGCAAAAGGTAATCAGGCCTTTCAGGCTGGTTCCGGCCAGAATCTTCATGTTGTCCAAAGCCAGCGTCTGGAAGAGATACTCGTTACCCAGACGCCGGGCCGAATCGCCGCAACAACGCTCTTCAGCCCCGAGGACCGCAAATTTGAGGCCGGCCGCTTTCATTATCCTGACCATGGCCCCGGCAATTTTTCGACCCCGGTCATCAAAAGTGCCAAAACAGCCAAGCCATAGCAGGTACTCGGCCTCCGGGTATTCCCCGAGCGTTTTTACACCGACACCGAGCTCCCGGAGCAGCTCGGTCCGATGGGCGGGGGGAAAACCCCAGGGATTGCCATAAGTTTCCAGGTTGTGGAAGAAACTGCGCAGCTCGGCCGGGAAACGCCCCCGGGCCAGAACCAGGTTCTGGCGCAGGCTCAACAGCTTGTCCGGATGCTCTATGTCAAAAGGACAGACATGAAGGCAGGCTCCACAGGTGGTGCAGGCCCAGATTTCATCTTCGGTAAAAACGCCGGGCACCAGCCAGGGCAGTTTTTCCCTGTCCTTTCTTATGTTTTTATATTCAGCCAGCAGGTGTTTTTCCAGGTTGAGGATTACCATCTTCGGGGAGAGGGCTTTTCCGCTCTGAAAGGCCGGGCAGACATCCTGGCAGCGACCACACTCGACGCAGGCCATGGCATCAAGGCCATCCTTCCAGCTGAAATCGGTGGCCCTTTCTGCCCCGAAATTCTCTGCTGTCTCCAGGTTAAGGGGAAGCATCAGGCCGGTGGGCCGGCTTCTGCGGAAAAACAGGTTTACCGGGCCGGCCAGAAGGTGAAAATACTTGGAATGCGGAACGTAGGAAATGAAGGAAAAGACGGCCAGGGCATGCAGCCAGTAGCCAAGCTTCAGGTTGCGTTCCAGGGCCGGAACGGACATAGTGGCAGGCAGGAATTTTTCAGCCAGGAACCGGCTCAAGAAAGCCCCGGTCCGGCTTCCGGGATGGAGAGCCACGGAGAACACGTTAAACAGCAAGAAGGTACTGACCGCCAGGAAAATGAAAATATAGATCAAAGCCGAATCCCCGGCGCCGGTATCGTAGGCCCGTGGCCTGAATACAAATCGCCTGACGGCAAAAAAGCTCACCCCGGCCAGCACGGTTATGGAAAACAGGTCAACCGAGGCTGCAAAAAGCCGTCCCGGCCAGGATTGGCCGAAAAGGTAGAAGCCATCGACATAGCCCTCGATTACATGATTTATGGTCATGGTGTCAAAGGTTATGGCTCCGTAGAAAATCAGAAGGTGGGCGACCCCGGTCCAGGGCCTTTCATTCTTCAGAGTGCAGAGCTGCAACAACACCCGGGAAAAAGCGTAGAAGAATCTCTTCAAAATAGAATCAAACCGGGCTGCGGCCTGGAGTCGAGCCAGGATAAGCACTCGCTTAATGACCGGAAAAAAGAACAGGAAAAAAGTCGACAGGACAAGAATCGTCAGAATAATTTTTTCGGCCAGAGTCAGCATCACAAGTCTCCTCTAAACTGGCTGAAGTTTCTAATAGATTTTAAACATTTTTCGGGTAAATTCCACTGTTCTGGCTAAATCCCTCTGTGAGAACGGCCTTTTCCTTTTGATCCCGTCCGCTATCATCGCAGCTGGCAGTGATAAAAATCCGGGGCTGACGTTCGGGACATTTAACAGGCAGGCAATAAAAATAAAAAAAAAAGTAAAAGACCTGGAGGTCTCGCTATATTTCATGTCAATGAAAAAAGTCATCCGCCCGGCCTGGCCGATCAAATACTTCAAGCGGCCTGGAACTGGTTTTTATGATTACCCTTTCCCTGAGGAAGAGCTCAGGTCTGGATCCGGTTATGAAATCGGAACCTGTTTTCCCGAGAAACCCCGGCCTGAAGCCAGCAGCAACAGAGACAATGCTTTTTAATCTCAGGAGCCGGGCCAGAGCGTTTTGATCAGTAATATCAGAAATAGTAACGGAAGCCGAGGAAGCCGAGAATGTGCAGCTCGGTGGCCGGGATTACGTCCATCACCGGGCCGAGTTCCACAAAGATGTCTATCGGCGTTTTCTCGAAAATGTAGCTCAGGCCGACAGGGATACGGAGACCAAACCTGGTCCTGTCCTGGAGGCTCAGCCTGGCCCCGATCCCGTAATAAAGAGGCAGCTGACCCCTGTCTACCTTGAAAATATTGAAGCTGTGAAACAGGTAATCGGCGTGAAGATGGAAGGAATCTTCACCGGCAAAAGACCAGGACCCGGCTATATCAAAGGCCGTGGTCCGGCTGGTCCAGTACTTGGCAATGAGACCGGTGGGCTCGCCCAGGATGATACCCAGGCCGAACTTTTTCTGCTGGGCCTGGCCGGGCACAACCAGCGTTAGAATCAGTACCATAACAGACAGGATGGCCATCTTTTTCATCTTCATCGTATACTCCTTATACATACAAGCCTGAAATGTTATTTATTCTCTGTTTAGTTGCTAATTCTATTACATTTTTGAACTCAAGACAAGGGAAGGCCGGCAGCCGGGTTTAGCCCTGGCCGCCAGTTTCAATCGGCAAACGAAGATGTCGTGGTAACCGGATAGGTATTTACCATTATCCGGGTCTGCTCTCTAACTTTAATAGTTCCCAGAAATGCCTGACAGGAAAAAAGTCTTGCTGTTTTCAGCGCTAACCGGGACAAATTTTCATAACCCCTCAAATTCCTGAACTCTGAAAAATGTATCCGAACTACCGCGGCCCAGAGGCAGACGCCCGATTTTGCCCGGCGGCCAGATTCAAACTAAAAAAATTTCTTGTTGACATCAAATTTCCCAGATATAAGATATTTTTTCTAAAGAATTTTTTAGATTGGCCTGGCTGACATTATGCACAAAGAAATTAAAACTGCGGCTTCGGGTGGTATCCAGCTGCTATCTTCATCACCAAATCGCCTTTATTCTAATCTCTCCCTTATGCCTGTAATTCAAAGGACATTCAGAAGAAATTGCCTCAGCTGCCATCGCTTTCCTGGATGCGGCCTGAAGCCCTGCAAGGAAGGAGGCTCATGAAAAAAGAATCCCGGAGACCCTGCCTGTCCGGGCAACGGAAGAAATGGTTGCTGCTCCTGATTCCGCTAATGCTGGCCGGTGTCCTGAACTCCCTCGCCGCCCTGGCCGTGGCTGAAGTCAAACCGGCCTATGCCCTGGTAAACTGTCGCCTCGTCCCGGTTTCCAGCCCGCCCATAGAAAAAGGAACCATCATCGTCCGCGACGGGCTGATCGAAGCCCTGGGTCCGGCTGACAGGATTAAATTACCGCCCGATGCTGAGGTGATCGAGGCCGCCGGACTGACTGTCTATCCCGGATTGATCTCGGCCCACACCAACCTTTTCCTGGAGGTAAAGGAACAGGAACAACCCCAGACGACTGAAGACTTTTTGGGCACCTATACCCAGGCGGCCACTCCCCAGCAATTTCCCGAGCTCCAGGTCTTCAAGGAGATCAAGCCCAAAAAACAGACCGTGGAATCCTGGCACAGAGTTGGTGTTACCGCCGTGGTGGTCGCTCCCAACCGTGGTATCTTCCAGGGACAGAGCGTTGTTCTCAACCTTAACGGCGACCGGGCCAATCAAATGGTACTGAAACAGCCCTGGGCTCTGCATATTAACTTTACCACCGAAAGGGGCGGAATCTATCCTTCGAGCCTGATGGGGACGGTGGCTTTTATCCGGCAGAAATTTTACGACACTGTCCATTATGCCCTTCATCAGAAAAAATACCTGTCGTCTCCGCAATTCTTAAAGAGACCAGAATACGACCTTTTCCTGGAAGCCCTTGTTCCCTTCGTGGTGGATAAAAGGCCAGTCGTTTTCCAGTGCAATAACCAGGAAGACATCAAGAGGGCTCTGCGCCTTATAGATGAATTCAAGCTGAATGCCGTTCTTACCGGCTGCAACGAAGCCTGGAGAGCGGTTGAACATTTGAAGAAGGTCCGGGTCCCGCTGCTGGTTACCCTGGACTTCAGACCTCCCGCTACAAGCATCTACAACCAGCAGGGTGAAGCCGCCAGGAAAAAAGCCGAAGCCGAAATCTACCCGGCCAACGCCGCCGCCCTTTTGAAAGAAAATATCCCCTTGGCCCTGACCGGCTTCGGGCTGTCTGAATCCAGCTTCGTCAAGAACCTGCAGGCCGCCCTCAGGGCCGGCCTGTTGCCTGAGGCCGCCCTCAGGGCCCTGACCATAGAGCCGGCCAGGATTCTGGGCTTGGAGCGGCAACTGGGCACCCTGGAACCCGGCAAGATTGCCAATCTTATCCTGACCAGAGGTGACCTTTTTGGAGAAAAGACCAGAGTGGTCAAAGTACTGGTCGATGGAATTCTCTTTAACTACGAGGAGAAGGGCCAATGAAGAAACCGACTCGCACTTCAATTTTCATCCTGGTTCTGATATCGCTCCTGGCCGGTCCGGCCAACCGGCTGCTGGCTGCCGGAAACCTTCTGATCAAGAATGCTACCATTCTCCCCGTCACCGGCCCACCCATCAACGGCGGAGACGTCCTGGTAATAGACGGAATCATAAAACAGGTTGGTCGGAACCTGACCGCCCCCCCGGGCACCAGAATCATAGAGGCCTCGGGCAAATACCTGATACCCGGCATAATCGACACTCACACCCACCTGGCCCTTTCCGGAACCAACGAGGGCACCGAGGCCATAACCCCGGAAGTCAACATGGCCGAGGTCATCAATCCTGACGACCCGGCAATTCTCACCGCCCTGAGCGGCGGGGTGACCATGGTTCATACCATGCACGGCAGCGCCAACGTCATCGGCGGGGTCAACGTTGTGTTGAAAATGAAATGGGGCCAGCCCTCGGAAAAGCTGGTGGTCAGGGAAGCCTACCCCACCCTGAAGTTCGCCCTTGGCGAAAACGTCAAGCAGTCCAACCGGATGCTGCTCCCGGGGCGGCCGCAGCGTTACCCGGCTACCAGGATGGGAGCCAACGCCATAATCAGGCGGGAGCTGTTGCGGGCCAGAGATTATATGGCCGAGTGGGAAAGGTATGAAAAACTCAGAAGCTCCAAGAATCCGCCGCCCAACCTCCTGCCTCCGAAAAAAGACCTGAGACTGGAAACCCTAAGCGACCTGCTGCGCGGGAAGCTTTATGCCCGCTGCCATGCCTACGTGGCCACCGAGATGGTGGAATTCTTAAACCTGGCCAGAGAGTTCGGGTTCAAAATAGGAGCTTTCGAACACGCCTGGGAAGCCTATAAGATTACCGACGAACTCCTGGCCGCCGGCGTGGGGATATCGGTTTTTATCGACAGCTGGGCTTACAAGATGGAAGCGGCCGAGGGAATTGCCTACAACGCCGCCTATTGCACTAAAAGAGGGATTCTGGTTTCCATCAACTCCGACAGCTCGGAGAGGGTGCGGCGCCTTTTCAACGAAGCCGGCAAGGCGGTTAAGTACGGTCTGACTCCGGATGAAGCCTTGAAGCTAATAACCATCAACGCCGCCCGGCAGCTGGGGGTTGACCGCCTGGTCGGAAGCATTGAAGTCGGGAAACAGGCCGACCTGGCCCTGTTCAACGAACATCCGATGAGCGCTTATACCCGCTGCGACCTGACCATCATCGAGGGCGAGGTTTATTTTGACCGGGAAAAGCTTCTCCTGGAAAGAGAAGCCGCGGCTGCCAGGAAAGGAGGAAACTGATGTCGAGGATACAAATAAATCGCTGTAAGAAAGGTCTGCTGCTTAAGTTCCTGTTAAGTCTGGTTATAATCGCCTGTCTGGTTCAGTCCGCAGTGGCCCTGGACACCGAAAAAACGGGCCAATCGGACCAGGGCCTTCTGGCCATCGTCAACGCCCGGATAGTCCCGGTCGTCGGCCAGGAAATTCCCTCGGGAACCATCCTGGTTGAAAACGGAAAGATAAAGGCCCTGGGCCCTGACCTAAAAATTCCGAGCGGAACCAGAATAGTAGAAGCCCGCGGCCTGACCGCCTACCCGGGAATGATTGACAGTTATTCTTCCCTGGGGCTGGTGGAGATAAGCGGCGTTCCGGCCACGGTTGACAACCGGGAAACCGGGCGAATCAACCCCCAGGTCAAGGCCATCGAAGCCCTGAAATATGACTCCATGCATATACCAATCGCCCGCTCCAACGGAATCGTGGCCGCAGTGGTGGCCCCCTCCGGCGGATTGATAGCCGGGCAGAGCACCCTGGTCAAGCTTGACGGCTGGACCAACCGGGAAATGGTTATCAAGGAAAGCCTGGCCCTGGTGGTCGAGCTTCCGGGCCTGAGAGGCGGAAGACGGGGATTCATGGGATTGGGCGCTCAGCAGGCGGCCGTCTCCACCGAGCAGGCCCTAACTGAACTGAAAGAACTGTTTGATAAGGCCAGGATGTATGAAGTAAGAAGAGAGCAGGCCGCAAAAAACCTGTTGCTGCCCAGGCCCGATTTCGACGAAACCAGCCACTGCCTGCTGCCGGTGGTCAAAGGGGAGCTGCCGGTCATTTTTTCGGTCCAGGCCGACAAGGACATCCTGCAGACCATCCGCTTCGTTCAGGAACAGAAGATTAAAGCCATATTATACGGGGTGCACCAGGGCTACAAAGTGGCCGAAGAGATAAAGCAAGCTGGAATTCCCTGCCTCATCGGCTCGCTTTATGAGCAACCCCCGGTCTGGGAAGACGGCTATGATTCACTTTTCCTCAACCCGGTGCTGCTCCACCGGGCCGGCGTGAAAATCGCCTTTTCTTCTTCCAGCTCCAGCGCGGCCAAGGACCTCCCCTACCACGCAGCCAAGGCGGCGGCTTTCGGACTTGACCGGCTGGAAGCCCTGAAGGCGGTAACCATCTACCCGGCCCAAATATTTGGAGTGGATAAGCTTATGGGCAGCCTGGAAGCCGGCAAACTGGCCAACATCGTCCTGGCTGAGGGCGACCTGCTGGAACTCGGAACCAGGATAGAAAAGGTGTTTATTGAAGGTCGCGAGGTTGACCTCAACAACCGCTACACCGAGCTTCTGGAAAAATTCAGGAAAAGAGAAAGGGAGAAATGACATGAATCACGCCAGGCTGAATGAAGGAAGTGGACATCCGGGCCACCATCCAGTCATCAGATACTGGCGGCTGTTCTGGCTGGTTCTGACAGCCGTCTTCCTCTGCCGCCTGCCCGGGCTCCCTGCCGGGCTGGAAAACGCTCCGACAGCCAGGAAAAAAGTAGCAATAAAAGTCAGCCGGGAAAAGAAGTTCATATTGAACTGGCTGGGAGAGAAAGAGCAGCTGGAATTCTTTGGCCGGATTTCAGACCGCATCTGGTCCTATGCCGAACTGGGCCTGCAGGAATTCAAGTCTTCAAAACTTTTGGCCGACACCCTGGAACAGGCCGGGTTCAAAGTAGAGCGGGGACTGGCTGGCATGCCGACCTGTTTCGTGGCCAGCTACGGCCAGGGTAAACCGGTGATAGGTTTTCTGGGGGAATTTGACGCCCTGCCCATGCTTTCCCAGAAAGGGAGGGTGGCCAGAAAGGACCCGGTGGTAGAAGGAGCCCCGGGCCACGGCTGCGGACACAATACCATGGGCACGGCCGCAGTGGCCGCGGCCATTGCCACTAAGAAAGCCATGGAAAAATTCGGAATCAAGGGAACGATTAAAGTTTTCGGTTCACCGGCCGAAGAAATCCTGGCCAGCCGGCCTTATATGGTCAGGGCCGGCCTTTTCAAGGACGTGGACGCGGTCATCGACAACCACAGCTCCAGTGATTTCGGCACTGCTTACGGAGTATCGGGTAACGCCGTGATTTCAGCCATCTTTACCTTCAGGGGAAAAACGGCCCACAGCGCCGGGGCTCCCTGGTCCGGGCGCAGCGCCCTGGACGCGGTGGAACTGATGAACGTGGCCACCAATTACCTGCGTGAACACCTCAACCCGGCCCACCGCCTGCATTATGTTATCCTTGAAGGTGGCCAGGCTCCCAATGTTGTGCCCGATGCGGCCTCGGTCTGGTATTACGTTCGCAACACCGACGACCAGCTGGAAGCGATGTTTGAACGGGTGGTCAACTGTGCCAGGGCCGCAGCCCTGGCTACCGGCACAGAACTGGCCGAAGTCCGGGTGCTCAGCGCCACCCACCAGTTTCACGGAAACAGGGCCCTGGCTGAACTCATTCAAAAGAATATTGAACTGGCAGGAATGCCGGAATGGGATAAAGAAGAAGAAGAATTTGCCCTGGCCCTGCAACGGGAACTGAAGTCGGAAGAAAAAGGTCTTAAAAAAGAAGTCAATCCGCTGCGGGAACCGAGAGATTCATTCATTGGCGGAGGCTCGACAGACGTGGGCGAAGTAACCCTGGTAGCCCCCACCGCCACCGTGCGTTTTCCGTCCAGCGTCCCCGGGGCCATCGGCCATCACTGGTCGACCGTGGCTTCAGTCTACGGTTCTATTGCCTGGAAGGGATTGAATGCCGGGGCTAAAGCTATGGCCCTCACGGCCGTTGACCTGTTGACCGGGCCAGAAGAGTTGAAAAAGGTCAGGGCCGAATTCGAAGAACATATGAAGACCCGTTCATATAAATCCTTTTTGCCGCCGGAAGCCACTCCTCCGCTGGAAATCAACCGGTCCCTGATGGAGAAATGGCGAGCCTTGCTGGAACAGCACGAAATAAAGGATTAACCGGCAGACGCCTCAATCCCCTGGCCAATGCTTCCTGTGATAAGTTCTGGAGTCCAGCCCCGTCTCAAGCCATTTGTCCAGCTGAGGTCATGGTCAAACTGGATGACCGGGCTGGACTGATTTCAGGCTTTCGCCAGGATAATCGCCGGGGCCATAATCCTGGTCAGGCATGTAGAGCAACGCCACGGATCGCCTTGTCGAGCCCTACCGGATAGACCGCTACCCTGGCTTAAACCAATCAACGGTAAATCGGCTTCAGGCCCATAACCCGGAACATGAAAGAATACTTGTCCGTTAGCTCGTCTATGGCCTTGGTGACGTTGCTCGAGCCGTGCCCGGAGCGGGTCTCAATCCGTATCAGTACCGGCTTGTTACAGGCCTGCTTTTCCTGCAGGGTGGCCGCAAACTTGAAAGAATGAGCCGGCACCACCCGGTCGTCGTGGTCGGCCGTGGTCACCATGGTGGCCGGGTAGCAAATCCCATCCCGGATATTGTGCAGTGGAGAGTATTTATAAAGGTAACGGAACTGCTCTTCGTTGTCGCTCGAGCCGTATTCCACCACCCAGCCCCAGCCAACGGTAAACCTGTGATAGCGCAGCATATCCATGACCCCGACCGCCGGAAAGGCCACCCCGAACAGCTCCGGCCTCTGGGTCATGACCGCGCCCACCAGCAGGCCGCCGTTGGAGGCGCCGGAAATGGCCAGGAACCTCGGAGAGGTATATTTTTCGTTAATCAGGTACTCGGCGGCCGCGATGAAGTCGTCAAACACGTTCTGTTTGTTTTCCAGCATTCCGGCCCGGTGCCATTTTTCTCCATACTCTCCTCCCCCTCTCAGGTTGGGCTGGGCAAAGACTCCGCCGTTTTCCAGGATTATCAGTATCGTCGGGTTGAAACCGGGGGTGAGGCTTACGTTAAACCCGCCGTAAGCCGTCAGCCAGGTAGGGTTCTTGCCATCCAGAACCAGGCCCCGTTTGTGGATTATGAACATCGGCACTCTGGTCCCGTCCTTGCTGTTATAAAAAACCTGCTTGACCTCAAAATCTTCGGGGTTGAATTTTACCTGCTGCCGGACAAAGACTTCAGACTGTCCACTGGCCAGGTCATATTTATAGATGGTCGGCGGGTAGTTGAAAGACTGAAAGGTGTAAAAGATGACTTTATCGTCCCTCCAGCCGCCGAAACCCGAAGCCGTGCCGATGGCAGGAAGCTCAACTTCCTTGATGAGCTCACCGGTTGGCCGGTGTTGATAGACCCTGGTCCGGGCATCCTGGAGATAGGAAGCGAAAAGATATCCGCCAGCCGTGCTGGCCGAGACCAGGACTTCAGGTTTTTCGGGCAGGATTTCCTGCCATTTGTCCGGTGATGGGTTTCTGGGGTCAACCAGCACCAGGCGGTAATTGGCCGCCCCGATGTTGGTTCTGACCAGGAACTTATCTCCCAGGTTATCTATGACCTCGCTATCATTTTCAAAACCGGGAATCAGGAGCTGGAAGTCAGATTTTTTAGCGGCCAGGTCCTTCCAGTAGAGTTCATTGCCTGAGGTTCCGGCCGAAACCTCCAGGACAGCATACTTCTGGTCCTCGGTGACTCCCAGGTTGAAATACCGCAGTGGATTTTTTGGGTCCTGATAAACGAGAGTATCCTTCTCCTGCGGTTCACCCAGCTTATGATAAAAGACCTTCTGGTACTCGTTGCGGGCCCGAAGTTCCTGACCTGGAGCCGGCTGATCGTAACCGCTGTAGAAAAAGCCATCTTTATACCAGGCCGCCCCGGAAAATTTGACCCACCGTATCCGGTCTGGAAGCTCCTGCCTGGTGGCAATTTCCATCACCCTGATTTCCGACCAGTCGGAGCCGGCTTCGGAGCGGTTGATGGCCACGTAGCGGAAGTCGGGAGAAAATCCGGCCAGGCCAATCCTGACCGTTCCGTCTGGCGAAAGCTGGTTGGGGTCGATGAAGACTTCTGGCTGCCCGTCCAGGCCTTTCTGAACATAAATCACCGACTGGTTCTGAAGTCCATCATTCTTGTAGAAGAAATAGTACTCCCCGGCCCTGATGGGCTGCCCCATCCGGGGATAGTTGTATATATCTTTGAGGCGTTTGCGGATTTTCTCCCGGTAAGGTATTTTCTCCAGGTAAGCGAAAGTCACCCGGTTCTGTTCTTCCACCCAGCTTCTGGTCTCCTCGGAATTATCATCTTCCAGCCAGCGGTAGGGGTCGGCCACTCTGGTGCCGAAATAATCATCAACCTGGTCCACTTTTTCAGTCCGGGGATAGGTGATTTTTTCCTCCCCTTTACGGCAGGCCGCAACCACCAGCATTACAACCATAACAAAGATAAGAAAAACCATTGCCTTCATTTTACCCTTTCTCATCAGAGCCTCCATCAAGAATTTTAAACTTTATACATAGCACAACCGGGAGAATTGTTCCAGAGAATTTCCGGGCAGAAAGAAAATTGAAGACAGGTTCAGCCTGTGGTATTTTATGCCATCTGGAGGAGATAACCATGCTGTCAGCTATCTTCGGCCTGTTCATCATGCCCGGCCTGATCCTGGTCCTGGCCCTGGCCCTGGGCCTCAGGAAGGGAGGGAAGAAATGAACACCTTCAGCATTCATACCAACCCCTGGGCCCTGGCTGCATTTATTTTATACGTCTTGATGATGATCTCGGTCGGAATCATCACTGCCAGGTTTTCCTCTCGCGGCATCGGGGAGTTCTTCCTTGGCGGCCGGAAAATGAAGTCCTTCGTGGTGGCCCTGGCCGCGGTTACCTCCGGCCGTTCGGCCTGGCTGCTCATCGGCGTTTCCGGGATGGCTTTTACCCGGGGAGTCTCGGCCGTCTGGGCCGTGGTCGGATACATTCTGGTCGAGCTGTTCATGTTCATCTTCCCCGGCAAACGCCTGCGCTACTTTACCGGGAAGATGGGCGACATCACCATTCCCGATTACCTGGAGTCCAGGTTCGAAGACCACAGGCACCGGCTGCGGCTGTTTGCCCTGATTCCCATCCTGATTTTCATGACGGCTTACGTGGCCGCCCAGTTCAACGCCGGTGGCAAGTCTCTCTCCGCCAGCTTCAACCTTACCCCTTTGCAGGGAATCCTGATAACAGCGGCCATCGTTATCTTCTACACCGTCCTGGGCGGTTTCATGGCTGTCTGCTGGACGGATACCCTCCAGGCCCTTTTCATGATCTTCGCCCTGATGATTCTGCCTGTCATAGCCATAATTCATTTCGGCGGACTGGGCCGGATGTTTTCTGTCCTGAAAGATATTTCACCCGGCTATCTCGACACCTTTGCCATTGGTTTCGGGGCCTGGCTGAGCTTTGTCGGCATCGGTTTCGGCTCTCCGGGTAATCCCCACATCCTGAATAAATACATGAGTATCGAGGAGCCGGAAAAACTCAACAAGACCGGGTTAATCGGCACCATCTGGAACGTCCTGATGGCCTGGGGAGCCATCTTCATCGGGCTGGCCGGAAGGGCACTCTACCTGGACGTGGCCAATCTGCCCGGAAAAGACCCGGAGAACGTTTATCCCCTGCTCGGTTCCCAGCACCTGCACCCCTTTCTCTTCGGATTAACCATAGCGGCCATTTTTGCAGCCATAATGTCAACGGCCTCTTCCCAGTTGCTGGTAGCTTCCTCGGCTGTGGTCCGTGATGCTTACCAGAAGATTATCGCCGGCCACAGACAAATTCCTGAAAAGAGACTGGTTTTAATCAGCCGGGTCTTTACCTTTCTGGTGGCGGTGGTGGCCCTGCTCTTTGCAGCCTACGCCAACAAGCTGGTTTTCTACCTGGTACTGTTCGCCTGGGGCGGGCTGGGGGCGGCCTTCGGTCCGGCTGTCCTGCTGTCGCTTTACTGGAAAAGGACAACCAGGGAAGGAGTCATCGCCGGCATCCTGGTTGGTTCGCTGACCGAAATTGTCTGGTATCTTATTCCGGCTCTCAAGGCCATGGTGGCCGAGTGGGTGCCAGCCTTCATACTATCCTTTATAGCCGTGGTCCTGATCAGCCTCTACACCCGGCCGCCTGACAGGGTTGAAGAATACATGCGATATATGAAAGGAATTAGCTGAAAAGGCTGGATTTTTAAAATGTTTTTCTTCATTGGAGGCATAAGCCCGCGAATAAAAAAACTGGATGACCTGCCTGGAATCTGCCCGCGCTGCGGGCAGGCCGCCCTGCGGCGGGTCAGGGTCGATCACTACCTCGGCCTTTTTTTCATTCCCCTTTTCCCGGTCAAAAAGGGCCGGACCGTCCGCCTCTGCGAAAACTGCGGGCTGGAAATTCCGGAAGACGCTCCCACTCAGGCCAGTTATGATACGCGGCTGGCCGGAACCTGCCCGGGTTGCGGGCAGAAGCTGGCTCCTGAATTCCGGTTCTGCCCTTATTGCGGGCGGTCTTTAAACTGAAAATCAACTCTGGTAATATCAACAGAACAGACAGGGCTTAAAGAAATGTTAAAAAGAATTGGAGTTATAACCAGGGATTGCGCCGGGGTGAACGCCGCCCTGAGGGCTCTGGTCAGGACCGCCTCCAGTCATGACCTTGAAGTCCTGGGGATAATAAAAGGTTATGACGGGCTGATAGACGGAAACCTGGTAGCTCTCGACCGGCGCTCAGTCTCGGGCATCATCAACCTGGGTGGCACCATCCTGAAATCGGCTCGCTCGGAAAGGTTTCTGACCGAAGCCGGCCAGCAACAGGCTCTCCGAACCATAGGCGACCACGGGCTCGAGGCCCTGGTGGTTATCGGTGGAAACGGTTCACTCAGCGGGGCTCACCTGCTGGCCACCAGGCACGGAATCAGGGTGATAGGAATCCCGGCCACCATCGACAACGACGTCAACGGCGTTGACTTCTGCCTGGGCGCGGATACGGCTGTCAACGTGGCCCTCGATGCCCTGGACAAGATCAGGGACACGGCCACCAGCCTGGAAAGGATTTTCGTGGTGGAAGTCATGGGCCGCGACTGCGGTTATCTGGCTATGAAAGTGGCCCTGGCCGGAGGGTGCGAGGACGTGCTTCTTCCGGAACAGGATTTTTCCCTGGAAGAAATCTGTCAGGAAATAGCGGCCGGAAATGCCCGCGGCAAGGTCAGCTGGATAGTGGTTGTGGCCGAAGGGCGGGCCACAGCCAGGGAGGTGGCCGCAGCCATCACCGGCCTGACCGGCCTGGAAACCAGGATCGCCGTTCTGGGTCATATCCAGCGTGGAGGCCGGCCGACGGCTTTCGACCGGATTCTGGCCGCCAGGCTGGGACACGCGGCTGTGGAATACCTGCTTCAGGGCGAAACCGATAAGTGCGTCTCTTTTAAGAATGATAAAATAGAACTGGTGCCCCTGGAAATTGCCATTCAACCCAAGAAATTGAAATTTGAATCGGAATACCGTCTCCTCAAAATCCTTTCCTGATATCCTGGTATAAACTGGTATAAAATGGTAGCAGCAGGAGAAATAAGGGCATGAGCTTTCTGGCTGCAGGACTCGACCTCGGGGTCCAATCGGTAAAGCTGGTGGTCCTTGATCAGAATCGAAGACTTCTGATCAGAGACAGCCAGGCTGTCAGAGGTAATTTCCTGTCCGCCCTGGAAACAATACTCAGTAGAGGCCTGTCTTCCTTTTCGGACCAGAAGTTCCTTATTTCGGCCACCGGGGCCGGGCGAAACGGCCTGAACTTTCCGCCCGTGGTCCTTAATGTCAACGAGATTTCAGCCCTGGCGGCGGGGGTCGGGCTGATTTTTCCAGGGGCCAGGTCGGCCTTTGACATCGGGGCCGAAAGCGCTCGCTGGCTGGAACTGGGTCAGGCCTCCGGAGAAGAAATCTTTCCAGAAGTGGTCGATTTCGCCCTCAATGAAAGATGCGCCGCCGGGACCGGACTTTTCCTGGAGCAACAGGCTTACCGCTTGCGCCTGTCGGTGGATGATTTTTCGGCTCTGGCCGCCCGGGCCAGAAAGGGAGCGGCCATCGCCGGACGTTGCAGCGTCTTCGCCAAGTCGGATATGATTCACCTCCAGCAGAAGGGAACCCCGGCCGAAGAAATCGCCTATGGAGTCTGCCTGGCCCTGGTCAGGTCGGTGACCTCTTCCCTGCTCAAGGGAAAGGATGTTTCCTGGCCCCTGGTTTTAGCCGGAAATATTATCAAAAACGCCGGTGTGGTCAGAGCTTTTCGGGAGGTGTTGAAAACCGGGTCCGACCAGCTTCTCTATTCTGAACTTTCGCCCTATCTACCGGCCATCGGAGCGGCCAGCCTGGCCATCAATAAATACCAGGAGCTTGAACTCACAACTTCAGGAGACCTTCTGGCTGGCCTCCGGCCGACCGCCAATCGCCCGTTTTCCACTCTGAGACAACTGGGAGAACTCAGACCCTGTCCGCCTTCCGAGCCGGTGGGCAGGATAGATTTCCCGGCCCGGGGATATCTGGGGATTGATATCGGTTCAGTCAGCACCAACCTGGTTATATTAGACGAAGCCAACCGGGTTCTGAGCGGGGTCTACCTGCCGACCAGGGGCCGGCCGCTGGAAGTCCTGCAGGAAGGGCTGCTGGAGCTTTTTTCCAGGTTTCCGGCCGGACTGGAAATCCTGGGAATCGGAACCACCGGCAGCGGCCGATACCTGGCCGGGCGATTGCTGCGGGCTGATATCATCAAGAATGAAATCACCAGCCAGATGCGCAGCGCCTGTTATTATTTTCCGGACGTGGACACCATCTTTGAGATCGGCGGTCAGGACTCAAAATACATTCAGGTCGAAAAAGGCCGGGTGGTCGATTTCAACCTGAACAAAATCTGTGCCGCCGGGACCGGTTCCTTCCTGGAAGAACAGGCAGCCCAGCTGGGCTTCCGGGTGGAAACAGATTTCGCCGTTCTGGCTTCTGCCTCCGGGCAACCCTCGGACCTGGGCAGTCGCTGCACAGTTTTCATGGAATCAGAACTTTTAAACGAAGCAGCCCGGGGACAACCCTTGCCCGACCTGGTGGCCGGACTGGCCTATTCCATTGCCAGAAATTATTTGGAAAAGGTGGTGGAAAGAAGACCTGTCGGCCAGAATATAGTTTTCCAGGGCGGAGTGGCTTCCAACCAGGCCGTGGTCAGGGCCTTTTCTATCCTGCTGGGAAAGGAAATAAAAATTCATCCCTACCACCGCATCTCCGGGGCAATCGGGGTAGCCCTGGAAGCCCGGGAGGTGGTCAGGAAATCAGGCAGAAAATCATTGAGCCTGGAAGAGATCAGAAACCAGTTATTTCAGTCCTGCAAGCTGACCAGCTTTGAATGCCGGCAGTGTGCCAACCGCTGCCAGGTAATAGCGGTTGATTCGGGAAAAGACCGGGTCTACTTCGGCGATATCTGCGAGCGCTACACTTCCTCCTCGCGCCTGGAAGTATCTCCCGCTGATTTTCATAACCCGCTGGCCTTCAGAAAAAAATTACTGGACAGCCTGCCGCTCCAGAAACCGACTGAGGGTCCGACAGTCGGCTTGCCCCGGGCTTCGGTTTTCCAGGAATTTCTGCCTTTCTGGCTGACCTTCTTTTCCCGGCTCGGTTACAGGGTGAAAGTTTCCCCGGAAACCAACCCTGAAATAATGGAGGCTGGCATAAAACTGCAGCCAGCCGAAACCTGCCTGCCGGTGAAAATTGTCATCGGGCACATAAAACATCTCCAGGACGACCCGGAGGTCGACCTGGTCTTCCTGCCCAGCTTAGTTGACCGCCATCTTAACCGGAAAGAATCATTCTATTTCTGTCCCTATACCGAAAACCTGCCCCACATGATTCCCGAAGCCGTCAGGGAAAAATTGCTGACCACCGCCGTCTACCTGGAACCGGTTGAGGGCAGCCAGAAATTGAGCTGGCAGAACCTGGCCGACCTGTTCAAGGAACCAGAAGAGACTATCGCCCGGGCCTGGGAGACAGCCTGGCAGATCCAGCTGGAATTCAACCGGCAGCTTAAAGAACAGGGCCAGCAGTTGCTGAAAAGAGGTTTTCAGAGCAAAAGACCGGTCTGGCTGATTTCCGGACGGCCATACCTGCTGTATGATAATTTCCTTAACCTGAATTTCTGGTCCCATCTGGAAAAGCTCAACCTTATAGCCATACCGGCAGACTATTTGCCACTTGAAGAAATAGACCTGGCCGACCAGTGGCTGGAAACTTCGGCCGTTCCACCCTGGAGATACCCTGAGAAAATGCTGAGGGCAGCAGTCTGGGCTGACCGCCAGCAGGGAGTTAATCCACTTTTCCTGTCCAATTACGGCTGCGGGCTCGATGCTTTCTGTCTTAAACACCTAAAAAGCCTGCTCGACCGAACTCCCCACCTGATTCTGGAATTTGATGAACACCGGGGAGAAGCCGGTCTGATTACCAGGCTGGAAGCCTTTGCTGACGAGGTCAGCCAGCACCGGGCCGGAAGCCGCCCGGCGGCCCGTCTTAAAAAAGTGGAAAACCCGGAGACCTGGCCAGTGGAAGAGGTAAAAAAGGTTCCTTTCGTTATTCCCTATTTTGCCGACCAGGCCCGGGCTTTTGCCGGAGCGCTCCGCAAGTCCGGTCTGCAGGCCGCGGTCCTGCCCCCGCCCGATGAGTGCAGCCTGGAACTTGGAGAAAAATATTCTTCGGGCAAAGAATGCCATGCTTATTCCTTTCTTCTGGGAGACCTGCTGAAACTGGTCCTGGATGAAAAATTTGCCGGACCCCGGATTTTCTTTTTCCCTGGTGCCCGTTATTCCTGCTTGTTGCAGCAATATGGCCCGGCCATGCGCCAGCTGCTGCGGGAACTCGATGACCACCGGATCTTCCTGTTAACCCCGACGCTTGATTATTTCTGGAAATTAATCGGCTTTGACGGGCTCAAGAGCCTGTATCAGGGGCTGGTGGCTATTGATCATCTGACCAGGCTTTCCTGTCAGCTCCGTCCTTATGAAGTGAACAGGGGTGAAGTAAACCTGGCCTTTCAGGAAGGCTTAAAGCTGATCGAAGAGGGACTGGCTGCTAACAGGCTGGCTGAGACCCTGGAACAAATCAGGTCCCGTTTCAGCCGGATTAAATTTACTCCTGAAGCAAGACCGCTGGTTGGAATCGCCGGCGATATATATACCAGGCAGAATTCATTTGCCAACAACCGGCTGTTCGAGCAGCTGGAAGAACTGGGTTGCGAGGTCTGGCCCTCGCCCTTTCTGGTGGATGAGATTGATTTCAGCTTCAGCCGCAGTTTTTATGAAAAGGTGTCGGAAGGAAACCTGCTGGAATCACTCAAGTATGCCGGGCTGAACCTGGTCCGGGAAGTCAACCTGGCCCAGGTCAGGAAAAAGCTGGAGTTTACCGACCTCAAGTTGAAAGAGCCACGTTTTGAAGAACTTCTCCGCTCCTCCCTGTCCTATCTCAACTACAACAATAATCAGACTCTGTTCCTGAACGTGGCCAGGATGGCCGACCTGGCCCGGCGGGGAGCTGACGGTATTATCAACGTAATATGTTTTAACTGCATGCTGGGAACGGCCTCGGCGGCCATCTCC
Source organism: uncultured bacterium (assembly GCA_937920515.1). Classification (GTDB taxonomy): domain Bacteria; phylum Acidobacteriota; class Aminicenantia; order Aminicenantales; family Saccharicenantaceae; genus Saccharicenans. The sequence continues at coordinate 20,438 of CALEUG010000027.1, forward strand.
CGCCGGATTAAAAAAGATTTTGACGGGCTGCCCCTGCCTACCCTGGTCTACGGCGAAAGCGAAACAGCCAGCACCCGGAGCCGGCTGGAAGCCTTCGTGGAACAGGTCATGACCAGGTACAGAAAAAAGAAAGCTGCATTATCCTGAACCTGACGCTGACCGCTGACCGCCGGCAATTCTTAAATAGAGGTCAGAACCACAGCGATAATTCCGGTAAGAAAGACCCCATCGAAAGTCCCGGCTCCTCCAATTGAAGCCACCGGGGCTCCCAGGCCAGCAATTTTTTTGAGATTCAACAGGTCAGCTCCAATCAAGGTTCCCAGGGTGCCAGAGACATAAGCAATCACCGGGGCGCCCTGCAGGCCGGCGGGAGAAAAAGTCGACAACAGCAAGGCGACCAGAGCAGCTACCAACGGCGGGAAAAGGGCCGGGGTGGCAATGCCCAGTCCCTTAACCGGCCGGGCCACCCTGTTTATCATTATGGTGACGACGAGCGTGGCTACAATAAAAAGCATGATAAGAGAAGCCCAGCGCCAGATTAAAAACAGGCTCAGAAGCCCGGGGATAACCGCTCCGCCGACGTTCACGGCCAGGACCGTGGTATTGCGGGCGCCGGCCGACGGGATACGAAATTTCCAGCCATAGAACTCTACCACCTGTTCCGGAAGCAAGCCTTCGCTCCGAATTCGTTTCACCGGGATGTTAAGGCCTCCGCCGAGCAGACATAATAACAGCAGGGTGAAGACCAGCTCCGGCGGCAACCCCAATCTCTGGAAAGCCAGGGAAATAAGTCCGATCTTGAGAAAAAAGAATAATCCGCCCAGGAGAAAAAAATAGAAAACCAGAAACAGGAATATTACCGGCAGGAAAAACATCTGTTTTCGCCTCAGGGCCTGGATTTCGGCAGCAGTGGAATCTTGATTTTGTTTTTTCGGGCGCAGGATAGAGCCTCTTCGTAGCCGGCATCGGCGTGACGCACCACTCCCAGGCCCGGGTCCACGGTCAGAACTCTCTCAAGCCTCCGGGCCATGGCCGCGCTGCCGTCGGCCACAATCACCATGCCCGCGTGAATCGAAAGGCCTATGCCCACTCCGCCTCCGTGGTGAACCGAAACCCAGGAAGCGCCGCAGACCGCGTTCAGAAGAGCGTTGAGTATCGGCCAGTCGGCGATGGCATCGGAACCATCCTTCATTTTCTCAGTTTCCCGGTTGGGAGAAGCCACCGAACCGGTATCCAGATGGTCGCGGCCGATAACAATCGGGGCACTTATCTTGCCCTTCTTTACCAGGTTGTTAATCACCTCTCCGAAGAGAGCTCTTTCCCCGTAACCCAGCCAGCAGATCCGGGCCGGGAGCCCCTGGAACTTGACCTGCTTCTGGGCCTTTCTTATCCAGCGGGCCAGGGCCTCGTCTTCAGGGAAAGTTTTGAGCACGACCTCATCGGTAACGTAAATATCCCGGGGTCTTCCGGACAGGGCGGCCCAGCGGAAAGGCCCCTTGCCGAGGCAGAAAAGAGGCCGGATGTACTCCTGGACAAAACCGGGTATGTCAAAAGCATTGGCCACTCCGGCCTTCTGGGCCTGGCCACGGATGTTGTTACCGTAATCGAAGGTGCGGGCTCCCCTTATCTGCAGTTCCAGCATGGCTTCAACCTGGGCAGCCATGGATTCATAAGCCAGGGCGATGTATTTCTGCGGGTCTTTCTTCCTGAGTTCCAGGGCTTCGCCAAAGGGAAGGCCCCGGGGGACATAGCCGTTAAGCTCGTCGTGGGCCGAAGTCTGGTCGGTGAGGACATCAGGTGTAAGGCCGCGCCGCACGAGTTCCGGCAGGACATCGGCCGCATTACCCAGCAGGGCGATGGACAAAGGCTGGCCCTTCCGGCAGGCTTCATCGGCCATTTTCAGGGCTTCATCCAGGCTGGTGGTCATGGTATCCACGTACTTTGTCTCCAGCCTTCTCCTGATCCGGTCCGGGTCCACCTCGACCACGATGGCCACACCATCATTCATGGTCACTGCCAGAGGCTGGGCTCCACCCATGCCACCCAGGCCGGCGGTTACCACCAGCTTGCCTTTGAGACTGCCCCTGAAATGCTTGCGAGCCACGGCAGCCAGGGTTTCGTAGGTGCCCTGAAGAATGCCCTGGGTTCCGATATAAATCCAGCTGCCGGCGGTCATCTGGCCGTACATGGTCAGGCCCAGGGCTTCCAGCCGCCGGAACTCGTCCCAGGTGGCCCATTTTGGAACCACCATGGCGTTGGAGATCAAGACCCTGGGAGCGTCGGGATGGGTTTTGAAAATCCCGACCGGTTTTCCTGACTGGACCAGCAGGGTTTCGTCGTTCTCCAGCTTCTTCAGGCTGTTGACGATGGCCCGGAAGCAATCCCAGTTGCGGGCCGCCTTCCCGGTGCCGCCATAGACTATGAGTTCCTGGGGTTTCTCGGCCACCTCCGGGTCCAGGTTATTCATCAACATCCGCAGAGCGCCTTCCTGGGACCAGCCCTTGGTGTGGAGCCGGCTCCCCCGGGGAGCCCTGACCGGTTTATAGGCACTCTTTTCTTCGGTGTTCATCCGCAGTCCTCCCTCAGTTTTCTATTGTTTCCCTGACCGCGGATAGTTTTTCCATCCTGGCCAGGGTCCTTTCCCTGCCCATCAATTCCAGGACTTCAAATATTCCCGGGCTGACCGACCGTCCCAGAACCAGGACCCGAAGGGCATGAATCAGGGTGGCCGCCTTGATTCCTTCTCTGTCCGCCCTCTCCCTGAGAGCCGCTTCAATTTCCCGGGCAGAAAAATTTTCCAGCTTCTGGAAATCCTCTTTCAGCAGCGGCAACACCCGGTCCAGTTCACCGCTCAGCAGGTGCTTCCGGACGGCTTCAGGGTCATAGTTGAATTTATCGGAAATAAAGGGAGCAATCATCAAGCTCAGGTCGACCAGGGTCCGGCTACGGCTGCGGGTCAGGTTAACCAGCTTTTCAAACCACTCCTTCCTGAAGGTCAACAGTTCTTCAGACCACAGGCCTTCTTTCTCCAGCCAGGGCCTGAGATAAGTTATGAGTTCAGAGAGTGACAGTTCGTTGATCAGCCGGCTGTTGAGCCATTCCAGCTTGTTGAGGTCAAAGACCGGGCTGCCCTTGCTGATTCGCTCCAGGGAGAATTCCCTTACCATTTCCTCGATGGAATATATTTTTTCTTCGTTGCCCGGCGACCAGCTGAGCTGGGCCATAAAATTAAAAAAGGCCAGGGGCAGATAGCCCTTATCCCGGAAATTAAGGACCGAGGTGTCCCCGTGCCTCTTGCTCAGTTTTTTCCGGTCGGGACCGAGAATCAGCGGCAGGTGGGCAAACTGCGGCACCGGCGCACCCAGGGCCCGGTAGAGAAGTATCTGCTTGGGCGTGTTGGAAATATGGTCATCCCCCCGGATTACATGGGTAATCCCGGTATCGATATCGTCCACCACCACCGACAGGTGGTAAGTCGGGAAACCATCGCCGCGAAGCAGGACAAAGTCCTCCAGGTTCTTGTGGTCGACTGCAATATGTCCGTGGACCAGGTCGTCGAATTCGGTCAAACCATCCGGTACCAGGAAACGTATGGCCGCCGGAATTCCTTTCTCCCGCAGGCGTTGTTTTTCTTTTTCCTCCAGATGCAGGCAGCGCCGGTCATACTTCCAGTGCTCACCGCGGGCCTGGGTTTCCTGGCGTCGGTGTTCGATTTCCTGGGGCGAGCAGAAGCAATGATAGGCCAGCCCCCTCTCCACCAGCCTCCTGGCGGCCCGGCGGTATATTTCAAAGCGCTGCGACTGATAGATGGGCCCCTCATCCCAGTCGAGACCGACCCAGCTCAAGGCTTCCAGAATCGACCGGCTCATTTCTTCCGAAGACCGGGAGACATCGGTATCTTCAATCCTCAGGACGAAGGTTCCCCGGTGATGCCGGGCAAAAAGCCAGTTAAACAGGGCGGTTCTCAGGGCTCCAACATGCAGGTGTCCCGTCGGGCTGGGGGCGAATCTCACTCTCACCATATTTGTTATTATCTGTTTTCGGGTTGATGACCAAGTTAGAAATATATCACACCCGGAAACGATATTCAAAAAACAGCCAGGTAATGCCAGTTGTGGTCCCGGGCTCAGAACAATCACAGAAAAGTTATAGAAAAAAATTTATTGACTGAATATAATTATTTGAGTAAATTATCGGTGAACGAGCTAAGCCAAGGTTTTACCGGAGGGCGCAGGGAAAGAAATCCCGGTTCCAATGGCGCAGATAAATATTCTGGTCTATGTTTCCAGCGTGGAGCAGGCTCTGCGGGTGGTCAGGCTCTGCGAAAAAGAATACCTGCCGGTGGTGGCCAATTCTTTTGAAGAAGTTCCACCCCTTCTTAAAAACTACGACTGCTGGGCGGTCGTCATCGATTCCGGTTTCGCCGATTATGACCGCTGGAAGGACATCATCACCCCCGATTGCTCGGTTATCATCCTGGGGCGGGAAGAAGCTGAAGTCTACCGGAACCTGCTAACCTGGCCAGCCTACCATCACCTGGAATACGTTCTGGAAACAGCAAGTCAGCCCCTGGAACCGATCCTGAACCAGATCCTGAAAATCGCCATCAATCACAGCCGTATAAAGAGGGAGTGGACCCAGCTGCAGCAGACCGTGGCCCTGAACTCGACCAGCGCCCGGGAGGTATTCAGAGAAATTGCCGAAATAAAAAGGCTGATAAACGAAAATTACCTGCGCGAGCTGGAAAGGAGAATATCTCTGGAAGCCCGCTACGTCTGGTCTCAGAGGGAAAGATGGAAAATCGAGAATATCGTCAGAAAAATATATTCAGCCAACGACGTCAGCAGCCTGCTGGGAGTGGTCCCGGATATCAAAGACCTGCTCCAGGCCCAGGGCCTGACCATCTATTTAATAGAAGAGAGCGAGACTCTGGGCAAGCACCTGAAACCCATCATCTGGGATGATACCTTCATCACCCACCCCGAGACTTTTAAGTACGTGGCCCGGCTGGAAGCTCCTGACTTTGCCGCGGCCGTGGCCCGGCACGGGCAGGAAGTCAACATCAGCGACCTCACCTACGACAAGAGATTTTCGCTCCGTTACCAGCACAACCTCAAGACCCCGCTGAAGAGCATCCTGGCTGTTCCCATCATCTACGAAGAACAGGTCATAGGAGTCATTGAACTTTATAACAAATGCATAATGGACAGCCTGGTGCCGGAGGGCTTCAGCCGCGAAGATCAGCAGATCCTGAGAGGGCTGTCAGAACACGTCGGCATCGCCATGACCAAGCTCAACCTCATTCAGTACGACGCCCTGACCGGGCTGCTGCGGGCCGAACCCTTCTTTGACCGGATCCTCCAGAAAGTCAACTCCATGAGCAAGAGAAAAATAGAAGAAGGGGCCTTTGCCATGGTCATGGGGGATGTGGACTGGTTCAAGCACTACAACGACCGCAACGGCCATGAAGCCGGCAACCGGCTGTTGCAGGAACTGGCCGCGATTCTGAAGCAATCGGTCCGGGAAAATGATTTAATCTGCCGCTACGGAGGCGAAGAGTTTCTGTTCTTTCTTAGCGGCGTCACCACCCTGGAGGAAGCCTGCCAGCTTACCGAAAGAATCAGGAAAAATGTCGAAGACCATTATTTTCCTTACGAAGAATTTCAGCCCAGGAATAACCTGACCATGTCCTTTGGCGTCACCGTCTTCCCCCACAAGAAAATTGAAGACGACGGCCAGCTGACCCGGGAAGACCTCAAACACCTGGTGCACGAATGCGACCTGGCCCTGGCTGAAGCCAAGGGAAAAGAGACCTGGCGTCTGCCGCCCTCAGAGGCCCAGAGCCGCCCGGCCACCAAGAACATGGTGGTGGCCTATTCGCGCGACTGGGAAAGAGAAAATCACCTCCGCCCGACCGTAACCTACCAGGAAAAGCTGTTCCGCGAAAAGCGGCATTTCCAGAGGCATTACACCTCCACTATCTTGATGTACCGCGACGACGGCCAGCTGAGGGTCTGCAAGACCATCAACCTCAGCCTGGGCGGAGCCAAAGTTCTATCAGAGAGACCCCTGCCCGCTTCGGGGACGATGGAAGTTATCCTGATCCTGGGCAAGAAAGCTCACCCGCTGAAAGGCGAAGTGGTCTATTCAGAAAAGGCCAGCCCCGACTCCGGCACTTTTTACACCGGACTGAAATTCAAGGAACTCAGCGGCGATGATTTCCAGATCCTGGAGAATTACTTCAGGGAAGTGCAGAAAGAAACCTTTAACTGATAAATCCACCGAAAGAACCTCTCTAGTTTAGCTTCAGGCCTCCAGCTCTCTCTTAAGAGCCCCGTAATAAATCGAGGCCGGAGTGGTCCTGGCCTTAAAGGAAGCTGTAAGGTTGATTATATTCTGCTCGAACCGCGACAGGTCATCGGACAGGCTCCAGTTCTGAACGGCCAGCTGGTCGGACAGTTCCTCCAGGACTTGCTGGTTGAGTATGTCCTGGGTCAGGGCCGGGAAGCGGAAATTTTTCTTGGTGGCCAGAAATACAACCCGCAGCAGATATCGCCTCACCCCTTCCTGCAGACTTATGATTTCCTGCTTCAGGTAAAACTGTTCCTTGGCCGCGGTGACAAAGGCCATCTTGTAATTCAATTTGCGGGCCTCATTGATCGCTGCCCTCAACCTGCTCAATAATTCTTCCGCTTCCAGTATGTTCTTCTTGCCTTTCTGGTAAAAACCGATCGGGCTTGACCCGTTGGCCGGCTCTTCCCGGTAAAATTCCTCCAGGTCCTTCCGGGTTATCGGCTCGAAGCTTTCAGCCTTAGCCTCAGAAGCCGAAGGTTCCTCTTGCCTTTCGGCCTGCCTGGATTCCAGACGACCGGCAATTGTTTTCCTGATTTCTTCAGCCAGTTTATCTGCCAGGGTCGGCCCGGCTGTTTCTTTTTCAACGGGAAAGGTCTCGGCTTCGGCCGGCTTCTCCTGGGCGGCTGGTGGTTCCAGCGGCGGTTGCGGCTCAACTGCCTCTACCGCCTGGCCTTCCTGCTCCTCCCCTGCAGCGGAAGGCTGGGGCTGAGTCAGGCCGCTCTCCAGGAGCAAAAGCTCCTTGACTTTCCTGAGCTTTTCTAACTCCGGGGTAAGGTCCAGCTCCGGTCTTTCAGTCTCTACTGGCCCGGGAATCTCTGCCTTGAGCCCGAATTTCTCCTCCAGGCCCTTCTTGAGAACCTCGGCCTGTTCCAGCGATTGCCGCCTCAGCTCTTCCAGCTCCTGGTGTAATTGGCTGATGGCAAGGATATCCTCCGAGGTGGCCCGCGTTAATTTTTCGATTTCCTGCTGCCGGCCGGCAATTCTTTCCAGGCATTCCCGGATTTTTCCTGAAATTTCCTGCCTTCTGCCTTCAAATTGCTCCCAGACCCGGTCGTACTCTTCCAGGGCCAGCCATTCCCTCTTAACCGCCTGTTCGATTTCGGCCAGCTGCTGTCGGGCCAGTTCTCTCTCCCTCTGGATTCTCTCTTCAAGGGATTTTTCAATTTCTTCCCTTTGCCGTCGGAGATATTCTTCCAGTTGATTTTCAATTTCCTGGATGATGGATGCCGGTCTCTTTGTCAAGTGGCTATCTTCGCTCATTGCCCGTTCCTTTGCCTGTTATTCAACCCTGGCAAGGCTATTCTAAAATCAACCCGGTAAGGCTGTCAAGGATAAAAGCGGGTGAGCCTCTCGGGGAATTATCATATAGAGCGGGGGGAAAGGGATTAGCCACAAAAGGCGAGCCGGTAACCAAAAAATCACCCCGCTCCAGGACGCCGTCCTGTCTGGCTGTCAGAAACCGAAAGAATTCCACGGCTATTTTTTTCAAAATACTTGCCTTGAGTTCCAATTTGATGTATACAGGATTAAGTAAATAAGTAAATATGAGCCGCGGAGCTAACCATAACCATCAGCTGAAAATCATCCTAACTGTTCCCGAAGGTAGATTGCGGCAGCAGCTGGCTGAAATCTGCCGTCAGTTTCAGGTCGGAATGGAAGAAATATCTGACCTGTCTCTTCTTTCCTCTGCCAGCAGCCTTAAAAATGCCATTCTGGTTTTCTACTCCGAACCAACCGGAAACCGGAAAATCCTGGCCTTCCTTAAACAACTGAAAAAGTCCTGTCCGCGCCTGAGCCTCATCCTGCTGACCTCACCGGTGGCAACCATAGAGTTCCTCAAACCCCTGGAAGAAAACCTGCTGGATTTTGTCTGCCCCAGGAACAACCTCCCGGTCATCTTCTCGGCCCTGAGGTCGGAAATCCAGAGGTGGCAACTCAGGCTGGAAAACGAGTACTACCTCAAGAACCTGACCAAGCTCAAGCTGGAACGGTCACGGCACATCCGCAAGCTGCTGGAACTTGAAGAAATATACGATACCACGGTGGAAAACCTGATGACCGCCCTTGACCTAAGAGACGTGGAAACCTTCGGGCATTCGCGCACGGTCTCCAGGTACAGCCAGGTCCTGGCCGAAGTCCTGGGCCTCAAGGACCAGCCAACCCTCGACCACATCAGAAAAGGAGCCCTGCTCCACGACATCGGAAAGATTGCCATTCCCGATTCCATTCTCAAGAAGCCAGGACCTCTGGCCCCCGACGAATGGGAAAAAATCAAGATGCATCCGACGCTGGGCTACGGTTTGATCAAAGAGATGAAATTGCTTAAAGAAGTCGGCAACATCATTCTTTACCATCACGAGAAATACGACGGCACGGGATACCCTCGTGGCCTGAAGCAAGAAGACATTCCGCTGGAGGCCAGGATCTTTGCCCTGGCCGATGCCCTGGATGCCATCACCTCCCACCGGCCCTACCGGCCGGAACAGGATTTTCTGACCGCCCGGCAGGAAATAATCAGGAATTCCGGCACCCAGTTTGACCCGGTGGTGGTTGAAGCTTTCTGCGCCCTGGACATCGACCACTGGGAAAGAATTCGTTTCGAAACGACCAGGCTGCTGCCTTCGTTTGAGGATTACCACCGGCTGATGTCCGGCCGGGGCAAGCAGCCGCAATAATAAGTTCGCTCCGGTCTGGCCGGAATTCAACCCGGCTTCCTGACCGTCATCACCCGGGGCCAACCCGCATAATCAGGAGTGATTTCCGGCCCGGACCACCTCCGGTCAAACAATTTCCGTACTTCATTTTCCTGGCCGGCCCCGAATTCAAATACCAGAAATCCCCCCGGTCTCAGGCAGAACCAGGACTGGCTGACCAGCTTTTCAATCACCTCCAGGCCGGTCAGACCGGCCACCAGGGCTTTCCGGGGTTCGAAATCCCGCACCGGCCGGTCAAGCTTTTCCCAGTCGTCTGCAGAGACGTAGGGCGGATTGCTGACTATAACCTCAAATTTTTGCTTTCTCTCGATAAAATAACGGAGCAGGTCGCTGTGAACAAAGGAGATATTCCTGACCCCGTTTTTTCTGGCGTTCCAGGCGGCCAGAGCCAGGACCCGTCTTGATACATCGGAGGCCACCACCCTGGCCCGGGGTTTCTCTCTGGCCAGGGAAACGGCTATGTTGCCGCAGCCGGTGCCCACGTCCAGGATTCGCGGGTTTTCCGGAAGGGGTAAGGACAGGACTTTTTCCACCAGCAGTTCGGTCTCCGGCCTGGGGATCAGCACCAGTCGGTTGACCCTGAACTCCAGGCTCCAGAATTCTTTACGGCCAAGGAGGTAGGCCACCGGCCAGCCGCTCAGCCTTTTTTCAACCAGGAGGGACAGCTTTCTGACCAGCCGAGGGGACACCGCCGAATCCAGGCGGCGGAAAAAATCCGATTCGTCCCAGCCAGCCGCCTTCTGAATCAACAGGCGGGCTTCCAGGAAGGGGCAGGCTGATAAGGAAAGCTTGAAGGCGGTGCGCCGGAAGAGCTGCTCCAGATTCTTATATCTCAACTTGCCGGTCCGCTGACAAACCTGCTCTGTTTTCTTCCAGGGCCCTTGTCTGGAAATGGATGACCAGTTTATCTATCAGCTCGTCCAGTTCACCGTCCATGATGCTTTCCACGTTGTGGAAATTCTCGTTCAGACGGTGGTCGGTTATCCTGGACTGGGGGAAATTGTAGGTTCTGATTTTTTCGCTTCTTTCGCCAGTCCCCACCTGCTTTCTCCGGTCCCGGGAAATCCTGCTCATCTGCTCCTGGCGGGCGATATCAAGCAGCCTGGTCCGGAGAATCTTCAAGGCCTTTTCCCTGTTCCGGTGCTGTGATTTTTCATCCTGGCAGGAGACCACGATACCCGATGGCCTGTGGGTCACCCTGATGGCCGTATAGTTGCGGTTAACATTCTGCCCGCCGGGCCCGGAAGCTCCAAAAGCTTCTATCTTCAGGTCCTTTGGATCCAGCTTCAGGTCAATTTCTTCGGCCTCGGGCAGGACGGCCACCGTAGCCGTTGAAGTATGAATCCGCCCCGAGGCTTCGGTTTTAGGAACCCGCTGCACCCGGTGAACTCCGCTCTCATATTTGAGGAAAGAATAGACCCTCTTCCCCTGGATGTTAACGATGGCTTCTTTAATACCCCCGATCGGCGAATAGCTGACGTCCATGAGTTCCCACTTCCAGCCCTTATGCTCGGCATAACGGGTATACATCCGCAGCAGGTCCTGGGCAAAAAGAGAGGCCTCATCTCCCCCGGCCCCGGCCCTGATTTCCAGGATGACATTCTTTTCGTCGTTGGGGTCTTTCGGCAGCAGCAGTCTCTTCAATTCCTCTTCCAGCCGGTCCTTTTTTCCCCTGAGCCGGTCCAGTTCGGCTTCAGCCAGCCGTTTCAGCTCGGGGTCAGACTGGCCCTCGGACAGGATGGACTCGGCCTCGCCGAGCTCCTGCACCACTTTCTTGTACTCATCATATTTTCTGACGACGGGTTCCAGCTCGGACCTTTCCCGGGCCAGTTCCTTTATTTTCTGTGGACTGGAGGAAATGTTGGGGTCGGAAAGGAGGACAGTAATCTGCCTAAACCTGTCTTCTAAGACCTTTAATTCCTGAAGCATATGGTTTATTTTTTGGTCTTGGTGGCATATTTTTTCCTGAATTTTTCAACCCGGCCGGCGGTATCCACGATTCTCTGTTTGCCGGTGAAAAAGGGATGGCACTGGGAGCAAATTTCCACCCTTATTTCTTTCTTGGTGGACCTGGTCTTAAAAGTATTACCACAGGCGCAGATGACCGTGCATTCCTGGTATTCCGGATGAATTCCTTTTTTCATGAGCTCGTCTCCTCTTACTCTTAAGGAGATTGATTATAGCAGGTTTTGGTTGGTCAGTAAAGGACGCCCTGCTGCCGGCATTTCTGCTGGAAAAGGTCCCAGTCCAGACTGAAATTTGCGGTTTTTTCCACGTGTTTTGATATTTCCCGATAAATTCTTGATTCCAGGTAATTTCTGAGGGTCTCGGTCAGAGCCACAACCTGTTCTTCGGCTCGCCATTCGTACACCCGGCCGTCTTCATCCCTCAGGCACCCGAGGTAGACGGCCCAGGCCAGATGCCTGAAGGAAACATGGCTGAATTGCCTTCTGATAGCCTTGATTTCACCCTGTTTTATGGGGTCGATGAACTGAAAATACCTCGAAAAGAGCAGGGCGTTATGAAAATAGGCTGGAAAGGCCACCAATGCCTCGATCTGGATAAGCCTGCCCAGATGGAGAAAAATTTCCAGTATTTTCTTGGAAAGGCTGAGACCGGGCTTATTCTGCCCCGGAAGCGGCGGATGTCGTTCGTCAAAGCTCAGGCGCGGGTTCTGCAGGGTCAGCCACTCGAACAGCAGACAACGCTGGGGAGGCAGCCGGTAGCCGTGCCGGGCCGGGGCGGTAAACCGGACTTCGGCTTCCCTTATTTTAAGGTCAACGACCAGCCTGTCCGGGTGTTCCTCCTCCCAGTAAATAAGAAGTCTCTGGACCGGATAATCGGAAGAGTCCAGCCGGTATTTGATCGGCCAGAGATTCTTTTTCCTGGCCTCCCGGAAAAAACTCTTCCTGGCCAGAACGGCCATAACTTCCTTGAGGGTATAACGACCCAGGAAGAGCAGCGATCCGCGGGAAGGACCGAGCCGGGAAAACATCTCCTCGTCTTTAAGGACAGGTTCATTTTCCCAGAAGGGTTCAATCTTGCGGTCATTTTTGGTCATCAATCACCGACCCGATAAACTCCAATTACATTCTATAAAATTAGTGGCCTTAATTCAATCGCCGGCGGCAGAATTGCCCTTTCCTGAAGAAGCAGCCACTATTTCCCCTGAATAAAAAGAAAAAATATCGTCGCCAAAATCAACCCGGCGCAGAAGCCTGAAATCTTCCAGCGAGGGTGAATAGTGGCGGTGATGCCTGATGATGAGAAGCCCTGCGGGTTTCAGGACACCACGTTTCCTTATGACCCTGAGCGGGTTTCGCTCCACCAGCATTTTATATGGTGGATCCAGGAAAATAAGGTCAAACTTTACTCCCTTCTTTCCCAGTTCGATTATTGCCCGGTTGAATTCCTGGTTCATGACCAGGCCCAGGTCTTCAGCCTGGCATCTGGCCAGGTTGGCTTCTATAATTCTGGCAGCCTGGGGAAGTTCCTCGATGAAAACGGCCCGGCTGGCTCCCCGGCTGAGAGCTTCAATCCCGACCGAACCAGTCCCGGCAAAGCCGTCCAGGAAGAAGGCATCCACCACCCTGGCCTGAAGTATGTTGAATAAAGAACCACGGAGCTTGGCCGGAAGCGGACGGACTGCCGGGTCGGGCACCATCTTCAGCTTCCTTCCCTTGAATCGACCACCTATAATTCTTATCATCTTTTCAATCTCAATAATAAATCAGAAGGCTCCCGGCCCCGGTTTCCACCCGGGCAATTCCCTCCGGAAGGTCATACCAGTCGTTCAGGTGACGGGCTTCCAGCCCCCTGGTCCTGGCCACCAGGTCTATCAGGGCGTTGACAATCTCGGGCTGGACCCTCCGGGTCTCCAGAAAGAGGCTGCTGAAATTCAGTCTGACCCGGCGCGCTTCCTGTTCTATTTTAGCCGCGAAATACAGGTTGCGATTGCCGGGAAGGCCCCGGGAATCAAGGTCAATAATTACCCAGCCCTCTACCCGGTTGCCCGGAACCAGCTTCAACCGCAGCGATTTCAGGCCGGGATTATGTTCCGACAATAAATACTGAAAAAAAGCGCTTACCTGTTCCTGGCTGAATTCGGCCACCAGACCCTGGAAACGACCTTTATCCCGGCTGAAGCTGGCTGCTTCTTCCAGAAAATTGATTATCCTGAGAATATCATCCAGCCCGTCCACCCTGTTCAGGCTCTCCAGATTTTCCACGAGACAGGCTTCCACCGGGCCCGGACCGGGAAACAGAATGTGGCAGAGAAGGACCGGGGTGAAAAAAGCCGTCCGGAAACTCTTGCTCATTGATTAAAATGCTACCAGCATTCGGTCCGTTTGTAAATTTTTTCAGGCAGCCAGTTTCGTCCATCGACCTGAATTTGCTTCCAGGACCAGCCGGCCGGTTTCCTTGACAGGGTATGGGCTGTAAACTATACTGAGTTTTGATAATACTCTCTAAAGAAAGTCAAAACTCATGACCCTGATCGACCAGGCCAGAAAAGGATTTTCTTCCCTCCTGATAAAAAAAATAGCCCGGGAAGAGAAAGTATCCCCTGAAGAATTGCTGTCTCTGGTAGCCCGGGGACTGGTGGTCATACCCTACAACCGGAATCATGCACCGCAAAGGCCGGCCGCCATCGGGCAAAAAATGCGCACCAAGGTCAACGTTAACCTGGGCACCTCCAGGGATTATCCGGACCTGAAAACTGAAATCGCCAAGCTGAAGATAAGCCTGAAATTCGGAGCCGACGCCGTCATGGACCTCAGCACCGGCGGGGATATCAGGGCCATAAGAAAAAAATTGCTGTCGCGGTCTCCCCTGCCGCTGGGCACGGTCCCCATTTACCAGGCGGCAATCGAAGCCATATCCAGAAGAGGTTCCATCGTGCGGATGACCGAAGACGATCTGTTCTCGATTATCGAAGCCCAGGCCCGGGAAGGCGTGGATTTCATGACCGTGCACTGCGGTCTTACCCTGAAAGCGGTCGAACGCCTGAAAAAGCAGGGTCGGATTGCCGACATCGTTTCCCGCGGTGGAGCGTTCCACTTAGCCTGGATGCTTCATAACGAAAAGGAAAATCCCCTGTATGCCAGGTTTGACCGCCTGCTGGAACTGGCCAGAAAATACGACTTCACCCTGAGCCTGGGAGATGGCCTGAGACCGGGTTCGGTGCTGGACGCCACCGACAGGCCCCAGATAGAAGAACTGTTGACGCTGGGAGAGCTGGTGGAGCAGGCCAGGAAAGCCGGAGTCCAGGCCATGGTCGAGGGCCCCGGACATGTCCCCCTGGACCAGGTGGCCTTGAACATGAAGCTCCAGAAACGCCTGTGCCGGGAAGCTCCTTTCTATGTCCTGGGACCCCTGGTGACCGACATCGCTCCGGGTTATGACCATATAGTGTCTGCCATAGGCGGGGCGGTGGCCGCTTCAGCCGGGGCCGATTTCCTCTGCTACGTGACCCCGGCCGAGCACCTCGGGCTGCCCACGGTTGAAGACGTTAAAGAAGGGCTGATTGCCTCCCGGATTGCCGCCCATGCTGCCGATATCGTGAAGGGTTATCCGGGAGCCATAGACCGGGACGCCGAAATTTCCCGGGCCAGGAAAAAACTTGACTGGGACCGCCAGGAAAAACTCTGCCTGGACCCCGATAAATTTGCCGAGGTCCGGCGGAGGCGGAAATCAAAGACCAGGGCCTGCTCCATGTGTGGCGAATTCTGCGCCATGAAGATTGTCAGCGAATTCCTGAAAAGTGGAGAGGCTGATGACTCCTGTTTCTGAAGGTCTCCTTTTCGGCGTGGCCGGAATTCCCCATTCCTGCCCGGAAGATTCTTCCCTAAAAGCCGTTGAGCTGGTGCGCCAGGTCGGCCTGGAGGCTCTGGAACTGGAATTTGTACAGGGGCTTAAGATGGGCCAGGAAACCGCCGGCCGGATAAAACAGGCTGCCCGCCTGCAGCGGGTCAAGCTCAGCGCCCATGCTCCTTATTTCATCAACCTGAACGCCGAAGACCGGGGGAAGAGGATGCAAAGCCAGGACCTGCTGCTGAATTCACTGCGCCTGGCGGCCTTGGCCGGGGCTACAGACCTGGTTTTTCACGCCGGTTATTATGGCACAAAGAGTCCGGAAGAAAGCTATAAGGATATCAAGAACACGCTGAAGGAAATCCTGTCAATTGCCAGGTCGGAGAGAATTCCAGTCCGACTCAGGCTGGAGACCATGGGCAAGAGGAAGCAATTTGGCTCCCTGGATGAGGTTCTGTCGCTCTGCCGGGAGCTCTACGGCCTGCTTCCCTGCTTTGATTTTGCCCATATTTTTGCCCGGGAAGGCCGGGTCAACTCTTACCGGGATTTCCTGCAAGTTTTCCGGAAGGCGGAAAGAAAGCTCGGCCGGTCAGCCCTGAAAGACGCCCATATTCATATCTCCGGGGTTAAATACAATCAGACAGGCGAACTCAAACATCTGGACCTGGATGATTCAGAATTCCGTTATGACGACTGGCTGCAGGCCCTGGCCGATGCCGGAGTATCCGGAACCGTAATCTGTGAAAGTCCTTCGCTTGAAGACGACGCCCTGAGGCTGAAAAACCTCTACCATAACCTCAAGGAAAAGAGGATCGATTCCGGGCTTTCCGAATGAAGCCAGCCCGCTCTTACTTCTGACCCAAGGGCCACCGCAGGAGGCTTTCCAGGGAGGTTTTTCTTGACATCAAATATGGTTAAGAATAAACTGAATCCTAATCTTTATAAATTATCTAATTAGCTGAATGGACTCAAACATAAGTGCGGTGGATAGCGGGGAATTCTTTCCCTTTACCCCGACGGGAATATACCTAATCGGGCCAGCTCTCCCGGGTTCACACCTGGTGCCGACAGCCATCTGCCCTGACCTGACAGGGGCATTTATATCAGCATCAAAATCAAAGAATATCTCTTGGAAAAGGAGAAGCAGATGATTGAAATTCGCTTCCATGGACGAGGCGGCCAGGGAACGGTGGTAGCTTCCAAAATACTGGCTGACGCCCTGGCCAAAGAAGGTAATTATGTCCAGGCTTATCCCGAGTTCGGGGTGGAACGCCGCGGAGCCCCGGTCTTTGCCTTCATCCGCATAGACAATAAGCCGATTTACGACAAGAGCAAGATTTACAATCCTGACCACGTGGTGGTGGTCGACTCCACGCTGGTGGAAGCCATCGACGTAACCGAAGGACTTAAGGAAGGTGGCTGCATTATCATCAACAGCAACAACCCGCCCGAACATTTCAGATTACCTTCAAAATTCAAGGTGTTTACCGTAGATGCCACAGAAATTGCTGTTAAACACAGGCTGGGGACGCTGGCCGCACCCATCGTCAACACGGCCATCACCGGGGCTGTCATCAAGATTCTTAACCTGACCAGGCTGGAGTCCCTGGTGGAAGCCATCCGGGAAGGAATCTCGATCAAGCCGGAAGACAACGTTAAGGCGGCCATCGAGGCCTACGAACGGGCCTGAAGGAGGAGCTAATGAGCAAAAAGAAAGAAGCCAGGAAAATCACTTTCGAGTCGGAAAAAGAGATGCCTGTTGCGCCCATGTCCCTGGGCTCAATGCTATATAACAAGACCGGGGCCTGGCGCAACATCAAGCCGGTCATAGACCTTTCCAGGTGCATCAAATGCGGCATCTGCTGGAAATTCTGCCCCGACGCTTCCATCGACATTGTTGACGACTGGCCGCAGATAAACTATGTCTACTGCAAGGGCTGTGGACTGTGCGCCGAAGAATGCCCGCAAAAATGCATCGCCATGGTCGAGGAGGAAAAATGAAAAAGGTAATAATGGGAAATCATGCCCTGTCCTACGGGGCCATGTTATCAAGGGCTCAGGTCATCGCCGCCTACCCCATAACCCCCCAGACCCAGGTGGTGGAGCTGCTGTCAGAAATGTGCGCCGACGGCACCCTCAACGCCAAGTTCATAAAAGTCGAATCCGAGCATTCGGCCATGGCCGCCTGCCTGGGCGCTTCCCTGGCCGGAGCCAGAACTTTTACCGCCACCTCGGCCCAGGGACTGGCCCTGATGCATGAAATGCTGCACTGGGCGGCCGGGGGACGGATGCCGGTAGTTATGGGCAATATCAACCGGGCCATGGCCCCTGGCTGGAGTATCTGGGCCGACCAGAACGATAGCCTGTCGGAAAGAGATACAGGCTGGATACAGTTTTACTGCTCCTCCAACCAGGAGGTCCTGGATACGGTGATTCAGGCCTTTAAGGTCTCAGAAAAACTGATGATCCCGAGCATGATCGTCCTGGACGCTTTTGCCCTTTCCCATACTTACGAAGTGGTTGAAATCCCGGAGCAGGATAAGGTTGACCGGTTCCTGCCACCCTTTAATCCCCCCTGGCGCCTGACCCCGGATGATCCGCACGCCTTCGGTGGGTTGACTTCGCCGGATCACTACATGGAGTTTCGTTACAAGCTGCAAAAAGATATGGAAAAGGTTCCGGCCCTGGTGGAAGAGACTGGAAAGGAATATGAAAAATTATTTGGCCGCTACCTGGGGCAGGTAGAAGAATATTTCTGCGACGAGGCCGAACTGGTTTTTGTCACCTCGGGTACTGCCGGCTACACGGCCAGGGTGGCCGTAGATGAACTCAGGGCAAAAGGCATCAAGGCCGGGAACCTCAGAATCAAGCTCTTTCGTCCCTTCCCCTTTGAAAAAGTCAGAGACATTCTGTCCCGGGTGCCAAAAGTGGCGGTTCTGGACCGTAATATCTCCTACGGCCACCACGGAATCTTTTACCAGGAAGTAAAATCAGCCATGTACGGCCAGCCATCCTCCCCGCTTATCTTTGGTTTCATCGCCGGGCTCGGTGGCCGCGACATCACCAGGGATTCTTACCAGGAAATTGCCGAATACGCATTGAACAAAAATAGAGCCGAGGAAGAAATCGTCTGGATAGGAGTGAAAAAATGAGCAAAGAAAGAAAAATGACCATAACCATACCGCGGGAAGAATACATGAGCCCGGGCCACCTGGCCTGCCAGGGATGCGGCGCCTCCCTGGCCATGAGGCTGGCCCTCAAAGGCCTGGGGCAGAAAACGATCGTCTGCATTCCAGCCTGTTGCTGGGCAGTGATTGATGGTCCCTTCCCCCATTCATCGCTGGATATACCGATTTATCACTGCGCCTTTGAAACCGCCGCTTCTTCCGCTTCTGGAGTCAGGGCCGGTTTGGACATGGTCGGCGACACCGAGACCACTGTCCTGGCCTGGGCCGGCGACGGTGGAACTTTTGACATAGGGCTCCAGGCTCTGTCTGGTGCCGCTGAGAGAAATGACGATATCGTCTATACCTGCTATGACAACGAGGCCTACATGAATACTGGCATCCAGAGAAGCTCGGCCACCCCGATTGGAGCCTGGACCACGACCACCCCGGTCAAGCATTATAAGAAAGAGCGGAAAAAAGACATCATCGGTATCATGGCTGCCCACGGTCTTCCTTACATAGCTACCGCCAGCGTGGCTTACCCGGAAGACATGGTAAAAAAATTCAGGAAGGCCAGGGAGATCAGGGGGACAAGGTTCATCCACGTCTTCGCCCCCTGCCCGGCCGGCTGGAAGAGCCGCCCGGAAGACACGGTCAAGCTGGCCAGGCTGGCGGTGCAGACCGGCTATTTCCCGCTTTTTGAAATAGAAAACGGAGAAAGATGGACTCTTAACCTTAAAGTCAAGGAAAGAAAACCCATAGCCGAATACCTGAAGCTTCAGGGCCGCTTCCGGCATCTAAAGGAAGACGAGATAACCCTGATCCAGCAGGAAGTCGACGCCCGCTGGGAAAAAATACTGAAGAATTGCGGTCTGTGACCAGGCCGGTTGAAGAAAGGAACTAAAAATGAAAAAAACTGTACTGTTTATTATCATGGCCACGCTGCTTCTGGCCGGATTGGCCTGCCACAAAGAAAAGGAGGCCTCGGGTAAGGCTGTTGAGCCAGGAATCAAGGCCGAACCCGCCCCGGAGTTTTCGGTCACCACCCTGGATGGCCAGGAGCTGAGCCTGGCCTCGTTGAAAGGGAAGGTAATCCTGGTTAACTTCTGGGCTACCTGGTGTCCTCCCTGCCGGGCCGAGATTCCCGAATTTATAGAAGCCTATGCCGAACTCAAAGATCGGGGACTGGAAATTCTGGGATTCTCGGTCGACGACATTTCAGAAGCCGAGCTGAAATCTTTCGTGATCAAGGCCAAAATGAACTATCCGGTGGCCTTGGTCGGCCAGGACATCGTTTCAGCTTTCAGACCCGGACAGTATATACCCACCTCGATCTTCATAGACCGGAGCGGGCGTCTGAGGTATAAACACGTAGGACAGCTCGCCAAAAAAGACCTGGTCCGGATTTTTGAAGAACTGGAAAAGGAATAACCAGAATTTGCTTTCTTAACCGGCCATGTACTTTTTTTAATGCCGGCAGCACCACCGGAAGCGCAAGCTACCAGCGGTAAATGGTTGCAGCCCAGGTAAACCCTGCTCCAAAAGCCACCATGGCCACGATTTTTCCCGGCTGAAGCCTGCCTGCTTCCTGCAGCTCGTAGAGAGCAACCGGAATGGTAGCCACCGACATGTTGCCGTAGCGGTCGACGTTGACCACTACCTTTTCCGGGTCGAGGTCCAGCCTTGCTCCGATGGCATCTATTATCCGAAGGTTGGCCTGGTGCGGTATCAGGAAATCCACCTGGTGCTTGTTTAGCCCGGCCGACTTCACAGCTTCAACAATCGACTCTTCCATACGCTTGACCGCATGCTTGAAAACATCATTCCCCTTCATATAGATATAATGCATCTTTTCTTTTATCGTCTGTTCGCTGGCCGGATGGAGTGTTCCTCCGCCGGGGAGTATCAGCAACTCACCCAAAGAGCCGTCGGCACCCCAGAAATGGGATATCAGTCCCGAGTCATCAGAACTTTCTTCCAGAACCCAGGCTCCGGCCCCGTCTCCAAAAAGAACACAGGTGGTCCGGTCTTCCCAGTTGGTTATTTTCGAAAGAATATCCACTCCGACGAGGAGAACCCGCCGACAGGTTCCGTTCAGGATCAAGCTCTCGGCCAGAATCAGACCGTACAGAAACCCGGTGCACCCGGCCTGGAGGTCAAAGGCTGGCATTTCCCTGGCGCCCAGCTTTTTCTGTATCCAGCAGGCAGTTGAGGGAAACAGGGTATCCGGGCTGTTGGTGGCCACCAGGATAAGGTCAATATCTTCAGGCTTCAGGCCGGCCCGATCCAGGGCCTGCCTGGCCGCAGCCACGCCCAGGTCGGAGGTTACCTGGTTCTCGGCCGCAATCCTTCTTTCCTTGATCCCGGTGCGGGTGGTGATCCATTCATCAGAAGTTTCAACCATCTTTTCCAGGTCAAGGTTGGTCAGGACCTTCTCGGGGAGGTATATCCCCACGCTTCTGATCTTAATTCTTCTGTCCTTCTTTACCATGAACACACTCCTCTTGATTTTCTATAATACCCATTTCACTTTCAAAAATAAAGCCATGGGTGTTAAAATAAGAGTGTTCAGGTTTGGTCTAATGAGAAAATGGACTTTTAAATTCCTGCTATTCTTAATTATTTTTTCTATTTTTCTGTCTGCTCTACTGGCCCAGAGCGGCCCGGGCCAGTACACAGAAGAAGCTCCGCTTGGTAGCTGGAATATCCTGGGCCCAGACTCTGCTTCTGGCCTGGGTTCAGGTTTCTGCCGCCTGGCCAGGGCGACCTCAAGCGACGTCCTCTATGCCAACCCTGCTCTCCTGGTCCTTTTACCACCCCTTACCTTCAGCCTGAGCTTCAGCTTTAACCAGAACCAGCTTTTCAGCTACTGGCTGGTCAACACCGGGGTCATCACCACCCGGGGCAACCTGACTGCAAGATACTGGCAGCTGGACCATCTCGGCCTTTCCTGGCGATCAGGCCGCTGGACTTTCGGACTGGGAGCAGCCCTGACCGAAAACTACGGAAGGCCCGGGCTTGAATACCGCTATGTTTATAACCAGGTGGTCTACAACCAGATGCAAATCTGGCAGGCGGGACATCTATCCGGATACGCCCTCAGCCTGGCCGGCAGATTAAGCCGGAACCTGAGCCTCGGAGCCA
This sequence comes from uncultured bacterium, assembly GCA_937920515.1. GTDB lineage: Bacteria > Acidobacteriota > Aminicenantia > Aminicenantales > Saccharicenantaceae > Saccharicenans. Next base: position 41,631 of record CALEUG010000027.1, read on the forward strand.
GTTTTGTTTACGAGCAGGGTTATCTCGAAAGGAGCCTGGATGAATTCTGGGCTCAGGATGAGATTCAGTTGCTCGATTATCGTTACCAGAAGATTACAGGTTTGAGATTTGTTGCCGGCCTGTACTATGAAATCAGCAACCGCCTGTCCCTGGGCTTGAGCCTGAGTCCGCCGTATATTCGGAAAGTTAAGGGAGAAAGCTCCCTCTCCTATCTGACCTCCCTCACTGAAATTAAAACAAAGAGCCAGGCCTCCGACCGGATAAGAAGGCCGCTGACGATCGGCCTCGGAGGAAAACTGGTCATTAATCAGCACCTGGAAGCTTACCTCGATGCCCTTTATTTCAACTGGAAACACTACCAGTTTTCTTATTTCGGGGAAGAACAGCTCCGAAACTTCCGCGATACGGTCAGAATCGGGAGTGGCCTGGAATACCGGACCTGGTTCAGGTTTCTGGGGCGGACCTGGTCCTCGCCATATTACCTGGGTCTGTCTGTCGATCCCCAGCCCGACCTGGGGGTCAGGTCGACCTATTATTTCCTGACTTTTGGTTCCGGCTTGAATAATAAGCTCCTGGCCTTAAACTTTTCTGCCGCCCTGGGACTGGAGCGTGGTTCAGGCCATAACCTTAAGAGGCACAAGATATCATTAACCCTGGAATTTCACCCCGAACCGGGGAAAAATTCCCGGAAAAAAGTAGAATAAAAAGAATGAAGGTCAAACTGACAGTAATCATCCTTCCCCTGTTCCTGGCCGCCCTGGCCGTCCTCCGGCCAGCCCCGATCGCCGAAACTGAAACTGGAAACCTGGAGGTCATAGCCCTGGACCCGGGCCAGGACCTCAATACCTTAAGATTAAATTTCCCGCTCGACCCGCTGCTGGCCGACGGTTTAAAGGTCTATTTCCTGGTTGAAAGAAAGTACCTTGAGGCCATCCGGGAGTCTGGCTACGTCTTTACCATTGAGACCGGCAGATTTGAGAAGCAAAAGGAGAAAAGCCTGCGCTTGAAGGCAGACGGCGCGGGAGGACTCAACGGAGCCTATCATTCTTACCGGGAACTGGCCGCCGAGCTCAGGTCCCTGGCGGCTTCCTACCCGGTACTGGCCAGGCTGTATGTACCCGGCCGGAGCCTGGAAAACAGGAATATTTACGCTCTTAAAATCAGCGATAATCCCGCCCTGAGAGAAGATGAACCGGGTATAGCTCTCCTGGGTGGACACCACGCCCGGGAATGGATTTCGGTGGAAGTGCCCCTGCTCATCGGCCGCTACCTTCTGGAAAATTACCACAGAGATAACCGGGTCAGGGACCTGGTCAATTCGGCCGAAATCTGGATAGTGCCACTGGTCAACCCCGATGGGCTGGAATATTCAATCCTTAATTACCGGCTGTGGAGAAAGAACCGAAGACTGAACCAGGATGGTTCTTACGGCGTTGACCTTAACCGCAATTATTCCTACCAATGGGCCTACGACGATATCGGTTCAAGTTCCAAGCCCTCCTCAGCTGTTTTCCGCGGGACAGGCCCCTTTTCAGAGCCAGAAACAGAAGGCATCAGAAAGCTTTTCCATAACCACCGGATGTCGGCGGCCATTTCCTACCACAGTTTTTCTCAGCTCATCCTGTATCCCTGGGGCTACCTGGACCAGCCAACAGAAGACGAAGCCCTGCTCCGGAGCCTGGCCGAAGACATGGCCGGGTTGATCTCCCGGGTCAACGGCCGGGTCTATCAGACTGGCCGGGCTGCTTCTTCACTATACCTGACCAACGGCGATTTCGCCGACTGGGCCTACGGCTTTTTCCGGATACCCGTCTTTACCATTGAATTGCCCCCGGTCGACCTGCTCCGGGGAGGCTTCCTCAATTCGGAAAGCGACATAGAACCGATATTTCAGGAAAACCTGCCGGCCGCGCTTTACCTGATAGAGAGGGTCGTCGCGTCCTATACCAGCAGCGGAGCCCGGGCAGTCCCCTTCTTCAGGAGAGAACTTGAAAAAAAGCGGGAAAGTATGGTAAAAGACAGACCGGGTGCCGCCTTCAAGGGAAAGGAGAGCAGGTAGTGGATGGCCTGGTTTCAAGCCATATGAGTCTTCTTCAAACGCCGGAACTGCAGAAAGGAGGTCTGCCCTTCTGGGTTTTCTATCTTCTGCTGAGTGTCATTTTACTTCTGATTTTTATCAATTTTCTCCAGAAAAAAGACCTGCGACAGAGAATCAGTTACATTCTGGCCAGTCCCAGGCGCCGTTTTTCCCGCCTGAGAATCGAGGTCCTGTTAAAAAGAGAAGAGAGCAAAAAAAACGAGCTTCTGAAACGTCTGGGAGAATTAACTTCCATCGAGTGGCCTGGCCTGCCGGAATTAGAAGAAATTTCCAGAGAAATTAAAACCCTGGAAGAAAAAAATACCAGACTCCAGGCCGAGTGGCACAGGATTTATAAAAAATTAGAAAACCTCAAACAGGAGAAAATCGAGCTGCTGTCCTCCCCAGTTCCTGATGACTGCCTCAGAATCCGGCTGACCGAGCTGGAGAAGATCATTGACAGCCTGGAAAAAGAACTCGGCCGGGTCCAGGCCAGCATCGTGGCCAGCGACGAGCAGCTGGAACCATTCCACCAGACTATCGGCCACATCATGTATAACTTAAAGCCTGATCGGGAAGACCTGGCCTTTCTTTATTTTCAGATAGATTCTCTGGAGAACAGGATCCGCCAGCTGAAGGAAAAGCTGGAAAAAATATAGTCCTGGTTTACCAGAAGGCGCTGCCATATCGCTGGACCAGGGTACAGCTCAGGGGAAGGTTAGCCTTTACCCGCCAGGTTATCGGGGCTAAAATAGACTCATGGAAAAAAGCCCGATTCTGGCCCACCTGTGCTGCGCGCCCGACGCCCTCTACGTGGTCAGCCTGCTGCAGACAGAATATGAAGTAACCGGGCTGTTTTATAACCCCAACATCCATCCGGAAGAAGAATACCGGCTGCGCCTGGCAGAAGCCAGAAGGGTGGCCGGGCACCTGCAGTTCAAGCTGATCGAGGATATCTACGACCCGGAGACCTGGTTCCGTCTGACTGAGAAATTCAAATCCGAGCCTGAGAGAGGCCGCCGCTGTAACATATGTTTCGCCATGCGGCTGGACCGAACTGCCAGAATAGCCATGGAGAACGGAATTCCCCTGTTCACCACCATCATGAGCGTCAGCCCCTGGAAGAACAGCGTGTTGCTGAACAGAACTGGAAGAATGACCGCCAGAAAATACGGGCTGAAATTTCTGGAAGCCGATTTCAAGAAGAAAGACGGCTTCAACCGCAGCGTCCGGCTCAGCCGGGAGTTCGGGCTTTACCGTCAGAATTATTGCGGTTGCCTGTACAGCCGGAGGCCAGCCTCGCCATGACCCGGAAGGCTTTCCGACTGATAGTACGGGGAACAGTCCAGGGAGTGGGATTTCGCCCTTTTATTTACCGCCTGGCCCTCCGGCTTGGCTATTCGGGCTATGTCAGAAACATCGGGGAAGGGGTGGAAATATACCTGGAAAAGGAAGGTGGCGACCCGACAGCCTTCCTGAAATCCCTGAAAGCCGAAGCCCCACCTCTGGCCCGGATTGAAGCGGTTGATTACCAGCCGGTTGAACCTCTGGGGCGTTCGGGGTTTGAAATTGACCGTTCCAGCCAGGAACAGTCTTTTGTTTTTATCTCGCCCGATATCGCCACCTGTCCTGATTGTTTAAGAGAGATTGAGGACCCGGAGGAAAGGCGGTACTGTTATCCATTTACCAACTGCACCAATTGCGGCCCCCGCTACACCATCGTCCGGCAGCTTCCCTACGACCGGCACCAGACCACCATGTCGGGCTTCCGGATGTGCCCGGACTGCCGGCGTGAATACCAGGATCCCTCGGACCGGCGCTATCATGCTCAACCGATCGCCTGTCCTCGCTGTGGCCCGGAACTCAGCCTGCTCGAGGCCAGAACCGGGCGCAGGATACCAGGCGGCCTGGAAGAAGCTGTCAGGCTGATCAGGCAGGGCAAGATACTGGCAATCAAGGGGCTGGGGGGATTTCACCTGGTCTGCCTGGCCACCAGCCTTAAAGCCATAAAAAGGCTGAGGCAGATTAAAAGGAGACAGACCAAGCCCCTGGCCCTGATGGCCCGGGACATAGCAACGGTCAGGAAGTATGCTGAAATCAGCCCGGTCGAAAAAAGCTGGCTGACCTCTCCAGCCCGGCCGATTGTTCTTCTGAGAAAGAAAAGGGAACTTCCGGGAATAGCTCCCTTCATCGACACGGTGGGCATCATGCTCCCCTACACTCCGCTCCATCACCTTCTGCTCAAGGAATTGCCACTGGTCGTGGCCACCAGCTCTAACCGGAAAGATGCACCGATCATCAAGGACGATTCCCTGGTCGGTCCGGAGCTCTGCGATTACATTCTGACCCACAACCGGGAAATCGCCATGCGGGCCGACGACTCGGTGCTAAAGGTGGTCAAGAAGAAGCCAGTCTTTTTCCGCCGGGCCCGGGGATTCGTTCCCTTCCCCCAGGCCGTCCCGGAAAGCCTTAACAGCCCGGTTCAGATCCTGGCCGTGGGCGGCGAACTGAAGAACACCATTTCCATTTACAAAAATGGCTACACGATTACTTCGCAATTCCTGGGTGACCTGGACGACTACGAGAACTTCCGATACTTTGAAGAAACCCTGTACCACCTAAAGAAATTGTTCAGCTTCCGTCCCGACCTGGTGGTCAGCGACCTCCATCCAGATTTCTGGAGTACCCGCTATGCCCGTGAACTTAAAATACCCCACCTCCTGGTGCAGCACCACTTTGCCCACAGCCTGGCCCCCCTCATAGAACACCGGATAGCCCCGGGCCAGAAATTTCTCGGGGTGAGCTGGGATGGTTTCGGTTACGGGGATGACGGACAGGCCTGGGGAGGAGAATTTCTGCTGGCTGACTACGACGGCTACGAGAGATATGCTCATTTTGATTATGTCCACCTGCCGGGAGGAGATGAAGCGGCCAGGGAACCATGGAGAATGGCCGCAGCTTATCTTTACAGGGCCTTCGGGCCAGACTTTCCCCGGCTCCAACCCATGGCCCGGGTCCCGGAAAACAGGCTGCGCTCGGTGCGGGTGATGATGGAGAGGAGAATTAACAGCCCGCTTACTTCCAGCGCCGGCCGGCTTTTTGACGCCGTGTCCTTCCTCTGCGGTCTGGCTCCGGTCCGGGTTGAATTCGAAGCCGAAGCCCCTTCCCGGCTGGAAGCCGCAGCTTCTGGGGTTGTTTCCGGGCAGAGTCATGGCTATCCTTTCGCTATAGACAGGAGCTCCCGGCCTCACCGGGTAGATTTCAGCCAGACCATAAGGGAACTGGTTTTCGACCTGAAGAAAAATGTCCGTCCCGAACTGGCCGCCTGGAAATTTCACCTGACCCTGGCCCGGGTAATCCTGGAAATGGCCACTCTGGCCCGAAAAGAGCATGGTCTCAAGCGGGTGGTCCTGACCGGAGGAGTTTTTCTCAACCGCATCCTCACCGGGCAGACCGAGAGGCTGCTGAAAAAGAATGGATTTGAAGTCCTCAGGCCTGTCCTCTATTCTCCAGGAGATGAATCCCTGTCCCTGGGCCAGATAGCTTATGCCCTGAATAAAGTGAAAAGAGAACCCTTCTGACTAAATTGCCTTCGGTCTTAAGGTTTGTTACTTAAGGGATATTCTTCGGCGGCTTTTTTTCAGCCTGAAACCTGGCTCGCCGAAAAAGTAGATGGTCAGGTTTACCAGCAGGGCCAGCAAAAAGCCTGAAACGGCCGCCAGCGCAAACCCGAAAATTCCGCCCAGCAGGCTGAAGACCAGTCCTCCCATCAACTTACCCTGCATTTCTTTCAGAAAAACAGGCAGAAGGGCCACCAGGCCCGGGAAAAATTCCGTCGAGCCGAGCACCAGCCCGAACAGAACTCCCAGGAAAATTCCCAGACCACCGAAAAACAGCAGAAAAGAAAACTGGTCAACCGAACGCAGGTAGAGGATTCCGCCTTCTGCCGTCTTCTCTTCCAGCCGGGCAGCCCCGGGTTTCTTTTCGGGGACGGCTGCCTCAGGCTGCCCGTACAACCCCGCCTCACAGAAAGGGCAGGTCTTCAGGTTCTGGTCAATCAGATTTCCGCACTCAACGCAGATAATCTTGGTGGAAGTCTTTATCAGGACGGTCCCGCAGGCCTCGCAGTTTCTGGCCCCCGGCTCGTTCTGATGGTAACATCTCGGGCAAAGAACGAATTCACGCCCGTCCTCGGGCGGCTCTGATTGAATCCACTGCTGTCCGTCATAGTAATACCAGCGGCCGGTCTGGGCCCCTATCATCCAGCAACGCCCCTCGCCGTCGACCAGCCGCAGCTTTTTCAGGGCCTCGGCATACTGGTCCCGGCTGATTTCTCCGCGCTTGAACTGCTTGCTCAGCTGATAGAAACTGGCTTCCACCGCCCGAAAACGTCTGTCCAGCATTTGAGCACCCTGTCTAAATTTATATTGAAGCTAACATTTTAGCAAATTCTGGCGACAAATATCAGGTGCCTAAATTTTGTGCAGTTAGTGATATCTTGTGTAAATTCAACACATTCGGACTGAAAACCCGGGTCTTTTTACACAGATTTTTCCACAAAAATTGTGAATATCTGCAACGGAAGAAAAATCGGTTGCGCCATTGTTACCGTTTAGACTATTTCAGAAGGTCAAGCAGGCTGTTGCCGGAAATGGGGGCCGGTATAAAAGACAGGACAAAAATCAGGGCGATGGCCAGGCTGAGAAATATTCGCCTCCTGGAAAATCCCTGGCCGGAATCGGCCACCGGCGGATGCCTGAGCCCCATAACCGAGATCAGGGCGGTCCAGACCAGCCAGCCGGCCCAGTAAAAAATACCCAGGACCAGCAGGATCAGGATAATTCCCGGGACCAGTTTCCTCATCTTTTCACCGAACAGGGCATAGAGGATGTGCCCGCCGTCAAGCTGCCCCACCGGGAACAGATTGAAGGAGGTTACCAGCAAACCGACCCAGCCGGACACAGCCAGAGGGTGCAGAATCAGGTCCTGGTCCGGAGCCACCGGCCCGAAGGTCAGCCTGACAAACAGCTTGAGTAGCAGTGGCTCCCCGAACAGGATGGAGCTTTCCCTGGGAAGAGCCGGAATTAGCCTGGATAACTGCAGGCCTGCATAAAGGGCTGGAATCGATAGAATAAATCCGGTTAAAGGCCCGCTGGCGCCGACGTCAAACAATTCTTCTCTACTGGTCAGAGGTGACCTTATCCGTATAAAGGCACCCAGGGTCCCGATCAGAGTAGGGGCGGGTATAAAATAGGGCAGACTGGCCTGGACCCGGTAGCGGCGGCAGGTAAGGTAATGCCCGAGTTCATGACCCAGCAGAATGACCAGCAGAGAGAGAGAATAGACCAGGCTGAGCCTTATAAGGGCCGGCTCCAGGAACAACGACAGGTTCAGGGCGCCGGAAATATCCTCTGGATTCCGGCCGGCAAAAAGATAATTTATTCCCCAAAGATAACCGACAAAATAGGTTGATAGTATAGTCAGGATAAAAAGGACAAGGTTAAACCACCTCTTGCCAGAAAACATGACAGGTCAAAAAAACAAAAACAGGAGTGCCGACGCACTCCTGCTTATTTTCGAGAATATTCAGTTGCCCTTCAGGCGACGGGCCTTGGCCTCCAGCTCTTCCCTTCTTTCCCGGTGATCGGGGTCAGGAACGCAGGCCCCGCTGGGACAGACCGCAGCGCACTGGGGTTCATCAAAAAAGCCCACGCATTCGGTGCACTTGTCGGGGTTGATTTCATATCTCTCGTCTCCGGGAGAGATAGCCTGATTGGGGCATTCAGGCTCGCAGGCTCCACAGTTGATGCAATCTTCGGTAATCTTGTAAGCCATTTCATCCTCCTTTCCTGAAAGCTATATCTATTATATTTATATTCTCCTGACTCAAATAAACAATATTTTCTGCTCAACGGCCGGTTTCCAGCTTCATCACCTTCAGGACAGCCTGGTAGCCGTAATAGGTATGCTGATAGCCGGACTGCAGTTCCCGGTAGAGGCTTAGCGCCTGGTCCTTCTGGCCAGCCTTCTCATAAGCTTCAGCCAGACGGAACAGGATTACGTCCAGCGGGTAATCTTCCGGTTTTTCCTTCTCCATCTGGCGATAAATCTCAACCGCCCGCTCGGGCTGGCCCCGCCTGGACAGAACCTGGGCATAAAGGTCAAGGATCTGATAATGAACCAGGTCTCGCCCCCGGTCCTTGACCCCGGACAAAATCTGTTCGGCCCTGACCAGGTCATTTTTCTCAAAATAATGAGTGGCCAGCACCAGGCTGGCTATCCGCCCGTATTTTCTCTTCTGGGCCAGGTTTTCCAGCCTGTCCAGGCTTTCTGGTTTCTGACCCAGTTCGGCCTTGAGGGCCAGAACCTGACCCAGGTATCCAGCCTCCCGGCTCCTCTGGTATTGAAGCAACAATCTGACACCGACAATAATGGTCAGCAGGGCCACCAGGCTCAGGGCTATAGCCATGAATTTCTTTTCATGTTTTTTAACCCACAGGACAAACCGGCTCAGCCCCGTGGCCAGTTCGTTTTCTTTCAGCTGTCTTCTCTCAGCTCTCTTCATCTCTGGATTCTCCTTAAGGACTTCTTTTTAGCATAATCCAGCATAAAATCCAAGTGGAAGGTGGAATAAATTGAGAACAGAATTAACGAGAGAGAGGATGAAATTTGCTTTAATAACTGAATTTCAGGAGTCCGGCTTTTTCCCTGACCTGTCTCCTGATTTCCTCTTTGCTGACCAGGCCTTCCTTTTCGGCCTTGATGGCCTGGAAGAGTTCGTAGGTGGTCAGCAGGCCGTTTCCGTCCTTTTCCGCTTCTTCCACCTGGAACTGGGAAAAGGGGTTGTTGCGCAGCCTGGCCTCGACCAGGTTGAAATAATTGCCAACCAGAATGGCCTTCATCCTGGTATTGTCAAATTCCTGCATGCGGCGGCCTTTAAATCTCTGCAGAAGGATGCAGTCATCGTCGGTAGCCCAGTTGCGGCTGCTCCTGATAACCACCAGTATCAGAAATTCCTTTCGCAGGCAGACTTCCACCGGCTGGTCGTTATTCTCGATGAGCCACAGGTCCTCCTCCTTGTCCCTGATGACGTTCTTCCAGTACTGGTCAACGTCCACCACCCTGGCCCAGCCCAGGTACTTAAAAGCCTGGAGGACGGCCGCCTTCAGTTCCTGCCCCTCGGCCTTGAGCAACCGGTTGAAAGCCTCCTGCTGGGTTTCCCGCAGGGTCCGGATCTGCTCGTCGAGTTCCTTCAACCTCTCTTCAAATCTCTTCTTTTCTTCTTCCTTTTTCAGGAACAATTCTTTGATTTCCGGGAAAAGATATTCTTCCTTGTCGATCCAGTCCATCTGTTCCACCTCCTTGCCTTTCATTTCCATGAGCGGAAAAACATCTTTCAGGATGAAATCGGCCACCTTGATGTTGTTCTGACCGAACCAGGGCAGCAGCCAGATGAAGCCTTTTCCCTTTCTGATCATCAGGGAGACCGGAAAACCATCGTGGCTCTTGGCCACTATCTTCCAGCTTTCATTCAGACTGGCCGGAACTTCCCAGATGTCGGCCCCGAAGGAGCCGGGCAGTAGCTTGTAAATATGGGCCAGGCTGCTGGAAAATTTCTCAAAGACCAGGTTGAAGGGCATTTCCGGTGTCACCAGCAGCACCTCGCCCGGGGTTGACTCCTGGAAATGGATATCGGGGAAGGTGCCGATAACGCCGGTCAGCTGGTAAAGATGTCCTTTGCCAACAAAGCAGACCACCCTGGCTCCATCCACCACCATTTCCTGGACCTTTTCGGCCAGCCCGCCGGGAACGGCCTCTTCCTCCACCGGCCAGTTGAGCTGATAAAAAATGGCCCTGGCTTCGGGCAGGATGGTCGGCAGGTTCTTGAAATCGGAGGTGTGAATGAGAAAGGTATCGATCTGCTCCTGTTCCAGGTATTCCTTGTCCTTATCCTCAAAATCAAGCAGGATGACCCTGTTCATGATTCAGTCCTTTCAAATATATAATTTCACCCTTTATTAAAACATTCCGCTCTCAAATTTATCACCTTTCAAGGGGAATTGAAAGATGATTTCTGCTCCCCTCATTCAACCGGACCAGACCCTTCGCGTATTTCTGCCTCCGGAAAGGAAACTGGCCGGGTAGCCTCAAGGCTATTCCCCACCTGCCCTCGCTGACCCTTACCCCATCAGTTTATAATTCAGGATAAATCAGAGTGCCCCTGGGGAGACTCGAACTCCCGGCACAGGGATTAGGAATCCCTTGCTCTATCCATACTGAGCTACAGGGGCATTCTACAACAAGACTTAAATATAACTTATCAACCTGATTTTTTCAATCAGGACGGCTTCAACTGTTCCGCCTTCCCTACTTTTGACAGCTCGGGCAAAAAAAGGAACTCCGGCCGGCTATCTTCTTTCTGTCGATAACACCTTGCCGGCAGCGGCGACAGAGACTGCCTTCCCGGTCATAAACCAGGTGTCTCTGCTGGAACTGCCCTTTCTCACCGCTGGAGTCGACGTAATCGCTGATGGATGAACCTTTAAGCTCTATGGCTTTTTTCAGGACAGATTTCATGGCCCGGTACAGTTTCCTGACCTCTTCCGGATTCAGGTCACCGGCCAGGCGGTCAGGTCTTATCCCGGACCGAAACAGGATTTCGTCAGAATAAATGTTGCCTATGCCGGCTATTATCTTCTGGTCAAGCAGCCAGCCCTTGATTTTCTTGCCCCCGTGCTTCCGCAGCAAACTCTGAAATCCTGAAAAGTCCAGGGCCAGTGGCTCCGGCCCGAGTTCAGTTTCGACCCTGGTTGCGATTTCCGATAATCGCAGACAGTTCCAGAAACCGAATTTCCTGACATCGCGGAAACGGAGCTCGGATTTCACCCCGCAAAAAGTCATCCGGGCATGGGTATGCTTATCCAGGGGCTGTTCCGGTGGGCACAGGTAAAGCTGTCCGGTCATCTTGAGATGAATCAACAGGCCGCAGCCTCCTGATAAATCAAATATTATCAATTTCCCGCGGCGCCATATTTTCCGCACCCTTTTACCGCGATAAAACGCGGGACTGAGAGCGGACAGGGGTTGATGGCGCTTGAGGTGGGGCGAAAGAAAGACCAGTTCTTTGACTCGTTTGCCTTCCAGCCTGGAACGCAAACCGCTGGCCACCGTCTCGACTTCCGGTAATTCTGGCATGAATCGATTTTACCCTCAAGGCGGCGGATAGCCAAGGGGCTACCTGAAGTTGGCTGGATTTTCAGACTAACCAGCTTGATTTAATTTTTCATTTTAATTAATATTAAGCCTTATGAAAAAGAAAGCCATTACTGCGATAATTCTTGGCTGGCTCGTTCCCGGGCTGGGTCACATTTACCTGCGCCGCTATGGGAGAGGTCTGGTCTTTCTGGCCGCCATCGCCCTGATGTCCCTTTTGGGGCTGATAATGGGCGGTAAGATTTACCCCCTGCAGGCAGAAAACCCGCTGACCTTCCTGGCTTTCCTCTCCGACCTCGGAAACGGGCTGCTCTATATAATCTCCAGGTTCCTGCCGGTCGGCCTGGGTGAACTGGAAAGACGGTCTTTCGAATTCGGAACGGCTTACCTGGCCGGAGCCGGGCTGCTGAACTACCTGGTAGCCCTCGATGCCTGGGACATAGCCAGAGGAAAGAAACAATGATCCTGGAAAGTCACCTCGTAACCATGATAATCTACGCCTTCCTGGTGTCCCTGGTGCTGGCCCTGATCCGTCGCCCCGACCTGAAAAGCCGGCTCAGGTACGGCCTGACCCTGTTCCTGATAATGACCCTGGCTTCACTGGCCTTTGGCTGGTTCATGTATCTGTTTGTCAAATAGACCTGTCGGAAAAATCCTGGCCTTTTCTCCTTCCCGCAAATGGCCAGAAAGCTTTTGGCCAGAAAATAAATTGTGTTATAATCAATTTCCTTTAAGCGGACCGTCATGAAATACGAAACTGTCATCGGCCTGGAAATCCATGCCCAGCTTCTGACCAGGACCAAGCTCTTCTGTCGATGCAGTACCGAGTTCGGAAGGACTCCCAACACGCTGACCTGCCCGGTCTGCCTGGGCCTGCCGGGCAGCCTGCCTGTCATCAACCGGGAAGCGGTCCGGATGGCTGTCAAGCTGGCCCTGGCCCTGGAAGCAAAAATCAACCTCAAATCGATCTTCAGCCGGAAGAATTATTTTTACCCGGACCTGCCCAAGGGCTACCAGATTACCCAGTATCATCTTCCGGTAGCCGAAAACGGCCGCCTGCTCATAGAAGTCAACGGGACCACCAGGGCCATAGGAATAGAGAGAATAAACCTGGAAGAAGACGCCGGTAAATCGCTGCACGAAGGCTTCCCGGATTCGGCTGAAAAAACCTACCTGGATTTTAACCGCTGCGGCCTTCCCCTGCTGGAAATCGTCGGCCGGCCCGACCTGCGGTCGCCCGGAGAGGCGGTCGAGTTTGTCCAGAATCTCAGAACCATCCTTCAGTACCTGGAAATCTGCGACGGTAACATGGAAGAGGGTAACCTGCGCTGCGACGCCAACCTTTCCGTCAGGCTGGCCGGTTCCACCGAATTCGGAACCAAGACCGAGGTCAAGAACCTGAATTCTTTCCGCTTCCTGGCCAGGGCCCTGGAGTACGAGGCCAGCCGTCAGATCGAGGCCCTAAAAAGAGGCGAAAAAATAATCCAGGAGACACGCGGCTGGGATGCCACGGCCAACCGGACCGTTCCCCAGCGCAGTAAGGAAGAAGCCCACGACTACCGCTATTTCCCCGAGCCCGACCTGCCACCGCTGATCATTACCGAAGACTGGGTTCAGGAAATCGCCCGGGAGCTGCCGGAGCTCCCGCGGGCCAGGCTCGACCGGTTTATCAGGGATTACCAGCTTCCAGCCTGTGACGCCCGCCTCCTGACCGGAAGCCGGGCCCTGGCCGATTATTTCGAAGCGGTGGCCGGAATTTCAGGTTACCCCAAGCAGGCCAGTAACTGGATAATGAGGGAAGTGCTGCAATACTTAAAAGAACACAACCTCGAGGCTGAACAGTTTCCTCTCCCCCCCGAATCCCTGGCCGAACTGATCAGGCTGGTGGAAAACCGGGAGATAACGATAACCCTGGCCAAGGAAAAAGTCTTCCCGGAAATGCTTAAATTGAGCGAGACAGAAAAAACGCCCGGCCAACAACACCCCGGGATGATTACCGAAAGCCCGAAAGCGGAAGAAAAAATAAAATTGAAAATAGATCCTAAGGAAATAATCGAGAAACTCGGTTTGAAAAAGATTGGCGATGTACAGGCCCTGCAGAACATCATAGATGAGGTCCTGGAAAAGAATCCCGGACCGGTACAACAATACCTGGAAGGCAAGGTCCAGGTCCTGGGATTTCTGCTGGGCCAGGTGATGAAAGCCAGCAAAGGGCAGGCCGACCCGCAGATAGTACAGCCTCTCCTGCGCCAGGCTCTGGACCGGCTGGCCAAAAATGAGAACTGACATCAGCCGATGATTGAATTATTTCACGTCTGGAAACAGTACCAGAAACCGCACTGGGCCCTGTCCGACGTTTCGCTGGAAATCAGAACCGGGGAATTCTGCTTCATCACCGGGCCGAGCGGGTCCGGCAAGACCACCCTGCTGAAAATAATTTTTCGCGAGCTAATCCCGACCGAGGGACAGATCCTGGTCGACGGGGTCAACATCCTGAAAATACCGAACCACAAAATCTACCGGCTCCGCCGCACCATGGGCATCGTCTTCCAGGATTTCCGGCTGCTGTTTCACCAGTCCGTGTTTCACAACGTGGCCGTCCCCCTGCAGGTCATCGGGCTGCCCCACAAGGAAATCAGGCGCCGGGTGTTCAACGCCCTGCGCCAGGTCAACCTGCACCACAAGATGTGGGACTTCCCCCAGCGTTTGTCCTACGGCGAACAGCAACGAGTGGCCATCGCCCGGGCCATCGTCAACAACCCTTCCATCCTGCTGGCCGACGAGCCAACCGGCAACCTGGACCCGGAGCTGGCCTTCGAGATCATGAGCATCTTCAAGGAAATCAACCAGCAGGGAGCAACCGTCATCATCGGCAGCCACGACCGGGAACTCATCCGGCATTTCGGGGACAGGATCTTTTTCCTGCAGAAGGGCAAAATCATCGGTAAGGAAGTGAAACAGTGATTTTCCGGCAGCTCTGGTACCTGGTCAAGGCCGCGGCCAGCAACCTCTGGACTTTCCGCGGCCGCAACCTGGTCTCGGTCCTGATAATCAGCTTTTCTTTTCTGGTCATAGGCATCTTCCTGGCCCTGTCCAACAACCTGACCTACCTCGGCCAGCAGCTGTCCAACAACCTGGCCATTTCCTTTTTTCTCGACAGAAACCTGAAAACAACCGAGCTGGACTATATTAAATCACAAATCCTGGCCTCGGAACTGGTGGACCGGGTCACCTTCGTTTCCTCTGAAGAGGCCCTGAACCGTTTTCGGGCCAACTTCCCCGAGCTGCGCCAGATCCTGGACAACCTCAAATCCAACCCCTTCCCCCCATCTTACGAAGTCAAGCTCAAAGAGAAAATTCTCAGCCTGTCGGCCATTGTCTATTTCATGGAGAAAATCAAGGGGCTGAAAGGTGTCATAGACGTCCAGTTCAACCAGGAATGGGTGGAAAAAATGGACTCCCTCAGCCGGATCGTTCAGGCCGTGGGCTTTTTCCTGGGTGGTATCCTGATCCTGGCTTCTTTCTTTATAATCTCCAACGTGGTCAGGCTGAACGTTTTTGCCCGCAAGAACGAGATAGAAATTCTCCGCCTGGTCGGAGCCACCAACACCTTTATCAGAATTCCGTTCCTGCTGGAAGGGTTCGTTCTCGGACTGCTGGGAAGCCTGGTATCGCTGCTCATTCTTTTAATCCTGGTCAAGGTCTTCCCCCTCTACATCGGAAGCTCTCTCGGGGCGGCCCGCGAGCTTTTCACCCTGAGGCCGTTGACGAGCGAGCAATCCCTCTGGCTGGTGGTCGGCGGGGTGGTGACCGGAACCCTGGGCAGCGTCACCTCGGTCTCGCGTTTTCTGAGGATTTAAATCCACCCGCGCTTCCCGTACCAATTACTTTGCTGATCGCAACCGGCGACAGTGTCCACCCGGCTGAATTTGACCGAGCCGTGACTCCAGAGAGACAGAATTTCAGTGAATAATAACCCTGCTGCCATCGCAGACTGATTCACCCCGGATACCCGGAAGCAACCAGCCCGGTCACTCTGCCCATGGCCAGCCCCGGCCTCATAAGAAGAAAAGGTTTGACTGATTTTCCGTCATAAATTAAAATTGAATCGGTCTGATGGAAAGCATAGGCAAGGAACTGCAGAAAGAAAGAGAAGCCAGGGGCATTTCCTTAAAGGACATCTCTCTCCAGACAAAAATCGGGCTTAGGCATCTGGAAGCCATAGAAAATGACCGGCTGGACCTTCTGCCGGGCGGCTTTTTTACCAGGCACATTCTCAAGGCCTACATATCGTCTATAGGACTCAACCCGGAAGAATGGTTGCCGAAATACGACCGGCCGGAACTGAAACCCCCTGACAGAGAATCAGGGGCCGGGAAAAAGGCTGTTCTCCCTCAAAAGTCTTACCAAGCGGATAAGGTCAAATACTATCTGCCTTCCCAGGAAAATAAAACCGGTACCGAACCCGAAGCCCGGAAAAAAGAACCGAGGCTGGACAGGATAGTGTGGATAGCTCTGTCAGTTATAGTCTTCGGGCTCTTTGTATTGTTAATCCACCTTTCTATCCAGACCACCAGGAAAAATGTCGAAGCCAGAAAAGCCAGCCAGAAAATTCAGGCAGAGGTAACCATCCCGACCGAAGAACAGCTGCCGGCAACCGGGAATCCGGCCGCCGAACAGGAGCTTCAAGCCGAGCAGGTCCCGGGTCTGCAGCTGGAGCTGGAATTTAACGAAGACTGCTGGATACAGGTCTACGCCGACGGCAACCTGGTGGTGGACGGGTTAAAGCTGGAGGGATTCCGGATCCTGGTCCGGGCGGAATCGGAGCTGGTAATCAACCTGGGCAACGCCGGCGGGGTAAGCTTCAGGCTGAACGGACAGCCCGGCAGACCTTTCGGCAAACGCGGGGCGGTGGTCAAGAACATCAAAATCACGCGGGAAAACCTGGCTGGGTTCCTGGACCGGGAAAAGAGCTCAGAATAAAAGACCATAAAGCTCATAAGGCCGTTTCCTGACTTTGTTCGACGAGAAATAACCATGCCGATAGACCAATCTGAAGCGGTAATTTTACGCACCCAGAGCTTTGCCGAACAGGATAAGCTGGTGGTGTTTTTCAGCCGGGAAAAGGGACTGGTGCGGGGAATTGCCAAGGGTGCCAGGAAATTCAACAACCGCTTCGGCAGCAGCCTGGAGCCATTCTCCGTGGTCAGGATTTTTTATTATGAGAAGGAAAGGCAGGACCTGGTTACCGTCAGCAATTGCGACCTGCTGGAGTCGGCCTTCGAACTGTTCAGGGACCGGAGGACTATCTGTTTTTTTTCTTACCTGGCCGAACTGACCGAAAAGTTCTCCCCATACCGGGCCGGAGAAGAGAAGCTCTACCGGTTGCTGGTGAGCCTGATCAGGGCGGCCCGGGCCGGGCAACGGGTGGAATACCTGGTTCGCTATTTCGAGTACTGGTTTCTGAAGATTAACGGTATCCTGCCGGATTTCCAGACCTGTCAGAAATGCCACCGCCAGATAAGCAACACTGCCTGGCTGGAGCCTCAGAAAGACGGCGTCCTGTGCGAAAGATGCGCCCGGGAAAGGAAGGTTGAACTCAGCCCGCCGCTGGCCAGGGCCATAAACTGGGTAAGAAAGAACCCGCCGGAGGCCAACCCCGACCCGGAGCTCAAACCCGGTGACTGGAAGAAACTCGGTCAGGTCTTTCAAGCCATAATCATCTTTCACCTGGAAGAAAGACCCCGGACCCTCGACCTGCTGGACTTCTGACTAGAAAACCGATGAAAATCAGGTGCCGGTTTGATAAAATCATGATGAACGGAGCTGGCCGTCTTGGCGTCCAGGTATTTTAAGAAACTAACCACCAGGAACACCTTTCTGACCCTGGCCTTTTTTGCCCTGCCTTTCCTCATCCTGCTGGTGGTAGTCGACCTGCATATTTCCAGGTTGATAAAAAACCAGGTCACCTCTCAGCTGGCCGGGGCGGTTCAGGATAACCTGAAAACCATCAAGCTTTTTCTGGAAGACCGGCTGACCGACCTGGGCTCGGTGGCTCGACTGAATTGCCAGGACCTCGGCTGCCTGGACGAACAGGAAAAAATCTACCTGAACCTCATCCGGGGAAAAAAATGGTACGATTTCATCTTCGTTGCCGACCTTCAGGGTAACCTGGTCAGGTCCTACAATCGCGAGCTCACAGGGAACATATCCACACGTGATTATTTTCAGGTCTCGTCCGGCGGGAAACCTTTTGTCTCCGATATTTTTTATTCTGAGATAGCCGGGGCCAACGTCATGATCATTTCCCAGCCGGTTCTGGGCCTGGATGGTCAAATTCTGGGGGTTCTGGGCGCCTCGCTCAACCTGAACTATCTTTACAGCTTGATTTCAGACCTGCGCCTGGGCAGGACGAGCGAGCTGTTCTTGTTGAGCCGGGAAGGCCTCATCCTTTCCCCCACCAAGCTGGGAGCCTTTCCCTTTGCTGAAAAGGCTTTCTCCGGCGACCTCAATCCCCACAGCGGAGAAAGCGGAGTAATGGTTCACCTGGATTACCGCGGGGAAAGAGTTCTCTGCGCCTACCAGCTTCTGCCCGGAACCAGCATTTATTTAGCCTCGGAAATGGACCTGCGGGAGGCCCTGCTGCCCGTCCGGCGTTTCAACCGCATTATCTTCTATTTCTTCCTCCCTTCCTTCATTTTTCTGGTCATCATATCCAACCTCTATTCCAGGCGGGTTACAGGACTGGTGCAGAAGCTGACGGCCAACCTGGCCCGGGCCCTGGACGAATGCCGGGAGCGCCGTCAGCAGCTGGACCATATCAACCGGGAACTGGAAAACCGGATTCTGGAAAGCCAGCACCTGGCTGCTGAGCTTCAGCTGTCAGAACAGTACATCCTCCACCTTATAGACAGCATTTCGCTGGGACTGGCCGGTACAGATTTGGAGGGAAGGATTGCTAAATACAACAAGCATTTCCTGGCCCTGTTCGCAACCGGAGAAATCAGAAAGGGTGAAATCCTGTTTGAAGCCATTCCGGCCCTGAAAGACCCGGAAATCCTGGAGTCCTTCCAGACCACGGTTAAAGATGCTACCACCCGGCAGCTGACCGCCAGGAAAATCGACCGGGGTCATGGCGAAGAGTATTTCAATCTGGCCTTCTTCCCCATTACCAACGGAGAAAAACGCCTGCTGGGGATAACCATCCTGGTCGAAAATGTCACCGACAAAGAAAAGCTCCGGAACAAACTGGCTGAATACGAGAAGCTGTCGGCCCTGAGCCAGCTGGCCCTGGGTGCTGCCCACGAGATAAACAACCCCCTTCTGGGAATTTCTTCCTACCTTGAAATCCAGATGGAAGAAACAACCGACCCCCAGAAGAAACAGCAGATGGAAGTGGTCCTGGAGAATGTCTACCGGATATCACAGACCATCAGGGGCTTGCTGGACTTCGCCCGTCCCGCTCCCCCGCGATTTACCCGGATTAACCTGAATCAGGTGGTCCAGGATACCCTGGCCTTCCTGAGCCACCAGCCCATTTTTAAGAAGATAGAGGTTGAACAGAAGCTCTATCCACAACTGCCACCCGTCACCGCCGACCTCAACCATATCCGCCAGGTTCTGACCAATATTTTCATCAACGCCGCCCAGGCCATGCCCGGAGGGGGCCGTCTGACTGTATCCACCTCCAAGGTCAAGTTTGAGGATTATGTCCAGATTTCCATCGCCGATACGGGCATTGGTATTCAACCAGAAGACCTCAAGAAGATCTTTGACCCTTTCTTCACCACCAAGAAGAGCCAGGGCACCGGACTGGGTTTGAGCATCAGCCTGTCTTACATAAAAAGCCATAATGGAGATATCCAGGTCCAGAGCCAGCCCGGAGCCGGAACCACCGTAACTATAATCCTGCCCATCAGGCAAAAAGGCCGGCTGGCCGGGAAAGAAGAGGAGATCATAAGTTGAAAACCTTCTCGGTGATGCTGGTTGATGATGAAATCCTGACCCTCAGCAACCTGAAAAAAGCCCTGGAAAAGGAGGGCTACGAGATTATCCTGGCTGAATCGGGGGAAAAGGCCCTGGACCTGCTGGAAAGCAGCCGGCCCCACCTTATTCTGCTCGACCTGGTCCTGCCCGGTATTTCCGGTCTGGAGGTCCTGAAAAAGGTCAAGGAAACCGACCGGGAAATCATAGTCATCATGATGTCGGCCTACGAAATACTGGAAAAAGCGGTGGAAGCCATGAAACTGGGCGCCTATGATTATCTTCTGAAACCCTTCAAGCTCAGCGAACTCAAAGCCACCGTTCAGAGGGCCCTGGAAACCCTGTCCCTGAGGCTGCGCTTCCTGGACGAATTTGAAAAACAGAAGCAGCGATATTATTTCGGAAAGATAGTGGCCCAGAGCCGGAAAATGAAGGAGGTGCTGGACATGGCGGCCAGGGTGGCCCAATCCGACCGGACCACGGTGCTTCTCCAGGGAGAAAGTGGCACCGGCAAGGAACTGCTGGCCCGGGCCATTCATTACCACAGCCCGAGGGCCGAGAAGCCAATAGTGGCCATCAACTGCGCGGCCATACCGGAAAATTTGCTGGAGAGCGAGCTATTCGGCTACGAGGCCGGCGCATTCACCGACGCCCGGAAAAGAAAAATCGGCCTGCTGGAAAAAGCGGACGAGGGCACGGTCTTCTTTGACGAAATCGGGGATATGTCCCTTGCCCTCCAGGCTAAAATCCTTCGGGTGCTGGAAGACGGAACTTTTGTCAGGCTGGGCGGCTCGCAACCGATAAAAGTCAATATCCGGGTCATGGCCGCTACCAACCGCGACCTGGTTAAAGAAACCGAAAAAGGAAATTTCCGACAGGACCTTTTTTACCGGCTCAACGTCGTGCCCATCACCATCCCCCCCTTGCGGGAAAGAAAAGAAGATATAATTCCCCTTGTCCTGTTTTTTATGGAAGAGTTCAACCGGGAAATCAAAAGAAACTTCAAGGGACTGGAGCCGGAAGC
Organism: uncultured bacterium; assembly: GCA_937920515.1. Lineage (GTDB taxonomy): Bacteria > Acidobacteriota > Aminicenantia > Aminicenantales > Saccharicenantaceae > Saccharicenans. The sequence continues at coordinate 61,928 of CALEUG010000027.1, forward strand.
GGCTCAGGCCCTGCTGAACTACTCCTGGCCCGGTAACGTTCGAGAGCTGAGAAATACCGTGGAAAGGGTAATGTCCCTGTACCAGTCAGAGAATATCCAGTTGCAGTTCCTACCCCAGGAAATAAGGCAGGAACTGAATCTTCCGGAAGACAAGGTCATGTCGGCTCTAACCGGGAACTGGCCGACACTGGAAAATCTGGAAAAGGCCTACATCGCCAGAGTCCTTGAACATACAGGCAACAACAAGAGTCAGGCTGCCAGAATCCTGGGCTTAAACCCGGCCACCCTTTACCGCAAAATCAAGTCCTGGAAAAAGTGATTTTTGCATATTGCAATATTGCAACTTGCAATAACCACACCGGTTTCTGATATCATCTCATTTGTTTTCAATAAGATAATTCTGGCACGACAATTGCACTATTCAAGGGGTGGAGGCCTGAATGAAAAACATATTACCACTGGCTCAAAATCAAAAAGAGCTGGAAGAAGAAAAACAAACCGAACAACAAAAGGCCAGGATTATTAAATTCCCCGATATCCAGTTAATGGAGAAAGCTGAACCGGAGCACGGCAAATCATCCCGGGTCAAAATAACAACCCACTACCTTTATTATCGCGACAAAAAAATACCCATAAGCCGCTTTGAGAAAGCCGGGTACGGAAAGCTGCTCCGATTGCTGGTCAAAGAAATCTCTTAACAAGGAGCCCCTATGCCGGATAAAGCCAGAGTCCATTATATACATCCCATTCCCGAGGCCAAGGAGTACGACCCGTTTTTTGAGGCTACCCTGCAATTTGAAAAGGCAGCCAATTTCCTGGACCTTGACCCCTGGATTTACCAGCGCCTGAAATACCCGGAAAGAGAATTGACGGTCCATATCCCGATTACCATGGATGACGGACGGGCCGAAATCTTCACCGGTTTCCGGGTGCAGCATTCCACGGTCAGAGGTCCGGCCAAGGGAGGAATCAGGTTCTCGCCCGATGCCTCCATCAGCGAGTGCAAGGCCCTGGCCACCTGGATGACCTGGAAATGCGCGGTGGTCGACCTGCCCTTCGGCGGGGGGAAGGGAGCGGTTATCTGCGACCCGCTCAAGATGTCGGAAAACGAGCTGAAAAAACTCACCAAAGAATACACCCTGGCCATAAGAGACATCATCGGACCCTTCAAGGACGTCCCGGCTCCCGACATGTTTACCAACGCCCAGACCATGGCCTGGATTGCTGACGCCTACAGCCAGGCCTGCGGCTACCTGGAACCGGCTGTGGTCACCGGGAAACCGGTCCATCTGGGAGGTTCTCTCGGCCGGGCCATGGCCACCGGGACCGGACTGTTTTTTGTCCTGGAAGAGGCGCTGAAATACCTTGGCCTGAATTTTGAGGGACGAACCGTGGCCATTCTCGGCTTTGGCAACGTCGGTTCATCGATAGCCAAGCTGGTGCATAATGCTGGTTGCCGGATTATCGCCATCACCGATATCTTCGGTGGTATCTACAGCGATAAAGGAATTGACCCCTTTGAGCTGGAAAAACAGGTGAAACAGACTGGCTCGGTGGTTAATTTTCCGGGGACAGAAGCCATCGATAATGACAGCCTGATTGCCCTGGACTGCGACATCCTGATCCCGGCTGCCACCGAAGGCCAGATTCACCGGGGCAACGCCGGCCAGGTCAAGGCCAGGATAATCCTGGAAGGAGCCAACGGTCCAACCACCACCGAGGCCGACAGCATCCTGGTGGACAAAGGAGTGCTGGTCTGCCCGGATATTCTGGCCAACGCCGGCGGGGTGACCGTCTCCTACCTGGAATGGGTCCAGGACCTGCAGCGCTTCTTCCTGAGCGAAGAAGAAGTCACAGAGAAGCTGGAAAAGAAAATGAAAAAGGCTTTCCAGGAAATCATCGACCTGATGGAAAAGCACAAGCTGCCGATGAGAGAAGCGGCCTATGTCCTGGCGGTCGGCAGAGTAGCTGAAACCCTCAAAGCCTTAGGCCGAGCGGCCTGAGCACCTATAAAACCGTTTTCCTTCTTAACCTAATTCCCTCCAGGGAGGGCGCCAGCCCTCCCCTTTCTTCTTAAACCGAATAGCTCAGGACCTTGCCTTCCGCGTCGCAATTCCTGAACCAGACCAGGACCGGCCTGTTCTGGGCATCGTAGAACTTGCCCAGCAGAATCATGATCAGGTCAAACACCACCCCTGCTCCCAGGCAGACCAGCCCTGTACCGGTCTTACCGACGTAAAAGCGGTGACCACCGAAGAGGCCAGACAACCAGCAAAGCAGAAAAGTTACCAGCCGGGATTTTTCGGACATAAGCCCTCCTTTAAATTAAATAAGTTAAACAATGATTCTTTTGCTTAAATCAGGCTTAACGGCCGCAAAAGTCAAAAACTATTTCCTGTTTCCGGGTTCTCCTGGCTGGTAAAAATGGGGCGCAAAAACATCTTTCAGGATATCGGCCTCCTGTTCAGATATTATCCGGCTCTCCGTGACCACGTTCACCTTGAACCCGTTCTCGGTGACCTCCACCAGCAGGAAAAAATTGCTGCCGCCGGCCCTGACATATTCCTTATGCAGTCTGGGACTGCCTCCCCCGGCTATGTAGTAAATCAGGCCGTCATAAATCCTGGTCGGGCCGAAGCGGTGGCTGTGACCGGCGAAGACCGCCCTGACCCTGGCGGCCAGAAGCAGGGGGTGGATTTTTTCAAACCAGAATTCCCTCCATTCCGGCCTGACGTTCCTGGCTTTCATATCCCAGACCGGAACATGGATAAAAACAAAAGCCTGTTCCCAGCGCGGCTGTCTCAGGTCTTCTTCCAGCCAGGCCAGTTGCTCCGGCCCGATTTTGCCCCAGACTCCGTCTTCCAGGTTGTCCAGGAGAACGAAGTGGCAGTTCCCCAGGTCAAAAGACAGGTAGGTTTTCTGAAAAAATTCCAGGTAGACCTGCCGGGCCCGGTTGTTGAAAACATCATGATTGCCGGGAATCTGGTAATAAGGCGCCTCGACTCGCTTGACAACCTCAAGATACCTTTCCCACTGGGGCCTGGTGCTCCGCAGGCCATAGCCGTAAATAAGGTCCCCGAGGTTGATAACCAGATCCGGTTTCAGGGCATTAATCTGTTCAATAGCCTTTTCAAAATGAGAGAAATCCTTCTGGTTGAGGAATTCGGGGTTGGTATCAGAGACCACCACAAACTTCAGGCTGGCAGGAGTCATGAACCCGGCCAGCCAGGCCAGCAGAACGGCAAAAGTTATTATTCTTTTCATTTCATTCATTATAGACTTCGGGGCGCAATAATAACAGCAGGCAGCAGCCTGCACCTCTCCGGCCTTGCTTTTTGTTTAAACGCTCAGGAAAAATAAAAGTTTCCGACCGTTCAGACGTTATATACAGAAGACCTGTATACCGAAGATAAGGATGAGTTACGAAACCAGCCCCGGCTTTCAGGAAAAAACTCCGGCCGGGTCGGGCGGCCGCCGACTTCAGTGGCTAAAGCCGGAACTTATAGCCGGCAGTTATCAGCAGTCCCCCGGACGGGAAGAATAATTCAACTCCCCCTTCAAACTAAGAGAAGACCCCAGAGCCAGATCCAGGCCCAGCCCGAAAAATGGAGCCTGCCTGGAGGTATAACCCCGGCGCAGCTCGCCCGTACCGCCAGTGAGGCCGGGCAGGCTCAGCCCGCCGTGCAGCCCGAACCAGGCCTCGCTCCTGATTCAAACCCTGGATAAACGCTGTCTCTGATGTATATAAAAAAGAGAAGGGGCGACCTTCCTGTCGCCCCCTTGCTTAATATCTCCCGGCCAAAGGCTTGAATGGTTCAGCCCGGGCCTTTAACCAAAGCCAGATTTTATCTCAATCCATCCTGAGTGGCGGATAGCTCAAGAGCAGGGTGAAGCCGGCCTCCTGCAGGGTCTGGTTGAGCCCGGCCACATCCTTCTCGTAAAATTCATTAACCCGATTCAAGAAGTCCCTGAGCCTGTTTTTAGCCTTTTCATACCTGACCTGGGCCGGCTGGCTGATGGGCTCGTAACCGGCAGAAGTAATGCCGCTAACCGCACCGTTAACCTGGGACATCAACCCGGCTGACCTGTCGGCCAGACCCTGCCTGGGTGGGGTGGGGTTAAGAGTTTCAGTTAAATCTTTAAGTTTGTTCTCGACCGCATCCAGCCTTTTCATCGCTTCCGCCATTTTCTGGTTTCTCTGCCCCCGGGCTAACTCCCTTATGGTCTGCAGGGCCCCCTGTGTCTGCTGCAGCCTCTGGCTAACAGTCTGAACGGCTCTCGACATCTTCTGGGCTTCCCTGGCCATTTCGTAATTGGACTTAAGCACAGCCAGGTCAACCTGCAGCCTGGGGTCGGGTTTGACTTCAAAACTCTGAGAGACTTCCTGGTCTTCGTATTTGACCTTAACCGTGTAGGTTCCGGGCAACACGGTCAGCCCGCCACGACCGCCAAAAAAGCCGGCTGCTGCCCGTCCGGTGGCCTGGGCCGACATCATCTCAGAAGGAGAAACCGGTTCCATCTCGCGAAAATCCCAGTAAAGGCGGTTTATTCCCTTCTCTTCCGGACCGCTCATCTGCCGCACAATACGTCCCTGGGCATCGCTTATGGTTACCTGGACCCGCCCCCGGCCCATCATCTGTCTCATGGCTGCGGGGTCAATTCCGCTACGCTGGGCAAACTGGGCCATTCGTTCCTGCATCTGGGCCATTTCCGGGGATGGTGCTTCCATTTCCCCTGATTTCTTTTCGGAAGGAAGGAGAAAATAGGTTATTACCGCTCCGGCCGGCTTATTCTGGGCCAGGTACTCGCCGTCGCCCGGGCTCATGTAAGAAGAAATGCGGCCGGTCTGGAACTGAAAGGCCTCGTTAACCTTGAAAAGGTGAAGCTTCTTTTTCATCACCTCAGCCGACAGCTCCCTGAGCGGCGAGATATCGTCAAAGACATATACCGCCCGACCGTGAGTGGCCACTATCAGGTCATGCTCCCTGGGATGTACTGCTATATCATAGACCGGGCAGGTCGGGAAACTCCCTGTCCATTTGACCCAGTTCTGACCGCCGTTCAGGCTGACAAAAAGGCCAAACTCGGTGCCCAGAAAAAGCAGGTTCCGGTTGACCGGGTCTTCTTCAATGGCCAGGCAGTATCCATCTATCTCAGGGGTGGCCAGGCTTTTCCAGGTCTTCCCGTAGTCCCTGGTCACAAAAACATAAGGGGTAAAATTGGACCGGCGGTGGTCATCAAAAACCACATAGGCCGTGCCTTCTTCGAATCGGCTCGGCTTGATGTGAGGCACAGCTGCTCCGGCCGGCACCAGTGGTTTCTTGCCCGAGGTCAGGACTCTGGAAACCAGCTCCCAGTTCTTTCCGCCGTCCCTGGTCAGCTGGACGTGACCGTCATCGGTACCAACCCAGATTAAACCTTCCTTAATGGGGCTGGGAGCGATGCTCAGGATGGTGCAGTAATTTTCGGCATTAGTCACGTCGAGCGTTAACCCACCGCTGTCACTCTGCTTCTGTTTCTCGGGGTCGTTGGTGGTCAGGTCCGGAGATATGATTTCCCAGCTCCGGCCCTTGTCCCGGCTGCGGTGGACAAACTGGCTGCCCAGGTAGATGGTGGAAGGGTTGAACGGGTCGACGGCAAAACCCGCATTCCAGTTAAAACGATGCTTGACTCCGGATTCCGTGGGCACGATGTTTCTGGTGGTGCCGGAGTTGATGTCAAAATAATAAAGGTTGCCACCCTGGGACATTCCGTAGCCGCAACCCGGCTTTTCCGGGTCGGGAGCAGCATCAAAGCCATCACCCCCGCCGACCATCTTCCAGTGGTAGAAGGCGACGTTTCTTTCATTCAGGACGTAGGCCGGGCCGACCCAGGTCCCGTTGTCCTGCAGACCGCCATAGACATTGTACGGGATCTGCATATCGTAATTGATGTGGTAAAACTGGCCGAGGGGAAGGTTCTCCACAAAGCGCCAGCTCTGACCACGGTTGTGGCTGATGACCACTCCGCCGTCGTTCCCAACATACAGGGTTTCGCCATCCGGGCTGAGCCACATGGCATGGAAGTCAGAGTGGGCCTGGTTGAAAGAGGTCAGGGCCCGAAAAGTCTTCCCCCCATCCTCGCTCACCCGGAGCTGCGTCTGCAACAGATAGACAATGTTTTCGTTGGCCGGGTTGACCAGAACCCGGCTGTAATAAAAAGGCCGGTTGTGGATATCGGCCTCGTTGTTGACCAGCGTCCAGTTCTGCCCGCCGTCGGTCGAACGGTAAAAACCGTTCTTGCTGGCCTCAACCAGGGCGTAAACTATGTTCGGGCGGCCGGGGGCAAAAGCCACCCCGCACCGGCCGAGCTCTCCAGCCGGAAGTCCATTCTTTTCGGTCAATTTGGTCCAGGTTTCTCCGCCATCCCGGCTGACATATATTCCACTTCCGGGCCCACCCGAAACAAAAAACCAGGGATAGCGACGGTGTTCCCACATGGCCGCGATGATATGGTTGGGGTCGGCCGGGTTAACGGCCAGGTCAGAAACCCCGGTTTTCTCGTTGACGTACAGAACTTTTCTCCAGGTCCGGCCGCCGTCGGTTGTCTTATAGACGCCCCTGTCCTGGCTGTCGCCCCAGGTGGCGCCCAGGGCCCCCACCAGGACTACTTCTGGATTCTCAGGATGGATTAAGATGTCGGCAATCTTTTCCGTCTTTTCCAGCCCCATCAGCTGCCAGGTCTGGCCGCCGTCCAGTGAACGGTAAACACCGCGTCCGACACTGACCGAATTCCGGGGAGCTGCTTCACCAGTGCCCACCCAGACAATGTTCGGATTCTTCTGGTAGACGGCGATGGCTCCGATTGAAGCCACCGGCTGGTCATCAAATATGGGTTTCCAGGTCAGACCACCGTCAACCGATTTCCAGACCCCTCCGGCGGCCGCGCCCACATAGATAATCCTCGGGTCGGAAATGACCGCCTCTATCGCCCCTATCCTGCCGCTCATGCTGGCCGGGCCTATGTTCCGCGGCTTCAGACCGGACAGCAAATCTGAAATACTCTGGGCCTGAAGCGGGACCAGGCCGACCAGGAGCAGAACCACCGTTAACCAGGCGATAGCTCTGAACTTCATCCGTCCTCCTTTTCAGTTATAAAAATTTAAGCCAGGGCTTTGATTTTGACGCCACTGGCGGCAATTTCTTCCTGAGCCTATCCGGTTTAAAAATATCATTTCTATCTGTAAAATGGAAAGAGATAAATAAAGCCATTTACCGGCGACAGCTGGTGTCGTCTGGCCTCAGACGGCGGCGAAAGCAGCTCAGCAGGCCGACCGTATACCTTATAATACCCTGTTTCTTCTTCAGCAGACAATTTCCTGGCGAGATTATCCAGATAGAAAATCTTCACTTATTGAATGCCCATTACCCCCCGCTTCCAGATGCTATCCTCTACCCGGCTACTATCTCACTCCCTGAAAGAAACCTGACTTTTGCCTTTAATCCGCCTTAAAATGTATAATTGGTTAAAGTCTTGATAAAGGATGAAAAAATGTCAAAAATTCTAATCGTTTATGCCTCCAGGCATGGAACGACTGAAAAGGCTGCCAGAACCCTCCAGGAAGAGTTGCCTGAGGCCGTAACCTGTAACTTAAAAAAAGAAGGCTGTCCTGACCTGGAGAATTTTGACCGGATAATCATCGGTGGCTCCATCCACGCCGGAAGGATTCAAAAAGAAATAAGGAACTTCTGCCAGAGAAACCTGGTTCTTCTGCTGACAAAAGAAATTGCCCTCTTCATCTGCTGCATGTACGACGGTCAGAAAGCCGAAGAGCAGTTCAACCGGGCCTTCCCGGAGGAGTTGCGGCAGGCAGCCCGGGCCCGGGCCATCTTCGGCGGCGAACTTTCCTTTGAGAAGATGAATTCCCTGGAGAGATTTGTCATCAAGAAATTCATCGGGGTCAAAGAATCTGTTTCCCGCTTCAGGCCGGAAGAAATAGTGGAATTCGCCAGGAAGCTCAGAGACTGAAGGAGACGGTTTAAGTCCGCAACCGCCCCGGTTGATTAAGCCCCTCCCGTCCCCGAGACCTGGCCTGAGCCGGAAAAGGTAAAAATTGCAGTGGGAGGAAAAGCCGCCGGTGGTATTTTAATATTTGACTGCTTCTGGAATAATAACCAGGCAGGCTTCTTCCGGCCGGCAGGCCGCTCCAGCGGCAGGCCCGGACAGGAAAATAAATTCAGATAGACAGGAAAGAGAAATGAAGGCCAAGAAATTTCTATCTTCCAAAAAGGACCTGGGCCATTTTCGGGAAAAAGTCCATCGGTCCTGGCTTTTGATATCAGGAAGCTTGAAATCCCTTGTTTTTATTATCAGCCTCCTGCTGGCCTTTAGATTGATGACCGCCACACCACCTGGACAATCGCAGACAACATCAACTCCCCGGGTCAGCGGCATTCCCTACGGGACAGGCTCCTGGGACCCGGACTCTGGGCTGGGCAACCACCGGGCGGTGGTCAGGGTTGAGAAACGGTCCGATGCGGTTTATGTCCGCCTGCCCTGGCGCCGTCCAGACCCGGAGCCAGAGAAAAAAAAGGTCCTGGTGATGACCGCTACCAGCCAGAAAGAAATAAAAAATGTCTTCCCGCTGGCCGTCAACAACGAATACGGCGACTTTGTTTTCCAGGCCCCGGAAGCTCCGGCCGATTACTATTTTTATTACCTGCCTTACAGAATAGAAGGCCGGAATTATCCGAAGGTAACTTACCTGCCGGCAGTCTATGAAGCTGAAACTGGCTGGTTGCTCCGCAACGGTCTCAGGCAGGATTTGCTATCCAGGCTTAATCCCTCAGACTTTCCCCGGGCCGAGCTCCTGTCCTTCGAGTGCGTGGATGAGTTCAGCAGCTTTTATCCGATGGAAATCATTGCCACCGACGGAGAAATAAGGCAGCTTATTGAAAAGCACCGGGACCGTCCCTTCCTGGTTTTTCCGGAAGACCGCCGCTACCCGGTCAGGATGAGCGATTACCTGCCGGCCCGCTGGGTTGAAAACGGTCCCCGAAATTTCTACGAAGGGCAGGCTGACCGGGGAGAATATTTTACTTTCCAGCTCGGACTGTATGCCCACCTTGACAGGTTGCAAAAAATAAGCCTCAGGTTTTCCGACCTGAAGAAGATTGATTCGCCCGAAACCATACCCGCTTCCCTGGCCACCTGTTTCAACACCGGCGGCACAGGCTGGGACGGGCAGAAATTCGAAAAAGAATTGAATCTGGAAAAGGGCCGGGTCCAGCCGCTGTGGTGTGGCTGGCAGATTCCGGAAGAAGCCGTGCCGGGAGAATATTCAGGGCGGGTTGAAATCCAGGCCGCCAACCTGCCGCCGCAGACCATCAACCTGAAAATAAGGGTGACTGACCGGATTCTGCCCGGGGCCGGTGACTCAGAACTCTGGCGGCTGACGCGCCTGCGCTGGCTAAACTCTATGCTGGCGGTCGACGACGAGGTGGTGCGGCCGTTTATTCCACTTGAAGTCAAGGGTAGAACCATCAGTTGCCTCGGCCGGCGGGTCAGGCTGTCCAGGTACGGCTGGCCCGAGGATCTCCAGAGCTTTTTCAACTCCGAGGTAACGGCCGTAAGTTCCAGCCCTCTCAGCCTGCTGGAGTCCCCCTTTGAGCTCCTGGTACGCAATTATGCCGGGCTTTACCAGGAAATAAAAAACAGGTCGTTCGCTTTTACCAGAATAACCCCGGGGACCGTCTGCTGGCAGTCTGAAAACGAAATTCCGGCCATGAGGATGAAACTGGAAGTCAGCGGTCGAATGGAATTTGACGGCTTCCTGGAATTCAAAATTAAAGTCACCGCCGGCGAAGACACGGAGGTTGACGACATCCGGTTGACCTTTGCCCTCAGGGAAGAAGCCGCCCGCTACATGATGGGACTCGGGTTCAGGGGAGGACTGCGGCCGAAGACATTTTCCTGGAGCTGGGACCGGGACAAGAACCAGGATGCCCTCTGGCTGGGAACGGTCAACGCCGGGCTCCAGATTCAGCTCCGGGCTGAAAACTACTCCCGTCCCCTGAACACCAACTTTTACCTCCTGAAGCCGCTCAACCTGCCGCCCTCCTGGTGGAACGAAGGCCAGGGCTGGGTTTCGGTCAAAGAAGAGCTCAAAAAAAATAAAAAGCAGAAACTGGTTGTTTTCACTGCGGCCAGCGGCCCCAGGAAAATTCAGAAGGGCCAGGAACTTCACTTTGACTTTAATCTCCTGCTCACCCCCTTTAAGACCATAAATCCCCGGAAACATTTTTCCGACAGGTATTATCATGCCTTCAAGCCAGTTGATGAAATTGCAGCTTCCGGGGCCAACATCGTCAACGTTCACCACGCTAACGAAATCAATCCCTATATCAACTATCCTTTTTTAAGACCGGACAGAATGAAAGCTTACATAGAGGAAGCCCATAATCGCGGGCTTAAGGTCAAGATCTATTACACCATCCGGGAACTGAGCAATCGGGCAGCTGAACTTTTCGTTCTGAAAAGTCTGGGTAACGAGATATTCACCGACGGACCCGGCGGGGGCTACTCCTGGCTGCAGGAGCACCTGCGTTCCGGCTACATAGCCGGGTGGTTTGTCCCGGAGCTCAAGGACGCGGCCGTCATCAACAGCGGGATGTCGCGCTGGCACAATTACTACATAGAAGGGCTGGCCTGGCTCTGCCGGCAGGTGGGAATAGATGGCCTGTACATTGATGATGTGGCCTTTGACCGGGTTACCATGAAGAGAGCCAGGAAGGTCCTGGAGAAATATCGTCCAGGGGCGCTCATCGACCTGCACTCGGCCAACCAGTACAACCCGCGAGACGGATTTGCCTCCAGCGCCAACCTTTACCTGGAACATTTTCCTTACATCGACCGGTTGTGGTTCGGGGAATACTTTGATTACAACAGCCGGCCCGATTACTGGCTGGTAGAAATTTCCGGGATTCCCTTCGGACTGATGGGTGAAATGCTGGAAAAAGGCGGTAATCCCTGGCGGGGAATGGTTTACGGCCTGACCGCCAGGTTGCCCTGGTCCGGAGACCCCAGGCCGCTGTGGAAAGCCTGGGACGAGTTCGGCCTGGCCGAAGCAGAGATGTTTGGCTACTGGTCCCCGGCCTGCCCCGTCAAGACGGGGCGGGGTGACATTCTGGCCACTGCCTACGTGAAAAAAGATAAAACCCTGGTGGCCCTGGCCAGCTGGAGCGAGAAATCAGAAAATTGCCAGTTGAGAATAGACTGGAAAAAACTTGGAATCAATCCCGGGAAGGCAACGATAGAAGCTCCGGCCATCGAAAATTTTCAGCCGGCCAGACAATTTAAACCGGGTGAACCGATTCTCGTGGAACCGGGCCGGGGCTGGCTGCTGATTATCAAGAACCGATAAGACTTGCCTGCCTGAGAAACTCCGGTCAGCTCCTGTCCACTACGGGCGATTTAATCTATCCATAATCATTTCTAAACTGACGATAGTTGGCCTGTCACCTTCCAGGGGCGTAGTTTTTAAGAACAACGGCTTTCGGTCCTTTTTCAATCTATCAACAATTCAATTCCAGATGAAGTCTGGCCGGCTCTTAAAAAATCGGGCCGGACCGTTCCGATAAAACCACGGCAGGAGTTCGACCACCAGAATTATCAAAAAAGCTTGACAGACCACCAGAAAAAAATTTAGCTTAATTCAGATGTCAATGATTGAAAACATTCTATCCGAGGAGGGGATATGTTTCGTAAAAACTTCAGGTATGCGCTGGCTTTTGTCCTGGTCATCTTAATGGCCGGTTTTCTGGGTGCCCAGAAAACCGCCACCCGGTCAAAAGCCCAGAAGAAGGTTGAGAACACCGACCCGGCTCTGCGACTCAAATGGCATGAACAACACCTGGCCATGAAGGCGGCCACGCCTTATAAAGATCTCAGGTGGCGTTACATCGGCGGCGAAATTGAGAGCCAGGGCGGCCGCTGCACGGACGTCGAGGTGCCGAAGGGAAGTAAAAAAGTCATCTACGTGGCCACGGCTACCGGTGGTGTCTGGAAAACTGAAAACGCCGGTGTTACCTGGCAACCGATTACCGATGACTTTCCCACCCTGTCTGTCGGCGACATCGCCATTTCCGAATCCAGCCCGAACATAGTTTATGTGGGAACCGGCGAAGCCAACATTTTCCGGGCTTCCATCGCCGGGACGGGGGTTTACAAATCAACTGACGGCGGGAAAACCTGGCAACACTGCGGGCTGACCGACACCAACACCATTGCCAGAATCAGGGTTCATCCGACCAATCCGGACATCGTCTACGTGGCCGCCTCCGGCCACGAGTGGACTTACAACCCCGAGCGGGGCGTTTTCAAGACCACCGACGGCGGAAAAACCTGGCAGAAAGTTCTTTATCTAAACGAAAAGACCGGTTGCATTGACCTGGTAATGGACCCCAAAAACCCGGACGTTCTTATCGCCTCAATGTGGAACAGAATCCGGCAGCGCTGGAGCGACCCGGTGCCGGAAGACGGTGACCATCTTTACAAGACCACCGACGGCGGAAAAACCTGGAAACCTTTAACCCGGGGGCTGCCCGACACCAGGTACACCGGCCGCGTGGGGATAGACCTCTGCGCCAGCAAGCCCAACGTGGTCTATGCCTACGTTGATAACCACACTCCAACCAGGCAGCCCTCGCCGGGAGAACTGGATTCCTACGGGCGGCCACGCACCTACCCGGACATCATTGGAGCTGAGGTTTACCGCTCGGACGACCAGGGCGAGACCTGGATTAAAGTTAACCCGACCGACCGGCTTTTTGAAAGATTTGGCGGAACTTATGGCTGGGTCTTCGGCCAGATCCGGGTGGACCCCAACGATGAAAACACTGTTTATATCATGGGATTGGGTCTTTACAAGTCAACCGATGGCGGCCGGACCTGGAACCAGCTTTACTGGGAAAACCTGCACGGCGACCACCATGGACTGTGGATAAACCCCGAGGACTCCGACCATCTTCTGAACGTAAACGACGGCGGGTTAAACGTTTCTTTTGACGGCGGGAAAACCTGGCAGGATTTCTACCGCAAGATACCGGCCATTCAATTTTATACCGTGGCCTTTGACATGAAAAAGCCCTTCACCGTCTACGGGGCCGTCCAGGATTCAGGCACTCACCGCGGCCTGGGTGTGGCCCCCTTGAGTGCTGCCCCGCAAACCGGCCAGAGACGTTTCCGTCAGCCCCGGGTGCGCTGGGAACCGGCTCCGGGTGGCGAGGGCACTACCATCGCCGTTGACCCGACAGACCCCAACATCGTCTATTCTTCATCTTTCTACGGGCGACTGATGCGTTCTGAATATAAAGACGGAACCTGGAGCAGCAAGGAAATATATCCTAAGCCGGCCGAAGGCGAACCAGAACACCGCGGACAGTGGCTGGCTCCGACCATAATTTCGCCGCACAACCCGCACATCATTTACCATGGTTTCCAGTATGTCTTCCGCTCTCTCAACCGCGGAGAAACCTGGGAAAAAATCAGCCCCGACCTGACTGCCTATGACCCCGCAAAGCAGGGCAAATTACCATATGCCATTCCCTTTGCCACCCTGACCGCGATATCCGAGTCTCCCCTTAAGTTTGGAGTTATCTACACCGGGTCCGACGACGGACTGGTCCATGTCACCAGAGACGGAGGAGCCACCTGGACCGAAATCACCGCCGGTCTCCCCTACAACAAGCACGTCTGGTGCATTGAGACTTCTAAATTTGACCCGGGAACCGTTTACATTGCCCTTATCGGTCGTCACGACGACGATTTTGCCCCCTACGTTTTCAAATCGACCGATTTCGGAAAAACCTGGGTTAACATCAGCAGCAACCTGCCAGGAGGCCCGACCAACGTCATTCGCGAGGACCCGAAGAAAAAAGGGGTCCTTTACGTGGGCACCGATTACGGGGTTTACGTTAGCACTGACGACGGCCGTAGCTGGAACTGTCTGGGCAGCGGTTTGCCCAACGCCCCGGTCTGGGACCTGAAGATTCATCCACGCGATAATATGCTGGTTATAGCCACCAACGGCCGCGGCATGTGGGTGCTCGACGACCTTTCCCCGCTCCAGAAGTAGCGCCGAATGTAATTTTAAGCCGGCAGCCTGATTATCATTAGAAGAGTCAGGTTGAGTCCTGACGGAGGTGGAAGATGATAGCCGGTCAAAGAAAACACTCCCTGCCTGATAAGTATCTGGCCGCCGGACTGTGGTTGTTACTTCTTTTCTCAACCGCTTATTCCCAGGAGCCAATCCGTTTTGATGAGCATTTTTCGGATAAAGGCATGCGGATTAATTTTTATATGGTGGGCGAGGCTAAAGAAGAGCAGATCATCATCCACAGCATATATCAGGAAGAGCTCTGGCCGGAGAGTAAAACCAACCTGACCAACTCCTTTAACCACGGTCGTTACTTCATAAAGGTCTATGAGGTGGCCAGCAACAAGTTAATCTATGCCAGGGGCTTTGACTGCCAGTTCGGCGAATACAGGACCACCACCCCGGCCCTGAACGGGGTTAAAAAAGTTTTCCAGCGGGCGGTGCGAATTCCCTGGCCCAGGCACAGGGTAAACGTAGTTTTTGAGGGGCGGGACCGGAAAAATCTGCTTCAGCCCTTAACGGTGGTGACCATAGACCCGGAAGATTACCGCCATCTCCGGGAGAGCGGCCAGGCCGGGGATGAGGTTTTTGAGATAAAAAAGAGCGGCCCACCGGCAGAACGGGTTGACCTGGTTTTCCTGGCCGAGGGCTACAGAGAGGAAGAGAAAGAAAAATTCGTGGGAGATGTCAAGAGATTTTCCGGATACCTGTTCGAAGTTGAACCCTACCGGAGCAACCAGCAAAAATTCAACATCTACGGGGTATTCCGCCCCTCGGCCGAAAGCGGTACGGATGAGCCGAGGCAGAAAATCTACAAAAACACAGTTCTCAAGGCCTCGTTCAACGCTCTTGACCTGGACCGCTACCTGCTGACAGAAGAAGGATTCTTGATAAGGGAGATGGCCGCCCGGGCACCCTACGATGCCATAGTCATCCTGGTCAACAGCAAAAGATATGGAGGCGGCGGGATTTATAACGATTACTGCATCACCACCGTGGATAACCAGGCCAGCAAGGGCGTCTTCCTGCACGAGTTCGGTCATTCCTTTGCCGGGCTGGCCGACGAATATTACACCTCAGATGTCTCTTACAACGAATTTTACCCGCCCGGGGTGGAACCGCTGGAACCAAACATCACCGCCCTGCTCGACCCGGAAAACCTGAAGTGGAAAGACCTGTTGTCGCCAGGTATCTCAATCCCCACCGAATATGGAAAGGAAGAAATAGAAAAACTCCAGGCTGAAAGGCGTGCCAATCTCCAGGAAATGAACAGGGCCCTGGAAGAAGCCAGGAAGAAAAACCTTAAGGACAGGGATATCAAAAAATTGCAGGACAGATTTCTGGCAAAAGATAAAACGATTGCCGAGAGGATTAAAGCGGTTCGTGAAAAATACAGGGACCTGGAAGATAAAGTCGGGGCCTTCGAGGGCGCCGGCTACGCCTCAAGAGGACTGTATCGCCCGATGATATACTGTATTATGATCTCCAGTCCGAAGATGGAATTCTGCCGGGTCTGCCAGCGGGCCATCCAGCAGATGATAGATTATTACTCCCGTTGACCGATAATCATTAACTGAACCTTCCGGGGTTTTTTAAAGGGTAAACCCGGATAATTATTATTCTCGCAGGCCAGCCGACAATAATTTCCTGACTATTGACAAATATTATAATTATTATTATATTATAATTGATATTAAATTATATTGATTATAATACAGGTTACAATCAGATGGACAAGCAGGAAAAGAGACGGAAGCGCTGGAGCCTGGAGGACGTGCGTCAATACCTGACCGAGCACGGTATCCGGGCCTCAATCTACCGCCTGAAAATATTTGAATACCTGATCAACGAGCGCAGTCACCCCACGGCCGAAGAAATCTATAACCGACTGAAAAGAGAAATGCCGGCCCTGTCACCGGCCACTGTCTACAATACCCTCAGGTTATTTCTGGAAAAAAAGATCATTCAGCTGGTCAACGTGGAAAAAAACGAGGGGCGCTACGATGCCACCCTGTCCTGGCACGGACACCTCAAGTGCCTGGCCTGCGGCCGGGTTTTCGATGTCCACATCGAGACTCTGAAACTGGGTGGCCTGGAGGGGTTCGAGATTTTTGAAAAGCACCTGGACCTTAAGGGTCTTTGTCCCGAATGTCTGAAAACCAAAAAATATCATAAGGAGGGTTAATATGGCTAAAAAGTACGGAATTTACAGGTGCCTGAAGTGCGGGAATATAGTTGAAGTCCTGCACGAGGGCGCGGGTAAGCTGGTCTGCTGCGGAGAAGAAATGGGTTTGCTGGAAGCCAGGACGGCTGACAGCGGCCAGGAAAAACACGTTCCCTACATAGAGAAGATCAGCGGCGGCTATTCAGTCAGGGTCGGCCAGAACCTGGCTCATCCCATGGAAGAAAAACATTACATCGAATGGATCGAGCTTATCGCCGACGGAAAAATTTACCGCCAGGAACTCAAGCCGGGCGATAAGCCCGAAGCTTTTTTCCCTGTTGATGCTCAACACGTTTGGGCCCGGGAGTACTGCAATATTCATCTGCTCTGGGAGAACAAAAACTAAATTTACTTAAATAAAAAATAAAAAAGATTTCAGGAGGTAAAAAATGGAACACAATGAAACAAAAGGCATGCTTTTGATCGGGGAAAAACTTCCGGAAATGGAAGTTCAAACCACCCACGGCAAGAAAGTCCTGCCGAAGGACTACGCCGGAAAGTGGCTGGTGCTGTTCAGCCACCCGGCTGATTTTACCCCGGTCTGCACCACTGAATTTGTCTCCTTCGCCAAGAACCACGACAAATTCCAGAAGCTAAACGCAGAACTGCTCGGCCTGTCGATTGACCAGGTCTTCAGCCACATTAAGTGGGTGGAATGGATTGAAAACGAGCTCAAGGTTGAAATCCCCTTCCCCATAATCGCTGACGACATGGGCCAGGTGGCCAGGAGAATGGGTATGCTGCATCCCGGAGGAGGGACCAAAACCGTCAGGGCTGTCTTCATCATCGACCCGGAGGGTATCATCCGTCTGATCCTTTACTACCCGGCCGAAGTGGGCCGCAACATGTCGGAAATTCTGCGCGTGCTTGAAGCCTTCCAGGTTTCTGATAAGCATAACGTGGCCATGCCGGCCAACTGGCCCAACAACGAGCTCATCAAGGACCGGGTGATTATCCCGCCGGCAACCGATATTAAGGCAGCTAAGGAACGCAAGAAGCAGCACGAATGCTTTGACTGGTGGTTCTGCCATAAAAAGGTGTAATTGAGGGCAAAGGGATACTTAAAGAAAGTCGGGGCCGGCTCAGCCGGCCCCTTTTTTTTAAACCTGTCCGGCTATTTATTACCTGGTCGGGCCAGATTATCTCCTGATAATACCCGAACAATGCGCCCCACCCTGTTATATTTCTCCCTTTAATCCAGCATCGGTAATCCAATTATACTTATACTTGAGAATACCTTAATTTTTTTTTATATACCCTTCAACATATGGTTTATCTGCCGCGGTAAAAATAATCCCTAAAAATTTCATTTGAAAATTTACTAATATCAAATATATCTTGTATTTTTAAGGCTCGGCAACTTCATTTCTGGAGGAAAAAATAGCTTATACACCACATCAAAACAGCAATAAAACGAGCTGCTCCCATTCTATTAAAAGATTTAAGGTTCCGCAATTTTGCGCCGATTTCTTCACCAGGCCGCTGCCGGTTAACCACGGCCTGAACATCCATAGCTACTGGATGGAAATCTCCCGCGGGAAATTTGGAATAGATCAGGTCGATGCCTTCGGGCCTTACCGGATGCCAGAACCTTACTGGTGGTACGGGCTCAACGAATACGGCCAGAACAACCACACACCCGACGGCAGCGAAGCGGCCGGCTGGCTGGAAAGAGATTGCGATGAGCTGTGGATAAACGATGTCGGCCGCGACCTGCGAAAGGAATACGATGCTGTCCTGCGCCTTTATGCTGGCTACGACGAAACCGGCGTCTGGATGGAGTTTGGCCTCATGAAATTCAAGAGCAAGGACGACATTCCGCCCGAATGGGGCAATCCCAACCCGCAGATGCCACGCTGGGTCCCCACCCGTTACGTGGAATGGACCAGCTGGCTGGCCAAAAACACCTGCCCGATTAATACCATTCTGCCCCGGAGCTGTTCCTGGTTGGCACGGCATTCTAAATGTCTTTTCGATTAAATTCACACCCCGTCGCTCCCATACAGACCCCTTAGAATAGATACTGTTTCTCAGCCGGAAAGAAGGCCGATTTTGACAGCTATCTGTCCTTATCCTATACTTATTGAAAATATATTTAACCCGGGATGAAGGTTTCCGGCCTGAACCCTGGTCCGGGTCCAGCCGGAGAAAAGGCATAATGAAAAAAAAGATCGCTCCTGATCCAGAGACAGAAAAACCTGGAAAACCTGGACAATTTTCTATGCCGGATAAATGAACAATAAAAAGAAGAAGCTGACCAGAATCACCCTGACGTTCCTGGGCTTTCTGCTACTGGCTTTTCTTATTCACCGGGTCGGTCCGGGTGAGGTCTGGGACAACATCCGCCAGGTCGGTTATTATTTCGTCTTCACCTGCTTCATAGCTCTGGGCTGGATATTCCTGCAGTCAGTGGCCTGGGCCATCGTTCAGAGCGCTTTCCAGCCGGTTCCATTCGGGCTCTTGCTTAAGGCCAGGATAATGGCCGACGGTGTGACCACCCTGGTACCGATGTCGGCCAACGTCGGGGGCGAAGCAGCCCGGGCTATCATCATCAGAAAGTACTGTCCCCTGCGCGAAGGAATTCCCGGGATTCTTTTTGACAAGACCGTGGAGTCCTTTGCCTCCCTGGTCTTTCTCACCACCGGCCTCTTTATCTCCATCGCCCACCTGAAAATCCCCGAAAAATACAAAACCTCGGCCCTGATAGTTCTGGTCAGCATTACCGTGGTGATCATTGTCATGATAATCCTGCAACTTAAAGGAATTTATGGTATTCTGAACCGGCTGGCCAGAATTTTCCCGCGCGGCCGGCAATGGTTCCTGGAAAAGGAAGAAGTCCTCAGGCAGTTTGACCTCAACATGCGCACCCTTTTCGGCCATTCCAGACTGAAGTTAGCAGCCGCTTTCGTTATGCATTTTGCTGCGCGCTGGCTGGGAGTCCTGGAGGTTTACGTCCTGGTTAAGGCCCTGGGCTGGCCGGCTCCCGCCAACAAGGTAATTTACATGTCCGTTTTTGTGGTGATTGTCAACACTGCCTTTTTCCTGATTCCCGGGCAATGGGGCGCCGCCGAGGGAGCCAGTCTCCTGGCCGCCACCACCGTCGGCTACCCGGCAGCTGTCGGCCTGAGCATTGGCCTGGTCAGGCGAGCCCGCAAGCTGGTTTACGCCCTGATAACAGTCGTCCTGACGCTATCCGGAAAGCAAAAACTAAAGCCGTCAGCTGTAAGGACCGAAAACGGAGAAAAACTAAACCTGGCCGCGGAAGATACGCCTGCCTCCATTGACCGATATCCTCAATAATAGGTCTATAAGTTCAAACTAACCGGTTCCTGGCGATACAAGATGTACTGGCACTTCCCAAAAAGAACAGAGCAAAAACTCAAGCACCAGATTTCAGGCGGGGTAATGGATGGACAAAAAAGATGGTGGAGCTGACCGGGCTCGAACCGGCGACCCCGTGACTGCCAGTCACGTACTCTCCCAACTGAGCTACAGCCCCACGCGCTATATCATAATACAAAAAACCCTCAAATCCGTCAAGATGACGGGATGGGCCAGCTTCATCTACCGGGCAGAGACAGGTTCTCTCTTTTTCCCGGAAATCCTGAACCGTGCAGCCAGAACGGCAGAAACCTGTTTATTTATGATCGGTGATTTTATTAAAATAGGTTAGCCAACCGGAGAAAGGAGGTTCAACCATGAACTGGAGCCTAACAACCCCTACCCAAAGAACGATCGGGATTTTATTGAAAAAGATAACCCGGGAGAGCCGGATAAAGTCTTCGTTTTTGAGTCTTATTTCTCTCCTTCTGGTGATGTTGATTTCGGCGGGTCTGTCGGCCGGGCTGAGGGCAGGAAGCCCCGACCGCTCGGGTGAAGTCACCCGCCCCCAGGCTCCCTCGGATCTGCGGGTAGAGTATCTATCCAGCCCGCTCGGTGTTGATGTCCGGCAACCCCGGTTTTTCTGGAAAAATACGCATCCGGAGCGCGGCCAGAAACAGGTTGCTTTCCAGCTCATAGTTTCCTCGTCGGAAGAGGCGGACAAGGCCGACCTCTGGGATTCGGGCAGGGTTAATACCGATTCCTCAATCCAGATTGTCTACGGCGGCAAGCCTTTACAGAGTAACACCACCTATTACTGGAAAGTGCGCATCTGGGATGCCCGGGGCCAGGAAAGTCCCTGGAGCCAGGTGGCCAGATTTGACACCGGGCTTTTCGCGGCTACCGACTGGAAAGGTGAATGGATAGGGGGAGAAAACCTGTTGCGCCGGGAATTCAACCTGCCCGAGAACCCGCGCCGGGCCCGGGCTTTCATCGCCGGGCTCGGGTATTATGAACTGAGAATCAACGGGCAGAAGGTCGGCGACCAGGTGCTCGACCCGGGCTGGACCACCTATTCCAGAAGGGTCCTGTACGTAACCCACGATGTTACTCCCCTGCTCAGGAAGGGAAAAAATGCCTTAGGAGTTATGCTCGGAGAAGGCTGGTTTAAGTCCAGGGTCTTGCTTTTTCAGCTTTACGTTGAAGGCGAAGACGGGGTTCTGGTGGAAATCCACTCCGATACCGCCTGGAAAACAGCCCGGGGGCCAATAGTTGAAGATAGCATCTACCACGGAGAAACTTACGATGCCCGCCTGGAACAGCCCGGCTGGGATGAACCCGGTTTTGACGACAGGGGCTGGAAGCCGGCCCAGAAGGCCAAGGCTCCGGGAGGAGTACTGTCCGCCCAGTTGATGCCGGCCATCAAGGTGGTTGACACCATAGTCCCGCTGGCCATGACCAGCCCGGCACCAGGCGTTTATGTCTTCGACCTCGGGCAGAACATCAGCGGCTGGGCCCGGCTTCAAGTTCGCGGCCCGAGAGGGACTGACGTCCGTTTGCGCTTTGCCGAGCTGCTCTACGAAAACGGCATGATTAACCAGGAAAACCTGCGCTCGGCCCGGGCTGAAGACCATTACATTCTTAAAGGTGAGGGCGAGGAAGTCTGGGAACCGCGTTTTACCTACCACGGGTTCAGGTACATAGAAGTGACGGGCTATCCTGGAACGCCCAGGATTGATTCGGTGCGCGGCCGCGTCGTCCACACGGCGGTGCCCCCGGCCGGAAATATTGCCTTTTCCAAACAGATTCTGAACGACATCCAGCGAATAATACTCTGGGGTCAGAAAACCAACCTGCACAGCATTCCAACCGATTGCAACCAGCGCGATGAACGGATGGGCTGGATGGGCGACGCCCAGGTGACAGCCGAAGAAGCCATTATGAATTTTGACATGGCTGCTTTTTACACCAATTTTTTGCGCAGTATCAGGGACGTCCAGGGAGATGACGGCTCCATTACAGATACCGTCCCCCACATCTGGGGTTCTCGCCCGGCTGACCCGGCCTGGGGAACAGCCTATCCCCTGATTGCCTGGTACATGTATCAATATTACGGGGACAGAAGAATTCTGGAAGAACATTACGATGGTCTCAAGAAATACGTTGAGTTCCTGAAAAGCAAGGCTGAAGGCGGCCTGGTTAAATTCAGCCACTATGGAGACTGGGTAGCCATAGATAAGTGCCCCGGCAGCCTGGTCTCTTCCTTTTATTATTACTACGACGTGAAAATCCTGGCCGAGGCGGCCCGGGTCCTGGGCAGACACCCGGAAGCTGACCTCTACCAGAAGTTGCTGGCCGAAATAAAGGAAGCCTTTAACCGGTCCTACCTGGACCAGACCACACGCAGTTATGCCGGTGGCAGCCAGACGGCCAACACCCTGCCCTTGTTCCTGGGCCTGGCCCCTGAAAATGCCCGCGGGGCAGTCTGGAGCAATTTATTTAACGATATTGTCTATAAACACGATTCCCACCTGACCACGGGCATCATAGGCACCAAATACATCCTGGAAGTCCTGACCATGTTCGGCAACTCCGACCTGGCCTACGATATAATGACGAAAACTGACTTCCCGGGTTACGGCTACATGGTCAAGAATGGAGCCACCACTCTCTGGGAGCTGTGGCAGAAGCGGGAAGGGCCTTCGATGAACTCTCACAACCACCCCATGTTGGGCTCGGTGGGCGCCTGGTTCTACAAGGCCTTAGCCGGAATTAACCAGGCTCCCGATTCTGTGGCTTTCAGAAAGCTGATAATCAGGCCACAGATGGTCAGGGACCTGACCCACGCTTCCGGTTCCATCCAGACCATCAACGGGCAGGTCAGCTGTTCCTGGCAGAGGAGCGACCGCAAAATTAAAGTGGAGGTCGTCATCCCGACGGGCAGCCAGGCGGAAATCTACATCCCGGTCTTCAAGTTGCGGAACCTGAAATTATATGAGGGACAGACTCTTATCTGGGCCGATAACCAGCTCCGGGAGAAAACACCAGGCCTGGAAGACCTCCAGCTCAAGGGCGGTAATTTAATCATAAAAACTGGCTCTGGAGTTTACAATTTCATCCTGGAAGGAGACTGAAAGCCCGGCGGCCAGGTTTAATCCTTATGCCCAAAAAAGACCGGGGCAATTTCAAGCTTCACGATAACCGGATATATACTGAAATCAGAAAAAATGTTTTAATTAACGAATTAACCCGAAAAAAATAATCTTGTAATTCTTCAGCTGGAAATCTGCGGAGGAAAAAATTGATGAATTTCAAGAAGGATAATCAATCTTTATTCCAGAATTTAACCAGTCGGTTTTTGGCCCTGACTGCTTTTTTCTTTTTTATTTTTCCGGCCATAAGAGCTGAAGCCAGGCTAATCCTGGTTAAAAACAACCGCAGCCCGTACCGCCTGGTTTTGCCGGCCCATCCTTCACCTGAAGAAAAACGGGCAGCCGAGTTCCTGAACAAACATCTGGAGAAGATTTCTGGCTGCACTCTGCCTGTCATTCTTGCGGATAGACCGAAGGGCAAAAATCTTCTTTTCATCAAGAAATCGCCGGAAATCCAGCAGCCTGATGATTTCAGAGTTTATACCCGCGGCCGAAACCTTTACATCATCGGCGGAGCGGGCCGGGGCTGTATTTATGGCGTCTCTGAAATTCTGGAAAAGTATTTCGGTCTCAGATATTACAGCCCGGATTACGTGGTCTTTCCCCGTTCGGACAGGCTTATGCTGCCGGACCTTGACCTTCACGGTCACACCCCCAATACCTACCGTAATGTCCACGGCCAGTTTTCCCGGGATCCTGACTACCGCGATTTTCACCGGCTCCAGGTGATAGACGATATGTTTGCCCGCGGCTATTATGTCCACACCTTTCAAAAGCTTGTCCCCTGGCAGGAATATTTCAAGGACCACCCGGACTATTTCGCCTGGCTTAACGGCAAAAGGGTGATTGACCAGCTCTGTCCTTCCCACCCTGAAGTGCAGCAACTGATCATCCGGAAGCTTGAGCAGGAAATTAAGGCCCAGCCCGAAAAGAAAGTCTGGTCGGTAAGCCAGAACGATAATTTTTCCTGCTGCCAGTGCCCGCGCTGCCAGAAAATAATTGAGGAAGAAGGCAGTCCGGCCGGGCCGATTCTCCGGCTGGTAAACGCCGTGGCCGCTCATTTTCCGGATAAGATAATTTCCACCCTGGCCTACCAGTTCAGCCGCCAGGCACCAAAGATCACCAGGCCGGCCGAGAACGTGCAGGTCATGCTCTGCACCATCGAGCTAAACCGGAGCAAGCCGATAGATGAAGACCCGACCAGCGTTTCCTTTATCAGGGATTTAGAAGACTGGTCCAGAATAGCGAAAAACATTTATCTCTGGGATTACACGGTTAACTTTGCTCATAGTATCAGCCCGTTTCCCAACCTGCACACCTTGAAGCCGAACATACAGCTATTCGTAAAATACGGCGTGCGCCAGCACTTCCAGCAGTCCAACACCGGGACCGGGCATGAATTCTCCGAGCTTAAGAATTACCTTCTGGCCAGGTTGCTCTGGAATCCGGAGGCTGATGTCGAGCGAATAATTGAAGAATTCACCGACGGTTATTACGGGCCGGCCGCACCCTGGATAAGGCGTTACCTCTATCACCTGCAGTCTGAAATTCTTAAAAGCGGAGAATGGCTTGATATCTACGGACCGCCGAACAACCATCAGGATACCTTTCTCTCGGCTGAAAATATCCGGGCCTGCAACGAATATTTTGACCGGGCCGAAGAAGCCGTGGCTGACCGGCCTGATTACCTGCTCCATGTTCGCACCGCCCGGATGGCTCTGCAGTATGCCGAAATGGAAATAGCCAAGGCCGATATGTTTGGACCGCGCGGCTGGTATGACGAAATTAACGGTGAATTCGTCCCGCGAAAACATCTCCTGGATTCACTCGAAAAATTCTACGATACGGCCATAAAGGTTAAGGCGGCTCCGGTCAACGAATCAGGTCTGAGCTGCGAAGAATATTACCGGCTGACCAGGCGTTTCCTGGAAACCCGGGTTAAAGGCAACCTGGCCTTCCGGAAAAAAGTTACGGCCAATCCCCTGCCGGCCGCCAAATACAGCGGGGGAAACCTGGCCCTGCTGACCAACGGAGTGCGAGGGGCAAACGACTACAGGGTTCACTGGCTCGGCTGGGAAGGACAGAACTTTGAACTGCTGCTCGACCTGGAACGACCGGTTGAAGCTTCGGTGGTGGAAATAAGCACCCTGTGGGCACCTTCCAGCTGGATTCTTCACCCGTCATCCATAAGCTGTTATGTTTCAAAGGACGGGATAAATTATGTGCCCGCCGGCACCCGGAAAATCGAAGACGACCAGAGGCAGGCGGAGATAAGCAAGGTCTGGAGTTTTTCGGTCAACGGCCAGCAGTTCAGGTTTGTAAAGTTCGAGGTGCAGGGCACGCTTCAACTTTATGACTGGCATCCCTCGGCTGGCGGGAAATCCTGGGTTTTTGTCGATGAAATCGTCGTTCGTTAAAAATTAAATGTTTTTTAAGTAAGACTGGATTTTATTACCCGCTGAAGATTTTCAGCCTTATTCTCTTAGCGTCCCGTTTTTATATCAGGATTCTGATTTCTCGCCCAACGAAACGGCGGCCGCAACAAAATAGACCACGGAAAAAATAAGAAACCACAGCTTGAAAGACTCGCTCCTCAACCGGGCGGTGAAATTCAGCCAGGCCAGAGCGAGGCAGACCATCAGGGCCAGAAACGAGACTGCGCGGGAAATTTTATATTTCATTGCCGATTCCTTTCCGGTTCATATCTGGCCAGTGGTTGACCACCTGTAAACCCGCTTTTTTACCGGCCAGAAATTTTAGTATTCTTCTGAATAATTCTGGGCCTTCTCTCTCCTTCTGAATTAAATATTTCATTTCCGTTATCATTTCAGGTTATCTCCTGTTAATTTTTTTTATTTATCTTCAGCTGCTAAAATTGTCATTACCTCTTTTACCATCATTTTGTTGCTCAAGCTGGAGCCTTTTTGGCAGGCGACCTTCTGGCCCCGAGGTTTAATACCAGATAAAAAGCCAGGGCAAACAGGTAACCGGGCAGCCAGCGGAAATAAAGATGCAGCGGCAGGGCAAAAGCAAAAATCAGGCTGCCGGCCCAGACCAGAAGAACCTTCCAGTTAAAAACCTGCTTCCCGGTTTCAGCCTGGTAGCGAGGAATACTCAGCTTCGGGAAAATCCAGTGTTCGGCAAAAACCACGGCCCCGATTGGCATCAGGACAAGGCCATATATGGCCACGTAGTCCAGGAGTTTCATGAAAAAGAGCGGAAAACATGACAGCACAGAGGTGACCAGGCCGGCCACCAGGGTTATTTTCCAGCGGGGCCAGCCGGTAACCGTTTGCAGGGCCAGGCCGGCACGGTAAAGAGTCGGGTTGGCGGTAGTCCAGCCGGCCAGCATGACGGCCACGGCCCCGGCCAGGCCCAGGGCTTCAAAGGCCATCTTGCCCGGATGCATTTCCCGGCCTATGGCCGCCACCATAATGCCCGAGCAAAGCCAGGCCAGGAAATGACCCGAATACATGCCAAAAGCTGAATAAAAGCCATATGTCCATTTCTTAGCATAACGGAAAAGGGCCATATCAGACAGGCCGACATGCATGGCCAGGTTGCAGAACCAGGCAAAGAAGACCACGTGCCAGAAGCCAAATTGTTGCTGGCCGGCAGTGGCGATTCCGTTCCAGATTTTCGCCGTAGCCACCTCCCAGAAATTGCTGAAATCTGGCCGGAGGCCGAGTTTCGGCAGCGTTACCAGAGCCCCGGCAATAAAGCATAAGAATATCCAGGGAGAAGCCACCCCGGCAAAACGGCTCAATTTTTCAAAACCCAGGATGGCCAGAAGGGTGAACAGCAGCCCCAGTCCCAGGCAGATCAGCACCCAGAGAGGGCTGCCGGGAAAAACATCGTTAAGCTGCGGCACTTTCAGACCGAAGGCCAAGCCGACGGCCGTGGCCGAAACAGAAATCATGGCTCCGGCCAGGATGCAGTACAGGAAGGCATTGGCCAGGTTGTAAATAAGAGTCACACCTGAACCGGCAATTTTTCTCAGATACCAGTAAAGCGTAAGACGGGTGCTGGTGGCGATCGGCGCACAGAGAAAAGTCCAGCTCAAGACGGCCAGCAGGTTGCCCAGGAGCAAGCCGAAAACCATATCAATTGCCTTGAGGCCATGCAGAACAAAAAAGGCGCCGATGACAAATTCGGTGGCGGCCACGTGTTCGCCGGCAAAGACGCTGGCAAACAGGACCCCCCTTTTAAACTTGTCCGGGGTGACCGGTTCCCGGTCAAATTCATACAGCCGGTCCATACGGGCCGCAATTCCGGAAAGGTCAAGGGCCATGCTGCTCTGCTCCTTCCTTATAGAGTTTTGCCTTGCAGGCGGTAGCTTCCTACCGCTTACTTTTTATCAGTTCATCCAGCTCTTCTCGACACGGTTTTCATTTTTACTTCCGTTATCATATAAGAAGAATGAGATTTTTTCAAAATAGCTTCCGGCCTCAGGTCCGGTGAAGGGCCCGGGATTTCTGGCAGGTCCGGACCCGGCGGCCAATAACTGAAATTATCTTTTGCCTGGCTCCATCTCCGCCTGTCCTGAGTTATAATCTGTGAGTTCATTTATTATTTATTTAACCGGCCCGGAGCCAACGCCGGCACCCGGGCCAGAGGAGGAAATCTTGGGCAGATACGAAGAATTCGTGCGTTTCCGCCAGGAAATGAACAGGATAATCCTGGAAGAAGGAACCCTGGAAATCAAGAGGTTTTTTGGACTGGATGAACAGACTTACCGGGCCGGAGCCCTGGACGAAAAGACCAAAGAGCTGATGGGGCTGGTGGCCTCGATGGTTCTGCGCTGCGA
>CALEUG010000028.1 GCA_937920515.1 uncultured bacterium
CGGACGATGGAATGGGATACCGCCGCCGGCCAGGCCATCCTGGAAGAAGCCGGCGGCCAGGTCCTTGAGTTTTACAGCCGCCGCCCCCTGACCTACAACAAAGAATCCCTGGTCAATCCGCCCTTCTTAGCCACCGGAAAAATGAAAATCCTTGGAAGGGGTTGAGCCGGGCGGATTTATTTCAGCCAGATCACCCGTTATTCAAATAGCCATATTAATTGCGAATATTTTCTGAAAACAATTTATTTTGCCGCCTTATAGCCTGATTTTATCAACAGGCTTTCATCCCGTCGCCAGATTAAAAATTATTTAAGGCCTTATTCTTTCAGATTAAAATGCGTCCCCTCATGGATTTTGTGTCTGATTTCTACGGAGATGACTTCCTCGAATTTTGTGTCGTTAAGCCAGGCAGTCCGGCTCCTGAAATCATTAAAGGCCTCCACCGCGTTCTGTCCTTCACCATAGCCCAGCACCTGGAAATTATCTACATCCGGCTCGCTAAGTTCTGGCGAGGAATAAGTCACCCCGTCAGGCGTTACGAACAAAAACAACCTTTTTTTCATCTTATTAACTCCAGCAATGATTTGTAAAAGTGTTGATCAAAGAAAGTGTAGATCTTTTTGTTCTGATGATCCAGCGGATCCAGGCAATATTGTCTTTTATGTTGCCGGCTGAAAGGCTTATT
This sequence comes from uncultured bacterium, assembly GCA_937920515.1. Classification (GTDB taxonomy): domain Bacteria; phylum Acidobacteriota; class Aminicenantia; order Aminicenantales; family Saccharicenantaceae; genus Saccharicenans. Next base: position 686 of record CALEUG010000028.1, read on the forward strand.
TTTCCAGGATGAGGTGGGAGGCCAGTTCGGCGGTGCGCATGGCGGTCGGCACCCCGCCCATAAAAAGTTCGCTGGCCGCATAAATTCCAACCATCAGCAGGTTCCTGACGGGCGTTTCCACCAGAAGTTTCCGGCCAAAGCTCTCCGTCCACTCCTGGCTCCAGCTCCAGCCAGCAATTGACCCCTGGTATCTGTGTCCCCAGTCCTGGTAGGTGAGCGGTGTGGCCACTTCCATCAGCTCTATGGCTTCACCCAGGCCCGGCAGCACCTCCTCGGCGATTTTTACCAGCTTCAGGGCCAGGGCTGTCTTGTGCGCCCTGTATTCTGGCACCCGCTTTTTTTCGCCGGTCCTGAACCGGGCAAAATGCTTGTGGCCGAGTCCGACCCTGAGCACCAGCCCGATGTATCCGGCCGGCGCCTGTCCCGGCTCGTTATCAGTCCAGCGGCAGATTTCAATTTCCCGGCCATCAAGCTTTGGGCCCTCATCCAGATATCCATCGGGTCGCTGGTTCTGCGGGCTGTAGAATAAATGGGTGGCCCGCATCCGGCTAAAGTCGCACCGGGCTGCATTAAGACCCAGGTATACGCACAGCTCTGAACCGGTATAGGGCGCGGTTTCAATTTTCTTAATAAAATCAGCGTCCACTGTCCCCGGCTCCACGAGTTCCAGGAAAGTTGTTTTATAGTCGGCATTGGACACAACCCAGTCAGATCCAACCAGGCTGTTGTCCCCGGCCACCACTCCCCTGGCCAGGCCATTCTCAACTACGATCTTCTTCACCGGAAGACCGAAATATAATTCACCACCGGCCGCCCTTATCAATTCCACCAGGCGGTCGCTTATCCCGCGAAGCCCCAGGGAGGGATACCATATGCCTTCAACCGACATGATGTGCCACATCAGGGCCAGGGTCAGGAAAGACATGGTTGGCCCGGCTGTGCCCATAGAGCCCAGGAAGTTAATCAGAAGCTTGTTTTTAAGGTGTTTTCGGAGAAATTCGCCGGAATGGGTTCGGGCAAAACCGGCCAGCCTGGTTTTCCTGCTTTCAGAGTATTCTGATTTGACCAGCTTTTTCTGAACATCGCTCAGCTTCTGAGGCAGGTAGTCCGGACACCACTGGTAGACATCGTGGACCAGTTTCAGGGCCGGCCGGAGCTCCTGGAAAACCAAGTTGAGGCCACGCTTTTCCTGCGGAAAGAGCTCTGCCAGTGCCCGCCTGAGTTCATCCGGCGGTCTGGAATAGACCAGGTCCATCTGCGGGTGTATAAATTGGAAATGGTTTCGCTTGAATTCCAGGGGCTCTTTGATTCCTAAGTAGGACAGCAGGCTGCTGATATAACCGGGATAGCTGAACGATAGCGGGCCCATGGGGAAGTGGAAATCACCCCGCCTGAAGACGTAGCTGGTGCCGCCGGGATGAGAGTCTTTTTCCAGGACCAGGACCCTGACTCCCTTCCTGGCCAGGGCAGCAGCGCAGGTGAGTCCGCCCAGGCCGGCCCCCACGACTATAACGTCATAATGCATCTTTCCCCCGCCCTATTTTAGCAGAAAGCAAAATATTTTTACTTTAATTCCCTGAGGTATATGTTTTTGAAATAAAGCGGGGTATTGTGAGCCTGGAGTTCTATCTGGCCGCAGCGGTAGATGGGTTTGTCCCGCTCCCAGTAGTTTTCCATGACCACGTTATCCACCACCAGTTCGCCATTCAGGTATACCGTAACTCGCTCTCCGACCATCTTGATGTAAAAGGTGTTCCAGGTGCCGACCGGGTTATCAGCCGGTTTGAGCGGCTTGTTCGGGTTTTTCTGGTTGTTGTAAAGTCCGCCCGAACCTTCCGGCCACCGGGCCGGGTCCCAGATCTGGACCTGCGGCGAACCCCGCAAATAAATTCCGCTGTCTCCGTCCGGCTCTATTTTCCAGTCCACGAAAAGCTCAAAGTCGCAGTAGTCTTTAGCGGTGCACAGGCTGTGCCCCTTCCCGTCAAACCTCAGCTCCCCGGCCACCACCTTCCAGTGCTGGCGCATTTCTTCGTCGGCTTTTTCCTGAGCAGATTTCAGTTCTTCCCGGCTCATCCTGGCCCGCTGCACCGGGTCGGCCACCAGCCCCTTCCAGCCGTAGAGGTCCTTGCCGTTAAAAAGAGGCTGGAATCCTTCCTGCTTGAGCAATTTATCCAGGTAATCTTCAGTCTCCTGAATTTCCAGCTCCTCTTTGAGGAAGGGGAGTGCTTTTTTCAATATCATTATTGTGTCAAAGCCTCGTAATCCTTCCTCGCCCGGTGCTGGCCTGGCTAACCGGCAGGCCAGAAGCGCCGCTTTTTCCCGCAGGCTTTCGTCAGTGAAGAAGTTGGCGATCTCCTTCAGAGACCTTTCGTCCCGGATGTTTCCCCAGGCGGTCAGCAGGAAATTCTTTTCGTCGGGATAGGAAGCCAGGCTCTTGACCCCGTCAAGCACCCGGACTTTTATTTCTTTGTCGGTTGAAGTTTCTTTCATCAGCCTGGCCAGCCCCTGGAAGGCCAGGTAACGGAAGGTTCGGCTATCGCTTCTCTTAATCAGACTGACCAGGTGTTCGCTGGCTGCAAAGTCGGGCCAGGCGCTGAGAGCAGCCACGGCGGCCGCCCTTACCTCGGGACTCCTTTCGTCCAGGTTCTGGACCACCAGGCCAAGGCTGGCTGCTCCGCCAACCCGGGGCAATAACCTTATCAGCTCGGCTCGCTCTTTTCCTGTTTTTTTCCTGGCATACTCCAGAAAAATTTTCTGCCGGAGGGTGTTGTTCTCGATTCTGTTAAGGGCGCTGACGATAGCCTTTTGATAACCTGGAGAGAGCGAGGGGTCCTGAAGCGAGAGGTACCGATCAATCAGCCAGGACAGGTCGTTGCTGTCAACCGTCTCAAACAGGCATTCCACCGCGGCTTTCTTTAACTCCGGATTTCCGGATTCGCTGGCTTCCAGCACCTCCTTTTTCCACTCAGGTCCGATGATGTCCTGGAGGTTTTGAAAAATGGCAATTTTTATGGCCTCGGGAAGGGAGGAAAAAATTGCTTTAATTCCGGATAGGTAGCTCTCGGGTTTTAGAGACCTGAAGAGTTCAAGAATGAGCCGGGCTTCGTTTTCGGAATTATTCAGCCCGGCCAGCAGGCGGGGGACGGCTTCTGCTTTTTTCAGCCTGAATACTGCCCTGATAGCTGCCAGGCGAACCGCCTGTTCGCTGTCATCCAGGTAGGGTTCTATGATTTCAGCTCGAACCGCGTTTTCCTGGCTTCCCAGAAATTCGATGACCGCTGCTCTGTTGGCCGGGGGAAGGCCATCCAGGTTTTCCGCCAGCTCTTGCAGTAGCCCGGGCCACCTGGCTTCAGCGGCCAGCCTGAGGGCCTGCTGCCGGTAAGACGGCTCCTCGCTCCAGGCGGCCTTGATAATCTCCGGAACGGATTTTTCTCCGGCTATTTCAACCACCAGATTAAGAGCCTCGCAGCGCAGCGCGGCTTCTTCTCTGGTGGTAAGGATTTCTGTCATCCTTTGAGCAATGTCCAGCGCCCTTTCCTTGCGCCCTTCTTCAGCCAGCCGGCGGGCAAAGCGCAGGTAAAGCTCCAGGGCCTGCCGGCGTTCCTGGTGGCTGGAGAGGGTGGGGATGGAGGCCAGGAGCGTTTCGGTTGCCGGGTCAGGGATTTCGGTCAGAGCAGATAGGGCGGCGTATTTTATCTCGGGGTCGGCGGATGAGGCCAGCGCCCGGAGCTTCGGGGCTGCTTCCCGGCTGCGCAAATTTCCCAGTGCCTGTACCAGGGGGAGCCTGGCTTCAGGTGGAACTCTTTCCAGGTTTTCGATTAAAATCTTTTCCGCTTCCGGTCCTTTTACCCGGAGCATGGCCCGAACAGCGTATTCGGTCAGGCCGGGATTCCTGAGGTGAAAGGCGAGTTGAGCCAGGTGCCTCCGGCTGACCGCGTACTGGACTTCTTCCAGCAGGAATTTCTTGATTTCATCGTGCCGCGAACCGGCGGCCAGCTTCAGCAGGTCAGCGGCCAGGCTTTCTTTACGTGATTCGTGGCCGGGCTTTCCGCATAGGGTTACCAGCCCGTCAATAGCGTATCGGACCAGGCTGTCGTCGGCTTCTCCCGGCACGGCCAGGCGGCGTCCGAGCTCGTAAACTACAGGTGAACCGGCCTCAAGCATTTCTGAAAAGATTTTCTCGCTTTCGGCCCGGTTTGAGGCGGGCAGCTGGCGCAGCCATTCGTCCACCTTTTTTCTAAGGCCTTCATCTGCCGGGGAGAGGGCGGGGGATGAAGAGAGCTTTTCAGCGGGTGCCGGAGCGGCCGGGGTCCTGGTCATAGGGGCATAGCAGGCCTGTAAACTGAAGAAAATGGACAGCCAGGAGATCAGGATGAGCAGAATTCTTTTATCAGGCATGGAATTAGACCTTAGATAGCAAATTCCTCCTGTGGGATTTGTACCCGAGAGGGGTCTTTTGGATTCGGGTCTGATTTTTGAATCATAACTGAGACCCGGGCCGGCAACTTCCTGACTGCGGACAGCCGCCGATTTCTGCCTTCGGGTCATTGTTGATTGAGCTATGATTTTAAAATTATTCATTCTATCTGGTTTCTCGTCATGATTTTTCTCGCCCGGGCCCTCCATCGCCTGAACTCCGGATAGAGCCTGTCCGGGATTTGAACTCCTCGTCTTCAAATATGCCGTGACTGGCCTTTCCTTCATCATACATTTACCTTATAAGTTCATTCCATCATCTGATACCAGGGGCTGCGCATCGGTTCGTTAATCAGGAGATTGGCCTGTTCATCACCGAGGAAAACCTGCCGCTCCGGGTCGAAGCGCAGGTTGCGGCCGAGACGGACGGCAATCTTGGCCAGGTTGACCAGGGTGCAGGAACGGTGGCCGTTTTCTTCGTTGAGGGCAAATTTCCGCCTTTCGCGCACAGCCCGGTGAAAATCGGTGACCTGGGGTTCGGGGTCGGGAAGGGATTTAAGTTTTTCCGGGAGACCGGGGATGTTGCTTCTCAAATTCGGATAAAGTTTTCCTTCAGGACCTTCGATGAAAGGCACGTCTTTCCGCTGGTTCTGGCCGTCAAGAATTATTTCACAGCCGTCAGCGTATCGCAGGACAATCTGGCGCCAGCGACCGCAGGCGTCGGGGTGTTGCTGGGGGGCATCGACTTCTATTTCCACCGGGCTGGTATGGTCTTTTTCCAGGAGGTACTGGACCGGGTCGAGATAATGCATGCCCATGTCACCCAGCCCGCCGCCGTCGTAATCCCAGTAGCCGCGAAAAGTTACATGAACCCGGTGGGGATGGTAAGGCTTGAAAGGCGCCGGCCCGAGCCAGAAATCATAGTCGAGTTCAGGAGGGACAGGCTGTGGCGGAAGATATGTCTTGCCCTGCCAGTAGAACTTCCAGTCGAAACCGGTGGCCCCGCTGACGGTAACCCGCAGGGGCCAGCCCAGCAGACGATGCTGAACGATTTTCTTGATGGGTTTAACCGTGGTGCCAAAGCCGTAGAATGTTCCTTCGAAACGGAACCAGGTGTTGATGCGAAAGATGCGGCCGTAACGCCGGACGGCTTCCACGACTTTCTGGCCCTCGCCGATGGTTCTGGTCATAGGTTTTTCGCACCAGATGTCCTTGCCGGCCCTGGCGGCGGCGATGGACATCAGGGCATGCCAGTGGGGCGGGGTGACTATATGGACTATATCTATGTCGGGGCGAGCCAGGACTTCTCGAAAATCAAAATAGCCTTTCACCCCTGGCCCGGCCAGTTCCAGGGCTTCCTGGAGATGCTTGCGGTCAACATCGCATATGGCCAGAAGGCGCCCCGGATAACGGATATGAGCCTGGCCCATGCCCCCTACGCCGATGATGGCCCTGGTCAGCTCGTCGCTGGGCGGAGTGTAGCCCTGGCCTCCGAGCACCCGGCGGGGAACAATGAGCAGCCCGCACCCGCCCAGAATACCGGTTCTGAGAAAATTTCTTCTTGAGATTGTCATTTTATTATCAAGAAATTTCTTTTATCTTATATCTTAACCATGAGATTTTATCAACCTGAAAAGCAAAAGGCAAAAAAGCAGCGGGAGATTGCTCATTTTTCCGGTTTACCTGCAGCCTGTGAGATCCGGTTTGGTGACCCGATTTTGTGTTCTTGATTTTGTTTTTTGATTGCAGGTTTTTCCTGTTTTTTATACTGTTTAATTTTTTTTAATTTTGTGGTAAGAATTTTATAAGTTTTTTTGGCTAAGGCATTTGAACAGAGCAAGGCAAAAAGGAGGTCAGAAAATGGAAAAGCGTATCTGCACCAACTGCGGCTTTGTTGGAAGCCCCAGGAAGTACACTAAAGGCAGCCTGGTCTGGGAAATAATCCTGTGGTTGCTGGCCATCATCCCGGGAGTTTTTTATTCCATCTGGAGAATCTCAACTCGTTATGAAGGTTGCCCGGTCTGTGGCGCTCCCCACATGATTCCTGAGGACTCGCCCGTAGCTCAAAAAATGCTAAAGAATATTTAGGAAGAAGTAATCAAGCCAGATCTGGTAAATAGAAAAACGGGAGACACGGTCTCGTGTCCTGAATTTACAATCATTTTTTTTGAGTAATGGAATCCTGGAGAGAAAATAAACTCTGGAAACAGCAGAAAATATATATTGTAACGACGGTCGTTGTTGGCTTTTTTCTTCCGCTATTTTTATTTTTCTTAAATGAGTTCCTTTTTCTGAGCTTCGGAGTGCTCAGATACATTATCCTTCCGGCTCTATTCTTTCTCTTCGTCGCCTTTAAATCAATAGAAAAGGGAGACACCTTCTGGGAGACCTTTAAGAATTATTGTACCTTTGTCCCCTTCGATTATCTCGAAAAAGAGAGCCTCCTGGAAAAGAAATTCAACGCCACCTATGCCCTGATTCTAATCAACGTTATCATCCATTATGGAACCGACCTGTTCTGGGACAGGGAGATAGTCGCTTCATATTTTTCATTTCTGCCTGAAAAATTACATTTCTGGAACTTAATCATCAGCCCGATTTCTTCCATGTTCATTCACGGGGATGCAGAACATCTGTGGAACAACGTGTTTTTTCTCTGGATTTTTGGGTTGGTGCTGGAAAGGAGAATCGGCTGGAAGAAGTTCCTGTATGTATATTTTTTTACAGGTCTGGTGTCAGCTCTCGTTCCAACCTATTTATCAATCGTTTTATTCGAGAACTGGTACAGTGCTATTGGGGCCTCCGGAGCGATCAGCGGATTAATCGGGGCTTTTGCCTTTCGGCTTTTTTATAAAAGAATGGTTTTTCCGATACCTGTGCTTGGCCTGGTTTCCATCCTGTTCGGATTGAACTTAAAAGTCCGGATGAATTCTCTTATGGTAATTATGTTTTATTTCTTCTTTGATTTCGCCGGAAGTTTATTGCAGCTTTCAGGAATGGAGCTGGGCGTCGATTATCTTGGCCACCTGAGCGGAATGCTATTCGGCATGTATTTAGCTTCCCGGATGAAACTCCATGACGCCGCTATCGAGGAGATGATGCTCGAACGGGCCCGGACGGCTATTGATCAGAAAGGGGACAATCAAATGGCGGAAGGTCTATTGAACCTTCTGCTGGAAAAGAATCCGGACCGGGTCGAAGGATTGATTTTGCTGGCCAGATTAAAAGATCGTTTTGGCCCCGGGGATGAGGGCCAGAAACTCTACCTTAAAGCGATTGAAATATTAATTAACAGGGATGTGGAAAAAGCCGCCGAAGTGTTTACGGAGTACTTCGGGATTCATCGCAAGCCTCTGGAGCCGGCGAAACAGTACCAATTGACAGAGGTCCTGGAAAAAACGGGAAGAGCCAGCCTGGCAGCCAGGGCCCTTGAGATGCTGGCCGACGACCCGGCAACTTCAGAGGCCTGGCGTCCCAGGATTCTTTACCGGGCGGCTCGAATCCTGGAAAGGCTGGAATTTTATGAAGCGGCCTGTTACCGTTATGAGCAACTTCTGGAGAAATACCCGGATTTTCATGCGGCTGAGACTATTCGCCAGAAATTAGAAAAGCTTAAAACTGTCAAGAGTGAGTTAACCTGGATGTCTTATGTCAGAAAGAAACAGAACAATTTATGGGAATATCAGGACGGGCACAGCTTCTCTATAATCAAGGGAAAGAAGGGTACTCTATCCTGACCCAATCTTGTGTTATTGATTTTGCCCGTTAATTTCAGGTTTTTCCCCTTTTAAGCAAAGTGAAAGAAGCTGGCAGGAAATCCGGGGACACGAGAGTGTGTCCCCCTTTTCTATGGCTTGTCCGGGACCGCGTTAAAATGTAAACTCAAATAAGATAAAAAAGGAGGGCGCATAATGAAAAATCAACGGAAGACGCTGAAAGCTGGAAGGCAATATGAGTTGAATATAAAGTGGGTAAAGGAGCCCGGTCCCATCTTTACAATCAGTCTTCTTATCGCTTTTATGGTTACTATCCTTTTTCTCGCCTTCAGTCCTTCGGCCCTGCAGGCTGCTGATTACAGGGCTTCGCTCTTCGGCATCAAGTCCAATGGCACCACTCTCAACACCCGCTCCATCCAGAAAGCCATCGATTATATTCACGAGAATGGCGGGGGAAGACTGGTGTTTGACGTCGGGCGTTATCTCACCGGAACTATCTACCTGAAATCCAACGTCACCATTCATCTGCTGGAAGGGGCAATCCTGGTCGGTTCGCCCAATCCCTTTGATTATGATACCCACCGCAACTGGACGGCTCTCATTTTCGCCCTGGAGCAGGAAAATGTTGGAATAACGGGAGAAGGCGGGGTGATAGACGGGCAGGGATTCATCGTGGCCAACAACCTGGTTGACATAATTCACAAGGGCCTGGTCAAGGACCCGTTGCGTAACGACCGCCCCCGCGAAGGTATTCGTCCCCAGAATATCTATTTCTGGCGCTGCAAAAATGTCCGCATCGAGGGCCTCACCCTTAAAGACCCGGCCAGCTGGAACCAGCAGTACGACCAGTGCCAGAACGTGGTTATCAGGAAACTTATAATCGATAGCAAGTCATACTGGAATAACGACGGGGTGGATATTGTTGATTGCGATAATTTTGAGGTGTCTGATTGCTACATAGATGCGGCCGATGACGGAATCTGTCTCAAGTCGCACGACGAGAATGCTGTTTGCCAGAACGGCTACATTCATAATAATGTCATCCGCACCAGCGCCAACGGCATAAAGTTCGGGACGGCCTCGCTTGGAGGGTTCAGGAATATCCGGATAATAGATAACGTGGTTTATGATACTTACCGTTCGGCCATAACTTTTGCCGCGGTTGATGGCGGGTTCGTGGAAGACGTGGTGGTGGACAAGCTCAGGTCCATCAACACCGGGAATGTAATATTTTTGCGAATTGGCGAGCGCTGGCGTCCGGGCAAGAAGGGCCGGATGCGGAACATCTCGATTTCTAACGTCTACGCCGAGGTGCCGGCCACCAAGCCCGATGCCGGATACAACTATGAAGGCCCCTGGGAACATCAGCCCCGGAACGTTTCGCCCTCAGCGATTGCAGGCCAGCCGGACGCCCTGATAGAGAATGTTACCCTGAAGAACATAGAAATCAGGCATCCGGGTGGTGGTGACCCTAATTTTGCCCGGGTGGGCATTGACGAGCTGGACAGGGTTCCGGAGCTTCCAGCGAGCTACCCGGAATTTTCCATGTTCAGGGAGCTACCGGCCTGGGGATTTTACGTGCGCCATGCCCGGAATATCACCTTTGAGAACGTCAAACTGGTGGCGTCCAGAAAGGATTACCGGAGGGCAATCATCCTGGATGACGTCCACACCGTGCGCTTAAAGGGGCTCCAGGTCCAGGAGCCTGGCCCGAAAAAAGACCCCGTGTATGCCCACAAATCCACAGACGTAAAAATAGATTGAAACGGGGGACACAATACTCATTTACCTTATTTTTCAACCGGAATTTACGACCAGATTCTTCTACCGGAAATAGAGGTTAGTGTACAGTAATGTTCGCAATTTGCCAGCCATAGGAGAGGAGCCATCGTAAACTCTCTTCGAAGAGAAACTCGAATGAGAGGAGGTTTACTACGATGGCCCCAAACCATTATAAGGGACTTTTGAAGAAAGTGCTATTGGGATTTATCACGGAGCAGGACCGGGTTTTGGCCCTGCTGGAATGGGTGGCTCGTCAGATGATGTTGATTGAGGCTGAGGCCAGGGTTGGAGCGGAGAAAGGTAAGCACAGCAAGGACCGGAAAACATATTTTTCCGGGGCCCGGGTGAGGAGGATGGACACCCGGCTGGGGACGATTTACCTTTACATTCCGAAGCTGAGAAAGGGCGGATACGTGCCGTTTTTTGTGACCGAGAGGAAGCGCTCGGAGATGGCGCTGGCGGCGTTGGTCCAAGAGGCGTTCATCAACGGGGTATCGACGCAGCGGATCGAGCGACTGGCCAGGGCGTTGGGGGTAGAGAATATTTCTGCCTCCCGGGTTTCCGAGATTACCAAGGGGCTTCAGGGGCAAGTGGAGGCCTTCCGGAGCCGGCCGTTGGAGGCAGAATACCCTTTTTCTGGGTCGAGGCTCTGTATGATAAGGTGCGGGTGGAGGATCAAGTTGTCACTCTGGCGCTGATGATCGCCCATGGAGTAAATAGCGCCGGAAACAGGGAGATTTTGGCCATCGAGCCGATGTTTGACGAGTCGGAGGACAGTTGGCGGGAGTTTTTCCACAAACTGAAGAGCCGAGGTCTGAGGAAGGTGTGTCTGGTGATCTCCGATGCTCACTCGGGCATTCAGGCTGCGGTTAAAAAAGAACTTGTTGGCACAAGCTGGCAGAGGTGCAAGGTCCACTTCATGCGGAACATTCTGGCGAAGGTTCCTCATAAGGAGAAAGCCAGGTTTTCGGCCCTTCTCAAGCAGATTTGGCTTCAGCCGGACAGAAAAAGCGCCCGCCGCGTAGCCGAGCTTTTGTGCCGAGACTACGAAAAGCGTTTTCCCGAGGCGATACGGTGTCTGGAAGACGGGCTCGAGGACTCGCTGCAGTTTTTCGGCTTCCCGGAGATCGACTCCAAAAAGATCTCCTCCACCAACATGCCGGAGCGGACCTGCCGGGAGGTTCGGCAACGGAGCCGGGTGATCGGCGTATTTCCGTCGGTTGACTCCTGGGTGAGGTTGGTGACGTGTTATCTCATGGAATACTCAGAAGACTGGGGAGTTGACCGAAGCTACATCCAGAAGGAGAAAATTGAGGAGGCCATGGAACGAAACCAGGCCTTTATGGCTCAGGCTGCAAACTGAAGAGGTTTAGGATGGCTCTGAAATTGCGAATTCTAGTTGACACGCCCGAAATAGAGTAAGTAAACAGAAATTAGGTAAATGAGTATTGTGTCCCCCGTTTTTATTTGGTGGCCCGGGCGATGAAGCCGGCCAGGTCACTTTTCAATTTCTTCAGGGACGGTTTGTGAATGTACATCATGTGCCCGGCTTCGTAATATCCCATCCGCACCCTGTCCTTGAACGAGCCATCAAGCATCAACTGGCTGAAAGTATATTCTGTGCCGAAAAATGGCGTGGCCCCGTCGTAATATCCGTTGCAGCAGAAGATTTTTAGGGCGGTGTTCTCGGCCATGGCCTGCCTCAGTGTTTCGGCCACGTAGAGAGAACCATCCCTGGAACTGCGCCCGACCGCCCTGGTGACGCCCGGAACCCGCGATTGCCCCGGCTGGAAATTAAAATTCCAGGGATAAACGTTACCGTAAATGGCATAGGGCACTTCTTTCTTGTAATTCAGAACAGTCCCCACGTAGTTATTCAGGGCAGCCGAAAAGGACCCCATGATCAGGGCGCTCGACGGGTCGTATTCGTAGCTTTCACCTGCAGCATCAGCCTCCCGGCCCGTAAACCGGCTATCCAGGCGACCCACGGTCAGTCGCCGGTCACGCAGCAGCTCTTTGACGAAACGGTCGTGCCGGACCCGCAGGTTGGAATTTTTCAGGTAGTCGACCGAAAGGCCGGTCAGCTCCGACAGCTTCCTGGCCGTAGCTTCCACCTCTTCGGGCTTCAATAAATTTCCCCTGAGCATGGCCGGCATGTATTCGTTTACGGCGAATGTCCTGGCCTCTTCGAGAAGCGCAGGTAGCTCTTTGTTCTGATTTACCGCCGTCAGCTTCCGGTGATACCAGGCCGTGGCGGTGTAATGGGGCAGAAAGACCATATAGGAGAGGATATTTCCAGGGTTGAAAGAAAGGGTGGCAAAATCCAGCACGCTCGACAGCAGCACGATGCCGTTCAGATAAATTCCGTAAGTCCTGTTTTGCAACACTCCGGAAAGCACTGCCGCCCTGGTCGTTCCGTAGCTTTCACCCAGCAGAAACTTGGGTGAGCTCCAGCGGTCGAATTTCGTCAGGAAAATCCGGATAAACTCGGCGAAGGCGTAGCCGTCTTCTTCCACCCCGTGGAACTGGCTTCCTTCTTCACCCGGAAGCGGTCGGCTGTAACCGGTGGAAACCGCATCCACAAACACCAGGTCGGTCACATCCAGAAGCGAATATTCGCTATCGACCACCCCGGCCGGAGTTTTCAGCGGGTAGCCCTCCTCATCCATGGCCACCCGTTTCGGCCCGACTCCACCGAGGTGCAGCCAGACCGTGGATGACCCCGGCCCGCCGTTAAAGCAAAACATCACCGGCCTGGTCGCTTTATCTTTAACGTCGTCCCTGGTGTAAGCCACGAAAAACATCGAAGCCCCGGGAGTTTCGTTCTGTTTCAACACGGTCAGCTCTCCGGCTGTGGCCGTGTAGGGAACAACCCTGCCCTCTATCATCACCTGGTGTCTGGTGATGGAGAAAGGCCGGGATTCAGGCCCCGGCAGCTTTTTCGCTTCCTGCCTGGCTTCCTGCGCCGCCGGCTTCTCGCCCGCCCCGGTTCGAGCTTGAGAAAAAGCAAAAGCCGCGACCAGCATAACCAAAAATGACAGCGTAACGATGGCCGTTATAACTTTCAGGCTTTTTTTCATCAGGGCCTCCTGTAAAAAAGTGGGACACGAGAGTGTGTCCCCCTGTTTATAAATTGACAGGGGGAATGTTGTCAATCAGAAATATTGCAGGGAGCGCCTGAAGCCGATGTCCTTTTAAGCGAAGGTTAGAGCAAATCCAGGCTCGCCCGGTTTCCCGGTCATCCGTTCCTTTAACTTTAATAACTTATCTTCAACGAAAAGCCGCCGCTGCCGCTGCCGAACCGCGGGTTGACCACGTGGCTGAAGATTGACCCCCAGGAATAACTCACCCCGACCGAAAAATAGTAATCATAGGAGGTGGCCAGCTGCTTTCTCATCAGCAGCACATCCTCCCAGGAAGCCCCGGCCCCGGGAATGGAAATAAGGTCGTGAATCCTGGCATAGCCGCCGTCAAATCGCTTCCCCGTTGACCCTGAGCCAGGCTCCGATCTGTTTCAGCCTTTCCACAAACTCCGGCTGAATGGTTCCGTCAGGCCCTGGCCCTATGTTCAGCAGAAAATTCCCGCCCTTGCTGGCTATTTCTATGAGCTGCCTTATGAGTTGCGGCCCGTTCCGGAATTCTGTTTCATAGTGGTTGTAGCCCCAGCCGTTGAAATTCATGGTCATACAGACTTCCCACAACCTCAGGCTTCCGTCTTCGTTCCGCCAGCCGGTGGCCGGGACGTAGTTTTCCGGGGTACCGAAATCGCCCAGGCCCGGTTCCCGGTTGAATAGCCGGTCGTTTATCAGGATGTCCGGCTGGAGCCGCCTGAGCATCTGGCCCAGGCCAACCGCGTCGTAATCTTAGTTCCGGTGCTCCCGTTCACCGTCAAACCAGAGAATGGCCGGCCGGTATTTCAACACCAGTTCCTGGAGCTGGCTTTTCATGTAACTTACATAGCGCCTGAAGTCCGCTCCCCTGGCCGGGCGGTCTTTTTCTTAGCTGCGGCGCGGCAGGTAGTCGGGGTGGGGCCAGTCCATAATTGAATAATAAAAACCTATGGGCCTGTCCTGTTCCCGGCAGGCCTCAACCAGCCTCCCCGGCAGGTCTTTCCCGACTTTTGCCCCCGCTGTCGTTTTCCGTAAAGGCGCTGTCGTAAAGACAGAAACCATCATGGTGCTTGGAAGTGATCACGATGTATTTAACACCTGCTTCCTTAGCCAGCCTGACCCATTCCCTGGGGTTGTAATTCACCGGCTTGAAATTCCGGGCATATCTCTGGTATTCGGCCCACGGTATCTGGAGAAGTTCCCGGGCCCATTCTTCCCGGCCGATCCGGGAATAGACTCCCCGGTGGATGAACAACCCGAATCTGGCTTCCCTGAACCAGGCCAGTCGGTCTGGCCGGCCGGGACGGACTTCGTCCCTGGCCGCCACCAGCCCGGCCATCAAGAGCAGCAGCAGATAGCCAGCAAGCAGAAATCTTTTCCGGCTGCTGGAATTATAACTGGAAGCCGAAACAGAACTGGTTGGCCCGGGCCTGGGGTCCTTGCTGCTGATTTTACCGGATGGATATTTCATCTTTTTCCCTCTTTATGTTTCTGATTGATCTTCTATATTATCTGAATTGAAAACTTTAAATCATCTATCAGGAGCTGTCAGTCCGACCCCGGAATCGCCGGTTAAGGCTAGTTTTTCCGGACAATTTCCGTTGCGGTCACAGGAATAAATTTTATTTTTATGGTTGATTGGAAAACACAGTCCAGGGAGTTTTGGGTATAACCCGGATATAACCCGGGTATAACCATGATGCCCTTTTTGAGATTGACTCAGGAGGGGAGAAAGGCTCGTGATCCATCGATAACCACAAAATTAATTGACCTGGACTGAGGTCAATCCCGGGCCCTGCTTTTTCCAGCTTAACTCTTCCGGTCTAAGAGTAGTCCAGGTCTCAAGAATTCAGTTCAGCTTAGCGGATGGAAGTTCACGCGGGCGAAGTTCACCTAATCATGGATTTCAATCGGGCCAGGCGTTCCCGGACCCGGGCCGGTGTGAGAAAATTACCATCCGGGTAACGTCTGGATTAATGAAACCGGGCGACGCAACACTGGTCATCTTATAGATTATTTTTACAGGTTCTGTAGACCTTGCCCGAAGGGGCGGCTTGCCGGCCGCGGATTATTACACTCTTCACTCCTTTTTCTTTTTATTCCAGTTTCAGGTGAAAGGACGATGGCCGGAAGGCAACTGGTGTCCAGGATGTTTGAGGTCATCGGCGAGGCCCTGCAGGCAGACCATTTCCAGCTGGTGGCCTTCGACTTCAGGCAGAGGCCCTTCTTCCAGCAGCTCCGGGGAAAGAAGGCGGCTCTCGGTGAGGGCGAGCGTCTCCAGCTTATCAACCGGGCGCTGGAAAATGGAAAACTGCTGGCCAGCCGGGCTAATCATGGCCAGGATATCCTGGTGGCCTGCTATCCGTTCTGCTATCAGGGGCGAACGTTCGGGTATGCCTACCTGGAAAAACACCAACCGGAGGCGACCCTGACCGAAACCGAAAAGGATATTCTGTCCTCGGCCCTGCCGATGGTTAAACTGCTGGCCAGTGAAAGCACGCCGCCCGAGGAAGTGAAAGTTCAGCCCGAGGCGACCGGCCTGGAATTTCTTGGCCTCAGCCAGCCCTTCCGGTTGATAAGAGAGCTAATTGAAAAAGTAAAAGAAGTCAGTTCGCCGGTCCTGATCACCGGTGAAAGCGGAACAGGGAAGGAACTCATAGCCCGCATCATACATCACGGCGGGGTCCGCCGGCATGGCCAGTTCGTGGCTGTTAACTGCAGCGCCATCCCCGACAACCTGCTGGAATCAGAGCTTTTCGGTTATGCCAGGGGGGCCTTTACCGGAGCCCTGCGCGACAGGCCCGGCCTGGTGGAAGAAGCCAGCGGAGGCACCTTCTTCCTTGATGAAATCGGCGACCTGTCGCTTCCGCTCCAGGCCAAGATTCTGCGGGTCCTGCAGGAGAAAGAAATCAGGCGCATAGGCGAAAACCGCAGCCGCCGGGTGGATGTCAGGTTCATCAGTGCCACCCATCGCAACCTGGAGCAGGAAGTGGCCGCTGGCCGGTTCAGGCAGGACCTGTATTACCGCCTGAGAATCATCACCATCGAAATCCCTCCCCTCCGCCGGCGGCCGGAAGATATCCTGGTACTGGTCAATCATTTCCTGGATAAATACTGCCGCGAAATGAATAAACCCAGGGCCTTCTTTTCTCCGCCGGCCCTGGAACTTCTTCTGAAGTACACCTGGCCGGGGAACGTCCGCGAGCTGCAGAATGAAATCCAGCGGGCTCTGGTGCTGGCTGGCGGCAGCCAGGTCCTGGGAGAAGAGCTTCTGTCCGATGATATCAAGAAGTCAAAGGACAGGCCACTGCCCGACCGCTGGGATTATTCCCGGGCCAAAGCCGAGTTCGAAAAAAAATTCCTGGGCGAAGCCCTGCGCCACTTCAATTTCCACCGGGCCCGGACGGCTGCGGCCATCGGCCTGACCCGCCAGGGGCTATTCCGACTTATCAAGAAGTACGGATTGGATCGCGAGCTGAATTGAGTTGAAGCGCCGGTTTTTTTCTGTTAGATTCTAAGTATCATGGAAGGCAAAGAGAAAAAAAATAAAGGGGAGAAGGTCTTCGAGCTGGTCTGCCCGCACTGCGGCGCCCGCCTCTGGGTTGATTTCAGCTTGAAGGAAATCATCCAGTCGGAAAAGGGTCAGAAAAAGAAAGCCTCTTTTGACGAGCTGCTGCTCAAGGAGAAAAAGAAGGCCGAGGAGATCGGACAGAAGTTCGATTCCACCGTGGAACTCCGCCAGAAAAAGCTGGAACAGGCCAAGCAGGCCTTCGAGAAGGCCCTGAGCCACCTGGACGAACTGGAACAGGAGATAGAGGAAGAGAAGGATAAAGAATGACCTGACAGATAAGTTGCGGGTGGCAGAATTTTTCTAATTCCAGGCGTGGTCTTTAACTGCGACTGCAGAGTTTTTAAGTTCCTGCGAAAATGATTTTAACTTCCCGGCTGGGTCTCGTCCTCGCGGATTTTCCTGGCCATGGTAAAACCGGTAAAGCCAAACACAGCCAGGATTATCACCGCAAAGTAATTGGAAAAGGCGTAGAACAGATAACTGAAAGTAGGTACGCCCAGGGTCCCGGTGATGTAAACTCCGGCCATGCTCCAGGGTATGAGCGGCACGATTATCCCGCCGCTTTCCTCGATGATCCGCGACAGGTTCTTGGCGGCCAGGCCCTTTTTCCTGTAGGCATCCGACAGCAACTCGGCCGGGATGATCATAGAAAGGTAAGAACTGCCGGTAATCAGTGCGGACAGGATGGCGGTGCCGATGGTGGTCAGCACCAGGCTCCAGACCCTGTCGGCGAATTTCATGATCTTTTCCAGGATGACGGCCAGCATACCGGTTTTCTGCATGATGCCGCCGAAGCTGAAGGCGGTGAAGGCCACCAGCTGGGTTTCCATCATGCTCATCAGGCCACCGCGGGAAATCAGGCGGTCGACGGCTTCCAGCCCGGTACTGGCGGAATAACCGGAATTGACAGCCTGGGCCACCTGAACCAGGCTGCTCTTCTGAAAGATGACAGCCAGGGCCGCGGCCACCACCGATGAAATCAGCATCCCCGGAATGGTTGGCTTCCTGGTAAAAGCGTAATAAAAAACAATCAGGATGGGAATCAAAAGCAACAGGTTGAAATCGAAATTTCTTTCCAGAGTGGAAGTAATCTGCTGGATTTTTTCCCGGTCAAATTCCCGGCCGCCGTACTTCAGGCCCATGAAGAAATAAATCACCAGGCCGGCCAGCCAGGCCGGAGTTCCCGACCAGAACATGTGCTTGATGTGGTCAAAGAGGTTGGAGCCGGCAGTCACCGCGGCCAGGTTGGGTATATCCGAAAGGGGAGACATCTTGTCCCCGAAATAGGCTCCGGCCACGATGGCTCCGGCTGCCGGCCCCAGCGGAATTCCCAGGCCCATGGCTATTCCGATGAAGGCCACCCCCAGGGTGCCGATGGTCCCCCAGGAGGTGCCGCAGGCCAGGGAAGTCAGGGTGCAGACCAGGCAGGCCGTGACCAGAAAATATTTCGGGGAAATGAGCTTGAGGCCGTAGTAGATAATCATTGGTATGGTGCCGCTGGCAATCCAGGTGGCCACCAGCACTCCGACCGCCAGCATGATCAGGATGGCCGGCAGGGCTTTTCTGATGCTTTCCACGATTCCGGCTTCCATATCCTTCCAGGAATATCGGAGATAAGCACCGAGGCAGGCGGTGATGAAGGCTGCGGCCACCAGCAGCACCTGGGCTTTTATCCGGTAAATACCGTAACCTATGCCCAGCAAGAGGGCCATGGAAACAAGGGGAATAAGAGCCAGTCCGAATGATGGTTTTTTAGGACCCGGCCGGATTTCCTTCTCAACGTTACCTTTTTCTTTCATCTCTTTCTCCTGCTGTCGGCCGGGGTCGGTTCTGCCCGGCCTGAATCGCAAGGCGTCCGTAAAGTTAAAAAAGTAAATGAATAAGTCTATATGACGAAAGTGCTTCTAACCTTGAGCTGTCCCTCTTCCACCATCAACCGGCCGCGGCTGAAGACGTATTTGATCTGGAGCTCTTCATCTAACAACAGGAGGTCAGCGTCATAACCCGGGAGAAGCTTACCTTTCCCCGGCAGCCTGTAAAAATCAGCGGCGTTGGTGGAAAAGACGGCCACGGCTTCTTCCAGGGTCAGTACGTTTTTCTGGACAGCTTTCCTGAAAGCCCGGATAAAATCCTTCTGGCTGGCCACGGTCAGGGCCACCAGCTTGCCCTTTTCATCAAAGACGGGCAGACTGCCGTTGGCGTCGGAACTAATGGTAACCCGCGTGAGCGGGAGTCCCAGTGATTTAATTTCATTCAGAGCTTCCGTGACGCTGACTTCATCCGGGTCGCAGGGTTCCGGACCACAGGTGAAATCAACAAAACCACCACGCCTTATCCACTCCATTGCCCGGGAGAACAGGTGGCGGTTGCGGTTGGCGTGGGTGGCAATCACCTGGACGGCCGGAAGCTCGCTTTCTTCCAGCATCCTGAAAAAATATTCCAGAGCGCGCCGGCCGTCTCCCAGGTGAAAATGGGCCACGCCGGCCTTTCCCCCTAACAGGCCGCCGACCCGGCACTCGGCCACCAGCTTGAGAAATTCTTCAAAGGTCGGCTGGGAAGAGCGATGGTCGGAGAGGGCAATTTCTCCGGCCCCTATCACTTTATCAATCAGGGCTATGTCCGACCTAACGCTTCCGGTGATGGTCGGAGTCGGCAGGTTGTAGGCCCCGGTATATATCCAGGTGCTGAGTCCTTCTATTTCCAGGGCCCTGGCCTTGGCCAGAAGCGAGCTCATGTGCCTGGTGATGCTATCAGTGCCCAGGCAGCCGATGACAGTGGTCACCCCGCAGCTCAGGCAGTCTTCAAGTCTGATTTCCGGGGCCCGGGTGGCCGGACCGCCCTCGCCGCCGCCCCCCAGGATGTGGACGTGAGGGTCGATGAAGCCAGGGATGGCAGTCAACCCCTGTCCCTGGATTACAGCGAATTCCAGTCCCCCCAAGCTTACCCGCCCGGCTTCTATTACGGCAACAATTTTTTCGCCGGCTATCAACAGGTCCTGGCGGCCTGGACCCCCGCCAGCAATTTTTACGTTTTTTATCAGGGTAAACATTTTTCTATCTCTCTTTCAGGTTGATGTTGATAAAATAAATTAACACGCTTTCCTGCGACTGACAAGAAAAATCCTGCTAATTAAAGGGGAAGGGATGAGAGTAAAATTACGTTGTGGGAGATAACAGGCGAAAAAAAGCCCGGTAAACATTTCCGCCCGCTGCGTCGTTTCATCCACGAAACGAGGTGAGAAGTGAAAGCTTGGGTTTTCAGGCAAGCAGACCTGAATGACAGATAGAGCCCGGCTTTTGAGACTTCTGGAAGATTATGGAAGAGACCTTATGTCTTTTGCCCTGAGCCTGCTCAGAAGCCGACCCGAGGCGGAAGATGCCTGTCAGGACATGGTGATACAAATGCTCAGACACTGGCACAGGGTCGATAAGAGCAGGAACCTCAAAAGCTGGACTTTTCCCATAACTGTACCGGAAATGCCTGGACCAGCTCAAAAGGCGCCGGCGGTTCTTAAATTTCTTCAACTAAGTTCCCGAAAGCCAGAAGCCCGGTTTTTCACCTGCCTGAAAGAGAGTTCAGTCTGCGGCTGGGTGTTTCTGGCCGAAAGCTTAAAGTAATTGGCCGGCTGGTCGGGGCCTGAAAATTCTTTTGAAATTTGAATTGCTCTGGGCTAAAATAATTAGCCCATGCCGAGGACCTTTGAAGAAGAACTGAAGAATTTCGAAAATTTTATCCAGAGAATCAGCAGCCTGGCCCTCTTTCCCAAGAAACTGGTGGTTAAAGGCGCGGAAAATTTTGTCCGGGAGGGGCCGAACATCATCGTCGGCAACCATGTCGGCAGCTATAAGGATGTGGCCGTGCTGTTCAAGACCGTCCCCCGACCGATTTTCTTTACCGCCAACAGGATGATTTTTTCCAAGGAAGAATTCAGCTTCCTGGTTCGCAAGCATCTTTACCGCAGCATGAAAAACTTCGGCCTGATGGTTCATTTCCTGCTCAATCCGTTTTTTACCCTTATCGTCCGCTACATTTCATCCAACATAGCCAGAGTTGGCTACATTCCGGTTGACCTCTATGAGGGGCGGGCGGCCGCGGTCAGGAAATGCCAGGAATACCTGAAGCTGGGGAGGGCCATTGTCCTGTTGCAGGGGCGTGGTCACTTTGACGATGCCGACCCCAACCCCTACGTGGCCCGCTTCCGCCACGGTCCGGCGGCCATGGCCTATAACCTTTATCAAGAAGACCGGCTGGATGTCCCGGTTACTCCGCTGGCCTTTTTTGGCACGCACATACCCTTCGGCGTTCCAGCCACGGTCCAGGTCAACGTCGGCCAGCCGATGTTCATCAGCCGCTACTGGGTGGAAAACAACGGCAAGCAGACAGTCGAGAATTTTCGCCAGGCTCTCGAAAAGACTGTCAACAGCCTGTTCCTGGAGCTTTTGCGTAACCGGTGATAGCCGGTTAAGATATAAATTTTCTGAGCAATCAGGCTGATCAATTAAAATCGATTAAAAGGAGAGTGAGCAATGTTCAAAGGACATCCGCGGGGATTGTTTGTGGCCTTTTTTGCCAACATGGGAGAACGCTTTGGTTTCTACACCATGGTCAGCATCTTTGTCCTGTTCTTGCAGGCCAAGTACGGGATGACACCGGGGCAGACCGGGTTCATGTATGCCACCTTCATGTTCTTCGTCTATTTCTTCCCGCTGCTGGGTGGTTTCCTGGCCGACCGGGTGCTGGGCTATGGCCGGACCATCAGCATAGGCCTGGTGGTCATGTTCATCGGTTACCTGCTGCTGGCTCTGCCAACCAGGTTTCAGACCGGCTTTGCCCTGGTGGTGGCAGCCCTGGCCACCATTGCCCTTGGCACCGGACTGTTCAAGGGCAACCTCCAGGCCCTGGTGGGCAATCTCTACGATGACCCGAAATACAGCCATATGCGGGACCGGGCCTTTACCATTTTTTACATGGGAATTAACATAGGGGCCATGTTTGCTCCGTCAGCTTCCGAGGTTGTTTCCAATTTCATCCTGAAGAAAAGCAACTTCTTTTACGATGCCAGGATACCGGCCCTGGCCCACGATTACTTGAACGGGAAACTGGCCGATGTCAACCAGCTCCTGGAACTGGCCCAGAAACAGAACCCGGCCATAACCCTGGATGGACTCCGGCAGTTTGCTGAAACCTACCTGGGAACCCTGAGCAAGTCCTATCATTTCGGGTTTGGTGTGGCCTGTATCAGTCTGATAATCTCGATGTTAATTTTCTGGGGCTTTAGAAAATATTACCGGCAGGCCGATGTCAGCGAAAAGCAGAAAGAAAAGTCAGCCGAGCTTAAAGCCCAGATGATTCAACTGACGCCGGAGCAGACCAGGCAGCGCCTGGTGGCCCTGGGCCTGGTCTTCCTGGTGGTCATCTTCTTCTGGATGGCTTTCCACCAGTCGGCGGTCACCATGACCTTCTTCGCCCGCGACTACACTGTCAAGCAGGTGGGCAAGCTGACCAACCTCTGGTTCGACCTGGGCGGTCTGCTGCCGCTTTTCCTGTCGATAGTGGGCCTGGTCTTCCTGGTGAAGAAGGGGGTGTCTAAGGGTGGTCGGATAGCCGGCGGGCTGGCCTTTGTCATTTTTGCTGTTCTGACTTACCTTCGCTACAGCACCTACCCCGAGGTCAGTCCCTTCCAGCCCCAGCGCTTCCAGCATTTCAATCCCTTCTTCATCGTCGCCCTGTCCCCGCTGATTATCGGGATTTTTTCTTACCTGAATAAGATAGGCAAAGAGCCCTCGGCTCCCAGGAAAATAGGAATAGGCATGCTGCTGACCGCAGTTTCTTTTTCCATCCTGGTCATAGCCTCGCTCAAGCTGCCCAGCCCGGCCGAGCTGGGGGGCAGGGTGGCTCCGCCCGAGTACCTGGTTTCTGTTTACTGGTTGATCAGCACTTACTTCCTGCTGACCATTGCCGAACTCTTTTTGAGCCCGATGGGTATTTCCTTTGTTTCCAGGGTGGCCCCGCCAAAATATAAAGGTTTGATGCAGGGCGGCTGGTTTGCGGCCACGGCCACCGGCAATTACCTGGTGGGCCTGGTTGGTTACCTGTGGATGAAAGTTCCGCTCTGGGCTCTGTGGTCAATCCTGGTGGTGGCCTGCCTGCTCTCGGCTGCCTTTATGTTCAGCATCATGAAGCGGCTGGAGAAAGCGGCTTCAAGTTAAAGCCTGATCGGTTGACGGCGCGGTCGCTGGTTGAAACGGAGCGGCAAAACTGAGCTGGAAGCTTGAGTTATAGCGGGCTAACCTCAGGTTCAAGTCCGGGAAATGCGATCAGAAAAAAATATTAGTAACGACAAAGAGGAGACAGTTTCGAAGTTAATTGAGACAATAAGTTTATTTGATGACCCGGTGCCGGTCAGCTTCAAGGTTGAAATTTTCATAATACTCTGGAAAAAAGGCAATAGCTCATTTAGACTGATTTCTGGAACGTCCGTGAGAACACGACCTGAAGCCGGTTTGAGGTCAGTAGTTTTACCATGCTTCCTGATACAAAGACAGGGTTTAAGGCTGGCCGGGCCAGGGTAATTATAACTTCTTTTGTGCTGGCGGTCTTGATGGGTAGCCTGGAGCTGCAGGCCCAGTTCAGACCGCCGGCCCGGGACCGGGGCAGCCTGGTTTTTTCACTGGAAAACGATGTCTGGCTGAAGCAGGACGAAGGCTATACCAACGGCGTCCAGTTGATGTGGATCACGCCGGAGCTGGGCCAGGATTCCGGGTCTTCCTTCCTGAGATGTCTGGCCGGGTTGAACCGGAAGCTTCTCGGTGGCGAGAAAAAGCAGGCGGCCAGCGGTGATGAGAATCGACCGGAGCAGCGAAGGGCCGGCCTGTCCCTGGTCCAGGGAATGTTCACTCCCGATAACCTGACCGAAAAGGAATTGATACCGGACGACCGTCCTTATGCCGGCCTTATCTATGCCAGCCTGGGGCTGGTTAAACTTGGCCCGCTTCATCAGGATTCGGCCGGGCTGGCTGTTGGGATCGTCGGGCCCCTCTCTCTGGCCGGGACCATTCAGCGCTGGCTTCACCGGACCTATGGCTGGACCTATCCAGAGGGCTGGGAGAACCAGCTCAAGAACGAACCGGTGGTGGAGCTGTGGTTTAACCGGCTCTGGACCTTAGTACCCCCCAGATTTTCTTTTCACGGTCTGCATCCGGTGGTCAAGGCCGGAGCCGGGGCCCAGGTCGGGAACCTGCTGGTAGCCGCGGCGGCCGTGGCCGACCTTAAACTCGGTTTCAACCTGGAAGCTCAGATGGATACTTTTACCGCGGCTCCGCTCTTTAACCATTTTGTAACCGGTCGGGCTACCCGGACTTCGGTTTATGCTTTCCTAAGGCTGGAAGGCCGGGCCGTGGCCAGGAATCTCCTGCTCCAGGGCAACACTTTTCAGGAAAGTCACGGGGTTGGTATCCATCCTCTGTACGGGCAGCTGTCGACCGGCCTGGCCTATCAGTCGCCACAGGCCGGGCTGATAGTCTATTTTGTGATGAGGACCAGGGAATTTGTCGGCCAGAAGTATAGAGAACCCTACTTTGGCCTGACCTTTTCTTTTAACCTGTAAAAGATTGCCGGCAGGAGTGGTTCCCGCCGAAGCAAAAGAAATATTGCGCTTCCTCAAAGACTACCGTCGGTCGCTCCCTGGCCCTGAAGCGGGGCGGGCCAGGCGGCGCATGACCAGATAGAGCGGAAAGCCCAGGATGAGAAAAACGGAGCCCAGAAGGGCTTGTTGCGGCCGGGACATCAGGACGTTAACCGTTATGCTGAGCAGAAAGAATATGAACAGGGCCGGCAGAACCGGGTAAAGGGGAACCCGAAAGCCCGGGTAATTTTCTGAATTTTTCCTGGCACGGCGCCGCAGGACGAAAACAGTTGAAGCCACCACGGCGATGCCCAGGCTGTCCAGGAACATCACGTAGTTGACGATATTTTCAAAGGTCCGCAGAAAGGCCAGGCTCAACAGCATGAATGCCCCCAGGAACAGCAGCCCGAATTCCTGGACCTGGGTTTTCGGGTTGACCTTCTTGAAAATACCCGGCAGGGTGCGGTCTTCGGCCATGGCCAGATAGGTGCGGGGAAGCTGCATCAGGATGGCGTTTAAGAAACCCAGGGCTGAAAGGAAAATCGCCAGCGAGACAAACCGGTGACCGGCTTCCCCGAAAACCACCCGGGCGGTTTCGGCCGCCACCAGCCTGGCTGCGCTCATCCCGGGCAATCCCAGAACCCGCCAGTAGGCCAGGTTGACGAGCAGGTAGCAGGCGATGACTATCAGCATTCCTGAGATGACGGCCCGGGGCAGGTTCTGGCGGGAATCCTTCAGGTCTGCACCCAGGTTGATGGTCTGCTGGTAGCCGCCATAGCTGAAAAAGACCGAAATAAACCCCAGCCCGAGGGCCAGCCACCAGGGGTTTTCCAGCGGCAGCATCGCCTGCCGGATATCCGGCCCGCTGTGCCGGCTGAAAATTCCGGCTGCGGCCAGGACGGCAATCAGGATGATCTTTGACAGGCTCAGAATGTTCTGGGTCCTGGCTCCGGATTTTACCCCGATGTAATTCAGAACCAGAAGAACCACCACCATGGAAAAGGCCAGCAGCAGGGTGTTCTGTGAGGTCCGGGCCTTTTCCGGCAGAATGATCGGGGCCAGGTATTCGGCCCCGATCAGGGCCACCCCGGCCCCGCTGGCGGTGTTGATAATAAAGACATTGGCCCAGTTCAGCATAAAAGCCAGCAGGGAATTGTAGCTTTCGGCTACGACCCTGTAATAGGAGCCGGGGTGCGGGAAGCGGGCCCCGATTTCGGCAAAGGTTAAAGCTCCGACCAGGGTGATGAGCCCGCCAGCAACCCAGGCAGCAAAGAAAAGAAGTGGAGTACCCGTGGCCGAGGCCACCATGGCCGGGGTGCGGAAGATACCGATTCCGATGACCAGGCTGACCACGATCATGGTGACGTCAAAGGTGTTGAGCCTGGCTTTGATCATTTGAGACCTTAACACATTTTAATTTCAGGCGGATACCAGCACGGGCCGGGCCGAGTTAGAATTATCTTCAACTTTAGTGGAGAAGGCAAATTAAAAGTTCAGAAGGCAAGCCAGCTGGCCTGAGGGCCTGGCCATTGTCCGGTCTGGCCTGGATCATAATCCGGTCGCCGGCCTGAAGGCGAAAAGAATCAGCATTTATAAAAAAATTTATCAGGATGAGTTCAAGATGATATTGAATAACCGGGTCGTGAGGTTTTGTGATATTACTGCCCGGGCTGTTTTTCAGGGTGTGTTATGGCCTCAGTCGGCAAAGAGCTGAAAAATCTCCCTTTTTCTCCAGAGGTAATAAATTGCCCAGAAGCAATAGACCAGGCTTGGAATTACGATGCCTATCCGGAAAAGGCCGGTCAGGGCGGCCACCAGCAGAACGTCGAACAGCCACATGCCTGTTCCCAGCAGGGCGAAGATGTAACCGGTCTTCTTGAACCGCAGCAGCCCGAAAGAACCGGTTATCAGGAAGACTGACATTACCAGGTCGGGCAGGGCGAAGCCGTTGTAAAGATTGTCGGGAACGGGCAGGGTTTTGGGAAAGCGTTTAGCCAGCAGGTGGCCGGTCCAGAAGGCTATGGTCATCAGGGCCACAAAAAGATTGATGACCCCGATTATTACCAGTCCGAGAATGAATCTTCTTTCTTTATCCATTTTAGCCTCGAGTTAGACCGCCAGAGGAATGATATAACATTTGCCGGGCGTTTGTAATCCCCGCTTCTATAAATAAAATGATTTACCAGCTGCGGGAGAGGTGAGAGTTCTGCCTGAGGTGAGCCGGTTAAGGGGCAGTCCCGGGAGGAAATGGAGGCCGACAGCTTTTTGGTCAGTGCTTACTATCACTCCCTGTCCAGTCCTTTGTTGAAGACTGCGGTCAGGAAGCGGCGGTCACGCTCGGACAGGGTCAGCCGGCCGAACAGGTCGTAAAGCAGGTCGGTGACGTGCTCGCGGTTGGTGTCGTGCATAAAGCCTCTTATTTCCAGCTTTTTCAGGATAAGCTTGATGCAGTCTTCCTGTTCCTTACGGGGCAGGGGCGGGGCCGTCTGGGGAACCGGCCGGGAGCCGGATGCCCGGAATATGGCATAAAGGCTCAGCAGAACAGCCGCGGCCAGGTTGTAGGATGGCTGCCGCCCGGCCTGGGGAATAAAGTAGACGAAGTTGGCCCGTCGTAATTCCCGGTCGGACAGGCCCGTCCTTTCGTTGCCGAAGACCAGGCCGATTTGTGTCTCTACGGGAAAAGTTTTAATTTTTTCCACGATTTCATCTATGGTCAGTATTCGGAAAGCCTTTCTCTGCCTTACGGTTGAGGCCACAACCAGGTTAAGGTCGGAAACGGCCTCGTTTAGTGTCGGGAAAACAGTTGCCTTTTTCAGGATATCTGCTGAATGAACGGCGGTGCGGAAGGCTTCCGGTTGAAGCCCGGTCAAACCGGTCAGGCGCAGCCGGGAGAAGCCGGTATTTTTCATGGCCCGGGCCACCAGGCCGATATTTTCCTGGTTTTCCGGGTTGACCAGGATGACGGTAAAGCGGGCGCGGTTAAGGCGGTCTTCGGCCATAAGGTACGGAAGTTTCATGTCTGAATTATATCTTAATTATTTTTCGGGAAGAAGTGGATGCTCGGGCTGGGGGTAGACAGGGTGCCTGGTCTCCGAAGAGTATATTAAAACGGCAGGAGCCAGCGCCTGCCAGCTTTTGGGTCATAAACAAAAGGTTGCGAGCCCCAGGAGAAAAATCCCTCATTTACCTCCATATCTTATTAAGGTACAGAAACGCCCGTGAGAAAACAGGAGATTGGTTCCGGGTCTATCCTTATTGTTATCAGGACCGATCCTCTAATTCCCTGACCGCCTTCTCGATTCGGCTCAGGGCCTCGGCCAGGGTGGCCCGGGGGCAGGCTAAGTTCATTCGCTCGTAGCCTTCCAGCTCGGGTCCGAACACCGGTCCTTCATCGAAGTAAACCCTGGCCTTTTTCAGAAAGAATTCGTTGAGTTCCTTCTGGGGCAGGCCAAGGGCCCGGCAGTTTAGGAGGGCCAGGTAGGTTCCTTCCGGCTTCAGGAACTTAATCCGGGGGATGTGATCCGAAAAATATTTCCGGGCAAAGTCCATGTTGTCTTCAAGATAGGCCATCAGTTGATCCAGCCAGCCGGCGCCGTGGGTGTAAGCAGCTTCCAGGGCTACCAGTCCGAAGATATTGTTCACGGTCAGCCCAAGGTTTTCCAGCTGGGTCCTGTACAGGTTGAGGAGTCTCTGGTTGGGAATGATCACCACCGAGGTGGTCAACCCGGCAATGTTAAAGGCCTTGCTGGGGGCAGTCAGGGTAAGGGTCCTGGCCGCAATTTCAGAGGAAATTGAAGCAATGGGGATGTGCTTGTGCCCGCGATAGACATGCTCGGCATGGATTTCGTCGGAGACGATCAGCAGGTCGTGCTTCAGGCAAATTTCGGCCAGCGCTTCCAGCTCTTCTTTCCGCCAGACCCGGCCGACAGGATTGTGCGGGGAACAAAGAATAATCATCCTGGTCCGGCGGTCAATCTTCTTTTTGAGGTCATCAAAATCCATACTCCAGGTCCCGTTTTCAAAGCGGAGAGGATTGCCGACCACCCGCCGCCCGTTGTTCTCCACGGCGGAGAAAAAGGGATAATAAACCGGGCTCTGGACGATGATTTTATCGCCGGGGGCAGTAAAGGTCTGGACGCAGAGGTTAAGGGCCGGAACCACGCCGTGGCAACTTGACAGCCATTCTCGCTTTATGTCCCAGTTGTGGCGGGTTTTCATCCAGTTGATGATGGCCGACCAGAAAGAACGGGGTATAAAGGGATAACCATAGGCGCCGTGCCGGGCCCGTCTGATTACCGCTTCCACCACTTCGGGCGGGGCCGGAAAATCCATGTCGGCCACCCACATCGGGATTACATCAGGTACCCCCAGCACCTGCTCGCAGAACTCCCACTTCAGAGAACAGGTATTGCGTCGGTCGAGGACCGTATCGAAGTCATACTTTTTCTCAGGCATTGTTCTTTCCTTGCATGATTTTCCGGGAATAAATCAGCCTTTAAGACCAGAAAACAGATGCTAATTTTAGTCAAGGCTGCCAGGAATGGCAACCCCGGAAAAAAATACCTGACAGATGATGGGGAAATTATTATGGGAAATTATAAAATTTAAACAGGGTGGGATCGGCCGGGCGACAATGAAAAGTGCCTGTTGCGACAGTAGCAATCCGCTATATCTATGCCTTTGAGGGGAAGCTGCTGGCTGAATATGATGGATAGAGGGAATGCCTGCGGGAGTATATCTGAATAGGGGCGAAGATGGTGGCTGAATACCAGCCGGACGGGCTTGATTCACAGACGGGCAAATATTACTACCACACCACCGACCGGGTTAACTCCACCCGGGGATTCTGGATTTAACTGAGGTAAAAAAGCAACATCATCCGGATGGTGTCTATGCCCCTGCCCATGACCAGCACCAGAGCCTTTACCAGGACTGGTAAGCAAGAAATGCCTTTTATAATTCCATTTAAGAGTTTTGACTGAATTTCGAGAAAAATTGACACCTGGCAAGTAAAACACAGGCCCGGAAAAACAGGTCCAATTTGAGCGGTTTCTTGACATATTCTTAAAGCTGGATTATATTTCTCGGAAATTCAGGAAGGCGATTGATTCCGGGCAGGCCGGGTGCCTGTGGAAGAACAGGACACCGGTTGTGGTTATTTGTCCCGGTCAGTTAAATATAAAAACAGGTTCTGCTGGCAATTTAAAGACCAGGAGGGAAAAGGTGCAGGCTATCGTTTGTATCAAGCAGGTGCCGGATACCACGGAAGTCAAGATTGACCCGGAAAGAGGCACCCTCATCAGGGAAGGGGTTCCCGGCATTATCAACCCCTTTGACACCTATGCCATTGAAGAGGCTTTGCGCTGGAAAGAGAAGTTAGGGGGCAAGGTTACGGTTATTACCATGGGCCCGCCCCAGGCCATAAGCGCCCTGAAAGAGGCGGTGGCCATGGGCGCGGACGAAGCCATACTGCTGAGCGACCCGGCCTTTGCCGGGGCCGATACCTGGGCCACGGCTTACACCCTGGCCGCAGCCATCAGGAAAATCGGCCAGTTCGACCTGATTTTCTGCGGCCGGCAGGCCATCGACGGTGATACCGGCCAGGTTGGACCCGGCGTGGCCACACAGCTACAGATCAACCAGCTGACCTATGTCTGCAAGATTGCCAGCCTCGACCTTGAGCAGAAAAGAATAGAAGTGGAGCGGCTGGTGGAGGAAGGAAAGGAAGTGGTTCAGTCAACCCTGCCCTGCCTGATAACCGTGGTCAAAGACATCAACCAGCCTCGCTATCCAACCATCCTGGGCATCAGGCGTTCGCAGAAAGTTCAGATTCCCACCTGGACTGCTAAGGATCTTGAAGTCGACCCGAAGCTGATCGGCCTCAACGGCTCGCCGACCAGGGTGGTAAAGATAGAAACCCCACCGGCCCGGGCCGGAAAGTGCCAGATAATGCAGGCCGAGTCGGTTGAGCAGCAGGCCGAACTGCTGGCCGAAAAACTCATCGCTGAAAAGATCATAGTTTGAGGTGCGACCATGGCTTTACTTGAAATAAAAAGAGATGCCTGTACCGGGTGCGGGTTGTGTATCCAGGTCTGTCCCTTCGGTGCCCTTGCTCTTGACAGTGAAAATATCATCACGGTCAGCGAGGCCTGCACCGGGTGCGGAGCCTGTGTGCCCGAGTGTCCGACCGGAGCCCTGAGCCTGCCGGAAGTTGAAAAGAAGGAATCTGCAGACCTTGACACCTACCAGGGAGTCTGGGTCTGGGTGGAACAGTGCAACGGGCGGGCTTCGTCCATTTCCTGGGAGATGATCGGCAAAGGCAAGCGGCTGGCCGCCAGGCGCGGGACAATTCTCACCGCCTGCGTGCTCGGCCACGAGGCCGAACCGATTGCCAGAGAAGCAATTGCTTTCGGGGCCGACCGTGTTTTCCTGGTGGATGACCCCACCCTGAAAGTTTACCGCACCGACCCTTACGCCCGCTGCCTGGTGGAACTGGTTAAGAAGTACAGGCCGGAAATCTTCCTGTTAGGAGCCAGCACCCGCGGCCGCGACCTGGCCGGGGCGGTGGCCACCTATCTTTACACCGGCTTAACGGCTGATTGCACCGGGCTGGAAATCGAAGAGGGCTCCAACCTGCTTCTCCAGATAAGACCGGCCTTCGGCGGCAATATCATGGCCACCATCAAGTGCGAAAACTACCGGCCGCAGATGGCCACAGTCAGGCACCATGTTTTCGAAATGCCGGTTCCCGACCACTCCCGCCAGGGCCAGATCATAAGGGAAAAAGCTGTGCTTCTGGAAGAGCAGATTGCCACCCGCGTTCTGGACCTGATAGTTGAAAAAAATGAGGTTAACATCGCCGATGCTAAAATAATCGTTTCGGGCGGACGGGGGCTGAAAGGTCCCGAAGGCTTCACCATCATCCACGAGCTGGCCGACGTTCTGGGCGGGGCGGTGGGCGCTTCCAGGGCGGCGGTCGATGCCGGCTGGATTTCCTATGCCCATCAGGTCGGTCAGACCGGAAGAACGGTCAGGCCGGACCTCTACATCGCCTGCGGCATCAGCGGAGCCATCCAGCACCAGGCCGGCATGCGCACCAGCAAGATAATAGTGGCCATCAACAAGGACCCGGAAGCCCCGATTTTCCAGATTGCCGATTACGGCATCGTCGGCGACCTGTTCACCGTGGTTCCAGCTCTTACCCGGGCCCTGAAGAAAAGGCTGAATAAATAGAAGAGCAGGAAAAGAGATTTCTCTGGCTGCCGGGGTGGAACCTGGCCGATCACTTTTATCCCCCGATCCGGGCCGGCTTGCCTTGACTTTACAACCCCCGTTTTTTAAACTCTAACTGATGACCATCCAGGCGCCAGGATTTTTTCTCAGTATTGATTTTTTCCCCGGGGCAGTCTCAAGCCAGAAAATAAATTAACAGGGAGGATTTTTTAATTTTCTGGCTTTTTCTTGACTGCTAAAATTTTACAGGAGGGGTGAAGTGGCCATAAAGACCGAAAAAGGCCTGTGGTTCAGTTTCATTTTTATTCTGGGGCTGGTCATTATATCGCTTCTTTTATACCTGCTTCTCGGCACAGCCAGCAGGGGACAGCCGACCAGCCTGGTCTGGCACGACAACGATAACGACGGTCGCGACTCCCCGGGTGATGTCATAGAGATGGATAACGGTCAGGTTTACCTGCGGCTTGATTTCGTGGATGTCTGGAAAGGACACAAGGCTTTGAATCCTTATGAAACGCCGCCCGAGACCAGGGACCTGGACCCGCGCTGGAACGGCTATTACCTGCAGGAAATGCGTTACCGCGGGGAACTTTGCTACCGCTACCTGGGCTGGGACAGGGCCCGCGAGCTTTATCCGACGCTCAGCTCCAACGACGTCATCGGCCTGGTCGGGCAGCCCGAAAGTTATCCCGACAACCCCTTCCTGTCCATGTGGAACGCCAAGGAATCGGAAAAAAATCCTTCCTATAAATGGTATGTTTATTTTGAGAAGCATGAAGTAATCCGGGATAAAAGACGGGGGCAGGTCCTGGTCCTCAGCTCCGACAAGGGGCAGGGCCTGAGCCATCGGCTGGAAATCAGCCTTAAAGGACCGCAGCTTGCCTTTGACCACCGCGTCAGGAATAACCGGGCTGAGGAAGTGCCTTACATCAACCTGCTCACCCTGCCGGCCAACAGGATTATAGATACCGCTTTCGGGCCGGCCGAGCTGCTCTGCTCCAGGAATATTGAACCCCTGGGTTTTTCCGACAGCTACACCTTTACCGTCAGGGGCGATGGGCTGGCCGCCTCCGGCATGCTGCCCTGGAAAATCAAGCGCGATACCACCGGCAACTACTTCACCGGCGGCTGGTGGATTCTGCACCAGCACGGCCTTTTTGTCTGGAAGGCGGTCAAGATTAAACCGCAGGAGGAAGCCCGTTTCAACCTGGTGGCCACCTTTTCCGACGAGAATATTTACTCGCGTTATGACCGCTACCTGAAACAGAACGGCCTCAACTTTGAAAAAGTCAACCTGGACGAAGTTGAAAAATACCTGGTGAGCAATGTACCCAGGACGATTACCAGAGAAGGCTGGGTCTATCACGCTTACGAATGGCCCACCAACGACTGGCACAACGAGATGACCGGCAAGGCCTTCATGACCATGTTCTACGTGACCGGCGATCGGACCTGGTTGCAGTATACGGTAAACGCCAACAGGTTCTACCTGGAGAAGATGCGCTGGAACTCGCCCGACCATCCTTTCTTCGGTTATTTCATGGACCAGACGGTCGACACCAAGCAGCGGCAGTGCTTTTTATGGTCCCAGCCCTACAACGTGGAATCGCTCCTGGCCGAGTATCCTCTGACGGGGAATCCGGCGGTCAGGGAAGCGCTGCTAATAAATTTTGAGAAGGTGCATTCAGGCCTGATGTGGAATCCCGAAGGCCGGAGATGGTACTGGCGAGCGGTGGTCGACCCGGCGACCAGACCGCCGAAGCTCATCTGGAAGGATGATCTCAACACCTTTGACGCCTGCGAGTTCGGAATTGACGTCATGCTGAGCGCCTATTCCTTTACCGGCGATAGAAAGTACCTGAACCGGGCGGTGGAAGCCATGGAAAACCAGCTCCAGGTGCTGGAAAATTACGGCCTGT
The DNA here is from genome assembly GCA_937920515.1 of uncultured bacterium. Classification (GTDB taxonomy): domain Bacteria; phylum Acidobacteriota; class Aminicenantia; order Aminicenantales; family Saccharicenantaceae; genus Saccharicenans. The sequence goes on from CALEUG010000028.1 coordinate 34,057, forward strand.
TGCTTGAAGACCACGCCGGTGAACCCTCGGTCAACGTCTTTGCCTTTGCGGCCAAAGCCCTTTACCGCCTCTACGATTACACCGGAGAGGACAGATGGCTCAAGGAGGCCGGGAAAATACTCGATGCCATGCTGATGTCCTTTATCCACATGGATAAGTTCCCGGATGAGTTTTACTGGCTCAAGGGCGGCGTGGCCAGGAAGGACGGAGACTGGACCGGCCAGTTCGGGGAGCCCACCACCGGCACTGACTCTTCGGTGGCCACCGCTCCCACCTACATCCCCTGGATCATGGAAGCCCTGGTGGCCGGATACAAGCACACCGGCAGGAAAATGTACCTGGACTACGCCCACCAGCTGCTGTGGCATTCGCTGGAAGCCAACAAAAAAATGAAGGAAGCCACCGGCGGAAAGTTTGAATTCTGCGGCCATTACAACACCTACAGCCAGAAATTCTACGAGGACGATGACGGGCTGGTCATTGTCTCCAATCTGTACGAGATACCCTACCTGAAGATTTTCGAGAAGGGAGTTAGGGCCGAGCATTTTGACCTCCAGGAAATATGGGATGGAGATGGTCGCATCAGGCTGGTCAACCCGACCAGTTCCCGGCTGAAAGCGGTGCTCCACCTGCCGGCCGACTGGACTGCGGTCCAGGTTTTAAGCCTGGGGCAGATAAGAGCTTATTTTTCAGGGCAGATGGCTTCCGGCGGAGCAGCGGTGGAATTCCGGCAGAGCGGTCAGAAAATCGAATTTGAAACAGCTCCGATGAGCCTTTACCAGATTGTAAAGGCAGAAGCCAGGTGAGACTGGCGGCCGGGGATTTCCGCGATTGTTTTTTATACGGGTAATTAAAAGAAAGTTATAACCTGGTTTGTTCGCTCCCGGTTTGGTTTATGCCGGCCATTAATTATTTATTGACGCCTGATTGCCAACCGGTCGCGGACAGAGCTTGCCCCCGCAAATTGACCGGATCGAGCTTTGACTTCAGGCGCGGTAACAGGAAATAAAATCCTGCTGCATTAGTAGGCATTAAGGCCTTCTGCTTGATTCGGATTGCGGTTCAGCGGGAAAGGTAGGCCAGGACAGCATGGACTATGGCTGTCAGCAGCAGGAGAACACCCAGCCGGCGGTGCCAGAGAAAGTTAACTTTAAGCCACTTCTTCCCGGTGCTGACCTGGAAGAAAACCAGGGCCAGGTTGACTATTCCCAGGATTAAGACCAGAGATATTCCGGCGATGGCCATTTTTACCCCCCTTTATTCGGCAACTTTTATTTTAACCGAAGCCGGACCGGCGCTGCCGTGGAGGTTGCAGTTGGACTCGGCCACGATTTCGGTTTCTTCCTCGATTTTAAGCTTTACTTCCCGGCTGAAGTTTTCCGCCTCGGGTCTGTTGCTCGAAGAAAAGTTCCAGCGGGCAATTTCTTTCCCGTTGGCCTTAACCACCAGCCGGTTGGTGTAATGCAGGTTGCTGTTCCCGCGGTGGCTGACGTTGATGATGATGGTTGCCTCTTCGCCGGCTTTAACAGTGGCCGGGGCATCGATAGAAACGGCCGACTTGTTGGCCAGGAGAGGCAGGGATAGGGTGGTTAGAAGCAGGCTTAAAGCCAGAAAGCTTCTTTTTTTCATCTTGCCTCCTCTCGTTGATAAAAACTGGCAGCTATAAACAGGGTAAACTTCAGGTGCCCCCGGTTCACCCCGAGTTCAGGCTGCTAAATTACTGGCATTTCCCATTATACACGGGACCTGAGTTTATAAGAATAGCTGGCGCTCGTCCGGTTAAAGGTTCTGGTAAACCTCAGGCCGGCGGTCCGGGAGAAAATATTGTCTGGCCGGGCAATTTTTTATCAGGCCGAAATCTATTTCGGCTATGAGTATATCTTCCTTTTCTTTCTCTGCCCTGGCTATGACCTGGCCAGAAGGGTCAACCACGAACGAGCCGCCGTCGAATTCCACCACCTCTTCCTGACCCACCCGGTTGGCCAGGGCGCAGAAATAGCCGTTCTGGAAAGCGGCCACCTGGAGCTCGGCTTCAAACAACCCGGCTGGCCATTCGCCCTTAGCCCCGGCCTGGGGGGTAACCACCAGTTCGGCTCCTTTGAGGGCCAGGGCCCTCATGTATTCGGGAAAGTGCCGGTCATAGCAGATGGCCACGCCCACTCGCCCGACGGTGGTCTCAAAAACCCCTGCTCCCAGGTCGCCCGGATGGTAGTAGCCCTTTTCGTGGAAGCCAGGGGCTTCCATGACGTGGACCATTCTGTTGACTCCAAGCAGGCGGCCGTCGCTGTCAATAACCGGGGAGGAGTCGTAGGTTTTTACTCCATCAATTTCCAGCAGGTTAAAAATTACCACCACCCGCCGCTCGGCCGCTTTTCTGGCCATCAGCTCGGTGGTGGGGCCGGGAACAGTCTCGGCCCATTCCTTGTAGCCCGGTCCGGCCAGGTGCTGCGGCAGAAAAGGCAGGAAAGACAGTTCGGGAAACACAACCAGGCTGGCGCCGGCCGAGGCAGACCGGTCCAGCGCCTCCAGTCCCCGGGCCAGGTTCTTTTCCCGGTCGCGGGAGTTTTTCTGCTGGATTAAGGCTATCCTGATGGTTCTTTCTTGGTTCACAGTTTGCTCCTTTAGTATAAAGATAAGGATAGGGCAATTATAACAGGCAATTCCATCCTGGCCACCATCATTTTGGTGGTTATCATTGTAATTTATTGTGAAGGCTGATAAAAGATTCAAGATTCAGATCTGGTTATGGCCATACCCGGCCATGTCAGGATTCGAGCGAGATTTGGTGATAGCAGGACAATCAATTCACCTGCAGGGCGAAAAGAAAAATATTTCAGTTAAGATCTTTATGCGAATATTAATTTCGACAATCTCTTATCTTATTGATGGCCCTACAATTTGCCCTGTAGATAAGCATGACTCCCGGGTGCACCGGTAATTGCCCGGAAAGAAATTTCCATTATTTACCCACACAAAACTCTGACGAACAAAATTTATTTATAATTTCTTAACCTGACTTTTTGTCTGGCCAGACCACGGGACGACATATTCAGGCAGGGCGCATTTCAACCAGCTGTGATGAATTCCGATTGCCTTCTGAACAGTCTGTTAATAATTTAAGCGCAGGAGATTCAGATTTACTGGAGATGGCTTCACATTCATAATGTGGTCAGAGCTGCGATCCTGACAGCGCCGGTCAGTATGTAATTTCCTCGCCCTGGCCTTTTGGTCATATGTCCCGGGATATCTTTGATATCTCGCGGAAATTCTTCAGCCAGAGTATATCAGCGGTATATGATGGAGTTAAAGAGGAACTTGAAGCTGCCGTGGGACTGGGCCCGGTGGATGGCGTCAAAACCGAGAAGCACCACCTTACCCCGCCCGACCTCGCAGGCCACAGCGGCCGACTTGTGCTGGAGTTTCTCGCCGTTGAGCAGGATGCCGCTGAGAAGCGGGTTGTAAGCCGGGTACCAGGCCAGGTTATGGACTTTGACTGCCGGGTCCCGGGTTTCGGGCTTTGTTATCTCAAATACCGGGCTGAAATAAGAGAAGATAGCCGCTTCCCGCTCATAGCCGAAAGCTTCAGGCCTGGAACCGTCAACCGACACTTTTAGAATTGACCCCGGGGAATATACCCTGACCCGGTCGCCCTGGGTGGAAGCCAATCCGCTTTCGGCCCGGCTCTGCCTTCGCGGTTCAATTATGTTCTTGAGCGGCAGTCCGAAATATTCAATGGCAAAGTCGGCCGAATTTTCCAGGGCAATTAAAACCCCTCCGTTCTGGACGAAAGAGTTCAGGGCGGAGACGCCTTCGGTCCCTATGCCCCCGGCATATTCGGGCGGCACTTCTCCCCTGCGTCTTCCTTCCAGGATGACCCTGGAGCTCAGCGAGGGCAGGATGATATGGGTGTAGCTTTTCTCTAACTGGCCGGCCCTTATTTCGGCGTTGTGCAGTACTTTGAAGTCGAATTCAAACTGTTCCAGCACCCAGCGGGTCCAGCCTTCATCCATGCTGGCCGTCCAGGGCTGGTAGATGGCCAGCCGGTATTCTTTAAGCGGCTGAATCCTGGCCTGTCCCTGAGAATCAAGGCTGTCTATGGCCAGCCCCAGGCCGCGGGCCAGGGACCTGAGCCGGGCTTCATCCACCCGGCTTCTTTCGATTACCAGGCTTCCGGCCGGGAAGGTTTTGTTGCCGGCCACAATCTGGCGGTCTGCGTAGCCTGCTGGCAGCCTGTTTTTCAGCAGCCGGTTGGCCAGGACCAGGCTGTTATTGGTACTGCTGTCAACGATAAAATATTTCCCGCCACCGGCCAGTCGGCTTTCTGGAAGGCTTATGGCCGGAAGGAGTTTCAGGCCGGCTTCAAACTTTTCGTTTACCTCTATGACTCGAACACCCATCTGTAGCGGCAGGGTCCAGCTGGCTTCATCGTAAGGCAGGTACTGGGCCGGGTCTCGTCCAGGCGGCAGGGGGTAGGCCTTACTTTCCAGCAGGTCCTTGACGAAAGCCCGGTAGGGCTGGGCCAGAAGGACGACATAGGTGCCGGCCGGGTAATCCAGGCCATCGGCCTTAAAGGGTCTGGTTGCCTGGTGCACCTCGGCCCCGTTTTTCTGGATGACTTCCAGCAATTTCAGGGCGGTGGGCAGGTCTTTCTGCTCTTCCGGTATGAGGTAGGCATATGGTGGTTCGGTCAAGCCCTTGTTGACCTGCCGTTCGGCGAACAGACAGTAGTTTTCCAGGAATTTATCTTTCTGGCCGGCTATGGTGCGCAGAAAGGACATGGCCACGATCTGCTCGTATTCCACGATGTCACGAAGGCGCCACCAGCCGCCGGGCCAGGGTTCCAGGTAAGTGGACTGAATGTCGTTGCCACCGCCGGACACCCGGATGTCTCCGGGTCTAAGGAAAATGGGGGAGGCCAGGTTGGCGCTGGCCGCTTCCGACAGAACCCCCAGGGCGTTGTGGCGCAGCGGTGCGGCCCGGTTGGCCGTATTGTACCAGCCGTCAAAGATGGTGTTGGTGGCCACGCCGGTCTTACCTTCCCTGGTAAGACTGATGACCGCTTCCCCGGTCAGCTGGTAAAGCTCGCGCAGGAGCAGCGGGTCCAGGTTGGGGTTGATGGGGTCCTGATAGGGTGGCAGGAAAAAACGCGGACCGGTGGAGCCCATCTGGTGGACATCATAGACCAGGAGCGGGAACCATTCCCGGTAAAGCACCCGGGCCATCAATTGAGTTTCCTTCTGGGTCAGCATGAACCAGTCGCGGTTGTTGTCGTGGCCAGTATAATAGTGATACAGCCAGGGCATCGGGCTGGCCTCAAAAGGAGTGCCCAGGTTGCGGTAGTACCAGTCGCAGACCAGGTCTATTCCGTCCGGGTTGGCCGAAGGGACAAGGAGCAGAATAACCTGGTTCAGTATGTTCTTCGTTTCAGGCGAATTATCGCTGGCCAGTCTGTAGGCCAGTTCCATCGACATCTGGGAGGCGGCGATTTCGGTAGAGTGGATGGAACAGCTTATATAGACGATGGCTTTGCCTTCCTTCACCAGCCGGGCTTTCTCTTCCGGGTTGAGCCCGCGGGGGTCGTGCAGCCGCTCCTGGATTTTCCGGTATTTTTCCAGGTCAGCCATGTTTTCTTCGGCGGTGATGACGGCCATGATCAGCGGGCGGTTGAGAGTGGTCTTTCCGAGCTCAACGACCTTTACCCGGGGGGAAGCTTCATCCAGCAGCCTGAAGTAACCGGTAATCTGGTTCCAGTTGGCCAGCTTGAAATCCTGGCCGACCTGGAAGCCCAGGTATTTTTCGGGCGGCGTGATTTCGGCCAGCAGAAGACAGGGAAATATGGTCAGGATTAAGAAAGAGAAGACGAAAGCAAATAGGATCGGAAGGGATCCATTCGCTTTGCGAGAAAGTTTTTTCCCGGGATGGGATTGAGTTAATCTCATGGGCAGCTCCTTGGTTTGAGATCAAGATAGAAAATATATATTTTTCAGGGGCTTTAATTCAAATGAAAAATTCGAGCTGGCTTTTATTATTTACTTTAAGTTATTTGTTTTACCAATGCATTCGCGTAATTGCTCAGGCGGCGGCCCAGAATTCTGAGAGCGCTTCGGCTTGCTCCAGTACCGTCTGAGTTGCCTTCTCCTGCTTATCCGGCGGATAGCCATATTTTCGCAAAATCCGTTTAACGATTATCCGCAACCCGGCCCGAACACTCTCTCTTACCTGCCAATCAATTGTCACATTGTTGCGCACCGCCACAACCAGCTCCCTGGCAATTGTTTTTAACGTCTCATCGCCCAGCACCTGCACCGCGCTGTCGTTCGTCTCGAGGGCGTCGTAAAAGGCCAGTTCTTCCTCTGTCAATCCAAGTTTTTCTCCTCGCCTGTCTGCCTCCCGCATTTCCCTGGCCAGAGCGATCAATTCTTCAATTACCTGGACTGTCTCAATGGCCCTGTTCTGATAACGTCTGATGGCCTGCTCCAGCATCTCGGCAAACGAGCGTGCCTGGATAACATTTTTTCTGCTTCTTGTCTTTATCTCGCCAGCAAGCAATTTCCTGAGCAGTTCCACGGCCAGATTTCGATGCTCCATTCCTTTTACTTCTGCCAGAAACTCATCAGAAAGAATAGAGATGTCAGGTTTTTTCAACCCGGCAGCCGCGAAAATATCAATAACCTTATCTGGCGCGATTGCTTTAGAGACAATTTGTTGAATAGCGTGGTCGAGTTCGTCTTCCGGCCTGACATCTCCCGGGGCTCGCCTGGCCACCACCGACCTCACTGCCTGGAAGAAGCCCACATCATCACGAATCCGCATTGCCTCCTCATGAGGGACTGCCAGAGCAAAAGCCTGCGATAGCTCTGTCACTGCCTTCAGCAGTCTCTCCTTGCCGTTTTCCTGAGCCAGAATATGCTCCTGGGCTGCTGGCAATATTTTTACCCTATCCTCAGGAGTCCCCGTCATCCAGACCGACCAATCAAACCCGTGGAAAAGTCCGCAACATATCTCGTATTTTTCCAGCATAACGGCCACCGCCTCTTCCTGGTCAATGGAAGTTTTTCCAGTCCCGCCGCTTCCGGTATATGTCGCCAGGGCCTGTCTTAACTGGTCAGCCAGTCCCAGATAATCCACTACCAAACCGCCTGGTTTATCCCTGAAGACGCGATTAACCCGCGCTATGGCCTGCATAAGGCCATGCCCTCTCATCGGCTTATCCACGTACATTGTGTGCAGGCTGGGCGCATCAAACCCCGTGAGCCACATGTCACGGACGATGACCATTTTTAATCCGTCCTGCGGATCCCTGAATCTATTGGCCAGTCTTTCCCTTCTTTCCTTGTTCCGGATATGAGGTTGCCATTCAACCGGGTCTGCCGCCGAGCCCGTCATTACAACCTTGATATATCCCTTATCGTCTTGTTCGTGATGCCACTCCGGCCGCAGATTTATAATCTCCCTGTACATATCAACGCATATTCTACGGCTCATACACACCACCATCGCCTTGCCATCAAGGGCCTCCAGCCGCTTCTCCCAATGATCAACCAGGTCCCTGGCTATCATCCGCAGGCGTTTTTCTGTTCCAACTATCGCTTCAAGTTGCGCCCATTTCGTCTTGAGTCGTTCTTTTCTCTCGACTTCTTCGCCCTCGGTTACCTCCTCAAATTCAGGATCTATTTTTGGGCGCTCCACCTCATTGAGCTCGAGCTTGGCCAGACGGCTTTCATAATAAATTGGCACAGTAGCGCCATCTTCCACAGCCTGCTGGATATCATAAATGCTTATATAATCCCCGAACACCGTCCTCGTATTTCTGTCCGTAAGCTCGATCGGTGTTCCGGTAAAGCCGATGAAAGAAGCGTTGGGAAGAGCATCCCTCATATGCCTGGCAAACCCGTCGATGAAATCATACTGGCTGCGATGAGCCTCATCAGCAATAACCACAATATTATGTCGGTCCGAGAGTACAGGGTTCCTGTCACCCTTTTCCTCGGGAAAAAACTTCTGTATTGTCGTAAAAATTACACCCCCGGCTTCCACCCTGAGCCTCTCTCTTAAATCAGCCCGGCTTTCCGCCTGGACCGGCGGCTGTCTTAACAATTCCTGGCAGCGGGCGAAATTCTTGAAAAGCTGGTCATCAAGGTCATTTCTATCGGTAATTACTACTATCGTGGGATTATTCATTTCCGGATGGACAATGATTCGCCCGGCGTAAAAAGCCATGCTCAAGCTCTTGCCGGCCCCTTGCGTATGCCAGATAACGCCAATGCGCCTGTCGCCTGGCATAGCATCCTTTGGCTTTGTTACTATCCCCGGTTGTCCTTCTCCTGGCCTCTCAACCTTTCTTGCCCCATGAAGCCTGCTCGCCCTTAATGTTTCCTCTACAGCCGCATTAACCGCATGAAATTGGTGATAACCAGCCATTTTTTTTAACAGCTTGCCGCCGCCCCAGTCTTCAAAAACGATAAAGTATCTCAAGAGATCAAGAAATCTTCGCTTTTCAAACACTCCCTGAATAGAAACCTGGAGTTGAGGCCAACTGGCCTCAGCAATTCGTGTTCCATCTATTGTTTTCCAGGGCAAAAACCATTCGCGGTTTGCTGTTATGGTTCCGATTCTTGCTTCCACGCCGTCTGAAATAACGATGGCCTCATTAAAGGCAAATAAAGAAGGAATCTCTTTTTTGTATGTTTGAATCTGATGAAATGCTGTCCAGATGTTAGCTCTTTCATCAGCCGGATTCTTCAGTTCCATAACAGCCAGGGGAAGGCCGTTTACAAACAGGACAATGTCCGGACGTCGAGTATGTTTATTCTCGGCCACAGTAAATTGGTTAACTGCCAGCCAATCGTTGTTATCAGGGTCATCAAAATCTATTACTCTGGCTTGCATGCCAGCAATTGTTCCGTCATCGCGCCGATATTCAACCGTGATTCCATCAACAATTTTTCGGTGGAACGAGCGATTCCTTGATTCGAGCGTTGCCCCCTCTGTCCTGGTTATCTTTTTGAAGGCGTCGTATTGCACGTCAGGAGGAATG
>CALEUG010000029.1 GCA_937920515.1 uncultured bacterium
TTGACTGTAGCGAAGATATAGTATAAAGTAGGAATGAAGACCTCGTTTTAGAAGGGATTGCGACAAATGGAAATAATAACAATAATTCTCCTGCTCATGGTGATATTTGGCAAAATTGGCAGGAGATTAAAGTTCAGGCAACGGAAGAAGACGAAATCGTCTTCTTCCTTGACGCCCTAATCAACGACACAAACCAAGTAGGAATTAAGACCTCGTTTTAGAAGGGATTGCGACTTGATTACTTCTCGGGGTACGTAGACCCCGAGTTTCGTAGGAATGAAGACCTCGTTTTAGAAGGGATTGCGACAACCCTGCGATGGTGGAAACAGAAAGTTTTTCCCGTAGGAATGAAGACCTCGTTTTAGAAGGGATTGCGACCTTCCAGTCCAGGGGCGTCTTGAAGATAGATCTGCAATTTATTTTTTAATTTTTTTTCGTATTAATATTCCTTCTTAATTACAGGGAAAAAATTTTTCTGCTGACAATAATGTAAAAAACAGGTAAACTAACCAGGTTTATTAAAAGGGGGGGAACAAAATGACAAAGGATATTGTCAGGGCTTTTTCGCTGATAGGCAACGACCTGCTGGGCTGTGAAGAGGTAAGAGTTTTTGCTGTGATGGGCATTAAAAATGGAGTGAAGGTATTCGATAAAAGACTGCAAGACTACGATTGGGCCACTACACTTGCTCTTTTGTTAGATATGAAGAACGAGTATGACGAGGTTATTTTCGGATGGGAAACAGATATCTACCATCCTCTAAACCCCATCCAGGCAATTTACATTAATGACCTTCTTGACTGGCCTTTTTAACCCTTGCGCCCCGTCTTATCCTCTATTAAAACCGGCAAGAACAGAAATTTAGACTCCGATATGTAGCAAATTGCGAACTATTTTGTACACTAGCGCGAACTGACGATGATTCTATCTTCAGACACTTCTAATGCATAAAAATGTTCGCGATTTGCCAAAGGAGCGGAGCTATCGTAATATCTCCTCTGATAGACTTAATACCTGAGAAAGCAGGTATTTACTTTCGATGGCCTGGTTATAGGAGATTGCTGGAAAAATTGCTAACATGATTTATGATGGTAGCTCTGCTTAAGGCGATGCTGGAGTGGATGGCGGAAAAGCCGATGCGGGTTGAGGCCAGGCCTAAGATAAGAGCTATTATAACAGCACACTTAACTCCCTGCAGGAAGAAAAAAATCAAAGCCTGTACTGAACTTAAGTTCTTTTTATTCTGGATTTAAGTTTTTCAGCGGCAGCACGGGCTTCGGGGCCAACTTCAGGGTCATTGACCAGAGCCTGGCAGAACTCCAGGGCCGGCCTGGTCGGAAAATCAGGGAAAACCGAAAGAACCAGCTTTTTCTCTTCAGCCCTCGGGCAGAGCGCATAAATTTCTTTAAGGGATTCAAACACGGCTTCAGGTTTACGATATCTCTCGGAGGCGGTCAGCCTGACCAGGCCCCTGATGGCCAGGACCTTTTCTTTAACACCAGAGGAAGTCTTGACGATCTCCATCAGGTCATCACGGGCTTCAACTTCCGGCCAGTCAGAAAGGGCCCTTATAGCCGCTTCTTTTACGGTGGCATTCTGAGCGTTGATATAACTTCTGATAAGCGGAAGCGAATTCCTTTCTCCAATTTTCCCGATTATCCCTATCAGCAGGGCCTGCCGGGCCGGGTCGGATTCTTTTCCCAGGAGATTGCGAAAATAGGCAGAACGTGTTTCAGGCCGGGCACTCTGCCGGGCCCAGGCCGCCATTATTCCGGCCAGTTCTTCCCGGAATGCCTCGTCTCCGGTCTTAAAAGCTACCCGCAGCAGTTCCTCCACCAGCCCTATATCACCAAAAGCCCTGAGCCCGCGTGAAACCAGTGCCGGGTCAGCCAAAGGATTGGCCGCTTCATTCAGGAAATATTCCCTGGCTTCCCTGATATTTCTCTCGCAGGCGGCCAGCAGAAGCTCGTTGCGAAGCGATTGTTCTGGTCCGGCAGCCAGGAGCTCCAGAATTTTATCATCAACCGATTTTCCCCTCAGAGCCAGCAGACTTTCCCGGGCCGCGCTTTTTTCTTTACCCCGGGATGAAGCAGCCTTTTGCGCCAGCAATTCCACCACCGAGCTATCACCCGCCCTGCCCAGGCTGCGTATGGCTTCGGTTCTGACCCGGACCGAAGTTGATTTCGCTACCTGGTTCATCAGAAATTCCTTAACCGGGACTGCAGGAAAACTGGAGAGTGCCGCGGCCACCTGAACCTGGAAATCCTCTGAACCGCCGGCCAGCAAAGGCAGGAACGAAGTTATTTCCTGCTCTGATACCAGCCCGGGCATGAGCAACAGGGCAGCCTGCCGGGCCGTTTCGTCCTTGCTCTTCAGGGCTACCTGCAATTGAGTTTTTGAAACATCGCCAGCAGCCAGAATTTTAACCCGCCAGGCAGCCAATCTTTCATCAGGATTTAACTTTGACTTAAGGAGCAGGTCGGAAATAGATGCCGCCTTTTCTTTTTTTCCACTTTCGACCTCTCTGCCCGCAATTCTCAGGAGAGCATCAACAGCCCTCAACCGCAGGTTTTCATCGCCTGATTTGAGGTAGCTCGATAAGATCCGAGTGGCCTTTTCGCCGCCGATGTTGCCCAGGGCTTCAATCGCGTTGTTAACAACCTGAGATTGGGGATTTCTTTCCAGAAGCTTTTCCAGATGAGGAACAGCTGCTTCCACCCTTCTGTGTCCGAGGCTACTGATGATACCAGGCAAAACTTCAGCCGGGGCTTTTGCCACAGCCTCAATCAGAGCTTTATCAGCTTCTTCCCCTGGAATTCTTTCCAGCACAAAGCGGGCCGGGTCTGATTTCTCCGGCTCAAGCAGCCGGGAAGCCAGAACCCTGGCTGCTTCCGGACCAGCTATCCAGCTCAACGGTTTGCTGACAGCAATTCTGGCCTCGCGGCTGACATCATCTGTAAAAAACTGAAGAAGTCTTTTCTCGGCCTGCAGCTTGAGTTCTGGATTATCTTTCAGGCTAAAGATAAGTCTTTCCAGCTCGAGGGCCGGTCCTTCACCCTGGCTGTGGTCGAATTTTTCGAGAGTTTTTAAGACCTGTTCCAGCCGGGCCAGCTGATCAGCGGCCACAACAACCTTAAGGCCTGAAGTGCCGGAAAAAGAAGGCGAAGGAAAGAAGCAGAGCAACGAGATAAAGATAAAAAACAGGAAGGAAAGGAAGATGGGCCGGGCGACGGCCTGTGCCCTTCCCGAACGACAGGAACTCTTTCTTGACCGGAACCCCTGGCGGTTTCCGGCTTCACAACCTTTCTTGCCCTCCTGGAGCGAGCGCTCAGAATGACAGAGGTTAAGTCGTGTTTCCTGGCTGGTTTTAAGATAAGGGCCATTAATATATGAATGATTATTCATATATTGTCCCTGATAAATAGCCTCCCGATGAAGGGCTTTTTTGTTTTTTATTTTCCGGCGAATTTTTTCGTCTGGAATGTTTTTCATGGCGCCTGCTCCACAGGTTTTATTTCTCGTTTTCATTCCTTCACTCCGGCAGGACCCAGGGGCTGCGGTAAGCGCGGCTCAGCAGCCGTTCCGCTTCAGGGTCCCCAATGATTTTCTCGTTAGCCGGGTCCCACTTAATTTTCCGGCCCACCGTCATTGAAATAATGGCCAGGTGGCCAACGCTGGCCGAGCGATGAGCCACCTCGGCCGGAGTTATAGTTTCGCCGCGGCTTCGCACGCAATCCAGGAAATTCTGGTAGTGGTCGCGGCTCTTGTAAAGCCTGATTTCCTCAGGACCGATGACCTCGTTTTTGAGCGAGGCCGGCTCGGTTTCAAACTGGCCGCGGTCAACCCAGATCCAGCCTTTTTCGCCTATCCATTTGGTTCCGCTCCAGATCTGAGGATAACCGCCGGCCACAATCATCGGAGTGCCGTCGGCGTATTTAGCCTCAACCCAGTAGCGCAGCGGGCTGTTGTAAACACCACCCTGCGGGTATTCACCGCGGGCTTCAATCTCCACCGGGCCGGTACGGTCCCAGCCCATGCCCCAGTGAGCTATGTCAACGTGATGCCCGACCCAGTCCAGGAGCTGGCCGCCGCCAAAATCCATATTCCAGCGCCAGTTCATATGCACCCGGGACTTGCAGTAGGGCCAGTAGGGCGCCGGGCCAAGCCACATTTCATAATCAAGTTCCGGCGGCGGGGGCTCAATCTTATCCTGGCCGAAGGTGCCGGCAAAGTCATGATGGCCTTCGGGCAGGCCGACCTCGATTCGAATTATCTTTCCGAGGCGGCCGTTGCGCACCAGCTCAGCCGCCCGATGGAAATTCTCGACCGAGCGCTGCCAGCTCCCGGTCTGCCAGACCCGGCCGTAGCGTTCTATGGCCCGGCATAGCACCCGGCCCTCAGCCAGGCTGTGGGTCAGAGGCTTCTCTCCGTAAATATCATAGCCGGCCCGGGCGGCGCTAATCGAAAGGATAGCATGCCAGTGGTCGGGCACGGCTATTGACACCGCGTCTATATCCTTTCTCAAGAAAAGCTCCCTGAAATCGGTATAAGGCCGGCAATCCCTGTTTCCGTACTTTTTGTCAACTATCTCCTTGGCCCTGGCCAAATGATTCTTATCCAGGTCGCAAACCGCCACCCACTGCACTTCATCCTTGCTCAGGAAAGCTTCCATGTTGGGAATGCCCATCATGCCGAAGCCTATGCCGGCCATGACTATCCGGCTGGAAGGAGCCGGCCGCTTCCCCTGGCCGAAGACCGAAGCCGGAACTATGGTGGGAAACCCCAGCCCCACCACTGCTGCCACCGAGGCTGTTTTCAAAAAATCCCTTCGAGACAATTGCTTTTTGCTATTGCTCATGTTACAACCTCATTCCTTCCAGGACTTATTACATTTCTATCCATTTCTTTTTAAACCATCTCCGCGGGGAAATCAAAACAAATTTTGATAAGATATTTTTCCCGTCCAATTATTTACTGCCTTAAAAAATAAAAGCCTGGCCCGCCGTCAATCGCAGCTGGCTTTTTTTCAGGCAGCCGGCCCGGGAACCAGGGGCAGGTCTCCCCTATCCTGCGGCCATTTGCCTTCCCCCTGAGTTTTCTATCACCTTGATCCTAAATTATTATCAATTGTTGCCATCTCCTTTTAGTTGTGGTAGTAATGGAAATATCAGGAGGGAGTGATGAGTCACTTTAGCAGATGGTTAGCCATAGTTTTCCCGCTGGTCCTGGCCGTATCTCTTGGCCTGATCACTTCCAGCAGCCTGCAAAAAGCAGGCGATGAGGCCCTGGGCACCAGGAAATACAGCGACTACCAGACTCCAGCCTTCTGCGGAACCCAGTGCCACAACGACATCTACCAGCAGTGGAAACAGTCCATGATGTCCCGGGCCTACACCCACCACTGGGATGAGATTGAATACTTCAAGCTGGCCGTGCCTCACGCCGAGAAAGACCAGATGGTAGCCGGAGTCAAGGCTGGCTGTAACGGTTGTCATACTCCGCTGGCCTTCCTGGCCGGCGATGTGCCCCCGCCGCTTCCTTCAAAGAACAGCCGGGCCAACGAATCGGTTTCCTGCGAGCTCTGCCATACAGTAACCGGTTTTGCCGGTGATGTGCCTTACAACTTCAACTGGATTTCAGAGCCCGGGAAAACCAAGTACGGGCCCAGGGGCGGAACCATCTCTCCCGAACATAACACGGTAAAATCCGAATTCCTCAGGACGGCCGAGTTCTGTGGCACCTGCCATAACGAAAAGAGTCCCTACGGCATCTGGGTTAAATCCACTCACCTGGAGTGGAAAGAAGGGCCCTACGCTAAAGAAGGTGTCAGATGCCATGACTGCCACATGACCTATGCCCCGGGAAAAAGTGCCTCAATGGGAAAAAGCTATCCCGATGTCCGGCAGCACCTGTTCCACGGTGCTCATGACCCGGGCAAGGTTAAGGGCACAATAGAATTGCGCATCCATCCCGATATCAATGAAGCCGTTCCCGGCGATAAAGTCAGGTTCACCATCGCCCTCTTCAACCAGAAAACCGGCCACAAGTTTCCCACCGGCTCGGTTGAAGACCGCATCGTCTGGATGCACGTGGAAGCAGTCGATGCTAAAGGCAATCGCTATCACCTTCCGGTCGATAAAAAGGGCTTTGAGGGCGAGGAGTATACCATTGCGGCCGATACCCTGGCCTACCAGGATATGGGCATAGCCCTCGGCGACCCCGATTTCAAGGGCGTTCAGCGTGACGGGGTGCCGGTCGGCAACCGCATTTTCCGCATGGCTTACTTCGACCCACAGGGCCGGATGACCATCCAGCAGTGGAACACCAGTTCCCTGGGAGTCGATTACCGGATAGGGCCGCGTGAAACAAAAATAGAAACCTGCACTTTCAGAATTCCAGATAACATTCCCCTTGGTCCGCTGGTCGTAACAGCCGTGCTGAATTACCAGAAGCTGGTCAAGCCGGTGGCTGACTTCCTGGGCGTTCCGGAAGAAGAATCGGAAATTATTGAGGTCAACCGCCATTCCACCACTATTAATATTGTAGATTAAAAGGATTATAATAGACCGGATATCCGGCTGGAGGTCACGATGGGAAGAAAACTTAAAGTTGCCATTCTATCTGTATTCCTTCTGGCTTTCCTGGCATCCGAAGCTCTCGCCATTCCAGCTTTTGCCCGCAAGTACGGAATGAGCTGCAAGGTCTGCCATGCTCCCTTCCCCAAGCTGAAACCTTACGGCGACGAGTTTGCCGGAAATGGCTTTGTCATCAAGGATAAGGAAACACCGCGTTATTACGTAGATACCGGAGATGGACTGCTGTCGCTGTTGCGGGAACTGCCAATTGGTATCCGCTTCGAAGGCTTCCTCACCTTGAACAACGCTGGCAGCAAGAAGTCAGATTTCACCACCCCTTTTATTATTAAGTTACTCTCCGGGGGAGAGATTGCCAAAAATATCTCCTACTACTTTTATTTCTTCTTCAGCGAGCGGGGTGAAGTGGCCGGACTGGAAGATGCCTTTATCATGCTAAATGACCTCTTCAAGACCGACCTGGATGTCTACATCGGGCAGTTCCAGGTCTCCGATCCGCTTTTCAAGAGAGAATTGCGCCTGACTTACGAAGATTACAGGATATACAGGGTCAGGGTAGGCCAGGCCAGGGCCAACCTAACTTACGACCGGGGAATTATGCTGACCTACGGGCTGCCAACCGGAACCGATCTGACCTTTGAGGTGGTCAATGGCCTGGGACTGCTCCCGGGCGACGAGGTGGGCTCCTTCGATACAGATAAATACAAGAACTTCATGCTAAGGGCTTCCCAGGACCTGGCCAGGAATCTCCGGGTCGGGGCTTTTGGCTACTCCGGAAAGGAAAAGCAGGGAGACGCTGTCAACAGCCTGTGGATGCTGGGAGGCGATTTGACTCTGACCTCTCCCAAAATGGAACTCAACCTGCAGTACGTGGAACGTCGCGACAATAATCCATATTTTTATGTTCTTTTACCGGAGAAGGTGGCCACCAGAGGTGGTTTTGCCGAGTTGCTTTACTTCCCCCGGGGAGATGACTCCCGCTGGTATGCCGCCTGTTTATTCAACTGGGTCGATTCAGAGCAGCCGGACCTGAAATACACCTCGGCCGGGCTTCATTACGGTTATCTGCTGAGAAGAAACATTAGGGCCACCGTTGAAGGAACTTACGTTTTCAAGAGCGACCTGCCGAAGCATTTCAGGCTGGGAGTGGGACTGATTACCGCCTACTAACGGGTCAGCAATTTTAGTGATTAACCAGGCTCAGTTCAGGGGGTTGCTCGGCGTGCCACCCAGGTTGCTCAGCTTTTCAATCTTGTCGCTTATGCCCCGGTAGGTCGGGTTCCAGCTCTGAATCTCCCGGTAGATGGACAGGGCTCGCTCCACGTCGCCGGACAGCTCCACAATCAGGCCCAGGTCATACATCAGGGCAAAATACTGGTCAGAGCCCAGAGCTACCAGCTTGATAGCCCGGTTCATCCAGCGTTCCGCCTCTTCCAGGTTGCCCTTCATACGGTGGCAATTGCTGATCAGGTTCAGGCACTCCAGCAACTGGCTCTTATCCCGGGAGGCCAGGTTAAATTCCTCTATGGCTTCATCCAGCAGGCCCTGCTCCATGAAGGCCAGCCCGAGCTGCAGGTGAATCTGGTAATCTTCATCCGGTATTTTATCCCGTATTGCTTTTTTAAAATCGCTGACGATGCTGCTCAACTCTTTTTCGAACTGAATGGTCACTCCTTTTTTCTGACGCAAATACATTGCCGAAATTATGGCCAGCTCGTCCCGGACGTTATCAAAAAGGTCATAGTATTTCTTTTCCCGCCCGTCAGAGCTGATGATCGGAGAAATACCTGTATCCCTGAATATATCCAGGGGATTAACCTTATCTTCCCCGAGAATTTCCTCCTCGAAGGCAAGCCCGGTTTTCAGGGTGTCCTTTTCCCGGGACCTGCCCCTGGTCGGACGGATTACCTGGGTTTCGATAACCGTGGCCTTTTCAACCTTCTTGATCAATTCGGATTCGCTGAGCTGGGTTTTGAGGTTGTCAATGTGATTGAGCTTTTGCTTTATCAGCGGGTCGTTTGGATATTTCAACAACAACCCCTCCACCACCCGCCGGGCCAGACGGGCCAGGCCCTCCTGAATATAAACATCGGCCTGGGCCAGGCCGGCCTGGATTTCTTCCTCCTGTTCCCTGGAGGGAACCCAGGTATCGTAGGTGGCCTCTTCTTCATCACCCAGCAACAGCTCTTTTTTCAGCTCCCGATACTCCATGGCCAGTTTCTCGTCAGAGGGTCTGAGCTTCAGCAGCTCGGAGTAATAGGAAATCATCCGGGATTTTTCTCCGATTCTCTTGAGCTCAGCCAGGATGGCCCGGTCAACCTGTTCCAGTCGCCTGGCATCTCTGCTTTCTCTGAAAATGGCAGCCAGTTTTTCCATGGAGGGCAGGTGGTCCCTGTGGACTGTCAGAATGAGACCGATCAGGCCGATCGCCTTATCTTCCTTCCTCTTCTTGAGGTAGCTGTCAACCAGGGGTTCAAAATACTCAAAGGCCCGGTCCACGTCTCCCTGTCCCAGGTTAATCCTTCCCAGCCTGTAGCGGGCGTTGACGTTCAGCGGATAGAAGTTGAGTATCTCGGTGAAGACTTCCTTGGCCGCCTCGAACTTGCCTTCTTCAAAATAGACGTTGCCCAGGAAGGTCAGGGCATCCAGGTCATGCGGGTTTTTCTCCAGGGCCGCCCTGGCCAGCTCCATGGCTTCTTCGGCCTGTCCTTTAAGCCTCAGGACCTGGGCCAGTTTCAGGCTGGCCCGGGGGTTATCGGGGTTGAGCTTCCTGGCTTCGACCAGCATCTTGTGAGCTTCATCAATCCGACCGTCTGCCATTTTCAGGTCGGCCGCTTCCAGCAGCTCGTTGACCGCCCGCTCCGGTCGCCCGTCAAGTTTGTACAGGGCGGCCAGCTGCATCCTGGCATTCAGGTCATCCCGGTCAAGCCTGACCACCTTTTCATAAAGCTCAATGGCTTCTTCCACCCTTTTGGCCCTCAGGAAAATCTCGGCCACTCTGAGGTATTCCCTCTTGGCCTCGGCCGTAAAACCCTGGCGGGTATAAAGGTCGGCCATGTTGACAAAATAAACTGGATTTTCCGGGTTAAGCCGACAGATTTTTTTCAGAATGGCCAGAGCCTGGGAATACTGGGTTTTTTTCTCGTATTCGGCCGCCACCTTCTCAAAAGCCTTGATGGCCCTTTCAGTTTGTCCCATACGAACATAGAGGTCCCCGACGATATTGTTTATGCTGACGTCAGCCGGATCCTCGTCGAGCAGTTTCTCGTATTCGAGTATGGCTTCCCGCAGCTTGCCGGCCCGGACCAGCCTTTCGGCCTGCTCGATGATTTTTATCCGGTCGTGCTTGCCATTCATTTTATGAGCACTCTCTCTTTATACAACCTGAAGCTCTTGCGGTGCAGGGCACAGGGCCCGTTTTTCTCAAGGGCCTGGTAATGACTTTCGGTGGCATAACCTCTGTTCTGCCTGAGCCGATATCCCGGAAAAATCCCGTCTAAGACATCCATAAGTTCGTCCCGGAAAACCTTGGCCACTATCGAGGCTGCGGCAATAGAGAAAATTTTTCTATCTCCTTGCGGCACCGCCATCTGGAAATAATCTATACCTTTCAGGGGATAGCCGTCAACTAAAATTGCATCGGGCTTCAGGCTCAGGTCCTCCAGGGCCCGGAGCATGGCCAGCTGGCTGGCCCGGTAAATGTTCAGTCTGTCTATCTCCAGGTGAGTGGCGTAGCCCAGGCCCAGGTCGGCCACCGCTTCCAGGATTTTCTTTGAGAGCTCCAGTCTTTTAGCCGGAGAAAGAAGCTTGGAATCGATAACCTGGCTGGCCCAGGCCGGTCTTTTTTTCAGAAAAAAATCAGGGGGAAACATGGCGGCCACAGCCACCACCGGTCCCAGAAGCGAACCACGGCCCACCTCGTCCAGACCGGTCAGGTATCTGCGGCCCTCCTGCAACAGGGTCTTTTCTGTCCGAAACCCGATCATTAGCTCTATTTTATATAATTTTGCCCTGACGGTCGACAGCGGAGTGGTAGTTTCGATTTTTCAGGTGATTGAGGGCCGGACGGCGACGGCTTACTGCTGCTCTTCCTTCAGCTTGGCCGCTTTGCCCTTAAGCCGGCGCAAGTAGTAGAGCTTGGCCCGCCGGACCTTGCCGTGGCGAACCACCTCAACTTTTTTGACCATCCTGGAGTGCAGCGGGAAAATTCTTTCCACCCCGATTCCGTAGGAAACCTTCCTGACAGTAAAGGTGGCTCCCAGGCCCGAGCCTCTCCTGGCGATGACATCGCCCTTGAAGACCTGGATTCTCTCCTTGTCGCCTTCCCGGATCAGGACGTGAACCTTGACCGTGTCACCCACCCGGAAAGGTTCTATATCCTGGCGCATATGCTTTTCTTCGATCGCTCTTATCAAGTTTCTCATGACTCTTTCCTTTCATTCTTGATTTCTTCAAGGAGTTCCTCTTCTTCCGGGGAAAGCCTCCTTGATTCCAGCAAATCCGGCCTGCGGGCCAGAGTTTTTTCCAGGGCTTTCTTCAACCGCCAGCGGGCGATCTTCCGGTGGTCACCGGAAAACAGAACCGAGGGCACCCGGTAACCGCGAAATTCCCGCGGCCTGGTATACTGGGGAAAGTCCAGTAACCCGGCCGTAAACGAATCGTGGCGAACCGATTCTTCCTTGCCGACCACTCCCGGCACAAACCTGGAGACAGCCTCAACCACCACGGCCGCGGCCAGCTCTCCACCGGTCAGGACATAATCCCCGATGGAAATTTCCCTGTCCACCAGGTGTTCAACCACTCTCTCGTCGACGCCTTCGTAACGGCCACAGATCAGGATTAACTGCCGGTAGCCGGCCAGTTTTTCTGCCAGCCGCGAATCGAACCTCTCTCCCTGGGGAGTCAGGAGGCAGGTCAGAGACTTATCCGGCTCCCTGATGGCTTCAACTGCCCTGAAAATGGGTTCCGGTTTAAGCACCATGCCTTCAAGGCCTCCGTATGGCCTGTCGTCTACCTGGCGGTGTTTATCCGTCGTGTAATCCCTGAGGTCGTGAATCCTTACCTGTATTATTCCTTTCTCCGCAGCCTTTTTCAACACGCCGGCCCCGAGCAGGCTCTCAAACAGGCCCGGGAATATGGTTATGATATCAAACTTCATTTAATTCCAGTAAACCTTCCGGCGGGTCGATGATAATCTTCCGCCCGGCCGGGTCAATCTGCCGGCAGATGGCCTCGACCAGCGGTATTTCTATCTTTTTGCCGCCGGCCTCTACCACCAGGAGACTGGTCTCCCCCGGGGTAATCAGCTCCACCACCTGTCCCAGCTCCCGGCCGTCAACCGTTTCCACCAGACAACCCAACAACTGGAAATCATAATATAGGCCCTTTTCCAGGGCTGGAAAATCCTCGGGCCTGGCCAGAAGCTCGCGCCCTCTCAGGGCTTCTGCTTCTTTCTGGCTGTTTATGCCTTTTAACCTTAAAAAAGGAGAATTACGGGCAATCTTAAAATCCTCTACTTCGTAGCCCCTTAACTCCCCTTCCGATTCGATATAAATTGTCTTAAAGAAAGGCTCTCTGAGGCTCGTGGGATAGAGCCTGATCTTCAGAGTGCCATCCTTCCCTTCACTCCGGATTATCCGGCCGATGGAGACCAGCTCAACCTTTTTCAATGATCTCCAGGTTGAATCTCCGTTTCATTTTCATTCCGGCGGCACCCAGGATAACCCGGATGGCTCGAGCAGTCCGGCCCTGCTTTCCGATCACCTTTCCCAGATCTTCGGGAGCAACCTTGAGTTCCAGGATGGTGGTCTGTTCCCCTTCCAGCTGGGAAACCTGCACTTTGTCCGGATTGTCAACCAGTGACTTGGCAATCATTTCAACCAGTTCTTTCACAGTGACCTCCTTTAAGACTTAGAATCTTGGGTTGATTTTCTACCCTTAACTGCTCTATTTATAAGCGAATTGACGGTTTCGGAAGGCTGAGCTCCCTTCTTTAGCCAGTAATCCACCTTGTCCAGGTCTATCTTGAATTCCAGGGGTTCGGTCCGCGGATGGTAATAGCCCAGGGTATCGAGCGTCCGGCTCTGCCTGGCCCTGCGGGAATCGATAGCCACAATCCGGTACGAGGGCTTCTTCTTAGCTCCAAATCTGATCAGTCGCAATTTAATCATGGTCTGCTTCTCACCTTCAATAAAAATAGGCTAAAATATTAGCCAAAAAACCCGAAATAGTCAACTTTGACCCCCGGGCCAAGGGCCTGGCCTAATTATAGCCCGGTTTAAGCCGCTTTTTCAACCTGTTCTTGACAGGGGCTGGTGGTTGTCGTTTAATTAAAGAGATATTTCTTTATTGGGGCAGACCGGTTGGGCGAAGAACGCAAGCTTCTTCTCAAACTCCTGTACATAATCAATAACAACTATACAGAATCCGACCTGGAAGACCTGATCAGGTCCATGGTCAGTCTGCTCCTTCCCCTTATCAGGAAGCAGAGCGGGCTGTACCTGAAGCTGGCCGGTTACCAGCCCCAGGATATTGCTCTTCTGACTGTCTCCACCCTGTTTATCAGGAACAGGCAGGGCAGATTTCCGGTCCTGGAAAAGCTTTTCAACTGGAAAATTGTAGAGAAATTCATGGTGGCCAGCGAAGTGGATTTCAAACGCTACCTGAAAAACATCCTGGCCCGCCGCCTGAAACAAACTTTTTATTACCTGAGCAGCGAAATCCGGCCGGAAAGGACTAAAATCAAACGGGAAATTCTTTATGCCCTGAAAAAGCTCCCCGGCTGCCGGATAAATAAAGAAAAAGGCCGGACCCTGGTTGTCATCCGGCCCGATTACGAAGGAAAAGTAGAGCCCGAAACGTTGACAGAAGATCAGTCCGACCGGCTGCTGGAAATCTGCCTCAATCGGGGACTTGGTGGCCTTCAGGTTCCCAGGTTTTTCAAAAGGCTGGTTGAAGTGCTGTCCGGGCAGCAACTGGTCGCTGAAGTTTCCCTGAACTCGCTGCTTGAGGTCTACATTGAAACCCAGAGAAATTACCTGCTGGCTGAATTTGGAAATGGTCCGGTTAACTGGGCCAGGCCAGAGACCGACACTTCATGCCAGGAGTTGAGTATCTGGATGGAAGAACTCAGAGCCAGAAACATTCTGCTTTTAAACCGTTATCTGGCCAGAAACAAGATCGCAGAAAAAGACAGGGAAGCCTACTTAAAGGCCCTGAACGACCTGCTCCAGGACTGGCAGGAGGGAGGGCAGGAAAAACCACTTTTTGCCTACCTGAAGAAATACTCGCCGGAGATATCGCCAGAAGAATACAGGAAAGAAAAGAGAAAAATACTGGAATACCTGGTCAAGACTTCCAGGGATTTCCTCAAGGTTAAGCTTCGGGAACAACAGATAGCTTCTGGGGGGATATGATGGACAGGAATTTAAAAAAAGCTGCCGACCGGAAACTCATCAACCTCTGTTCAGAAATAGCCCGGCCGAGCGGTTTCGGCAACAGGGTCAGGCTATTCCACCGCCTCAGCCAGGTCTCACCGTTTCCTCACCTGGTGGGTTTCAGCGGACTTCCTTCCTATGAAATTTATGCCGAAAAGAGGGCTCTGATTTCTTCCGACCAGAACTTTCTGCTGAGAATTCTTTATGACCAGTTGAGCGGACGCCTGGAAGCACATCTTCTACACCCCCTGGAACATAAGTACCGGTACGCTTTTATAGTGCTGGACAGTTTGAACCGGGAATTCCTGACCGACCATCACGGCTGGGCCACCCTGGACCAGTTTGACGATGACAGATGGCTTTACTCGGTTTACGTCTCCCCACCCGGGGCAATATTTGAACTGAAACCAGGCGGCCAGCCTGTTCAAATCTATGCCGGGGAAAGCCTCAAGGACTGCCAGCTAAAAACGGAGTTTTTTTCAGTCGGGCCTCAATCGACGCTCAAAGTTCAGGCGGTCAACCTGCCGGAGTCCGTTGAGATTAAAAGGATGGTCCTGGTAATCGACGGTGAGGAAACGTTGATTGCCGTCCCGCGGAAAGACCTGGCCTTTTACGAGCTACCCGAAGGCGCCTGTTGCTTGAGAATTTACCTGTATGAATAACAAGAACGATAATCAAGCGACAAACCCGGTGATCAACCTGGAGAACCTGTACAATCACACCCTGTCCAGCCTGTCCATTGCCACTGACGACCAGGAAAGGGTCCGCCTGATAACCGATTTTTTAAGGTCCACCCGGGACCTGGACGGCGACCTGACCCGTTCCTATCACCTGCAGCTGTCCGGTCTGTTTTTCTTCCTGATCGCCTCCTTTCAGCCTGAGGGCCTGCCTCCAGAAGAATTGCGGTATTATATTGAAACTCTGTGGCATCTTTACAGAAGATTCAAGGATAAAATTCGCCCCGACCAATTGAAGGAAGCCCTGAACAACCTCCTTTTTTACCTGGCCCTCAGCCATTTCTATCTGGGTGAACTGGAATACGGCCTGAGAGCCCTGCGCCAGAAACAGAAACTGGCCTCCACCACCTCAACGGACAACCTGGAGAGCGACCTTGAGGGCGTCGAGCCGGATTACCCGGACGATTTCCAGGACCTTAAGAATCAGGGCAGTTCCAACTGGCTGATTTTTCTGGAACTGGCCAGAAAGCTCGGCCGCGAGAATGGCCTGGCCCTGGATATTGACCTGATCCAGGAAAAATGGAAAAGATTTACAGGCTGGAGCAGCGACAGTCTTTTCTGCCTGCTGGTCGAAAGGCACGGGCTGTTTCAGGCGGGAGAACGGGCCAGGTTGTTACTGCTCGAAAGCCACTGCCGGAGAACAGGAGCGGCTGAAGGTCATAACCTGGTCAGGTTTTCCAACCTGCCAGCCTTCCAGCAGGAAAAAATCTACCTGATGGCCACCGACGCCCTGGAGGCTGCTGACTATCTGCTCAAGAACGAGCATGGATTGAGTCTGCCCCCCTGCACCCTTCTTTTCTCTTTCAGCGAAAAAAATTTCATGTACTCCGGCGAGAGTCTCAGCCTGCCGCTGGCCACCCTTTCTATCAGCCAGAAGTTGATAGCCAGCCAGCGCCGCTTTCATTTTTCTTATTCGCGAGAAGCGGCCTTTACCGGCAAGATAGACCTGAACGGAGAAATAAAGGGCATTTCTCCTGAAGCCCTGGAGCTAAAAGTCAGGACCGGCTTTTATTCGGGCCTTCGCTACCTGGTCATCCCGGCTGAAAACCTGAAGGAAGCCCGAAACTTCCGTTACAAACTCCTGGCTAAACACCCCTGGAGAAAACTGGAACTGATCGGGGTGAGCAATCTGAAAGAAATAACAAAGGACAGCCGGATCTGTCAGAAGGTAAAAATACCATTCGTGGCCCACCTGATCCGGACCAGGGGTCGGCTGATCCGGCGGGGATTGCTGGCCACCCTCGGCCTTCTGGCCCTTATCATCTCCCTGGTCACCATCAACAAGAACCCGTCTTATCATTTCTGGAAAATCAGGCACCCGGTAATAATTGAGCTTCACGGCAGTCGTCTCTTCGCCCGCAACCCGGAAGAACAGCTGCTCTGGACTTTCCCGCTTCGATATCCTTTCAGGCCGGACAGCCTGCAGCAGAAATTCCTGGACCTGGACGGAGACGGGGAAGAGGAAATCCTGGTCTCCGGAGATTACCAGAGCGAAGAAAAGGTCAGCTCGGAGCTTTTCTGCCTGAAAAAGTCCGGAAAATTATTGTGGAGTTACCAGCCCGGGCGGAGGATAAAAACCCTGACCGACGAGTTTTCCAATCATTATTTGATCAAAAGGTTCGAAGCCGCAAATTTCAGCGGCACTTCATCCGAAAAATCCATCCTGGTAATAGCCAATCACGATACCTGGTATCCGACTCAAATCTCTCTGCTGGATGCCCGGGGCAGGCTCCTGGGGGAATACTGGAACGTCGGCCATCTCGGCCGGTCAGCCCTGCTGATAGAAGACCTGGACGAAGATGGCTGGAAGGAAATAATTACCGGCGGAACGAACAATGACTTTCAGCAGGCCTGTATCCTGGTCCTTGACCCGCGAAACATAGCCGGAGCCTCCCCCGGAAGCGGCAATCCTGAATTTCAATTCAGGGAGCTGCCGGAAGGGTCCCAGGAATACTACCTGCTGCTGCCCAGGACTACGATCAACCAGGCAAAAGGGCTGAGAAATTATATCACCTCAATTCGCCTTTTCCGCGAGGAAAAATTGCTGGAAATAACCACCCATGAGTTCAGCAAAGAGGCTTCCTGCCAGATGCTGTACAATTTCGATTTCCGGCTGAGTCCGTTGCTTTCCCGTCCTACCGACATGCTGATGGAAGCGGTCAAGGAGCTGGTTACCTCCAGAGTTCTCCCCCCGCACGCCGAGACCGAACTAAGAAGCCTTAAAGACAGGATCAGATACTGGGACGGCCAGGCCTGGGTAAACTATCCGGCCAGGAACAGGAAGCTAAATTTCTGACCTCTCAAAAAAAATTCGCTGATTTTTTCTGCAAAAGCAAATTTGTTAAGCCTTATTATGTATTGAAGTGGAGGCGAGGGCAAAAGGGCAAAAGGAAAGAAGGATGGGAACCTTCTTTTTTTAAAACCCTATAAATAGAAGCCTGGAACTGCAAGCCGCGCTCTAAAAATTTCCGTTTAAACCAGCCGGCCTGACAGCGAAGCGGGTACTGGAATAAGCCTGGTTAAAATTTTAGCCTGTTTTTGTCATGTATTTCTCCGGCAAATAAGCCGGGTGGCAGGAGTATTTCCTGCCATGAGGGCCAAAGCCGGGTTTATTGCTTTGTTTCTTATTGAATACAGGCAGGATCAGGTCACAGGGTATACCTGCATCAGGGCGGAGAGGCTCAGCCAGGCGTTTCAGAGTTAGCCGGCCCGGGCTGATAAGCGGGGCTTAAAATAGAGAGGTTACTATGGCCAGATCGCAAGCAAAACTTGACATCGCCCAAGAACCGGGATTACACCCATCCCGGAAATCGGTGTAACATATTACCCGGAGGCAAAGAGCCTGTGGACAGCATAAGAAACAGGGTAAATGAATTCCTTAGCCAGAGAGAAATTGCGGTGGTCGGAGCCTCCAGAAATCCGGCCAAATACGGGAACATAGTCCTCAAGAAGCTCCACTCAGCCGGATACCTGGTCTACCCGGTTAATCCCGGGGCCAGCCTGGTCGAGGGACTTAAGGCATATCCCGACCTGACCAGCCTGCCGGAATCGGTTAAGGCTGCTGTTGTGGTCGTTCCGCCTGAAATTTCTGAGAAAATTGCCGGGCAGGCCATCGCCGCCGGTTTCCGTTACATCTGGTTTCAACCCGGAGCAGAATCAGAAGCCGCCATCTCCTCCCTAAAATCGGCAGGAATCAGCGTAATTCACGGAACCTGCCTTCTGGTCCGGGTCAGCCCTTAAAAACCCGGGGCCAGGCAGCCAGGAAGGCGGTAATCAGGCCGGGTCTTCAAGCAGGTTTATCAGGAACGATATATTTTCCTGACGAACGATTCCTTTTCTTTCCACTTTTCTTTAACCTTTACCCGGAGAGAAAGAAAAACTTTCCTGCCGGTCAGAAACTCAAGTTCTTCCCTGGCCAGGGTGCCGATTTTCTTGATCATTGAACCCCCCTGGCCGATGATGATCTTTTTCTGGGAATCCTTTTCCACGTGAATATCCGCCTCTATTTCCAGCAGGCCTCCTACGGTTCTTTCTTCAACCCTGAGAACCTCGACTGCCACCGCGTGAGGAACTTCCTGATAGGTGTTAGCCAGAATTTTTTCCCTTATGATTTCCGCTGCCTGGATGGTCAGTGGATAATCGGTGACCATGTCTTCGGGATAAAGGAGCGGGCCTTCCGGCATAAGGTAGATTATTCTGCTAACCAGGTCCTCAAGCCCATCTCCCCTGACGGCGGAAAGGCTGACCTGATCCACAAAATTCAGCAATTCAACGGCCGTTTCCCGGGCCGTTTCCAGCTGTTCCTCGGAACACAGGTCCTTCTTGGTCAGGGCCAGGACTGCAGGCCGGCCAGCTTTTTTAACCTCGTCCGCCAGTTTTCTATCCTCGTCGCTAAGGGCTCTTGAGGCGTCGATCAGGAAAAGGATCAGGTCAACTTCTCTTAATGTTCCTGTCACCTGGGAATTGAGAAAAGCGCCCAGGGCATCCCTGGCCTGGTGAAATCCCGGGGTATCGACAAAGATAATCTGGGCCTCAGGCCTGGTCAGTATGCCTCTTATTTTGAAGCGAGTGGTCTGGGGCTTCTCGGAAACAATACTCACTTTTTTCCCTGTCAGAGCGTTAATCAGAGTGGATTTTCCCGTATTCGGTTTGCCGACCACAGCTACAAAACCAGCCTTCATGCTGAACCTCAATCAAACATTTTATAAAAGAAAAAGACAATAAAATACAAAAAATAATTTTATCCTGAATTATCGGAAAGGCAACTCTAAAATACCCCTGAACAGGCCCCGGTCTCTCAGTGCTTCTGGTTGCCCGACGACGAGGCTTTCTCGCCACCGGAGCGTTCCCCGCTCGAACCCCTGGAAACCGGGGAGGTACTGGCAGTTGAATTTACCGAAGCGCTGCTGGAGGATGAGCCCGCGGAGTAACCGGCCGAACTTGAGCTGCCGGAATAATCCGGCGCGGTTGCCTGCCGGACAAAACCGCCGGGGGTAATCCTGAGACCCAGATTCCTGGCCTCACGCGAGGTAAAACCCAGCTCTGGAGAGACGACAGCGTTCCTGGAGCTGTCGTAAGCTATCCGAACTCCGAGCTGGCGAGCGGTCTTCAGGTCAGGATTCCAGTCGCGGAACCTCAAGCCCTGAACCCCGGACTTTCCCTCAGGGGGCATGTTTTCTGCATTTCTTTTCATCTCTGGCCTGGCCTGAACTTCCGGCGACGGGACCTGCTGCCCGGGAGCTGGCCGGTCGGTCAGCCGGGCCTTTATCTCTTCAGGGTCAGCCCCAGAAGCCCTTACCTCTACAGTTTCGTTTTTACTCTTCAGGAAGCGGAAAACAGCCAGGTTCCAGGCTGGCACCGTGCCCCGGGCTGCAACATCTGTTTCTCCAGCGGACTGAACCTGCTTGATTTTTCCAGCGAGTTCACTCCAGGAAACTTTACGGGCTGCCAGGTCACGGGCTCCGAGGTCATCAGGTCTGACCAGTATCGGTTCCGGCGGTCTGGCCGCAATTCTTTTCAGAACTTCCTGGTCTCCCCTGTCTATGGCCCGGGCCAGGCTGGCTACCATTTTCTTATAGTCAGGAGGAATGGGCATGGCCTGAGCGCTGGTCTGAGGCTTTTTCAACTGGTCTTTTGTAATTTTGCGGAGGGCCGGCTGTTCTGAAGATTCGCCGGGCAGAAGGACCGTGCCGCCTGGTCCATATGTATTCCAGTAGCCATACAGATCTCCGTAAGCATACCCGTAATAGCCAAGCCAGTCGTACAGAAACCAGGGTCTCCAGCTGTAATACCCGAAATAGAAATCCCAGACGGCCCAGGCCGGGGCAAAGGCCGAACCTGGAATCCATATCCAGCCTTTTTTCTTATCCCACTGCCAGAGACCGAGGTGATAGGGCACCCAGCCCCAGGGTTCAGCCGGTACCCAGAACAGCTGACCGTTAAGGTAAGTCCAGTTGCCGTAATAATAGGGACTCCAGTTGCCCCAGGGATAGTAATCATTATAGAAGGGCCTCCAGACGTAGCCAAAATAGTCGTCCCAGACCCATTCCCCGTACTGGTTGGAATAATACTGGGCAAAGTAAAATACAGCCGGCGGAAGTTTCTGAATGGGTTTGGGTAAAGGGGTAAGCCCTTTATGGAGTTCCAGGAAATGCTTATTCAGGTCAGCATTCCAGGCCTCAAACTGGCTGAATTCAGGAAAACTCTCCTTGATTTCTATCCTGTGGTCGGAGCCAACCAGCAGGCTTGTTCCTTTTCCGGCAGCCAGAGTCCTGAGCTCCTGGCTGGAAGGCCCGTAAAGAAGGCTGGCTTTACCCTCTTTCACCGTCAGCCAGGTTTCCCCGTTATCGGTCACCCGGGTTATCAGGACTGTCTTGTTCTTCATCTTCAGAGCGGCATTGTTTGTCAACAGCTGGAAGACTTCCCGGGAATTATAGGCGGTATACATCAGGTAAACCTGTCCTTTTTCCAGCAGCAGGTTGGATAACTGGCCATCGGAACTCAGGCTCTGGGCCATGATGGTTTCAATCTTAAGCCGGGTGTCTACACCCAGGCGAACGATGGTCCCGCTGTCAAACTGGATTTCGCAGGGTTTATCATAGGTAATGACCAGGTCGCCTGGCCCCAGCGGAAAGTTTAAGCTGACTGTTTCGGGCCTGGCCAGCCCGGGTCTGATAACTTCCGGTGCCCTGGTTCCCGGTTCCCCGGGAATGTAACTGATATAACCGTAGTAAAAATTACCTTCTCCGTTTACCAGGGTATAGTGTTTGCGGGCCGCAACAGCTGGCTGGAGCAGCCCGGCCGTTAAAACTCCTATGATTAACCAAAAACCTATTTTTTTCATTTTACACCCCACATCATATTATTCATAGCATAAAACGTGCCAGCCCTCGACGACAGGATTTCTCTCTTATTCAGCTTTAACCTGCGCTTTAACCTGAACCAATTCTGTCCTGTTAATGTCACTCCTGACATCTCTATGATACACCTTGAGAGCCCTGAATTACCAGTATTCCAAAAAGTTTCCAGTCGGTGGCCTTTTCCCGGGGGCGGTCTTACATCGGATTCTCAGGCAGAAGCAGCCTTGCGTTTCCTGGCCACCGGGCCCAAAAGCCCATTGCTCAGCCAGGGCTGGCTGCCGGCATCCCTCTGGTCTTCAAGCCAGGAACAAGCCATTACAGGTGGTCGGGCTCATTCCTTTAAGGCAACTTTATAGAGCCTCTGGCAAACACGCGAATCAGGTATCTCAGAAAACAGGATTTCCATTATTTCTTGCGAAACAGTTGCAACCCGTAGCCGAAGCCGGGTAAAATAGAATTGTGATGAATAAGCTTTCCGGACTCCAGGGGCAAATTTACAGGCACCTGCCGGGGGTAATTGCGGTGCTGGTGGCCATCTGGCTGCTTTCGCCTTTCATTAAAATTGACCGCGCTGACTATGCCCAGGGCAAAGTCCTGGTTTACAGGCTGGCTTTAGGACTGATGATTATGATCATGATGCTGGGCAAAATGGGCTTTGACCTCTTCTTTCCCCAGGGAATAGCCAGGCCGGTTTCCAATACCAAGTCGGTTATTTTCCTGTTGCTGGGGATACTGCTTTTAGCCTTCGTGGTTTACATCATAATCCAGGCCGGTTCTCTTTTCATGGCCAGCTACCCGGACACTTCAGAATTCAACCGGTAAAAAACCATTTTAACAACCGGTATTCACTCCTTCCTGTTTGCGGCTGGAGTTTATTCTTTCTCTTATCTTTTTTCTATTCTATCCAGTTGTGACCATGGTCCTGGTTCAGTCAGCCGGGATTATAAAGGCCGGGCCTAATAACGGAGGTGCCTTTTTACCATTCAGCCAGAGCGGGCGGCCACCAACCTGCCAGGGCGGCCGGCAGGAAACGAAGTTAAGCCTTTTACTTAAATATGTCTTTGTTTCTGACCGCGATGAAAATGGCGGCCAGAAGGTACAGGGCCGTCACCAGGCCCTCGGTGACAGGAGTCAGCTCGAAGAGCTGGCCGGTGAAATTTATCATAAAATGGAACAGGATGGCGGCCAGGGTGCTGCGCTGGTTCTTAAAGAAAAGATAGGTAAAGATAACCGACTTTGGAAAGAGGTCCAGGAAATAAAGGGCCAGTAGCAGCGGCTCTTCTGTCCTGGCCTGCAGTGGATAGCCATTAACCATAAAAAGCGGGATATGCCACAGGGCCCAGACCAGGGCCACGAGCAGGCTGGCTTGCAGCCCGGACATCCGGCTTTTAAGCTTATCCAGCCAGTATCCCCTCCAGCCCAGTTCCTCGGGAAAAGGCCCGATGAAAAAAGTATAAAAAATAAAAACCAGGAGTGACGGAATGTGGGCCCGGACCTGGGGAACAAGCCTGAGCTGACTCAGGGATTCTCCGAGAAGAAAGGAAACGAGAATGGCCACAACCGTTATAGCCGGCGGCAGAACCAAGATGAGCCGGTAGCCGCTGCGGCTTATCAGGGTGGGGTCGAACACCCGGCGCCAGTATTCCCAGTGGTATTCAGCCTCTTCGCCCAGCAGGATAAAGGCCAGGGCCACCACGGCTGGTACCAGCAAGCCACCCAAAAGCAGAACCTTAACCGCCAGGTTCTCCAGGCCCCGGCCGGTTGATACGGCCAGGAGCCAGGGAATCCAGGTCAGAGCCAGCACGAATGGTATGTATAAGAAAGGGTCAATATGAATTTTTTTCGAAAACATGCTCTGCTCCAGGGTCGTGATCTGTCCTTCTTAAAATACAAAAAAAGTCCTTCCCGATAAAGAAAAAAATTCAGACCGCAGCACCAGGCCGGGTTCTGACCGGCTGACCCGACCTGAACCGCTCCAGGCCTTCGGACCACGGCTGATACGGGTACCCCCTGGCCTGCCGAACTTCCACCGCTCCGGAACCGCCACTTGTGTCGACAGCGAAAATTATTTTTATAAATATAAAGCCCGTGCTCCGGGGGAGAAATTGTAGTAACATATTTTCTGCGGATATTTCCTGTTGACCGGACCCTCAACAGAACTTATTAATAATATAAGCGAAAATTTCTTTCACGGAGCAGGATGATGAAAGCAGTCTTATTAACCGGACCAGGGCAGGCTCAATTCCAGGAAAAACCCGACCCTGAGCTTCCCGGTGGAGACCGGGTTCTGCTCAGAACCAGGGTGGCCGGTATCTGCGGCAGCGACCTTCATTATTTTATTTCTGATTCGGTTGGCGGGGAAAAAGTCCCCTACCCGTTTGTGGCCGGCCACGAATGCTCGGCCGAAGTCGTTCAGGTTGGCCCGGAGGTTAAGGTTTTCAGACCCGGCGACCTGGTAGCGGTTGAGCCGTCCATTTCCTGCGGAGTCTGCGACCAGTGCCTGGCCGGAAGGTTCAACACCTGCCGGAAAATAAAATTCCTGGGTCACCCGGGAGAGCTGGACGGCTGCTTCGCCGAATATTTCTTGATGCCGGCCGGTAATTTAATCAAGCTGGATGCCTCCCTGACCCTGGAAGAAGCCATGCTGGCCGAACCGCTTTCCATCGCCCTGCATGCCTTAAACCTGGCTGCGCCCGGCAGCGGGGACAAAGTGGCCGTCCTGGGCACCGGTCCCATCGGCCTGTCGTTGATACTACTTCTCCGGCGACAGGGACTGAGTTCTATCTTTGCCACCGACCGCTCGGAAGCCAGGGTCAAGGCCGCCCTCCGGGCCGGGGCCGCCTGGGCGGCCAGCGTCGAGCAGGAAGACATCGTTCAGGAAATTACTTCCCGGCAGCCGCTCGGACTCGACCTGGTGTTCGAGGTCAGCGGCGACCAGGAGGCCATAGACCAATCAGTGGCCCTGGTCAAGCCGGGCGGGCGGATAATCCAGGTTGGTATTCCAGTCCCTGAAAGGATTTCTTACCAGATAGCCCGCCTGCGCCGCAAAGAAGTCACCATCATCAACCATAGGCGGCAGAACCGGTGCCTGGAGCCAGCGCTTGAGATGATAAAGAACAGGGAGGTGGAGGTGGGCTGGTTGCTGACCCATCGCTTCCCGCCAGAAGAAGCCCAGCAGGCTTTTACCACCGCGGCCGACCGGCTGGACGGGGTCCTCAAAGCCGCTTTCGTTTTTTGATAGATGCTGATGGACCGAATAATACCGGGCCTCCAGCCTGAACTCAACCCGCCAGGATGAATCAGCCGGGGACTGTATCCAGAGGCACTTAAAAAATAAAGCCCAGCACGGCCGAAGCCCGGGTCCCGCCGATTTTAAAGTCGACTCCCTCGTAGCTATCGCTGGCCGCGCAATAACTTCCGTTCACACCGATAAGAACAAACTTCTCCCTGAAATAAAGTCCGCCTTCCACCAGAAAACCAACCTTGTTCCCGCTGACCTTAATTCCCATGGCTTCCTCTTCGTAGGTGGCTGCAGCCACCCCGGCCCCGATAAAGACTTTCAGGTGCCCGGTCAGGCCTGGAAAGCAGGCCAGTCCCCCGCCGAGAAATTGCTGTTTGGAATGGGCCGGCTCGTTCAGTTCGGGAGTGGTGCCATTTTTGCTGAAGGCAGAAAACATTCCGTAGAGGTAGATATCACTTATGAGCCTGACCCCCAGCTTGAACTCCGGCACCATTATCCTGTTGCCATAGACTTCCTTATAGCCGGAATCGGCAGGAAACAGGTAACCGTAGCTGAACGACAGCAGGACGGTGTCGGCCCTCAGGTCCGGCGCCGGCAGCCAGAGCAGAACTATGACTGATAAAGTGACTATCAAGACGCCTTTTCTTTTACTGTTCATGCTATCCCTTCTTGTTTATGGTTTTAAGAATTCTTTCCCTGGTCAAATCCGGGCCGCTCCTCTGCTGGGAGGAAGAGCTGATGACCCGGCCGTAGCAGTCAAGGGCCTTAATGGTATAGAGGTAGGTCTTATCCACTTCCAGGTATTTATCAATGAATACAACCTGGCCGGCGGAAAAATCGGATTCACGGAAAATCCGGACAATGTGGGGATTGGCACCGCTACCCGCTTCCTGACGGGTGAGCTGGTAGCTATCGATATTAAACGGCGCAGCCTTGCTGACCTGAATGGTTATCTGCGAAAAGGCCCGGCGCAGAATCCAGGCTCTTTCAATCTTTCGCTCCACCTGGATACCGAGGTTGATTTCCGGGATGTAACCCGTTCCGCTCAGGCTGAGCAGGGCCTGAGGGGTGGACGGGTCGTTGGAATTTATGGCGAAAGTGGCGGTCAGAGGCCCGGTGTTGTAGGCATCGAACCGGAAGACAACTTGCCGGCTGCTACCGGCATTGACCGTAAAAGGAAAGGCCGTTGTCCGGCAGGAAAAATCTGCCGCCCCGGAAAGCCGGCTGATGCCGGTAATGATAAGCGGTCCATCTCCGTCGTTATAAATGGTGAGGGTCAGGTCGGTATAGGTACAGACATTGATCTGGCCGAAGTTAAGGGTCGAGGTGGACAGGCGCAGCTCGGGGTTGGCTCCGGCATACATCCTGAAACTTATCGGGGTGCCCGAACCATTAATTTCGGTCAGACCCATTCCAGTAGGGCTTCCATCATATCGAGAAGTTGCCGGGTAGGTAGAAGGACCCAGTTCCGAGCCGGGCCGGTAAAAATCGCCCGAATCAAAACCCCTGATACCCCGCTCAATCTCATCCAAACCGTCAGCCTGAACCAGCCTCAGCAATTTATGTTCGGTATAGGAATTATCATAAAGAAAGTTGGTACCGCTGGAATTAAGCCTGGCGTCCACGTGCCAGACGGCCAGGCCCACGTTGCCGCCGTTGATGCTCACCAGACGGGAGTCATTTTTGGTGGCATATCTATTCTGAACCAGGTAGTATTCGTTAAAAATATCCCCGCTGACTGCGCCGGGAAAGAAAATCAGCGCTTCGGGATAATCACCCGTGGCTCTCAGGCTGAAAACCTGGTTGCCGGCGCTGAAAACTGCCGGAGTTAACCAGTCCAGGACGAACTTGGAAAAGGCATTGTGGTCGTATCTGTTGCCGTCCATCATGTCAAAACCGCCAACACCACCCTTCGGTCCAACCGAATCGTCGTAATCATAATAATCAGGCAGGCCCAGGGCATGCCCGGTTTCGTGGATGGCCACCAGCGGGGTAAACTGGCCGCTGGGGTAATTATAGAGCTCCCATTGCCAGGAATACCGGCGGAGCCTCTTGCCGTCGAGCACATAGCTGGTATCGTTAAAATACGTCAGGTAGCCCCACCAGAAAGAAGCCCATTCGCCATGAGGGCCGGTCCAGAAAACCAGGAAATAATCTATGTAACCATCGTTATCGTTATCATACTGAGAAAAATCGTGCCCCTGGCTGTCGTAGTAATTAAGAACTTCTTTAATAAGAGTCTGGCGGCCAGAGGTTGTTTCCTGCACCTGGGAGCGTTTGTAGGATGTGGTGTACCAGCCGAGCACGTTCCCCTGAATATCCAGTTGACTGTAGGAAGACCGCGAATAATAGGCTCTCATGGTTTCGTAAGGATAAGTGGGGTCATACATATCCTCGGGGCCGAAGAGTTTCTGAGCAATGAAATCGGCGCTGGTAACAGGAGCATAATCCTGGAAGGCAATCAGAATGGCCAGGACCCGGACCTGGCCCCTGGTGGGCATACCCCGCCAGCTTGGAGGCGGAGCCAAAAGCCGGTCAATCTGCTGAGGGCTTAAGCCCCGGGCTTCCAGGGCCAGGCGTTTTACCCGGTAATTCAGGTGGGCCACCAGTTCCGGGTCCATCCGGTGATTGCCTATTTCCCTGGCCGCAGCCACCCGGGCTGCGTAGGTACCATCCTGTTTATACTTTTGAATCTGCTCCCTGGTGGGCGGTTCCAGGGCCCACAGCCCTGCCGACAGTAATAGAAGCAAGATCAAAAATAAAAAAACAACCTGTCGTTGATTCATCGCGGGTTTCCTCCCCTCTTCACTTTTCTGAAACCTCAACTCTATTCTATTATCCTGATTGAGTTATGGCTGTCAATCAAAAATTGAACACCGGCCTTAGACCGCCACGAGCTACCGTCCGGAACTCAATTCCCTCACCGGGCTCGCGGCCATTTTCTCTTCAATTTTACTCTCCGGCCCCTTCGACAGAAATAATCACCTTCATTGGACCGGTAAGCACTTAATCATCAATTTTATTCCAGAAACCCGGGATGAAAAAATGTTCCCGGAAAACAAACCTTCAAAATTCACAGCCAGATTCCACGCGGCCGGGAAGCCCTCTGGAACTTGCCTCAGGGCCATAATTTTCTTTGTTGATAATCTTCTTATTTGCTTATAATATCCCTGATTGAACGGGCCGGCGAAAAAGCCGGAGCGAGGAGTTTGAGATGCAACTTCACTGGCTGGACCTTTCGGTCTTCATTCTCTTTTTCATCGTGGTGGTTTCGGTCAGCATGTACAAGAGCCGCCGGGAGCGGACCGGGACCGATTTCTTCCTGGCCGGGCGGGGGCTGGTCTGGCCGCTGATCGGTTTTTCGCTGATAGCGGCCAATATTTCCACCGAGCATTTTGTCGGCATGTCCGGCCAGGCCGCAGGTTTGGCCGGCATGGCCGTGGCCAGCTACGAGTGGATGGCCGCCATTACCCTGGTAATCGTGGCCCTGTTTTTCCTGCCCAAATTCCTGCGCAGCGGAATTTACACCATCCCTGAATTCCTGGAATACCGCTACAACCCGGCGGCCCGTGGCCTAATGGCCTTCTACATGATTCTGATGTACATCCTGGTCAGCATCGCGGCCGTGGTCTACACCGGGGCCCTGGCCCTCCACACCATCTTCGACTTCGACCTGGTAAAAGCCGTCTGGCTGATCGGCATCATTGCCGCCGTTTACACCACCTGGGGCGGCCTCAAGGCCGTGGCCTGGGCTGACCTTTTCCAGGGTTCGGCCCTGATCCTGGGCGGCCTGGTGACCATGGTCCTGGGCTTCAGGGCCGTGGGGGGGATTGGCGCATTCGTGGCAGCCAACCAGGACAAGCTCCACATGATAATGCCGGCCGACCACCCGGTCATTCCCTGGACAACCCTGGTTATCGGGCTCTGGATTCCTAATTTCTATTACTGGGGGTTGAATCAGTTTATCACCCAGAGAACTCTGGCCGCCAGGAGCCTGAAGCAGGGTCAGCTGGGAATCATGTTTGCCGCCTTCTTGAAACTCCTCATACCCTTTATCATTGTCATGCCCGGAATAATTTCCTACCAGCTGTACCGGGAGCAACTTCTGGCCCCTGGACACACCACCGACCAGGCCTATCCGCTTCTCATCCGCAACCTGGTGGGCCCCGGGATGAGAGGCTTTATCCTGGCCGCCATTGCTGGCGCTGTGATCAGCACCCTCGGCTCCCTCCTGAACTCGGTCTCCACCATCCTGACCATGGACCTTTATAAACGCCACCTGAAGAAGGATGCCAGTGAGCAAACTCTGGTCAAGATCGGCCGGGTGGCCACAGTAATTTTTGTGCTGGCCGTCTGCCTGCTGGCCCCCAAACTGGGCGACCCCAGGTTCAAGGGCATCTTTAACTACATCCAGGAATTTCAGGGTTTTGTCTCGCCTGGCGTCCTGGCCGCTTTTATTTTCGGGCTGTTCATCAAGCGGACGCCCCCCGCGGCCGGGGTCACCGCCCTGGTTCTATCTGTTCCTGTTTATGGCTTCCTGAAGTGGCAATTCGGGGATATCGCCTTCCTGAACCGCATTGCCATCAACTTTATCGTCCTGGTCATAGTCATGGCCATAATTACCCTGGTCAGACCGCTAAAGCAGCCAAAAGAACTGCCGGTCCAGGAAAACTTTGACATGCGTTCCACGCCGGTTCTTAAGTACCTCTGTGCGGCTATCATCATCCTGACCGTGGTTCTTTACATAATTTTCTGGTGATTTCCGGCTGGAGCTGATTGACTCCCGACGGCTGGAAGCAAAATCGCGAAGTCAGCCCCGGGCAAGAAAATTATTTATGTCTGGCTTCTGTCCACAGCCATAGCTCTGTCCGGTTTTCCAGTTTCCGAGGCTAACCCGATTCATCACGTCAACCTGAGCTCCCTTTCAGAAATGTCCAGGTAATAGAACCGGCCGGCTCGCCGGAGATGGTAATCCGGAAAGCTGCTCGCGTTGTGCCGACCGGACGGCAGATAAAATGGCAGGAAAAGGAAATGGCCGCCTTTGTCCATTTCGGCCTCAATCCCTTCACCGGTAAGGAACATGGCGACGGGACCGAGAGCCCGTCTGTTTTTCAGCCATCGGTCTTCAAGCCGCGGCAGTAAGCCCGGATTTTTAAAGAAGCCGGCTTCCGGATGATAATCCTGACCGCCAGGCATCATGACGGCTTCTGCCTCTGGCCAACCGGGACCACTAATTATTCGGTTAAATCAAGCCCCTGGCCGGAAGGAAAAGGCGATGTGGTCAGGGAGGTGGCCATGACCTGCCGGGAAGAAGGTCTGGATTCTGGCCTTTACCTCTCTCCCCGGGACCGGCACGAAAAAAGCTACGGAATGCCGCGATAAAACGAGTTTTACCGCCAGCAGATCAGGGAATTGCTGACCGATTACGGCCCGATAGCCGAGGTCTGGTTCGACGGTTATTGCGGAGAAGGACCGGGCGGCCCTCAGTTATCTTTCCAGAGGCCTGGAACCTGAACCCGATTTCCCGGAAAAGCACCCGGACAGCCTGGCCGGTTTGCCGATGAAAGGGGCCTCCCTATCCGAACTTTTCATTTGCCCGCCTGTATGCCGGTCGCCAGGACCTGGAAAGAACGGTTGACTGCTTTAAAAAAAGGCCAGGCCGGCCGGGTTCAGGGACTGGAAACGGGTTGAGCAGGAACCGGAGTTTGAAAAAATAAAGGACCATCCGGCCCTCAGGGAATTTCTTAAACAGGACCTGTAACCTTTTATCAGGAAACCGGTTTATCATAAGAAGGAAAGATTATTCATTTATTCCGGGGCGTGGCAGAATTTCTTGACAGTCAGCGCCCCCTGGTTTAGCATTTAATTGTTGTTCGGGCAACTAATGGAAAAATGACCAGATTTTCAAAGGGAAAAGAAATGATAAGAAGAACGGGATTGGTCCTTATTATCCTGATAATGATAATAATATCTGCCGCGGTTTCAGCCGGCCAGAAGCAAGCAGATATCATCAAAAGCTTGAACCCCAAATACCAGGACTGGCTCAAGCTGGTTAATTACATCATCCTGCCCCAGGAAAAAGATGTTTTCCTGAAACTCAGCAACGACCGGGAAAGGGACCTGTTCATCGAAACCTTCTGGAAGATGAGAGATCCGACTCCCGGCACCCCTGAAAACGAGTACAAGGAAGAAATAATCAAGAGATTCAATTACGTGAACAAGACCTTCCGGCGGGGCTCCACCCGGGAAGGCTGGCAGACGGACATGGGAAAGATCTACATGATCCTCGGCCCACCGGAAAGCATAGAAAGGTTCGAAGGAGTTAACGGCATAGTTCCCTGCCAGGCCTGGACCTACCACGGCGACCCGGAAAAAGGATTGCCACCGGTCTTCATTTTTATCTTTTTCCAGAGGCACGGCAGCATCGAGTACAGGCTATACGACCCGCTGATAGACGGGCCGGCCAGTCTCCTGCAGGATAAGCGGGGGCTGGACGGTCTGACCAATGAGGAACTCTTTGATAAAGTCAAGGAGATTGCTCCCACCCTGGCCAATACCGCCATCTCCCTGATTCCCGGAGAATTTTCCTACGACTACTCCCCCTCGCCCCGCTATAACCTTATCCTGGCCGATATTCTGAATTCGCCCAAGAAAGATATCAACCCCTCCTACGCCACCCACTTCCTGAATTACAAGGGCGTGGTTTCCACCGAGTACCTGACCAATTTCGTCGATTCCGAAACCATGGTTGAGGTCCTGCCCGACCCGGCCACCGGTCTCAATTTTATTCATTTTTCAGTGGCCCCCAAGAGCGTTTCGGTGGATTATTACGAACCGAGAAGTCAGTACTATGTTCCCTTCCAGATGGATGTCAGCCTGAGGTCCAGAGACAAAATAATATTCCAGTACAACCGCAACATGTCGGTCTATTTTTCGGAAAGTGACCTGCCCCGGATCAAGGGCAACGGGCTGGCTCTGGAAGACTCCTTCCCGGTGGCTGAGGGTTCTTATCAGCTGACAGTGCTGCTGCGTAACCCGGTCTCGAAGGAATTCACCATCCTGGAGAGGCAGCTGGAAGTGGCCGAGGCCGGCACGCAGCCCCGCCTGGCCAATCCGCTCATCGGATACCGGACAGAAAAATTCGCCCGGAACCAGCATCTGCCTTTCAAGGTGGACGACACCAAGGTCCTGGTGGACCCGAAGAATACCCTTTCCGCCTCCGATATCCTGGCCGTCAGCATCAACCTTGTCAACCTCACCGAAAGCCTGCGCCAGAACGGCAAAATCAGGCTGGAAATAAGGGGCCTGGGCCAGAACAACCAGCTGTCCAGGACTGCAGAAATCAACCTGAACGAAAAGGAATTCAGCCGTGTCAGCAATTACCTGAGGGAGATTCCGGTGCGGGACCTGACTCCGGATTACTACGAACTGAACCTCAGCCTGCTGGACGGCGCCGGCAACCTGGTCGATCAGAAAAAAGGCAACTTCATCATCTCGCCGGAGAAAACCATCGGGCACCCGATAGTCCAGGCCAAGAGTTTTAATCTGGCAAACCTCTTCTACTATCATTATGTGCTGGCCAGCCAGTACGACAAGCTGGAACAGACAGATAAGGCTGCCTATTATTACGAACAGGCTCTCCGCCAGAACCCGCAGTTCAGGGAAGGGCTCAAAGATTACTGCCAGTTCCTCATCAAGGTCGGTCAGTATGACCGGGTGCTGGAAATGGCCGAAAGGCTTAAGAGCGACGACAGCCAGGCCTTCGATTATCACCTGTTCCGGGGACTGGCCCTCCTGAGCAAACAGGACACCGGCCGGGCCCTGGATGAGCTGTTAAAAGCGGTTACCATCTACGACAGCGATACCCGGGCCCTGAACGCCTTAGGCCGCGCCTACATCCAGGCCGGCCAGAAAGAGAAGGCCAGGCGGCCGCTGGAAGCTTCCCTGCGGCTGAACCCGGACCAGCCCGAGGTCAGAAAGCTGCTCAGCGAACTGGATAGAAGGTAGAAAAATTAAACCAGGCTTTCCCGGGACTGGCTCAACATCGCTGGCCTGAGCCGGTTATTACTCAGAAGCGATAATTTATGCCAACAGCCGCATCCCAGGTGCTTCTATTATAGGTCACCGGATAAGCCGGGAACGGATAAATCGAATCCTGCTTATTATATTTTTTATAAAAAACATACAGGGCACCCAGTTCCAGGCTGAGCTTGTTAGTAAGGTTCAGCTTCATGCCACCGCCGACCGAGTCGCTGGTGAGCTCATGGTTGATGTCATCCTGATATTCCGGAGCCAGGTCAAACTGGGTTCTGAGGTAGCCGGCGCTCAGGGTAACCAGTCGGCTCAGGTCATATTCCAGCCCGACTCCCAGCTCGTAGGTATTCCTGTTAACCAGGGTCTCGACTCCCTCCCAGTTGGCGTTCTTATCAAAGTAATAGCTGAAGGACAGGAAGCTGCGGAAGGAAGGCGAAAAGGCATAGCGCAACCCGGCGGACAGGATGGCCGGAATGTCATTCCTGAATTTCTCGCCATCCGGGAACAGGCCGGTGTCGTCGACAGTTGTCTTGTTGGTAAGTTCCAGCCTGGTGTTGAATTCATACTTCAGGCTGAAGGCCAAAGACTCGCTGGGTGTGAAGCTCAGGCTGAGGATGGGGGTAAAGCCGCTGCCGGTCTGCCTGACATCAACTTCCTTGTCAGCCACCAGGGCCGCATAGCCCGTCTGGCCGATGGACATGAAGAAATCATAGGCGGAAACCCAGTTGCCGCCGGGGTTAATCATAACGTTGGCAATTGACCCCTCGTACCTGTTGGTGGCCTGGATCAGGCGGGCGCCGGCACCCAGGGCCAGGCTGGGGCTGAGGGCATAAGAGAGATTGAGCTGGTAACCCATGAAGACCGATTTACCCTTGAAGGCAACATCAACGTCATAACCCGTGGTCGGCACACCCATGTTGGTCAAAATCACGGGCAGGGTGGAAAAGGGAATTTCAAACGATGGCAGGCCGGTCTTGAAATCGGCCGTGCCCCCGCCGGCATTCGGTCCCACCCCTAAGGAAATGGCCAGGTTACCCTTCTTATAAACAGCGTAGAGGTCGGGGAAAAAGGGCACCCGGACTTCTCCCAGGTAATTGGGGTCATTCAGCAGCGGAAAACCGTTAAGTATCTTTTTGTCCTGGGTGATTATCTGGTTGTGGAGCGACAGGTGGAAGCCGTCGGACAGCTTGACCAGGCCGGCCGGGTTGTAATAGACGGCATCAACGTCCAGGGAAGCGTTGCGGGACAGGAGACGAATGAAGGTAGCACTCTGGTTGTTGTTGGTCAGGATGCCGGCCATGGCGCTTGAGGCCAGAAGGGCCAGAATCCCCAGCAGACACACCGTTTTTCTCATTCTTAACCTCCTTTGAGATGTGCTGAATATTATTCAAATTTCAAGACAAATTGCAACTGTTTTTTGCCCTCGCCGGCAGGGGGCCAGGCGGAAAAATTCAGGATTTCAAGCGCCCGGCCACCCGATTCTCAGCCTCGCCGGAAGCCAGGTCCGGATGGCCAGGGTACAATTACCCCTTCATGACAACAGTTCAGGGGAAGACCGCCCGACTCTGGCCCACTTTCAGTCTCCTCATAAGTCCTGATAATAGCCTGTCGGGCAATACTTACTGAGTCCTGGCCAGGCTCCCGGTAACCGGGGTATATATTCCCTGTCATTGGTTGGTGGATTTCCTCCTTTCAGTTAAAAGCTTTAACAAAACATTTAACAGAGGAAACCTCGCTTTTTCCAGCACTAACTTTATAAAAGCTCTGGCTACTCCAACCCCAATCCCTATGGCCGGAGCCCCACCCCACCGCTCCCCCTGCAGACCCCTTTGCCTGGATACCATGCCTTAACCGGTAAGAAGCTTGCTCGGCTCTTCAGCCAAAAGTGTGGTGGATAAGGAGGGGGAGGATGGCAGCCGGGATAAATGAGAGCAGGATTTGCCTGATATGGACTTCCACATTTTTATAGCCGTAACTCTTGACAGTAAAATTACAAAAGAATA
This sequence comes from uncultured bacterium, assembly GCA_937920515.1. Classification (GTDB taxonomy): domain Bacteria; phylum Acidobacteriota; class Aminicenantia; order Aminicenantales; family Saccharicenantaceae; genus Saccharicenans. The sequence goes on from CALEUG010000029.1 coordinate 34,404, forward strand.
ACTTAGAATTATACTGGAGGTCTGAACAGATAAGCCGGGGAGGGGTTGCCTTGTTTTCAAGATTCATCCTTTTTTTCAGGCCGGTCGATAGTTCTTCCGCCCGGGCCAGAATCCCTTTTACCTTTTTTGGCTAATCCCTTGTTATTTTATCGGAATAGTAGGATAATGGAATCACCATGATGGCCAGGGCCAGCAGCCGAGACTGGACCCGCGCCGGTCAAAACCACTGGCCGGGTCCTGACCTGCACCCTGTCCCCGGGTATTCAGGCAACAGGTCTTATTCAAGCAATTCCTCTCTCCATACTCTCTCGCTTCACCTTTTCATGACCTGCTCGAGAAAGAGCTGTAATCAAACGGGGTCAGGACTTCATGACGGGCTGGAATTCCGAAGTTCTGAGAAAAGCGCTCAGCGGTCGGCGGGGGAAAACACCGGTCGTTCTTCCTTCCGCTCGACTTCAAACTCTGATAAATCCAGCAAGGAGGTCTCGCATGTCTGAATTTACCCCGGACGTCACCCTGGACAACAGCGGGCTGGCCTGCCCCATGCCCATCATCAAGACCAAGAAGGCCATCGACGGGATGCAGGTCGGTCAGGTGTTGAAGATGATAGCCACCGACCCCGGTTCACTCCCCGACGTTCAGGCCTGGGTCAGCAAGACCGGCCACGAGCTGCTGAAGCACGAAACCGAGGGCAACAGGTTCATCTTTTACATTCGCAAGGCAAAATAATAACCCTGAGACCGGCTATGGATTTAGGGACAAGAAATCTATCTTTTCCTGAATACCTGTTGACCTGAAAAATGCCTGGTAAAGAAACAACGAGCCGCTTAGATGGTTTGCCAGACCGCATCCTGCTTCTTCCGTTCAACTTCTCATCTCCTTCTCCTGATTCCTGTTTTCCTGTTTCGGCAAAAGAGTTAAAGGCCCGGGTCCAGTCAAAATTTGACTTAAATAAGAAAAATCCGGTTCAGAAAATTTCAGGAAATTCAATCCGAGAAAATAAAAACAAAAAAAGGAGGAAATAAATGCCTGACGAAAAGAAACGGCTGGCCATCATCTGCCTTCACGGCAGTCTGGACGTGGCCTTCGCCACCTTTGTTCTGGCCACGGCCGGGGCGGCCATGGAAATGGAGACCGCTGTCTATTTTGCCTTCTACGGGCTGGAAGTCCTCAAGAAGGGGAAAATTAACAAGCTCAAAGTTTCACCCCTGGCCAACCCGGCCATGCCGGTTAAGATTCCTAACGTTGTGGCCATGCTGCCCGGGATGACGGCAGCGGCCACGGCCATGATGAAATCCTGGATGAAAAAATCCAGGGTGGCTACCCTTGGTGAACTGCTGGACATGGCCCGTGAACTGGGCGTCAAGCTCATTGCCTGCCAGATGAGCATGGAGGTCATGGGGATTAAAAAGGAAGACCTGATAGACGGCGTTGAAATCGGGGGCGCGGCCACTTTCCTGGAGTTTGCCAGCCACAATGCCATCACCCTGACTTTTTAGGAGGAAGCCATGGCTGACGATAAAATTCTGATCGTCATGACCAGCGGCCCGGATACTCCCCGGCGCTGCGCCACACCTTTTTTCTTCGCCACCCTGGCCACAGCCATGGACTATGAGGTGACCATGTTTTTCACCATTGATGGAACACTTCTGCTCAAGCAAGGCGTGGCCGACACCGTCTTCCCCAAAGAGGGCGGGAAATCGGTGGGCGAATTTCTGAGAGAAGCCATCGAATCGGGCGTAAAGATGACCGCCTGCACCGCTTCCCTCGAGCTTCATGGCCTGGCCCCGGAAGACCTGATCCCTGAGGCCAGGATGGTCGGCGGGGCTTCCATGTGGCAGATGGCTGAGGAAAGCAAGACCGTCTTGACGTTTTAAGTTTAAGTCATAGATGAGTGCCGAGAGGAGGTAACCATGGCCATAATCCGCGGATGTAATTTGCCTGAAGACCTTTACTACTATCCGGAAAAACACCTGTGGCTCAAGCCACTCGGCGGCAACCTTTTCCGTATCGGTCTGACCCCGATTGCCGGAAAGCTGGCCGGCGGGAAGCTGAACGCCGTGACCATCAGGGCCAAGAACATCGGCCAGGAAGTTCAGCAGGGAAAAAGCCTGGCCACCCTGGAAAGCAGCAAGTACGTCGGCCCCGTACCGGCGCCCATTACCGGAATCGTAAAAGCCGGAAACGACAAACTGTCCACCGACCCCAGCCTGGTCATAACCGACCCTTATGGCGAAGGCTGGGTGGCGGAGATGGAAGCCACCAGGTGGGAACAGGAAAAGACCAACCTGTTAACCGGAGCCGGGGGCCTGGCCGAGTACGAAAAAAAGCTGGAAGCGGCCGGAATTTCCTGCGGGTAGAGAATGATTGTAATTTATTAAATGATTTCACATTCAGGTGCGCTCAAACAAATAAAGCTTATATGGCAAAAAACATCAATTCCTTCAACGAGGAGGGCAGATGAAGGAAAAAACGATTTATGAACACCTGAGGGAAAAAGGGCTCTCCCGGCGGGATTTCATGAAACTCTGCGGCACCATCGCCGGAATGATGGGCCTGGAGTTTGTCCCACCGGTTAAAGCCCCGGGCAAAATCCCTGGCCCCGGTCCGGAAGCAGTGGTGGCTCAGGCCTTAACCACCAGGCCAAAACTCCCTATTATCTGGCTGGAGTTCCAGGACTGCGCTGGCTGCAGTGAAGCCATTTCGCGCTCCAGCTCTCCCCTTCTCAGCAACTTAGTGCTTAACGACCTGGCCATCGAGTACCACGAAACTCTGATGGCCGCGGCCGGTTTTCAGGCCGAGAAGGCTAAAGAAGAGTGCCTGAAGAAGTACTTCGGGAAGTACGTCCTGGTGGTGGAAGGCAGCCCGACACTGGCCGATGACGGCATCTATTGCACCGTGGCCGGAAAGAGCAATTTAGAATTGCTCAAAGAAGCGGCTGCTGGCGCGGCGGCCATCATCGCTACCGGGAACTGCGCCTGCTTCGGCGGAATCCCGGCGGCCAGGCCCAACCCGACCGGAGCGGTTGGGGTGACTGACCTTATCAAGGACAAGCCGGTGGTCAACATACCAGGCTGCCCGGCCATTCCCGAAGTTACGACCGGTACCATTCTTCATTTCCTCATCCTGGGAGAGCTACCAAAAACTGACCATCTGAAAAGACCACTGCCCTTTTACGGGAACACGGTCCACGACCACTGCCTGCGCCGACCCTTTTATGAAGCCGGGAAATTTGCCGAAAGTTTTGATGATGAAGGAGCAAAGAAAGGCTATTGCCTTTACAAGCTCGGCTGCAAGGGCCCGACCACTTACAACGCCTGCGCCGGCCTGAAATGGGAGCGCGGTCTGTCCTATCCGGTCCAGTCGGGACATCCCTGCCTCGGCTGTTCCGAGCCTCATTTCTGGGACGGGGGAGGCTTTTACCAGGGGCAGTCTGCTCCAATCTTAAGGCTCGATAAGAATTCGACCGCTACCCTGGTCGGGGCCGGCCTGGCCGCCGGCGCTGCTCTGGCCGGCTTAAATGCTGTCAAGAAGAGCAGGGCCAGGAAGGCTATCAAAACAGCCGCGTCGGAAAAAGTCAGCTCCGGAACAGGCGAAGAAAAGAAGGAGGGCTGAGATGAACTGGACAGAAATTATGAATTTCAGTCGCGGGCTGCTGCTTCATGTTTCCATGATAATTTTCGTCGCCGGGATGAGCTACCGGCTGGTACGGGTTCTGCTGCTCGGCTGGCAACGGGACCGGGCTACAAACAAGGGCAGCAAGCTCAAGGGGGTAATTGTCAATTACCTGAAAGGCCTGTTGGTACTTCCCTTCATCCCCTGGGTACGCCGCACTTTTCGCCACAACGAGCTGACTTTTATCGCCGGCGGGCTTTTTCACCTGAGCCTGTTCGTGGTCCTGGCCTTCGGCACGGCTCACATCATGGTCTGGAAGAGCCTCTGGGGGTTCGGCTGGAAATCGCTGCCAACGCCGGTTCTGGCTTTCTTTTCTTCGGTCGGAATTATCTCGATGATTGTTCTCCTGATTAACCGCCTGACCCACCCGGTGCTGAAGCTTTTAACCAGGCTTCCGGTCTGGATAAACTGGCTGGTGGTTTTTCTGCCGATGATAACGGGCTTCATCATGGCCCGTCACCTGTGGTTCAGGTACGAGGTGATTTTCAGCCTGCACCTGATTTCGGTCAGCCTGCTCCTCATCTGGATTCCGCTCGGCCGCATCTCCCACTTCCTGTTTTACTTCTTCTCTAAAACCATCCACGGAGCCCAGGCCGGAAAACGGGCGGTCACGCCCTGAAAAGGAGGCAAACCATGAAAAGCCAGAAAACACGATCAGCCATAAACACCTACCTTAAAGAAACCGGCGGCTGGGTGGCCAGCCAGCTCGAAGCCTGTACCCGCTGCGGCATCTGCGCCGAGGCCTGCCATTTTTACCAGGCCCTAAGCAACCCTGAATATGCTCCAATCTGGAAGCTGGAACCGCTGCGCCGGGTATACGAACAGCGCTTCACCGTGGCCGGCAAATTAAAATTAGCCCTTGGCCTGGAGAAAAAACTCACCGACTCCGACCTGGAACACTGGAGCAAAATTGTCTATGAAGCCTGCACGGTCTGCAACAAGTGCGCCCATGTCTGTCCGATGGGTATCCAGCTCGGACCGCTCATCCATGAGGTAAGGGCCGGGATGGCCGCGGCCGGCGTGGTGCCCGCAGACCTGGCCGAAGCCACCGAGAAGCAGAAAACCATCGGCAGTCCTCTGGGCCTGAGCGACGAAATGTGGCGGGAGCGAATCGACTGGATTACTGACGAGTGGGAGGTGGAAATACCTGTTGATAAGGCCGGGGCCGAAAGCCTGTTGGTTTTTACTTCCATCGAAATCATGAAGTTTCCCGATAATCTTGCGGCTGTGGCCAGAATCTTAAACAGGGCCGGAGAAAACTGGACAGTAAGCTCCACCGGCCGCGAGGTGGTGAACTTTGGCTACTTTGAAGCCGACGAGGAACTGACCAGACTTTTCCTGTACCGTGTTTTTAAGGCGGCCGAAGAACTCGGAGTTAGAAAAATCATCATCAGCGAATGCGGGCACGCCTACGAGGCTTTCCGCTGGGAGGCACCCAACATGATGAAGGTTCCGAAAGGAGTTGAAATCGTCCACATCAGCGAATACATCCACCATCTCTGGAAAACCGGCCGGATAAAACTTAAAGAAGGAGCCTTCGACGGAGAGACCATCACCTTCCATGATTCCTGCAAAATTCAGCGCCGGGGTGGAATCATCAAGCAGCCACGCGAACTGCTCGGGGTGCTGGCTCCAAAAAGCTTCAGGGAAATGACTCCGAACAGGGAGCAGTCCATGTGCTGCGGCGGGGGCGGCGGCGTTATCTCCATCAAGGAAGCCGATTCTAACCGCTACGCTGTTTTTGAGATGAAACTTGAGCAGCTCAGGGAGGTCCAGGCCGGAGCGGTCTGCATGGTCTGCAGCAACTGCCGCCTGCAGTTTGTCGATAGCCTGGCTCATTTTAACTTCCCGGTCAAAGTTCACGGCCTGGCCGAACTGGTTTCCAGGGCCCTGGTTTAAGGAAAGGAGGGCAAAATGGCATCCTTTAATCTTACCCCGGTGGAAAAAGGAATCCTCAGGTGCCGGCATACCGGAGCCTTTACCCCCGAGGATATTCAATCCCTGACAGTGTTTTTCAGGGAATATCACGGAAAGCTGCTGATTGACCTCGGCGGAACTGACCCCTCCGAATGCCTGCGGCACATCAAGCACCTGAGGCCAATCATGCCGACTGCGGCCATCTTCGGGGCCGAGATAGACCCAAAAATCCTGGAGATAGACCGAAGCTACTACGCCAACGAAGTGCGCTGGTTCAAAACAGAACAGGAAGCCCTGGAGTGGCTTCGCAATAAGTGAAGGACAGGAGGGCAAAATGGCCAACAGAATCGTCATCGACCCGATTACCAGAATTGAAGGGCATTTAAGGATTGAAGCCGCCCTGGATGGAAACAACACCATCACCGAAGCCTATTCGGCCGGAACCATGGTGCGTGGCATAGAAAACATCCTGAAGAAACGCGACCCGCGCGAGGCCTGGGCCTTTGCCCAGAGAATCTGCGGAGTCTGCACCACGGTTCACGCCATCGCCTCCATCCGGGCGGTGGAAGACGCCCTGGAGATAAATATCCCCAGGGCGGCCAACCTGATGCGGAACATGATCATCGCCCAGCAGTACATCCACGACCACGTGATGCATTTTTACATCCTGCACGCCCTGGATTTCGTCGACGTGGTCTCGGCCCTCAGGGCTGACCCGAAGAAAACCTCGGACATCCAGCAGAGCCTTTCCGGATGGCCAAACTCCTCGCCCGGCTACTTTGCCGAGGTCCAGAAAAAGGTCAGGGCCATCGTGGACAGCGGGCAGCTATCGCTTTTCAGCAACGGCTACTGGGGACACCCGGCCTACAAGCTGCCGCCGGAAATCAACCTGCTGGGCGTGGCTCATTACCTGGAGTGCTTAGACTGGCAGTCGCAGGTGACCAGGATTCACACCATCTTCGGCGGAAAGAACCCGCACCCGAACTTCGTGGTGGGCGGCGTGCCGCTGCCGATTGACATGAATTCTGACCAGGCCCTGAATGCCGAAAAACTGGCCGTTATAGCCGACTCTATCAGGCGAATGAATGACTTTATCGACCAGGTTTACCTGCCCGACCTGCTGGCGGTGGCCCCTTACTACCTGGAATATGCCTCGCTCGGCGAAGGGCTGGGCAACTTCCTGGCCTGGGGCGAATTCCCGGAAGGGCAGCTCAACGAGATTAATAAGTTGATCTTTCCGAGAGGTGTTATCCTCAACCGCGACCTGAAGAATGTCATAATGCCCGACCCGAGAGATGCGGCCAGAATGAAAGAATTCGTCACCCACAGCTGGTATAAATACAGAGAGGGCGATGAAGCCGGGCTTTTCCCCTGGGACGGCGAAACGGTCTTTAATTACACTGGTCCCAGGCCGCCCTATCAATACCTGAATGTCGAGGGAAAATATTCCTGGTTGAAATCGCCGCGCTGGAACGAGCTGCCGATGGAAGTTGGTCCACTGGCCCGGGTGCTGATTCTCTATGCCACCGGGCATAAGGAGACGGTCGAGCTGGTCAACGCCGTGCTGGAAAAGCTCAAGGCGCCGCAAAGCGCCGTGTTCTCAACGCTCGGACGGACGGCGGCCAGGGCCATTGAGACCAGGGTCATTGGCGGGCTGCTGCAGAAATTCTACGATGAGCTGCTGGCAGAAATTAAATCCGGGAACACCGATACTTTCAACCACGAAAAATGGGAACCCCGGACCTGGCCGAAAAGGGCCCTGGGCTTTGGCTACACCGAGGCTCCGCGCGGAGCCCTGGGGCACTGGGTGGTAATTGAGAACAAGAAGATTAAGAACTACCAGGTGGTAGTGCCGACAACCTGGAACGCCTCGCCGCGCGACCACAGGAACCAGCCAGGAGCCTACGAAGCTTCGCTGGTCGGAACCAGGCTGGCCAACCCGGAACAGCCGCTGGAAATTCTGCGCACAATTCATTCCTTCGACCCCTGCCTGGCCTGCGCCGTGCACCTGGTTGATGCCAGCGGGCAGAAGGTGGGAGAGGCAGCCACCGGCTTTAACCTGGTTATCCGCTAAGGCTCCCGGGTTAATTTGATTTGGAAAGGATGGTGCAGTCGCGAGTTTTGAAAACAGAAGAGTAGCCTGTTAACCGACGGAATCATCGGTTCGGCCCGGCGGAGCGGGGCGAGTGGCCGAGTGTCAGGGACAAACGATGATGGAGATATTCAAGAAATTAAAGATACAGGAAAAGGGCACAAAACAAGCGGCCTCACCAGGTCCCTGTTGCTTTGGGGCCAGAGGACCTGTTTACCCGGAGATGGCCCGGGAGGGCTGGCTTCTGATCAGCCCGGACTAAATGGATTTCGGGGCTTTTTCCAGGCCTGACCGGGACAGCGGTTGAAAACAGTCAGACCGGCCTCAAGATATATGAAGAGTCGTTCATATGTTGTGAGTTGGCCTGAATCTGAAGGACGGAATTAAAATGCAAAAAAGGATCGTGGTGCTGGGAGTGGGCAACATCCTTAACCGGGATG
>CALEUG010000030.1 GCA_937920515.1 uncultured bacterium
GTTGCTTCTCGACCATTATCTCAGATTATATCCCTCTTTACGGGAGTGGTACCGGGCCAGGGAACAGTTGAGGAGGATCTACCGGGTTAAGACAAAAGAGAAGGCTCGGGAGCAACTTATCAGCCTGGCCAGGTGCCTTCTGGCTTCTGATGAGGCCTCTCTTAACGACCGGGGCAGGAGGCTGAGGAGATGGCAGGAGTATATCCTCAACTACTTCCATCATAAGACCACCAATGCCTGTACTGAAGGAGTACCTACCAGGATGAAGCTGATAAAAAGGCTGAGTTACGGCTATAAAAATGTGGAAGTCTACATCAAGAAAGTCCTGCTCTCATTTATCCCGGCTGCCATCCTCCCCTTCCTTATCCACCACACTTCTGGCTGAAGATCCGCTGAGCCCTTGCCAGGTTCCTGATAACCTGGGTATATATTCCCTGTCATTTGTGGGGGGTCCTCCTTTCAATTCAATTAAAAGTATTAACAAAACTTTTAAGGGAGGAAGCCCCGCTTTTTCAAGTACTGACTTTATAAAAGCCCTGGCTTCTTCAACCCCGATCCCTATGGCCGGAGTCCCACCCCGCCGCTCCCATACAGACCCCTTAGGCCGGATACCATGTCTCAGCCGGAAAGAAATATAGCATTGACAAACTACCAGACTGGCCTATAATATATTTTCCTGATTGGCGAAATGAGAAAACATAACTTAAATAACATAGAGAAAACGTTATCGGCTCTGGCTGAGCCCAGTCGTCTGCGGTGTCTTTGCCTTCTGGCTTCAAGAAAACTGGCAGTTTGCGAAATAAGGGAAATACTCGGTTTGTCCTTTTCGACTGTTTCCAAACATCTGTCAGTTCTCCAGGAAGCAGGCCTGATCGAGAACGAAAAAGAGGGCAAATGGGTTCATTATCACCTGGCTGAAAATATTGATCCTGAAATCAAAAGTCTGCTGGATAACGTTCAGGCCCTGGCCTCGGAGGATCCGGTAATAAAAAATGACCTTAAAATGGCCCGGACCGTGGACAAAAATAAAATTTGCAGTCTAAAAACATACCTGAAGAAATCAAATTCCAAATTTAAGGAGGAATAAATCATGAAAAAGGCACTTATTCTTTGCGCCTGCAGCTTTGCCTGCCCCAGCATGAAGGAAATCAACTTTGCTGAACTGGCCGAAAGAATCCGGCTGGAGCTGCCCCAGGATTTCATGCTCATCCACCCCCGCCTCTGCGAGGCTAACGGAGAAACCATGCTGGCCGACCTGCTCAAGAACGACGGCACAGTTTATCTGACCGCCGCCTGCAAACCGGAAAAACAGCATAAATTGCTGAGGGACGGTTTTGATAAGGCTGGCGTCGAAATGAATGAAAAGACTTTCAAGCCTGTCTGGATTCAGTTCAAGAACACAGACCAGGCCTTTGAAGAAATCAAGAAAGCTCTCGAGGAGCTGGACAAATGAGCGGTCGTTCACATTATCTTGGAATTCCCAGAGAGAAAATTCCCTGGTATCCTGCGATCAACCCTGACCTCTGCACCAACTGCGGGGCCTGTATCAATTTCTGTGCCAACGAAGTTTTTGCTGCCGGAGATTCCCATCCCGAAGTGGTCAACCCTATGAACTGCGTGGTTGGCTGCAGCGCCTGCGCCCGCGAATGCCCGGCTGAAGCCATAAGTTTTATGAGCCAGAAGGAGCTGGTGGCTCTCCTGCAGAAATTGAGGCAGGAAATGATTGCCGGAAAACAAGAACAAACAAAAACCATGGAATAGAGAAACAAATGAAAATTAAAATTATTCTGGACGGGGAAATAAGGTCATGCTGTTCCAGCTACCCACCGGAACTGGTCAAAGAAATTATTCAATCCTGGGTCGGAGACAAAGCTGAAGTTGAGGTCATCGACAGGAATAAGGGAGACTGGCAGCCGGACAGCCTGGCTCAACTGGCAGAAAAATATTTCAGCTCGGCCATATACCCGCTGGTTTACATTGATGAGACGATGGCCATGATCGGTGACATCCCGGATGCAATGACCATAACAGAAATACTGGAAGGAAAAGTCGCTTACGGAATCAGCGAAGAAGACATTCTCCGGGAAGCCAGGGCCCGGGGGCTGCTGAAGTAATCCCCGCGGCCAGGTTCAGAATCGGGTTTCTTATTGGTGCCTTTTTCCACTATTTTCTTCTTTTTTATCTGAGCCTGATTCCTTGGCCAAAAATCTTGAAATGGTTGGTAGGCGATCTGTGCGGCGTCAGGCAGGAAAACAATATTAGATGTTCTTACCCACAGTCGGGACCCACAGTCGGGACACCACATGCAGGCAAAACCGTTTAATTACTTCAATCTGACATTATCCAAGTGATACCAGAAAGGACCAGATTCCTGATAGGCGCCGATGAATATGCCCATAATGTCGTAAGCCTCCAAACCGAGCTCTTCAAAAGAAAAATAATATTCCTTCCAATCTGAGCTAGCCATAAAGATCCAACTTGAAGCTGGCATGAAGCCGGCATGCCGCGCAAAAATGATAATGGCGTATTGTCTCTTTTCCCCTTTGAGCCAAAAATAAATTCCTTTAAAAGAGGAAAGATTCGCGGGGGCCATGATAGTCGATCCGGGGTAAAACATTACTCCCGCCCACTTTATCGCGCCCTCGCCCACTATCTCGCCCGAAACTCGAAGCGACTGATAGCTTCCTTCAGCGCCCTCACCAACCAGCTCCATTTGGGCTCTGGATTTTCCGCCCATTATTCTATCAGTCGATACCGCCCATCCAGCCCCAAATGTTGAGATGATTTTTTCTCCCTCGAAATCACTAACTAATCCAGAGGCGATCTGAGGTGCCGGGACTTTCTTCAGCTCTTCAAGTTTTTCCTGTTCCAAAGCAACCAGCTGGCGATATTTGTCTCGGTCGGCCTTTATCCCCTCTTTCCAAACGGCGACAATTCGCCTCGTTGCTTTTATATCTTCATCAGGATTGCCTTCCACCAGAATAAGATCAGCAATATAGCCTGGCTTTACCCATCCCCGACCTTTTAAACCAAATTTTTCGGCAGGTAAAGAGGTTGCTGCCTTTAGAGCCTCCAATGGAGTTAAACCAGCCCAAACAAGAAGCTCAAGTTCATGGTGTAAACTCGCTCCCATCGCTGTCCCCGGGTTGGGAACATCTGTGCCAGCCAAAATTGGCACCTTATATGCTTGGAGCTGCTGGATCACGCGTTGTCTTGTTTCGCTTAGCTTTTCTCTTTTTGGGGCCGGAATCTCTACCGGGATTTGGCTTTTTAAAGAACGAATGTCAGCTGGCCTTAGGAATGGAGACAAGGCTGGGTCATCAATTATAGAAGAGGTGTTCTTCGTACCACTCAAGCTCTCAAGAACAGTAAGGGTGGGAATAATAAAGGCCTTTTTCTGAGCGACTAAACGACCGAAGTTAGGGTCAAAGGAATCATCGAAATAAATATGGGCTAAACCATCAGCCCCAAGGTTAAGAACGTCTATACAGTTTTTTAAAGTAGCCGCATGGATGACAACTTGTTTACCCCGCCTGTGGGCTTCTTTTATTAGCACCTCAATTGTAGCCAAATCAAGTGTCGGCCATGGTCGAAAATAAGCTTCACCAGAATCATAGATTACTTTAATGAAATCGGAGCCTTCAGCTATTCTGGCCTCAACAAAAGTCGCCGCCTCTTCAGGTTTAGTAAGAGTGGGAATTTTTAATCCATATTCAGTACCATGACCACCAGGCGCCGTGGCTAAGGTGCCAGCTGAAACCAGATAAGCCATATTTCGAGCCTGGCCAGTCCTTTGCTTCTGCTTAATATCCCTCATCAACCCCACATCCATGAACATATCAATAACCGTGGTCACGCCAAAAATTAGAGCCTGCTCCAGAGCTTGAGAAGTAACCACATGAACATGGGAATCGATTAAACCTGGAAGCAAGGTTTTTCCTCTACCATCAATAATTTCAGCTCCTCCAGGGATTTTAATCTCTCTCCCCAATGCCTTAATTTGGCCTGATTCAATTAATACGGTGGTCTCGGGAATTATTTGTTCGCCATCAAAAACTCTGATATTTTTTATCGCCAGAATTGAAAGATTTTCTTTGCCGGCAAATTTATCAGAAAAGAAAGTCTCCAGGGCAAAGAGGGAGGAAAAGAAAAAAATTGAAACAAGGAGAAACAAGGCAAAATGATAATAAATTATTCTTGTCTTTTGTTTCACCTTGAATTTCATGTTAGATCTCCTCTTAATTTTTATTCCTTCATATTTACTCTAATTTAATTGTTTTAACTTATTCAACCATCAAGCTGAAAAAAAACGACGCTTTTTGTCTCGCCTTCAAGATCGGCTAATCAATTAAACCCTTTCAACATATAATACGCATTTTCTAAAAATTGAGATTAATCAGGCCATGTCAAGTATTAGTCCCGATTTGGGAGAATAAAAATTCTTTTTCGGCGGCGCTGGCCAGGTGAGTGTCGAGCCACCGACCTGGACAGGGGCTGTCAATCGGGAGAAGCTAAAAGCATAACGACAGAATCCATGATTGCCCGGCTCAAATTAAACCCGGGGCTCAGCCAGCCGGGACCGGGGCGAATTTCTGCCGCAGCCTCAAAGCCACGTTAACCAGGATTATCAGAACGGGCACTTCCAGCAGCGGGCCGATGACCGTGGCGAAGGCCTGGTTGGAGCTTATGCCGAAAATGGCCACGGCCACGGCGATGGCCAGTTCAAAATCGTTGCTGGCGGCGGTGAAGGCCACGGCTGTGGTCTTTTCGTAACCGACTCCCATCCGCCTTACCAGAACAAAGGCCACCAGCCACATCAGGAAGAAATAGATGACCAGGGGCATGGCAATCAGCAGCACATCCTGGGGCCGCTTGATTATGTATTCGCCTTTCATGGAAAACATAACCACGATGGTGAACAACAATGCCCCCATCGTCAGGGGACTGATGCGGGGGACAAAAACGTTTTCGAACCACTCTCTCCCTTTAAGCTTTATCAGACCGAAGTGCGAAATCAATCCCGCCAGAAAAGGTATACCCAGGTAGATGAAAACAGTCCGGGCTGACTCCCAGATTGAGATGTGGACGTTGACGCCGGTGGCCAGGTTAAATTTATTAAGGGCAAAGGTGATGAAGACGTAAATGTAAACGGCGTAGAACAGCACCTGGAAAACGGCATTGAAAGCCACCAGGCCGACGGCCAGCTCCCGGTCTCCCCCGGCCAGTTCATTCCAGACCAGGACCATGGCTATGCAGCGGGCCAGGCCGACCAGGATTACGCCGATCATGTATTCCGGGTGGTTACGGAGAAACAGGACGGCCAGCCCGAACATGAGCAGGGGTCCTAATATCCAGTTGAGAAGCAGCGAGGTCGCCAGCAGTTTTTTATTCTTGAAAACCCGGCCCATTTCCTCGTACCGGACCTTGGTCAGAGGCGGATACATCATCAGAATCAGCCCGAGGGCAATCGGGACGGAAGTGGCCCCGACCTGCATACTGGATACAAAATAGGTGAACTTTGGACTGAAATAGCCGATAAATATTCCCAGGCCCATGGCCAGGAAAATCCACAGGGTAAGATAGCGGTCAGCCCTGGAAAGCGATTTAGGCGAAGACTGGCTCATGACACACCTCCATTCTACTGGCCGGACATATTTGGCTGCCAGCCAGGTAACCTGAACCGGTAGAAGAAAGGGAATAATTTCCGGCCCGGCGTTTTATTCAGGCCAGAGCCAGAATATAAAAGTCCTCTCAACCCGATTCGCTACAAAATTCCCCGGAACAGGGGTCAGGCAAGCTTTGATAGTTTATTAAAATTCCCGTTCTTCAAACGGAATTATCATCAAAGCCGCTTGATATATGAATATATATTCATATATCAATATAGCTCACCTGTCAAGAGGCCGGGGTCGATATTTATCACCAAAGTGAACTGCTTGAATAAGGTCGGATGCAGAAGCCAGGCTTTTTTTATATAATTATAATTGAGAAGCATTAAAGGAGGTGCCCGATGTATTACAAGAGAGCTGGTTTCGTCGGTGGGGGCCGGGTCGTCCGCATAATCCTGAACGGCTGGAAGAACAAAAAAGCTCTTCCGGAAGAAATCAGGGTCCTGGAGATAAAGCCGGAGGCGGCCGGGCAGCTGAAAAGTGTCATTCCCGAGATTAAGATAGCCGGGGAGATGGCTGACCTGGCCGGTTCCGAGATAATTTTCCTGGCAGTGCACCCGCCAGCAATGAGCGAGGTTTTGGGCGAGTTAAAAAAGATTCTCGGGGCGGAGACAGTGGTTTGCTCCTTTGTTCCAAAATTCGGGCTGGGAAAATTAAAAGAAATGCTGGGCGGTTTCGACCGGCTGGTCAGGATGAATCCCCTGGCCACCTCTTTCGTCAATGCCGGCTATAACCCGGTCTGTTTCGGTCCTGGACTTTCGGCTGATGATAAAAACAGGTTCCTTGGCCAGATGGCCGTGCTGGGGCAGACCCCGGAAGTTGGCGACGAATTGATAGAGGTTTATGCCAGTATCTCGGCCATGGGGCCGAGCTACCTCTGGTTCCTGTTCTACGAGCTGGTCAGGCTGGGGGAAGAATTCGGACTAAGCCGGGAGCAGGCTTTAACAGCTGTCAGCAACATGCTAATCGGCGCGGCCCGGACCATGAACGAGTCCGGTCTTCCGCCGGAGGAAGTTATGGATTTAATCCCGGCCCGACCCTTCGCCGAAGATGAGGAGAAAATCAAGGAAATCTACCGCCAGAAAATCATCGGAATTTTTAAGAAGCTGACGGGCTAAATTCAGCCGGGCCACTCCTGTGCCTTCGGCCAGCATAATCCCATTATCATATGAAAAATTTATTTTATCAGCATTTCCATCGAGAATTCCGGTCTTAATGACTTCTGCTTTGAACAACTACTGGACTGGTTTTCCGAAAATCCCGGTCCAGACCAGGCGGAAAAAACGAGAAAAAATATGGTAAATGAGTATTGTGTCCCCCGTTTTCTATTGACATTCGTTATCAGCAGTGCCAGAATTTACAAAACGATGAAAAAGGACAGGACCATGAGTTGCTGTGAAGATGGTGACCCATACCCGTCTGAGATAGATGGAAACAGAGAGTATTTTCTGGCTTTTGCGCCGGCTGCCGGGGTGAGCCGGACCGGAGCCTGAGCTCCGCCTTCACCTCCAGCCGGTAGATGGCGGAGGTGGACGATGGTCAATCCATTACTGGCCCCGGAATTAAGGGAACTCCTGGCTGAAAAAAATTACCCCGAACTCTGTGAATTCTGTGAATCCAACCACCCGGCGCAGGTAGCCGAATTCCTTTCCGCTCTCACTCCCCAGGAAATCTGGGAAATTCTCAGCCACCTTTCACCCTCCCTCAGGGGAGAAATTTTCAGCCGGCTCGATGAAGAGGTCCAGCTGGAAATGATTCGCACCCTTGGCCGAGAACCCATGGGTAAACTGCTATCCGAAATGCCGCCTGACGACCGGGTTGATTTGGTAAAACGACTGTCCAAGAAACAACGCGAAGCCATCATTCCGGCCATGGCCCAGGCTGAACGGGAAGACCTCCGCCGGTTGATTGCCTATCCCGAAGGCACCGCGGGTTCGGTCATGACCTCAGAATACGCGGTGCTCACTCCCGAGCTGACAGTTGAAAAAGCCATAGCCAAACTCAGAAGGGAAGCCCCGGATAAGGAAACCATCTACTACAGTTATGTTGTTGACGCCAACCAGAAGCTGATAGGCTTCGTTTCGCTAAAGGATCTCATCCTTGCTCCTCCCGGGGCCAGGGTCGGCGACATAATGCATGAAGATGTCATCTACGCCCGGGCCTACGACGACCAGGAAGAAGTTGCCAGAATGATCCAGAAATATGACCTTCTGGCCATTCCCGTGGTTGATGAAAACAACCGGCTCGTCGGCATAATCACCCACGACGACGCCATGGATATCCTGCAGCAGGAACAACAGGAAGACGTGGAAAAGTTGATGGCCATCAGCGGCTCCCACGAGGTCGGGGCCTACATGAAGCTTTCCACCTGGGACCATTTCAAGAGCCGGATCCCCTGGATACTCGGCCTGGCCATTCTGGGCTTCGTTTCCGGCTACATTGTCCAGAGTTACGAGAGCATCCTGATCCAGGTAGCCATCCTGGCTTCCTTCATGCCCATGCTGGCCGATACCGGCGGCAATGCCGGCAGCCAGTCAGCCACTCTGGTCATCCGGGCCCTGGCCCTCAAAGAAATCTCCACCCGGGATGCCCTGAAAATCCTGGTAAAAGAATTCAAGGTGGCCTTCCTGATGGCCATAGTTCTGGCCCTGGTGGCTTACTTCCGGGTGCTTCTGTTTATCGGGCATTCCTCAACCGCTGGAACTATATCCCCGCTAAAGGTGGGTATTGCTGTGGCCGTGGCCCTGGCCATCCAGGTTATAAGCTCTACCCTGATTGGAGCCTTTTTGCCGCTCATTGCCTCGTCGCTCAGGTTCGACCCGGCGGTGGTGGCCAGCCCGATGCTGACCACGGTGGTTGATATTACCGGCCTCTTCATATTCTTCAGCGTGGCCAAGCTGATGCTCGGTCTCTGAACTCGACGCCAGAATTTCCTCCATTGAATTGAGAAATTAGAGTTGGGCAGGGTCGATCTTAAAAAACTTAAGAACAGATGGAGGGGGCTCAGGCAGCGGGTCTGGACGCAGCGCGGCGGAGGGCGGCGGCCTGACGGCGAATGGCCTTCCGTTGTGCTCCATCGAGCCGCGCAAGGTTTTTAAGCTGCATCATCAGTCGCGGGTTTCCGGCCAGCTTTTTTTCGTGCCGCATCAGGAAGTCCCAGTAAAGCGTTGTGAAAGGACAGGCTGCCGGGCCGGTCGCCCGGTCCGGCTTGAACCGGCAGCTCTGGCAGTAGTTGCTCATTCGCTGAATATATTTGCCGCTGGCAATGTAAGGTTTGCTGGCCATAATCCCGCCGTCGGCGTACTGGGACATGCCCAGCACGTTGGGCAGCTCGACCCACTCCACCGCATCCACATAAACGGCCAGATACCACTTGTGAACCTCGGTCGGGTTTACTCCGAGCAGCAGCGCGTACAGCCCGGTAACCATAAGACGCTGGATGTGATGGGCATAACCGTAGGCCAGGGTCTGGCCGATGACTTGGCGCAGGCAATTGATCTCGGTGTCGCCGGTCCAGTAGAAAGCGGGGAGAGGCAGGTCGGCACCCAGCACGTTGCGGCCAGCATACTCAGGCATGAAGCGCCAGTAAATTCCGTGGACGTATTCGCGCCAGCCGAGGATTTGCCGGACAAACCCTTCGACCGCCGGCAGGGGTGCCTGTCGGTTCTCCCAGGCCCGGACGGCGGCAGCTATCACCTCACGCGGGTCAAGTAGTTTCAGGTTCAGAGCTGCGCTCAACCGCGAGTGATACAGATAAGGTTCACCCGCCCACATCGCATCCTGGAAAAGACCGAAACGGGGCAACCGGTTGAGGATGAAATCATTGAGCGCCGCCGCAGCTTGTTTTGACGTAACAGGCCAGTCGAAATTTCCCAGGCGGCCGGGATGCTCTGGAAAACGCTGCTCGACCAATCCCAGCACGTCGCGGGTGATGGCGTCGGGCGGGAATCCGATCGGCCTGGGAACGAGACCGGGGCCGTCCTTCCCGAACGGGGCCCGGTTCTCTTTGTCGAAGTTCCAGCGGCCACCGACCGGTTTCTCGCCGGCCATTAGAATTCGGTGGCGGCGGCGCAGGTAGCGATAGAAGAACTCCAGGCGCATCTGTTTCCGTTCCTTTGCGTAGGCCGCGAATTCCTCAGGCCAGCAGATAAAATGCCGGTCGGGCCGAATTTCCAGAAGCGGCGTCGCCTGACGCAGTTCTTCCCGGACACGCCATTCGCCCGGCTCAACAACGATCACGCGCCGGGGCTGGAGCTGCCGGACGGATTTCTTCAGTTCATCCTGTAGGGTCGAATCCGTCAACTCCCGGTAATATACCCTGAGGCCGCGGGCACGCAGCTCATCGCGGAAATGGCGCATGGCCGCGAGGAAGAAGGCGATTCGTGCCTTATGCGACCAGACCTGCTCCGCCTCGCTTCTGACTTCCGCCATCCAGACTGCATCCCGCGCCGGGTCGAAACCATCAAAGGCAGCCGACCCGGCGTCGAGCTGATCGCCGAGGACCACCACCAGATGACGCACCGTCGGTTTCATGAGGCAACCGCCCTTTCGATATTTCGTTCGCTGCTTTTATCTCAGGCCCACAGAGCCAACCTGCAGCCAAGTGTCCGTTGCCCACCGGTCTCAATGAGGGGATATCAAATCCGGACGACAATTCGAATTCTCTCTTGCCAATTTTGAAGGCTTCTCTGCAAAACGTTCAGGCTTACTGCTGGCCTCTTGAGACACAAAATATGCCGCCTGCCAGCATATTTTTATCCTCCGTGTTTTTTACATAAATTTTTATCTGTGTCAACAAAACATTTTGTCCGCAAAAAAAACAGAGCTGCTTCAAAAATATTTTAATCCCTGCTGGCGCTCATCCAGCGATTAAAAATTTGATTGATTCTATCTTTATGGGGAAGAAAAAATAGAAACGGGCCGGACCGGATCCGCTCAGCTCAACAAGCCCTCAATGATTAAATCCACTGCTTCGTCCTCGCTCAGACCGCGGGCCATCAGGGTCTGAAGCTGTTTGGAATCCACGCTGCCGATGGCCGCTTCATGGGTGACGTGGGCTTTAGGATGGTGAACTTCAACCACCGGCACAGCCCGGGCCACTCCGTTGCCCTGGATTATTTCCTTGCAGTCCACGTGTCCGCGGCTGTAGGCGGCCCTGGCGATTATCTCGTTATTGATTTCAGCTACCGCTTCATCCCTGACCGCGATATGGGTAATGAGCACTGCCCGGCTGGCTTCGCCCTCCAGGCTGGCCGATTCCTTGATTTTAATCCGGTCGTCCTGCCGGCCGAAAATCCTGGCCTTCATTTCGGCCGAGCTTCTGGCCTGGCAATCGGTATGGTAATCAATGTCGATGATACCCACCCGTCCCTTCAGCAATTCAAATTCGGTGGAAAAGCGGGCTCCCTCGGCCAGCTTGACCCTGGCCACCGGAACCACCCTGACCATCCCTTCATCGCTGTGCCAGTGACGTTCAAAGTAAGAATAACGGGCATTCCGCCCCACCCTGATTTCCGCTTCCATCAGGTGCTGGATGTCAACCGCATTGGGGAAGGTGCAGTGGGCCATGAAACTGACCTCGGCCTCCTCTTCGATCTCCACATCCAGAAGGATTTTCTGAATTCCGCGTTCCGGAAGCATGCCGAAGCACAGATGGACCGGCTGTTTGATCTTCGTCCCGCCGGTCACTCGCAACCGGGCCCTGACCCCGTCCGGCAACTCCTCAGGCTCAATCTCCAGGCCCTCCACCACCTGAGAGCTTAAGACCTTATTGGCATTTATCACCACGTGGGGCGCCCCGCGGTCAAAAGTCCGGTGAAGATTTATAGATCCCAGAATTTCTTCCACCAGTTCTTCAGGCATTTTCCCCTCCGGTCTTTCTAAGTGAATTAAGGTCCGGGACATTCTTGTGGGGACAGGGCAGGCATTTCCCGCTGAAATATTCAAGAATCCTGGCCGTCTCTCCCTTGTCCACCAGCATACCGCTGCAGATTAAAAAGGCATGGTCGGCTTTCTCCAGCACCCGGGCGCTATGGGTTATGAGAAGAACGGTTGTACCCCCTTGCTTCAGGTGAGCTATGGCTTCGAAGATTCTCTCTATGGCTTCAATGTCCACGCCAGAGTCAGGCTCATCCAGCATCACCAGCCGGGGCTTCATGGCCAGGATGGAAGCCAGCTCAATTCTTTTTCTTTCGCCGCCGCTCAGGGTTTTATCCACGGCCCGGTTGCGGTATCTGACCGGTTCCAGGCCCACCAGCTCCAGCACCCGGTCCACCTCTTCTCTATTCTTGTCCCTGGCCGAAGCCAGGATAAACTGGCTAACCTTGAGACCTTCAAACCGGGCCGGTTCCTGCCAGCCCAGGGTAATTCCCAGGCGGGCTCGCTCGTCGACATTCAGGTGCTTTATGGACTGTCCCTCAAAAAGTATATCACCCTGGTGTTGACGGTAGTCAGGAAGCCCCATGATGACATTGGCCAGGGTGGACTTGCCGGCGCCGTTAGGACCGACCACGGCATGGACATAACCTTCCCATATTTCCAGGCTCAGGCCGTTCAAAATCCCGGTTGAATTAGCCCTGAAAGAAACATCTTTCAGTTCCAGAATGGCCATCGTATCCTCCCGGCAAATTGCCTGTTGCTATTAATTATGATATACCTTAGGCCCCTTGTTAGCAATCAGGGGCTGCCTGCCGGACAGCACCGCGGACGCTGGCGGCGGCAATTTTTCACTCGCCACCTCATCCCGAGCAGAATCTCGGCCGGCGAGAACAACCGGACGAAAGGTCGCTGCCCGGGATTTTTAAGGCCCCGTTCTTCTTTCCTCCTGTTCGAAACAGAATAGAGAAACCCGGTCATTCAGAAGGAAGTAAAAAAACCGGCAAAGAAGTGTCATGATCTTTAATTATTTTCCCATTCTTTTCTCAGGAGGAAAGAGCGCTTAATCAACCAGCCAGCCATAGTCTCAATAATCCAGGGTCGGACGGTCAGGGGCATTGAATCACCCCCTGGGCCCAGAGGCAGCCGCCGCAGACCGGAAAAGTGTTGCCGAAACAATCTTCCTCATTGCTTTCAAGGTAGGAACAGCCGCCGCAGATATGGCAGGGCGAAAAATCAAACCTGTAAACTTTCTCCCGGAAATCATGATATTCGGCTGAAGCCCAGATTTCAGGCAGGCTGCGGTCGTTGAGGTCTCCAAGGAAATAGGGTTTTATCCGCCGCTCCAGCCCATAAAGGTAAGTGATATGCTCGTGGAGCAGGGCCATGCAGGGAGCCACTTTCCCGTCCCAGCGGACGAAAGCCGTCCCGTCCTTGATGAAACGGCAGGAACGGGTGGGAGCGCTGATGGCGTTATTAATCATAAAAAGATTCTGATAACCTTTCAGCAGATGGTATATTGGCTCCTTGGTCAGGTAGTTGATGTCCAGCCGGGGCAAACTGATCCGGGGCTTACCCGGCAGGTTGGCAAAGGTTTCACAGGTCAGGGCCAGCAGGCAGAGCATTTTCTTTTCCATATCTTCGGTATAGGGCAGGACATTGCTCATCAGCACCCTGTCGGCTCCGACTTCCCTGATCAATTCCTCGATGTTTTTGATGTCGTCAATATTATCTCGCATGAGCACAAAAGAAATGCCGATGGCCAGGGGACGGTTCAACCCGGTGGCCAGCTCCCGCAGTTTCTGGACGTTGGTCAGGACAAGGCGGAAGCTGGCGCCACGGCGGATGTCGTCAAAGCTGGTTTCTGAGGTGCCGTCAAAGGATACCCAGAGACGGTCCAGGCCAGCCTCTAACAGGCGGCGCGACTTCTCCTCATCCAGCAGGGTACCGTTGGTGGTTATTTCGACCGGGACCCCCACCGTTTCTTTCAATTTACTGACCATGGTGACGATATCAGGATGGAACAGGGGTTCGCCGAACCCGGCCAGCATCACCGACTGCAGGAAGGGAAGTTCTTTAAGCTGCTGACAGAGCCGGTTAAACAGCTCCAGGCTCATCGAGCCGAAGGGTTCATTCCAGGTGTTCCGGATGCAGGTCTGGCAATGCAGGTTACAGCCAGAGGTGGGCTCGATGTAGAGCCGCCGCAGGGCATGGATATCCGGTTCCACCAGCACCTGGTCGTTTTCGAAGGCAACCCGCAACCGGCTCCCGGGTCTGGCTCCCAGTTTATCAAGGATTTCGGGGGGAAGCTGGAAGCATCCCTGGCGGTCTACTGCCACCTCAAATTTAAGAGCTGGCTGGGCGCTGGCTTCAACTGCTGCCCGGTCGGGTTTTACTTCGTCGGGATTACGCATGGCTCACCTGTGAAAAACATATAAATTATATTTTCCTGTTTCCAGGAAACTTTTCCATAACAGCTTCTCCGCTTTGTCCGGCCTGCACCAGCCGGTTCACTTTAATTTATTCGGCCTGTTCCCCTTATCGTTAGCCTTCTTATTTTTTCTGCCAGTACCTGACCTCAAACGGCCGCCTTTTACAGCCGGAGGTCTCTCTCTACTGAGAGCAAGGGCCCGGGTCGAGTCTAAATTCCTTTGCTCCCTCGCCTTTTAAGCCCGGCCCCTCTTTTCAGCGGACTGACCGGTTCGGGCTGGCAGGCCTCGTCCCCGGATGTCAGGCAGACCTGTTTTCCCTTGACACCCCTGACCTTAGGACCGGTGGCGGCCAGTTCTTCCCTGAACCACTCCCGAAAAACCGGTTCCAGCTGTTTCCTGCAGGCAGGCAGAATGCGGTAGTAAATCCAGCGTCCGTTCCTCCGGAATTCAACCAGACCGGCCTGGCGCATTATCTGGAGCTGATGGGAAAGGAGCGACTGCTCGGTTTTAAGAAGGGCCATCATCTCTCTGACACACAGCTCGGCATCCAGCAGCAAAAGAAAAATCCGCAAGCGGGTCCGGTCCGAAAACACCCTGAAAACTCCAACAGCCTGGTCCACTTTCATGGGGCAGCCTTTCTCCAATATATGAATATACATTCATATATCAAAATATCCATGCGGTCAAGTCCGACCGGTCAGGGAGGCCGGCCCATGCCGCCTTAAATAAATGGCTACCAGCTGATCCTCCACAATCCACTTTCCTTTTGTTCCTGTCTTTTAATAAACTATTCTTATCCTGGTGCCAATGATCAAGTCAATTTTGACAGTTTTTCACAATCTCAAGATTTTTCCCCTGGCCGGCGTCCAGGCTGGCATTTTTTTGAGGCACTCATTTCCTGAAGGTATCAGGCCTGTTGCCGGGGCAGCTTTCGGTATGGGCCAGGTCTCAATCAGGCTCAACAGTCAAGGGCCGCACCGGGCAGCAGAACACCCGGTAGCCCTGGCTGTGGCCCTCTGGCCCTTTCAGGTAGCAGGCTGTGCTGCCTTAATCCTGCCACCGCTCACCTTCATCTCTGTTCAGTTGGCCATAAACTCTGTTGCCTTACAGGCCCAGCAGAGAAATTAATAAATTATCAATAATGAAAAAGGAGGAAAAAATGAAAACCGGTCTAAAAGGTTCAGCTTCTAATGCGGCAAAAGCCGGAAGGGCTGCTTCCCGTGCCTTAATTTTTCTTGTTTTTTTATTTCCTGTCCTGCTTTTTATCATCGCCACCGACAACCTGGACTCTAAAACCATGGCTCGCGGCAATGTCCAGCTGGCCAATCCCGAAGCTGAACTCGTCAGGTTGCCGGCACCACGCCATGACAGCCGGTTCTCCCTGGAAAAAGCCATCAAAATGAGGCGTTCGGTCCGCCAATACAAAGATTCGCCTCTCACCCTGGCCGAAATCTCGCAGATCCTGTGGGCGGCCCAGGGCTTTACCCGGGAGCGCAAAGAGCCACCCGCCCGCTGGAATCCGAAATATGAATGGCAGGGCGGCCTGCGAACCGCGCCCTCAGCCGGCGCTCTCTATCCGATGGAAATTTACCTTCTGGCCGGAAAGGTTGAGGGCCTGCCCGGCGGCCTTTATAAATACATCCCGAAGAATCATGCCCTCAGAAAACTGGCCGGGGCTGATAAAAGGAAAGCGCTCTGCCAGGCGGCCCTGGGTCAGCCCCAGATAGAAAAGGCTCCGGCGGTGATTCTTATGGCCGGCGTCTACGAAAGAACTTCTTACAAGTACGGCGAGCGGGCTGAAAGATATGTCCACATGGAAGCCGGGAGTGTCGCCGAAAATGTATACCTCCAGGCCACGGCTCTGGGAATTGGCACCGTGCTCATCGGGGCCTTCAACGATGACGAGGTAAAAAAAGCTATGAGTCTGCCGGCCGACGAATCCCCGCTAATCATCATGCCCCTGGGGAAAATACCGGGAACACCAGAGGAAAAATGATTGAAGCCAGGTGTTGACAGATAAAGAGGGGGGCGACATTTCAGGTCTTGAAGACCTGGTAGAAGTAAGAGCTGAGACGGGCGATAAAAGTCTTGGTGGTCAGCGGACCGCTCCAGGTTCTGACCAGGACGGTGATGATATAATCGCCGTGGGGGCTGAAGACTATGCCGGCATCGTGGCAGACTTCCCTTTCCTGGCCGGTCTTATGGGCCACGGTGGCTTCCCTTGGCAGAAAGCGGGGCAGACGGTCGTTTATTTTCTGCCTTTTCAGGACATCGAGGCATTTTCCCGATATCCCGGCACTCAGGCAGCGGCCGCGGTAAATCATTTCCAGCAACCCCGTAATTTCCCGGGCCGAGGTATAGTTCTCCAGTCCCTCCTCCCGGGCCCTGAAGTCCATCATCAGCCGGTTAAGGACAGTATCCTCCAGGCCCAGCTCTGCAAACACTTTTCTTATGTAATCAAAGCCCAGGCGCCTGATGATGACGTTGGTGGCGATGTTATCGCTGTGTGTGACCATGTAGTCGATCAGCTCATCGTAGCTAAAAGCCTGCCCGTTTCGCATCTGGCGCAGCAGACCGGAACCTCCCACCCGGTCCTGGCGCCTTAATACATACTTTTCCTGCAGGTCCAGCTGCCCGTCTTCAACGGCCTTAAAGCAGGCCACCATGATGGGAATCTTTATCAGGCTGGCCGCCGGAAAACGGACCTCGTCGTTGTGGAGAAATGTCCAGCCGGTCTGGAGGTCCTTAACTACCAGGCCGGTTTCGCCCTGGAAACTTGAAATTCTCTGCAGAATCTGGCGGGAGCTGGCCTCCCAGCGTTCCTGGCGCAGGTTATTGAGCCATAACTTTTCTTCCGGGGTGAGCGATTTCAGGGCGGTGGAGGCCCCGGCTGCCCGGGCCATGGAGGAAATGGAAACGAGCAAAACCAGGATGATAAGGGAGGCTATTATCGGATTTGTTAATTTCTTCTCTGCAACCGGCATTTTCACTTTGTCTCTCTGCGCAGTTTCTTAGATATTCCAGGTTCAGCTCATAGTTTATACAGGCAGCCTTAAGATCTGTCAACACCCCTCCTGATTATTCCCGTGGTTATTTTTAAGCACGGAATACTACCCCACCAGGGTCGGACAAATTTTAGAACCTGAGCTTCAGGCCCCGCAGGGCTCCGGACTGAGCCCGACTGAAAACCCCGCAAACCGGTCCGGGGTCAGAAAAACAGGAAGCCTGATTGAAGGCCATAGACTAAGAAAGAAGGCCAGTTAAAATTGCTGAGAGAATTGAAAAAAGTATGCCGGTGAAGAGCGGCGTCGGGTCCGGGCCCGGGCCGGTCGTAAATAATCCGCAGGGCAAGACGAAGACAATTGATTGCCAGGCCCGGGATGCGTTAAAATCATAACAGTAAAATTTACGGGGAGGCAGGCAATGAAAAATATCAAGATTCTGATTGTCCTGATCATATTTATGGCCGCCTGCGCTACGGCCTATGCCGAAATACAGCTAAAAGCCCTGACCCTGACCGAGGGCAAAACCATCCAGATCACCTTCAATAAAACTCCCAGGGCCCCGTCCCGGTCCAGCCTGTCAGCCGAACTCTCCTTTTCCAAAGGCTTGACCACCGTTTATTTAAACTTCGAGAAGCTGGAGCCGGCCATCCTTTTTTCTGGAAATGTAACGACCTATGTTATCTGGTCGGTCAACCCGGCCGGAGGCTGCGAGAACCTGGGCGAAATATTCGTCGAACGCCGGGAAGCTTCCGGCTCCCAGAAATTTTACGCTCCGGGGAAAATCCTGGCCCTGATGATTACCGCCGAACCCTACAGCGTGGTCAGCCGGCCCTCAGAAATCGTTCTTTATTACAACGGAGAAACCAGGGAGAAAAACGTCCAGATAGTTCCCTTCGCTTTCAAGGACTTTTCCACCGAAGCCGCCCCGGCTCTGGACAGCATTGCGATGCTTCAGTACAGCACCGACCAGCCGGTGACCCTTTTTCAGGCCGAAAAGACCATAGAGTACGCCAACAAAATCAATGCCGCCGAACATAATCCCGGGGCCATGGAAGAGGCCAGAAAGGCTCTGGATAGAGCGCGCACCCTGACCCGCGACAGGAAGAACATGGCCGAGACCGCCCGGATTGCCGTTCAGCACGCCACCCGGGCCATCAGGGACACGGTCAGGTTCCTGGAAGAAAAAGCCGCCGCCGAGGAAGAAGCCAGGCGCCAGGCCGAAAAAGCTGCCCTGGAGCAAAGGGCGGCCCGGGCGGAATCCGAAGCTGAAAAGCTGTCCATCCAGCTGGAAGAAATAAAGCAGGAACGAGCAGCCCTGGACAGGGAAATGTCCGAGCTGGCCCGCCAAACCAGGGAGCTGGCCCGGGAAAGGGACAGCCTGGCCAGAGAAACCGAAAGACTGGCCGCCGAGCGAGAAGCCATTCAGAAAGAACGGGACGAGCTGGCTTCAAAACTTAAAGGTGCCCTGTCCACCGTGGCCGAGACAACCGACACCGCCCGGGGCCTGATCGTCAACCTGGCCGGTGTCCTTTTTGACGTCAACAAGGCAACACTAAAACCCGAATCGCAGCTGAAACTGGCCAAGCTGGCCGGCATACTGATGGTTTTCCAGGACATGAAACTGAGCATAGAAGGGCATACCGATTCCACCGGCTCGGAAGAGCTGAACCTGCGCCTGTCGACCGACCGGGCCCGGTCAGTTTACGAGTTCCTGATGAGCCAGGGCGTGGCCCCCGACCGGATGAAATACCAGGGCTTTGGCTCGAGCAAGCCGGTGGCCCCCAACGACAGCGAGGCTAACCGGGCCAAGAACCGGCGGGTGGAAGTGGTGGTGCTGCGGGAAGAATAGGGTATTTCGGGTCTGCTTAAATAAATCGCCCGGGCGCCAGGACTTTAAGAATTAAAAATCAGGTAGCCTTCTTCTGCCTCTCCAGCAGATAAATTAGCACTAACCACAGCAGGAGCACCAGGACGGCTGAATAGACCCGCAGGTAGTTAGAAACTGTCAGGACGTTGAACAGTCCGTGAAAAATGGCCGCCAGAGGAAGGCTGATAAGGGCTGCCAGGAAAACCGATTGCCCCTTCATCCGGGCCCTGGCCACAGAGTATCCCCAGATGGAAGAGAAAAGAGCATGGGTCAGCGGTGAAGCCACAGCCCGTCCGAAGAAAGCCATGCCGGTCATCATCGGGAGATAGCCGAGATTCTCAAAGCTGGCGAAGCCGATGGCCACAGAAGAAGCATAAACCACGCCGTCCGCCGGCTCATCCAGATCCCTCCATCTCAGAATAAACAGGGCAAAGGGCAAAAACTTAAAAAGTTCCTCGAGGGGACCGACCACACCCAGCGAATACATGAAAATCTCCCTGGCCTGTCCCCGGGCCACCACCAGGTTAAAACCGGGCGGCAGGCCAAGCAAGGGTAACTGGCGGTAGGCCAGAAAGCAGACAAAACCGGACAGGACGCCCAGCAGGAAGGCTTCCAGCAGGTTGATCAGAGGCTCGGGCTGCTGGCGGTCTTTATAATAAAAGTAGCCTATCCAGAAAACGGCCGGGCCGATGATGCTGGCCAGAATTTTCCAGATTAACACGCCTTCCATTGTCCTAACAATTCACTTAATAATCCAGAAGATGACCTGTTTCGTTCAGGGTGACAGCGATGAAACTGCCATCGCGGTATTCAAACACGTTCAGGGCACAGTTGTCCTGCCGCAGACGCCAGAAATAGCTTCCGTCGAGGCCGAGCAACCCAATTATTATCAGACGGTTGATGACCGTGTGTCCAACACAGACCACAGTTTCCCCGGCGTGGGAGGCGGAAATTTCCTCAACGGCGGTAACACCAACCCGCTGCCGCTCATCCAGAGATTCCCCACCGGGGAAATGAAGACCTGACGGGTCGGACAACCAGCGCTGGTAGAGCTCGGGCCAGCGGGCCCGAACTTCCTCCGGGGTCAAGCCCTGCCACTGGCCGTAGTTGATATCGGACAGCCCGGGGTGAATCTGAACGTTCAGGTTAAACAGGGCGGCTATGGCTTCTCCTGTCCTGACCGACCTGGAAAGAGGGCTGGAATAGACGGCTACGGGTTTCCAGGAGGCAGCAATGCGACGGGCCAGGAGCTCAGCCTGTTTCAGCCCTGTTTCGTTTAAGGGGATGTCGGCGCTGCCCCTGAATCTTTCCACCCGGTTCCACTCGGTCTCTCCATGCCTTACGAGCACTATCCTGGTCATCCGGTCCTTAATCGCTCAGTTTTTAGTTAACTTAAACAATAAGAGATTTTTTGTCAATTAAATCCGATGGCAGGTTTTACAGGACTTGGTATGCCGGACTGGCTGGCATATAATAAGCTTCGATGAGAGCGAGGGATAACCTGTTTCAGTTTTCGCCTCTTTATACTGACCTCTACCAGATTGCCATGGGGCAGGCCTATTTCATGGATGGAAGCGCCGAGAAACCTGCCGTTTTTGACTACTTCTTCCGCACCATACCTTTCAGCGGCGGGTACGTGATTTTTGCTGGCCTCGACCCGCTGCTCCAGGCCCTGGAAAACCTGAGATTTGAGAGCGAAGACCTGGAATACCTCGGGGAGCTTGGCTTCCACTCCGATTACCTGGCTTACCTTAAAGATTTCCGTTTTGCCGGCGACGTTTATTCAATGAAAGAGGGTGAGGTGGTTTTTCCGCTGGAACCAATCATCCGGGTTGAAGGCCGGCTGTTCGAAGCCCAGCTGGTGGAAACGCTGCTGCTCAATCTGGTAAATTACCAGAGCCTCATCGCCACCAAAGCTTCCCGGATGAGGCTGGCTGCCGGCCAGCGGGTGCTGAGCGATTTCGGCCTGAGGCGGGCACCGGCCCAGGGCGGATTACTGGCCTCGCGGGCTGCGGTCATCGGCGGCTTCGACAGCACCTCCAACCTGGAAGCGGCCAGGCTGTTCGGGCTGGAGCCGGCCGGGACCATGGCCCATTCCTTCATTGAAAGCCACGGCGACGAATTTCAGGCCTTCATGAAGTTCGTGGAAGCCAACCCCGAACGGGCTGTCCTGCTGGTAGACACCTACGACACCCTGAGCAGCGGAGTTCCCAACGCCGTCCGGGCCGGAGTTGAAATGGCCAGGAAAGGGCTCAAGCTAAAGGGCATACGCCTGGACAGCGGCGACCTGGCTTATCTTTCCAAAAAAGCACGGGCTCTGCTGGATGCCGCCGGGCTGAAAGAAGCCAGGATCGTGGCTTCCAACCTGCTTGATGAGCACGTCATCCGGAGCCTGATTCAGCAGGAAGCTCCGATCGACATCTTCGGGGTGGGCACCAGGCTGGTGACCGGTGCCCCTGACGCCGCCCTGGATGGCGTCTACAAGCTGTCGGTTTTTGACGGCCAGCCCAGGATGAAACTTTCCGACAACCTGGCCAAAACCACGCTGCCCGGCCGGAAACAGGTGGCCCGGTTCCGGGACAGGCAGGGATTTTTCATGGCCGATGCCATCCAGCTCTCTGATGAGTCCCTGCCAGAAAGAATGTTTCACCCGGTTGAACCCGGAAAATCACTCGACCTGAGGGCTTACCAGGATGAACCGCTGCTGGAGAAGGTCATGGCCGCCGGGCGGAGATTAAAAGCCGGTGCAGCCGTGCAGGAAATCGCAGCCTGCGTCCGCCGGAGACTGCAACAATTGCCACCGGAGCACAAGAGGTTTGAATATCCTCATGTCTACAAAGTCGGACTGAGCCAGAAGCTTCATACCCTGAGAAATGAATTAATAGAAAAGTACAGGAAAAAATTTGAAGGAGGCTGAACGTGAAAGCCTTAATCGTGGTTGACCTTCAGAACGACTTCGTGCCGGGCGGCAGCCTGGCTGTCCCGCGCGGAAATGAAATCATACCGCTCGTCAACCGCCTCCAGGAAAAGTTCGAACTGGTGGTGGCCACCCAGGACTGGCATCCTAAAAACCACCTGAGCTTTGCTTCCAACCACCCCGGAAAGAATGTATTCGACACCATCAGGCTGGGGGAAATCGAACAGGTACTGTGGCCCGACCATTGTCTCCAGGGAGAGAAAGGAGCCATGTTCGTCAGGGGCTTTGACGAGCGCCGGGTTGAGGCTATCTTCAGGAAGGGCACCGACCCGGAGATAGACAGTTATTCCGGATTCTTTGACAACGGCCGCAGGAAATCAACCGGCCTGGGCGATTACCTGAAGGGACGGGGAGTGAAACAGGTTTATGTCTGCGGGCTGGCTGCCGAGTTCTGCGTGCTTTACACCGCGCTTGACGCCATTGAGCTGGGCTTCGAAACCTACTATATCGAGGACGCCACCAGGCCTCTGAGTCACGAGGGCTTCAGGGAAGCCAGGGAACAGGTTTCAGGTCGCGGAGGCCACCTGGTCAGCTCGGAACAGCTTTGAGGCGCGGCCGGTTATAAACCCTGACTTATCCGCCAGGAAGGCAGCCAGTTTGCCCCGGGAATTTCATTTCCGGGGCAGAGATTTCCGGCAATTACCCGCGATTCAGGCTGACAGTATTATCCTTCATGAATTGAATAGCTTCCACCTTCTTATCTTATATTCTTAACTTATTATCCACTCCTTTTCTTCAGGTCCGGAGCTCGGGTTTTATTTTAAATGTCTTATTTTATAGATCGCAGAGGAAGAGAATTGTACCGGCAGCCAGAATATAAAAAAACACGAAGGTATCATTCTTTGCAGGGCCGTTTCTCCTCTTACACTGGAAACTCCATCCCGGGTCAGTGCCTTCTCTCTGCTGCTCCTGCAACAATAAGATTATTTCGCTCGAAAAAGACGTGATGAATATCTCAATATCAGGCAGTGGACAGGCCTGTTCATCGCTTCCTGAAACGGGGTTTCTTCTGGCGGCCTGCTTGGGGCTGCCTCCTGCCGGGCCCCTGACTTAAATATTCCTGGATGAGGCGCTTCTGGGCTTTTTTCTCTTCAAAGGTGCGCGGGACATAGACGGGCTGCCCCGTCTCGGGGTCCTGACCGGTGTAATACATGCAGGTGGAGCGGGTCATGGGCGTGGGCGTGAAAATCTGGACCCCCTCGACTGGCTTTTCACCCTGAGCCGATAGCTTTTTGATATAGGCCGCCAGCTCCCGGGCCTCTTTCATCGTGGTTCCGGGATGAGCCACCATGAAGTAATATTTCAGGTGCTGCTTCTTTTTACCGCTCAGCTTCTGGAAAAGTTGCCTGAATTTTTCTACGGGTACTCCGGACTTATTCATCAGGCGAAGGACCGCCGGTGAAACATGCTCCGGGGCAATTTTCAGGAGACCTGATACATGGTGTTCGACCAGCTCCCTTACGTATTCCGGGCTATCAAGAGCCAGGTCATAGCGGATGCCGCTGCGGACAAAAACCTTTTTCACCCCGGGGATCTGCCGGGCTCGCCGCAGAAGGTTGATCAGCCGGCGGTGAGAACGGTCAAGCTTCTGGCAGGTCAGGCAAAAACCGGGCTGACAGCGGCGGCAGTCCATCCCGTACATGTTAGCAGTCGGTCCGCCCAGGTCGTCGATATAACCCTTAAAATCGGGATGCCGGGTCAGGCTGCGGATTTCTTCCAGGATGGATTCTTCGCTGCGAGAGACTATGCGGTCTCCCTGGTGAAGGGAGAGCGAACAGAAGGAACAACGCCCGAGGCAGCCGCGGTGGGTGACCACGGAAAATTTGCCCATTTCCAGCTCGGAGTAATCGGCCGGGATATAGCGGCTGAAGGGCAGCCCGTATATCCAGTCCAGTACTTCCGAAGTATATTCCGGCATTGGAAACTGCAGCAGGTAGCGGTTGGCATGCTTCTGGGCCAGGCTTCTGTAATTGGCCAGGGCCCGCTGGGCCTGGATGAATTTTTCCGGGTCGGATGAGACTTCTTCAAAGGAAGGGATTTCCTCGAAATCCACCGGCAGCTGGCGGCTGACGATGGCTGTCCCCGGTATTCCTTCGAGGCTCTCTCCCCCGGACAGGCGGGCGGCTATCTCAATTACCTGGAGCTCGCCGGGACCGTAAACCAGGATATCGGCCCGGCTGTCAAGAAGTATCGAGCGGCGGATGCGGTTTTCCCAGTAGTCGTAGTGGGCCAGGCGGCGCAGGGAAGCTTCAATTCCACCTATTACTATCGGAATACCGGGAAATAACCGCCTTATTTTATTGCAGTAAACGATAACCGCCCGGTCTGGCTTACCGGAGCTGTAAGGCACATGCTCATCCTTTTCCCGCCGGCGGAGCAACGGAGTGTAGTTAGCCAGGCAGCTGTCTATGGAACCGGAAGTAACGCCAAAAAAAAGCCGCGGCCGGCCCAGCTTCAAAAAATCATCATCACGGGTCCAGTCCGGTTTCTCGATGACTCCGACTCTGTATCCTTTAGCATCCAGGACCCTGGCAATTACTCCGACCGGCGATAAGGGGTGGTCGGCATATGGGTCTCCGCTGACCAGGATGATGTCAAATCCTTTTCCCTGCAGCCCTATCATTATTGAATATTTTATCAAGAAAAACGAGGAACACACTACATATTTCCTGATTTCTCATCATCTCCGATTTGAGGCTTCAAGACTAATGCGCCGCTTTCTTCCCTTTTGCAAACCATGAAGGCGACTCAGCCACCATCAGTTGATATAAATTCATTTTCACCTGTTCTGGCTGAGTCTATGTCGAGACCAGGCCCACCATAAGACGTCGGTTCAGAAACCCTCGTTTTTTACTGAGAACAGGGTTTAATTTTCTAATATCCAGCTTTACTGGCATCTAAATTAAATAAGAAAACAATCAATATACAATCAACGAGAAAATCAGGAGCGAGAGGCAGAGACGGGGTTGATGATCAATAAGAAATCAGGAAATTTACAGTGTCTCCCTTTTTATTTTATCTAAAAAAAAGGGCGGGGGTTAGCCCGCCCCTGTGAGCTGTCGTTTCCACCGATGCCCGGGCCGGCCCCGGCGGTCTTTCAGTCAGCTTTCTTTTCTGATTTCCACGTTACCGCTGAAGACCTTGGCAGAAATTTCTGCCCCGCCCTTGCCAGCTCTGCCCTGAATGGTCCTGCCGCCAAGCTTGCCCGTGACTGCAACCGGGAAATCCGTGCTTACCGAACCGCTGAAGGAAGAAGCTTCGAGGTCAAAAGACGAACCGGCCGGAAGTGTCAGGATAACGCTTCCTGAATGGCTGGAAAACCTATAACTTCCGTTTTCCAGGACCTGGCCGCGGTACTCAACCGTCCCGCTGATGGACTTGGCTGAAACCCTGCGGGCCCGGCTGATGTCCAGCAACCGGACCGAACCGCTGACCGCTTCAGCTTCCACCGAACCCCTGACCTTGCTAACCTGAATATCGCCGGAGACGGAACCGAGCTCTAAATCGCCTTCGGCTTCCGTCACCCTGATGTTGCCGCTTACTGCCCTGGCCGAAATTGATTTCTTCCCGCCCAGGATGGTTACACTGCCGCTTACCGTATTAATCCTGACCGAACCGCCGGCCTTTTCTACCCGGACATCGCCGCTGACTGACCTGGCCTCAATCGAGGCCTGCTCCGGCATCCACAGGGTATAATCGACGCTGACGTTTGAGTCGCTGCCAGACCATCCTCTTGACTCCGGATACCTGGTCTCAACCCTGACCAGACCTGGCTCTGTGGTTACTTCAATCGTCACTTTATCGGCATTTTCCCTGGCCCTGGCCTCGGTGGCGGCCCGGGAAGATTTCACGGCTTCAATTTTGACCCTGGCCTCTTTCCAGACCATGACCCTGATATCGCCCGAAACGTTGCTGATGGAAACCAGCCCATCGCTGGTTAAATTTTCCGTCCGGCTGAATTTTTCCTGGTAGGTCTCCCCGGCCAGGAGCGGAACGATAAGCAATAACCCGAGCATCAGGGCGAAGCCCGGCTTCAGGCCTCCTGACCTTTTCCGTTCTCTTTCTCTCATTGTTATTTCTCCTTGCACGCTTTTTTCACCTTTATAGTTTTTCCAGCCCCGGAGCTGTAAATATCTTCCTGGTTTCCAGCATCCTGTTCAGGAAGCTGGCTTTGGAGCTGTAAGCGCTGATCAGATATTCTCTGGCCTGCAGGTTGTCGGGCTGCTCGTTGACCGCCTGCCTGGCCAGGTCGATCGTTCGGTCCAGAAGCCCGAGGCTGGCCTGGAGTATTTCCGTCATCTCCGGCGGCAGTCCGTTTTCGGAAGATTCCAGGGCTTCAGTCAGCGATTGAACAGCCTTTTTATAATAAAACTCGGCCTCCTGTAACTTCTGAATAACCAGGTCCTCCGAAGCCACCTGGAGTTCCGTCCGACCGGACTGCTGATAATGGCGGCCCAGGTAAAAAGCACCGGCCATGAAGGTTACAACCAGCAGGGTGGTCAGGGCATATTTGAAGACCGGAGCAGCCGGGCGAAAAAGGCCCGTGATTCTGCGTCCGGTTTGTTCTCTTAACGGTTCGGTCGGTTCTGCCTGAAGCCGGGGGATGACTTCAGCCTGCAGGCGGCTTTTAAGTTTTTCCCAGATCCGGTCCGAAGGTTCCACCAGCCCGGCCGGCACCATTTTTTCTTTTATCATTGCCAGCTCTTCATACAGTACCCGGCAACCGGCGCACTTCTCCAGATGAGCCTGGAGCTCCTGGCGGTCCTTCTCCCGGAGTTCTCCGTCGAGCAACTCGTTGATAAGACGCCGGGCTTTACGGCAATTCATCTGTCTGCTCCTTTCAAGAGCTGCTGCTCTTTAAGGATTTTCCGGAGTTTCATCCGGGCTTTAAAAAGCTGGGACTTGGAGGTCCCCACCTGGCAGCCGAGCGTTTCGGCAATTTCCTCGTGGGTTAACCCGTCCACCTCGTGAAGGAGAAAAACCGTCCGTAGCCTTTCCGGCAGCCCGGACAGGGCTTCTCGAACAGCCCGGGCCAGGTCATCCTGGCTGGAATCGAAGGCGGCCTCGGCCTGCTCCCCGGCAGCCGGGGTCAGGGCCTCCAGCTTTTCATCATAGACTTTTTCTCGCCTCAGGTGGCTGTAGCAGGTATTAAGGGCAATCCGGTAAACCCAGGCCGGAAACAATTCCGGGCGGTCTATGGCCCTGATCGAGGAAAAAATCTTCATGAAAATATCCTGGGTCAGGTCCTCGGACACCTGGTGGTCGCGGGTCAGGTTGTAGGCCAGGCCGTAAACCTTACTCTTGAAAAGGTTATAGAGCTGCTCAAAAGCTTCCAGGCTGCCAGACTGTGACCCGCTTATAAGTTCTGCCAGGTCAGCAGGTTGCGGGCTCTTCGGCTTCATCTCCAGGGGCCTATCTCCTGCCAGGTTTCCGGCCGGCTTGATTCTGTTAATATTATCAACCATCGCCATCCTTAAAACCAGCGAATTGTTATATGCGAACATCAATTGGACCTCGTTAATAAAGACACAGGAAGCCGCCAAAGGGTTGCCCGGAAAGAGTTAAAAACAAAATAAATATTCCGGGCGGCCGGGCAAGAATATTTAATGTATATTCTCTCTCTTTTACTGCTTCAGCGGAGAAATTTCCTCGCTGTACTGGCCCTGTTCCAGCAACTTTTTTATTTTATAGGTGCCAAGTTTCCTGCCTTTCAAAAAGCCATCCCAGGCTGCCTCCGCCAGGCGGCCGTTTTCCCTGAGGTCGGCCAGCCATTCGGCGCAATATTCCGGAGGACCGGGCGGCATGAGGCCGGCATGAATTTCCATCAGCCAGCGTTTATTGAGTTCTTCCTGAGGACCGATGGGGTCGGCCATGAGTATTGGAAGACCCAGGGCGCAATAAAAAGACAACTCGCTGGGCTTGGTCCAGAGCACATCGGTCTGTCTCAGCCAGCGGTTGAACTGTTCAAAATACACAAAGACATCGTCGCTAAAGATCAGGTGGATGTTGCGGTCTATCTGATTCCACAGCCCTTCTTGATTGATGAACCTTATGGTCTTTTCCAGAACCCGGCGCTGAACACCGCAGGACAGGAGCAGCCTGACCTGCCCGGCCTGTATAGAGCGGTTTAAGCTCTTCAGTATGA
The DNA here is from genome assembly GCA_937920515.1 of uncultured bacterium. Taxonomy (GTDB): domain Bacteria; phylum Acidobacteriota; class Aminicenantia; order Aminicenantales; family Saccharicenantaceae; genus Saccharicenans. The sequence goes on from CALEUG010000030.1 coordinate 27,970, forward strand.
GGCGGACAATCTCAGCCTGGGCCCCGGCCCCGCCTATGGCAAACATAACCGTAAAATTGGAATCTCCGGTTTCAGGCGCTCTCTTCAGGCCCAGCAGATGACTTACCGAGTGACTGTGGTAAGCAAAAAACTTTCCTCCCGGGTCCAATCGCCGCAGCCTGGCCAGCAGGTCAATTTTTAAGACTTCCAGCCCCGATTCAGTCCCGATATTTTCAACAGGAAGTGGAAAGCCGGTCATGTAAATATTTTCTGGCCTGACCCCGTAGCTCAGCAGGCGTCTTTTAACCTGAGTGCAGGGCACCAGGTACTTAAGGCGGCTTTCGGCCGGTTTTTCCGGCACCCAGACCCGGTTGATATCGGCATCGCAGACCAGCAGGTAATTGTCCCTGTTACTGTGCCCCCGGTCCACCATCCTGTCCAGGGCGATGGCCGTGGCATAAAAAGTATGGATGACCGGCAAACCAGCCGGCAGATATTCCGGAAGTTTGCGGCATAAACCTGCCCTTCTTATCAAGAACTTCAGCAACTTTACAGCCAGGTTGGGAGAGCTCAAGTCCTTCCTGGGATAAAAAGGGGGGATTTTCTGAATGGACATGATTATCTTCAGGGCCAGCTTTCCCAGGACCGGATAAGAACCAACCCTGGAAAGAAAATAATAGGTTCTCCTGATGGCCCGCCAGTATTTTTTTTCGTTAGGGGCGGCATACCGGCCAGAACCCCAGACTATGATTTCCTTTTCAGACAGGCGCCGCAGAGGGAAAGCGGCTCTGAGATGACCCAGGCCCATGTGAACGGCAACGATACGGGCTAAATCAGGCTTCTTCATAAACCAGCTTATCGTGCCGGGACGGGTGGTAGATGAGAGAATTCTTACCGACTCTTATGCGTCCACCGCGCCATTCAACCGAGGTGCTGAAGAAAGGAGTCAGGTAAACCGCAAAAAAGATGACATCCTTCACCGGGACCATCAACGGGAACAGAAGGTGATTGACCAGCCGCCCCCTGTCTCTGGCATTTACTGCCAGAAAATTAAGGTATTCCAGCAGGATTTTTACTGCAGCCACCAGCAGGAACAGATTCCAGAACCTGCCTCCGGATACGACCACTGCGCTCAGGGACAGGACCAACGGGTTGAGCAGAATTTCGGATAAATAGGCAGGCCGGTTTAATTGATAGCGCAGCCGGGCCCACCTGGCCATTCTCTTGAAAAAACTCTTAAGGCTGGCTCGCTGACTGATGTTGGACACCCAGGTAAAGTTGGTGCTGACCCTGAACCCGCTCTCCTGGAAAGATTTGCCGATGAGGTAATCTTCAGCCAGGTAGTCCTTGAAATACTTGAAACCGCCGAAGGTCTTCAGGGCCAGGCGGTCTATCAGCATGGATTTACCCACCACCACCGGTATGGAGAATAACTTCCACAGGCTGATGACGTTGCCGGAAGTGAAAAAATTCAGGCTGGTATTTTCCATCAGGCTGGCAAAGGTGCGGCTGCAGGTTCCCATTATTGGCGAAAAAATTACGCTGGACCCGTTTTTCAGATATTCATCAACCAGGCTTCTCAGGGTATCGGCCTCAACCCTGACATTGGCGTCGGCCACCCAGAGCAGACGGCCATAAGACTGCTTCTCAAGGAAATCCAGCTTGTGAACCTTGGGGTTTTCGGTGGAATGATGCCCGGCAGCCATAATGCTGGTCCGAATCCGGGGATAATTTTCGCTCACCCTTTTTATGATTTCAACCGCCTTATCCTTCCAGTCATCAATGGCAAACAGGATTTCATAGACCGGGTAATCCAGGCGATAGAAAGATTCAAGATTGGCTTCCAGGTCATCCTCCACTCCCCTGATCGGTTTCAGGATGCTGACCGGGGGATATAGAAGTTCGGCCCTGGAGCTTGATTTCCGAGACCCGCCATACGACCTGCGGGGACGGTGAATAATGGTCATAAAGGTCATGATAAACAGGTAAACACCTGAAATGGAGAGTATAATAATAAATGCTATTTTCATCAGACACAGGTTAGATGGCGGGTGTTAAAAAACAGGCAGAGAAATGTTATTTTTTGGTTAAGAATAGAGACAGAAGACCCTGCTTCCCATTCCAATCAGGAGTTAAGGGATTCAACCGTTTCCCGCAAGTGGTCCAGGAAATCCGGAATGGCTGCCACCACCTGGTTCCAGTTGGGGATATGAGGTGAATAGAGCGGGTCCTCCAGGAATTTCTGCCCGGCGATTTGTAAGGCCCTGGTAAAAGCCTCGGTCATCAGGCTTTCCTTGTGGTAATCAAATACCAGGCCATTTATTTCCGACTCGTCCTGATATCTCTTGACATAATCTTTGGCCGTCCTCTGGTAATTGACAATCAGCGTTCTAAGAGTGCTTTCAGCCAGGACTATTCCTTCAATGGCCAGGTTCCTGAATATGGCCCTGGCAATGTCAATAGACATCTTCATCAATCCGGTGGTCGGATCCTCGGCCGAAAGCGGTTGATGTTTATGTTCATAGGTCTCAACGATTTCGGCCTGGCAGATGCGCCTGAGGGAATAATTTCTGTAAACTTCGGCCAGGGTCTCGACTTCAAGCCCCCAGTCTGACGGGATGCGGTTGATGCGGGCCAGTTCGGAGATCATGGAGAATTCCCCGGCCAGCGGGTAGCGAAAACTGTCCAGATAAATAAGGAAAGGCAGATGGCCATAAATCCGGATCAGACTTCTGACCAGAGGAGATACAAACAGCCGGGTGACCCGGCCATGCAGCTTATCGGTGACCCGGGCATAGTAACCCTTGCAGAAGGCATAATCTATGTGGGGCGAAGCTACGGGATAACAGAGTCGGGCCAGAAGCTCCCTGGAGTAATTGACGATATCGCAGTCGTGAAGAGCGATAACCCGGCTTTCTTCCCTCGATAGAATGTAGCCATAAGCCACCCAGGCTGAACGTCCCTTGCCATCGCCCCCCGGCGACAGGTCCGCTTCCTCCAGAACTTTATAAAGTTCGCCCAGCTGTGGTCCGGAAGCCCAGATAATCCGGTGTCGCTGTGGCAAGACAGAAAACATTTTTCTGGTCTTGAAGAAATCTTCTTCCCTGTCAGTGCGCCCCAGAACCACCACAATTTCATTCAGATAATTTATATCCCTCAAATTATGCAGAATTCCCTTAAGGGCCGGCGAGTCCAGCTCGGCCGGCGTTACCGGCAGCACCAGGGCGATCGGTCGGTGCCTGTTAAACTCCTTCAATTCCTGCTCCAATCGCTCCAGTTTTAACTCGCCCAGGCGGTGAAAAGTGGGCACAACGCCGGTTTGGTGGAAATCAGCCATGTCTACCTCCTTGCTTTTTGCCAGTTTCCTTCCTGTTTTCGGCGGAGAATAAATCCACCATAAACAGGATGAAATCCACAGCCTCAGCCCAGCCGGCGGGGCCAGGCCGGAGAGCCCGGATCAATTTCACCCCGATTCCTGGTGTTTTTACCTGTCGGCCGTCAGGGCGGGCCACCAGAACTGGCAGGTCAACCGCCCTGAGCATCGGCCAGTCGTTTTCAGAATCTCCGAGCCCGGCGGTGATTATTTTCCCGAGCTGAAGCCGGTAAAGTCTCTTCAGAATCCTGACCGCTCTGCCCTTGTCGTTCTTCCCCGTCAGGTGATAAAACCGACCGCCGGAGGTAATTTCCAGGCCACAGGAGAGAGCCAGCTCTTTGAGCTGACTGTATAACTTATCCCTGTCTTCAGTATCTTCAGATTTTTGGTCAGGCCAGAACCCGGCCGCTTCCCCGGGTACAGGCCCGACAGAATGGTTCTGCCCGATTATGTGCTCATCCGGGTTGGGCAGGTTTTCAATCAATCTGCACTCAAAGCTATTTTCCAGAAAAAAAGGCTCATCATATTCCCTCCTTGCGGCCATTTCTGCTTCCTTCTGGCCGAGGCCTGTAACCGAAGCTATCTCTTTAACGCTCAGGTCCCCAAAGCCCACCATCTTGAGGCCTGTCTTCTTTCTCATCATTTTGAAAACCGATCTGAGGCGGCGATAAGGAACCCCGAGCTGAATTACTTCGTAACCTTCTTTGCGGGTAACCTTCACCCTGGCCTTTTTATAAAATGACCCGGGGAAGTAACCCTCCGGAATAAAAATGGCGCCGCCGTTTTCCACGATGAACGGATGTTTCAGACCGAGCTCGCCGGCTATTACTTCGGTCTCGGCCCTGGTCTTGCTGGTGCAGAGAACAAGCGGAATGTTTCTTTCTTTCATTTTCTTTAGAGCCGGCAGGACCGCCTGGAAACTGTAGGTCTGATGATCAAGCAGGGTGGCATCCAGGTCCGAAAAAACAACCAAACCGGTAAACAACAGAATCCTGCCTCCAGGTTTTTATTAAAAAGGACTTCAGAAACGAACCGACTGATTTTATGGTAACAGCAGGGTGCCGATGGTGTCAACCAGAAATTCGTGGGTGGCTCTTCAGCCAAAAGGGTTTGACTAATCCAGCAATAGTCGGGATAATATTATGGTGGTTTATACTACATCGCTACGTGGTTATACCTTAAAAAGGCTGGAAGAAATCGGGCAGGCCGATATCATCGTCGGCATCCCCTGTTTCAACAATGAGAAAACCATTGCTCACGTTATCCAGATGGTCACCCATGGTCTGGACAGATATTACCGGAATTCACGCAACCTGATCTTTATCGCTGACGGCGGGTCCACCGACGACACCCGGGAAGCCGCCAAGGAATTCCAGATCAAGCCCTGGCAGGAAAAACTGGTTTCCATTTACCGGGGTATCGGCGGCAAGGGCTCGGCCCTGCGTTCGGTCTTTGAAGCCGCCTGTAAACTCAAGGTTAAAGCCTGCGCCGTGGTCGATGCCGACCTGCGCAGCATCACCTCGGACTGGGTCTTGAACCTGCTTGATCCGGTGCTGGAAAAAGGCTATGACTTCGTGGCTCCCATCTACCGGAGACACAAGTACGACGGCACCATCACCAATAACATCGTCTACAACCTGACCCGGGCCCTTTACGGGAAAAGAATCCGCCAGCCGATCGGTGGAGACTTTGCCTTCAACCGCCAGGTGGCTGAATTTTACATGAACCAGGACGTCTGGGAAACCGACGTGGCCAGGTTTGGAATCGACATCTGGATGACCACCAATGCCATCATCCAGGGCTTCAGGATCTGCCAGGCCAACCTCGGGGTCAAAATTCACGATGTCAAGGACCCCTCCAAACACCTGGGCCCGATGTTCAGGCAGGTGCTGTGGATATTGTTCACTCTGATGGAACAATACGAACAGTACTGGAAGATCGTAAAGGGGAGCCAGCCGGTGGAAATCCTGGGCGAAATTGAACCCCGGGAGCCAGAGCCGGTAGAGGTGACACTGCCCGAGCTGATTTTTAGATTCAAGGTTGGTTACCAGCAGTTCTCTCCCCTCTGGAAAGAGATTTTTTCAGAGGAAGCTTATGCCGCCGTGGAAGCCGCTTCCAAACTTTCGCCCCAGGAATTCAGTCTGCCGATCGCAGCCTGGGTGAAAATTCTCTACGAGCTGGCCGCCACCTTCCACGCCTGGCCCAGGAACCGGTTCAAGATCATCGAGCTGGTGACACCACTCTATTACGCCCGGATTGCCGATTTCGTCCGCGGCACCTGGGACCTGACTTCGGAGCAGGCCGAAGAGGTGGTGGAGCAACAGGCCCGGGTCTTTGAAGACAATAAAGACTACCTGCTCAAGGTCTGGGATGAAAAGTCAAAGATCCCGGAAAATCATTCTGGCGAATGGCAGCTCTACGACTGAAAAGGGGGACACAATACTCATTCCCTGATTTTCTGAATATGTACGTTTATCCGACCACACAGAAAAATCAAATTAAATTTTAATTCACCCGAATCACCAGGAATTCAACCCCCTGCCAACTCATAGCAATTTTCTGTCTTTTCCTGAAAAATCTATTCCCGGGTATCTCAGTACTTGAAATTTAACGTTTCCAGTCAGGAAGCAATGAGGTCTATCGCAACTCTCTAAAATCAGGAAACGAGTATTGTGTCCCCCGTTTACAACCGGTAAATCTTCATTTTGTATGAGAGCATGCGCTCGGTGATGCCCAGAAGCCGGGCGGCCCGGCTCTTGACCCCGCCGCTTTTTTCCAGGGCCCGCCTGATTTCCCGGATTTCCAGGTCTCGGACCCTTTCCGGAAGAGGCCTGGAGAATTCTGCCTCTGCCCCACTATCCAGTTCTGATTCCGACTTAATCTCCAGGAAAACCGGCAGGTCAGCCCGGGTGATTATTTCTCCTTCGGCAAAAATAACTGCCCGCTCGATGGCGTTTTCCAGCTCCCTGACATTGCCCTTGAAATCATGGTTCATCAAGACATTCAAGGCCTCGGCTGATATCCCCCGGATGTTCTTCTTCTCCCGCCGGCTATATTCCCGGATAAAGTGGTCCACCAGCAGCGGAATATCCTCCTTCCTTTCCCGGAGCGGCGGAACATCTATCCTGATGACATTCAGCCGATAATAAAGATCTGCCCTGAATTTTTCCTCACTGACCATTTTTTCCAGGTTGCGGTTGGTGGCGGCGATTATCCTGACATCAGCTCTGAGTGGCCGGGTTGACCCCAGGCGATAAAATTCCCGGTCCTGCAAGAATCTCAGCAACTTGACCTGCAACCCGGGGTTGAGGTCTCCGATCTCATCCAGGAAAAGTGTTCCGCCATCGGCCGCCTCGAACTTTCCGATTTTCCTTTCCCTGGCGTCGGTGTAAGCTCCTTTCTCGGCGCCGAACAGCTCACTTTCTATCAGGGTTTCTGGAATCGAGGGCAGGTTTACCGCCAGGAAGGGGCCTGAGTTGCGGGAGGAAGAAAAATGAATCAGGCGGGCAATAAGGTCTTTCCCGGTACCGGTTTCGCCGGTCAAAAGGACCGTGGCTTCACTCCGGGCCGCCCGGGACATCAGGACCACCACCCGTTCCATGGCCCTGGAAGCAAAAACAAAGTTCTTAAAGCTGAATTTTTCTTCCAGACGGTTTCGCAGTTCGGTCACTTCACGTTGCAGCCTGAATCTCTCCCGGGCCCGCTCCAGAGTCAGCAGAAACTTCTTAAAATCAACCGGCTTGACCACATAATCGTAAGCGCCCTGCTTGATGGCTTCCACCGCCGTCTCGATGCTGGCAAAAGCCGTGACCATAACCGGGGTGATAAGCGGGTTGCGTTTTTTCAGCTCTTTAATCAACTCCAGCCCCGATTCCTCCCCCAGTTTATAATCCACCACGGCAATCTCCACCGGGTTCTGGCCAACCCGCTCCAGGGCTTCCCGCCTGTTTCTGGCCTCAAAAACCTGGTAGCCTTCCTGCCTCAGGTTTTCAGAAATCAGCTCCCGCTGCAGGTCATCATCCTCAACCACCAGAATTATTCCTTTTGGCTCAGCCATTCTGGCCTCCGGGGAGTTCAACTATAAATTCAGTTCCGGCTCCTGGCCTGCTTCTCAGGTAAATTTTTCCATGGTGTGTTTCCACTATCTTCCTGACCAGGTACAGGCCCACGCCCAGCCCGGTTTCCTTGAAAGAAACGAACGGTTCAAAGATTTTCTCCGTTTGCCCGGGGTCGATTCCCCGACCTTCATCTTTAACAGAAAGGATAACCGCCTGTTTGCGAAGACCTGCCGTAACCGTAACTTTCTGCCCGCCGGCCGAAGCTTCCAGGGCATTCTTGACCAGGTTATGGACAACCCGGGCCAGTAGCATCCGGTCGCCTTCCACCTGGACTGCTTCTGGAGCCTGGACCTCTATGGCCACCTGTCGTTCTCGGGCCAGAGTCTGCAGACTGTTGATTTCTTCTCTTATAAGATCATTCAAGGAGAACTTCTCCCTCTTCAGGGTCAGGGGCTTGATGAGTTCAGAAAACCGGTCCACAACGGCCCCGATTTTCTGTATTTCTCCTTTTCCCCGGCTTATCTGCGGGCTCAGCTCCGGGGGCGACTTTTTCTCCAGGAGTTCAAAAAGCAGGGCCAGGCTGTTCAGGGGATTCTTGATTTCATGGGCCACCCCGGCTGTAAACCCGGAAATTTCCCTGAACCTCTCCTTCTCCCCGGCCTGCCTGATGGCCTCAGCCGAGGCTCTCTGGAAACTGGCATGCAGACGGTAAATGCCGGCAAAAATTACCAGTCCGGCCACGGCCAGAATGCCGAGAATAAGCCAGTAATTTCTCCGCGACCTGGCCAGCAGCAGATCCAGGTTCCGAAGCGAATAACCGAGATAAAGGTTATAAAGACGTCCAGCAGCGGTAGAAAATGATGAATAGTGGTTAAAGACCGAACCTATCGGCGAATCCATTACCCAGAACTCGGCTGCCGGGCGGTTGCGCCGGGAAAAGGGCAGGTAGCCTTCAAACTTGGAATGCCAGTCCAGGATTCTTTCCTCTTCGTCCAGCAGGGCTATGAAATAAACATCCTCCAGTCCCGAAAGCCGATCCAGAATCCTGGCCGGCGTTTCGGCGCGGTCCAGAAGTTCCTTGATGTTTGCCTTGAGAATGATGGCCGTAGCCTGGAGCTGCTCCTTGGCCAGGGTTTCCACGCCGCTCTGTATAGCCTGGCGGTTAAGATAGGAAACCAGGCTGAAAAGGCTAAGAACCAGGAGATAGGGCAGCAGGAAAAAGAACCAGATTTCGCTCTTGCGCATTATTGATAAGTTTATCTTTTTCCTGCCCCCTCTTCAACCTGAAAACGGGAGCTAAAAGGAGACCCTGGTCAGCAGGTAGACCACCCGGTCTCGGCCGAAACTTCCGAACTTTGACCAGCTCTCATCCCCGGTGGCCAGAATGGCCCCCGCCTGGACCGAAACCGCATCCTGGACCCTGTATTCCAGACTCGGATAGAAAATGGCCGAAGACCGGTTGAATTCCCCGGAAGAGGGTGAAAACATGGTATTCAGGCCCGCCTTCAGGTCGCCCTTAAGCATTCTTAACTCGGCCCGGCCGGCCAGGTAATCCTGCACCTGTCCGAACCACATTCCCTTCCTCAACCCGAAATAACTTTCAGCCAGCCCGCTGAAGGAGGCTTCATCAAAAAGCCCGTGCAGATACTGGAAATTTACATACAGGCCGTCAGCCACAGAAAAGGTATAATCGGCTCCAACCACCCACTGCCAGTAATGGCTGTCCAGCAGCGGAAAAAAGACGTTGAGCGGAAAGAGTTCACCGCCGACCAGAAGATAAGTGTCCAGCCTGCCAAGAATTTTCTGCGGCTGCACCCGGGCCAGCTCAGCCCAGAAGCCGACCGATTTTATTTCTCCGGCCAGGTCAAGACCAAAGACCTGCTTCTCCGGATAGCGGAAATAAACCCGGGTCGGGCCCGGTTGAAGCGGCGAGCTGAACTCCACCCCCTGAATATAGGGCAGGGTGTAGTTGCCGTTATAATAACTGAGGCTCAGGTCAAGGTTAAAAAGCCTGGTGGAAAACCTTGCCCCGAAACCGGTGTTCCTGAGACTGGCAGTCCCGGTGGCCAGGTTTATTTCCGGAAAGGGCAGGGCTGCCAGGTTAGCCCGCAGCATATCCTCAAAACCGGCCGGCAGGGGCGAGTATTGACGCCCTAACAGCCAGACCAGTTGCAGCCTGCTGTCCTTTCCCGGATAGAATTCCAGGTTAAAAGCGGTCTGGGGCCGGCGTTCCAGGTAATAGTCCGGGTCAAAAGTCAGGAAGCTGGCAAAATCCAGGGGGTTCAGGTTGTCGACGATGTTCAATTTATCGGCGGTACCCCACTGAATTCTTTGCTTGCCAACCGTCAGGTCCAGGTTTCTGATCAAAAAATGATTGACCCGGATGTAAGCCTCGTACAGAGAAATTTCGAAGGGCTCGGTCTGGCCGGGCGCGGCCAGAAGTCCGGCCTCCGGGAAGCTGCTTCCCGAAAAAAGAGCGTCTGGACTGGAAAAGGCGTCCAGTCGGACATGGGCCGAAACATTGTCAGAAATTCTGGCCTTCAGCCTGAACCGCCCCTCCAGGCGCTTGAAGGCAAAATCGCCGCTGTCATGAAAGAAATAAGGCCCGGCCTGATTGCTGGAAGCATAGACAGACAGGAATAGCTTGACCATTCCCGAGAAATCAAAGGCGGTCTGGGCCTGGACCGCCTTCCCCGGCAACAACAGCAGACAGAAGCTCAGGACAGCGGATAGAACGAGGCGGTCGGCCCGCTCTGAGACTCTTAACCGCGTCTTGATTATTCTTGCTGCTTCAATTTTTTTGATTTCAGTATTTCCTGAGGCCTTCATCCTGCACCTCCCTAAAATTTTTTTCTAAAGAAAGATGCCCGATTTCAATGGTTTCAATCAACAAAAAGAAAGGTGGCCTGAGATAAAAGCCTTCCCCGGTCCGGAATCCAGGTCCATAATACAGCCCCTTTCCCGGACGCTGCTACCTTCCGGCCCGGCCACATCAGTTTATGGCTTTCAGCCCGGATAATACCGGGTAAGCTTTTCGCTGGCCTCATTTTCCTTTTTACCACAGTCTTTACTTATCCTTATCTTCCTTAGCCTTTATTTTTCTCATTCTTTATCTATAGCTTCCACAAAGACTGTCTTCAACTGACCGGAGATTGACTGACCTCCTGCTTTCTCAGCGGCTGACACTCCGTTTCAGGTTTCGCTCTGAGAATATTTCGGCGCCCAGGTTCTGGTCGACCTTAACATTCTTGAGTTCGAGAACGGTGCTGCTCCCGGTCCTGACGTTTTCCATGACGAATTTAGTCGGCACCCAGTATTGTCCTATCCGGCTGTTTTCCTGCGTTTCGACCTTGAACAGCCGGCCGCTGTCATCATACAGCTCGACCCTGACCGGAAGTTCTGTAGCCCTGTCCACGGTCAAAATAATCCTGGAATATTGTTTTTTCGCGCCGGGTTTCCTCTCCAGCTCCAGAACCCAGGCCCGCTCGTTTTCTTCCTTAAACTTCGGGATAAAGAAGGCTGAAAAGCCAGCCGTGCCCAGGTCGTCGTAGGAAAAATCCGAGCCAACAAAACTTTCTTTTTTATTATGAGAAGCAATCCTTCTCACCCTCTGAAACTCCGGCAGGTAAAGGTACATCTGGTCGTCAGCCAGGACCAGGAAACCCAGGTCCTTGAGGTCAGCCGGGGCTAAAAATTTCATAAGCCGCCAGTCGTCGCCCGAAGGGTTGTTTTTGGTCCAGACCATTAGTTCTCTCTTCTTTTCGTCCCCTCTGGCCGTCCTGATAACCATAACCATCTCGGCCTGGATATCAGCCGGGGCTTTATCACCGATGGTCCGGGCTTCAACTTTCCTGAGTATCTCCTCGCCCCGGTCCCGGGCCAGGAGATTGGATGCGGAGCAAAAATTGATAATAAAATTGATAATTACTAAGAAGGAGAATAAATTAAAAACAAGGGAATTGAAACTTCTGGTTTTTCTTCCCGGTCTTGTTATCCTGTTACTCATGATTACCTCCTGTTTTTATATAACCATTTTTCTGATTCATCCTGTTTAATTTTCACCGGTTAATTTTTAACTTCACCTGACAGGCCCCGATGAATTTCTTTGAGAGCTCCAAATTTTTATCTCCAGCACAGCCTGCCATATTGTGTGAGCCTCTTAATTTTCTCCCGGGCGATAAACTGAAGTTTTTTTGGCGTCCAGCCGTTGCAGGAAACGTTAATTCCAGGCCAGTCCGGAGGTCTATTATTTCTGGCGCTGAATCTTTTTATCTTGAACATCCACCTGCCTTTTTTCATCAGTAAAATTTAAATTTCCCGATCGCAGGCACGTTGGCCGGCTTATAATTCCTCCGGGACCGGAAAAACACCTCAACCCGGCTGGCCGTGTTCATGTGTTTCATTTTTGCCTTACCCTCGTTAGCAGCGCCGGCAGAAGAGTCAGGGCGGAAAAGGCCGCCAGGAACATCGAGCCGATCATGATTCCACCAAAGGTCCGCAAGGGGCTCATGGAAGCCAGCAGCAGGACCGCAAACCCCAGCATGACCGCCAGGGAATTGGCGGCTATGGCTCCACCCTTTTCCCTGAAAGCCAGGGTTATGGCCTCCGGACGCGAGAGCCCCCGCTTCAAACCGGTCATCACCCCGTGGACAAAGTGGATGGAATAATCTATCCCCACTCCGATGGAAACCGAGGCCACCATCATGGTCACATAATCCAGCTTCACCCCGGCCAGGCCGAAGAACCCGTAAACCACGCCAAGGGTAAAAATTATCGGCACCACGGAAATCATTCCCAGCCTGAAGGATTTTCTGATGAGAAGCATGATGAAAAAGGTCAGCACCAGGGCCAGGGCAAACGACTGGAGCTGCGACAGGAAAAGATAGTGGTCGAGCTGGGTGAGAGCCGGGGGCAGGCCGCTCTGGTCGATTAGTTCAAATCTAATTAATTTGTAATTGTCCCGGGGAGAAGCCAGCTCTCCAGTCCGTCCGGCCGGAAGGACCACCAGCTCGTCGGCCAGCTCGTAAAGCAAACCTCGCAGTCGCCGCTGGAAGTGGGCGTTATTGAGGGCTTCGGGTGGGAGCAAAAACCTGAGGCTCCGCCAGGCCCTGTCCACCGCCACCTGTTCCCTAACTTCCTTCAATCTGAGATTTAAGGTCATCGCCACCCGCCGGGCGGTTTCCTCTTCATACAGGCTGGCCGGAATTTCCTGCCTCAGGCTTTCCAGGAAGCTGGTTTCGCCCCCGCCTCCGGCCCCGGTAATTCCGGTCAGCTTATCCAGAAGTTGCTGGCGACTGGCTGCCGGAAGTTCAAAATCGAAGGACTCGGCCCGCAGATACTTTCCGGCTTCCTCCCGCCACAGGGAAACAACTTCGGGCTCGGCCAGGGACGGCCATCTGGCGATTAATTGGCTCAGTGACTCTTCGGCCGCCTGGCGGCTGAAGGCCGAATCGGGGGCATATCTTTTAAGCAGCCAGTCCAGCTCGTCCAGCAAGTAGACGGCTTCCTGTTTTCTTAACTCTGCTCTTACTTCTTCAGGCACTTCAGCCAGGGAAATTTCTGTAAATTCCGGGGGCATCTCTTTCTCCAGGAATTCCGCGATGGCTTTCCTCAACCGCCAGTGAAATTCGGTGCGCCCCGACGAAGTCCTGGAAAAGACCAGCCCCTCGGTAAAGTCATCGGAAATTAGTTGCCGCAGTTCATTTCGCCCCTCTAAGAAAAACCAGAGGTTGGCCACCTGGCCGTCAGTCTCGGGCAGAGAAAAGCGGCCATTCATTTTTTCGTTGAGCTCCTCTACCAGCTCGGCCGCCGACAGAGGCAGCCCGCACTGCGGCAGCGAGGCCATAAAATTTTCTGCCCGCCGCAGAACACGCAGGGCCCCGGCCGACCTCAAGTTTTCCGTCTTGAAATAGATATTGAGCGGTGCGGCACCGTCAAAATTGGCTCCGACCACCCGATCGGCCAGACGCGGTTCACTGTCCGGCGGGAAGTAATTGGTAAAATTTACTTCCCTCTTGATATCAGGAATCCAGGTTATAAAGAAGGCAAAGGCCACCAGGCCAAAAACAATGATAGTCCTGGCCCGTGAAATGACCCGTTCGGCCAGCCAGTTGAAAATGGCCGGATTAACCAGAGAAATCGCTTGCTTCTCTCTCCTTTCTGGAGGGTCGGGCAGAAGATAGAAGGCCGAGGGTATAAGGGCGTAGGTAATGAGCATGGCCAGCATAACACCCAGCCCGGCGAAGACTCCGAAGTTACTTATCAGCCCGAGCCTGGCCGTAAGAAAGGACACAAAGCCCACCATGGTGGTGGTGGCAGCCATGAAAACGGGCAGAGCTACCCGACCGGCACTCCGGGCAATGACGTCCGCCCGGCTCATACCACCGGCGCGGTTCTGCTCGATGGAATTGACCATGTGAATGCCATAGGCTGAGCCCAGGCCAATCAGCAGCACGGGCAGGGCCGGTGTCACCAGGTTCATCGGCACCCGGAACAGGGCCATCAGCCCGAAGACCCAGGCCGTGGATAGCCAGACCACCAGCGACGGCAGGAAAACCGCCCGCAGCCGGCGGAAGCTGAGGTAGAGCACCAGGAGAACGGTCAGGATGATCACCGGGACCAGGAGTTTGAGGTCTTTCTTGAGGTAATGGTCGGCATAGTAGGTAAAACAGGGTTCGCCGGCGTAATGGATTTCGGCCAGTCCGGCCAGGTGCTTTTCGACTATCACCTTAACCACCCCGGCAAAGGCCCGGTCGCTGTCCACCCCGCTGCGGAGGTAAACGGCCATCCCGAGCCAGCGGCCGTCGGGAGAAAGGTAGGTGTTAACGTAATTTTCTTTAGACAGGGCTTCCTCCAGCCTGACTTTTAGTTCTGTTTCAGACCGGGGAAGGTCTTCCAGAAAATCCGAAACGACAATCTCCCCGTCGAGGGCTTGAATATTCGGGGCCGAAATTATTGAAGTCACGTAAAAAACTTCAGGTTGCCGGGAAAGCTCCTCCGTGGCCAGCTTCAGGCTCTCCAGAATATCGGCCCGGAAAGTTTCTCCTTCCTCAGCCTTTAAGGCTACCAGCACCAGCTCGGTGGAGCCAAATTTTTCTCCCGTATCCAGCAGAAGCTTAACCACCGGGTCGTCCTGGGGCAGCCAGGAAGTGAATTTATTCTGGTAATAGAGATGCCTGAACTGCAGGACAAAAAATACCGTGAGCAATACCAGGAGCAGAATTATCAACCAGCTGAAACGCAGAATCTTTGTCCAGACCTTTTCCATTTCCTCTACCTCCGGTCATCTGCGGGCAGAGAAGAATTGGTCAGCAGGTTGAGCCAGATCATTTCTCTCAGCCATCTTTTTCTGACCTCGTCCCTGCTGGCTGTTCCGTTTAACCCCTGCTCTCAACACAGCCATCCAACCGGATTCAGGTCTTAACACCTTCCAGATACTGGTTCAGGAGTTCGCTGCTAATTTTCTTAAGGGGAACCTTCCTCTTCTTAATCGTCCAGTAGGAAAAAGCGGTATAAATCAAACCCAGAAAATGCATGGCCGCCACCGTGACATTCAGGTCGGCCCTGAGCTTTTTTTCGGAAATGGCTTTTTGAATTATCTTCTTCAAAAAGGTCATAATTTCCGAGATCAGCCTGATAACCTTATCCTGCAATTCCTGATTCCCGAGATGAATTTCATCGGAGTAGATGACCTTGAAAATGCCCGGATATTCTTCCAGAAAGTTAAGATGGAGGAAGAGCAATTGCTTCAGGGCTCCAAGAGAATCCTCCATATTTTCTTCAACCTCGGCGAAGTGATTACGGGCTTCCTGCAGGATGCTGTCCAGGATAAAAGATACCAGGTCACCTTTCGACCTGAAATGGCGGTAGAGGGCCGACTCCACGAAACCCACCTCCTGGGCCAGCCGGGCCACGGTCAGCCCTTTGATGCCGCTGCGGTCGATGATCCGCAGGGTGGAGGTTATGATATCAGCCTTGCGGGACTCGGGCGTCTGGAAAAATACCGATTTTTTCACCGGCCTCTCTCTATGTTAGTGAATATTCACTCACATTATAAGCCAAAACCAGAACCTGTCAAGACCGCCTGTTGATTTTAATTATGATTTCTTATAATCTATAGTTTCCATTTTTTACCTGAAAAGAGTACTCAGGAAAAGACCGGTGAGTTTATCTGCCGTTATCATTCAAGCCATCGACCTTGAAAACCTGATAGCCGAAATTTACCAGCTGGCGGCGGCACTGGCTCCGGATGAGAATATCGCCGGAGAATTGACCCGACTTTCGGGGGAAGAGCGCGACCATGCCAACCTGCTCCGGGCGGGGAGAAATTATCACACCAGGGCCCCGGAAGCTTTTGGTCAGCCGTTATTGGCTAAAGAAGAGCTGTTGAGCGGCCTGAAAGCTGCCCAGGACCTTCTGGTCCGGATTGAGAATAAAACACTTCTCCTGCCTCAAATCCTTGGTGAATTGATAGAACTGGAAAGCCGGTTTGAAAAAATTCACCTTCACACCCTGGTTGAAATTCAGGATGAAAGCCTTAAAAAGCTCTTCCAGAGGCTGGCCGGAGGTGACCGGGAGCATATAAATCGCCTGGCCCGGTTGTTAGAAATAATTAAATAAGGGCTAAGGTTCTATCTGTTACTGCGGGCAATCCCGGGTCCGGCCCAAAAATCAGGACTGCAGTTTCAGCTTCAGGGCTTCGCCGCTTTTTAACCGGACCGCCTGCCTGAATTTTAAGCTCAGCTTTTTCCCGCTCAAGACGACCTGCGGTTTTATATCTTTTCCTCCGAGACTACAACTAATAGACTTCGTAGCCGGGGAGAAGCCGGATGGTAGTTCAAGGTTCAGTTCTCGAAGTTCGAAGTTCCCCTGCTCCAGCTTGAGCTCGCAGCTAAAAATCTTGCCCTTTCCGAGATGCTGTTCGTAAGTACCCCAGGTGGAGCCGAGGGACCAGAAGGTGCGAAAATCTTCCTGGTTGAGGGCAGGAGCAAAGCCCAGGCGACCTTCCGGAACCGAATAGCTGAACCCGGAGAGGGCCAGCAGCAGTCCCCAGGAAGACATGGCCCGGGCATAGTGATGGCCGCATTCCACTTCGTTCCAGGGGTTGCGGCGCCGGCCGTCATAGCGGTCGCGGGCAGCCCTGACTATGGATAAACCTTCGCTGACCATCCCTTCATAAATCAGGTGGCTGGCCACGTGGTATTCTATGCCAGTCCAGACTTCGTCAGAATACGGGAACGGGAGTGCCGGACGCCCGCCGCGGGGCCAGGTGCAGAGAAGCAGGCCCTTCTCGTCGGCCAGGGCGTAGGTTCTCTGGACATTGGCAAAGTCATAGAAATTTTCACGGAAATTGTAGCGGTAGATTGACTCTAAGGTCTTTTTGATTTTAACTTCATCCAGGAAACGACCAAGACCGGCTACCATCGATAGCCACTGACCGAGTAGCTGGTCGGAGAGGCAGCCTTCACCGTACTGGTATTTTTTCTGAAGAGCCCGGTCATATTTCTGGATGAAGAATTCGCCGTTCCAGAGCAGGGTTTCGTAATTTTTCTTTCCTTTTTCTAATATTTTGCGATATCCGACCGCAGCCTTCTTATCGCCCACAGCTTCAGCCATCCTCACTCCGGCTTCCAGCGCTCCCAGGTAAAAGCCGCTGAGCATGGAGTTCGGCCCGTAAAATTCAATATCGTAGGTGTTATGCTGTTCATCCTCGAGCAGGCCGTCGCCATCCTTATCCCAGCCTGTCCAGGCATATTCCAGGGCTTTTTTGGCCCGGGGCCAGAGCCTCTTAAGAAAGTTAAGGTCACCGCTTATCTCCCAGTCGCGGTAGAGGTTAATGATTCGGCCAAGCTGGCCATCGGCCGCCGGCTTGAAGTTCCAGAATTTTTCGGTGAGGGGAAGACTCGTTCTGAAAACCATCGAGCCATCAGGCCTGACGTTGACCAGAAAATCGGTCTCGCGCATTGAACGTTCGAGCCCCGGGAAAAGGAAGGCCAGGCTCTGGGCATAATTCCAGACATGGGCGCAGTTCAGCGGGCAGCAGCCCGAGCGGTCGCTGCAGCCTTCAAAGGCAAAGAAACGGCCGTCATCAAGCCACAGGCAGGTCGGGGTGCGGATGATGGAAGCCTGGCTGGAAACGGCGTCGAGGACATAGGGCGGCAGGCTGGAAGAGAAAAAGACATCCCTGAAGTGACGCGTTTTCTTCTCAAGCTCGTCCAGATTCTGGAAACAATACTCGGCCACCTGCCAGGCGTCCTTGAATTTTTTCGCATAGTGGGGGTGATAAATCCGGCCGCGCTGTTCCCGGACAACGTCAAAATAGTTGGCCAGGTTCGGATAATGCCAGCTTATGACCAGCGGCAGAACCACCTGGCCGCCGGCCGGTATGGTGGCTTTAAGGCCGAGGCTGCCGACATCGGTCCGGCCGTCAGGCGAAGGTTCTTCCGCCTCAAGGTCCTTTAGCTGGCCGTCGTCGGAAAAATCATCCCAGAAAATCTGGAGGTCGTCCCACCATTCGCCGCGCACCCAGTGGGAAACATAGGTCAGGTCGGGCCAGGTGGTGGATAAGGCCAGGGTGCCGAAAGCCGGTGAATCGGGCTGGACTTTTTTAGAATAAAAATAAAGCCCGGAAACCGGGCCTTTAACCACTCGGTTTACGTTCTGGCCAAAAGCCGCATTGAAAAGCGAATTGAATTCACCCTGACCATCAAAACCAACCGGGTTGGCTATCGAGCCGGCCAGCGTGATCTGGATTTCTTTATCTGTTAGATTTTCTATGCGGTATTTGAGCACAGCTACTGGCAGGCCGGAGTTTTCAGCCTCTCCGGGAATAAACGGGTTGAAGGCTTCGAGGATTACTTTTATGGGCAGGTCAGGGTCGCTGAGCTCCACCTCGGCCAGAGGGTATTCACCGCGAAATATGGCCGTACGGAAGCGCGGCAGGCCCGGCACTCGCTCGCGCGGAAGGCCATGACCACCGGTGTAGGGCGGGTCAAGCTGAGCTTCGAGCACCCGGCTGAATTTGCGGCCGTCGCTTTCGACATAAATAGCAAAGAAGGTGAAGGGAAAATTAACACCTTTGCCCGGGCGGTTGAATATCTCCCAGTCGCGGAGGTGGCCCCGGCCGCCGAGCGATATTGTCCCGGTGCCTATTCCGCCCAGCGGAAAGGCAATTTCTCGGAGCTGCTCGCCGCGGTATATATCCGGCCTGCCAGTTCTGTGGAGTTCGCTCTCAGGGTAGGGAATTTTTATAGCCTGTTGATTTTCACAGCTGACAGATGACCCGCCATTTTTCTCTGGCCGGGCCGCAAAGTCCGGGTAAAAAGAAAATATCAGAAAAATAAAAAGTAATGGAAATAGCCCAACACTTTTCCCATATTTGTTTCTTGACCTGGCGGGCTTGATTATCATACCGGTTTTCATTTGCTCCTCCCCGGTAGGTCTCAGCGCCTCTCAAAAATAACCCAGACTACCCCGTCCAGTCAAACCAGTGTATGGAGTCGATACCTCAGTGACAATTTTATTCCGGAGTTTTAAAGAAGAAGATTTACTTTATCAGGGATCCCGACTGATTGCGAAATAAGACAGCCATAACGGGCAAATCGCAAATTCTCTCAGGATAATAGATATTCAAAACTATGGCTTTTACAGAGAGCCCGAAGTGTCACCAATGTTTCTGACCCGGCACATACCAGATCCTTTTGAAGCCAATTTTAAATCTGGCATATCCCGCTTACATAAATTAAATTTGGTCGATAAATTCTGGTTATACAATGCCAAAAAATTAAGAAATTTAATGATAGAATTTAATAAATAGTATGTTTTTAATCCAGCGGGCCGGAAATCATACCGGACTTTTTTTACAGATAAAGCGGGCCAATTTTTTTTCCATGTCGCGGAAGTGAGTGCCTTTCCAGAAGACGCGACCGCAGGCCGGGCAGAGGGCGAACGACTCAGCCTTTTCATAGACAAAGGGCGGAACCAGGTTTTTAGCCCTGGCTTTGGGCAGAAATTTAAGC
>CALEUG010000031.1 GCA_937920515.1 uncultured bacterium
GAGCATATCCGGGCGGTGTAATTTCCTCTGAACTGCCTGGCTGGAAATCGATGGGGTTACCCTTTCGTTGGCTATCCTGACCTCCACCTGGTATTGCCCGTTTTCCAGTTTCCTGAGGCTTACATTTTCCACCTTGAGTCGCGGCAGCTGGTCGGCATGGTAAAGGCAGAAAGCCGCGTTGCGGTGGCAGGTTTCAGCCAGCCTGAACAGGGCTGGTACCCGGCGTCCCATCTTCTTAACCCCCCCTATCTCGATATCGCCGTAGAGCGGGTGTTTATAAGGCTTCCACTCCACCAGTTGTTCGCCCATCAGCACCAGCTGATGGTAAATGATTTCTTCCAGGTTACCTCCGGCCCGGAACATCCGGCCCCTGGCCTCTTCTTCCTCTTCACCCCCCCTTCTCTGGGCTGCCGGCTGAGTTCCCGCATACTGGTCAAAATCCAGCTCGTTGGAAAAGGTAAAGATGCCAAGGAGGTTATAGGTGAAATCAATCGTCCCGCCATAGACGGTATACATGTCCTTGTAGATAACTATGTAGCGATAGCCGGGAAGAATCTTTTCACCCTGTTTTCCTATGTAATCATAAACCTGGCGGTCCTGGGGCAGCATCTCGCCCAGGTTCTTGGCTCCCGGTCCACGGAGGATCATACCGCCGTAATTGTGGAAAGACTGGGCTCCCATGATGTTGGGATGGGCCAGGATGAAATCCCTGACTGCCCTGGTCTCCGGCCAGCAGAATGGATAAGGCCCTGCTCCCCGCTGAACATAATTGGGCTGCCAGTTATAACCGAAGTTCCGGTTCATGTCGTAACCGCCGGGTCCGTCTTCATTGACCTGGCCATCGCCATCGTTGTCCACTCCTTCCGAGCCCAGCAGGATGAATTCACCTTTTTCTCCAGGACGGCAGGGTACCATGACCAGGGGATTGTCCGGGCTGGTTTTATAATTTCCCCTCGGATCCCGCTTGCGCATGTAAGTTATTGAGCCGTCGCCATCCAGGTCATCCGGACCGTCTTCATCCAGTAGCCCGTCGCGGTCATCGTCGTAAGGGACCAGTCCCGAGCGCGGGGAGTTGGAATCGCTGGCCAGGTGCAGGAAATAATCGCGACCGTCAGGATTCATGGTGGGCACGATGTAGAAAGCCCGGTCCCGCAGCAAGCGGTCGACGAATTCCAGCTTTCCTGAATTCTTTAGCAGGTAATAGACGGTATAAAGGGCCACTTCCGCCCCCTGGATTTCGTTGCCGTGGATGTTACCGTCAATGTAAAAACCTGGCTTCCTTTCGGCCGGGCCGGTGGCCGGGTTGTTGATGATGACCGCCCAGATATCACGGCCCTGGTAGGACTTGCCTATGGATTCCAGCTTCATCAGGTCGGGATAGGCTTTTTGCAGTTCTTTAAGGGCCGCGGTAAGCTCGGCGTGGTCATAAAAATGGTCAAAGCTCAGCCTGACCTCGGGCCTGGTCCTGGCGCTGTGAGCCGAATCTACCTGGCCTGAACCAGCCAGCGCGACTGTTAAGATTATAAAAAAAATAATTTTGGAGGTTCTGTTCATAATCGTTCTCCTAATCCAGCTTAATCATCTTTTCTAAGGGCGATATGCGGTTGCTCCAGACTTTAAGGCCCAGGCTGGAACCCTTTTTGGCCTGGACTGTCCATTCCAGCTTCCTGACCTCGCCACTTTGCAGAAAGGGCACCAGTTCCACCGGACGGCCGGCAAAAAGCTTCTGCTTGCCTTCCAGCTTGAGGCTGACCCTGATGGGGTAGGAAGTCAGCGCCCGCCGGCCCTGGGCCAGGGAGGTGGGCAGGAGCCCTTCGTTTTGCAGGTAGACAGTAAGCCGGTAGAGGTCGGAGCCGAGTCTTTCGATTTTAGTTTCCCTGACGGACACAACTGGCAATTTCATCATTAGCTTTTTACAGTACTGAACATGATACCTGACCGAAGCCTGGAGCTGGTCAGAAGGAGGCGTGTATTTCAGGAAAGGAACGAATCCGCCGATTTCCACCTGGCCCAGGTCAGGGTGCTGGAACGGCTTCCAGTCTAAGAAGCCTGCGCCCTTTAAGACGTTATCGGAATAGACCAGGAGGTAGGCTTCGGGATTTTCTTCGGTTCCTGTGGCTCCGGCTCCTGCTGCCCTTGGCATTTTTTCCATCATCTCGGCCATCCTGGCCGGGGTGATCTGGCCCGACTGAACCATCTTGATGAGCATGGCGGCGTTGAAGCTGGGCGGAGCGCCTCTTTCCTTCAGGAAAGCGGCAATTTTCTCTTCACCCAGGGCCAGGAATTGTTCGGACGACATAGACTTGAGACGATCGGGGGTCAGTTCATCCTTTTTTTCTTCTTTTTTTGGCTCTGGCACCTGCCACAGGTCGAAGGAAAACACCGGCACCCCGTACTGGTAATAGCAAAAAGCTGCGAAGGACCCTTTGCCGACGCCTTTGGCTCTCTTTTCGAGGTAATCAAGCCCGACTGCCTTGAGGCCGTCCTTGTAATCCTTTTGAAACTCTTCGTACAGGGCCTGGTCCAGACGGTCAAGGTTCATGGCCGGGCCCAGTCCCAGGAAGGTAGCCACCAGGCTCTCATCGATTTCCATACCCCCGCCGAAGCCTGAACTCTTCATAATGTCCACTATCTCCTTGAGAGTGTATTCAGTATCGGGGTCCAGCCCGAGAAAGCCGGCGAATTGCCGGGGAACGCGAACCCGGTCAGCTCCAACCCTGGCCTGTCCGGTCTGCTGCATGTTCAGCAGGTTGTTCTCTGTTGAAAAATTGATGACCAGAGCTATGTTTTTGTGGTCGAACATGAACTTCAACAGGGCTTCGGTCTCGGGCTCCGATACCGGGTAAAGACCGGCCCGCTTCTGAAAGTACTCAAAGTCATGGGGAAAATTGCGGTTTAAGTCCACCCCGCCCGGGCCGTCCTCGTTTATCAAACCATCGCCGTCATTGTCCAGACCCTCGGTGTATAGCAGGTATTCACCCTTTTCTCCCTTTTTAGGGTCCGCCAGTCTCATCAGCCTCGGCTCCTTCGGGTCTATTATCCAGCGACCCTCGGGCGATTTGACTCTCATGGCAGTGATGAGCCCGTCCCCGTTGAGGTCTTCCGGGCCGTCCTCGTCAACCAGACCATCGTTGTCTTCATCCACCGGGCGGCCGTTAAATGTCCTTTCCTGGAGTGGCCTGGAGAAGTAGGCCGCGGCCGCTTCCGGGTTCAACAGGGGAATTACATAGACGGCATTGCGGTTCAGAAAGTCCGCCCAGGATTTATCCTGGCCGTAGGCGGTGAGAATGGATTCGGCCAGCTGCAGTGCGGCTTCGGTTCCCACAAGGTGAATCCCTTCCGAATTGGCTACCACCAGCACCCCCGGCCTGTCCTCTGGAGCGGGCCTGTTTTTCCGGACGGATATTTCCAGGACATGGATCTCCTGGCCGCCGTAAGATTTGCCAATGGTGCTTAAGCGACAGATTTCAGGAAATTTTCCGGCCAGGGTTTTCAGGGCCGCAGCCACCTCGGCCGGCGAATGAAATTTCGTCTCCACCTGAGTCGTTTGCAGGGGAGTGGACACCAGAAAAGCTGAGATAAAAAGAAGCAGGGGGATTTTTAACCCGGACATGTGTCCTCCTTCTTAATTCTGATAAGTATATTTATACGGATAAAAGCTCACGCAGTTCTGACGAAAAAAGCTTCAACAAAATTCCGGGAAATCCAGAAAAAGAATAATTTAATTTTAATTTATTTTCATTGCCCGGGTTTCTTATCTTATAATGAACATCTACCCGAAGCAAATTAAAAATTGGAGGCCCGCATGTTCAGCCCCCGGGAAAATTCAGGATTTCAGTTATGGCGAATTAGAACCGTCCTGATCCAGGCGATTGTTTTCTCCCTGGTTTTATTGTTATTCCAGTCACTTTTTCCGGCTAATTCCCAGCAGCCGGATAGAATCGCCGATTATCTGAATAAGTTTATCACCTGGAGAAACATCGGTCCGGCCGTTCCAGGAGGCCGGACAGTGGACATTGACGTGGTCGAAAAAAAGCCCTGGATAATCTATGCCGCCGTCGGCCCCAGTGGTCTCTGGAAGTCGGAAAATAACGGGGTTAGCTGGCTTCCGGTATTTCAGCACGAAGCCACGGTTTCCGTGGGAGCCGTGGCTGTGGCCCAGTCCTCGCCGGACATCGTCTGGGTGGGAACTGGCGAAAGCACCTGCCGGAACTCGGTCACCGTCGGAGACGGCGTTTACAGGTCAACCGACGGGGGCAAAACCTGGAAGAATATGGGTCTCGGCGATACCAGGCATATCAGCCGGATTATCATCAGCCGGGGAGACCCCAACGTGGTCTACGTGGCGGCCATGGGACACCTCTGGGGACCCAACTCCGAGCGCGGGATTTACAAGACAATAGACGGGGGCCTGACCTGGAAAAAAATTCTGTATGTTAATGAAAATACAGGATTTAGTGACCTGGAAATGGACCCTGAAAATTCCCAGGTTATGTATGCGGCAGCCTACGAACACCGCCGGCTACCTTACCGTATGGTGAGCGGCGGCCCTGGCAGTGGCATTTACAGAACCACAGATGGCGGGTTAACCTGGACCAGGCTGAAACAGGACCTCCCGGAAGGAATGATGGGACGGATAGGACTGGCGGTGGCTAAGAACAGACCGGGAGTGGTCTATGCCCTGATCGAACACCAGGACCCGGGTATCTGGCGCTCTGAAGATTACGGCCAGACCTGGAAAAGGACCTGCGACGCCAGGACCTACAAGAATGTAAACAACCGCCCCTTTTACTACAGCCACATTTATGTTGACCCTAAGGATGACCGGACAATATATGTCCAGTCAACCGGGCTTTACGTTTCAAACGACATGGGTCAAAAATTCAGGGCGATAGGGCAGGGGACTCACCCCGACCATCATGCCCTCTGGATTGACCCAACCAACCCACAGCATCTCATAGACGGCAACGATGGTGGAATTGACATAACTTATGACGGAGGAAAAACCTGGCTCCCGGTGACCAGCATCGATGCGGCCGAGGTCTATCAGGTAGGCTTTGATTTCAGCGTACCCTACAGGGTTTATTGCGGGCTTCAAGATAACGGCTGCTGGGGAGGTCCCTCGCATTCGCTGGACAGCCGGGGAATCCTCAACGAACACTGGGAATTCATCAACGGGGGAGACGGATTTTTTGTCAGGCCTCACCCCGAAAACAGCTTTATTGTCTATTGCAACTCCCAGAACAACGGCCTTATCAGGAAGGACCTGAGACACGGCCTTGGCAAGGGCCTCAGGCCTGAAGCCCCGCTGAACGAGCCTCCCTACAGGTTCAACTGGAACGCTCCTATAATTATATCTCCCCACGATAACAATACGATTTATTGCGCCGGAAACTTCCTTTTCAGGTCAAAAAACGGCGGTTATTCATGGGAAAAAATCAGTCCCGACCTGACCACCAACGACCCGGCCAAACAGGTTGATGGGGTCGGTCCCATTACAGTTGAAAACAGCGGAGCCGAGGTCCACTGCACCATCACGGCCATAGCTGAATCGCCCGTTCAGGCCGGTGTGTTGTGGTGCGGCACGGACGACGGCAACCTTCAGGTTTCAGTCGATGGCGGTCAGACCTGGACCAACGTTGCCAGGAATATACCCGGGCTCCCCAAAAATTCCTGGTGTTCCAGAGTGGAGGCTTCTCATTTTGAGGCAGGAACTGCCTATGTTTCCTTTGACAACCACCGCAGCGACAATTATTCCCCTTATGTTTATAAGACCACTGATTTCGGACGAACCTGGAAATCCATTCGCGCTAACCTGCCGGATTTTGGCTGGGTTCATGTAATAAGGGAGCACCCAAAAAATAGAAATTTACTGTTTGTTGGAACAGAATTTGGAATTTATGCATCTTATAACTCAGGGTTAAGCTGGATTAAAATTCATGGTACTAATTTACCAACTGTTGCCGTGCATGATATCGCCATTCATCCCAGGGAGAACGATCTTATCATAGGAACCCATGGCCGAGGCATCTGGATCCTGGACGACATCTGTTATCTCAGTCAGTTCAGTCAGGATGCCTTTAACTCGGAATTCTACCTTTTCGAGCCCAGAACGGCCTATCTATTATTTAATTCCATCCGTGGAGATGTTTACTCCACATCCGGGTTCCGCGGCAGCAACCCGCCTACCGGAGCCGGGCTAACTTACTTTATCCGCAGCGATCTCAGCGGCGACCTTCGCCTTACAATTCATTCCAGCGACAATGAGCCAATAATAGAGCTGCCGCTTCATAAGAAAGCCGGGCTGAACCGAACTAACTGGAACCTGCAGTTTATGCCCCGGACCAGCAGCGGAGAAAAACCCCAGATTGCAGGCATTATGAACGTTATGTGTAACATAACCCCCGGAGAATACCAGGTTTTGATAAAAATAGGGGATACGGCGTATCAAAGGAAGCTAAAAGTTCTGCCCGACACAAGGTTTGAGCTTGACGGGGCCGGGCTTCAAAGTCAATACCAGGTGGTGGCCGAGCTGTCAAAAATCAACAACCTTTATACCAGAGCGACTGCTGCTGCCAGGAATATTTCTCGTGATCTGGAAAAAACATTTTCAGAAATTACAGCCATAAAAGATGAACCAATAAGGAAACAGCTTGAAAACCGGTACCGAAAATTCCTTAACTCTTTCCAGTCCGTGTCCGAAATTTTTCAGACTGAAGGCACCCTTCTCGGCCTTTCGATTCCTTACCAGAAATTTCTCCGGCGTCCATTAAATATAAGGCTATATTCACTCCTGCAAGGAATAGCCGGATATCCAGCAGCACCCACCGCAACCGAGTTAAAACAGGCCGAAGAAATTAACCTTATGGTTCGAAACTCGGTTCACCAGCTTAATGAATTTATCAGAAAAGACCTGGAAGAATTCAACAGGTTCCTTGAATCAAACAGAATAACTCCAATTAAAAAGCCCCAATTAATAAATATGGATAACTAAAAATTCAAATAATTATTATATTATTTATTATCAATTACTTATAGATATGTCGGCCTGCCGACAGGTTAGAAAAATTTAAAAAAATAAACTTGTTTTTACATTCTATTTTTTGTATATTTTTATCAAATAAAACATTCGGAGGATATACTTGATAATAGCAGTAACCAATCAAAAAGGCGGTGTGGGGAAGACCACCACCTGTGTTAATCTTTCTGCCGCTTTAGCTCTGATGGGTTATCGCGTTCTCCTGGTAGATATGGACCCCCAGGCTCATAGCACCATATCAATAGTTAATAATCCTCACGAAATTCCCGGGTCGCTTTTTGATGTTTTAATGGATAAAAACAACAGGATTTCTGAGATAATCGTAAAATCAACAATCCCGGGGCTCGATGTGGCAATAAGCAGGATATCCATGGCCAAACTGGAACCAGCCCTTATCGGGGAATTCGACGGACATTACCGCCTTAGAGATGCGCTCAATGCTGTTAGAGACCATTATGATTTTATTTTCATAGACACACCACCCACGCTTGGACTTATAACCCTAAATGCTCTGGTAGCCGCCAGCCATATTCTTATTCCGATCCAATCATCTTATCTTTGCCTTGAAGGCACAGACGACCTTCTTGAGACTATAGATAAGGTCAAAAAAATTGCCAATCCTGAGCTGGAAATTATCGGTGTAATCATAACACTCCACGACCGTAGAACAAACATTTCAAAGGATGTAGTCGACAGGATTGTAGAGGTATTCGGAAATAAGGTCTTTAAGACCTACATTTCTAAGAGCGTCAAACTGGAAGAAAGCCCGGCCTACAAAGAAAGCATTTTTACCTTTGCCCCAGATTCTATCGGGGCTATTCAGTATAAATCTGTGGCTGAGGAGTTATTAGAACGTGCAAACAAAAACTAAGAAATCCGGACTTCCTGATAATTTAATCATGAGACATGACCCACATTTTGTTGAGTTAATTGCCTCTAAGACTTCGGCTCCCAGGCTGAGGATGATTCCACTCGACAGAATAGAACCAAACCCGAGACAACCACGAAGCGAGCTGGGAGATATCCAGGAATTGATGGACTCCATCAAGACTAAGGGCGTTCTGGAACCGATTATAGTCAGGCCTAAAGGCGAAAAGTTCGAGATTATAGCGGGAGAACGACGCTTTGTTGCCTCAAAAAACCTTGGATTAAAAGAAATTCCGTGCATCGAAATGACCGTTGACGACCAGGAAGCGATGGAAATCAGCCTTATAGAGAATCTCCAGCGAAAGGATCTGGATGTTTTTGAAGAAGCCGACGGCCTCAGGGCTCTGATGAATCTATACGGTTACAGCCACCAGGAAATCGCGGATAAAATTGGCAAGGCCAGGTCTACCATAACAGAAATTATATCCGTTAGTAGAATACCCCATGAGCTGAGAGACAAACTCAAAAAAGCCGGTATAACAAGTAGAAGCACAATAATTGAAATAGCCAAGGTTGAAAACGAAGCTCAGATGAACCAGGTAGTAGAACGTATAATTCAAAACAGACTCACCAGAACGGATACCCGCGACCTTACTAAATTATTTAAGGAAAAAGAAGAAAAAGAAAAACCAAAATATTTCGTTTTTAATTATATTCCCAAGGACAACAAAACCTTCAGACTCCGCATTGAATTCAAAAAACAGGTAGTAACAAGGCAGGAATTAATAAACATACTTGAGGGAATTATAAAGCAGCTCAAAGAAGAAACAGGAGTTAGGCCCAGTCACGGCCAGCTCAAGGTTGATGATAGCCAGGAAAAATGACTTTATGATATCTGGCTACTCGTCCCCTTGAAATAGTTTACATAATATAACTTATGCGACACAATATATCTTCATTTCATATCTATATTATATTCAATAACTTATCCGCCTGTTAAATCTGTGGATATCTCTTCTGCCAGGTTTTTGGGCATTTGTGGAAATCTGAAATCTTTCCCTTATAGATAACCTGAACATCTGGAATTATTTTTAATATTTAATCCTCTGGCTTTTATTATCCAGGAAATTATTTTTAATGTCATTCGAAGCCAGAAAACATGCTGCCGTGGGCCTCAAAGTTGATAATTTTTACGCGCTGCTTAAGCCGCTAAATTATTATCAATTTTTTATTAAGATTTATTCTTCAAGACAGGAAGACTCCCATGTCAGGTTTTGTTAGCGATCTGGTTTAAGCTTCAGCTGGCTGCCTTCGCCGGTTAGTTTTCCATCAGCTGGCTTTATCTCTCTGGCCTGATGCAGGAGTACCCGTTGACCCGGTCTTCAGTGTATTCCATTAAGGTATGAAGGCGATCAGCCTGAGGCATGAGCTAACCGAAGGAACTCTCCCACCACCCGGCTATCTCGCCTTATCTCCCGATTGGTCCTCTCCAGCGCGCCGGTAGAAGAGATAGGCCGCCTGGATGCCCAGGTGAGCATCTGAGTTCACCATCCCAACCAGAGTTACACCCATCTCTCTCAAGTCCCTTAATAAAATCCCCCTTAGCTATCCTCACTTTCCCCATACATCGGCTCCACCGCCAAAACCTCCCTCTGTCCCCCGTTATCGAATCAGTAAGCTACCATCACCGCCATGGACTTTACCCAGCAACCGTCCACCCGGACCTTCTCATTTATGGCACCTTTCCATAAAACGGATAGTCTCCCTTAAGCTCTCTGGTCCGAAACTCCTTTCCTATGTTTTAGGTCTTTTAGAGGAGATATTACGATGGCTACTCTTCGAGCAAATTGTGAACATTTTTATACACCAGCATCTAATATTTTTTATATAATTATCCGAAACTATAACTAATTTATTTATTATCAATAACTTATCCGGATAGTCTTATATTTTACTTATTATCAATAATTTAAGGCCACCCGGTTTATTTGTTTACCTGGTAACTAAATTATTTGTCAGCTACTCTGGAAAGATAAAAAGATAATAAGAATCAGACGAGGCGCACTCAGAGAACTGGAAAAAAATCAGTTGAATGAACTTGTTAGCTCGGGTAAGCCCGCCCGGCGCCCGGGGCCTTCTGGTTGCAAGAACCGGAGAGACCCGCAGTTTACAGGCCCTTGCTCATGGCATCCAGGAAGTCGCTGTTGGTTTTGGTCTTGGACAGTTTTTCCAGAAGCAGTTCCATGGCCTCGACTTCGTTCAGCTGGCTTAGAATCTTGCGCAGAATCCAGACCCGGTTGAGGTCCTTTTCGCCTATGAGCAATTCTTCTTTTCTGGTTCCGGACCGGCTGATATCTATGGCCGGGAAAATTCTCTTGTCGACCAGGCGACGGTCAAGGTTGATTTCCATATTTCCCGTGCCTTTGAATTCTTCGAAAATGACGTCATCCATCCGGCTTCCGGTATCAACCAGGGCTGTGGCCACGATGGTCAGGCTGCCTCCTTCCTCAATTTTACGGGCCGAGCCAAAGAATTTTTTGGGCTTGTTGAGAGCGTTAGCGTCAATACCGCCCGACAATACCTTGCCCGATGGTGGCACAATGGCATTATGGGCCCTGGCCAGCCTGGTGATGGAATCGAGCAGGATGACCACGTCCCGTTTCAATTCTACCAGTCTCTTGGACTTTTCCAGGACGATGTTGGCCACCTGGACGTTGCGGGTTGGCGGTTCGTCAAAGGTGGAAGCCACCACTTCGCCATTGACACTTCTCTTAAAATCAGTAACTTCCTCTGGTCTTTCAGCCACCAGGAGCACTATCAGAAATATCTCGGGATGATTTTTCTCAATGGACTTGGCGATGGTTTTGAGCAGGGTGGTCTTTCCGGCCCGGGGCGGGGAAACGATCAGGCCCCTCTGCCCCTTCCCTATCGGGGTCAGTAGCTCCATCACCCTGGCGTTCATGTTCTTGGGATTGCCATCCTGGAGCTTGATCAGTTCGAAGGGATATACCGGAGTCAGCTGTTCGAACTGGACGTTCCGTCTGGCTTCCAGCACCACGTCCGGATGCAGGAAATTTATGGCCTCTATCTTGATCAGGGCAAAGTATTTTTCTCCATTCTTGGGAGGTCTGACCACGCCCGAAATGGTGTCTCCGGTCCTGAGCTGGAACTTGCGGATCTGGGAAGGCGAGACGTAGATGTCGTCAGGACTGGGCAGATAGCTGAACTCCGGGGCCCGCAGAAAGCCAAACCCATCTTCCAGGCATTCCAGGACACCCTCGGAAAAAAGCAGACCCTGTTTTTTGGCCTGGGCCTCCAGGATCTTGAAAATCAGGTGGTGCCGGCTGGAATTTTCGAGGTCCTCGTCTTCCAGCCCGAGGGAACTGGCGATTTTCTTCAGGCCGGACAGTTCCTTTTCTTCCAGGTCGATCAGACTGTATTCTTTCATCGTTCCTACCTCACAGATAAATTTTTTGATTCAATCTTGAATCTATTCTGAGGAAAAAAACAGAAACGGGTTTCGGTTAATATTTCCTCAATTGGTCATCTGGGGTTCCTTGCTGGCTTCGGCCCCGGCCGGCGGCTGCTTTTCCTTGGCTTCGGGCTCAGTCGGGCCGGCCTTGGGAACCAGCTCTTCGGTCAGGGCTATTTTCAGCACCTGGTTCATATTTTCCACCAGATGGACTTTAAGGTTTTGCTTGAGTTTCTTGGGCAGGTCCTTGAGGTCGGGGCGGTTGTCCACCGGCAGGATGACCTCGGTGATACCTTCCCGGAAGGCAGCCAGGAGTTTTTCCTTTATGCCGCCCACGGGCAGGACCTTGCCTCTCAGGGTGATTTCCCCGCTCATGGCCACCTTCTTGCTAACCGGTATACCCGCCAGCAACGAAATTATGGCCGTGGCGATGGTTATTCCGGCCGACGGCCCCTCTTTGGGAGTGGCGCCTTCTGGCACGTGGATGTGTATATCAAAGTTCTTTTCCAGTTCCTTGCCCATGTTGAGCTCGTAGAGCTTGTGCCGAACATAACTGTAGGCGGCCTGGGCTGACTCCTGCATGATTTCGCCCAGGTGGCCGGTCAGGGTCAGGTTGCCCTTGCCGTGAATCTTGGTGGCTTCAAAGGTCAGCAGTTCGCCCCCGAATTCGGTCCAGGCCATCCCCAGGGCCACCCCGATTTCATTCTGCTGGTCGATTTCCAGACGGCGGTACTTGGGAATGCCCAGGTAGTTTTCCACCGCCTTGGCCGTCAGCTTCTCCCGATATTCCTTGCCCCTGGTCACCACCTTTTTGACCATCTTGCGGCAGATGGAAGTGATCTCCCGCTCCAGGTTCCTGACTCCAGCCTCACGGGTGTATTCCCGGATTATCTTCAATATGGCCTGCTCGGTGAACTCCAGATTCCTGGAGGTCAGGCCATGAGCCTTAAGCTGCTTGGGAATCAGAAATTGCCTGGCAATCTGGATTTTTTCGTCCTCGGTGTATCCGGGCAACCTGATGACTTCCATCCGGTCCAGCAGGGCCCGCGGAATGGGGTCTATGGAATTGGCAGTAACAATGAACATCACCTGGGACAGGTCAAAATCGGTGTCGATATAATGGTCCAGGAATTCCCTGTTCTGTTCCGGGTCCAGCACTTCCATCAGGGCTGCTGCCGGGTCGCCGCGGTAGTCCATGCTCATCTTATCCACTTCATCCAGCAGGAAAACCGGGTTCCTGGTTCCGGCCCTTTTTATCATCTGGATAATCCGGCCGGGATAAGCCCCGATGTAAGTCCGGCGATGTCCCCTGATTTCGGCTTCGTCCCGGACTCCCCCCAGCGACAGCCGGACGAATTTACGGCCGGTAGCCCGGGCGATGGATTTCCCCAGGGAGGTCTTGCCAACTCCCGGGGGCCCGATAAAGGCCAGGATGACGCCTTTGGGGTTCTTGACCAGCTGGCGGATGGCCAGGTATTCCAGGATTCTTTCCTTGACCTTCTCCAGCCCGTAATGGTCTTCGTTCAGGATCTTTTCGGCTTCCTTCAGGTCCCTCTTTTCCCTTGATTTCTTGTTCCAGGGCAGGGAAATAAGCCAGTCCAGGTAGTTCCGGCTGACCGTGGCCTCGGCCGACATCGGCGGCATGGTTTCCAGGCGCTCAATCTCTTTCATGGCCTTCTCGTGGGCATCAGGCGGCATCTGGGCTGCGGCCACCTTCTTCTTTAACTCTTCTATTTCATTCGGTTGTTCTTCTTTCTTGAACTGACCACCGGGAATGAAGGTTCGCTGGCCACCTTCCTTCTGCCCTCCCCTTCTCCGGGCGGAACCGGCAGTCGGTTCTCTCCCGACGAAATTGACCAGGGATTCCTGGAGCAGGAACCTGAGGCGGTTCAGCCTTTCCCGCGTGTTAAGAGTTTCCAGCAGGTTTTGTTTTTCTTCCAGCGGCAGATACAGATGGGATGAGATGATGTCGGCAATCCGGTCAGTGCTGTTTTCTCTCAGGGCCGGGATGATGGAATCCAGGTTGGCATTCTGGTTTATCTTTAAGTACTCCTCAAAAAGGGCCAGGACCTTCTTGAGCAGCTCCTGGGTCTCCGCAGAATTGTCCTCGATTTCTTTGACCACCTTGGCCAGTATCTGGTAATAAGGATAGGTGCTGAGGAACTCAACGATCCGGGCCCGGTTCAGCCCTTCGACGATGACCTTCATGTTCCGTTCATCGGTCCTGACCGTCCGGATAATCCTGGCCGTGACCCCCATGGTGTAGATATCGCGGGGCAAGGGATTGTCGATGCCGGCATCCATCTGGGCCGCCAGGAAAATAAGCTTATCCTTCTCGTAGGCCTTCTCCAGGGCCTTGATGGATGAAGGCCGGCCCACAACAAACGGCACCAGGGTGGCCGGGAAAACCACCAGGTCCCGCAGCGGAATGAGCGGGATATTTTTTATCAGTTCAGATTTTTCCTGGGATTCCGTCATGTTAAGCTCCCATGACCTGTTTATATTTTTCGTAACTCAGCCTCTGTTCTTCCACCATTTCCCGGGTGATGACGATCCTGGTTTCCTTTTTCTGGGACGGCAGGTAGAACATCAGGTCGAGCATCAGGTCCTCAATTATGGCCCTTAGCCCCCGGGCTCCCAGCTTCTTCTCTATCGACTTTTCAGCTATGGCCTGGAGGGCCTCGGCCGTAAACTCCAGTTCGACTCCCTCCATTTCAAACAGCTTCTGGTACTGCTTGATAATGGCATTCTTAGGTCTGGTCAGGATTTCAATCAGGTGTTCCCGGTCGAGGTCGTGGAAAACGGCCACCACCGGCACCCGGCCGACCAGCTCCGGAATCAGGCCATATTTTATCAGGTCCTCTGGCATCAGGTGGCTGTAGATGTCCTGGCTGGCAACCAGCTTCTTGATCTCGGCCTTGAAACCAACCGTGGATTTTCCAAGGCGCTGGGCGATTATCTTATCCAGCCCGTTAAAGGCGCCTCCGCAGATAAATAGTATATCAGAAGTATCCACGGGAATGAACTCCTGGTACGGGTGTTTGCGGCCGCCCTGAGGGGGGACGTTGGCCACCGTGCCCTCGATGATCTTGAGCAGGGCCTGCTGAACTCCTTCTCCTGAGACGTCCCTGGTGATGGACGGGCTGTCGCTCTTGCGGCTGATTTTATCTATTTCATCTATGTAGATTATTCCCTTCTGGGTCTTCTCAATGTTGCCCTTGGCCGCCTGAAACAGCTTCAGGACAATGTTCTCCACATCCTCGCCCACGTAGCCGGCCTCGGTCAGGGTGGTGGCGTCGGCAATGGCAAACGGCACCGACAGCAGCCTGGCCAGGGTCTGGGCCATCAGGGTCTTGCCGGTTCCGGTCGGACCGATAAACAGCAGGTTGCTCTTGGTAATTTCCACCTCGCTCTGGCCCCTGGGCTGGTTGATACGCTTGTAATGGTTATAGACGGCCACAGCTATCTTCTTCTTGGCTTCTTCCTGGCCAACGATGTACTCGTCCAGGGCTTTCTTGATCTGAACCGGCGTCAGAAAGGGCTCTTTTTTCTGCTTTACTTCCAGTTCCTGCTGGCGGTCGGAAATCAGGATGGAATGGGCAATTTCCACACAGTTATCACAGATGTAGACCTTCTGCGGACCGGCAATCAGCCTCCGGACCTGGGTCTGGGTCCGATGACAGAAACTGCACTTGACCGTGCCCGCATTTTGTTCGTTGATAGTCATTTTCTATGCCTTACCCGCTCTCCACGGGGAACCATGGCCGCTCAGGCGAGTGTTTCCTTACGGGAACTGATGATCTGGTCAATCAGACCATACTCTCTGGCCTGAACAGGAGTCATGATGAAATCCCGTTCAACTTCGGCCTGGATTCTCTCAAGGGGCTGGCCGGTATGCCTGGCCAGGATCTGGTTCAGGTTCTCGCGCATCCTAAGAATCTCTTTAGCCTGGATGGCCAGGTCGCTGGCCTGGCCCTGGAATTCACCAAAAGGCTGGTGCAGAACGACTCTGGAATTGGGCAGGGCAAATCTCTTGCCGGTTGTCCCGGCTGCCAGCAGCACAGCGGCCATGCTGGCTGCCTGCCCCAGGCAAATGGTGGTCACGGGTGAAGTTATGAACTGCATCGTATCGTAAATGGCCAGGCCGGCAGTGATGCTGCCTCCCGGTGAATTTATGTACAATGAAATGTCCTTATCGCTGGCCTCGGCTTCCAGGTAGAGCAGCTGGGCGATTACCAGGTTGGCCACCTCATCCGTTATTTCTGTGCCCAGGAATATTATCCTGTCCTTGAGCAGCCTGGAATATATGTCGTAACCGCGCTCGGTGCGCCCCTCGGATTCGATGACGAAAGGAATTATGGCCATAGGGGAAGCTTTAAAATATTATAATCCTCCCGGCTAAAAAGTCAACCGTTTTTCGGAGGAGCAGGTTGAGCTTCCAGTCCTCGTCGCGACCGTCCCGGGTTAAGGCCGCCTTGAGCTGGTCCAGTGGTATGTTTCTTGTCTCCGAGACTCTTTTCAGCTCCTGCTCGAACTCTTCGGGGGTAATTTCCAGTCCTTCCCGGGCAGCTATTTTTCGAAGCAATATATGATTTTTAAGGCTGGCTTCGGCCTGTTTCCGGGCCTGTTCCAGGAGACCGGGCCAGAGGTTGGCGGGAATTTTCTTCAGTTCTTCCTCGCGGAACTGGCGCCCGATTATGGCCTGGGCCTCTTCTTTGACCATGCTCTCCGGAATGGCCAGGTTTATTTCTGCGGCCAGCCTGGCCAGGTACTGATCTATGGCTTTATCCCTGGCCTCTTCTTCCCGGCGCCTGGCCAGGTCCTGCCTGATCTTTTCTTTCAGGGCTTCCAGGTTTTCCACCTCATCGACCAGCCTGGCAAAATCGTCGTTGAGCTCCGGCAGTTTTTTCTCTTTTACTTCCAGGACCTTCAGCCTGTACTCTATTTCTTTCCCGGCAAATTTCTTCTGCCGGTAATCCGGCGGATACTTGACGGTGAAATTCTTCTCGTCTCCTGGCTTCAATCCAGGCAGGACCTCATTCAGCTGGGGCTCGTTATCAGGGTGGCCGGCCAGCACCACCACCTTTTCCACCGGCAAGAACTTCCTGGAAACGGCCTCTCTGCCCTGAATCTCAATGACCACGTAATCACCGGACTGAACTCCGCGCCCGGTCACCGGCAGGTATTCGGACGCGTTTTCCCTGAGCCTGTTGAGCACGGCTTCGACCTCAGCTTCTTCCAGCTGGGTCTTTTCCTTCTCGACTTTTCTCTCCAGATAATCGGCCGGAAGGTCGAATTCCGGCCAGACTTCAAAGGACACCTGGTACCTGACTCCCCCTTCCAGGCTGAAGTCAACCGATTTGACCGTGGGCACGTTGACCGGAATGATTTTCAGGTTTTCCAGCTCCTGTCTCAGGTTATCGGGAATGAGGTTATCCAGAACCTCTTCCTTGATTTCGGCCTCAAACATCCTCTGCACCATATCTTTTGGGGCATATCCCTTCCTGAAACCCGGCAACCTGACCCGGGCCACATAGTCCCTGAGAACTTTCTCGTATTCTTTCTTAACCGTTTCGGGAGAGATTTCCAGGTCCAGTTCCCGGACCGTCGGGCTGACCACTTTCAGCCTTTCCTGGTTGGTGTCTTTCTCCATTGTTTTCCTCTAATTATGAATTGCCCCTGCAATCAGCCCGGTTTGATTGGATTCAGGCTGTTGAATGCTGGGAATGGGCAGAGCGGGAATCGAACCCGCACTCCTTGTTCAGGAACTAGGTCCTAAGCCTAGTGCGTCTGCCAATTCCGCCACCTGCCCAAATAAATTTTTAAGGAAGTCTGATTGCCTGTGTGGATTAAGAATGAAAAATACCATACTTCAGCCTGTCAGTCAAATCCGCCACCTGCTCAACAAACTTTGGGCTGATGAACCTGCAGGCTACTTTATAAGCTTGGCCAGGCGGCTGGCCAGATTCTGGTCCAGCCTCTGCAGGGTCTTCAGGACTTCCCTGGCGCTATAGTTATCCTTGAGATTGATGTAGGTTATACCCAGGTTATACTGGGCCACAGCATTGTTGGGGTTAAGGGCCACACACTTCTCCAGGTTAGGCAGGGCCTTCTCAAAATCCTTCATAAGCATGTATTCCAGCCCGATATTCAGCCAGCCGCTGGGGTCATCCGGGGCCAGGGCGGTATACTTCTTGAAGGCTTCAACTGCTTCGGGATGTTTCTTCATCTTATCGTAAACTATGCCCAGGTTAAACCAGGCATGGGTATAATCGTTCTTGACGGCCAGACATTCGTTGAGAGTACTGGCTGCCTCTTCCAGCCGTCCCAGCCGGTCATACATGATGGCCAGGTTGTAAAGAGCCACTTCATTCTTAGGATTTATCTCCACTATTTTTCTGGCCGCTTCCACTGCTTTTTCATAATTCCGGGCCCGGTCATACATCTGCATGATCTGGCCATAATAGGTTATGGCATCACGCTGGTTCATGGCCGCCAGCTTCTTAAAGACGGCTTCGGCTTCTTCCAGTTGATTGGTTTCGGCCAGCATCTTGGCCAGGTTATAGTTACAGTTCAGGTCATCAGGGTTGATCTTCAGGGCTTCCCGGAAGGCGGCTATGGCCTTCTCCGGCTGGTTGAGCCTCTGGTAGGTCTGGGCCAGTTTTAACCAGGCCGGAAAAGGATTGGCCGGCCCGCTCCTGGCATACTTTTCGTAGTTTTCGGCGGCCCGGGCCAGATCCTGCAACTCTTCATAGGCCGTTCCCAGTTCAAAATATATTTCTTTTGAATCCACCCCGCTGCTAACGGCTTTTTCCAGGAATTCAGTCGCTTCTTTGAACTTTCTTTCCTTTAACTGGGTCAGCCCCAGGCCGTAAAGAGCCCGGGGGTGGTCCGGGTTCAGGAGCAGAGCCCTGGTGAAATTCTTGTAGCTTTCGGCGGTATTCCCCAGTTTATAATAGGACTGTCCAAGAAGCACGTAACTTTCCAGGTCGTCCGGCTTGAACTTAATATATTTTTCCAGGTAGACGCTGGTCAGGCCCGGCTCGTTAAGCAGGGCGGCTGCCCGGCCCACCAGGAAGCTGCCCTGGGCCTGTTCCAGGTAATTTTCCTTGGAGACCGCTTTCAATTCCTGCCCTTTAGCCTGGGAGTTCATGGCCAGGACCGCTTCAACCGGAACGCCAAACTTGACCCCGGCCCCGAAAACCAGGGCCACTCCGACCACCTGGCCCCGGGCATCGAAAATCGGGGCTCCACAGGCCGGTTTTTCCAGGTTCATGGTTACTTCCATTAACCTCAGCTTACCCGGAGAGATTTCCAGCCAGTTTCTCAGGTTCCCCTCGGTGATGATTACCTGCCCGGAAATTTCACTCAGAGCAAAAAGCCGGTCCCCGGCCTTCAGAGCGGTGGATGCTCCCGTCGATAATCCATTGAACTTGCCTTTTATCCTGACCAGGGCCAGGTCATAATCACGGTGACTGGCCACCAGAGCTTCTACTTTTCCACTTTTTCCAGAAATGCTTGTGACTTCAGCTTCAGTGGCCCGGGAAATGAGATGATAGGGCACCACGATCAGGTTTTCAGCCAGGGCAAATCCCGTGCCCTCCCCTACCACATTCTTGCTATTATCCCAGGCTTTGAAGGTAACCACGCCAGCTGAAGCTTTCCCCAGTATATCAATGCCTTCCTGCGGTTGAGCGGCAGACCATGTCTTACAGAGTAAGAAACAGAGTAAGAACAAAAAGGCAGAAAAAAAGACGAGATGCTTTTTCCTCATCACGCCTCCTTCCATTCCATCTTATAAAAATTTATATTATCTTTGAACGTGGTGTCAAACATTTTATTAAAAGTCATGCCCATTAATGGAATGATCCGGGCCCGAAGCTTTTTCTGGCTGGCCACTCTCTTTTTCTCCGGTTTGGTTCTGGCCGGGATATTTCTGGCTCCATGGCTTAAGGGGAAAAACCCGGCCTTTTCTGACTTTATCTACCATCTCTTTTCCTCTGTTTGCCACCAGCGGGCCGAACGCTCTTTTTTCTGGTATGGCCAGCAGCTGGCGGTCTGCAGCCGCTGCCTTGGTTTTTATGCCGGCTTCTTCCTGAGCACCATGGCATATCCGCTGTGGCCGCCTCGACTCCTCCGCTGGCTGGAATCCAGGCCTTTACTTATTTTAGTCGCTGCCAGTCCCCTGATTGTGGACGCCAGCGGGGGGCTTCTCGGGCTGTGGTGGACACCGCTGGGCCTCCGCCTGGCCAGCGGAGCCCTGTGGGCAGTCTTTCTCCCGGTCTTCTGGTTCAGGGCCCTGGCCGGGCTGACTCAGGGGAAGAAAACAGACCCCGGCTCGCCATACCTCGATTCATGAGAAAATATCCTTAAAGGTTCAACAATCAGTGAATTCCATACTGAATACTCCAGGCCAGCTCTCTTAATATCTCTCATTTCTTAAACCTGCCCCGAAGTCCCCCCATTTTACTTCTCCTCGAGATTATTCCCCTGTCCGGCCAGGAGATAACCATTTTTATTTAACCAGGCCTTATCTTTAGGTCCCGAATCTTCTTCAATAAGATTACAGGTGAGGTCATTCGCCTTGTGCTTGGTCAGATACAATTGGTTACACCCCGGGATCTATATATAAAGTCGCAATTTTGAATCTCTCATACCCTAAAAGGATTTCCCTTTTTCCATTATGGTCATCTTGTTTTGCAATCCACTGGCCTCGGGCATAAAGAAAATCTTCTACCTGAAAATTCAGAGTGAAAGTCTAAATGATGTCAGGAACCCATACCCCCCCGGTTGCAATGGAAACGATTTAATCGTAAAATTAACACTCTTCAAGCAGAGCTGAAGCAAAATGGCCAGAAAAGAAAACGACCCTGTCCTGCCGGCCCTGGTCGGTGGAGCCCTGGCCGGGATTCTATCATCCATTCCCTTCTTTCACTGTCTATGTTGCCTATGGGTGCTGGCCGGCGGATTGCTGGCCACCTACCTGGCCTCCGACAGGGCTCTTAAACTATCAACTCCGTTCCAGATGAGCGATGGACTGTTAACAGGAGCCCTGGCCGGAGTTTTTGGCGCTATTATCAGCATCATAATAAAAACTCCCCTGGCCGGATATTATCTTAACTGGAACAAGCGTTTCCTGGAAAGTCTGGCCAGGTTTGTCGACGAGATGCCCCCCGGCTGGGAAAACTGGACTGAAATCAGCCAGCAGGGCTGGAATCCTTTTACCTTTTTTCTGAACCTGCTTCTGACCTCGGTTATCTTTGCCTTTCTCGGGGCTCTCGGCGGGCTAATCGGCTTTTCGCTATTCAAACCGTCCACAGGGGCTAAAAATGAAACGCAGACTCCCCAAGACCCGGGTGATAGTCAACCCGGTCTCTAACCAGGGACGAACCAGGCAGCGCTGGCTGGAGATCAAGGAAAGCCTGAAAAGCTTCTTTAAGGAGTTCAAATATGACTTTACCGAAAAACCCTTCCAGGCCACTGAGCTGGCCAGGGAGGCCCTGAGGGACGGAACAGAATTGCTGATCGGGGTCGGTGGAGATGGCACTGTCAACGAAATAGCCAACGGTTTTTTTGACGATCAAAAAGTTATAAACCCGGAAGCCACTCTGGGCATTGTACCCTCGGGAACCGGCTGCGACCTGACCCGTAGCCTCAATATCCCGCGAAACCTGAAAAATGCAGTAAAGTTCATCTCGGAAGCGCCGGACCTCCCGATCGACGTAGGCCGGGTCAGCTTTACCGGTCCGGAAGGGAAACTTTCCAGCCGCTACTTTCTTAACATCGCCGATTTTGGCCTGGGCGGCGAGGTGGTCAGAAGGGTTAACGAGGAAAGGCTTAAGAGAAAGGCTTCTTCCTACCTCCGCTGCCTGATAGAAACCATGCTCTCTTTCAAGGGACGCGAGGTAAAAATTTCAGTTGACGAGCGGGAAGAAACTTCTGGCCAGTACCTGATTGGAGCCATCGCCAACGGCCAGATTTTCGGCAAGGGCATGAAGGTGGCCCCGAGGGCCCGCCTGGATGACAGCCTGTTCGACATCATTTTGGTCAAGAGCCTGAGTTTCCTGGAATTCTGCCTGCATGGCTGGAAATTGATTAACGGCAGCCACCTCAACTACCACAAGGTCTCCATGTGGCGGGGCCAGAGGGTGATGGTCAGTCCGCTGAGTCCAGAACCGGTGCTGATCGAGCTGGATGGCGAACAGGTGGGACGCCTGCCGGCTTTGTTTGAAATCATACCGCGAAGCCTTCAGGTCAAAGGATTCCTGAGAAAAAGCTGAAGTCCTGGCAGACTATTTTCTGGGCAGGTAATAAGGGTTATTGGTCACGCACAGCCGCCCGTTTTCATCGTAAAAATGGTAAATTATGGTTTTCGTCTTGATATAGGGATTCCTGTATTCGACCTTTTTCAGGTAAGTCCTGGTTTCAGGATAGGGCGGAACGCCGTTATATTTTTCCACCGCCCCCTGCCCGGCATTATAGGCAGAAAGAACCAGGTTCCGGTCA
This sequence comes from uncultured bacterium, assembly GCA_937920515.1. Lineage (GTDB taxonomy): Bacteria > Acidobacteriota > Aminicenantia > Aminicenantales > Saccharicenantaceae > Saccharicenans. The sequence continues at coordinate 21,885 of CALEUG010000031.1, forward strand.
CCGTTGTATTGCTTGATAAGGTCCTTTAAGTACTTGATCCCGCCTTCTATGTTCTGTTCAGGGTCCAGGATATTAAGAACCCCATATTTCATGGCCGTTTCCGGCATCAATTGCATCAGGCCCAGGGCTCCCTTGGGCGAAACGGCAAACTGGTCGTAATTGGATTCGGCCTTGATAACGGCATGGACCAGGTCGGCCGGAAGGCCGTGTCTGGCCGCCAGCTTCTGGATGATGGGGTCGTACCTGGCCTTCAGCTCATCCTGACGGGAAGCAAACAGGCAGACCGAGCTGGCCAGAAAAATCAGCAGCAGACTAAAAATCCTTCTTCCCATTTTAATATATCTTATGAATTCTGACCTGCCCTGGCAATCCCCTTTCAGGGTGATTTTAAAGCACCTTCTCCAGCAGGTCAACACTTTTTTCCAGAGCCTGGTCTATGTTCTCAGGTCTGGTCCCTCCGGCCTGGGCAAAATCGGGCCGGCCTCCCCCACCGCCCCCTATGATACTGGCGATATCTTTAACCAGCTTATTGGCCTGGACCCTAAGAGTCAGGTCGGGCGTTACAGCCACCACTAAGAAAACCCGGCCGTCGATGGCCGAGGTCAGGACGATAACCCCCGAACCGATTTTCTGTTTAAGGCTATCGGCATATTGCCTCAGGGCTTCGATGTCCATCCCCTCGAATTTCCGGGTTACCAGTTTGACTCCCTTCACTTCCCTGACAGCCACTTCCGGAGACTGCCCGGCCTGCTGCACCAGTTTTTGTTTGAGCTTTCTTATTTCTTCTTCTTTCTCTTGCAGGATTTCCAGAATCTTTTCAGTCCGGGTGAGAAGCTCTTTCCGGCTGACCTTTAACAACTTTTCCAGCTGCCGCACTTGCTTTTCCAGGGCTTCGACGTAGTTGGAGGCTTCTTCTCCGGTCACGGCTTCTATCCGGCGTAAACCGGCGGCCACGCTGGATTCAGAGACTATTTTGAAAAACCCTATCTCCCCGCTCTGCCGGACATGAATACCACCGCAGAGCTCCTTGCTGAAATCGCCGACGGTCACCAGCCTGACCCTGTCCCCGTATTTTTCTTCGAAGATAGCCATGGCCCCTTCGGCCAGCCCTTCCTCCAGGGTGGTGACCCTAACCGTTACCGGGAGGTTTTCCCTTATTTTTTCATTGACCAGTCGTTCCACCTTTTCTATTTCTTCCTCGCTCAGGGCAGAAAAATGGGTAAAGTCAAAACGGAAGCGCTGGTGGCTGACCAGCGAACCGGATTGCCTGACATGGTCGCCCAGTATCTGCCTCAGGGCGGCATGGAGAAGATGGGTGGCGGTGTGGTTGCGGCTGATGGCTTTCCTCCGGACAGCATCCACCACGGCTTCTACCACCTGCCCGGTTTTAAGCTCACCGGCCAGCACCTTAAGACTGTGTATTATCAGTCCCGGAATCGGGGCAAAGGTATTCTCCACCACCCCGGAAAAGTTCGAGCTCTTCAGCACACCTGAATCACCCACCTGGCCGCCGGCTTCGGCGTAAAACGGTGTTACCGACAGGATGACTTCACCGCTATCTCCTTGTTTAAGTGAGTTAACGGCCTGGCCTTTCTGAAGAATGGCCAGGACTTCGGTTTCGGCCACTTCCACCCTTTCGTAGAAAACCGGCTCTATCTTCAGGTGCCGGTAATTTTGATAAACTGACTTCTCTTTAAACCTGGCCTCCCCTTCCCAGGACTGCCTGGCCCGTTCTTTCTGTGCTTCAAGCTCTTTCTGGAAACCAGCCTCGTCCACCTCCAGGTTCTTTTCCCTGGCCAGTTCCTGGCAGAGGTCAAGCGGAAACCCGAAGGTGTCGTAGAGTTTGAATACCTTGTCCCCCGGGATTAACCTTTCTCCGGAAGCCACGGTCTCACGGGCATACTGCTCAAAATAGCGAATTCCGGAATTCAGGGTGTAGATGAAGCGTTCCTCCTCGGCCAGGCAAACCCGGCTGATATATGGCAGGCTGGACATGAGCTCCGGGTAGGCTTCCTTCATGATGTCCACCACCGTGCCAGCCAGCCGGTAAAGAAATGGCCTGTCCAAACCCAGCAGGTTGCCCCGCCGAAAGGCCCGGCGAATCAGCCTGCGCAACACGTAGCCGCGCCCCTCGTTGGCCGGGGTCACTCCATCGCCTATGAGAAAGGTTATGGCCCTGATGTGGTCAGCAATGATTCTGACCCAGACGTCGGTTTCCTCGCCCGTCGGATATTCCTGGTTTGTTTCCTGCACTATGGCCTGAATCAGCGGGGTGAAGAGGTCGGTCTCGAAATTGCTCCTCCGGCCCTGGAGGACGGCGGCCAGCCTTTCCAGCCCCAGGCCGGTATCGATGGATGGCCTGGGCAGGGGGTGCATCTGACCCTGCTCGTCCTGAAAAAACTCCATGAAGACCAGGTTCCACAGCTCCACAAAGCGGTAGCTGCCGCTCCCGATCAGCTCCCGGGGTGAACCGGGCTCAATCTCTTCTCCCAGGTCATAATGAATCTCGGAGCAGGGACCGCAGGGCCCGGTTTCGCCCATCGCCCAGAAATTGTCCTCCTTGCCGAACCGAAAAATCTTCTCAGCCGGGATGCCTATCCCCTGGTTCCAGAGGCGGAAGGCTTCATCGTCATCCTGGTAAACCGTTATGTAAAGTCTTTCTGCCGGCAACCGGTAGACTGAAGTCACCAGCTCCCAGGCAAAGGCTATGGCTTCCCTTTTGAAATAATCGCCGAAGGAAAAATTGCCCAGCATTTCGAAAAAGGTATGGTGCTTGGGAGTGCGGCCCACCTGCTCCAGGTCATTATGTTTGCCGCTCACCCGCAAACATTTCTGGACGGTGGCCGCCCGGCTGTAACTGCGCTTTTCCAGTCCAAGAAAGATATTCTTGAACTGGTTCATGCCGGCGTTGGTGAACAGCAGAGTGGGGTCATCCCTGGGAATAAGAGGTGAACTGGGAACTACCCGGTGACCTTTCTTTTCGAAGAATTCCAGAAAAGCAGTTCTGATTTCATTGGCTTTCATCGTCCTCTAACTATCCTCTTCACGCCCTCCTTCGACTCTCTCCACCCTGACCATTTCTTTTTCCATCTGTTCGAGCGCGATGTCCAGGGTGGACTGGACCCCCATAACCCTCAGCTTGAAGGCATCCGGATTGGAAGAGTACTTGATGCCCTGCTCGAAAGATATGTAACCGTCCCTGTATAACTGGTATATTGACTGGTCAAAAGTCTGCATTCCGTACTGGGAAACGCCGGTGGCGATGGCGTCACGGATCAGGCCGGTCTTATCGCGGTCGGCAATACACTCCTGGATGAAGGGAGTGGAAATCATGACTTCCACTGCCGGCACCCTTCCCTGTTCGTCCATCCTGGGAACCAGGCGCATGGAAATTACCGCCTTGAGCACGCTGGCCAGCTGCAGTCTGACCTGTCTCTGATGATGCGGCGGGAAGGTGGCAATGATACGGTTGATGGTTTCCGGCGCATCCAGGGTGTGCAGGGTGCTTAGAACCAGGTGACCGGTTTCGGCCGCCAGCAGGGCAGTTTCGATGGTTTCCAGGTCTCTCATTTCGCCCACCAGGATGACATCGGGGTCTTCGCGGAGACAGGCCCTCAGCCCCCGGGAAAAACTCAGAACGTCCATGCCCACTTCCCTCTGGCTGATGGTGCTTTTCTTGTCCTTGTGCAGGTATTCTATGGGGTCTTCTACCGTGATGATATTTTCCCGGCGGTAGGTATTGATATAATCTATCATGGCGGCCAGGGTGGTGGTTTTGCCGCTTCCGGTGGTTCCGGTCACCAGGACCAGGCCTCGAGGGTAGAAGGCAATTTTTTCCAGAACCTCTGGAAGCAGCAGCTCCCTGATGGTCTTGACTTCCAGCGGAATGATTCTAAGGGATATGGCCAGAGTTCCCCGTTGATAATAAATATTGCCCCTGAACCGGCCGAAACCCGAGAGGCTGTAGGCCAGGTCCACGTCAAAGTCCTCTTTCAGTTTTTTTCGCTGGTAGTCGCTCATAATCTGGTTGGCCAGCTCGGCCGTATCCTCCCCGGTCAACCTGGGGAAGCCCACCAGCGGAATCAGGGTTCCGTGGACCCGGATCATGGGGTGATTCCCGGCTTTAAGGTGCAGGTCCGAGGCATCCCTTTCGATGGCAATTTTTAATAAATCATCAATGATCATCAAACCCTCCCCGAATTCCTATTATTCAAGGATATAGAAAGATTGCCGGCGCTGCGGTCCGGCGAAAAAAAGCCTGTTTTGTTCCCGGGGATTATTTTTCCCGAACAGCTCATTTCTTCTGACGTCTCCCTGCCCGGTCAAAAACTCAAATTGGTTTCATAGTAAAACAACTGCTCATTAATGTCAATTTTAAGAAGGCTCGAAATGGTCAAGCCCTGCCCTCAAACACTTTCCCCGCAATAAGGGCAGACTCTGGTCTTATAAGGCAGCGGGCGGCGGCAATTCCAGCAGAGGTCCGACCGCCTCTGTTCCCGCGCCTTAATCCTGGCAAAAATATCGTCAAGCTCGGTTGTCTTCTCTTCCTTCCCTTTCAGGCGGGAAAGCTCCCTGATGATTTCTGAAGCGCTCTGCACCCGGTCTTCCACTTTGGGTGCCAGGCAGCGCATGATCAGGACGTCAACCTCCCTGGGTACCTTCATGTTTTTCAGCCTGGGTGGGGTGATTTTGCCCTGCTGGGCTTTTTCCAGGATCTTGAAGGGGTCGGGGTCAAAAATGGGCGGCCGGCCGACAATCATTTCATAGAAGATACAGCCTATGGAATAGATGTCTGAGCTGTAGGAAGCTTTGCCCAGGAACTGTTCCGGGGCCATGTAGGGGGGCGAGCCTATCCTGGTGGAGGCATACTGGGTAGAATTAAGCCAGGCCGAAGTCCCGAAGTCGGTTATCTTGACCGTGCCCTCCTCGGAGATGAGGATGTTGGAAGGCCTGAGGTCGCGGTGGATTATCTTGTTCTTATGGGCATGGTCCACGCCGTAGGCAATCTGCTTGATTATGTCCACGGCCCGGTCGGCCTCCAGGATCTTTTCCTTCTCCAGGACCTTTTCCAGGGATTTTCCCCTGACGTATTCCATGACCATGAAGAAAACGTCTTTTTCTTTTTCGGCCGCCAGCACCCGGACTATGTTGGGATGGTTGAGGGCCGCCTGCAGCCTGGGTTCTTTGAGTAGCTTGTAGAGCTCCTGTGATTGCTTGTGTGGAACCTTGATGGCCACCTTGATGTCCAGCCAGGTGTCCCTGGCCAGGTAGACCGAGCCAAAGCCGCCACTGCCCAGCGACCTCAGAATTTCGTACTTGCCAACCTTCTGTCCCTGAAGAAACATCTCACCAGTTCCAGAAATGAGAGATGAGGCTCAGGGCCGAGAGAACAGCCGTTTCAGTCCTCAGAACCCGGCTTCCGAGAGACAGCCCCTGAAATCCGGCTCTGTTCATAAGCTCTTTTTCTTCTTCGGCCCAACCGCCTTCCGGTCCGGCCAGGAGATATACCTCATCTCTCCGTTCCGTCATAAGTATATCACGAAAATATCGCGGGCTGTCTTCGGACAGATAAAATTTTGAACCGGATATTTCCCGACCTGCAACCTGGTCCAGCTTGAGCGGCCGAGCGATCAGCGGCAGGCTGCCGCCCTTACACTGCTTGAGGGCCTCCCGGGCTATTTTCTCCCAGCGCTGAATTTTCTTTTCCAGCCGGTCGGGCGGCAGCAGCAGCGATCTCCTGGTCAGCAACGGCTGAATTTCCGAAACGCCCAGCTCGGTAGCTTTCTGGACTATGAACTCAAAAACGGCCGGCCTGGTCAGCCCCAGTCCAAGAATTACCCTGGTCTTGACAGTCTCCTCTATCACCTTCAGGGGCCGGAGCCAGGTTCTCTCTTCTTCTATGGATTCCACTTCGGCCAGAAGTCTGCGCCCCTGCCCGTCAGTCAGCCAGACCAGGTTTCCAGGCTTCACCCTGGCCACCCTGAAGAGGTGGTGATGTTCCTGACCTTCCAGGGAGAAACGGGTGAGGCTCCCGGGCCACCTGCTTATAAAAAACTGGTTACTGGTCACTGTCCTCGCTTCCGACCAGTTTCTGGTATTTATTCAGGACAGATTGGTCCACTTCTTCCAATTTTTCTCCCCGCAGCTCGGCCAGCCTGATGAGCAGAGATTTCTGTTCCCGGTCGAGTTTTTCTGGTGTTTTCACCATCACCCTGACATACAGGTCTCCGCTGCGGTGGCTGCCCAGTTCTTTCAGGCCGGCTCCGCGCAGCTTGAAGACCTCGCCCGGTTGCACCCCGGCCGGAATTTTCAGGACCTCCTGGCCACCGTTAAGCAGAGGAATGGCCACTCTGGCCCCCAGGGCTGCCTGAGAAAAACTCAGGTCCACCTGACAGTACAGGTCTCGTCCTCTCCTTTCAAAAAACGGATGCTTTTTCACCCTGATTATCACGTAGAGGTCGCCGCGGGGCAGGCCCGGGGCTCCGGCTTCTCCCTCTCCAGAAATTCTCAGCCTGGTACCGTCGTCAACTCCGGCCGGTATCTTTACCTTCAGCTGTTTTTTCTGTTTAACCTGACCCGTCCCCTGACACTCGCTGCAGGGAGTGGCGATTATCTCACCCAGTCCGTCGCAATGGGAACAGGTCCTGGTGATGGTGAAGAAACCCTGCTGGTAGCGGAGCTGCCCTCGTCCCTGGCAGGCCGGGCAAACGGATTTTTTGGTTCCCGGTTTTAACCTGGAGCCGCCACAGATCGGACAGAGCTCATGCCGGGTTATCTTCAATTCCTTCTCGCTGCCGGCGGCCACCTCTTCCAGGCTGACCTGCAATTCCAGGGCCAGGTCCCGGCCGCGCTGGGTCCGGGAACGACGCCCGGGTTCCCCGCCGAAAAATTCCGAAAAACTGAACCCGAAAAAATTGCCGAGTATATCTTCGAAGTCCTGAAAGATGGAGGAATCAAAACCGCCGAAGCCCTGGTAACCCCGACCCTGCAGGCCCTGGTGGCCGTAGCGGTCATAGATGGCCCGCTTTTCCGGGTCGATCAGGACACTGTAGGCTTCGGCCGCTTCCTTGAATTTTTCCTCGGCTTCCTTGTTGCCGGGGTTGCGGTCGGGATGGTACTTCAGGGCCGCCTGGCGGTAGGCTTTTTTTATTTCTTCGGCTGAGGCCTGTCTGGAGACACCGAGTACTTCATAATAATCCTTCTTCATTCCTGTTCTTAACCTCCTTCTGCCTCCGCTCGATGATCTCCTGCAGTTCCTCCGGCAGCAGGCCGGCCGCTGGCTTGACTTCTATTTTCTGCTCCCGACCGGTGGCGGTATCCCGGGCCGAAACCCGGAGAATGCCGTCGGCGTCTATTTCGAAGGTCACATCTATCTGGGGAACGCCGGCCGGGGCCGGGTCAATCCCCACCAGGTCGAAGGTGGCCAGGGACTTATTATCGGCTGCCACCTGGCTTTCTCCCTGCAAGACATGAATCCTGACCCGCCTCTGGTTATTTTCCACGGTGGTAAAGGCCATGGTCTTGCGGGCAGGAATGGTGGTGTTCCTTTCGATGATCTTCTGAAACATCCCGTTTTCTGTTTCAATTCCCAGAGAAAAAGGAGTGACATCCAGCAGCAGGACCAGCTCCCGCGTCTGTCCTTTGATTATGCTGGCCTGAAGGGCTGCCCCCATGGCCACGATTTCATCGGGATTGATGCGGGCGGCCGGCTGTCTCTTGAAGTAGTCGGCCACCATTCTCCTGACCAGCGGCATCCTGGTCTGCCCGCCGACCAGGATAACTTCATCAATCCTGGAAATGTCAAGGCCGGCATCCTTCAGGGCCTGCTCGCAGATGACCAGGGTCCTCTCCACCAGGTCCACGGTCAGGTTTTCGAAAAAGCTGCGGTTGATTTTTTTCTGGATGTGCAGGGAACCGCGCTCTGTGGCGCAGATAAAAGGAAGGTTGATTTCCGTTTCCGGGGTGAAGGACAGTTCCCTCTTGGCCTTTTCGGCCGCCTCTTTTATTCTCTGCAGGGCAAAGCGGTCCTGGCTGAGGTCTACTCCGTGTTCTTTCCAAAACTCATCCAGCAGCCAGGCTATCAACCGGTTATCAAAGTCATCGCCGCCCAGGAAGGTATCGCCGCTGGTGGACAGCACGTGGAAAACGCCGTCCTGAATCTCCAGGACGGTGATGTCAAAGGTCCCCCCGCCCAGGTCGTAGACTGCCAGTTTCCCGTTTTTCCTGGTGTTGAAACCGTAGGCCAGACTGGCCGCGGTCGGCTCGTTGATGATGCGCAGGACTTTAAGGCCACAGATGGTCGCGGCATCCTTGGTAGCCTGGCGCTGGTGGTCGTTAAAATAGGCCGGAACTGTTATGACCGCTTCTTCCACCTCGGTTCCCAGGTAGTTCTCGGCGCATCGCTTGAGGTAGCTTAGGATAAGAGCCGATATTTCCTGTGGAGTATAGACCAGGCTGCCAGCCTCGATCAGGATATCGCCGTTAGGCGCTTCCGCCATCCGGTAAGGAAACCTGTCACGGAGCTGGGATATCTCGGGCGAATCGTATTTTTTGCCGATCAGCCTCTTGACCGAGTAGACCGTGTTTTCGGGGTTGGTGATGGCCTGGCGCAGGGCCGGCAGTCCGACCAGGGGCTCCCCCGTGGCCGTGAAGGAAACAACCGATGGGGTGGTGTTGCTGCCTTCCAGGTTGGGAATAACCGCGGGCTGCTGCCCGTTGATATAAGCCACGCAGGAATAGGTGGTTCCCAGGTCTATCCCGATTACTTCGGACATGCTCAGTTCTTCTTTGGAATGATAACTTTTACCATAGTCGGCCGCAGAAGTCTATTGTGCAGCAGGTAACCTTTCTGCAATTCTTCTTTTATTTCCGGCTCGCTGACCTCGGCTGATTCCTCCGAGACCAGTGCCTGGTGCAGGTTAGGGTCGAATTTATTGTTTTCCAGTTGTATCGGCCTGACTCCGTGCTTCTTGACCAGGTTGAGCAACATCCGGTATATCAGTTCCACCCCTTCCCGGAAGGTTTTTCCATCAACTTCATCCCCGGAGGCCTTCAGGGCCCGTTCAAAGTTGTCTATTATCGGCAGGATGTCCCGCAGCAGGTCACTCAGGGCGTACTGAAAAAATTCTTCCTTTTCCCTTTCAGTTCTCTTCCGGATGTTATCGAGCTCGGCCACAGAACGCAGAAACTTATCCTTAAGTTCTTCCACCGACTGCTTGAGCCCGGCTATTTCCCGGTTCTTACTTTCCAGTTCAGCCTGAAGTTTAATAATGGTTTCTTTGAGGTCCGGCGGAGGCTCAGCCGACTGACCGCTGGCAGCGCAAGCCTCCTTCTCTTCCCTTTCTTCCTGAAGGTATTCTATTTCTTCCTGCTCGCTGACCTTAAAACCGGATTCGATAACTGGAGCTTTTTCCTTTATTTTCAATTCTGTTTTTTCTTCTTGTTTTTCTGGTTGATTCAGGTCTACAGGCTGGTCTTTTTCTGCTTTTTTGGCACTCATAACTCAACTCCTTTTTCCAGGATGGTGATGGTTCTGGTCAATCGCCTGGCCACGTTATCGACCAGGGGTATTATTCTGTCATAGGGCAATCTCTTGGGGCCGATGATGCCCAGCGAGCCCAGGACCTGGTTCCGGTAGCCATAATGCGACAGAATCAGCGAACAATCGGCAATCTCGGGAAGCTGTAACTCCGAGCCAATGATTACCTTGACCCTCTCCAGGCTGATCAGGTCCGACAGCAGACGGGCCAGATTGGCCTTCTCCTCAAAGTTCTGAAACAGGGACTTAAGCTTGTTGAAGTCAAAAAGCTCGGCCTTATCCAGGAGCCGGGCCGTCCCCTGGAGAAAAATCTTGCCTTCGTCTTTTTCCAGGGCAGGATAGCTCCGCAACAGGGCAATGAGTTTTTCCACCAGGTCCTCGTATCTCATCTTGAGCCGGGGCAATTCCCGGAACAGGTAATCGCGGACGTGGGAAAGACTTTTGCCACGGAAATTCTGGTTGAGGTACCGGGCGGCCCGGTCCAGTTCGGTCTGGGTGAACAGGGTCTGGGTTTCGAAAATCTCCGTCTGGACCAGATTGAAAGTCGAGAGGAGGATAATCATCACCCGATTATCTTTGAGCTTAACGAACCTGACCTGGTCGAAGGTGACCCGCGAAATATGGGGCGAGATGACAAAAGCCAGGTTGTCAGAACTGCTGGCCAGAATCTGGCTTACCTGAAGTAAGAGGCTGTCCAGCTCGCCCGAGTCCACGTTCAATTCCTCCGGATAAATCCTGAGTTCATCCGGTGTAGCCCTAAAAGTTTCGGACAGCAGGGTATTAACATAGAACCTGATACCCTCATCAGTCGGCAACCTTCCGGCCGAAGTATGCGGCTGATACAGGTAGCCCTGCTGCTCCAGACTGGCCATGGCATTTCTGATGGTGGCCGGAGATATCCTGAAATTCAGCTTCTGGGCCAGAAAGCCTGAGCTTACAGGTTTTCCAGTCTCAAGGTAGGAAGCGACTGTAAGATTTAATATAATTTTTTCTTTATTTTCTAATCTTGAGTAAGACATTTCTCCCTTTTTTACTTTTTTTACCCCAAAAACCAGATTTTGTCAATCTGTTTTAAGGACTGCTAATTCATAAAATAACCAGGCCGGCGTAGCCGACCACTTCCCGGTAATCACCGGTCCTCTCCCCTGACGTCTGGTAATTTATGAGCCGACCTTCTCTGGCTTCCAGCTCCCGGGCTGCAACCAGCATGGCCGCGGTCGGTTGATAACCGCACATCGAAATCCCGAAAGAGGTGACCACCCGGACCAGTCCCTCCGGGTCAAGTTTTCTGATGAAGTCTATGGCTTTGAAGTCAAGCTCTTCAGCCACTTTCTTGCTGACGTAATGACTCATGTCAGTGCTGGCCACCAGCAACACCGGCTGCCCAAATTTCCTGACTGCTACCGCTAAGGCCTGCCCGAGCCGGACGAGTTCAGACCAGTCCGCCTGGTAAGAAACCATGATGGGGACGATGGAAACATCCGGCCTTAAATACTGCAGGAATGGAACCTGGACTTCTACCGAATGTTCCTTGCGATGAGCTTCCGGGTCGCGACTGATCAGCTCTGTTTCTTCGGCCACCAGGTCGGCCAGTCGGGCTTCAACCTTTACTTCCCCAAGCGGGGTCAGCCAGCTCCCCCGGTCAAAAAGAGCAAACAGAGAATTAATGTGGTGATGGGCCGGAGACATGACCACAACAGTCTCCGGTATTTCCACTGTCGAATATACCCTTCCTGCCACCGGACCAGAATACTCGTAACCGGCATGTGGCGCGACCAGGCCGATGGCCTTTAATTTTTCTTCCTTTTCGCTGGTAAAAGATTTTATGGTGTTCCTCAGCCGGTCCGGGTCATCAGGGTAAAAATAACCGGCCACGTAAGGTAGCCTTTTCATCTTGGCCCTCCTTCCTGAGCCGAGGCTCAGATAAATTTTCTTTCTTCCTTAAAGGCCAGACCGAGCGACTGGAGTTCATCAAGAACCGGCTGGTATATCTCGGCTATGGTAGGCGTCAGGACTCCGCTCTGGTGGATTCTACCTTCCAGAATCAATTTTACACCGAGGGCCACCGGCAGGCCAACCGTCCTGGACATGGAAGAATGACCATGAGGTTGGCCGAAATCCACGAGCGTGGAGGTGATTTTCTCCTGGCCCTTTCCCGGATACTCGACCACAATTTCATGTTGCAGGACAGTCATGTCGCGCTCGCCTTCCCGGTATTTCAGTTTATCCACCATCAGGGCAACCAGCAGGTCAAGCGGAGAAATTTTTCTGGAAGGAAGCGGCCGCTGGCTGAACAGACCGAGCCAGTCGAGACTCTGGATAACTTCCGAGTCGGCCTCGAGCTTGAGCCTGACGGCCAGGGCCTGCTTCAGGTCGTCGATGTCTTCCAGGCCAAGGTATTCTCTGATGAAACCGGCATAGGTTTCAGCCCGCCATTCCCTTTCGGTTATATCCAGCAGGCCCAGCTCGCCTACCTTTTTTAATTTAAGGCACCATCCGGGGTAGCGCAGGGTCCCCCTGAGCATCGTCCGGGCTTCTGGAATTCCGTAGGTTTCGGTGTAGGAGACAGAATTCCGGTTGGGGTAACCCTCAAAAACTCCCAGCCCGGGAATTTCAATCATCTTGTAATGGCTGAAAAGTTCGTCAGCCGGCACCACGACTTCTTTCCCGTCCAGAAGGTAGCGGGCTTCGTTCCTTCCGGCCAGAAGCACCCCGCGCGGGCTCCAGGAAAACTTATAACCGAAGGGATTATCGCGGGCTTCTGGGGCCGGCAGTCCGCCGCAGTAAGATATGAAGCTCAGGACCCGTCCCCCCTCACGGTGAGCTTCCTCAATCAACCTCATGGCTTCCATGTGGTCAATCCCCGGGTCAAGACCGAGCTCATTGAGAAATACCAGGCCCTTTTCCCTGGCCTTTCCGTGGAGGGCCTTCATGGCCGGGCTGACATAAGAAGCGGTTACCAGATGTTTTTTAAGCTCCAGGCAGATTTCAGCCACATAAGGATGAAAAGTATAGGGAACCATGCTGACCACGACCTCGCTTTCAGCCAGCAGGCCGACCAGGTCCTGACGGTTCTGCAGGTCGAGCTGAAAGACCCGGCCCCGGGGGTGGTCTTTGACCAGGCTTCGAGCCCGCTCCAGGTCAATGTCGGCCACCAGGAGCTCTATATCATCATAGCCCAGAAGATACTCAATCAAAGGACCGGTCACCAGCCCGGCTCCCAGAAGGCAGACTCTTTTCATTTTATACCTCTTACACCTCGTTATTCTGAATGAGGTTATTTCTATTTAAGATAGGTTTCCAGGTAACGGAAATCAGGGGTGAGCTGGCCGTTATAAACTATTACGGCCCTTTTCAGCACCGGGTCGAGTTCCAGCCGTTCAAAGGTGCTGGTATAATCAGCCAGGGCCAGTCCCGGAACGTACTTCTTCAAACCCTGGCTGAAATAGGTTGAGGACTCAATCGGAAGCTCAGCCGGCAGATTATAAACGGCCAGGACCACCGGCCCCCGGCCCGCGAAGCCGTCTTTCGTCTCTCCCGTGACCGGGTCATAAACGTAAACCGGTTTTTCCGAGTCAGTGGCCCGGACGGTGCTCTCGATAGAACCATTGATATCACAGGTGATATCACCTATGACCTGCAGCCTGGGCTGGTCTTTTGTTCCGTAAAGCTTCTGCAAGAATTTCCTGGTCACAAAGCGCGGATACTTTGGCGTCCAGAAAATGCCGTTTATAAGGATGTTCAGGTAAGGCAGATATTCTTCAGCCACCGGGTAATACTTTTCCGGGTTCTGGTAATAATCCTGCAGGTCAAAAGGCTGCGGCCCTTTTGGCCTGACCATATCTTCTTCCCTGAAGACGACCTTATAAACCCGGTGGGGTGAGAAATAACCCCTCTCCACCGTCTCGGCCAGTTCAGAGGGCTTGATTTCCACCGCCGGCAGCAGGTCGTAGACTTCCTGAGCACCCTGAGAAACATGGCCATAGCCGAAAAAACCGCAGATAAAAGGGCTGATCTCGGCCGGCAGGCCCCGGTCCACTATCTCCTTAGAAATGGCCCTGACTTCTTCCCTGGCTTCAGTCAGGCTGGCGTAATGCACGGCCTGCTTTATTTTCTCAAACGGCGTATCCAGTCCCAGCAACCTGAGCCTCTGCCCGTAAGCCCAGAGAGAGTCAACCATCCCGGCATGGCCGGCATAATTGCCGAAGAACAGAACCCGGCGGCCCTGGTCATCTGTCATCTTTTCGTAATCTATCAGGGTGCAGCCCAGTTCCATTATTCTTTTCAGCATGGGCATGTTGTGGGTCTGCCCTTTAATGGTATGGGAAAAAAAGACGTAAACCTTGCCCGGTTCAAATAGTTGAAGAGGAATTTCCTTGATGGCCAGCACCACCCGGCTGGGACAGAGGTCTTCCTGGACCACGGCTCCGGCTGCCAGGTACTCGCTGTCGGGGAAAACCCTGATGTCCGAGGGCTGAACATAGAACTGAAGCGGATAACTTTCCTGCAGTTCACGAACGTGCGAGGGGACTAACGGAACCCTTCTCTCCCAGCGGTTTATGTCTTCCCGTCTAAGACCAACATTAACTTTCATTATGATTCCTTTTTAGTTATTATCAAGTATTTATTATGTCATATTTTGAGAAATTAGGTCAACCTGCACCGTCTCCCGGTAAGGAAAGCCGACAGAAATTTTCTATCCTATTGACGCCCTGTGAGGGTTCGGACATAATAGACGGGATGATTCGCTTTTTTAATACATTTTCCGGTTCGCTGGAAGAATTCCGGCCCATCAGAGAAGGCGAAGTCCGCCTCTACACCTGTGGCCCGACGGTTTACGACTATCCTCATATCGGCAATTACCGGGCCTACATTTTTGAAGACCTTCTGAAGAGGTTTCTTCTTATGGCCGGTTTCAAGGTCATCCATGTCATGAACATAACCGACGTGGACGACAAGACGATAAAGGGAGCCTCCCGGGAGGGCGTTTCTCTCCAGGAATACACAGCCAGGTATATTGAAGCCTTCTTTGAAGACCTGAAGACCCTCCGGATCATGCCGGCCGATATTTACCCCCGGGCTACCCAGCATATTCCCGACATGGTCAGGATGATCAAAGGATTGCTTGAAAAAGGCTTCGCCTATTACAGGGATGGCTCGGTTTATTTCAGCATCGAAAAATTCCCGGCTTACGGGCGCCTGGCCAAGATCAACCTGGAAGAGCTTAAGGCCGGGGCCCGGATCGACAGCGACGAATACGAAAAAGAGAGTGTTCATGATTTTGCCCTGTGGAAGAAAGCCAGGGAGGGTGAGCCCTTCTGGGAAACCGAGCTGGGAGCAGGCCGGCCGGGCTGGCACATAGAATGCTCGGCCATGAGCACCCGCTACCTTGGCCCCAGCCTCGATATTCACTGCGGAGGCATCGACAACATCTTCCCCCACCACGAGAACGAAATCGCTCAGTCTGAAGCCTACTACGGGCAGAAATTCGTCAATTACTGGCTGCATTGCCATCATCTGGTGGTGGACGGGGAGAAAATGTCCAAATCCAGGGGCAACTTTTACACCCTGCGCGACCTGCTGGCCCGCGGACTGGACCCGGTTGACCTGCGTTTCTTTCTGCTCTCCACCCATTATCGTAAGATGCTCAACTTTACCTTCGACAGCCTGGACCAGGCCAGGGCTTCCCGGCAGAGAATTCTTGATTTTGTCTATGAACTGGAACACCGCACCTTCGGACCGGGGTCCGAGCCTGAAATCCAGGCCCTGGTGGATAGAGTGCTGACTGATTTCAGGGAAGGCCTGTCAGATGACCTCAACATTTCGGCCGCTCTGGCCGCGCTCTTTGAATTTATCAGGGAAATAAATTTCAGGCTGTCCCGCGACCTGGTCAAGAGAGAAGACGCCGGCCGGGTCCTGCAGGCGGTCCACGAACTGGATCGGGTGCTGGCCATACTGCCGGATAAAACAGAAGAGGCGCTGCCGCCGGATATCCTGGAAAAAATCGAGAGGCGTCAGAAAGCCAGAAAAGAAAAGAATTTTGCCCTGGCTGACGCCATCCGGGAAGAACTGCGCCAGCGGGGAATAATACTGGAAGACACCAGGGAAGGCGTCAGGTGGAAAAGGATAAAATAGGCTCACTCCCCTTTGGCCGCCGGGGTGAAGAAATTGCCGCGGAATACCTGGAGAAAAAAGGATTCCGGATCGTGGACCGGCATTTTCAATTCCATCATACCGAAATTGACCTGGTGGCCCGCGACGGCGATTACCTGGTCTTCGTCGAGGTTAAAACCCGGAGCTCGGACGACTTCGGCTGCCCGGAAGAAGCCGTCACCGAGCGCAAGAAGACTCACCTGAGAAGGGCGGCCGAAGGTTATCTATACTTAAATCAACTTAACAACATAGACTGCCGCTTTGACGTTATCAGCATCCTTTTCTCAGAGGGGCAGCCGCCGGAAATTGAACACCTGGTTAATGCCTTTGAATAAATTTTTCAGGAGATAGATGATGACCGAACACCGCTTTATTTCAGTCGTATTTGTCCTTTCACTGCTTGTCCTGTTTTTTTCAGTTCCCCTTCAGGCCCAGGTCATTCCCTCGCCAGAAGAAATCCTGGGTTTTAAGGTGGGAGCCGATTACCACCTGATTACCTACGACCAGGCCATCGATTATCTGAAAAAAGTGGCCTCGGTTTCCGACCGCCTCAAGCTTCAGGAGATGGGCCAGACCACTCTCGGCCTGCCGATGTACTACGCGGTAATCTCCTCAGCCCAAAACCTGACTGAGCTGGAAAAATACCGGGATATAATTAAGAAGCTGTCACTGGCCCGGGACCTCAGCCCGGAAGAAGCGACCAGGCTGTCCGCCCGGGGCAAAGCCGTGGTTTATATCGACGGCGGACTTCACGCTTCAGAATGCGCCCCGGCCCAGCACTTAGTGCAGCTGGCCTATGATCTGGTCTCGGCCAGGGACGAAAAGACTTTGAAAATCCTGGATGAAGTTATCTGTCTCCTGGTGTTCGCCAACCCGGACGGGATGAACATGCTGGCCGAATGGTACCACAAGAACGTGGGCACCCCGTTTGAAGTCTCTCCCCTGCCCCGTCTTTATCACTATTATGCCGGACACGACAACAACCGCGACTCCTACCTGGCCAACCTGAAGGAAACCCAGCACATCACCAGGCTGGTCAACCAGGAATGGTACCCTGTCATTCTTTACAACCATCACCAGACGGCTCCCTTCCCGGCCCGAATCTGGATTCCCCCCAACTCCGAACCGACCAACCCCAACGTCCACCCGCTGATAGTCCGCTGGCAGAACCTTATAGGCTCAGCCATGGGTGCAGCCTTTGACTCTGAAGGCAAAGAAGGAGCCATATCCCGGATATTCTTCGACACCTGGTACCCCGGCTACGTGACCCAGGTGGTGGATTCTCATAACATAATTTCTATACTTACGGAAACCGCCCTCTACCGCTACGCCACACCCAGGTTCTATACCGTCCGGGATTTTCCGCAGGAATACCAGGACCTGACCATGTCGGCCTTTTATCCCAATCCCTGGAAGGGCGGCTGGTGGCGGCTGCGGGATGCGGTGGACTACTGCCTGACCGCTTCCAGGGCTGTTCTGGAAGTGGCCGCCAGGTACCGCCAGGAATTGCTTTTCAACAAGTATAAAATGGCCAGCGAGATCATGGCCAGGTTTCAAAAAGAGCCACCATATGCCTGGATAATTCCCAGGGCTCAGGGCGACCCGGGCAACCTGTCCCTGTTGATGAACCGGATGATACTTCTGGGGATAGAAGTCTATGAGGCCCAGGAAGATTTTTCCTGCGACGGTGTGTCTTACCCCAGGGGCACGCTGGTCATACCAATGAGCCAGCCCTTTGCCCTGTTTGCCAAGAACATGCTGGAAGAGCAGCGCTATCCAGACTTGAGAAAATACCCGGATTTGTGGCAGGGACTGGTGAAATCCAGGAAAATTGAAGGTTCGCCGCTTGAAGCCTACGACATGATGGGCTGGACGCTTTCCTATCAGTTCAACCTTAAGGTCCAGGCCGCCGGCAGTCCGCTCACGGTAAAACTAAAACGCCTGCCGGAAGTTACTCCACCCGCAGGGAAAGTGGAGGGGGCAGGTGCGGCCGCCTTCATTCTGGACCACGGGCAAAACGCATCCTTCACAGCCATGAACCGCATCCTGAAGCAGAAGGGAAAAATCGCCTGGGCCAAAAAGAGTTTTACCCACGATGGACAGAATTATCCCGAAGGAACAATAATCGCCAGTTCCGTCAGCCGCGACTTCATGGAAAAACTGGCCGGGAACCTGGGCCTTAAAATCCAGGCCTGCAGTTCCCGCCCGACGGTTGAGGTGGCCGAAGTCCGCGCTCCCCGGCTTGGCGTCTACCAGTCCTGGGTGGCGGTGGAAGATGAAGGCTGGACCAGGTTCGTTCTGGATGAGCATGAATTCGCTTACAAGAGCCTGCATGATGCTGACCTCAGGGCCGGAAACCTGGCCGCCCAGTACGACACCATAGTCATTCCCGACCATTATTCTCCAGAACTCCTTATCAACGGTTACCGCAAGGGCGACATGCCTCCCGACTATGTCGGCGGCCTGGGCACCAGGGGCATAAACAACCTGAAAGAGTTTGTGAAAGAGGGCGGTACCCTGGTTTTCCTGAACACTTCCTGCAACCTGGCCACAGGCGAATTCAAGCCGGCTGTCAGGAACATCCTGGAAAAGGCAAAAAGGGATGAATTCAACTGCTCGGGCTCGATTCTCCTGGCCGAGTTCGACCGTTCTCATCCCGTGGCCTACGGAATGGACAACCAGCAGCCAGTAGTTTTTGCCGATAGCTGCGCCTTCGACGTCTTCCCCTCGTTCGACCAGAAAAATTCCCCACGGATAGTGGCCAGGTACGCAGCCGAAAATCTGCTGCTCAGCGGCTGGATACATGGAGAGAAACTCATCCAGCAGAAAGCGGCTATCGTTGAAGTTCCCCTGGAAAAAGGGCGGCTGATTCTTCTGGGCTTCCCGGTTCAGTTCAGAGCCCAGCCGCGAGGCACCTTCAAGCTGTTGTTCAATTCGATTTTCTACGGAACAATAAAATAACTCTTACGGAAAAACCGGGCTTAAAATTTTATTCCCGGTTAACCGGACGGCCGCCAAACAGAGAGGCGCCAGGATTAGAATCGGGGGTGGGTATTTTTTCTTCAACCCTTAAACCCGGCAATTCCGGTTTAGCGGCTGAGCCTCATCTCCCGTTACCAGCCAGAATTTTCAGGGAATAATTCAAATTCAGAGAAGTGAGCACGGGAGTGGCTTGATCGCGGGGCTGGTTTATCAGACGGCCTGGAGGTGTTGAACCTCTTCCACTTTCCGGACCCTGGAAGAATCACCGGTCATCCCGGCCAGCTCCGCCACCGGCAGGTGAAACAGGGGATGAACCAGGTCGGGAGCAATTTCGGCCAGCGGCACCATGACAAAGTTTCTGAAACTCATCCTGGGATGGGGCACCACCAGCCTGCTGGTCTGAACCACTGTTTTCTCGGCCAGCAGGATGTCGATGTCAATCACCCTGGGACCTTTGTCCGGCGACGGGCGACGTTTCATCTTCAGTTCAATGCCCTTGATCAGGTCGAGCAGGGCTATCGGGCTCCTATGCGTTTCCACTTCCAGCACCTGGTTGTAGAACCAGGGCTGGTCCAGGTAATCAACCGGCTCTGTCTCGTACACAGAGGACTGTTTGATTATCCTGACCCCGGCTTTTTGAAGCAAAATGCGAGCCTGAGCCAGGTGGCGAGCCCGCTGGCCGAGGTTACTGCCAAGCGAAAGATAGTATCTCATTTTTAATTCTAAATATTAGCACCCTCAGCTCAAAAATCAATACTTGAGGCCAAAAAATTTATTTTTTTCCGAAAGCCGGACCATGGATTATCATACCCGGCCGCTGGCCGGTAAAACTTCCTTCTTCCAGCACCGGCCGACCGTTGACCAGGACATGGACGATTCCCCGGCTGTGCTGATGAGGGTCGGCAAAAGTGGCCGTGTCTTTGACCTCGGCCGGGTCGAAAATGGTCAGGTCGGCGTAATAACCTTCTCTGATCAGGCCCCGGTCTTTAAGTCGCATGGTTTGAGCCGGAAGAGAGGTCATTTTCCTGATGGCTTCTTCCAGGCCAATTATTTTCCTTTCCCTCACATATTCACCCAGAACCCTGGTAAAAGTGCCGTAACTCCTGGGGTGCGGACTCCCCCCTCCAACCACCTGCAGGCCGCCGTCGGAGCCGATCATAACGTACGAAAGCTTCATCAGATCTTCCACATCCTTTTCATCCATCTGGAAAAAGATGGCTGAAACATCCCCTTCTTTCACCAGGTCGATGATCAGGTCCGCCCCGTTTTCGACCGTGGCCGGCTTGCCCTGGAGCTCAAGTATTTGCTTCAGGTTCTTGCCTTCGTATCCGGGGAATTTGCGGCTGCTGGCCACGTAAATTGTCTCCAGCTTATCTATGCCCCGGCTTGATGTCAGGCGGTTTCTGATGACCGCCTGCTTAACCCGGGCATAAACTTCCTGGTTCTGCAACCTCTCCAGAAATTTTTCCCGTCCGCCCTCAAAAACGTCCTGGGGCAGGCTGCTGGTAAAACCGGAACTGGTGGCGGTGTAAGGATACTGGTCAAGCGTGACTTCTACCCCACGAGCTCTGGCTGCCTCCACCGGCCTGGTGATTCTTTCCAGCTGGTTCCAGACTTCCTCGTCGGCCAGTTTAATGTGGGAAACCTGAACCGGGATTCCATTTTTCTCTCCGATGGTTATGGCTTCTTCGATGGCTTCGGTAATTCTTTTGCCCTGATTTCTGATGTGTGAAGCGTAAAAACCGCCGGATTCAGCAACCACCGAAGCCAGTTCCACCAGCTCTTCGGTCCTGGAATAGGTCCCGGGCAAATAGGCCAGTCCGGTCGACAGGCCGATGGCTCCTGCTTTCATTTCCTGCCGCAGCAGGTCTTTCATCCGGACCATTTCTTCGGTCGTCGGGGCCTCCATTTTCATACCCATCACCTGGCGGCGGATGGTGTTATGGCCGGCCAGGGAGGCGAAATTGCAGGCAATGCCCTTTTTTTCTACGCTAACGAAAAGCTCCGCCAGGGGAAAATCATGGCCGCCGCAGTTTCCGCCAACAAGAGTGGTTACCCCCTGGGAAACGTAATTCTCGCAGCCAGGAATATTCAGCAGATCCCGGTCGGCGTGGGTGTGAATGTCGATAAAGCCCGGGGCCACCACCAGGCCTTCGGCCTCTATTACCTTTGCGGCCTGGCTGGCCTCGATCCGGTCCCTGATAGCCACTATCCTCTGCCCCCTGATTCCTATGTCAGCCCGGAACCAGGGGTTACCGCTGCCGTCCAGGATCCGGCCATTCTTTATAACCAGGTCATACTTTATTTCCGCTTTCTGGCAGCCCGAAAAAAGAACCCCTAAAAATAAAATAAAAACCAGAATCGTTAACATGAACCGGATTTTCATTTTGCTCATTCGCCTTTCTCCGTTTTCAGTTCCTATTTTTTCCCCGGCCAGGCTTAAAGTCAATCAATTTTTTCAGGTTGATTTAGTCAGCCATTTTGATTAATATTAAAAACCTGATTCTGGACCATGGAAAGTAACTGTAACCCGTATTGCTGGCTTCCGGGCCGGCTCCCATCCCTTCTCCTCAATTCCAAATTAAAAATATTCTGGAGGCACATTCTATGAACATCATCTTCCTTGACAACGGAGCCACTTCTTACCCCAAACCGGAAGAAGTCTACCGGTTCATGGATTATTTTTTCCGGAATTTCGGCGTCAACCCGGGCCGCTCCGGCTACGACCTGTGCCTGGAAGCCGGGGACATGGTGGAAAACACCAGAAAAATGCTCAACCAATTCTTCAATGGCTATGACCCCAACCGCCTGTGCTTCACTTACAACTCCACCGACGCCCTGAACCTGGCCATCTTCGGCCTGCTGGAACCCGGGCAGCACGCCATCACCACCACCATCGAGCACAACTCCGTCCTCAGACCGCTCTATCATCTTTCTCTCCAGGGAGTGGAAGTCGATTACGTTCCCTTTGACAGCCGGGGGTTTGTCGACCCCGATGATATCCGCAAAAAAATAAAGAAAAATACCAGAGTGGTGGTGGTCAACCACGCCTCCAACGTCATCGGCACCGTCCAGCCGGTAAAAGAAATCGGCCGGGTCTGTAAAGAGCACGGTGTCCTGTTGGTCATCGATGCCTCCCAGTCTGCCGGGAAAGTGCCTATCGACATGAAGGACATGAACATCGACGTGGTCTGCTTTACCGGGCACAAGTCGCTTCTGGGCCCGACCGGTATCGGAGGCCTCAGCGTGGCCGAGGGCCTGGACATCAAGATTACCAGGGCCGGCGGAACTGGCGTCCGCTCAGCCCAGAGAACCCACCTGGAAGAATATCCTTACCGCCTGGAGTACGGTACTCCCAACGTTGTGGGCATAGCCGGACTGCAGGCCGGGGTCAAATGGATACAGGAAAAGGGCCTTAACAACATTCACCACCACGAAATGAAATTGACCGAAATGCTGGTCAGCGGCCTGAAGGAAATTGACGGGGTGACCCTGTACTGCCAGGACGACCTGACCGACCATATCAGCGTGGTTGCCTTCAACGTCGACGGAATGGAGGCCCAGGATGTGGGCATCATGCTGGACGCCGATTACAACATCGCCTGCCGCACCGGTCTGCACTGCGCCCCCCTGGTCCACGAACAGCTGGGCACGGACAGGATAAAAGGTGCGGTCCGGTTCGGAATCGGTCCCTTCAATACCGAAGAACACATCAGGGCCGCCATCCAGGCAGTAAAAGAGATTGTTGAATTCCACCAGAGCAGGAAACATTGAATTCAGGGCTGAATGAATATTAGAAGATCGGGCCTTTTACATCCCGGCCAGAGCAGAAAAGTTTCTGAAATTTACCCCGGGGATTTCCGCTGGATTGGTCCAGCTCAGACGCAGCCGTCGGGCTTGGGCAGACCGGCCACCTTGCAGGCTCCCCTGGCCGGACCAGAAGGAAACAGCTCGTAAATATGCTTGAGCGATATCCCGGTTTCGGCCACCATCTTGCGGATCATCGGGGCCTGGCCCTTCTGCAGATAGTGGCTTCTTATGTAGTTGACCACCTTCCAGTGTTCCTCGGTCATCTGTTCTATGCCTTCAGCCTGTTTGGCCAGGAACCGGGCGATCTCCTCATCCCAGATTTCCGGGGTGGCCAGGAAGCCCTCTTCGTTGAGTTTAAGCCTCGTGCCCTTGAATTCTATTTCTGTTTCTGTCATCGGGTCTAACTCCAGAAATATTGACCATAAAAATTATAGCTCAATTCAGGCCTTCTGGCTATCGCCGGTCATGACCGGTAGCCAGACCATGAAGCTGGAACCGAACCCCGGAGCGCTCCTGACCTCAATTTTCCCGCCGTGGGCCTGCACGATATGTTTGACTATGGACAGCCCCAGCCCGGTTCCACCCGTTCGCCGGGAACGTGACCTGTCAACCACGTAAAATCTTTCAAAAATTCTGGGCAGGTGCTCCTCGGGAATGCCGATCCCGGTATCGGTCACGCTGAGCAGCACCCAGCCGTCTTCCGGTTTAAGGCTGACCACCACCCCGCCCTTCTCCGTGTATCTGAGGGCGTTGTCCACTAAGTTGATGACCAGCTGTTCAATCTGAAAAGAATCGGCCGCCACCGGGGGCAGCGGTTCACTTTCCATTCTTAAATACAGGCCTTTACTTCTGGCTTCTTTCTGGTAGGCCTCAACCACAGCCCTGACCACCTCGGCCAGGTTCAGGGGCGATTTTTCCAGTTCAAGACCCTTCTCCTCCAGCTCTGACAGCCGGGCCAGGTCTTCCACCAGCCTTACCAGACGACCGGTATTTCTTTTTATGATGTCGAGGTAACCGCGGCCCTCCTGACTGAGTTTTTCTTCTTCCAGAGTTTCCAGGAAACCGCTTATGGCAGTGAGGGGCGTCTTCAATTCGTGGGCCAGGTTGGCCACAAATTCTTTCTTTCTGAGGTTCAGCTCCCGGCTTTCGGTGATATCACTGAATTTCAGCAAATAATTCTGCCGGCCCGGAAGATAGCAGGAGAGACAGGAAAATACCCGGCCTCCCTTTTCCAGCAGGCACTCCACCGGCCCGGCCGAGTGCCTGGCCCGGTTAACCAGCTCGTGGAGTTCAGGCCGGCGCAGGCTCTGCCAGAAAAATTCGCTGCCGACACTGACCTCCGGAAACATCTCCCTCAGGCTCCGGTTCATTAGAATTATGCGGCCGTTCTGGTCTACCAGGAGCCAGCCCTCATCGCTGGAATCGATAAGTTTCCGGAAAACTTCCCGGTCTGATCTGACGGTTTCTGACAGCTCTTCCATCTTTTCCAGCAGAACGTTCAACCCGGCGGCCAGGGGCTCCAGCCTGGAAACCAGGGAAGGCCCCAGAGAAACCCCCGTAGCGCCGTCTGCCGCCCGGGCCAGCACGGCTGACATCCGGTCCAGCGGTCTTATAATGGTCCTTACCAGCAAATATAAAAACAGGCCACCAACGATAAAAAGGATTAAAAAGTCAAGCAGCAGTCGGTTCCTGGTCTGGACATAAGAACCCAGAGCCTGCTGGAAAGGCCGGCTGACCCGGCAGACCGCCACCAGCTCACCCTTTTTTATGACCGGAACGGCCACGTAAAGCATCTTGCGTTTCAGGGTATCGCTGAACCTGACGATGGAAAAAACTTCCCCCGACAGGGCGGCGTTGATTTCAGGCCGGTAACGGTGGCTTTCCATTTTTTCGGGCTGCCCTTCGCTGTCATAGCTAACCCGGCCCGCGGGGTCGATCAGGGTAATTCTGACCCTGGATATCCTGGCCTGGTTATAAAGCATCTGCTGCAGTGGTTCGGATTCCGGCGATTCGTAACCGGCAATTTCCACGCTCAGGGCCAGGGCTAATTCTTTCAGCTCGTTGAACTGGTCGTCTATCATCACCTGCCGGAGATGCCGCAGGTTCCACAGGAAAACCGCCAGTAAAACTACCAGCAAAAAGGCCAGCAGCGTCAGGTAACTTCTGATCATAAACTTCCTGAGTTTCATTCCGAATCTCCCGGGCCCGGAGAATGCTCCAGGCGGGCTTTTATGATTTCAGATTATAAGAAATTTCGGCCAAAATAAAAACATTTTTTGCAATTTATTTCTGTGATAAAATATTCAGTGAAGAGGAAGAGAAGGAGGTGGTCAATGGAAAAATCGGTCATATTGCTGATGGCCCTCTTGCTGGGACTGGTCCCGCTGCTGGTCTCGGGACAGAAGCACGAAGAAGACCTGATCCCGACTGCCTCG
Organism: uncultured bacterium; assembly: GCA_937920515.1. Classification (GTDB taxonomy): domain Bacteria; phylum Acidobacteriota; class Aminicenantia; order Aminicenantales; family Saccharicenantaceae; genus Saccharicenans. Next base: position 46,803 of record CALEUG010000031.1, read on the forward strand.
GGCGACCTGAAAATCACCTTTCTCGGACATGGCACCCTGATGTTCACCTTCCAGGATAAAGTCATCCACGTCGATCCCTGGCAGGAGCAGGCTGATTACCGGAAGCTGCCGAAAGCCGATCTGATCTTGATAACTCACGAACATTTTGACCATCTGGACCCTGAAGCCATAAAAATTCTCCGCCAGGATTCGACGGTCGTCATCGGAACTGCAGCCTGCCAGTCGCGAGTTCCAGGACTGAAGGTGATGAAAAACGGAGACCGGCTGACGGTCCAGGGCCTGGAGATAGAGGCCGTCCCGGCCTACAACCTCCAGCACAAAAGACCCGACGGTAATCCCTTCCATCCCCGGGGGTCCGGCAATGGTTATGTCATCACCTTTGCCGACAGGAGGGTCTACATAGCCGGCGATACCGAAAACATTCCGGAAATGAAAAACCTGAAGAATATCGACATCGCCTTTCTGCCGATGAACCTGCCCTACACCATGACCCCGGAAATGGTGGCCGAAGCCGCTCGCTGGATCAAGCCGTCCATACTCTATCCCTATCATTATGGTGAAACCGATGTTTCCAGGTTGATAAGCCTGCTCAAGGATACACCGGAGATTGAAGTTAGAGTACGCCGGCTGAAATAGAGGCCTGGAGACAATAATTCGGGACCGGCGAAGAGTAAGTTAAGGGTCGCAGTCCATTCATTCAGAAGGAAGGATAATCAATTTTTAATCGTCCTGGTAATGGCCAGAAGTGGCCGGATTCACTCCTTACCATTATCCGAAACTAACCGGGGCAAAACAGACAACGATAAGTTTCCGTGCCTTCAGGCAAAGAAGTCCCCTATCAATAGATCAGGTAAAACCTGAACTTCTTGTTCAGCCACTTGACGATTTCCATGCCCCACAGCGGTAACGTGGAAAGCACTATAACCAGGCCCCAGTCAAAAAGAGTCAGATTCTGGGTCTTGAAAATTTTCTGGAGCCCGGGCACATAGACCACGGAAAGCTGCAGAGACAGCGAAACCAGGAAGGCATAGACCAGTTTCAGGTTCGAAAATATTCCAAGTTCAAAAACAGATTTCATCTGGCTGCGACAGTTAAAAGAATGAAAGAGCTGGCTCACCGACAGGACGATAAAAGCAGCCGTGCGGGCCCTTTCTATTCCTTCCTTCTCCACAAACAGCACATAGCTGAAGGCCAGCAGGGCGCAGGCCGCCATGAATATCCCCTGGACTGACATCAGGCTGGCCCGCCGGCGGTCGATGATTGGCTCGCCTGGCTTGCGGGGCGGCCTGGACATTATCTCCGGGTCGGGCGGGTCAAAGCCCAGCCCCAGGGCCGGGAAGCTGTCAGTCACCAGGTTTATCCAGAGAATGTGGATGGGCAGAAGCGGAGCCGGCCAGCCGATCAAAGAAGCGGTGAACATGACCATGATTTCGGCCAGGTTGCAGGACAGAAGGTAATGGACAAATTTCTTTATGTTGTCGTATATGGCCCGACCTTCTTCCACCGCAGCTACGATGGAAGCGAAGTTATCGTCGGTCACCACCATGTCCGAGACTTCTTTGGTGACGTCGGTGCCCGTCAGGCCCATGGCCACGCCGATGTCAGCTTCCTTGACGGCCGGGGCATCGTTCACTCCGTCGCCGGTCATGGCCACCACATCTCCCCTGTCCTTCCAGGCCCGGACTATTCTTAACTTGTGCTCGGGTGACACCCTGGCATAAACCTGGATCTTTTCCACCTGTTCCCGGTATTCTTCTGGCGTCAGGCTCTCGAATTCTTGACCGCTGAGGGCCAGGGCTCCTTCTTCCAGCATTCCCAGCTCCCGGGCGATGGCCACTGCCGTCACCTTGTGGTCGCCGGTTATCATCACCGGCTTGATGCCAGCCCTTTTGCAATCGGCGATGGCCTGGATAACTTCGGGACGCGGCGGGTCGATCATGGCCACCAGCCCGACGAAGACCAGGTCTTTTTCTATGGCCGCAGCCTCCAGCTTTTGCGGGTAAGAAAGAAAGCGGCGGTAAGCGCAGCCCAGCACCCTGAGGGCCTGGCCGGCCAGGCTTTCGTTAACCCGCAGAAGGCGACTTAAATCTTCCGTGGTTATCGGCCTTTCCTGGCCACCCTCAAAAATGTGGCTGCAGTTTTTAAGCAGAATATCAGGGGCACCCTTGACGTAGGCCACGAAACCGTCACCTGACTTCCGGAGCATGGTCATCATCTTGCGCTCGGAGTCAAAGGGTATTTCCTCAACCAGCGGCTCTGCCTTCTCCAGTTCTTCGAGCTTCAACCCGGCCTTACCGGCCAGGGTCAGGAGCGCTCCTTCGGTCGGGTCCCCGACAATACGGTAACGGCCCTGGTTTTCAGTTAGCCGGGCCGAGTTGCACAGGGCTGCGCAGGCCAGAGTCCTGAGTAAACCAGCAAATTCTTCCGGTCTGACCGGGCGGTCATCAAGATAAAACTCGCCTCGCGGCTGGTAACCTGTACCGGAAACCGCGAACAGACGCCCGTCGGCATAGACGACCTTAACCGTCATCTCGTTCCTGGTCAGGGTGCCGGTCTTATCGGTGCAGATGACAGTGGCCGCACCCAGAGTTTCAACCGACGGCAATTTTCTGATGAGAGCGTGTCGCTTGACCATTCTCTGGACGCCCAACGCCAGAGCAATGGTCACCACCGCCGGCAGGCCTTCCGGAATGGCCGCCACGGCCAGACTGACAGCTGTCAGGAAGACCTGGACCAGTTCCCCACCCCGCAACCACTCCAGCAGGAAAATCAGGCCGACCAGGAAAAAACAGAGGTAAACGATCCAGCGGCCGAACTGTTCCAGCTTTCTCTGGAGCGGGGTGGTCTCCAGGGAAATCTCCTGGATCATCCGGGCGATCTGGCCGAGCTCGGTGGACATACCCGTGGCCACCACCAGGGCCCGGGCCTTGCCCGAAGAGACCGAAGTCCCGGCATAGACCATATTGGCCCGGTCAGCCAGCGGAATGTCTTTCCCTTCCAGCACGGCCACGGTCTTGTAGACCGGGGTGGACTCGCCGGTCAAAGCCGCTTCATGAACGGTAAAATTGGTCGTATGGTAGACAACCCGGGCATCGGCAGCCACGTGGTCCCCGGCCTCCAGCTCCAGCAGGTCTCCGGGAACAATTTCCCGGGCTGGAATCTGTTTCAACTCTCCATCCCTGATGACCCTGGCCATCGGGGCGGCCATCTTCTTCAGGGCGGCCAGAGATTTCTCAGCCCGGAATTCCTGGACAAAACCCAGGATGGCGTTGAGAATGACTATGGCGATTATGGCCAGGGCATCAATCCATTCTCCCAGAAACCCGGAAATAACGGCCGCGGCTATCAGCACCCAGATTAAAAAAGACCTGAACTGGTCAAAAAAGACGGCCAGGGGAGAACGGGATGGAGCTTCCTGCAGCTGGTTCGGTCCATATTTCTCAAGATAGGCAGCGGCCTGCCCGGAAGTCAGGCCACGCCTGAGGTCAGAATTGTAAGCAGACGAAATGTCTTCCGGAGCCATCATCCAGAATTTCAGGGCTGGTTCACCACCGGTCATCGGTTCGTTCTCTCCTTTTCTGTTGAAGAAAATACATAAGTAAACTGGCTTATGATTATATCATTTTAAGGGCAAAACCTGGATAGTGAAGCACTCTATTTTTTAGTTTTTTAATGTTTAAGAAACAGTGGCGAGAAGGCCTTTAAAAACCACAATTCCGGTTCGGCGGGAAAAGAGGCCAATCCCGTCAAAGCTAAATTCGTCAGCAGTCAGTCTTAGAGCCCTGTTATCCGGCTATCCTTTGGATACTCAACGGTGAATTCGATGGTAATTTCCTGTTTCTGGGTCGGGTTGAGCTTCAACTTCCAGGTCAGAAGGCCTCGCTCGTCGCGGCTGGAGGGAGCCGGCACTATCTTCACGTCCTTGATCTCTATTTTTGAGTTCTGGCTTACCGGTATCTGGTCCCGGACTTCAATCTCCACCGGCCTGTTCCTGAGATTTTCCAGTGTAATTTTGAAGACCTGGCTTATTCTTTCATTTCTTCCCAGAAAACCGGGTCCGCTTTTTTCTCGTTTGACCAGTTCCCTTTTGACTTTAACCTGTTGGTCCTCACCGAAAAAGAGCTTGAATTCGTCATTAACTGGAACCAGTGGCATCATCAGGGAACCGACAAAATCCTGGGCAATGAACAGGTCGCCTTTTCCGCTCAGCAACGGGTAGGGCAGAGTGTTCTTAAAACCTGCCCGCAGGAAAACCCTTTCCTGCAGCCTGGGAACCACCAGGTAATCGAAGGCAGCCGGGAGTTTGCTGGAATCGATCGGCACCCGGCGTTCGGCCCAGTCGCTCGGGATGGTCCAGGGCGTCTTGATTTCAAAATTTACCCCCAGCCAGGTCTCCACCGTCTCCGCCGTTTCCTCCAGAGCCATCACCGGGGTAGCTTCAGCCTCAACCGCCATCCTGCTTTCGGCCAGGTCCCGGGACAAAGCTTTCATCAATCCGGGCTGGGCGAAGTCCAGGTACCAGGGAGAAAGCTCCCCCGGCTGCTGGCCGGCTGTCGGCTGGCTGGTGGAAAGCAACAGCCGGACATTTTCCCAGTTTTCTCCGCTTTTCTGGACGACAACAGCCGCTGCCGTGAGTTCAATCTCTCCTGACTCGGGCAGGGCCCTGACGGTATAGGCCGGAACCCAGCGGGCCGGGCTGACGGCATAGGTCAATTCCAGCTGAATCAGGGTTGGGCGGGGGACTTCAATCAGGACATTAACTACCGACTGTTCTTTCGAACGAGCCGGCATGATTTCATTAAGTTTTTTTCTGAGGGCTTCCAGCCTGGCCTGTTTCTCGGCCAGAGAGCGAGCATTATCCTGCCGGCTTTTCTGGATGGATTGCCATCTGGACCCCAGGTAATCAACGAACTTATCAACTCCGGCCAGGTCCGGGCGACCGGTCAGGAGTTCTTTGGAAACCTGCCCGGCAAGGGCCGAGCCGAAAGAATTCAAAAATTTTTCCTGGGAATCGAGTACCGCCTCCTGTCCCTTTATACGGTTTATATCGGTTTCAATTGAGCTGATCTCGTCCATGAGCTTCTTTATTTCAGGCAGCTGGCTGGCTTCCAGGAATTCTCGAGTCTGTTCCACCCCGAGAATTCTGACGGGAACCGGGGCGCTGGCTGACACCCTGACCGATCCGGGGATGATCGTTCCCGGAAGTTCCCTGAAGACCAGCACTCCGGTCTCCGGAGCAACTCCAGCCTGAGCTTTTCTGACTACCTGAGCCCTATCCGGATAGACAATAACATTCTGAATCCGGCTGGTCACTTCTAGCCGACCGCTGCCGCCGCTTCTGGCCACGCCCTCAGAGGCGGGCTCCGCCTGCTGGCCGGAATCGGAAACGGCAGCCAGAGCCACACCGGTTATTACAACCAGGCCAAACAGCAACCGTAAGACTGGAGATGTTTTTCCCTGTTTGTTTTTCATAGTATTTTCCCTGCAATGTTAGTCTATGATGAAACAGTTTATTACAAACTGAAGTAATTCTCAATTCTGAAGATAATGACCACAGGTGCACTTTTCAGATGGCTCGAGCCGAAAACCGACAGGCCGATTACAATTACAGTTCAGTTAAAAGGAGAATATTTTATACCCCGGAACGAGGATATTTCCTGATTCTAAAGAATTCCTGGATACTGGAATTCAAAAAACAGGCATCAGGGCAATAGACAAAATTATCAGATATACATAACCCGGGAACTCATAAACTCTTTGAGTATTGATTATTAAGACAAAATATTCCTCTCCGGCCTGGCTGACCCGGTCTTTTATTCGGGCTCAGCCGAGCTTGTCTTTTATTTTGCTTCCGAGTGTATCCAGAACCCCGGATACCAGCTGAGCGGAAAGGTCAAGGCCCAGGGAAGGCATCCGGGCAAATTCCAGGCTGGTTGGAATCCGGACCAGTAATTCTGTGCCAAACTGCCTGGCCAGCTTTTCGGTCTCATCCTGACCGAAGAAGTTAGTTTTCTGTCCGCAGTGCGGGCAGAGGAAATAGCTCATATTTTCCACCAGGCCAAGCACCGGAACTTTCATCCTTTCAGCCATCTGCATCGAGCGGGCCACCACCACCGAGACCAGGTCCTGGGGCGTGGTGACGAAAATAAAGCCATGAAGCGGGAAGGACTGCATCACCGTTATGGCCACATCAGATGTTCCGGGAGGCATATCTATAACCAAGTAATCCAGCTCGCCCCACAGGACTTCGCCCCAGAACTGCTGGATGGCCTTGGAGAGCAGCGGGCCCCGCCAGATAACCGGCTGCTCTTCGTTATCTACCAGGAAGCTTATAGACATGACTTTCAGGCCCTGTTCCGTTTCAACCGGGCAGATGAAATCCCCGCAGACCTTCATTTCGTATTTCGGCAAGTGCATGAGGCGCGGAATGCTTGCCCCTGTTATGTCGGCATCAAGAATTCCGACCCTGTAACCTTTCTGTTTCAGGGCCAGGGCCGCCAGGTAAGTAACAGTGGACTTACCCACTCCTCCCTTTCCGCTCATCACTCCAATCAAATGCTTGATTTTATTCGGATTTTCTTTCTTTTCGGGCTGGTTCATCTTACCTCCAGTCTAAATCTTTTATTATTTTTTTATTATACACTTTTCCCCTTCCGGTTTTCTGGAATATCAATTTATTACTGAAAGATTAAACCTGTTTATAATAATTCTTATTTTAAAATTATTCTTAAGAATAAAACCAGAGTAAAAGAGAAAGCCTCCGGGAAAAATTTAGGCGTCTCGTTATTATTTTTCAGGCCTCTTTTATTTTTTCCCGGCAATTCCTCGTTCGTTTTATCTATCTGAAGCCAGCTCCCGAGGTCCTTGTGACTCGCCGGTTATTTTTTCTTCAGCTTCAGAGACCACGGGCGCAATACACCACAAAGCCCCGGGGATAAAATCGGCAAAAATATTATTTCAGCTGCCGTAAAAATAAATATAATAGAAGAAAGGAAGGTGGTCAGATGAGATATCCATTTTCTAAAAATATTACAACATTTTTTCTGCTGTTTTTTCTGTTTTCTTCCAGCCTCTGGCTGAAAGCTCAACCTGTCTATCCCTATGGCTGGCCTCTCGCCAGCCGCAACCAGCTCGGGGTTTACTCGCCCCTGGCCGTCGCTGCCGGAGAAACCAGCCTCAGTCAAATCGGGCCTCAATCTGCCTTTCTTAACCCCGGGCTGCTGGGGCTGGTGGATGATTTCAGCCTGGCCATATCGGGCCGTCTGATTCGCGCCTTCACCGGAAATTCGTATGGCAGCGATAACCTGTGGAACACTTACAGCCGGAACACTTTGAACCCGGATTTTTCAGGTTTTATCCTGAAAAGAGGTGAATGGAGAATCGGCCTGGGTATTCACTGCTGGAAGAATACAACAGGCCGGAAATAATGGTCTATGGTGACTCCGATACCCAGGACGGTAAGCTTCGGGCCATCCAGCTCGGAATTTCCCGCCGGGTGAACGAACACTTTTCCCTGGGCCTGTCATTCAATTACCGGTGGGGCAAGTTAAAACATCTGGAATACAATTACTATTCTTCATACACAACAGATTATCAGGTCGACCTGAACGGGTTCAACCTGCAGTTGGGCCTGGTCTGGAACCTGAACAAGAACCTTACCCTGGCCCTGGTCATCAGGCCGGCTTACAGGATGAAGGTTGACGGAATAAGAGAAGATAGAAATTCAGAGGGATTTGTCTTAGATTCCGTTCAGTTCAATACTCATCTCAGGTATCCCCTGTCCCTGTGCTTGAGCGGCCAGGTCAAGATTTCCGGAAACCTGAACCTATATTCAGACCTGTCTTACTGGAACTGGAAGCAGTTTTCGGGGGGCAGTAATTTTTCGTACGACCTTGCGCAGCTTTACGACTGGCCCCAGAACCATGACGACCTTAAATTTTCCACCGGCCTGGTCTATGGCTGGAAACCGGGCTCGGAGACAAAAATTCTCCAGCTGGCGGCGGGTTATGTCCATGACCCGTATGATGGCGTTTATACCAATATAAATGATGATATTACTTTTGGCCTGGCCCTGAGCTTAAAGAAATTCGGCCTGGAAGGCTCGGTCAAGCTGCCGCTGGCCGGAATCAGAGATGTTTATTATATCAACTCGAGTTCTTATCATCTCGGATTGACTTTCAGGTTATAATTTTCCGGGCGGAAAAATACCCGCAGGCACCCGCTCTTAAATTGTTTTAAGCAGCGCCAACGATTTACTTGATTTCCTTAAAAATAAATTCTGCCCGGCGGCGCGGTGGCATCCGGTAGGTGGAAACCAGGCTTTCCAGTCCATTCTGGCCCAGAACCGAAAGGCCAAAGGTCAGGTCGTCTATGGACACATTTTTCAGCACAAACGAATCGCTCTTGCCGGCAAAATAGCATCTTTCCCAGAAAGGCGACCTGGTGTCCCGAACGTAAACCTTAAAGCCCGAAATCTTTTCTCGATCGCCATCCCACTTCCAGTGCAATTCGGCATCGTAGCCCTGACCCCGGCTCAGAAGCGGAGCTCCCCTGTCCGAGGTTACCAGCGGCGGCTCCGGAGCACAGGCTAAAGACAGGGTGGCCGCCAGAACCACTCTGGTGACATCAGCACAATAGGGTACTGAAAGATTTTCAATCGTATCATACGGCGTGTGCTGAATAGAGTAATTTTCCCGGGCCTCGGTAAACCTTATTCCCGGATAACCTTCTATGACAAAAGGCGTATGGTCGCCACCGCGACCGAAGCGGTCCGCCCGATAAATCAGGTTGACCTCAAACGAGGGATAAACCTGTTCGGCCACCTTTTTTACATAACGGGCTAACTCCCGGCTGGGTGAATCATTGGGGTCATCGCTGAAAACCCGGACCCGGGTCGAGTCAATATAACCATTACCGGCTTTAATATTGGAAATCATGTCCATGGTCAGCACTGCTTCAACATTTTTTCCCTGTTTTTTCATCTTCTGAGCATAAAGGGTTGAGCCGACCAGCCCCTGCTCCTCTCCGGCAAAAGCAATAAAATGAACGGTGGCTTCGGTTTCCAGTGAAGCCATAATTCTGGCCATTTCAAGCAGGGCGGCTACACCCGAGGCATCATCGTTGGCCCCGGGGGCTTCGGTGTTTACATCCTCATAATGAAAACGACCGTCTGCGCTGACGGCGATGGTATCATAATGGGCATTCACGACGATGATTCTTTCCCGGCTGGCCTTTCCCTTTTTAATGGCCACTATGTTATGCAGCTCGGTATCCCTGACTATTCTCTGGCCCTGCTTCGGCAAAAAATAGCCGTCATCGACCACCTCCAGTCCTTGAATTTTCTGGAACTCCTTTATCAGCCAGCGACGGGCAGCCTCTATGCCAGAATCAGGAGTTCTGGATTCCGAAAGTAGATTTCTGGTCTTAAAAGACTGAAGGCTCTTTATGGTTGTGGAAATATTTGCCTCCGAAACCCGGTCAACAATCTTTTTTAAGAATTCATAGCCCCGGGCTTCAATTTCCTGGGCCTTCAGCCCGGGCCGGGCCAGAAGAATAAATACCAGGCACAAAATAATAACGAAAATATCTTTCCCTGGCTTTTCAACTTTACCTGTCATCTTCAACTCCTCCTGTTGTAATAATTCGCATTTTAATAATTTACTTTATGATAATTACTGCCAGCCTTAAAACTTTTATCTTGCCGGTTAATCCTGTTTTTCAAAGATCTCCGGCTATCGTTTTCTGTCAGGCCGTACTTCCCGGATAACATGAAGCAATAATCCGGTCAACAATTATAAATATAAAACCGCCGGGCATTTAGCCTCTGCCAGGGACACTTCTGAACGAAATTCAACCGCAGAATAGAATGGCACCCGGGAAAACTGCGCACCTTTCTCTCCGCCACGAGCTGCCTCCACCTTAAAATAATAAATTCCCGGCCTGACTTTTTTTCAACGCGGTGCCGGACTATTTTTTGGGATAAGGCGGCACAGGTGGCAATTGCGGTTCTTTTGTCTTCAGCTCTTCCATAATTATTTCGATAGCCTTATTGAGCTGTTCGTCTATTCCTTCGTATTCCCGGGCCGGGTCGTTATCAACATAAATATCCGGTTCGACACCCTCGCCTTCAATTATCCACTGGCCCTCCAGGCTGTAGGTGGCAAACTCGGGCTTGTTCAGGTATCCTCCGTCAACCAGGGGCAAACTGCCCCGGATGCCAACGACGCCTCCCCAGGTCCTCTTGCCAATTAGCTTCCCGAGCTGCATTCTCTTGAAACGATAAGGGAAAATATCGCCATCTGAAGCCGAAAACTCGTTGATCAAACAGACCTTTGGGCCCAGGATCAGGGCTTCAGGGTCCGGCCTGGGAACCGAGCCCCGGGCGATGTCCATCATGACCGCCTGGCGGGCCAGCCTTTCAGCCAGCATGGGCGAAACATTTCCGCCGCCGTTTCCCCGGACATCGATAATCAGGGCTTTTTTATCGGTCTGCGGATAAAAATGCTTGACGAATTCATTGAGACCGCTCACCCCCATGTCGGGCACGTGGATGTAGGCCACTTTGCCGCCCGTGGCTTTAGCCACATACTCTATATTCTTCTTTACCCAGTTGTAATAATAAAGGCTGTTTTCGGTCTCGATCGGCACCACCACCACCTCGCGGGCACCCTTTTCCGAAGGCTGAGCATTTACTTTCAGGGTTACCTGTTTTCCGGCTGTGTTAACCAGAAGCTCATAAATGTCTTTCACCCGGTTCACCGGTTTTCCGTTAACCGCGATTATGTATTCGCCCTCCCTGACGTTGACCCCGACCCCGGTCAGCGGCGAGCGCAGGTTCCGGTCCCAGTTCTGGCCGGCCAGAATCTTCTTTATAAGGTAATAGCCCGATCTATCGCGTTCCAGGCGGGCCCCCAGCCGGCCGACGTTCACCCGGTCCACTTTCGGCAGGTCGCCGCCGCCAACGTAGGTGTGGCCGGCGTTAAGCTCTCCGATCATTTCACCGATGACATAGGTCAGGTCGGCCCGGTGGTTGACCGCCCTGGCCAGCGGTTCATACCGGCTCCTGACTTTTTCCCAGTCCACCCCGTGCAGGTTGGGGGCATAGAAAAAATCTTTCATCTGCCGCCAGCATTCATCAAATATCTGGGCCCACTCGGCTTTCCGATCGAGCCACATTTCCAGCCCGGAGAGATTCAGCTTGTCCTCAATCTTGATCGGACCCGACGGAAGGTCGATGATGGCAAAATCACGCCCCTGCTGCACCAGCATCTTCTTCCGATCGGCCGAGATGGCATAGCCATTGACAGTGCCCAGGTCCTTTTCTTCCAGCCTGTTCAGGTCGTAGACCTTAAGTGAGGTCTGCCGGTCGCCGAAGGACCTTTTCATATAATAAAGCCTGTCTCCAGCCGAGGTCAGGCCGAAATAGCCGGAAACCTCAACTGGCAGGGCGACGATCCTGTCCTTGATACCATCCCTGTCAACCCGGACGGTTAATTTTTCTGAATCCGGCCTGGCTGCAGCCGGCTTTTCCTCTTTTGTTTTTTCCGGCCTGGCTGCCTCGGCCACTGCCACTTTCACCTCATCGCTCTTCGGCTCAAACGGAGATTTAACCTCCCGGTTCAGGGTCACCAGGTAGATTCGCGACATGTTGAGGTAAGCGTGGTTCCACTCGGTGCGGCTGTAGACCGGGTTGAAGTCGCGGTCGGAGACAAAAAACAGGTATTGACCGTCAGTGCTGAAGCAGGGCGAGTAGGAAGAGTACCAGCTGTCGGTGATCTCTATGGTTTCTTTGCTGTTCAGGTTATGCAGGTAAATTTTTTTCATTCCATTTTCGCCCTGGTCCGAGTAGGCAATCCAGGCCGAATCGGGAGACCAGGTATAATCCCTGATTTCCCAGAACTTGCTCCTGGCCACCTCCACCACCTGCTTCTTTTCGATATCAACATAGCGCAACCGGAACAGGCGGTCTGACCAGAGCAGTTTCCTGCTGTCGGGAGACCAGAGCGGGGCATACTTGTAACATTCGCCATCGCTGGTAAGCTGGACGGCCGGACCCGAGCCGTCCTGGGGAATGAGGTAGACTTCTTCCCGGCCGGTCCTGTCAGAAATGAAGGCAATCCAGCGCCCGTCGGGCGACCAGGTCACGTCCCGCTCATGAACACCTGAGGTTCCGGTCAGGTTCCGGGTGTTGCCGTTTTTGGCCGGCACAGTGAAAATCTCACCGCGGGCTCCAAACACCGCCCTGGCCCCGTCCGGGGCAATGTCCCAGGTGTTTATTCTGTCAGCCACCTTGACCAGCTCGGTCCTGGCCATCACCTGGTCGTCGGCAATGTAGACCGGAATCCGGCTGACTTTTTCCGAGGCCAGGTCCATCTTATAGAGATAACCCCCGTTCTCAAAAACGATGGAGTCCGGACCGAGAGAGGGGAATTTAATGTCGTAATCCTTAAAGTCCGTAACCTTCCGGGTCTCTTTTGTCTCCAGGTTATAAACATAAATGTTAAACCTCTTGTTTTCATCCCGGTCGGAGAGGAAATAAATCTTGTTCCCGCTCCACATCGGAATGATGTCCGAGGCCTCGTTGTTTGTTATGTTTTCGGTCTTTTTTGTTTTGAAGTCGTAAATCCAGATGTCATCTACCATCCCGCCCCGGTATCTTTTCCAGGTGCGGAACTCCCGGAAGATGCGGTTAAAAGCCAGCTTCTGCCCGTCCGGCGAGTAGGAGCAGAACCCGCCGCGGGGAAGCGGCAGCTCTTCAGGCGTACCGCCTTCTTTTGGCACTGAGTAGAGCTGGCCGTTGAAATCATTCCACTCGGTCATCCTGGAACGAAAGATGATTTTCTGGCCGTCTGGAGTCCAGCCCAGGACGATGTTGTTCGGCCCCATCCTGTCCGAGATGTCATCCCGGCTCAGAACCGGAGTATAGGTCAGTCTGACCGGGACCCCACCCTCAGCCGGCATCAGGAAAACTTCCCGGTTGCCGTCATATTCGCCGGTAAAGGCAATGAACTTTCCGTCCGGAGAAAACCGGGCAAAGGCTTCATAACCAGGATGGGAAGTAAGCCGGCGGGCCACCCCGCCACTGGCCGGCACCGAATACAGGTCCCCGGCATAAGAGAAGACCACCAGGTCTTTATAGATAGCTGGAAAACGCAGGACCCTGGCTTCCTCCGCCGCCCGCATTATGGCCGGTCCGGCCAGAAAAAACAGGACCAGGGAAAAAGCCAGTATCCTGACAGAGTGATTGGTCCGGGAATGCCTGGAAATCATGGTATGCTCCTTAAAGTTAGTTGACAGATTATGATTTTATAATCTGCCCGAACTGTTTTTCAAGAAAAATATCGGAAAGCCCGCAGGTCTGGCCGAAAGTGGTCAGGTTGGTTGTGCCAGGCTTCTTTAGCCCTTGTCTGAAAGAAAAGTATGAAAGGTGTTTTGACAATTCGACCATTTTATTCTATTTTTGACCTCGCGGCCCATGAACTTTTCGACGCTCTCACCTGTGCTCCAGGCTTTTCTGGCCACCACGTTCACCTACCTGATGACCGCGACCGGGGCGGCTTCCGTCCTTTTCCTCAAGAAAGTCAACCGCAGCATACTCGACCTGATGCTGGGTTTTGCCGGCGGGGTGATGATCGCCGCCAGCTTCTGGTCCCTCCTGGCCCCGGCCCTGGAGATGTCAAAAAACAGCAACCTGCCGGTGTGGGTTCCCCCGGCTGCAGGCTTCCTGGCCGGAGCCGGCTTTCTTTTCTTGCTGGACCGCACGCTTCCCCACCTCCATCTTTTCCTGCCAGAAGACCTGGCTGAAGGGCTGAAAACTCACTGGCGGAAAACCACCCTGCTGGTCCTGGCCATTACCCTCCACAATATTCCTGAAGGGCTGGCTGTGGGAGTGGCCTTCGGGGCCGCCTCTCTCGAAGTCCCAGGAGCTACCCCGGGTGGGGCTATGGCTCTGGCCCTGGGAATTGGATTGCAAAACCTGCCCGAAGGCCTGGCCGTTTCCGGGCCCTTACGGGCGGCCGGCCTCAGCCGCCGGAAAAGTTTCTTCCTGGGACAGCTTTCCGGACTGGTGGAACCTGTGGCCGGAGTCCTGGGCGCCCTGGCCGTGAGCAGGATGATTTCCATCCTGCCCTACGCCCTGGGCTTTGCGGCTGGAGCCATGATTTTCGTGGTAGTGGAAGAAGTCATCCCCGAATCCCAGCAGAGCGGTAAATCGGACCTGGCCACCATCGGCCTGATCATCGGTTTTCTGCTGATGATGGTTCTGGATGTTGCCCTGAGCTGAGCCCTGGTCACTCTTTAATCTTTTTCCTCAGTTCATCGACAAAATTCGGATCTACCCGAAAGCCGCTCTGCAGGGCTTTCAGGCAGAACTCCCAGCTCTTCTCGTACTGGCCGCGCCGGTAATATATAATTGACAGATTGTTATAGACGGGACCGTTTCCTGGATGCCGGGGATTCAGGGCCACTGCCTTTAAGAACAACTCCAGGGCACGCTCATCGTTGGCCAGTGAATACTCCACCGCGGCCAGATTGAGCACCGCATCCCGGTCCAGCGGGTTAAGTTCCAGGGAACGGGTCAGCGCTTTCCTGGCTTCTTCCAGCCTGCTCTGCTGGGCCAGGGCTATACCCAGATTGTTAAAGGCCACCGCCAGCCCCGGCTGGAGCCTGAGGGCCTCGCCGGCTGCTTTCTCGGCTTCCTTCCAGTCCTTCCTGGCCAGATGGGCAAAACTCAGGTTGACGTAGAGGGCCGGGCTGCGGTAACCGAGATCCCTGGCCCGCTCGAAGTGCTTGATGGCTTCATCCCAGTTTTGTCCCTGGAGGTAGCTCATGCCCAACCCGGCATAAGCCTCGGCAAAAAGCGGGTCAGCCTCTATGGCCCTGAGAAAATAATCGCGGGCTTCATCCGGCCGCTTCAGGTCCGAAGCCACCAGGCCAAGGTTGTAAAGAGCCTTCTCGTTCTTCGGATTCCTGGCCAGCGCCATCCTGTAATATTTGCTGGCCTCTTCCAGCTGGCCGCTCTGCCGCAGGAGGTTGCCTTTCATGTTGTATGCCGCGGTCATCCCCGGATCTATGGCCAGGGCTTTTTCCACGCAGTCAGCAGCCCTCTGAAACTCCTTCTTTCTCAGGTAGACTTCGGCCAGGTTGGCATAGGCCAGCGCAAATTCCGCATGAAGCTCGATGGCCTTTTGAAATTCTCTCTCTGCTTCCAGCAGTCGGTCCTGCCGCAGGTATATTTCCCCCAAATTGTTGTGGGCCTCTATAAAGTCAGGCCTGGCCCTGAGGACCTCCAGATAAATTTCTTCGGCCTCGGCCAGGCGGTTCTGACGGCCATAGGCAATTCCCAGGTTATAAAGCACCCTGACCTGCCCGGGCCGGTCTTTCAAGATTTTCTGATAGAGCTGGATGGCTTCATCCACCCGGCTGGCTCTTCTCAAAGCGATGGCCTTCAGGTTCAGGGCTTCGTAACTTCCGGGACTCATCACCAGGGCTTCGTCGCAATACTCTATTGTCCGGGCGTAATCTCCTTTTTCCAGTTGAAACTGGGCCAGCATCAGAGCGCAATCAGCCAGGCAAATAGCCCTTTTCCGGGTCGCGACCGGGAGTCTGGCAACCGGAACCCGACCTTCGAAAAGTCTTTTTATTTCTTTGTCCTCCAGAATTCTCTGCCGGATTCTCAAGTAGATTTTTTCCAGCTCTCCCCTGGTGCTTTCCGGAAAGGGAAATCCGAACGGCCGGAAGTGACGCTGCCGCCCGAGCCGGATTATGTCCTGGTTCTCCTGGTCGAAATCTCGACCTTCACCGCCGCAGCTCATTATCGAGCTGGCCGATGGAACGTGAACCGCTCCAAAGACATGCCCCAGCTCGTGAATAAGCAGTTTCTTTAACTTATTACGGTCAGGGGTGTAGATTACAACCACGGTTCCCATCCGGAAAAGGGAAAAACCGGTGTATTCCAGTTCCAGGTCGGGCTGGGCGGTGATGGCTATCAGAATATCGGCCCCCCGCTTTACCTCGGCCCGGTCCAGCTCTTCGACCAGCTCTTCCAGGCTCCGGGCTTCATCCGGCGACTTCCAGCGGTCCCAGCCCTGCCAGCGGAAACGAATACCGAAGAGCTTTTCGAACTCCCGGCCAACTTCCCGGAGCAGGCTTTCGATCCGCTCCCTAAAGACCAACCTCTCCTCAAGCTCCTCATCGGCCGCCAGTCGCACGGTTATTTCTCTGACCTCCATCGGCCCGGAAATTTCTGGCCCTTCCCGCAGGGGTTGCCCGTCAAGGGCAGACTTTTCAGCCGGGGGAAACTCAGGATAGGAAAATATGGCCAGAAGCAAAAAAAAGACCAGAAACGAAGCTTTGAGCCGGGCCATCACTTAAATGATACCCGAATTCTCTTCGGGCATAAAGCTGCTGGCTCAGGCTTTTTTCTCTCTCTTCTGTTCAAAAAGAGAATAGACCACCGGAATGACCACCAGGGTGATAAAGGTTGAGCTCACCAGACCTCCGATAACAGTCCTGGCCATGGGCGACTGAACTTCGCTGCCTTCCCCCAGACCGATGGCCATGGGCAGCATGGCGATCATGGTGGTCAGAGCGGTCATCAGAATCGGGCGCAGTCTTCTCCGGCCGGCCTCCTTGATGGCTTCCATCATTTCCATTCCGTCCCGGCGCCGCAAGAGGTTGGTATAGTCAACCAGCAGGATGGCATTATTCACGACAATACCGCCCAGCATGATCAGACCGATGTAGGTCTGAACGTTGAGGGTGGTGTTGGTCAGGATGAGCATCAGCACCACGCCGATGATGGCCAGTGGCACCGAGAACATGACGATCAGCGGGTCGCGCAATGACTCATAAAGCATGGCCATAACCATGTAAACCAGGAACAGGGCCAGGACGATGGCCAGCATCAGCTCCCGGTTGGCTTTTTGCTGCTCTTCGTAATCGCCGGTAAAGTTAATGACGAAATCCCGGGGTACCGGAATGACCCTCAACGCCCGGCGGGCATCTCGTATGACCGAACCCAGGTCGCGGTCGGCTATCTCTCCAGAAACGGTAATGACCCTCTCCCGGTCTCGCCGCTCGATCTGCTGCGGTCCTCTTTCCTCCCGCACTTCAACCACATTCCTGAGGCTCACCTGTTCCCCGATGGCATTGGTGATGGTCAGATCCAGGATTTCGTTGAGGTCCAGCTTTTCTGAATCCTTAACCCTGACCAGAATACGATATTCGCGACCGCCCTCCCGGTAATAACTGGCCTGGGAGCCGGAAAGAATGGTCATGATGAAATTGCCGATCTGATTAACCGACAGTCTCATATCCGAGGCTTTTTGCCGGTCAACCACCAGGTGCCTTTCTGGCGTTCCTTCCCTGCGGCTGACTCGAACATCAGTTACTCCTTTAACATTTTTAACCACCCGGCTGACCTCCATAGCCAGGCCCTGGGCCACTTTCATATCATAGCCGCGAACTTCGATCTGAAGCCTTTCGGTCCCCCCTCCACCTCTCATTCCAAACATCATCTGTCCGCCAGAAGCCCGGGTTCTGATAATGGCTCCCGGGAGATTGGACAGCTTGCGGCTGAGGTCAGCCGCAATCTCCATGCTGGACCTGGTTCTCTGCGACTTTGGAACGAGCTTCAGGGTTACATTCCCCTGGTTGGCCCCACCGCGCCAGCCACCGCTTCCGGCTCTCTCTTCAATCGACTCTATCTCGGGAACATACATCCTGGCCAGGTTGACCACTTCCCTGAGCTTCTGGTCCATGACCGAAAGCCGGGTGCCCACTTCCATTTCGACGGTGATGGAAACTTCACCCTCGTCGGTCTGGGGCATGTACTCCCGTCCCACGAACCTGAAAAGGAAAATGCTGATGACGAGCAGAAGCCCGGTAATGATCAACACCCGCGGCCGGTGATTCAGGCTGTAGTTAAGAAGGTTCTTATAAGAATTTTCCATCCTGGCGAAAATATCCCTGGCCTTAACCGCCAGTCTGGAACTGTGGTGGCGGCCGATCTCTTCCTCTTTAAGTATTTTACTGGAAAGCATTGGTACCAGGGTCAGGGCCACTACCAGGGCACAGGCCAGGGCAAAAGCCACCACGTAGGCCAGCTGCTTGAACATGATGCCCGAAGCCCCCCGGACGAACAGCATCGGCATGAAAACTATGACCGTGGTCACAGTGCTGGCAATGATGGCCGAGGTCACCTCCCCGGCCCCGGTCACGGCCGCCTCCAGCAAGGGCTTACCTTCTTTTTCCCGCAATCGAAAGATATTTTCCAAAACGACAATTGAGCTGTCGACCATCATCCCTATGCCCAGGGCCAGGCCGCCCAGGCTCATGACGTTAAGGGTAAAACCGTTAAAATATATCAGGGTAAAGGTGGCGATGATGGAAATCGGAATGGACAGAGCGATAACCAGGGTGCTCCTGAAGTTGACCAGGAAGAACAGCAGGACAAAGATGGCCAGCAGGCCGCCATACATGGCGGCGTTGCCGACGTTGCTGATGGCATTCCTTATATACCGGGCGCTGTCTCTCAGGGTTATGAACTTAAACTGGGGATAATCTTCCTGCAGGTTCTTGATCTCCTTGAGAACGCCCTCCACCACCTTGACCGTGTTCTGGCCCGACTGCTTGTAAACGGCCAGCCTGACGCCTTCCAGGTCATTAATCCGGGCCACCCGGGTGATGCGGCGGTAAGTATCTTCAACGCTGGCTATGTCCTTGATCCTTATGGCCGCCCCGTCTCTGATGGCCACAATGGTTTCTTTAATCTGGTCTATGCTGGTATATATCCCGGGGATTCTGATCACAATTTCATAATTTCCCTTTTCGATCGTTCCCGCCGGAATATCTATATTTTCCTGCCTGATCTTGCTGATGATCGTATCCAGAGGCAGGCTCAGGGCCTTAACCTTGTCCGGCATAAGGTTAATCTGGATTTCCCTTTCCCGGCCTCCCCAGACTTCAATCGAAGCCACCCCCGGTACTCTTTCCAGGCGGTAGGTCATCTGCTCGTCGATGATCTTCCGGACCTGAATCGGGTCAAGCTCGGTCAGGACACCCAGCATCAGGACCGGCATCTGGGCCGGGTCAAACTTCCTCAGAGTCGGTCGCTGAACTTCCTCCGGGAAACGTCCGATTATGCGGTCCAGCCTTTCCCGGATGTCGTTGGCCGCCTCTTCCAGTTTTGTTCCCCAGGCAAACATTACCCTGACCGTGCTCGAACCCTGGGATGAAACCGAATAAATTTCCTCCACTCCCGGGACCGAGCTCAAGGCCTCTTCAATCGGCCTGGTGATGATCTGCTCCATATCCTCCGGGGCCGTGTTTCCGTAGGAAGTGGAGACGTTCAGCGTCGGATAAGTGATGTCGGGCATCAGGTCGATCGGGATACGGCTCAGCGAAATAAAGCCCAGAACGATTACCACCAGGGTCAGCATGATCACAAAAATTGGTCGCTTTATTGAAAATTCAGATAGACTCATAATTCCCTCCAGTTTTCAGGTAACGGGACCGGAAACATCACTCACCTTCCGGAACCGGTAAAGCTTCCCGGCCTGGGCTGACCTTGCCCAGGCCTGGCCGACTCGGGCAGGATGATCCCCATGCCGTCCTGGAGCAGATGCTGCCCTAAGGTTACCACGTAACCCTCCAGGTTGACCGGTTCCAGGACCTCGGCCTTTTCGCCCTCGACTATACCAACCCTGATCGGCTGAAAGGTTGCCTTTTTATTTTCCAGGTCGGCTAAGAAAACTCCCTGCCGGTCGCCCCTGGTAACCACGGCGCTGAAAGGAACCAGTCTGGCTTTTTCTCTCCTGGCAAATTCAATTTCGGTATTGACGAACATTCCCGGTTTGAGGATGACCTCATCGTTGGGAATGTCAATTTCCACCCTGGCCTGCCTGGATGTTTCTTTCAAAAGTGGAGCCACCCGGACCACCTTTCCCGGAAATTTCCTGTCCGGGAAAACAGAAGAACTGACCTGAACCGGCTGTCCAACCTGAATCCTGAAGTATTCCCTGTCGGTGGCGAAAATAACAGCGGTGATGGGCTGCAGTTCGACGATGGAGATGATCGGGGTGTTGACCGATAGCAGGGCTCCTTCATCCACGAACCTCTCGCCGACATAACGCACCTCGGCTCCCGTTTCCCAGTTGGCAACAATCCGGGTGTAGGAGAGGCGAACCCTGGCCGTTTCCAGGGCGGCCTCGCGGTTGGCCACCTGGGCCTCTGAAACCTTAAAAGCTGATTCTCTCGAATGGTACTGGGCCCGGGCCAGGTCCAGCTGGCTATCGGAATATATACCGCGTTGATGAAGGGCCCGGGCTCTTTCAAAATCCTTCCTGGCCAGCTCCAGGGCGTTCCGGGCTTCCTCAAAGTTGGCCCTGGCCACCTTGAGGTCGGCCTCGGCCTGGAGCACCTGCTGCCGGTATTCCTCATCGTCCAGCTGGGCCACCACCTGTCCCCTGACCACCCGGTCGCCAATGTTAACGTAAAGTTTTTTCAACTTGCCAGAAACTTTTGGAGCCACCACGAACTGAGATTTTGGAATAAGTGTGCCCGAAAATTGTCCCAGGTCGCGAATCAGACCGGTTTCCACCGGGCTTATGACGACGGCCACGGCCGCCTGGCGCATCCCGCCTGAATTGTTTTTCTTAAAAATGGCCGTGCCCACTCTCCATAAAAGAAGTATGACCAGCAGGGCTACTATCAACCAGATTATCTTCCCGGTCAGGCTCATGCTTTTAAATTTTTCTACAGCTTTCATTTCCGTGTCTGTCTCCTCTATCCGATTTATCAGATCAAAGGACCTGTAATTCAGTCAGGGTTAATTACCGAGACCTGGCGTCTTTCCCGGCCGACACCCATTACCCGGTCCAGGTTGGCCAGGGAAATGTTGTAGTCAATCAGGGATTTTAACTCCATGGTCAGGGCGTTGGCCAGGTCCCTCTGGTACTGGAGCACCATGTAGTTGGTGCTCAACCCCACCTTGAATTTTTCCTGTTCGGCCTCCAGCTTTTTCTGGGCCAGCTCCCGGGCGGCCCGGTAGGCCAGGGCCCGCTGGTAGTTGGTCTCCACTGCCCGGACGGCCGTGCTGATTTCCAGGTCGATCTGCTGTTCCTGGTTTTTTATCCTCAATCTGGCCTGTTTCAGGTCCAGGCTGGCCTGGGCGAAGTAAGACCTGGACAGCAGAGTGGAAACCGGAAGACTCAGGGTCAGGCCCACCGCCCAGTTCTGGTACTTGAAGTTCAGGGCATCCCGCAGGGCGTCTGATTTCTTCCCCGGAATTTTGCCGATGATGATGCCAGTATAGGGATTGTTGTCCTGGTAAAGAATCTGGTCGCCAGAAATACCCGGGCTCCAGTAAGAAGCCTGAAGCCTGAGGTCCGGAAGCAACTGGTTCTCAGCATAATCCAGGTTGAATTCCCTGGACCGCAGGTCAACCCTCAGGGCCTGGAGGTCGGGCCTCTTCATGATGGCCGTATTCAGGGCTTCTTCGTAATCCACTTCCCTCTTTTCTATGGAGGGCGAATCGGTGGGAATGAGCTGGACTTTCTTGGCCTCAGCCATTTCGGCCGGAAGGTTGATGATGAACCTCAACTGGTCTTCGGCATTCCGCACCATGGCCTCGGCTTCCAGGATGTCAGCCTGCCGGGTGCTGACTTCACTCTCTGCAGTCAGCAGTTCTATGGGAGGAAGGGTTCCGGCCTCAATTTCTATTTTATTTTTTTCCAGAAGCTCCTGGGCCAGACGGAGCGACTGCTGCCTGACCTTCAGGTTCTCCCGGGCATAGACCAGGTTCCAGTAGGCAGCCTCGACGTTGTAGATGGTATTTTCCAGAACTCTCTGGAAATTCTCTCCGGATATTTCCCGGCTGTAGTTGGCCACCACGATTTCCCGCCGGCCGATTTTATAACCGAAGTCCTTGAGCAGCGGCATATTGAAATTCAGCCTGAGGGTTGAACCATAGCGGGGATTGATGGTCTGGAAACGGCGGTTGGTATCGCTGACGTAATTGTAGACACTGGCCGAAAGCGACCCGCCAAAGGGAATGTTCTGGGTCATCTGGAAGGTATAATCATTCTGCTGGGTCTTGACTTCGTCTGAAGCATCAAGGAAAGAATATGAAGCCGACCGGGTGCTCTGGGCGTTGTAATTAAGGCTGAGGGTCGGCATGAACTTTTCCACGGCTAAGGCCACGTTCTTTTCGGCGATTTCGGGACTGATCATCTCTGCCTTGAGGTTGAGGTTATTCTTCAGGGCTTTTAAGATGCAATCCTCAAGCGAAAGCTCAAGGCGAGGAGCTGATTGCTGTTCGTTTCCATTAAATGAAAACGGGCGGTTTCCCGGGTCTTTACCCGTTCCCCGGGCCTGTCCCGGCAGGCTGAAGAATATAAGGCTTACTGTTAATATGAAAAGGTATATCAGGTTCGCTTTTCTCGGGCGCATAATTTTTCTCCTGAATTTTATTATCTAATTTATTTTCAATATGTTACCGATTTTCCTGAAATACACCCTTATAAAATCATTATTTTTGACGCAACCACCGGGGTTTTCTTCCAGCCGAATGATTTTTCAGGGGGGTCAGGTATATGGTTGATCAATCAACTGGCCTCAACATCCGGTCAGCAGCATCTTTAAGCCAGTATCACCTCATTTAAACCCGGTAGTAAATTATACCAGAAAACAAGGCTCAACCTGAGGCCCTTAGCTTGCGGGCCGCCAGAACCAGGGGCGGATGCCTGTGGGTCTTCCCGGCTTCTGGCTGTTTCCAGATGGTGCAGAGGTGACCGGGCATCCGGTCGGTTGAAAACTGCAGAGAACAGTCGATCAGATCCCCGGCCGCCCTTCTACTCTCTACCAGGACATGAAGGCCCAGGTATTTAACCCCGGTCCGCTCTGACGGAAGCACTTCGGGCTTCCGGGGACGGCACAGGTTGAAGGAAATTAAAGAAAGAATGACAGCCAGAATCAGAAAGCCGCCGCCTGACAGGTTCTTTTTTTCTCATTCTGAGGTCTTTCTTGATTAATTAATCAATATCATTTTTAAAAACTCACCCGACAGGCACCTGGCCTGACGCTGAAATTTTCGTGTTATGTTTTTCTCGAAGCGACTTTTTCAATCCCTGACTGTCCTGTCCAGACGCCGCAGGATTTCATCCTTCAGCATAGAGCCGGTGGTTCCGGTCTCGGCAGAGGTGGCCACCACCTGGTCAAAACAGTTCAGGGCCTCTATTTTATAAATATAGCTCTTGCCCCTGTCCAGGTACTTGTCCACGTAAATCAGCCGCCCGTAGCTGAAATCAGATTCTATGAATTCTTTTCGCAGCTCGTAGGTTCCAGAGGTAAGCCGCCTCCAGAGCCGGTATCTGGCCACCGGGTAAGGAGCTTCCTTGTTGACAGTTATGGTAATCCGGCCGTAATCCCGCCTTATGATCCAGGCCCTTTCCGTCCCTTTCTGGACCTGCAGGCCGATGGTAATGACCGGAATAAATCCGTTACCGTTCACGGAAAAATCAGCCGAGGGGTTATCCGGGTCGTTTGAAGAAATTCTAAAGACTGCACTGCCGGGCCCCGTGGCCGACGGAGAGTAACTGATGGTCAAGGTCCTCGAGCTGAATGGAGAAACGGTCAGCGGAGGAACCGGCGATTTATAACTGAAATCGGCCGAACCAGAAACCCGGGCCACGGCGCTGACCACCAGGTCGGCTCCGCCGTCGTTGTAAATGGTGGTGGTCATATCCCTCGATTCGCAGACGTTGACATTTCCAAAATCGATGCCGGCGACGGGAAGTCTGAGCTTGGGCCTGTTCTCCGGCGTGGTGACAGAAGCTTCGTTGGAATAGTCAGATTCTCCAGCGCTGTTAAACGCCCGGACCCGGTAGTAATAGGTGGTCAGCTCGAACAGCCCGCTGTCGATAAAACCGGTGGCGTCTTCTCCGGCCGTTCCCACCTGGCTCCAGGTGCCACCAGCCCCGGTTTTCCGCTCAACCTTAAACCCGTCCTCGTTGTAGGCGTTATCCACCCAGGTCAGCCTCACCGATGTGGCCGAAAGGGCCGTGGCCTGCAGGTCAGAGGGCGCTATTGGAATGGTCAGGGCCGGGGTGGTAGCGGTAGCTTCGTTGGATGAGGCCGAGTCGCCGCTGGCGTTAAAGGCAAAAATCCTGTAGGTATAGGTGGTGCTTTCCACCACCGAAGTGTCCGGATAGGAAGTCACATTGGCCGCCAGGTTGGCCAGGGTGGTCCAGTTACCGCTGCCTGTCTTTCTTTCAAGGCGAAAGCCGCTCTCCCCGCTCGAGTTGTCTGTCCAGCTAAGGTTGACCCGCCTTTCATGGACGACCGTGGCCACCAGGTTGGTCGGCGCTGCCGGCAGGGTCAGGACGCTGAGCTCGTTGGAGAAGGCCGAATCCCCGGCCGAATTATAGGCTCTTACCCGGTAATAATAGACCGTGCCTTCGCTGAGGCCGGTATTCTGAAAGGTGGTTACGTTGGCTCCGACGGTGGCCACCTGGGTCCAGGTCCCGGCCGCTCCCGTTTTTCGCTCAATCTTGAAACCGTCCTCATTGCTGGATTTATCGTCCCAGGCCAGGCTGACGCTGTTAACCGTAACGGCTGTCTGCCGCAGGTTGGCCGGCGCCATCGGCGGAATCAAGCCATAGATCCTGGTCACGAAAGCATCTTCGGCCAGCTGGCCCATCCCCCCGCCGGGTTGCAGGAAAGGACCGACCAGAACCGGGAAATTCCTGCTCCGGGTAAAACCGGCCAGGTAGCAGTTTCCGTCGCCCAGGGCGGCCACGGCGTTGGCTTCTTCCCGGTCGGAGCCGCCCAGGAAGCTCGAAAAATAATAACCGCTGCCGTCTTCCTTAATGGCCATGAGGAAGGCGTCCCGGCCTCCGGCGTAGGCCGATTGCGGTCCGCCGACCACCGGGAAGTCAGAAGAGTCAGTGGCTCCGGCCAGATAAGCGATTCCCCGGGAATCAACGACCAGGGCCAGGCCGAAATCATCCATCGAGCCGCCAACATACCCGGAATAAACAAGGCCGGTTCCAGCCTGGTTAACTCTGGAAATAAAGCCTTCCACCCCGCCGTTATAGGTCAGGTCCGGACCGAGGAGGAGCGGAAACCCGCTCTGGGAACTGGTGGCCCCAGCGACAAAGGCTTCACCGCTGGCATTGACGGCGACTGCAGCCCCGTAATCATCGCCCGCTCCGCCGATATAACCACAATAAATGATGGAATTACCGGCAGCCGCAATTTTAGCCACGAAGGCGTCCAGCCCGCCCTTATGGGTGAGATAGGGACCGTTCTTAACCGGGAAAAGCTGCCCCTGAGTTGAGGTTGTGTATCCGGCCACATATACATTGCCGGCTGCATCCAGGGCCAGTCCGCTGCCCAGGTCATCGGCCGTGCCTCCGATAAAACCAGACCAGTCGAGAGAAGCGCCCGTGGCCGACACCCGGCAGACAAAAGCATCTTTCTGCCCGTTGTAACTGGTATCCGGCCCGATTCTTGTCGGAAAGTCTGACGACTCGGTAGTCCCGCAGACGTAGGCCCGCCCGCTGCTGTCCACGGCCACGGAGCTGGCGATATCAGTGGAACTCCCGCCTATGTAACCGCTGTAAACCAGGGCCGTGCCGGCGGCGTTGATTTTGGTGATAAAGGCATCGCTGTAAAGGCTTAGGTTGGTCCCCGGGCTGGTATAGGGACCGCCGTAAACCGGAAAATCACCTGATTTAGTGTAGCCACAGACATAAGCATTGCCAGAGCCATCAACCGCGATACCCGTCCCGCCGTCATCGTTGCTGCCGCCAAGAAAGCCGCAGTAAACCAGGCCGTTTCCAGCTGGATGGACCTTGGCCACGAAGGCATCGGTTCCCAGCGAAGGCCCGTTGTAGGTCAGGTCCGGGCCGACGGCCACCGGAAAATCGAGCGATCCGGTCCAGCCGGTGAGATAGACATAACCGCTTTCATCCACGGCCATGGCCAGCGCCCGGTCGTTATAGGAACCGCCAATAAATCCGCTGTAAACCATCACTGCCGGGTCAATGTAAAGCGGCTCAGCGCGGTCATATTCGCCGGTTTTAAAGGCATGGAGGCAATTCACCAGGCCGTTTTCCCCGACGGTTTTTTCTATTATTTCGAACTTAACTTCCACCGGAAATTTACGGCCGGCTTTATACTGGAAAGCCACCGGGGCTTCATCGATAAAAGAACCGGCCGGGGTGATAATCTCCAGCTGCCCCTTTTGATTCAATTTGACCTCGGTTGCCCCGCGATACTGCAACCTGATGAGCGAAGGGTCAGTGCCGGGACTGACCACGAATTCACACTTCAGCTGGCCGGGGTGTCCTTTTAAGTAAAGGTCCACTCCGGGCCAGAGGTCGCGATAGGCTACCAGGCTGTAAGAAGGCAGGGCAGAAAACCAGTCCTCCGGGCCACCCCGAAAATAGGACATCCTGGTCTCCGTTCTTTTCAGCGGCTGGATGAAGGTTTCGGGATTAGCTCCGATGAAATCCAGCCTGACGGTCCAGCGCCTGAACTCCGGTCCGGAACCGGCGACCTCTTCGGGGTTCCGGGTGGCAGGCTTCAACTTAGCTGGAAGGTCCGATCCTGCTGTCGCCTTCTCTTCGCTTGAAGATGCAGCCGCCTTTTCCTTTATCATGGACATGGTTATGGTCAGCCCGTCCTGACTGAAATAAATGTTCTTGTCGCTGCCCTGGAGGTAGAAAGCTACCCTGGGGTCGAGCTGTCCCCTGTTGGGAATGAAGAGCAGAGGCCAGTTGACCTCAATCCCTCTGAGGCTGTCCAGCCTGCTTTCAACCGGCAACTGCTCCAGCTGCGTTGAACTGATTTCTGTCCGGTTTTTCCCGGGATTGTGCAGCAGCCGGACTCCAATAATTACAGCCACTGCCAGAATTACCAAAATGAAAATTATCGTTGTTCTTTTTTTCATCGTCCCCTGCCGCCTAAGTTTTATTTCATTCAAATGAAGCAAATATATAAATAAATTCAGGCCTGACCCATTCTTTCCCTGTATTTAACATACCAATCCCCGGCTTATTCTGTCAACCAGATAAACAAATCCGCAGGTCATCCCGGGCTTTCATTTAGAAGGCTCTTCTCCAAACCGGCTGGAGAAAATAATATATCCTGTGGAAGAAAGAAGATTAATAACTTTTTCCTTTTGCCAGAGCTGCAATAATAACTCTCAGGCTAACCCCTTTTAGCTCTGGATTTGATATTCTGGCTATGAATAACATTCTTTTCACGAAGAAATCTTGTACTTGCTCGCCAGCCTATTTTTTTAACCAATCCCTAAATCAAGCTGA
>CALEUG010000032.1 GCA_937920515.1 uncultured bacterium
GGATTCAAACCCATGCCGGATAATTTCCGCCATCAGGGGTCGACGCTGCCGGAGAAATTCCTCATAGGTCAGATATTCCCAGTCCTTGGGCAAGGCATGGAGGCGGCACATCCGGTCCCATTCCTCTTCGGTGAACCGGGACCTGATCGCAGGCAGGTATTCCCGGGGCGGTTTTTTGCCGATCTGCAGATTGTCGGGCCACTCCAGCAGGGCAAAGTTGGCCACCTGGTTGATTTTTTTAAGATCAGCGATCCCTTGGTCCTCCAGCCACCCCCGGGGAAACAGGTGGTGTCTTTCCAAGGGCTTTTTCTTGGGCATCAGAACCGGATCCAAAAGATCAGTAATACTTTTCTTGGAAAACAGCACCGGGGCCTTCAGGAGGTTTTGGGCGGCATGATAGGCATAGAGGGCCGGACTGCGAGGCGATGAAGTTTCCAGCTCATTGGGCAGAGTCACGGCCCAGAAGTCACGGGTAAGAACATCATGAAGCCATTTGTTCAGGGTGTCCTCAAAGGCCTCGGCATCCGGCAAGTCTTTCAAGATGCTGAGATCGCTCTCCATAGTGGACTCCGGGGCATTGGTGTAACGGCTGGTCAAGGTCACCGCGTAAAACATGCGGCCGATGAGGCGGTCAAGCCTGTGGCTGGGAAGACCGAAGCGGGTTTGGCCGATCAAATAAAAGACATAGGTATAAAGAAGGGCATTCTGGGAGGAAACCATCTGGGCACTTTTAAAGCCGGCACCCACCAAGGCCGCAAAAAACTGGTGCCAAAGTGTGAGGTCGAGGACTTTTTGGTGACTGTCCCGCAGCTGCTGGAACAGCCGGTTCTGTTTTTCTGACAAAAATTCTCCGGTTATGGGGTCCTTACTCCGCAAGAGCTGATACACACTGTGCAGACGGGCCCGGTAAAAGCCCAGGGCCACCGCCACTTTCAGGAGCTGATCCGGCTGCACCCGGATGAAGTGGTTATAGGGCGAAGGGCCGCTGCCCGGCTGGGGAACCTGGTGACAGGCCCGACTGAACTTCTCCAGCTCTATTCTCAGGTCTTCCGCGAATACCGACAGCAGGGTGAGAATGAAGTCCCCCTGATTCAGCTGCACGCCTTGACTGTTTATCCGCACAAAGATGTCCGCCACCTGTTCTTCATCCACGGTGGCGGCAATCTCCAAGGCAGTGAAGGGATATTTTTCCAGGTCAAACAGCCGGTCCAGGTTATGGGCGATCTTATTTTTTTCTTCGTCGGTTAATAGAGTTTTGGCTTCCAAACGTTTTAAAAAGTCATTTACCAATCCCCAATGGGCCTTGCCCGAAGTCCACAGCTCGGAGATGTCGGGAATAAATTCCGGGTCTTTCTCGATAGCGGCGTCCGTTACCTCGAATCTCCCATCCCGGGGCCGGAAGCCAATTTTCAACCGGCGTTCCTGAAAATTCTCATCCAGCACCGGTTTCCCCCGAAATACCGCATAAAGGGAGGTGAGGCGCTGCTGGCCATCCACGATCAACAGGGAAGGGATTTTGTGGCCTTTTTCCTCCAGGCCGATCTGCCGGACGCGATTGGGCTGACCTTTGGCCCAAAACAACAGGTATCCCACCGGGAAACCCCGATACATGGAATCAAACAGGTCCCTGACCTTGGCCGCCGACCAGACAAAGGGCCTCTGGATATCCGGCAACCCGATATCACCGATGTCGATGTAATGGAGCAGTCCGGCCAGATTGTAATCCACCTTTTTGAACACTGTAGGCATTTCGGTCATGGCTGATCCCCCAGAACGCACAGGCCTGCCTGGTCAGGCCAAGCGATTGGCCTTCAAGAACGCCTCAACTTCGTTAAAGGCATTGAAAAACAGCGGTGTCCCGGAAAATGACAACGGGCTGACCGGGCCGATGGTCATGAACGAGTAGGTGCGGGAGGTGGGGTCAAAGGAGGAGTGAGGGTCGCGGAAAAGCTGGTAGAGATCCAGGGCCGGGCCGGCGGACCCCACCAGTTGGCGCAGGGCCTGAAATTCCTGGCCCAGGGCGAGGCCGAACCCGAAAAAGAAGATGCGCAACTGCTGAATGATCTCCAGGTCCAGGCTGGATAAGGTCTGGCTGATGAACAACCACCCCAGGCCGTACTTCCGGGTGGTGCGGGCCGCATCCCGCAAGATGGCCCGGACACTTCGGGCCGCATCATCCTCTTTCGGCACTTCCCGGGGCGCCAGGCGGTGTGCCTCGTCGATGACCACCAGGGCGTTGAGGCTTTGCCGCTCCTTAAAGAAATACTCCGCAGTTTGGGTCAGGCCGTCCAGGAGGCGCTTGATCACCAGGGATTGGATGCGGTCATTCCAAAATAATCCTTCGGCTTGTTCCTTGGACAGGTCCACCACCAAAAGGGGTCTTTTGAGGTTCTCCGGGTTCGGGTTGAGGAGCCAGCCCAGGGCCTTTTCGACGGTCCTGGCATCGGGCCGGTCTTCCCGGAATAATTCAGCCACCGGTTTCCAGTGTTCATGATAAAACTCCTTGGCCTCAGCTTCTTCCAAAGCGGTGTTAAATCGGGCCCGTGGTCCCTCGGAGCGGTAAAAGATCTTTTGCACTTTCTCGTCTGCCAGTATCTCCCAGGCGACCTGAAACGCATTCTCCTGGTGTAGTTCCTTCAGCTTTATCTTCTTTTTCTGCAGCCGGTCGCAGAGTATGCTGCAGGCCAACTGGCGATTTTCGCCTTTGGGGATTGTCAGCCTTTCAAAGAACAGCGATTCAAATAAGATCTGCTCAAAAAGTTCCCACCGGTCGAGGACGAGATTTCGAACCGTCAAAATATAATAATTCTTGTCCAATGCTTTGATCAGTTCAACCATGGGAAGCTGGAACTCGCCGGTGGCCCCCCCTCGCAAGTCCCCGGCAAATTCCCCTTGAGGATCGATGACCAGAAGAGCCATTTTGGGGTAGCGGGCATAAGCCAAAAGAATCATCTTGGCCAGGACGGATTTGCCCGAGCCGGTTTTGCCGAAAATCCCCAGGTGATAGGCTTCGCCCGCGCCATCCGGACCCCGGTCGAAATGTTTAAACCACAGGGGAAGCTTGGGTTGGGAACCATAGACCTGCCCGAGATAAAAGACCTGGTCGGCATAGGGCCGAAGGAGCTCCTCCAAGACGTTATCATTTACCAGGTGGATATGGGTGCCGGTGGACGGCACGGTTCCCATGATGCTGGGCTCATACCCGGCGGGGCCGCTTTTGGTGAAAACGGCGCTGATGATCATCTTGCCCAGGTGGGTGTCCTGGCGCTCGCTCACCGCCTCCACCCGGCCCCGCTGACGGATGAGGCTGCGCATGGTGGGATCTTCGTGCCAGACGTTTCGGAGCTGCACCTCGGTGATCTGCCCCAGGGCATAGTGATGGGCCGAGTCCTGGAGGTAGCGGAACAGGGCCAACTCCCCCACCAGCTTGCGGGTCGCTGCAGGACCCAGGATATCCAGGGTCAACTGGGAGGTGGAGGAGGGGGAGCCAATCACCCCCAGGCGTTCGGTGGAGTCAATAATTTGGTCAAGATCTTGCATGGTGGAGGCCATGGTTTATCTCCCTGACTCGCTGCGGTAGCCATGCATGGCGAAGAAGAGTTCCCCAATATCACCCTCGTATTTCTCAGACAAACGCTGGGTGGCCACCTGGCGGAAAGTGGGCACTGCCCGGGCTAAGGCCTTGACGGTGCGGTCGGCCAGATAAAGTGGGTAAGGCTCCAGAATCGAGGGCACGGCGCACTGGTGTTTGAGACCCTGGACCACCACTGCCAGGCGGTGCGGGTTAAGGGCCACTTCGCTGGCGGTCTCAATGCGCAAAGCCGGTAACCACTCATGGGGTTTGTAATAAAAAATGAAAATCTCTCCCAGACCGGCGATAATCTCGGCCGCCGGGGAGCCTGCCCGGGCCTCCAGGTTTCCGGGCAGATGCCACGGCTGGTCGGGGGGTTCCAATCTCAGCGGGCGGGTGAGTTCCCCCGCCTGGAGCAAAAAGGTTAACAAACCCCGGTCATCGAGTGCGTTAGAAGATTGAAGGATTTTTCCGATCTCCCGCCGTGAGGAATACTTGGGCAACCCCACATAGTGCTTATCCGAACGTTGGGGACGCAGGATGCTGCGGTAGGCTGCTAAATATTCCAGGCTGTGTTCCATGAATTCTTTTGAGCAACTGAGTTCGGGACAATTCGGGGCCTGATTGAGCGCCTGGTTAAAATAAATAATGGGAAGGGTGAGGGTCTGATCCAACATGACCAGGTCATGAGGGGCACTGGCGGCAAGAAGCAATTCGTTTCCCAGCATGACTGCCCGCAGAACCGTAGCAGTATCGGGGTGATGGGGTTCCACCTGCACAAAGGCCAGGTGATGGGGCTGGTCCCAATGGCGTTTTTCGGAAGGGGGCGTCAGCCCTTCCACAGCCACCGCAGCCGCGGCGGTAAGGTCGGCAAACAGCAAGCGTTCGATGGCATAAGAACCGTCTGTGCCACAGGTGGTGGGCAACGGCGGATATCCCAGGGATGATTCATGCACAATCAAGTTTTTTTCTTGTAATAATTGGCGATACCCCTGACGTGCCTTTTTCAGGTCCCGGAAACGATCAATGAGCAGGTCGCCGGTCGCTGTAGCTTTGCCCAGAATGTCTTCCATTAGGGCAGCTGGGAGATCCACAAAAGGAGTTTCTTCAGAAGCCACGCCCTCACTCCTCTTTCCATAGCTTTAAGGTTTGGGGATCAAAGTTAATAAATCGCTGATCCCTTCGGGCCCGCGCCAGGAGCCAACGTTCCCGGAACCAGTCAAACAAAAAATCGACCGGCTGAGTATAGTAATCTAATTGCGCATCTTCCCCCTGAAGAAATCCCTTGGTGTTTTGTGCCAGGGGGACGACAAATATTTCCCTTTTAACCTGGTTTGCAAGATACCCCGGCGGCAACCCTAAAGCGGCCAGACATTTCCGCACCGTTTCCCGCCGGTTGCGAAAACCTTTTCCCCATCTGTCCTGTTTTGCAGTGGGCTGGCAATGTTGCATGGCATAAGCCCAGATATGCTGATAAATGCCGTTATTGAAGTGAAAATCCCCGGTCCCCCGGGTAAACCCCACCCTTTGGTATAAAGGGCGGTTCTGAAACGAGAGCCGGTTGTAAAGGGAAGACCGCCCCAAGGCTGAGGTGGTGGTGATCAGCGCAAGATTTCCGTCGGTGGCTTTCCCGGAGATAAGGGAGGCTCTTCCGCCATACTTTTCCCGGAAGGCCTCTCTGACCTCATTTGAGGCCACCAGCATGGCAACGAGTTTGCCACACAAAAGAAAGGAGTAAGGAGGCACGGCCCCCAAAACGAAGGCGTCCAGCACATGGTGCAAGCGGGCCCGACGGGCTTCTTTGTCCCAGCCAATCCATCGGTCCCGGGGGGCCAGACTGAAGACCGGATCCCCCAGACCGAATAATCCGATGAGCTTGCCGTTGTGTTCGTCAATGACGAGAAAGCGTAGACGCCGGCCATATCCTGACGATACCGGGATACTCCAATGCAGGCAGGCATAGCGGAATAACAGCTCATCTTCGGAGCGACGCTTGACTTCAACAAGACTGGGAAATATTTTCTGGGGATCTATCTCTTCTCCGCGGGCAAAGCGTTTTAGCAGGCGGGATTCGTGAGGTTGTAATCTGGGGCGCGCTCCTTCTCTTAGCGAGTGAACCGCTACAGAATGAAGACGCCTGAGGTTCTCTTTGGAAAAATCTGCTGGAGGATAAATGCGGGTGTCTTCTATTCTAAAACCCTGGTGAACCAATGAGGCAATAATTAACTTTTTAAGTTCTGTCGCATTCATTACAAGTCGTTTTTACATTACAATTTTTCTATAAAATTTTTATAAAGAGCAAGTTGTTCCGGGAAAGGTCGATCATAGCGGATAACTGCGATCTTAAAGCCGCGGTTCTGCAAGGCCTCCCGGATTTGCAAATCATGCTGGAATTGTTTATTCTGTTCGTGAGATGGCCCGTCCAGAAAGACACAGATGCCGGGAAGCTTATTCCGTTGATAATAAAAATCCACCTGGATGGGCAGGTCAGAGATCGGTCGGTATTGGGCAAAGTCGGGCAGAGGTAGTTTATTTTCATAAAGATAATTTAAAAACTTTTTTTCCAGGGATGAGGCCGGATCCAGGCGCTGGCTAAGCCACTGGTACTGCTCCTCATAGGTCCGTGTTAAAGGGCTTTGTTGAAGCTCAGCTTGGCTCATTTTCTGCAAAAAATCTTTAATAAGGGTCCGGTTGATATAGCGGTGATCGCTCTGATTGGCATAACTTAAAAGACAGTCATAACAGGCCCGGCCGCAGTTCCTAGCTTCTTCAGGGATGTCCTTACCGGTTTCGGGGTCAAAGTGGCAGATCCTCAAAGTTTCCCGGGCTAACACCGCAAAGGCGTTCTTTTCGGTGAGCAGGCGCTCCCACAGTCCGATACCGCCTTCGGCCGCCTCCCAGAGAAGGATCCGTTGCCACTGCCCCTGCCCGAGAAGCTCCACCGCGATCTCCTGCTCCTCCACCTGATACAGGATCTGGAGGCCCCGTTGCAGGGCATAGGCCAGGGTCTTGAGGAAGGTGAGGTCGGCGGCCTCAGAGGCCAGGGGGCGGAGAAACAGGAGATTGCGGTAGTCAGTGACAAAGGGCTTGACGCCGGCAAGAAGACTATCGCTTGCCGTTACTGCATGAGGTGCATCCTCGGCCTCTTCTTCCCGGCGCAGCCACTCCCCGGTATGGACTGCCAAACTGAAACCCTGACGATCCAGAGCCCGGCGCCAACCGTGGTTAATCCGCCACAACTCGGCCCGGGGCACATAGGTGATCTCCAAAAGAGGATCACTATGGCCTTTTGGCTGCAGCGTGGCGGTTTTTGGTTGGGTGGCGGCAGGATACCAAAAATGCGAAGTTAGGTGATAACCCTCTCGAACCCGTTCCTCTTCTTCACAAGTAATGCGCACCCAACGGGCGGCCTTGGCCGTGGGCTGCTCCAGAAGACGTTGGGGAAACTGGGAAGTGGCGCCATCCCATCTCAGCCCACAGTGACGGCAGAGGTCAGACAGGGCTTCATCCCGGGGATGGACAAAACCGCAATTGAGGCAGAGCTTGGCCCGGGATAAGCGGGTCTCCAGACCCCCGGCGGGGATGCGGCAATACCTTACCCGATATTTGCGTCCCTCGTGGTAGATAATGTTATTGGGTCCAAACTCCGCTAGACCCAGAAAGCGGGGCCGGTCAATGCTCTCGGTTTCTTCCCCGGTCCAGACCAAGGCCCGTAAGGGCAACCGGGGGAAGTTATATCCGGGCAGGAACCCCTCAGTGGCCAGATAGCGATAGGGGTAGAAATCGCTTTCCGTCTGCTCCCCGCAGTTTAGGAGCAGATCCCGCTCTCTTAAGGCCTCGGTTTCCGCTAGGCGGGCCGCCTCCCGCTCCTCCCGCCTGACCCGAGGATTGTCAATGAC
The DNA here is from genome assembly GCA_937920515.1 of uncultured bacterium. Taxonomy (GTDB): domain Bacteria; phylum Acidobacteriota; class Aminicenantia; order Aminicenantales; family Saccharicenantaceae; genus Saccharicenans. The sequence goes on from CALEUG010000032.1 coordinate 7,471, forward strand.
CCGCCGGGACCTGTCCCGTTGCTCTATGGCGGCGCGGTATAGCTCCCGCCAGCGATCGAAGGCCTGATCAAGGGCCTTCGGAGCCTGGCTTAAGACTTCCTCCAGCCATTGCGGGCTATACCAGTCCGCCCCGGTAATCTCAGGACCTGCCAGGTTTATCAGTTTTTGGAAGATTTCCTGCAATTCCTGCTTCTTTAGGGGGGACATCTGGAGAGAGGCGGCCACTTCCGGCAACAAGGGATAGTCGGTTGCCTCCAAGTCCAGAAGATTCACCATGGAGTTTTTCAGATCCAGCCCCAGGAAAGCCAGCCAGACCGAGTGCAAATGGGCGGTGAGCAGTTCCGGGTTGCTCAGGTCAAACCGCGGCGGAGCCACTGCGCCGGCAATGAGCCGGGTTTTTTCCCGGAAGAAGTAGTGGTCGTGGGCATTGCCATAAAGGCTGAAGGCCAACACCAGAGCCGGACGACCCCCTCTGCCGGCCCGCCCGCTTCGTTGGGCATAATTGGCCGGGGTAGGGGGGAGATTGCGCAGGTGTACCACCAGCAGATCGGCGATATCCACCCCCAACTCCATGGTAGGGGAACAATAAAGGGCGGGCAGACGCCCTTGTTGGAAATCTTTCTCCCGTTCCAGACGCCGCTCTACTTTTACTTGGCCGGTGTGTTCGCCGGCGGCTATTCCTGTTAGCGAATGGGCTACCTCAGTGTATAACTTTTGGAAATAGTGATTGGCCCGGCGGTTTTGCCATTCCTGCCGTCTCAGGTAAAGTGCCCTGGCCCGCACCGGGTCCGGCCCCGGAGCCCTGCCGTCCCCGGTTTCCCATATCAGGGCCCCGCCCCGGATTTTTACCCCCACTTCCTGGCCTCTATGGGTGGCTACGGCAAGAATATGGCCCCGGAGCACCGCCACGATATGGCGCACCAGGTCTTCCACCTCCGAGGCGGTGAGATCAGCCGCCCGCCCCCAGGTGTGCCGGGAGCGCAGATACCGGCCCACCGCCGAGCGGTAGCCCAGGCCCACCCCCTCCTTTTGGCGGGACTCCACCCCCGGCAAGAGGGCCACCATGCTCCGGCGCAAGCGGACGTTTCGTTCAAATCCCCAGGGTTCCTTAAAATTTTCATTGGCCCGTCTTACCAAAGAGCGGGTATGATCTTCCTCCAAGATTTGGGTCTCAATAGCCAGCCTGCTTCGCAAATGGTCCAGCACCGCCCGCAGCACTTCCAGGCGTCTGTCTCCGTCCACCTCCGAGATGGCCGGGGCCCCGGACCACAATTCATCCTGCCGGGCCAGCTCCTCCAAACCCCGGTAGTTGATTCTAAGCAAACCGCACTGCTCCAGATTGGGCTGCACGATCCGCCAGGTGCGGGCCAGGTCCTCCACGGCCAGATACTCCAAAAGGTCCTGCATGACTTCCTTGGCCTGTTCGTAGCCGGGGCCGGAATCCACAGGGTCCTTCATGAAGTCTTGGGGGGAAAGATTCAGGGCCTGGAACAAAGCGGGACCCAGGCGGTCCAAAGTCAGGCGGTCTTGCGCCAGGGCCTTCACTAAGGCACCCCGGAACAACACCACCCGCACAAAATCATTCAGGTGGCCGGCCTGAAGCGATGCATCCTGGCGGTTGTCGGTAAAACTCAGGATCTTGCCGGACTCCGGTTCAACAGCCGGATCCCGCCGCATGGCCTTCAGGGTGGCCAAAGACACGATGGTGGTGGCCGTGGCGCGCCCCACCTGGCTTAGGGTGGCCAACTTGCGGTAATCGCTTTTTTCCCGCAGGTCATAAGCAGCCCGGCAGCGTAAACACAACATAAAGGGCCAGGGTTGGAACCAGCCCTTGACCCGCTTTTGGTGCTCCTCCGGGCTTAAGGTGCCATCCGGGGCGGCCCAGAAAGCCCGGGGCTGGTGGTCAGCATAATTCCGCTTCAGCACCAGCCCCTGGCGACGCTCCTCCAGCCAGTGCTCCGGCAGGTCTTCCAGGTTTCCCTCCCAGAGATTTTCCATCTCCAGGGAAAAATATCCCGGGATGCCCTCTTCTTCTTCATCCCTGGCACTGAGCAAAGGGGAACGTGGCATTAACCGCTGAACCGCGCCCTCGGTTACTAGGGAAACCAGATAATATTCCTGGCCGCACTCCCGGCAAAAGGCCAGGGGGAAAAGCACCCGCTCCCCTTCCGGCTTCTCCGGCTCCGGGACGGTATAATGGCCGGCTGTCGTCAGATAACGGTGTTGAGGGTCTTCCAGAGTGGCGTAGATACTGCTCCCTGACGCCAGGAACTGGTGCAGCCGAAAGGCAAACACCGGCTCGCCGGAAGGAAGTCGGGCCCCGTTGCCGGCCTCCAGCACCGCCTTGAGCCGTTCCCGGCACAACTCTTCCGGCAGGCCGGTCTGTTCGGTGAGCCGCCGTAAGCCCTCCTCAAAGGTGATGGGGGAGCGGCGCACCAGACGGCCGTCCTCCGCCTCCAGTCCGAAGGTTTCCTCCACCCAGGCTGCCAGAGGATGGTGGGTGACCGCTTCCAGGGTGGCAGCCGGCGGCTCGGCCCGCACTGCCGCCCGGAGCTCTTCCGGAGTGGCTGGCGGCGCCACTTGGGCCACCCGTCTCAGGGTCTCATCAACCACCTGATCGGCAGTAAAAGGAACGCCAAAGAGACGCTCCCCCACCTGGGCAATGCGGGCCCGGCGGGTCTGCCGGTCACCTTCGGTGGCCAGGGTGGCCGAAGTGCCGATGCACTGCAGGTCATCCCGGGCGGCCCGCTGCCGGACCCGCCTGAGGAGCATGGCCACATCCGCCCCCTGGCGGCCCCGGTAGACATGCAACTCGTCCAGCACCAGAAACTTGAGCTCCCGGGTGGACAGGGCCAGCAGCGTCCGTTCATGAGGCCGGATAAGCAGGTATTCCAGCATCACATAGTTGGTGAGGAGAATATGGGGTGGGTCATTGATTAAGGCATTTTTCTCCTCCCGCTTTTCCTGGCCGGTATAGCGGGCAAAGCGCACCGGGCACTCCGGCCAGTGCCGCTCCCGGAAGCGCTCCAGGGCGGCCAGCTGGCTGTTGATGAGGGCATTCATGGGATAGACCAGCACGGCCCGCACCGAGTGCCGGGAGGGGTCATCTTGCAGGACATGGTCAATGATGGGCAGAAGATAGGTCAGGCTCTTGCCGGAGCCGGTGCCGGTGCTGACAATGTAGGATTTCCCTTGCCGCGCCAAGGCCAGGGCCTCTTCCTGGTGGCGGTGCAGGCGCAATTCCGGTCCGAAAAAGGTGGCCGTCCCCGGGGTGATTATCCCCTGGGCCGCCAGCTCCGCCAAAGTCGAGCCGGCTTCATAGGCCGGGTTGAGCTGCAGCACCGGCTCCGGCCACATCTCCCCTTTGGCCAGGAGCTCCTCTGCATATTCCCGCAGCCGGTCATCCAGGATATTGACAAAACTTGCAAAATAGTCCCGGTATTCCTCCACCACTTGGTCACGCAGGGCAAAAATATCCATCTTCTTTCCCTGTTGTGCGAAATATAAAGGTCAAGGATGGGTTGATAGACCTCTTCATGGGTGTCCACAGTGACTAACTAAATGGCTTCTGAACCTTCATGAGGGACAACACCGGACACTAGTTGCAGATCGTGAGACCGCTGGCGAAAGGCGATGGCGCCCAGGGGTTGTTTTCTCAGCAAACGTGGGGCGCCGCGCCCGGCTGGGGGAACGGAGCAACTGGCGCTTCACCCCAGGATTTCCTTCCTGAGTTCATCAGGGGTGGCACATCGGCATTCCCCGGCCTGGAACTCCTTCCGGGCCGCCGCGATCTCCCGGGCGATTTCCTCCCGCCGCCGGTGGCTGCGCCGCCATCGCAGCACCTCCATCAGGATTTCCTGGTCTTCCGGGGACAGCCGCGCTGCGGCTTCCAACCCCTCGCCCAAGACACTCTGCTCGGCCATGGTCGGCCCCTTAATGAAACTTATCTCATAATGCTATTATTATACCGGAAATCATGGAGATAAACTTCCCTTAACTAAACCTCCCGGAAGAGCCGCCGGGGGCGCCGGGGGGCGGGCTGAGCCGGCTTGGGTAGGCCCGGCCGCATTGCCTGGCCCGGGTGAGGTCGTCATAGATTTCCAGAATCACCCGTTTGGTGCGGAACTCGCCGTGGCGCTGCTCATCTTTCTTTTTGACGAGGGGGAAGGTCTCCAGGATATAGTCGGCTTCCTCCCGGGACAGGCCATACAGATGGAAAAAGGCGGCGTCCAGTTCGCACCGCAGGAGAAAACGCCGCTCCTCGTCCCAGGGGAAGGGGGGGCCGGCATAGCCCAGATCCCGGGCGAAGGGGGTGAGATCCCAGGCGGTGTAGGTGAGTTCCAGGACCCGGGGGGTAAGCCAGTCCGCCAGGGTCATCTCCGGAGACCAGGGGCAGGGGCGGGCGTAGGTGGA
>CALEUG010000033.1 GCA_937920515.1 uncultured bacterium
GGGTGGCGAAACAATATAAATATCAGCGTTAATTTAAGTTTCGAAGCAGCGAAAATTTCACAGCGGGGGAAAACAGGCGGCGCCGGCTGCTTGAAGCAAAGAATCATTAAGCCAGAATTTTATAGCCCGTCTGCATATTAATTTCATTCAAATAAAACTCTTCTGCGGTCGCGGGGCAGTCTGTCCTGTCAGTCAGAATATGAAGTCCTGTAATTGCTCGCCTGGATATTCTTTTTTTTTAAAGTGATCGGGAGACGAACCAATCTTTAGCCTGTAAGTTCTTAAAGAGCGTTGCCCGGCGGTTTGACGCTCGAAGCAAGTTATACAGGTTGTAAAAGAGAAAGATAAACTCGGCATGGCTTTAGTAGCGTTTTCGTTCAGCCTGCAGGCTTTTCGGAAAAATATTGGTTAAGGGCCGGGCCGCTTTACCTGGATGGCAGGTATTTGCCTTAATCATGATTTCTTTGTAGTATTATTCAGCCGAATTAAGGCCGGCTCCGCATTCAACCTTTACCTTTGGTGAAATCGGCAACCGGCTTTCCGGGGAGGGTTAAGATGAAACCAGGGCAATTTTTCAAAAATGTAAAGCGGCAGATTTTTCGGGGTTTCCTGGCCCTGATACCGCTCTACCTGAGCTACCTGGTCATAAGGTTCCTTTATATTAATGTCGACCAGAAATTTGCCGTCCTGGTAGAAAATTATATCGGTTTCCGGGTACCGGGTCTGGGAATATTACTGATCCTGGTTTTACTCTACCTGCTGGGCTGGCTGGCTTCCAACTGGGCCGGACGCTGGCTGCTGGGACTGGTGGAAAAAATTATGGAGAAGATTCCGCTCATCAAGACCGTCTACAGCCTGGGCAAGCAACTGGGTCTGGCCCTGGCCCTTCCGGAAAAGCATGTTTTTCAGCAGGTGGCCCTGGTCGAGCAGTTCCGGCCCGGGTTGTGGTCCATAGGCTTTGTCACCGGTCGCATCAGGGATAAGCGAACCGGCGAGAACCTGGTCAAGCTGTTTATCCCCACGGCCCCCAACGTGACCACCGGGTTTACCGTTATGGTCAGCGAGAAAGATATCCGGCTTCTGCCCTGGACGGTGCAGGAGGCCATGAAGATGATCCTGTCCGGCGGTATTGTCGGCGCGGAAGAACTGGAGTATTCCCTGGCGGGGGAAGTCCCTCAAAAAGCGGATTAACAGTAGATCAGGTTGTGGAGCTCTTTTTTTATCCCCGGCGAACTTCAACCTGAACCTTATTCTTTCAAAGCTCAACTTTTGTCTGTATAATTCGTATAAATAAGAAAACCCGAAAGGAGGTCCGGATGGCTCCAGTTCTGGAAGTTGAAGGACTTAAGAAAAAATACGGCAGCCTTGAAGCCCTCAAGGGCATAAGCTTCAAGGTGGAGGAAGGCGAAATTTTCGGCCTGATAGGTCCCAACGGGGCCGGCAAGACCACCACTCTGCGCATCATCTCCACCCTGCTGACGCCGACCGATGGCCGCGTGACCTTTCTGGGCTTCGACCTCAGGAAGAACCCCGAGAAGTTCCGCGAAAAAATCAGCTACCTGCCCGAGGAAGCCGGCGCTTACCGCAACATGAAGGGCATCGATTACCTGAATTTCATGGCCAGGTTTTATGCGGCCAACGAGAATGAAGCCAAGCTTTTTGTAGAACGAGCCATTGGTATTTCAGGTCTGGGAGAAAGGCTCAGGGACAAGGCCGGCACCTACAGCAAGGGCATGACCAGGAAACTGCTCCTGGCCCGGGCCCTGATGACCAGGCCGGCCCTGGCCATCCTGGATGAACCCACCTCCGGGCTGGACGTGATCAACTCCCTGGAAGTGCGGGAGATGATCAAGGGCTTCACCAGGGAAGGGGTGTCGGTTCTGCTATCTTCCCACAACATGCTGGAAGTGGAATTTCTGTCAGACCGGGTGGCCCTGATCGACCGTGGACTTATCCTTGATTGTGGCACACCGCAGGCCCTTAAAGAAAAATACCAGGCCTCCAACCTGGAAATCGTCTTCAGGAGAGCCGTCCAATGAAAAACTTCAGCCATCTTTTGATAAAAGAAATTAAAGAACTGCTTAACAAGCAGCTGGTAATCTCCCTGGTCTTTATCCTGGTCATCTTCAACTTCATCGGCAACGTGACCAGGACCGAGATGAAAAAAGCCATGGCCAAACAGAAAATCGCCGTGCTGGACCTGGATAGGTCAGAGATATCAAGGAACATCATCGGCGCCCTGAACATGGCTAATTTCATAATTGAAGAAAAATCCGGGGAGAAAGAAAAGGTGATGGAAGAAATCAGGAACAGCAGTCTGGACCTGCTGGTGGTCATCCCACAGGGTTTCGGTCAATTGGCCAGCAGCTTCCAGCCGGCCGAAGTGGAAACCTATTCCTTCCTGCGCGGCGTGTCCATTTCCGGCCGGACCAAGACCGAGGTGGTCAAGGCCCTGCTCAATTCCACCAACGAGTACCTGTCCAACCAGTACCTGAAAAATAAAATCCCCGGGCTTGACCCAAAATTACTGAAGGCACCGATTAAAAATCGGGAATTTGTGGTGGTAAAAGATAAGCAGGCCGAGGGCTCCCGTGCCATGATCATCGGAGCCCTGACCGCCCAGAACTTCATCCTGCCGGTCATCCTGATGATGATCATCATGTATTCGGCCCAGATGGTCATCACGGCCATTGCCATGGAGAAGCAGAACAAGACACTGGAAACCCTGCTGACGGTGCCCGTTTCCCGCGGAGCCATAGTAATGGCCAAGATGCTGGCCGCGGCCCTGGTCGGGCTGGTGTCGGCGGCCATCTACCTCTACGGTTTCCGGAATGCCTTCAATTTTACGGATATGGATGATATTTCAAAAGCGCTGGGGGGAGTGGCCCCGGTCCTAAAGCAGCTCGGCCTGACCGTTAACACCCAGGGCTACATCCTTTTCGGAATCTCTCTGTTTCTGACCATCCTCTGCGCCCTGGCCCTGGCCACCATCCTGGGTGTCCTGGCTGAAGATTACCGGACGGCCCAGAGCCTGTCGGTGCCCCTAATATTTCTGGTGATGGTCCCGTATTTTATAAGCCTGTTTGCCGACATCAACACCATGTCCCTTCCGGCCAAAATTCTGGTGCTGGCCATTCCATTCTCCCACCCCTTCTTTGCCATGCAGAACATCATGTTCGGGCACCTGAACATGCTCTGGCTGGGCATCGTCTACAACTTCCTGTTCGTGGTGGTCTTGTTGTGGTGGACGACCAGGATTTTTGCCACCGACCGCGTTCTGACCATGAAACTCAAGTGGCGCAAAAAGAAGGTGGTGCTGTAAGCCCTGGAACTATAAATTAAATTCTGGTTACGGGCTCAGCGGAGCCAGGAAACCGATTTCTGGTTGATCAATCATCTGTATAATCAAACAGCAGGGGAAGTCGGTCCGGTAAAGAGAGAGACTTAACATCACTTTTAAAGCTGTCGGCCTGGTAGCTGTTCCTGTTGGTTCACCCCGCCATAACTTAAGGATTTAACGCCTGAAATTAAGAGAGGAATCCTCGGCCTCCCCGCCTGATATATGAATATTCGTTCATATATTATAAGCCTGACTTCTGACGGGGCCAGCCGACCGCCAGCAGGTAAATGGCTGATTCCCGGGCCGGGTTCACTCCCAGCAGGGCATTGACTTCGTCGTCGAAAAAGGCGGCCACCGGGCAGGAGCCCAGTCCTAAGGAAACGGCGGCCAGGGCGGCATTCTGGGCCACGTGCCCGGCATCCAGGTAGATATAGCGAAAGCCCCGGGCCCCGTACTTCCAGGTGGTCCTCTCAAAAACGGCAGTCAGCACCAGAACGAAGCTGGCTTCGGCCAGGAAATCCTGGTTAAGGGCCGCGTCAGATAGAAGCTGGCTGAGGTCTCCTTCGTACCGCTGGCGCAGGGCCTGGGCAGCCGGAATAAAATGATACAGGCCCGGGCTCAGGTTTTCCACTTCCCTGGTGAAAACATAAATATCAACGGGATAAAGGGCCCCGGCCGAGGGAGCCGTTCTGAGCAAAAAATCCCCGGCCTTCAGGGTCAGGCCCGAGGCGGCCCAGAGCACCTGGGACAGGACCTGGAGCGAAACCGTCTTCTTCTGGAATTCACGGACACTTCTCCTGAGGTTCATGGTCCTGAACAGTGGCCAGCCATTTTCCCGGTCGGGAGCGGGCAGCTGAATCTGTTTATCCACCAGCTTTTCTTTGAGTTTTTCTCTCTTTTTCTGGCGCTCCAGGGCCCCGGCGGAATATGGCTCTCTCTGGTATTTTGTTTCCGTCTGAAATTGGTGGCCGATACCCTCTCTCATCTTTCTGCTCCTTGGAGTAATTTATTTATTATCAATTATATAAAAAATTTCTGATATCAGCATATATTATTTTGAAATTTTTCCTTTATTTATTTTGTCGCCCGGTTCTGAGAAAATAAGAAAAGGAGAAGAAAATGAGCTCTATAGTCTTGAAGATGGGAAAAACTAAGCGCATCGCTCTGGTGGCCCACGACAACAGGAAACCCGACCTCCTGGACTGGGCCCGGTTCAACCGGGGACTCCTGGCCAAGCACGAACTCTGGGCCACCGGCACCACCGGCTTGCTGCTGCAGAAAGAACTGGGCCTGGAAGTTAATGTCCTCCAGAGCGGGCCGCTCGGCGGCGACCAGCAGGTTGGAGCCAGGATTGCCGAGGGTCTGATCGATTTTCTGATTTTCTTCTGGGACCCGCTGGAAGCCCAGCCCCATGACCCCGACGTCAAGGCCCTGCTCCGGATTGCCGTGGTCTGGAACATTCCGGTAGCCTGCAACCGGGCTTCGGCTGACTTCATTATCTCCTCGCCGCTGATGGAGGTGGAATATGCCCGGCAGGTTCCCGATTACTCAGATTATCGCTCCCGTCGCCTCAGGCTGGAGTGATTACTTCAGCACTTTCTTGAGATAAGCTCCGGTCAGCGAGCCAGGCGTGGCTGCCACCTCTTCCGGCGTCCCCTGAGCCACCACATAGCCGCCGCGGTCGCCTCCTTCTGGACCGAGGTCGACAATGTAGTCGGCGCACTTGATAAATTCCAGGTTGTGTTCAATCACCACCAGGCTGTGGCCCTGCTCCACCAGCTTCTGAAAACAGGCCAGGAGCACCCTGACATCGTTGAGGTGCAGGCCGATGGTTGGTTCGTCGAAGAGATAAAGAATCTTCCTGTTCTTCTCGTGCACCAGGTGGTAGGCCAGCTTGATGCGCTGCAGCTCGCCGCCCGAAAGGGTGGTTGTCGGTTGCCCCAGCCGCAGGTAGCCCAGCCCGACTTCAGCCAGCGGCTGCAGGCGGTGCACTATGTCCTTCTGCCCGGCGAAAAACTCCAGGGCCTCGCTCACGCTCATCTGCAGGACTTCATGGATATTCTTGCTCCGGTACCTGATTTCCAGGATGTCCGGCTGGTAGCGGCGGCCGCCGCAGGTCTCGCAGGTCAGGACCACGTCGCTCAGGAACTGCATCTCCACTTCCTGGAAGCCGGCGCCCTGACAGTCCGGGCACTGGCCGCGGGCTGTGTTGAAGGAAAAATGCCCTGAGGTATAGCCCTGGGCCCGGGCCTCCCTGGTTTCGGCAAAAAGCTCCCTGATGCCGTTTAGGGCCTTGGTATAGGTGGCCGGGATGGAACGGGGCGAAGTGCTCAGTGGCGACTGGTCGACCCTGACCACCTTGCTTATCTTTTCGGCTCCCTTAATCCGGTCGAAACCGTTGCTGCTCTGGCCGGTCAGTCCCCTGTATATCACTTCATCCAGAAGGGTGCTCTTGCCCGAGCCGGAAACTCCGGTCAGGCAGACAAATACTCCCAGCGGAATCTTCAGGTCGAGGTTTTTCAGGTTGTGCTTGCGGGCTCCGTAGATTTCCAGGAATTCTTCAGCCCGGCGGCGTCGCTCCGGCTGCGGGATGGAAATTTCCTGGCGCAGGTACCGGGCGGTAAGAGTTCGGCCCTCTTCCAGAAATTTTTTCATCTCCCCGGCATAGAGCACCTGGCCGCCGTATTCGCCTGCTCCCGGACCCAGGTCAACCAGGAAGTCAGCTTCCCGGACGATTTCCGGGTCGTGCTCCACCACCAGCACCGTGTTGCCGATGTCCTGCAGCCGCCTGAGTATGCGAACCAGCCTCTGGTTATCGCGGGGATGCAGTCCTATCGACGGCTCGTCCAGCACGAACAGAGTTCCAATTAGGGAAGCGCTGAGAGCCGCGGCCAGGTTAATGCGCTGGGCTTCACCACCGCTCAGGGTGAAGGTCATCCGGTCGAGCGTCAGGTAATCCAGCCCCACTTCCAGCAGGAACTTGAGGCGTCCCTTGATTTCCTGTATCAACCGTTCGCCGATTTTCTGCTCGTAAGGACTCAGCTGCAAATTTTCCAGAAAATCGCAGGCTTCCCTGACGGTCAGGGCGTTGAAGTCGCCTATGGATTTTCCCGCGATTTTGATGGCCCGGGCTTTTTCGTTGAGCCTGGTGCGGTGGCAGGCCGGACAGGGAGCGTATTTCCGGTAGCGGCTCAGCAACACCCGGACCTGGACCTTGTATTTTTTTGATTCCAGCCACTCGAAGAAACCCTTTACCCCGTAATATCCGTCTCCGCCTTCCAGGACAAACTTCCGGTGTTCGGGCTTCAGTTTATGAAAGGGCAGGTCAGTCGGAATTCCCCTGCGCCTGGCTTCCCTGATAAGTTCGCGCAGCAGCCCGCGGGAAGCCGGCTTGGTCCATGGTTCGACCGCCCCTTCTTCTATTGATTTATTTTTATCCGGCACCACCTTGTCTTCGTCCAGCACCGCCAGGTCTCCGAATCCGTGGCAGACCGGACAGGCGCCCTGAGGGCTGTTGAAGGAAAGCAGGTTGGGGTAGGGTTCTTCGTAGGCCAGGTTACAGCTCTTGCACTCCAGGTATTCGCTGAAGCTGAAGGACTGGCCCGTTTCCGAATACACTTTCACCCGGCCATCTCCTTTCTTCAGGCCGGTCTCCAGGGAATCGACCAGTCGTTCCCGGTCCTGGGGGTCAAGCTGAAAGTGGTCCACCAGGACTTCCAGCTCAATTTCCGGCTTCTTGATTTTTTCCGCTTCTTCGACCGGCATGATTTTTCCCTTCCGGTAAAAACGCAGGAAGCCTTCCTTCTTCAGTTCAGCAATCTTTTTGTCCTGGGGCCAGGAGAAGGTGATGGTCAGGCGTGTCCCGGCCGGCAGCTGGCCGAGCGTTTCCACCATGCGGTCGATGGAGTCTTTTCTAACCGGCTGGCCGCACCTCAGGCAGTGAATCGTTCCCACCCGGGCATACAGCACCCGGAGAAAATCATAGATTTCGGTCACCGTGGCCACGGTGGACCGGGGATTCCTGACCGAGGCTTTCTGCTGGATGGCGATGGCCGGTGGAATGCCTTCTATCAAATCGGCTTCCGGCTTGTCCATCCTTTCCAGGAACTGGCGGGCGTAGGAAGAAAGAGATTCCAGGTAGCGGCGCTGCCCCTCGGCGTACAGGGTGTCAAACGCTAACGAAGACTTTCCAGAGCCGCTGACCCCGGTGACGATTATGAGCTTTCCCACCGGCAGGTCCAGGTCAATGTTTTTCAGGTTATGAACCCGGACCCCGCGGAGTATGATTTTATCTTCCATTGGTAAAAAATTATACTCTCTTAAAGGTCGGATGGTAAGAAGTAGCTCCAGTTCTAAGGGCAGAAGCCTGGCCAAATTTGGCGAGGGAGCCAGGGCCAGAGAAAATTCAAGAAGTCGCTGATAAGCGATCTGAGATTAGAGAGGGTGATTGATTTGGATTTTTATAGAATTAAGCCATAAAAAGCATAGAAGGCAGCTTAAGGCTATTAAAAACATCGTATCAGTCAAAAAATAAAATAAAAAAATATAAATAATAAGGGCTCAAAGGGGTGCGCTTAAATCAGGATCCGTGCTGGCTGAGGGCAGCCCGGCGATTTGAGCCAGACAAGATGATTGATTTCGGGGAACCAAATTGCTTTGAATTATCTTAAGCTGCCTTCTTTGCTTTTCCTTCTCATGGCCGAATTCTTTTCAATTTGGAATTAATCAATATCTCGGTTATAAGGCAGTTTTAAGGTCCCGTCAGCCCCTTCCAGGAAATAAATTCCGGGCTCTGCTATAATTGAAAAACTTATGAACATACTGGTACTGGTAGGAATTGCCCTGGCCCTGGCCGTGGACGCCTTCGCCGTAACGGTGGGCCTGGCCTGCTCGCTTTCCGGGCTGGGCCGCCAGCAGGTCTTCCGCCTGGCCTTCCATTTTGGCCTCTTCCAGTTCATGATGCCTGTTATCGGCTGGTTTATCGGGGAGAATCTGCTTAAACTGATTTCCAGTTATGATCACTGGGTGGCTTTTGGCCTGCTGCTCCTGGTGGGATTAAGGATGGTCCGCCAGTCCTTCAGGAACGAGGACGAAAAATACCAGGGGAAAGACCCCACCCGCGGCTGGTCCCTGCTGGTGCTGGCCCTGGCCACCAGCCAGGACGCCCTGGCCGCTGGCTTTGGACTGGCCGTGCTTGGCATTAACATCTGGATTTCGGCCCTGGTCATCGGGCTTACAGCCTTCAGCCTGACCTGGGTGGCCAGCCGGGTTGGTCCCCTTATGGGCCGGGTTTTCGGGCGCCGGGCTGAGCTGGTCGGCGGGCTGATCCTCATCCTGATAGGGGTAAAGATTCTTCTCGACCATCTGGGCAAAACTTAGAAGAACCGGCTGGCTCCGGCTCTTTGACATTTACAGCCTTTTTTCTATAATAACTTCTGCTCAAAATGAGAAAGAGGAGCAGAGTTAGGTCAATTTTATGCTGCTGATATATCAGGAGGCCGATTGATTTTTGGTGTGGGTGTAGACATCATAGAAGTGGCCAGGGTGGAAGATAAACTCAGCCGGACGCCGGGGCTGAAGGAAAAACTCTACACGCCGGTTGAGATTGCCTATTGCGAAAGCAAAAAATTCCCCTTTCAGCACTACGCAGCCCGTTTTGCGGCCAAGGAAGCTTTCATGAAAGCCCTGGGAACGGGCTGGAGCCGGGGAGTTAAATTTTCGGAGGTCGAAGTCCGGAACCTGGAAAGCGGGCAACCGGTTCTGGAAGTCTACGGGCGAGCCAGGGAGCTCTGCCAGGAAGAAGGGATTTCCAGGTTTTATGTTACGCTGTCGCATCTTCAGACCAAGGCGGTGGCCACGGTCATTCTGGAAAAATAGATTAACTGTGGAGGGAATATGACACACTTTGGAAACTATGAGGAAGTGGCCAGGAATTTTTCCTGGGCCATCAGCGAGCAGGAACTCGATTACCAGCCGGGTCAGGTCATCAACATCGGCTGGTACTGTTCGGACCGCATCTGCCAGCAGGGCAAGGCCGACAAAGTGGCTCTCATCTGGGAAGGTTTTACCGGCGAGAAAAAGATTTTCACCTACAACGATATCCGTGTTTATTCCAATACCTTCGCCAGGTTTATCACCGATCTGGGAATAAAAGCCGGCGAGCGGATTTGTCTGTTCATGGACCGGGTGCCGGAGCTTTATATTGGCTTCCTGGGAATCCTCAAGACCGGTTGCATCGTCCAGCCGCTTTTTTCCGCTTTCGGCGAAGAATCACTTTTCGTTCGCCTGGAGAACGCCGAGACCTCGGCCATCTTCACCCAGAGGAAGCATGTCTCCAAGGTCAGAAAAATCAGGGATAAGCTGCCGCACCTCAAGCATATCATTATCGTGGACTATGACGGCAAATCTCCCCTCCAGGAAAGAGAACTGGCTTTCTCCATGGAGAAGTCCGAGAAGGTCGAGCACTATGAAATTTATCCCACCTACGCCGAGTCGCCCTCGGTTCTTCACTATACTTCCGGAACCACCGGCATGCCCAAGGGGGTCAAGCATGTCCATTACTCCCTGATCTCGCAGTACATAACCGCCAAGTGGGTTTTAGACCTTCACGACGACGATATCTACTGGTGCACGGCCGACCCCGGCTGGGTGACCGGAACTTCCTACGGCATCATCGGTCCCTTCAGCCTGGGCGTTACCCAGTGCGTTCTGGACAGCGGCTTTTCGGCTGAGGCCTGGTATCGGTTCATCGAGAAAAACCGGGTAACAGTCTGGTATTCAGCTCCCACGGCCATCAGGTCGCTGATGAAGGCCGGCGACGAAATCATCAAGAAATTTGACCTGTCTTCGCTGCGGCACTTGGCCAGTGTCGGCGAACCCCTCAACCCGGAAGCCGTCAACTGGTCCATCCGGGTCTTTGGCAAGCCCTTTCACGATACCTACTGGCAGACCGAGACCGGCTGCATCGTCATCACCAACTTCCCGGGAATGCCGGTTAAGCCCGGCTCGATGGGGCGGCCATTTCCTGGAATTACCGCGGTGATTCTCGACCCCAATAAACATGAACCCTATCCCGAGCCCGGGCGCATCGGCCTCATCGGCCTGAAGCCGGGCTGGCCCTCGATGATGCGGACCTACTGGAATAATGAAGAAGCCTACAGGAATAAGTTCCGCAACGGCTGGTACCTGACCGGCGACCGGGCCAGAATGGACCAAGACGGCTACATCTGGTTTGTCGGCCGCGACGACGACGTCATCAACACCGGCGGTCACCTGGTCAGCCCCTTTGAAGTCGAATCGGCCCTGCTGGAACACCAGGCTGTGGCCGAGTCGGCGGTGGTCAGCAAGCCCGACCCGATCAACATGGAAGTGGTCAAGGCCTTTGTCACCCTGAAACCCGGGTTCAGCGCTTCCAAGGACCTGGAGCTCGACATCATGAACTTCATACGGAAGAAACTCTCGCCGCTGGCCATGCCCCAGGAAATCGAGTTTGTTGACTCCCTGCCCAAGACCAGGAGCGGCAAAATCATGCGCCGGATTCTGCATGCCAGGGAATGGGGCGAGGAGGTCGGCGACACCTCCACCCTGGAAAATGAATGACGGGCTTGAAAAATTTTATGGAATAAAATAGAAAAAAGGAGAAAGGCATGGAAGACTTAAAAGAAATCATCAAGAATTACGTTATCAATGAGTATCTGGAACCGGACAGCGACCCCATTGACTATGATACCCCGCTGATTTCCGGCGGCATAGTGGATTCCTTCTCCATGGTTTCGCTGAAAAGGTTTCTGGAGAACAAATACAACATCCAGATTCCCGACGACCAGGCCACACCCGAGGCCTTTGACTCGGTCAACAAGATTGCCGAGCTGGTCAGGCGTTTCGTGAAAGCTTGAGTTGCCGTCGGTCTGGAAATAGCCGGCGGGTATTCATAGAGCCAAAGGAGGAAATCATGGCTTTTCCGGATAGCGTGCGGGAATTATACCAGGCCCAGCTTAAAGCCCTGCAGGAGGGCGGGCTGTTCAAGGAAGAAAGATTCATCCATTCTCCGCAGTCGGCGGACATCGAAGTGGAATTTCCGGCTGGTTCTTCGTTGAAGAAGGTCATCAACATGTGCGCCAACAATTACCTCGGCCTGTCCAGCCATCCCGAGGTCATCAGGGCAGCCCATGAAGGGCTGGAAACCAGGGGCTTCGGCATGTCATCGGTGCGTTTTATCTGCGGCACCCAGGATATCCACAAGGAGCTGGAAAGAAAAATGACCGAGTTCCTGGGAACCGAGGACACCATTCTGTTCCCCTCCTGCATGGATGCCAACGCCGGGGTGTTCGAGGCCATCCTGACCAAGGATGACGTCATCATCTCCGACCGCCTGGTTCACGCTTCGCTGATCGACGGTATCAGGCTGTGCAGCGCCATGCATGATACCTTCAAGCATTCCGATATGGCCCACCTGGAAGAAAAGCTCAAGATGTACCAGGACAAGAGGCTGCGGCTGGTGGTGACCGATGGCGTTTTCTCTATGGACGGCGACACGGCCCGGCTGGACGTTATGGTTGAGCTCTGCGAAAAATACAACGCCATGCTGCTCGTTGACGATTCCCACGCCAGCGGTTTCATCGGGAAAACGGGGCGGGGGACCCATGAAAAATACGGCGTTATGGGCAAGATCGATATCATCACCACCACCTTCGGGAAGGCCCTGGGAGGGGCCACCGGCGGCTGCGTTTCCGGCAGGAGGGAAATCGTAGAGATGTGCCGGCAGCGGGCCAGGCCGTATCTGTTCTCCAACACCATTGCCCCGGTCATAATCGTGGGTATCCTCAAGGTTCTGGAGATTCTCTCGGCCACCACCGAGCGCCGCGACAAGCTGGAGAAGAACACCGAGTACTGGAGAAAGGGGCTGAAAGAAGCCGGTTTCATCCTGAAGGAAGGCGATACCCCGATCGTTCCGGTCATGCTGTTCAACGCCAGGCTGGCCCAGGATTTCTCCAGGGCTCTCTATGAGGAAGGGATATATGCCATCGGCTTCTTCTTCCCGGTTGTCCCGCAGGGCCAGGCCAGGATCAGAACCCAGATTTCCGCCGCCCACGAAATCCATCACCTGGATAAAGCCCTCGAGGCCTTCACCAAGGTCGGCAAGAAATTCGACATCCTGCACAAAACCAAGCAGGAAATCATCGAAAAATACGGGATGTAATAGAACCGGACAGGTGGCTATCATTCTGCCGTAAAATTTAAAAAAGTTAAAAAAATACTTGACAAGTATTCTCTAAATTCTTATTTAAAAACTATTAGACCCTGGATGGAACAGGCTCGGTATGGGGGTGCGGAGTAGAACTGTTGGATTTACCACGCTATTAACATGTAGGTCTGAAATTTGTAATACCTGTCCATCTGGTTCAAAAACATTATAAGGGGGGAAGGCCATGAAGAAGGCATTTAAAATTTTGAACTTTTCTTTCTTTCTTTCTTTCTTTCTAATTACCTCTCTTAATGCTCAGACCGGAATTTTTGACAGATGCGGGACAATAAGTGGTCATGCTGTATATTCGACTTTGCCTTATGAGCAGGTTGACCTTTTTAATGGTAACTTAACACTCAAGTTTCTGGATGTTTTTCTTCCGGGCCCGAATGGATTAAATGTTGAAGTCTGGCGCGTATATAATTCTAAGATCTTTAAGGATAAACAGGATGGGCAGCCTTGGAGCATTCAGGCAGAACACAAATCATGGGTTGGGATGGGCTGGACCATGCATATGGGCAGAATATATGACCCGGACTCCTCTAATCCGATGCTGGAATTTCCTGACGGCAGGCGAGAAACCCTATATCTACGATGAGGCCGGAAGGGTCAAAAAAATTGATAGACCTGATACGTTCTATGATACTGATTATATCTGGCGTGATTCTGATAAAAACTTAGAAATAACACAGGGAGGAAACAAGATAATTAAATACTGGGACGGATTAGGCAGGGACCTGGGTTCTATACAAACAGGGGCAAATTTGACCCTCTATTATATTAAAGAGCTGGATGCGGAAGGCCGGTTAATCTCGGAAAACAATGGCGGCACCAATCCCGGGCAGAAATATAATTATCAATATGATAACTCTGGAAGGATAACCAGGATAACCAATCCCCTGGGAAAATCTACCCAGATACAATATGCCGGTCGAAGGAAAACGATTACCGACGCCAACAATCTGGCGACTTCGTACGATTATGAAGATTTTCCGGGCCTGCCGACTAAGGTCACAGATGCCCGTGGAAACCAGGCTTTTCACACCTATGATTCACTTGGCCGGCTTTTAAGTGTAAATCACGTTGGAGTAAGCGACGGTAACCGCGTTCATACTTATCAATATGACTGGTTTGGCAATCTTATTTCTCAGAGCCATCCCGAAACAGGCTCAATAAGCTATGGTTATGATAATGCTGGCAGGCTAATCCAGGAAATTTGGGGAACTACCAAAAAACGCTATATTTATGTTAACGGCAGGCTCACCAGTATTGAGACCGAAAAACCAGGAATTTTGGAAGAGAGAATTGATTATGCCTATGATAGTGAAAAAAACTACCTGGTCTCTATAAGCAGCTCTAAAGGCTGGAGCAGAAAAATTGATGAATATAATATCTGGGGTGCAATAACCAAAGAAACTCTAAGCATCCAGGGACTTTCTGATAAGACCATCGAATACCAGTATGATTCAAATAACATGCTCGAGTCGATAAAATATCCATCGGGCCGGTTGGCCCAGACCACATATAACAGCCTTAATTTACCATCGTCTTTAGGATTCAATAACAAAACGATTATTGACGATATTACCTATCATCAACAGGGTTTGCCCGCTCGCATTTCTATTTCCGGAAACAATACAGTTTATGAGGCAACCTATTTATCATCCGGCTATCTGGCCAGCGAATTCTTAAAAAAAGGTGATACGACAATTTATAGCTCTACCTATTCATATGATAACGTCGGTAATATAACATCTATCAGCAGTCAACATGAGTCCTATGTCCTTAATGCTTCTTTTACTTATGATGTGTTATATCGATTAACTTCAGCAAATTATTCCACGGGCAGAAGGACTAACCATGTCTATGAATATGATGATTTTGGCAACATGCGAAGGGTTTTTGAGGACGGAATAAATGTTTTTGAAAAATCTTATGATACACAGAATCGGATTGTCGGTTTTACCTATGACGAGCGGGGAAATCTCACCAATGCCAACGGAAAATTCTACCTGTGGGATAGCTTTAACAGGCTACAGTCTGTTCAAAATTCTTCGGGCGAACTTCTTGGACAATACACCTATGATGATAGGGGCCTGAGGCTCAAAGCCATTCCACCTTACCCAGAGATTCATATTAAGCAGGGTGACGTTAATATCGCCAGCGGTGATACTGTAACTTATTACGTTGTAGATTACGAGGAAAAAATATTTACGGTTTATAACCAGGGGTATTTGAACCTGGAGCTTGGACAGGTTTCTATTTCTGGTCTCGATGCTGACCAGTTTCAGGTTACCAAGCAACCTGACCCGATTGTAAATCCTGGTGGTTCTACTACCTTCAAGGTCAAATTCCATCCGAGTTCTCACGGGCTTAAGATAGCTGAATTGACTTTACCCAATACCGACTCGGATGAGAATCCTTACCATATAACCTTGAAGGGCAATTATGCCCCGGAAATAGATATTCTTAATTATCCTACCGGATCGAGCTATGATTTTGGGACGGTAAGCATCGGGAATTTCATGCGAACTTCATTCAGAATCCGTAACCTGGCTTCGCCCGATAGTTCGCCATTATATCTTACGGGAACTCCTCGTGTAGAGGTCATGGGGCCTGATACCGGTGTTTTTAGCGTGGAGCGGCAACCTTCAGACAAAATCGATCCCGGTCAGTATTCCGATTTTATCGTACAATTCACGCCAGCTGGCGGAGAAGGGCCGAAAGAAGCCTATCTATCCATCTCTAACAACGACCCTGATGAAAATCCTTATATAATCTATCTTTACGGCACTGCTGGGCCTGTGGGCCCGCTAAAACTGGATGAAGATAAAAACAAGGTTTCGGTAAACTCTTTTAATGGCGGGTTTGAATTATTGAAGAATACTTTCCAGGCCATAACCTGGCAACCAGAAGATGGGACCGATTTTGTTCGGATCGAATATTCCAGCGATAACGGTTCCACCTATAAAATCATTTCCGAAAGAGTGCCCGACACCGGCCGGTATGATTGGCTCGTTCCCGCAGACCTGACCAAGGGCTGTCTCATTCGAATTACCGACGCTGATAAACCCGTGCCTTCTGCCGGTTCTCTTTTATTTGAGTTCAGTTTTAAGATTCCGTATTCAAGAAAAGCCTTTGCTTCTCCGCCAGAACTAACCGCTTTATTATCGGTGCCAGACACCAGAAAGCAGATTTACCTTATCCTGGAAATGAAGTTTTCTCCTTATGAAGCTAAAAGACTGATACAGGTCTCTGGAAACAATGCCTGGACCAGGCCCTGGAGCTATGAATCGTTTCTCGAAAAATGGCATAACGTAAAAGTTGAATTTGATGTCGATGAAGCCCTGGCAACTATCTGGCTGGACGGAGATCTTATACTCGAGCAGGTAGGGCTTTCCGTTGAAGCTTCGAGTTCTTTTTCTAAAGCTCCGGGAATGGTAAACTTTAAGGTAAAAGGAGACCCTGGCCTGGAGGTCCGGGTGGATGAGATTGAAGTAAGGATTCTGGATTCTGAGGCCAAACATAGAGAAAAATACAGTGCTTTATGTCGCTACTGGCCGAGGTTAATGAAGGAGGACTTTGAAGATTACGTTAGTCATGAGGACTTGAGGATTTCCGGCGGCTGGGTGGCTAACGAGGGGCTCGAGGGCATAACCGAAATTCCGGCAACATCTATTCAGCCCGGAAAACTGGCACTCTTGATGCAGGCTTATGAGATTTATCGTGTCCGGAAAATCCGCAAGAATATCAGTTCCCTGATTGTTCCGGATGTTTTTGATTACTCATCCGGCCAGAAATCCATGAAAATTACAGTCTCCAGTAGTGGAATTACAGAGACTATAAAAACTCTGGCCCTCCCAGAAGGCGTTCCGTTTGTAATAAGCCAGAATAAATATAAGATAGTGGAGAGGCCGGGTGCTTTTGAGAGGGTAAAGGAAAGGTTAAAAACCCGCTGGGAAGAAGCCGGGCGGGATGGGGTTATTTCGGCCTACAGGCCGTCGAGCTCGGTTAATATCAACAGGCTGAAGAGGATGGATGGCTCTAAGGGGGGATCAAGTGGGGGTCTGCGGACGATGTCAGTGGGGGAAGCTGGTATTTATTATGTTTATGCCTTTGACGGGCGGCTGCTGGCTGAGTATGATGGATATGGGGCATGCCTGCGAGAGTATATCTACATAGGGGCGAAGATGGTGGCTGAGTACCAACCAACTACGGGCAAGTATTACTACTACACCACCGACCAGATTAACTCCACCCGGGTGGTGACGGATGATATGGGCAATGTGGTGTATTCAGCGGTCCATGACCCGTATGGCGGGGTGCAGCAGACCTGGAAA
>CALEUG010000034.1 GCA_937920515.1 uncultured bacterium
GTCTTCTCTGGTTTTTACCGGCGTCAGAATGGCTGGCATCTGGTTCCTGATTTCCTTTCCATCCTATTTAATCATATTCTGGACATTCTTTTTAAGCATTCCCTCAGCAGCAGGTCAAACCCGGCCTGATTCCCCAGAGAGCTGATGGTCAGGTCCACCACCTGCTCGGACTCTTTGCGCCTGAAACCGAGGTTAACCAGGGCCGAGACCAGGTCTTCTCTTTCTTTTGATTCTTTCCGGGAGAGGACTTTCTCTTTTTTTTCGATCTTGTCGGCCAGTTCCATTATAACCCGCAGGGCGGTCTTCTTGCCTATGCCGGGTATCAGGGACAGCCTGGTGACGTTGGTCTCGCGTACGGCTTCCTCCAGCTCTTTTGGCTCTATTCCTGACAGGATGTTGATGGCCATTTTGGGACCGATTCCGGAAATGGTGATGAGCTTTAAGAAAATGCCTTTTTCCTCCGGCGTCAAAAAGCCGAAAAGCTGCAGAGAATCATCGGTCAGGTGGGTATGGACCTGGAGTTCAACTTCCGAGCCGGTTTCCCCCAGCTTGAAATATGTGGATAGCGGAATTAGCAGGGAATAACCAACACCACCTGTGACCACCACCACTTCACCCGGTCTTTTCTGGAAAATGTGACCTTTTAAGTAAGCGATCATGTTTTCTCTTTCCTGTGATTTTCTTCCAGCCTGAGCTCCAGCCGGCGGTTGTTCAGGTGGCAGATGGCCGCGGCCAGGGCGTCGGAGGCATCGAGTGGCATGCGCTCGTCCTCCAGGTCAAGCAAAATCTTGACCATCCGCTGGACCTGGTCTTTCTCGGCCTGCCCGTAGCCGGTGACTGCCTTTTTAATTTCCAGGGCCGAATATTCAAAGAGGGGGCAATTCCTGGAAGCCAGGGCCACCAGGACTGCCCCCCGCACCTGTCCCAGGGAAATGGCCGTCCTGACGTTGCGGGCATAGAAAGGGTTTTCGATGGCCACCTCATCCGGAGAGAACCGCCCGATGATCTTTTCCAGTTCGGTCCGGATTTCGTTGAGACGGTGGTGAAACTCGGCCCGGCTTTCGGGCTTGATGGTTCCATAGACTATGGCCTGGAGTTTTTCCCCGTCATTTTCGACGATACCGAAACCGGTCGACTGGAGGCTGGGGTCCAAACCAAGCACCCTCATTTAGCAGGCCATTCCATTAGCTGGCGGCAGAATACCTGGCGATTTCTTCTTCGTCGATGTCAAAATTGGCTGAAACCGACTGAACGTCGTCGTGGTCTTCCAGTTCTTCAATCAGCTTCAGACACTGTTCGGCCTGTTTGCCCTCCAGCTTGACGTAATTCTGGGGCAGGTAACCGACGTTGGAGGTCGAGATTTCTATGTTGTTCTGTTTCAGGGCTTCCAGGACGGCTTCGTAATTTTCCGGGGTGGTGATTATTTCAAAGTTGCTGCCGTCGTCGCGGACGTCTTCGGCCCCGGCATTCAGGGCAATTTCCAGGAGTTTTTCTTCGTCGACTCTGGATTTTTCAACATCAATGTAACCCTGCCGCTTGAACATCCAGGCCACGCAACCCGACTCACCCATGCGGCCACCGAACTTGGAGAAGATATGCCTGAGCTCGGCCACGGTGCGGTTTTTATTGTCGGTCAGGGCGGTCAGGTAGATGGCCACTCCACCCGGACCGTAGCCTTCGTAGACAACTTCTTCGTAGGAGGCACCTTCCAGCTGGCCGGTGCCCTTCATGATGGCTCTCTTGATATTATCGGAAGGCATGTTCACGGCTTTGGCGTCAGCGATGGCTTTCCGCAGGCGGGGGTTTTTTTCCGGGTCGCCGCCGCCAGCCCTGGCCGCCACGCTGATTTCCCTTATCAGCTTGGTGAATATCTTGCCTCTCTTGGCGTCTACGGCAGCTTTCTTATGTTTGATAGAATGCCATTTTGAATGTCCAGACATGGCTTGCTCCTTACCTTGAGTGCAAAAAAATTTTAGCATATTTAATTCCATCAAGCAAACTTGCCGGGCGGGACAAAATTGCCAGTGGCCCTGCCTGTTCTCAGGGAAAAGTGCTCATGGCCCGGACCGCTCAAACAACGGGCAGAGATGATTTTAATTGCTATTGCTTTGTGCCCTGCCAATTCATATAATCTTATGGACTTGTAAAAGCAGGATAACGCCAGAGATGTCTAACTCGACTCTGAATCCGCTGACCCTGACCTTCAGCAACCCCCAGCTGGAGAAGAAATTCCTGGAGAGCTACCACCAGCGGGCGGTGGTTCGTTTTCGCTGGGCCCTGGCCCTGGCCATCTTTCTTTATTCGGTATTCGCCGTTCTGGATTCAGTCAGCGTCGGACCCCTCTGGCCCCGGATCTGGTTTATCAGGTTTGCCATAGTTAACCCGGTTCTGATTGCCTGCTTCCTGCTGTCCTTCAAAAAAAATTTTTTTATCCGCTGGTACCAGGAGATTGCTTCTCTGGGAGTTCTGGCCGGGGGAGGAGGAATCCTGGCCATGCTGGCCCTGATTCCGGACCCTTCACTCTATCTTTATTCCCAGGGGTTAATGCTGGTCCTGATTTACAATTATACCTTCCTGGGCCTGCGTTTTGTCCGGGCCTCGTTGAATTGTCTGCTGATCATCATCGGCTTTGAAATAGTCAGCCTGGGGGTCAACCCTTTGCCCCGGCACGTTTTCATCAACAATAATTTTTTCCTGATTTCGGCCAATCTGATTGGCATGGCCGTGGCCTACTACCTGGAAAAGTTGAACCGGGATAATTTCCTTCACGGAATTTCTCTGAGAAAAATGGCCGAGGTGGACAGCCTGACCGGGCTTCTGAACCGGGGCTTTTTCATGGACGAGGTCAAACGTTTCCTGGCCAGGGCAGAGCAGAATGGCGAGCTTTCGGCTTTCTGCATCCTGGACCTGGACCGCTTCAAGGAAATCAACGACAGCCTCGGCCACCTGGTAGGGGATGAAATACTGATGAATCTGGGGCAGGTCGTAAAAAGAAAAATGAGAGCTTCCGACCTCATCGGACGCCTGGGGGGAGACGAGTTCGGTTTTTTCTTTCCCGGAGTTAAAAACGAGCTGGACATCCTGAACATTTTCATTAAGTTGAAAACCGGGTTCCAGACGATAAGCCAGGGGATAGACTGGCCGGTCACCTTTTCCGTCGGTTGCATCCTCTTCGGTTCCGGGCTGCGGGACCTCTTTCAGTGTTATGCCCGGGCCGACCGGGCTCTTCTGAAAGCCAAGCAGAACCGTGATTTTCTGGTCATGGTTGATCCTGAAGAAAAAATAATCATGGAAAGAAAACTCTGAAGAAAAATCGAAAGAGATAAAACCCTTGAGCTCAAGCCTGTCAAAATCAGGCTAAAGACTTGATATTCCATTCTTTGTTCATACTGATAATTGTTGGGCCGGGAAGAAAATCGGCCGGGTTATGCTCTCAGATAAGGCGCAGATTCTTGTTGACTGAAAAGATAAAGTCGGATAATTTATTTAGGCAATCTTACCAAGGGAGGAGAATATGCCGGCTAAAATCATATCCGGTAAGGAAGTGGCCGCTTCGATCAGGGAGGAATTGAAAGCCAGGACTGCCGTTCTCAAGCAGAAGGGCGTGATTCCCGGTCTGGGGGTCATCCTGGTGGGCGAGGACCCGGCCTCAGTTTCCTATGTCTCAGCCAAAGCCAAGGGGGCCGAGGAAGTTGGAATCTTTGAAGAGACCGTGCACCTGCCTGCGGATTCTTCAGAAGAAGAAATTCTCAGGACAATCGACCGGCTGAACCGCGACTCCAGGTTTCACGGGGTTCTGGTGCAACTGCCGCTGCCCAAGTGGGTCAACCCGGATAAAGTCATAAATTATATCTCGCCCGAAAAGGACGTTGACGGATTTCATCCCGTAAACGTCGGCAAGCTGTTACGTGGCGAGCCCTGCCCGCTGCCCTGCACCCCGTACGGAGTCCAGCAGATGCTGGTTCGCAGCGGCTACAGCCCGGAAGGCAAGCACGTGGTGGTCTGCGGCCGCAGCAACATCGTCGGCAAGCCCCTGGTAGCCATGCTGATACAGAAAAAACCCGGGGCCAACGCCACCGTCACCGTCTGTCATACCGGCACTCCCGACCTGAAAAGATTCACCCTGCAGGCTGATATCCTGGTGGCGGCCATGGGAGCTCCCCGGGCTATCAGCGCTGATATGGTCAGGGAAGGTTGCGTGGTCATCGACGTCGGCGTCAACCGTGTTCCCGACCCCGGCTCGCCTAAGGGTTTCAGGCTGGTTGGAGACTGCGATTTTGAAGCCATCAGGGAAAAAGCCGAGGCCATCACTCCGGTCCCGGGTGGTGTCGGCCCGATGACCGTGACCATGCTGCTTATGAATACCATCGAGGCAGCCGAGAGAACCCTGCACTGACCGGGGGCAGGACATGATCAATTAATTTTTTTTAATTATCAGGTTCCTGCTCCTTACTTGATTTGATGCCTCCTGGCTTTCCCGGGGGCAGGGGAAAATTTAGAAGAATAATTAATTTTCGTTTATGGACTGGACCTGAATCTTTACCGGTGCCGGGAGCAAGGAGAGCTTCTCAGGCCTTAATGAAAATTGATACCGTCAGGAGATGTTTATTTTAGCTTTAACCATGGTGGGGGATGGGCGGGGTTATGTGCCTTTTTCTGTCCGAAATTTAGTTTTGGGACGGTTCTTATGCGCCTGAGACTGTATCTCAACCGTAGCTGTGGAGTCCGCTGAGAAGATAGTTGACCCCAAAGAAGGTAAACAGGGCGGCCAGAAAACCCAGGACCGCAATCAGGGCAGATTTCTTGCCCTTCCAGCCATAGACCAGCCGGGTATGAAGATAAAGGGCGTAGAACAACCAGGTAATCAGCGACCAGACTTCCTTCGGGTCCCAGCCCCAGTAACGTCCCCAGGCCTTGCTGGCCCATATCATACCGAACACCAGTGCACCCATTGTAAACAGGGGAAAGCCGATGGCCACGGCCCGGTAGGCAACCTGGTCCAGCTTCTGCCTTCTGGCTTCGTGGTCCGGCTGGCTGAATTTCTTTTCAGGGGTCAGAATATAGAGAAGGCTGGCCACGAAGGCTACCGCCAAAAAGGCTTCTCCCAGCAGGGTGACCGAGACGTGCAGCCACAGCCAGTAACTTTGAAGGGCGGGGACAAGTGGCGTGATGTCCCTGGGCAGGGCTGGCGACGAAGTTAGGGCCATCAGGGCCACTACCACCAGCCAGAGGTACGGGCCGGTCTTTTCCAGGCGGAATTTTCGCTCAAATATTATGACCGCCAGCACACAGCTCCAGGCCAGGAAACTGACCGATTCGTACATGGTGGTGAAAGGAGCCCGGCCGCTCTGGACCGTGCGCATGGTCAGAGAAAGGCTGTGCAGGACAAATCCGCCCAGACCCAGGTAATAAGAAATCTTGCGCATCCGGGCGACAGGTCTGAGCAGAGAAATAAAGCCGGTCACCATGGCCAGAAGATAGATGATGAAAGCCAGAAGAAGGAGCGAAAATTCATTCATTGACCTTGTCCTTTAAGTATTTTTGCTTTTTAAGCCCAGGATGTTGTAAACCTCCCGCCGGAAAGCTTCTCCCTGTTTTCTGGCATATACCAGAAGCCAGGGCGGATTTCCGGCTCGATGCCCGAGCCGCACTTCTTTGTAGGGCAGGTAAAAAGAAGCCAGCAGGCCCAGCAGGAGCAGTCCCGACCCGACCCAGACCAGGTTGGCCCCCGGGTCGGAAGAAGCTTCCAGCACCGAAAAGGTCGGAGCCGTAAAACTCTTAAGATTGACCTTAAGACCGGACTGGCTGGTTCGCTGAAAGCGATTGTTCTCAGGCTGGCGGTAGAAGACCCAGCCCAGAAAAACCTGGTGGTTGCCCTGGACGATTTCCACTAGGGCGGCCGGGTTAACCGCCTCGGCCGAGCGGCTGTAGGCCTGGCCGCTGGAGTCGAGCTGGAAGTCGGGAATAAATGACAGGGTCCTTATTCTGGTGCCCTCTTCCAGGCTGATTGTTTCTCCGGTCTTAAGGCTGGAAGTTCGAACCTGACCTTCAGGTAATCTTATCTCCAGTTCCAGGACGGCACTGTCCCAGTCCTGGCCGTAACTCATCTGGAAGAAATTCAGACGGTCGTATTTAAGCGGGTGGTTGACCTCTATGGTTTTTTGCAGCCTGACCTGGCCATTTTCCAGGACAGAAACCAGGCTCTTCCAGTCTTTGACCGAGCCATCGGGGTAATACTCCGTGGTGAAACTGTCCAGGCGCAGGGAAAAGTTTTTGCCGGGGATTTTTTCTGCTTGCCCCTCCATCAGGGCGATGGAAATCCTCTGGCTGAAAATGGCCGAGATCAATCCCCCGGCGATAATGATGATCAACCCCAGGTGGACAAGTTCCGGGCCAAAAAGACCGGGCAGGCCCTTTCTGGCCAGGAATATTTTTTCGTCATCTGTCCGGACCAGCCTGACCCGGTAACGAAGCTTCTTAAAGATGGTCACCAGCTGAAGCCGGTCTTCTTCCAGCCATCTCTCCAGTCTGTTTCGGTCGCGGGGCTCGAGCAGATTCGAGCCGGTATCCGGAATTGTTTTATCGCGGTTCCGCAGCCTCCTGAATTTTGCCGGAAATTGCTGTAAAGAACAAAATATCAGGTTGAGCATAAACAGGAAAACCGGGCTGAGAAAAAGGGGAGAACGATAGAGATGGTCAAGGTTTAGGAAAAGAATCAGGGCGGAAAGTCCCGGAAGATGCTTCCTGTAGAAATCCGGCGACTGCTCCTGGGGAATAAGGGTACCGATTATGGCCAGGATGATTATCAGGATGAGCAGGGCAATGGCCAGCCTGACCGAGGCCAGAAACTTCCAGGCTCCTGAGGGCATTGCGGCTCCGGAACTTTCAGCCTTTCTGGCTTCTCGGCCTGCGGCGGCTCTTTCTCTCGGCTATCCTGACCATGTCCTGCAGGCTGACCGAGTCGAAATAGGCTTTCATAACCGAGGTTCCTTCTTTCCAGATTTCGTGGGCGGCGCAGAAAGAAGAGCGGGGGCAGATATTCTTATCTTCCACACATTCCACCAGGCAGCAGTTGCCTTCAACCGCCTGCAGCACCTCGCTCAACCTGATGGCGGCCGGGGGCCTGGAAAGAGTGTAACCGCCTCCGGCTCCTCTCTGGCTCTTCACCAGCCGGTGGTCGCGCAATGGAATGATGATCTGCTCCAGGTAACGTATGGAAATATCCTCTTCCTCGGCCACTTCTTTCAGGGAACGGGCCGGGGAGCTTTCCTGGTAGTGCAGGGCCAGGTTGAGCATCAACCTGGTGCCGTAGCGCCCTTTGGTCGAAATCCTGAACATCTCAGCCTCCTTCCCGTCCGGTGTCCCGGCCCGGGATTCTATTCAGCCATAATCTAATTTAACATAATTCTATCGGAATAGTAGAGATGGAGCAAATCTTATTTTCTTGACAGCTTTTAAGATTAAATTGTATGCTAAGGACTAATCTGTCGGTTTCCGTAAAATAATTTAAAGGATTTATGCCATGGAAAAAGTTGTCCTTCTTGGTGACGAAGCGGTAGCCCTGGCCGCCATCCAGGCCGGGTTAACCGCCGCCTATTCCTACCCCGGGACTCCGGCCTCGGAAATCATGGAGTTCCTGATCAGGAACTCCGGGAACGGTCAGAAGTACACGGCCAAGTGGTGTGTTAATGAGAAGGTGGCCTGCGAGGAGGCGCTGGGAGTGTCCTTTGCCGGAAAGAGGGCTCTGGTTTCCTTCAAGCACGTGGGTCTTAACGTGGCGGCTGACCCCTTCATCAATTCGGCCATCACCGGGGCCAACGGTGGCCTGGTGGTGGTGGTGGCTGACGACCCGGGTATGCATTCCTCCCAGGACGAACAGGACAGCCGCTACTATGCCGATTTTGCCCGTATTCTTTGCCTGGAACCGGCCAGCCACCAGGAAGCTTACAACATGACCAGGGAGGCTTTTGACCTGTCTGAAAAATTCAGGATTCCAGTAATGATCAGGCTGGTTACCCGTCTGGCCCACAGCCGGTCATCGGTCGAGACGGCTGCGCCCCGGGAGCAGAACAGGGACCTGCCTTACGGTACCTGGCAGGACTGGACGCTGCTTCCCGGAAATGCCAGGCGCCGCTTCAGGATTCTCCTGGACAGGCAGAAGGATTTGCTGGAATATTCTGAAAATACCGGGTACAACCAGCTGGTACTGAACCATGCAGGAGGCAGGCTCGGGGTGGTGGTTTCCGGCATTGCCTATAATTATTTCAAGGAAGTGGCGGCGGCCCTTCCGGCCGAGCCCTCACATTTGAAGGTTTCGACCTATCCTTTTCCCGTGTCGAAACTCCGCCGGCTGGTCGAGCAGGTGGACGAGATTTTGGTAATTGAAGAAGGCTATCCCTTTATTGAAAGATTTCTGCGCGGAGTGACCGGAATTCCGGGAAAGGTAATCCGGGGCAAAATGGACGGAAGCCTGCCGGCTACCGGAGAGCTTACCCCGGACCTGGTGGCCAGGGCCCTGGGGCTGCCCGAAAGAGCCGGGTTGAAGACAGGGGAGTTCAAGCTGGCGGCCAGGCCACCGCAATTGTGTGCCGGATGTCCTCATGCCGATACCTACAAAGCCCTGAATGAGGCCATCAAAGATTTTCCCCGACCGGTTGTTTTTTCTGACATAGGTTGTTATACGCTGGGGGCCCTGCCTCCTTATAATGCCATCCAGACCTGTGTCTGTATGGGCGCCAGCGTTTCCATGGCCAAGGGTGGGGCCGAGGCCGGCATCCATCCCTCGGTGGCGGTCATCGGCGATTCCACCTTTGCCCACTCCGGAATAACGCCGCTGCTGGACGCCGCCCACTCCAACACGGCCATGACGGTCATCATCCTGGACAACGGAACAGTGGCCATGACCGGCACCCAGCCCAGCTTTGGAACCGGGGAACCACTTGACCGCCTGGTGGCCGGGCTGGGTATTGACCGGAACCACCTGCGGGTCATCGTGCCGCTGCCCAGGAATCATCAGGAAAACGTCAAGGTGATAAAAGAAGAACTATCCCATAACGGTCTTTCGGTCATCATCGCCCGCAGAGAATGCGTCCAGATCATAGGCGAGAAAAAGAGGAGTTAACGATGAAGTACGATATCATCCTGGCAGGAGTCGGCGGACAGGGCATCCTGTCCATTGCCTTCGTTATCGATAATGCCGCCCTGGAGGAAGGCCTGTTCTTCAAGCAGGCCGAGGTTCACGGCATGTCCCAGAGGGGAGGAGCGGTGCAATCTCACCTTCGCCTGGCTGACGGCCATATCTACAGCGACCTGATTCCCCTGGGTCAGGCCGATATGATCCTGAGCGTGGAACCGCTGGAAACCCTTCGCTATTTTGAATACCTGAAGCCGGACGGGGCCGTGGTCTCCAGCAGCACACCCTATACCAATATCTCCGACTATCCGGTTCTGGAAGAGGTTTTCCGGGAGATAAAGAAGGCCCCGGTCCATGTCCTGATCGATTCTGAGAAGCTGGCCAGGGAAGCCGGCAGCGTCCGGGCCCAGAACATGGTCATGCTGGGGGCTGCTTCCAGATTCCTGCCGCTCAAAGAAGACTCCTTGAAAAAATACATCCAGGTCCTGTTCGAAAAAAGGGGAGCGCAGGTTGTCCAGACCAACCTCAGGGCTTTTGACCTGGGACGCCAGGCGGCCCGGGCCTGAGGATAAAAAGCAAGGCTGGTTTCAAAGCCGATATTTTCAGCAAGGGGACGAGAGATGATAGATAGCCGAAAGGTCGTCAGTTCAATCCTTAAAAGAGCTGAGGAAGACGGGCGCAATTTTTTGCTGGAACCGGAAGTTTACAGCCTGTTGAAAGCCCGGGGGCTGCCCGTGCCCAGGCACCTCTTTCTGCCTAAGGGCAAGAGGTTAACTGCCTCCGGTCTCAAAAGACTGGGGACCGGGCTGGTGGTTGTAAAGATTGTCTCCCCGTTCATCCTTCACAAATCTGACGTGGGTGGAGTGGCCGTGGTCCGGGCCAGCCTGAAAGAAGTCACTTCCACGGTGCGGAAGATGTATGAGGAAATCCCGGCCAGGTACAGTCGCCTTTTCGGCGAAAAACATGTTTCCCCGGAAGAAGTGGCGGCTTCCATCCGGGGAGTCCTGGTGGCCGAGCTGGTTGACTTTGAACAGGTTGGTCTTGGCTCGGAGCTTTTGCTGGGCCTGAGAGTATCAAAAGATTTCGGACCGGTGGTGACCTTCGGCGGTGGCGGTCTGGATGTGGAATACCTGAATGCTCATCTGAAAGAAGGACATAGCCTGGCCATACTGCCCGCTGAAGGCCTGGCTGCCAGCAAGGTGCTCTCGGTCCTTGAACCGCTGGCCGTCTTCGGAAAAATCGCCAGGGACTTCAGGGGCCGTCGGGCCCCGGTCAGGCCGGAGATTCTGGTCAGGGCCGTTGAAGTCTTCCAGAAGCTGGCCGCGGATTTTTCTCCCTTCAATCATAGAGCCGAATTTACCCTGGAGGAGCTTGAGGTTAACCCGCTGGTCATAAGGCGGGGGAAGGTGCTTCCCCTGGATGGACTGTGCCGGTTTTCCCGCCAGAAGCTGGAACCGGCGGATAGACCTGTCGGGCAGATAAAACGGCTCCTGGAGCCGGAGACCATCGGTATCATCGGTGTCTCCGAAAAAATGAACGTCGGACACATCATCCTTAATAACATCATTCAAAACGGCTTTCCGCGGGAAAAAATTTTCGTGGTAAAGCCCGGGCTGGAAAGCATCGAGGGCTGCCGCTGTTACCCGGACGTGGCCTCGCTGCCCGAGACTGTCGACCTGTTCATCCTCACCCTCGGGGCCGACCAGGTCTACCCGGTAATGAAAGACCTGGTGGAGCTGGAAAAGGCGCGGTCGGTAATAGTCATTGCCGGCGGCCTGGGGGAGAAATCCGGCACCCAGAGCATCGAGAATGACATCAGAAACCTGCTCCGGGAGAAACGGCAGCAGGGAAAACCGGCCCCGGTTATCAACGGCGGGAATTGCCTGGGCATCATTTCCGTTCCGGGGAAATACGACAGCACCTTTATTCCCGGGTATAAGTTCAGGAGACCGTCCGGTTTCCAGGCCGGCCTGGCCGTGGTCAGCCAGAGCGGAGCTTTCATGCTCTCCCGGATGAGCAACCAGGACAGGTTCGAACCCATCTATGCCATCTCCGTGGGCAATCAACTGGACCTGACCCTGGGGGATTACCTGAACTATCTCCAGGACCGCCCGGAAGTCAAAATCATCGCGGTCTATGCCGAAGGTCTGAAGCCGGGTGACGGCTGGAGATTCCTGGAAGGTGCCAGAAAGGCCATTAAAGCCGGCAAGAAGGTCCTGGTCTACAAGTCGGGGCGCAGTCCAGAAGGACGGAAGGCCACAGCCAGCCACACCGCCTCGGTTGCCGGTGATTATGCGGTGGGCAAGAGCCTGCTCCTTCAGGCGGGAGTCCTGGTGGCTGAAACCATTGACGAGTTTGAAAACTTCGTCAGCGGCCTGGTGTTGCTCGAAGGCAAAAAAATTGCCGGCAACCGGGTGGGCCTGGTCTCCAATGCCGGCTTCGAGTCGGTCATCATGGCCGATAACCTCAAGGGCGAAGACGGCCAGCTGTTGCTGCCAGAGTTTAGCGCTGAAAGTATAGCCAGAATATTGAAGGTTCTGCAACCGCTGGGAATTGACCGGCTGCAGGACGTTCACAATCCCCTGGATGTCACCCCTATGGCCGATGATGCTGCCTTCTGCGGTTGCGTTCAGGCCATACTGGAAGACCCGAACATTGATTGTGCTGTGGTGTCCTGTGTCCCGATGACGGCCGCCCTGCAGACCCTTCCTCCCGGAGAAGCCCACCGGGAAAATATTTTTGCCGAAAACAGCCTGTCCGACCGGTTGATAAAGTTATTCCGGGCCACGGATAAGCCTTTCGTGGTCAACATCGACGCCGGCCGGCTTTATGACCCCCTCTGCCAGCACCTGGAAAATAATGGCCTTCCGGTTTTTCGTCGTTGCGACCGGGCGGTGAGATTTCTGAGAAAGCTGGTCGGGTCCGGAATAAAAAAGTTATAAGCCCGGACTTTTTTCCGCCCGTCAAAAAATTACTCCTTCTATCCCTGCCCTTCGAGTTCGCCTTTACAAGGCTGTTCGGTAATTATTTCGGGACCACCGGGAGCCGGGCGGAAAAATGAACCTTCCG
This sequence comes from uncultured bacterium, assembly GCA_937920515.1. GTDB lineage: Bacteria > Acidobacteriota > Aminicenantia > Aminicenantales > Saccharicenantaceae > Saccharicenans. The sequence continues at coordinate 12,203 of CALEUG010000034.1, forward strand.
GTCCGGTTGAGATCAGACCGGCATGGTCAGGCGAAATGAGGTGCCCTGTCCTGGTCGGGAAGTGATTTCCAGTTCAGCTTCCAGCTGTTCGGTCAGAGCTTTTATTATTTCCTGGCCAAGTCCTGAGGGGGGAGAGGTGAAGAAATCTTCAGCCAGGCCGGCTCCGTTATCTGAAATTTCCAGTGCCAGCCGGTCATCAAGTTTCCAGAGCTTCAGCCTGATTTCCCCCCGCTTCTGATCGGGGAAAGCATATTTAAGGGAATTGGTAATAATCTCGGTAACGATGAGTCCCAGGGGAATGGCCCTTTTCACCTCGATGTTTAACGGCTGGAGGTCAAGGTGGAGGTCTATTCTGGGGCCAGTGGCATAGCCCTTAAGAATCGACCGGGAGATATCGCGCAGAAGATGGTCGAGTTTAATTTCCTGGTATTTCTCGCCGGGAGCGGCCAGCACGTCATAGACCCGCGAGATGGAGAGAATCCGGTTCTTCAGACTCTCCAGGGGTGCCCTGATTTCCTTTTTACCGGTCCGGTTAATTTCCAGATTGATGATGGAGTTAATGAGGGCAAAGGTATTCTTAACCCGGTGCTGAAGTTCTCGAAGTATGGCCTGCTTTTCTTCCATGCCTTTTTTCAATTGCTGTTCCATCTTCAAGCGTTCGGTGATGTCCATGATGATTGACAGCAGGTATTCCCGGGAGCCGAAAACGATGGGGTGGGAATTGACTTCGACATCCCTGATTTCACCCGAGGCCAGGCGGTGCTGGAAGACAGAATAATTCGTCTGCCTGTCTCTGGCCCGGGTCAGCAGCTGGTGAATTCGGTCGGCGGGAAGGGTGTTGATGTTTTTTATGTTCAGGCTCTTCAGCTGCTCGCGGCTGTAGCCGTAGAACTCCTCGGCCCGGTAATTGGCATCGACAATATTGCCGGTCTCCGGGTCGATGACCAGCATGACCACCCCCGAATGTTCAAAGATGGTGCGAAAACGTTCCTCGCTCTGGCGCAGTGATTCTTCGACTTTTTTCCTCTCGCTGATGTCTATGGCAGAGAAGAAGATACCGGTAAGTTCATCCGGATTGGTATAAACCGGGGCCAGGTGAAATTCGAACCAGAGAAAACCACCACCGGGCGCGGGGATTTCCCTTTCCACCCTGACCTCCTCTCCTGACCTTGCTCTCTGCAGGCTGGCCGGAAAAGTCGCCTTGAATTTATCAGGCAGGAAGTCAATCAATTTCTGACCGGGCTTCATTTCATAGCCCAGAATATCCTTCATTCGCTGGTTGGCTATCCGGTTGAATCTTATAATTACCCCGTCCGGGTCAAGAAAGATGAACGAATAGGAAGGGCTTTCCAGAAAGGCTTCCAGCACCGCCTCCGACCGCCTGAGGGCGCTTTCCATACGGTACCTTTCGGTGAAGTCTTCAAAGGTGCCTATGCCACTGATGAAGTTTCCCTCGGAATCAAAAATCCCGGCAAAAAAGCCCCGGGCCGGGGTGGCCCGGCCGGAGGTGACCGATTGGTATACTCCTTCGTAATAACCTATCCGGCCGGCCAGCGCTTCTCTGACGGCTTCCCTGACTTTTTCATCCCTCACCCTTTCCAGGATGTTGAAGCCGATGAGGGCTTCCCGGCTGGAGCCGATTATCCTGACGAAGGCCTCGTTGCACTCGGTGATGACTCCTTTCTGGTCAAACTGCAGGATTCCGAGCGGGGCGTTCTGGAATATCAAACGGTAGCGGCCTTCTCTTTCCCGCAGTTCAATTTCCGCCCTCTTTTTTTGGGTGATATCTTCAAAGACGGTGGCAAACAGGTCCTCACCCATGGGGAAGGCGGTTATTTTGAAATCTCTTTTCAGTGGCTCAAAATACGACTCGAAAGACACCGGACGTCCGGTATTCAGGCATTCCAGATATTCTCTGAAAAAGGGAGGCGCTCCGGAACCGTAAAGCTCCGAAGCTTTCCGTCCGATGGCTTGTTCCCTGGAAATACCGGTATGCCAGGTATAGGCTTCGTTTACTTCGAGCAGCTCGTAATCGACCGGTTCACCGTTTTCGTTTCTCAGGAGGCGGTGTATGGCCACTCCTTCGGCCATGGCCTGGAAAAGCCGGTAGAACCTGATTTCGGTCTTCTGCTGTTCGAGTTGAGCTTCGATGCGGTCAGTTATGTCCCTGACCAGGGCCACGAACCTGTTCTGCCCGGGTCTGTTTTCTCCCTTACGGCTGATGGTGGCTTCATAATAGCGTGTGCCAGAAGGCAGGTCCAGGCTGTAATCGAACTCGGCCTGGCCCGATTCGGCCGCTTCCTTCAGGGCAAACTGCAAGGAGCTGGTGACGTCTTCGGGAAAAATCTCGTTAATCCGGCGGCCGGTAATTTCTTCTTTGGGGCGGTAGAGAAGCTCGGGTCGGGGCGCCCTGACATCTATGATGGTCATCTGCTCATCCAGTTCAAACAGCAGATCGGGCAGGGAGTTCAGGGTGGCTTCCAGGTGCTCGGTGGTGGCCTGCAGTTTCTTCTGGTGGTCCAGCAATTCCCGCTGGGTTGCCAGGAGCTTGTTAACCGTCTGGCTGAGGTTTTCGGCCAGGGCCTCGAGTTCCGTTTTTTTCTTGAGCAGCTCCTGGTGGGCGGCATGAAGGCGGAAAGCCATGTTGAGCGAGGCAAAGAAGGAAGTCTCGCTCAGGCCCTTGACTATGTAACCGTAGGAGGTGATGGCCTCGGTCTTGGCCAGGATTTCGGGCTCGGTGTGGCTGGAGATAAAAACCACCGGGATGTCTTTTTGGGCCAGCATCCGTCGGGCGGTTTCTCCTCCATCCATCCCCGGTCCCAGGTCAATGTCCATCAGCACCAGGTCCAGGTCAGGCTCGGCCTGGAATATTTCTAAGGCCTGTTCTCCGTTCAGGGCAGTCAGGACCTCATAGCCGCCGCTCTGCAGGAGCTCGGATTCCATCAGGGCAATCAGGGCATCGTCTTCCACCAGCAGAATTTTTTTCTTTCTTCCGGCCGAATCCAGAGTTCTGTTTTCCATTCCCTTTGCCCGTCTTTACTTTAAGGATTTAAGAGATTTCTGTCAACCGTCACCCCCTTCATTTAATAATAACTTGAAAACATTATTTTCTTTATAGTATCCTGACTGAAACAGTCATGGAAAGGAGAAACAATGGTCAAGGCGACTACAGGCAGAATTAAAATTCTGACCGCCCTGAGCTTGCTGGGGCTGATGACTTTCTTTTTTATCAGCCCATCCTACGGCCAGGAGAGACGGCATGAGTTCTCGCTGGGTTACGGGATGATAACCTCCAGCCAGATAGTTGACATCTTCACCAACGTCCTGCTTATTACCATAACCATCGGCCAGGCTTCCAAGGTTGACAATAAGTATCCCGGAGCCTTTGTCCTGAACTACAGGTATTCCGGCCCGTCCAGACTGGCTTTTGGCTTTACTTTTGCCGCGGACCGGGCTTCCGGTAACCTGGCCATGTCGGGCAACCCGGTTGGAACCTACACCGAAAATTATTATACCGGCGCGGTTGAGATGGATTTCCGCTTTATAAATCGTAGAAATTTCTGCCTTTATTCCGGTCTGGGAGTGGGCTTGACGGTAAGGAAGGGAACTTATACCTATTCTGATACCGAGACTTCCTCCAGCGCCTTCCCGGTCATTCAGGTTACCCTTATAGGGTTCAGGGTAGGCGATAAAATTGCCCTGTTTGGAGAGCTGGGCGGCGGGTATAAAGGAGTCTTGCACGGTGGAGTGAGATTTACCCTGTAATTAAGGCGAAAATAGACAGGATAAGTTTTACTCGGGACCTTCGGCCGGAGCTGAGGTTCAGGTGCCGGCTGGATTCAGTGCCAGCCGACCTGGAGGAAGACGTCAGCGATAATCTGGCTGCCGGGCCCATCTCCCCGGGCCACGCTGACAGAAACTGACGGTCCGGCTGCTTCCTGCATTCTGGCCACTTCCCCATGGGAAAAGCCCGGGCAGAGAAGAATCGAATGATGTCCTTCCTCGGCCACCAGTTTCCAGACCAGTTCAAAGGCCTGCTCGCTGGTTTTTACCAGCTGGACCCATAGCTTCATCTTGTCAGTTTCTACCAGGACTCTATGTTGCTCAGGCTCAGCATCAGGGACCTTGCTGAGAAAAATAGTCCTGAATTTCATCCGGGCCTCCAGTTTTTGCTTTTATTTATCGTCCGGAGCTTTCAGTAGGCAAAACTCAGCCCGAACAAAAAATTCCTGCCCGGTTCCACCCTGGAGTCCGGGTCGGGGCGGGCCAGGTACTCTTTATCCAGGAGGTTATTGACCCGAAGATAGAGCCTGAACCAACGGTTAAGGTTACAGGTGGCCTTGAGGTTCAGCAGGCCATAGCCCGGAATGGCGATTTCCGCCGGCCCGGGTTGGTCCTTCTCAGCCTGCAGGTAGCTGTTAACCTCGAAACTGAAGCGGTTGAACCAGACCCGGCTACCGATAATCAGTCGAGCCGGGGGAATATCGTTAAGCGGGCCGTCGGAAACCCGGCTTTTCCCGTCGTACAGGTAGCCATTGCCGAAAAATGACAGGCGGGAGACCGGGAAGTATTCCCATTCGAGCTCCAATCCCTTGATCCGGCCCCGGTCCACGTTTCCATAAGTATAAAGTTGATATCCGATAAGGTACCTTTCCACCAGGTTGTCTATGCTGTAGCTGAAACCGTAAAATCCGAGAAAAAGGCGGCGACCGGTTATCTTCAGCCCGGCATCGAAGTTCAGGCTGGATTCATTCTTGAGGTCCGGGTTGGCGATGATATGACCGCGCCCGGTTATCCCGGTATAAAATTTTTCGTTGAGGTCGGGTGTGCGGTAGGCCCGGGAAAAATTGGCGAACAGGGATATCTGCTTGAAAAGCTGGTAAGAGGCGGCCAGAAACCCGGTAAGAGCCTCATCCCTGGTCGATAGAATTTCTCCGCCGGTTTTAGCCCTGGAATTAAGAAAATCTAACCTGAGTCCACCCACCAGGTCCAGTCCGGGAAAACCGGAATAATCCAGAGTTGCGAACAGACCGGCATCGGTTCGCCTGCCTCCATCGTATGGGTATTCGTCAATTGTTTCTATGATGCTACCCGAGCTATCGAAATTTATGTACCGGTTATAAGCCCGGGCTTTGACTCGACCATAAAGGTCAAGACCCGTATTCAGCCGAAAATGAGGTAGCAGACGGTATTCCTGGACTAACTGCAGTCCAAAATCGGTGCTTTCGGTCCGGGCAAAGCTCTCCTGGGTCTTGACCGAGTTCTTAATCCGGTCAGCCCGGGTTTCAAGGAAGTTGGGGTTGAGGTAGAAATGAAAGTTCAGCTGGCCCTTCGGGCCGAAGGATTTTTCCTTCCAGTCGAACTGGAACAGGTTCTGATTTTCCCTTGGATACCAGGTGGGACGGGAAGCGCTGTTGCTGGCCGGCTTGCCGATATTGCTACCCCGGCCCAGCAGGAAGCTGGCGCTGACTTCTCTTTTGTCTGAATATTTGACCACCTTGCCGAAAAGGCTGGACTGGGTGAAATGGGATAGTGGAATTTCCCCCGAAGGCGCCCGGTAATTGTCGGCCTCATCGTTCCTGAGCGAAAAATAATAGGCCAGGCCTTTGCTGGCACCGGAAAAGGCCAGGTTAACTTTGCGTTCATCGTTAACCGTTCCGTATTTAAGGCTGCCGTTGACCCGGAAATGGTCTTCAGCCGGTGGAGTGTATGTCAGAAAATTGATCACCCCGCCGATGGCATCAGAACCATAGTAGACCGAGGAAGGGCTGCGCAGGACTTCGATCCTGGCCAGGTCTTCAGGATTAAGGAAGGAAGCATTGGGGCCGGTGCGGCGGTCGCTGGAAAGCCTCGCTCCATCCACCAGCAGCAGAATCCTCCTCCTGGCCAGACCGCGAATGGAGGGCACTACGGAAAAGCCACCGGAACCCAGGCTGGTTACGCCGGTAGCTTCCTGGACGATGTCAGTGATATGGGCTGGCAGCTTTTCTTCGATGGTTATCGGACTGACCACCGAGGTGGCCGCGGGCACCGAGGTCAGCGGTTCAGGAAACCTGGTGGCCGTAACCACCACTTCTTCTTTCTGGGGAATGAAAGGTGTTAGCACGAAACTTAAAACCTGGCCGGCAGAGGGCCGCCTCACCTGGAACTCCTGTTCAAAATAGTCCGGATGTTTAATTTTTAGTCTTAAACTCCTGTCGCCGGAAGGGACTTCCAGGCTGAACTGGCCCTGGTCGTCGGTCAGGGTGGATTGCCCCAGGTTAATAAGCGTAACTTCGGCCCGGCTGACCGGAACTCCGGCCGGACTTAAAACCCTTCCTTTCAGGGTCTCGGCGGCCAGAAATGATGAATAGAAGATTAAAATCAAGATAATAAACAACAAGGCTTCTGACCTGAGTTTCATTTCCGCTTTTTCTTCACTCCTTTATTTTTAATTACAAAACATATTATACCACGTGGTAAAATTTCAAAATATGGACGATACTCATGGCAAAAATCTTCCTTTTGCCTGGAGGTTGACAACCTGGTTAAGAGCACATATTTTATCAGGCGAAAAGCATGGGTGAGGTCACCATGAACCAGAAAAACCTGCCCGGCGGCATGAGCCACGGGGAGAAAGCCTCCAGAGAGAGGCAATTTATAAACTCTTCTCTCAACCATCTGGAAAAGAGAAGAAAAATCTATGCTTCCTGTGGCTATGATATTGAAAAGGAGAGGCTGGCTATCATCGAGGCGGCCAGTCCTGTCTCGGGGCGGATTCTGGAAGCTGGAACGGGAAAGGGGCATTTGGCCGTGGCCCTGGCCCGGCTCGGGCACCGGCTGGTGAGCTTCGATATATCGGAAGAGCAGCTTCAGGTTGCCAGGGAAAACCTGGAAGCTCAGGGGCTGGCCGACCGGGTTGAGCTCAGGCGGGAGAACGGAGAAAGCCTCAGTTTTCCTGACGGTTCATTTGACGTGGTTTTCTCGGTTAATATGGTTCATCACCTGGAGAATCCGTACCGGGTAATCAGGGAATTGATTAGGATTCTGAAAGCGGACGGCAAGCTGGTTATAAGCGATTTCAGCCAGGAAGGTCTGGCCATGATGGCCGAGGTGCACCGGATGGAAGGCGGGGAACACTATGTGGCCGCGGTTGGCCTGGATGAAGTGGAGAATTTTCTGATGAAGGAAGGATTTTCGGTGACCAGGTCCCGAACCGGGTTTCAGATAACACTGGTGGCTTACAGAAAATAAATCTGGTGCTTTAAGAAATCCATTCCTGTACAATCTGACTGAAAGAAACTTATCGGTGGAGGATGGGCCATGTTTCCTGTTCACCTGAATAAGCGTCATCAGAGGAGTTCTCCAGGGATTGCCAGGATTTCCATAATTCTGCTGGCCGTGATTTCTCTGGCTTGCCTTCTGGCCACCGGTCCCGTTTGGACGTCAGGCCAGGGCGGTATTCTGGACGGGATGACCGGCGGAAACCTGTCTTATTACCCGGAACAGTCTTCAGTCAACGCTTCCGTAGCGGCCATTCCCCGGCCTGAATACCCGAGGCCGGAACTGGTCCGGACAGACTGGCTTAACCTGAATGGCGAATGGGATTTTGCCCTGGACCTGTCCGACTCCGGTGAAGAAAGAGGGCTGCCCCGGGGCCAGGGCTTTGACCGGAAAATCCTGGTGCCGTTTGCCCCGGAAAGCCTGCTTTCTGGCCTCGGCTACAAAGATTTCATGGCTGCCGTCTGGTACAGGAAGAATTTAAGTATTCCAGCCGCCTGGTGCGGCCAGAGAATCATCCTTCATTTCGAAGCGGCTGATTACCAGACCACCGTCTGGATAAACGGAAAAAAAGTCGGTGAGCATTTCGGCGGTTATACCCCATTTGAGTTTGACCTGACCGAGTTTTGCGGGCAACCGGAGACAATCCTGGTGGTCCGCTGCCGCGACAACCTCCGCAGCCATCTGCAACCGGCCGGTAAGCAGAGCAAGCGCTATGATTCCTATAGCTGCCTCTACCGCAGGACGACCGGTATCTGGCAGACTGTCTGGCTGGAACCGGTGCCGGCCACTTACATTCGTAGTTACCGGGTATTGCCCGACGCCGATAACGGCCAGGCCCAGCTCCTGGTTTTTCTGAACAACAGCCCGGTCGGGGGAGAGCTGAGGCTGTCTGTGACCGGGGCCGGGAAGGTAGTTTTCAGGGAAGCAAAAAAGGCCGGCCCGGTAGTGGCCTTCACGGTCAGGATTAAAAATCCGGTGCTCTGGGAAATAAGGAAGCCATATCTTTATGATTTCACCCTTGAACTGAAACCGGCTTCGGCCGGACAGGTTCCGGACAGGGTCCAGGGTTATTTTGGCCTGAGAAAAATCGAGGCCCGGGGCGAAAAAATATATTTCAATAACCGGCCCTGGTTCATGCGCCTGGTTCTGGACCAGGGTTTCTATCCCGACGGAATCTACACGGCCCCTTCAGATGAAGCTCTGCGGCGGGATGTTGAAATCAGTCTGGCCGCCGGGTTTGACGGGGCCAGGCTTCACCAGCGGTTATTTGAGCGGCGTTTCCTTTACTGGGCCGACCGGCTTGGTTATGCCGTCTGGGGAGAATTTGCCGACTGGGGGCTGGACCTCAGCCGGCCCGAGGCCCTGATCATTTTTGAACGGGAGTGGCGAGAAGCCCTGGAGAGAGACTTTAACCATCCCTCTCTCATCGGCTGGTGCCCGTTTAACGAGCAATGGGGAAATAATTACCCTGGAGTTATTGAAAGTATCTTCCACCTGACCAAAACCTTAGACCCGACGCGCCTGGTGATCGAGGCCTCGGGTGGATATCACCTGGTGGTGCCCGATGTCTTCGATTCTCACAATTACGAACAGAGGGTGGAAAAATTCAGAGAAGATTTTCAGGGATTGCTGTCAACCCCGCCCCGGGTCTTTCTGAACGGCGACCCGGCCCGGAATGTGCCTTACCGCGGGCAGCCCTATTTTGTCAGCGAATACGGCGGCATCTGGTGGAATCCCGGCCAGGAAGACGAACGGGCCTGGGGTTATGGAGAAAGACCGCAGACGGCTGAGGAATTCCTGCAGCGCTATAAGGACCTGACCGAGTCGCTGCTATTCCATCCGAAAATTGCTGGTTTTTGCTACACCCAGCTCTATGATATCGAACAGGAAGTCAACGGGCTTTACACCTTTGACCGAAAGCCAAAATTTGACCCGGGATTTTTCTTCAAGGTTAATCAGCAGAAGGCAGCTATAGAAAAATAAAGAAATTACGAAAGCCTGATAAGCGATGGAATTTCGTATAGAACAGGTATTTCCTGTAAGATTTAATGTCTGATTTCTTTCCAGTCAGGCGATAGCTCTCTGCTCAGAGTCTTTTTGTTATCATCCCCGCTTTTGCTATCGCTCATTATTATTGGTAAAGGCTGTTAAAGTCACCGATAATATTCCGGGCCGGGAGTTGCCCGCGGGAGACTTTTTCTGTAAATTATTCTGGAAGGCCGAAGAAAGGGAGGAAAGACCTATGCCCATCTATGAATTTCGCTGCCAGGACTGCCGGCGAAAGTCTTCCTTTCTTATCCTTTCGATAAATTCTCCGTTCGAGCCACGCTGCCACCACTGCGGCAGCCTGAAACTTACCAGGCTGGTTTCCCGGGTGGGGGTGCTTAAATCAGAAGAAAGCCGTCTGGAAAACCTCACTGACCCATCAAAGCTGGGCGACCTGGACGAAAAGGACCCGAAGAGCCTGGCCCGCTGGATGAAAAAACTGGGCCGGGAGATGGGGGAGGAAGTCGGTCCGGATTTTGAAGAGGAAGTGGACCGGGCGGTGGAAGAAGCCGAGCGGGGTCAGGCCGGGGAAGAGGGGCAAACCGGTCTGGATGATTCTGACCTTTGAAATTAAGTGCAGGTTCGGCCCGACGCCTGTGATGGCAGTCTGAAAAGAAAAGAGACAGGGAGAAGTCAGATGGAATTTTTAATTGCTTTCGTCCTGGGGGCAGTTTTCGGGGCTTTGCTGGTGCTGCTGGTTAATTATCTTCAGAAACACCGGGCCCGGGAACTGGCCCAGGAGCTGGTCAACCAGACCCAGCAACAGAAAATGCAGGAGCTGGAACAGCTGCTGGGGCACGTTAAGGAGGCCTTCGGCTCTCTTTCCCTGGAGGCCCTGAAAAGAAACACCGAGGAGTTTCTCAAGGTGGCTAACGAGGTCCTCGGCAAGCAGACCAGGTCCGGCGAGCTGGAACTGGAAGGCAAGAAAAAATTAATCGACCAGACGCTGGAGGTAATGAAAGCCGACCTGCTCCGGGTGCAGAACCTGATCACGGAGTTTGAAAAAGACCGGGCGGCCAAGTTCGGGCAGCTGGAGGGGCATCTGAGCCAGGCCCTGGAGCAGACCAGGCGGCTTCAGGAAACCACCGAGCATCTCCGGCGGGCCCTGGCCTCCTCCAGGCAGCGGGGCCAGTGGGGAGAGAGAATGGCCGATGACATTCTGCGGCTGATGGGTTTTGTGGAAGGAATAAACTACGTAAAACAGCAGGCTCTGGAAGGCGGTCAGAACCGGCCCGATTTTACGTTTTTCCTGCCCCAGGAGCGGAAGATTAACATGGACGTGAAGTTCCCTCTGGACAACTATCTCAGGTACCTTGAAGCCGAGGCGGAAAGCGAAAAGGAAAATTTCAAGAGGCTATTTCTGAAGGACGTCAGGGAGCGCATCAAGGAAGTCACCGGCCGCGATTACATCGACCCCGGGGAAAACACCCTGGACTATGTCCTGGTCTTCATTCCGAACGAACAGGTCTACGCTTTCATCAACGAGAATGACCGGGAGCTGCTGGACGAAGCCCTGCAGAAAAAAGTCATCCTGTGTTCACCCATAACCCTGTATGCGGTGCTGGCCATCATCCGCCAGGCCATGGAAAATTTCAACCTGCAGAACACCGCCGGCCAGATAATGAAACTGCTGGAATCTTTCTACAGGCAGTGGCAACTTTTCGTCGGGTCGCTGGAGAAGGTTGGAAAGAAAATATATGAAGCTCAGCAGGAATATGAAAAGCTGAGTTCCACCCGGAAAAACCAGCTGGAAAAACCTCTGCGCCAGATTGAAAGCCTCAAGAAACAGGTCGGCCCGGGGCTGCTGGAAGGCGAAGCCCCGACGGTCGAGGCGGAACTGGTCGAAGGGGAGGAAGCGGAAGAATTACCATCTGAGGCTAACCCGAAAGAAAAGGGAAAAAAAGAATAATTAAGAATATCCTGGCGGACAAAAAAGCTTAAAATTCACAGGTATAAATTTTCATCGGGGGAACACCCAAAAAACTTGAAAAAAAAGACTGTCCCCACAGGCCAGTTTTCTGGGGAGCGGTGCCAGGCTCTTTTTTAAACCTGAGAATGTTCCGGAAATTCTTATGGTTTAAGGATGTTTGGCTGGCGTGGTTGCCTTATCTATTGAAATCCTGTAATTCAGGCCAACGGGCTCGCAGTGTTATTTTTCTTTATTGACCCCGGGCTTTCTTAAGAGCAGCAGGGCCGCAGTGGAAACCAGACACAGGATGCCAGCCACTATGAAAGCCCGGCGGTAATCGCCTACCAGCAGCGACCTGACGGTTTCTTCCTGAGCTTCCCTGATTTCCCTGACCCTGACAATAGCCCTGGTCTTCATCAGGGCAGCGGCCAGGTAGGGTCCGAGCAGGCCGCCCACCCCGTAGGCGCTGAACATCCAGCCGTAGTTGGCCCCGTAGTGTCTGGTTCCGAAGTAATCAGCGGTTACTGCCGGGAAGACTGCCAGGAAACCACCGAAACAGAGTCCGACGAGAGAGATGCCAATCAGGAACAGAGAGTATGTTTGCAGGGCATTAAAGGCCAGCATGGTCAGGCCGCACAGGAGAAACATGGTTATCAGGGTGTTTTTACGCCCGGCGGCATCGGAAACCTTTCCCCAGACAATCCGGCCTAAGGAATTGAATATGGCCAGGATGGAAACGGCCAGGGCTCCGGCCGAGGCAATCCTGTTGAAAGTAGCTGAATCCAGGCCGGCGGTCAGGCCGGATAGGGCAAAAGACTGCCAGATGGGGGAAGCTTTCATGATTATCATCAACCCGGCGGCGCAGCCGGTGAGATAGATTCCCCAGAGCAACCAGAACTGCCAGGTGCGGAACATCTCCGAGGGAGAGAAATCCACTTTTAAGTTGCCGGCGGCGGCAGTCTGAACCGGTGGGTTCCAGCCGGCCGGCCTGTATCCTGGCTCCGGGTTTTTGAGCAGCAGGGCCCCCAGGGTGATGGTTATAAGGAAAATAATACCCAGGACCATAAAAGTATTAAAAAGCCCTACCCGGGGCAGGGAAAACAGGCTCTGACCAAAAAGCTGGTAGGGACCTCCGGTAATCAGGGCCTTGGCCAGGGGAGCAAAGAAGAAGGCTCCGGCTCCGAAGCCGGCCACGGCCAGCCCGGTGATCAGACCCCTTTTATCCGGAAACCACTTGACACAGGTGGCAATCGGACAGACGTAAGCGGCTCCTATACCCAGGCCCCCGATTATAGAATAGGTGATTATAAGCCAGACCAGGGCCGTACCCGGGGCGAAGCTGGCCGTGAATCTGGCCAGGATCAGGCCGGAACCGAGCATCAAGCCTCCGGCGATTGCTACCGGCCTGGGACCTATCTTATCCTGAATTCTTCCGGCGATGATGACGGCCAGGGCGAAGCAGGCCAGGATTATCTGGGCTGGAAGGGTGACCTGGGTCTCCTTCCAGGACGGGAAATGGGTCAGAAGTGGAGTCTGGAAAACGCTCCAGATGTAAACTGCACCCAGGCTGACCTGGATGATAAGAGCTCCGATGACTACAATCCACCTGTTCTTCATTGATACCTTCCTGTTTTGAAATTTCAGAAACGGGGACCGAAAATCCTGGTCCCCAGGCGCACCCTGGTGGCTCCTTCTTCTATGGCCACCCGGTAAGAATTGGTCATGCCCATCGACAGGATGTCAGGACCGGCCCCCGGCAGGTTGAGACCTTTCAGATGTTCGAAGAGCTGTCGGGTCAGCCGGAAGTAAGGCCTGGCCTCTTCCGGGTCGCCTTCAAAGGGCCCCATGGTCATCAGACCGCGCAATTTCAGGTTTGGCAGTCCCGTTATCGCCCGGGCCAGCGGCTCAACCTCTTCGGGCAGAACTCCGAATTTCTGCGGCTCCCGGCCGGAGTTGACCTCAATCAGGACCGGCATGGTTTTTCCAAGCGCGGCGCAGCGCTTATTAATTTCTTCGGCCAGTTCCAGCGAATCGACAGTTTCTATAAGGTCAAAGATTTCTACAGCCCTTTTTACCTTGTTTTTTTGCAGGTGGCCGATAAAAGACCACTGAACCCTTTTCCCGATGACCCGAAAGGCATCGACTGCTTCCTGGACGTAATTTTCACCGATTATCCTGATTCCGGCTTCGATGGCCGCCATTATTTTTTCCGGAGTCTGCTGCTTGGCCGCGGCCACCAGTTCCACCCCGGGCGGAAGTTCGCTGAGAAGCTGCCTGACGTTTTCTTTTATTTGCTCCAGGCTGATATCAGTCATGTTTTTACTCTGAAACGGGCAGAATGGAATTATACTGAAACCCCGGTTGGGCCTCAAGGGAAATGTGGCACTGAAGCCAGCCGGCAGTGCCAGCGAGGTCTCGTCGGCCTGGTTTGAGCTCCGGTCAGCAACTCCTGGGCCCGGCTATGAATTAAGCTGAAAATACTGGCAGAAGAAAGTAATTTTTCCTTTGAGGAGTCCACCCCGGATTTATCGTGGAGATATATATAGTGATGAAGCAAAAAAAGCGGGATTGAGCGATTTTTATCGCCGGCAGAGAATTTGATTTATCGGGTCTTAAAAGAGGGAATTTGCGGACTTGAAGAAGCCCGGGTATTAAAATAAGATTAAAGAAAGTCAGCCCGGGCTTGCCGGATGGATTAAGGAGCGCTGGCCATGAACATCAGAGAACAGATTGAAGAAGCCGAAAAGAAGAATCTGTCTCCCCGGGCCTGTTTGAGCGCCAGGAGCAAGGGGAGACTCCGCCCCGAACAGCCCCACCCCATCCGCACCGCCTTCCAGCGCGACCGGGACCGCATCATCCACTGCAAGTCTTTCCGCCGGCTTAAACACAAGACCCAGGTTTTTCTGTCGCCTTTTGGCGACCATTACCGCACCCGGCTGACTCATACCCTGGAAGTATCCCAGATAGCCCGGACCATCGCCAGGGCCCTGCGCCTGAATGAAGACCTGGCTGAGGCCATCGCCCTCGGCCACGACCTCGGGCACACTCCCTTTGGTCACGCCGGGGAAGAAACGCTCAACAACCTGCTGGCCGGCGGGTTCCGCCATTATGAGCAGAGTCTGCGGGTGGTGGATAAGCTGGAGTATGAAGGCAAGGGACTTAATCTGACCATCGAAGTTCGCGACGGGATTTCTAAACACTCCAAGGGCCGCGGAGAGATTCTGGACGATGACCCGGAGAGCATGCCCGCTACCCTGGAAGGCCAGGTGGTCAGAATTTCTGACGTGATTGCTTACGTCAACCATGACCTGGATGATGCTCTGAGGGCCGGGCTGATCAGGGAAGAGAGCATTCCGGCTAAAATAACAGATATTCTGGGCAAGCATCATTCCACCAGGATTGACCGCCTGGTGATGGATGTGGTGGAAACCAGCCTGAAGAACAGGCTGGAAAAGATTGTCATGAGCCAGAGGATATACCAGGCCCTGCGAGACCTCAGGGATTATCTCTACGAGCGGGTTTACTTAAACCAGGAGGCCAGGGCTGACCTCCTCAAGACCGGAAAGATAATCAGAGAACTTTTTGAATATTTCAGAGAGAACCCTGAGGCGTGGATTAAAGACTATCCAAAGGGAGACCCCCTCGAAAGGCGCGTGGCTGATTTTATAGCCGGAATGACCGACCACTACGCCCTGGACCTTTACGAGAAAATTTTTCTGCCCGGAACCAGGTTCTGAATAACTTGTTTCGATGGCCCGGTATACCGCGTCACCGGTCAACCCCTGGCCCGCACGAGTAATTCGTATTTTCAGCTGTCATTGTCCGGGTTCATAAAAGCCGAATCGTCAGAACTCCATGACTTTGAATGATATTTATCCTGCATCTATTACAACAGGAAGAGGAAAGTCGATTCCGGCCTTTTTCTTCCGATCAATAAACCCGGCAGGATAACCGGCCGGGATGATGGACAGCCTTATTTCTTTCTGATATATTCTAACTTAACAATCTGGTTCAACAGCTGAAATTCCTGGAGAACATTTATGGCAGCGGCAGCCATTCCTTTACTTGATGTAAAAAATTTATCTAAAACATTTAATTCTTTTCAAGCTGTAAAATCGGTATCATTTGACCTTTATCCAGGGGAAATTCTGGGGCTGCTCGGTCCAAACGGGGCCGGAAAGACCACCATAATTCACATGCTGCTGGGACTGACTTCTCCGAGTTCCGGTGAAATCCGGATTTTTGGTCTGGACCCTTCCCGGCCAAGGCAGCGGGAAAAAATCCTGAGGCGCATGAATTTTTCCTCGACTTACGTGGCCATGCCGTATTCACTTACCCTGAGAGAGTCGTTGATGGTCTTTGCCCGGCTTTACGGCGTCAAGAAGGCTAAATCAAGGATAGACCTTCTGGTTGAGCAGTTTGAACTGAAGGATGTGGCCGACCGTCCGGTAAGAACCCTGTCCTCGGGACAGATGACCAGGCTGAACCTGGCCAAGGCTTTTATCAACGAGCCGGAGATTCTGCTGCTGGACGAGCCTACGGCCAGCCTGGACCCGGACATAGCCGACCGGACCAGGACCTATCTACTGGAGATGAAACGCACCAGGAAGATGGCCATTCTCTACACCTCGCACAACATGCAGGAAATGGAAGAGATTTCTGACCGCCTGCTCTTCCTGCATCACGGGGAGATCATCGCCCGCGGGACGCCCGGTGACCTGGTGGCCAGGTTCAGGGGAGAAGACCTGGAGGATGTTTTTCTGAAAATAGCCAGGGAGGTGCGGCCATGAAACCGCACCGGATTTCGGCCATGTTCCTGCGCCACATATATCTCTACCGGCACAGCCTGACCAGGCTGGTTGAGATTTTCTACTGGCCGTTGCTCGACCTGCTGGTCTGGGGCTTTGTCAGCCTTTACATCACAAAACTTTCAGCCGAAGGAAAGTCCACACCCAACTTTCTGGGCATATTCCTGGGGGCCCTGATTCTCTGGGACATTCTTTTTCGTTCCCAGCAGGGAATTTCCGTATCATTCCTGGAAGAAGTCTGGGCCCGCAATTTCCTAAATCTTTTTGTCAGTCCGCTGACCATCGGGGAATACCTGGTATCGCTGATGCTGGTGGCGGTGTTCAAGGTGGTGGTGGTTTTCCTGATCAGTTCACTGCTGGCCTGGTTTCTTTATTCTTTTAACCTGTTCATAATCGGGCTTTATCTTCTGCCTTTCATGCTCTGCCTGGTTATAATGGGCTGGGCAATTGGCATCCTGACCACCGGGCTTATCCTGCGCTTCGGACAGCAGGCCGAAGTCCTGGCCTGGGGGGTAGCTTTTCTCTTTCAACCCATTTCGGCTGTCTTCTACCCGGTTTCTGTTTTGCCGAAATTCCTGCAGAAAGTGGCTCTGGCCATCCCGGCTTCCTATGTCTTTGAAGGTATGAGGGCCATCATTTTCGGCCGGACTTTTCCGGCCGGGCACCTGGTTAAAGCCTTCAGCCTGGACCTGGTTTACCTGGCCCTGGCCCTGTTCTTTTTCTTCAGGATGTTCAAGCAGGTGAGGGCCAGAGGCCTTCTGGCCAAAATGGGAGAATAGCGGGAAGGATGGCTGGCCAGAAGCGGGAAAAGTAATAATAAGTTCTTTTTTCTTTGTTGAGTTTATTCAGGCACTAAAATATCGTGGCCTCATCTTCAGCCGGCTAAGACTGAAAGCGGTCTGAAAATTTGTTAACTTTCGGGAAGGAAAAAGTTCTTTTTTGATTTTTTACCTTGAGAGTCGCCACCTTTAACAATATAATTAAAGCTAATTTTTTCCGGGAGTCAAAAGATGCCATCAATATCCGTTCTGGAAAAAATAGCCAGGCGCCTTAGGATTCATTCTCTGAGTATGACCACGGCTGCCGGCTCGGGTCACCCGACCACCTGCCTGTCTTCGGCCGAAATCATGGCCTGTCTCTTTTTCCACGAGATGCGTTATAACCCCGGGGATCCTTTTGCCTGGGAAAACGACGAGTTTGTGCTGTCCAAGGGGCATGCGGCTCCCATTCTCTGGGCCGCCTATGCCGAAGCGGGCATAATTCCGGTTGAATCGCTGCTGGACCTTAGAAAAATCAGCAGCGACCTCGAAGGACATCCGACGCCGCGGATGCCCTGGGTCAAAGCGGCTACCGGTTCGCTGGGACAGGGATTATCGGTTGGGGTCGGCCTGGCCCTGGCCCAGAAACTGGCCGGAGTAAAGGCCAGGACCTTTGTCCTGATGGGCGACGGCGAATGCGCCGAGGGAGCGGTCTGGGAGGCGGCCAACGCCGGGCGGGAATTTCAGTTAGGAAACCTGGTAGCCATTGTCGACATCAACCGTCTGGGACAATCCGACCCGACCATGCACCAGCATGATATCAGAGCCTATGCCAGAAAATTTAAGGCTTTCGGCTGGGAGGTTTTCCAGGTCGATGGTCACAGGATTGACCGGATTCTGGAGGCCCTGACCGCGGCCAGGAAGGGTTCCGCTCCGAAGGTTATTCTGGCCAGGACGATCAAGGGCAAGGGGGTTTCTTTCGTCGAGGATAAAAACGGCTGGCACGGCAAGCCGCTGAAGCCCGAAGAGCTGGAGAGGGCCCTGGCCGAGCTGGGTCCGATGCCTGAAATTGATGCCCGGAAATACGTCAAAAGCCGGGAGCCGGTGAAAGCCCCCGGGTGGAGCGATTCTGTTGATTTCCCTCTTCCGGACTATAAAGAAAAGACGGCCACCCGCCTGGCCTACGGAATCGCCTTAGAAAAGCTGGGCCGGGTCAACAACCGGGTGGTGGTGGTCGACGGCGACGTCAAGAATTCCACCTACGCCGACCGCTTTTTCGCCTCTTTTCCCGGGCGTTCTTTTCAATCTTTTATTGCCGAGCAGAACATGGTGGGAATGGCCATGGGGCTGGCGGCCAAAGGCTTCCTGCCCTTTGTGGCTACCTTTGCTGCCTTTCTGACCAGAGCCCATGACCAGATTCGCATGGCCGCCTATTCTTTTTCCAACGTCAAGTTCTGCGGCTCTCACGTCGGAGTCAGCATCGGCGAAGACGGTCCGTCACAGATGGGCCTGGAAGATTTAGCCATGTTCCTGCCGGTACCGGATTGCCTGGTCCTGTATCCGTCAGATGCCGTCTGCGCCGAAAAGTGCGTCAGGGAAGCGGCTAAATACAGGGGCCTGGTTTATATCAGGACCACCAGGCCGGCCACCCCGATCCTTTACCGAAATGATGAAGAATTCCCGGCCGGCGGAGCCAAGGTTTTGCGGCGGAGTGATAATGACGCCGCTACCGTTATCGGGGCCGGAATTACCGTTCACGAAGCGCTCAAAGCCTACGACCGGTTGAAGGAAGAAGGAATAAACATAAGAGTCATAGATGCTTACTCGCTAAAACCGATCGACCGGGAGACCATTGTCAATTCGGTGGCTGAAACCGGCGGCCGGGTGGTGGTGGCCGAGGACCATTTCGAGCAGGGCGGCCTGGGGACAGCTGTGGCCCTGGTGCTTCCGGAAAAGAAGTTCTGGAAACACCTGGCTGTCCGCGAGTTTCCCCGTTCCGGCAAACCGGAAGAATTGCTGGCAAAATATGGAATTGACGCCGGCTCTATCTTCAGGGCGGTCAAATCTCTTCTCTGAGGCGTCAGCCAGCCAGGCCAATCTACCGGTTAGAAATTATGGCAGGCGGGTTGTGACGACCAGTTGGCGCTACGGGTAGCGCCGGAGGCGAGAAGGTGAGCGTTGCCCCGAGTGAAATTTCCGGGAGAGTTTATGCCTGCCGGGAAAAGAGCCCGGGGCCATCTCCTGTCTTAAACCGGCCCGGATGGTCGTTACAAACGGTATAATAATTATCTCTGGTTGCAGGCAATATTTTTTATTAGAAAGGGTTAAGCATGTACGGGAAGATTGACCGGGCAATGATTAAAGAGCTTATAAGCCTTTGCGGAGAAAACAACGTCCTGACCTGCCGGGATGAAGTTGGTGGCTATACCTACGATGAATATGTCAGCCAGCTGGACGGTTGCTTTCCGGAGGTGGTAATCAGGCCGGGCAGCACGGATGAAGTTTCGGCTATCTTAAAACTGGCCAGCCGGTATAAGGTTCCGGTAACGCCGCGGGGCGGGGGGACGGGATTGGCCGGTGGTTGCGTGCCGGTCCATGGCGGTATTGTTCTGAGCCTGCAGCGAATGAACCGGTTTCTGGAGCTGGACCGCAAGAATCAACTGGCCCTGGTGGAAGCCGGCCTTACTCTCGGGCAATTTATCCAGGCCGTAGAAAAGGAAGGATTTTATTTTCCGCCGCACCCTGGCGACGAAGGAGCCATGTTTGGGGGGATGATTGCCACCAATGCCGGGGGGAGCCGGGCAGTCAAATACGGCGGCATCAGGAATTACATCCGCGGACTGGAAGTTGTGCTGGCCGATGGCCAGGTCATCCACCCGGGGGGCAAACTCATTAAGAATTCCACCGGTTATAACCTGGTCAACCTGTTTATCGGTTCCGAAGGCACTCTGGGAGTCATCACCAGGGCCATCGTCCAGGTGATTAGCCGGCCGACCTTTCTCCGGACGATGGTCATTCCCTTTAACAGCATTGAACAGGCCATAGATAATGTGCCTCTGATATTCGAAAAAGGCATAGTGCCCATGGCCGTGGAGTTTGTTGGCCTGGATGTCATCAACCTGAGCGAGCGTCACCTGAACCTCAGCTGGCCCAGCCACCAGGGGGAAGTCCACCTGATGGTAATCGTGGATTCTCCCTCAGAAGATGACCTCGGCCGGCTGACCGACCAGATAGCTGACGTGGTCCTGGAAAACGGGGCCATCGATGTATTTGTGGCCGATACTCCGGCCAGGCAGGGCGAGGTGCTGAAGATCCGTTCCGAGATTTATGAAGCCATCAAGAAGGAAACCGTGGACATACTGGACATATGCGTGCCGCGTTCGGAAATTCCGGGGCACGTCAGAAAAATCCAGGAGGTGGCCAGGAAGTATGACCTCTGGCTTCCGGTTTTCGGCCATGCCGGGGACGGCAACGTCCATTCCCACCTGATGAAGGCCAGGTACGAGAACGGGCAGATGGTGCCGCTCAACCTGGATGAAATCAAAGACAGGCTGGAAGCCGCCAGACAGGAATTATTCCGGGACGCAGGTCAAAGGGGCGGTGTCATTTCGGGCGAACACGGAATAGGACTTTACAAGAAGAAATACCTGCCGTTGTCTCTGGAGCCCGCCCAGGTCGAGCTTATGAAAAGGATAAAACAGGCTATGGACCCTCTCCATATCCTCAATCCGGGCAAAATTTTTGATTGAAGAAGAAGGGGGGAGGCGCCACATATTTCCTGTTCTTTTGCCAGGCTCGGGTCAGGGGCCCGTGGTCTGCGGGCTTGAGGTCATTTCTGGCCGGGCCAGTATTCAAGAAGCGAGATCACCGGAAATCATACCGCATCGTTTCTGTCATTATCCTTGCCTTGCCGCCGGGCAGGTGATGTCAAAAAACATCGAGAGAAGCCCGGTTCGAGCCCGGAAAAATATTTGTTGAAATAATCATGGTTTTGCGTTAAATAAAATAGGCAGATTCTTTGCAGGGGAATAAAAAGCACACGGAGGTTATGATGGAATTTGAAAGAATTACCGAGATTTTTGTGCTGCTGGAAAATAAACCTTCGGTTCTGGGCGAGCTTCTCTGCCAGCTGGCCGAGAATGAGATAAACGTGGAAGCCATAGGTGTCTTCCAGGAGTCGGCCAAGCTCTACACAAAGAATCTTAACAAGGCCATAAAAGTTCTCAACAAGCTCAATTATACCACCGACATGCGGGATGTCCTGCTCATCCATCTGGATAACCGCCCCGGGGTTCTGGGCCAGGTGGCCACCATTATCGGCGACGAGGGAATAAACATCGAGTACTGCTACGGCACCCTGAGCCAGACCGGAGAGAAAGTGGCCGTGGTCATGGACGTTTCCAACATCGACCGGGCGATGAAAATCCTGGAAAGCTCTGCCGGGAAGGTCTGAGCTGCCGGTAGCCCGTTTACAAATCACATTTTTTGGATAAAATGAATTAAGCGGGAGGATTTAGGATGTTTTATTTTGATTATACTTTCTGGCTGCTAATTCCAGCTCTGATTTTTGCTCTTTATGCTCAGAGCAAAGTGAAAAGCACCTTTGCCCGGTTCAGTCAGGTTTCCTCCGCTTCCAGGCTGACCGCGGCCGAAGCCGTTTCCGAAATTCTGCGCTACAGTCCGGCCAGCGAGGTCAGAATCGAGCGGGTGCCCGGGCACCTGACCGACCATTATGACCCCAGGAAAAAGGTGCTGCGCCTTTCAGACAGCGTCTATCACAGCACCTCCATCGCCGCCCTGGGGGTGGCCGCTCACGAGGCCGGTCATGCCATCCAGCATGCCCAGAAGTACTCTTTCCTCATGATGCGCAATGCCTTCTACCCGATTGCCAGCTTCGGTTCCAACCTGGCCTTTCCGCTGTTTTTTATCGGCCTGATTTTCAGCGGCGGCGGGACCAGGATCTTGATGGATATCGGAATTATGCTGTTCAGCGCGGCCGTTCTGTTCACCGTAATCACCCTGCCGGTGGAATTTGATGCTTCCCGCCGGGCCCTGGCCATTCTCCGGGAACGCGGATTTCTTAATGCCGCCGAACTCAACGGTGCTCGCTCCGTGCTCAAAGCTGCCGCCATGACCTACGTGGCTTCAACAGCCATGGCCGCCATCCAGCTGCTGCGGATGATTCTGATTCGCCAGTCGCGCCATTAGTGACCGTTAGCCTGAGCTTCTCCGGACTTTTCACATAAGACAATTTCTCTGATCATCATCTCTAAGCCTTATATTTTGGCGCACTTATGGCTGCCAGGTTGTTTTTGCCGATGAGCCAGAACTACAGGCCTGTTTACACCTGAAGTTCTATTCGCTTGATTTGTCGCCTCTGGATTATGTGAGCCTGTGCCAGGCTTGCTGGATTGATTGTGTTTGGCCGGATAGAATTTTTCCTGAAAAAAATATGGCCGACCCAACCCCGGTATTTATTCATTGTTCTTTTTTTACATATAAAGGTTTTCAGGAACTGCACAGGCAGGGCAAAAGGCTTATTGATATTCCACGAAAAATTTATTGACTGAAATTTTTCAGGGTGGTAAAAAGATTTGAATAAATGAAACGAGGAGGAGATTTTAAGATGCTTAAATTCAAACCACTGGTAATCACCATCCTGTTGTTAATCTTTACGCTTCCGGCCCTGGCCCAGACTCCACCCGAAAAATTCCTCGGGCATAAACCTGGTGCAGACCGCCAGCTGGCCGATTACAACCAGATTAAAGCTTACTTTGAATTGCTGGACAGGGAATCCCCGAAGCTCACCCTGGTCAACATTGGCCAAACCACTCTCGGCAAAGATATGGTTATGGCCATTATCACCGATGAAGAAAACATGAAAAATCTTGACCGTTATCGGGAAATTGCCCGACGGCTCAAGGAGGCTCGTGGCCTGAGTGAGGAGCAGGCCAGGCAGCTGGCCCGGGAGGGGAAGACCATTTTGCTCATCACCTGCTCGCTTCATTCCACGGAAATTGCCGCCTCCCAGATGTCGCTGGAGCTGGCCTATGACCTGGTGACCGGAAAGGGCTTTTTTGATGTCAACCGGGCGCTGAAGGATGTCATTCTCCTCCTGATTCCCACCATCAACCCCGACGGCCACCAGATGGTGGTTGAATGGTACCGTAAATATGTCGGCACCAAATACGAAGGCAGCAACATGCCCTGGCTCTACCACCCCTACGCCGGGCATGACAACAACCGCGATTTCTTCATGTTCAACCTGGCCGAGACCCGGGTGGTAACCAGGGTTCTGTACCATGACTGGTTTCCCCAGATACACATCGACCAACACCAGATGGGCTCAAACGGGGCCCGGTTGTTTGTCCCGCCCTTCATGGACCCGCCGCTGCCGAACGTTCATCCTCTTCTCTGGCGCAGCGTCAACCTCTGCGGAATCAACATGGCCTATGACCTGCAGAAGCATGGTTACAGAGGTGTGGTGCATGGCCGCAGCTACACTGGCTGGTGGATCGGAGCCTGTGACGACACCTCCTGGTTGCACAACGTGGTCGGGTTGCTGAGCGAGGCGGCCTCGGTGCGGGTGGCCAGCCCCATTTATATCGAACCCACAGAAGTTCCAAAGGAATACTATGAGAAGCGCATGGATTTTATCGACCCCTGGCCTGGAGGCTGGTGGCGACTGCGCGACATAGTGGATTATGAACTTGTCCTTTCCAAGAGCCTGCTCAAAACAGCCTGGCTGCACCGCGAAGATTTTCTTTACAACACCTACCTTATGGCCAGGCAGAGCATAGAAGTACGCGAGAAGAATCAGCCCTACGCTTTCGTAATTTCTAAGGATCAACCCGACTACCTGACCACCCTGAAGATGATTGAAATACTCCAGTTTGGCGGGGTGGAAGTTCATCAGGCCACAAAGGATTTCATAGCCGACGGTAGATACTTCCCGGCCGGTTCCTTTGTGGTTCTCCTGGCTCAGCCCTATAAGGCCTATGCCTGGGCCCTGCTGGAGAAGCAAAAATATCCTGACCTGAGGCAATATCCCGGCGGACCCCCGATTCCACCTTACGATAATGCTGCCTGGACCCTGCCGCTGCAGATGGGCGTCCGCTGCGAACAGATAGACAAACCGTTTGAAGTCCCGCTGACCCTGGTTAGCAGGGTGGAGTATCCGCAGGTTTCAGTGCCCGATTCCGCCTACCTTCTGCTCGACCCGAGGCTTAATGCCTCCTACGCCGTGGCCTTCGGTCTCCTCAAAAACAGGGCAGAAGTCTGGAGGTCAAGGGCCGGAGTAAAAACCGGTGAAGCGATTCTGCCCCCCGGAACCTTTATCGTTAAGAATTCCGCCGCGACCAGAAAAGCCCTGGATAGCCTGCTGACTAAATGGCCGGTTCCGCTCAAAGGACTGGCCGATGTAACCGGCCTGGACAGGGCGGCCGTGAAGTTCCCGAGAGTGGCCATTTACCAGTCCTGGCGCGGCAACATGGATGAAGGCTGGACCAGGTACATGCTGGACGACCTGGGAATTGAATACACCGTGCTCCATAATAAAGATTTCAAGGGGACGAAGGACAGGAAGGTCAACCTTAAGGCTAACTTTGATGTGCTAATTTTCGCCAGTGAAAACGTTGATGTTATCAAGACCGGTCGCCCCGGGCAGCAGTCTGAATTTGCCCGTTACTTCCGGGCCGGGACCACTCCGCCAGAATATGAGGGTGGAATAGAAAAGGAAGGAGTGGATGCGGTCAGGGCCTTTGTTGAGGAGGGTGGAATGCTCATCACCCTGAACCAGGCCACTGAACTGGCCATGAGGGAGCTGGGCGCTCCGGCCAGGAATGCTCTGAGCGGGGTTGACCGCACCAGGTTCTTCTGCCCCACTTCCATCCTCAAACTCAAGGTGGATAACGCATCCCCGCTGGGTTACGGCCTGGATGAAGAAGTCGGGGCAATTTTTTCCCAGAGCCTGGCCTTCGACACCTGGACACCGCCTGTTGACTGGGACCGAAAAGTCGTGGCCTATTATCCTGAAGACGGCATCCTGATGAGCGGCTGGCTGCTGGGCGAGGATTACTTAGCGCGGAAAGCGGCGGTGGTTGATACCAGGCTCAAGAAAGGACATATCGCTCTCATCGGCATCAGGGCTCAGCACCGGGCCCAGAGCCATGGCACCTACAAGTTTTTGCTGAATGCCATTTTTTACCCCGAAGGAATGTAAGAGAAAAAGCATAAAAGTTAAGAAACAAGATTATTGCAGCCGGGAGGGCGGAGAAATGCTCGCCGGGGGCGGTAAACTATAATATGGACAGGGCTTTAGCCTGGATAGCTCCGAACCGAAGCCTGGTGGTTGTGATGGTGGACAATCAGGGCGGAGGCAGAGCCCTGAAAGCCTGCGACCAAGCCGGCCCGGCCCTGATTTCAAAAGGCATTAAATCATCTGAATGGTCCGGATAAACATGCGGCTGGAGGTTTGATAATGCTTGTCAAAAGGCAAGAGGGTTTCATTAAAGCCGGTTTTATTTTTATCAGCCTGGTTTACTGGCTGGCCGTGCCGATTCTGGCCAGGGATGTCTTCCGCGGCCGAATGTTAACCGAGAGGGCGCCGATAGAACCGCCGGCTGTGGAGATATTGATTGAAGTGGATTCCTGGACCTCTCCGGATGAGATAGTTCAATTTAATGAAGTTATGACCAGCTCAGGAGTCGAGGCTTTTTTGAATTTATTCAAGTCCACCAAAAAAGGCGTGGTCCGCTTCCTGTATGCCCGCGGCTATAATCTTACCATTCATATGGCCCAGGTTCAGTTAGGGGAAGATGGGAAGAGAAAAGTAATTCTGGTTTTCCGGCGCGAGCCCTGGTCGCAGGGGACCCAGCTCGGCACCGGCCGCTACTATTTTATGGTAATGGAGCTCAAGCTGAATGAAAAGGGAAAGGGAGAGGGCCGGTTTTATGAGGATGCGCAGATTCAGTTCGATGTTACCAACGGGCGCGTTTCCCTGGAGACCTACGGAATTTCTCCCAAAATGATTCCGCTGGTCCAGGAAGTCAGGAAAAAATAAATTGTAAACAAAAGTTCAATACTTAACTTAAATCTTTGCCCGATTCCTGGACTGAAATATGGTATAATCAAGCTGGCAGCCGTGCTAAGCGGGGAGCTAGCGGTGCCCTGTACCCACAACCCGCTCCAGTGGGGCTGAATTCCCGGCCGAGGCTGTCAGTCTTCTGGCCAGGTTCGCTTTTCGGGGCGATGAAGGTTCGGGCCCTGCGCAAAGAGCCGGCCGCCAACCCCGCCAGGACCGGAAGGTAGCAACGGTAACGGCCAGGTTCTTGTGTGGCAGTCAGCCTGGCCGGAGCTTTCGGGGAGTGAAGCCCGCAGGGGACGAGCAGTCGATGCCGGGTGCGCGGCTGCCCCTTTTTGCCTTTTTTTGGTTTTTTCAGCACTCCGTGCTATGAACCTGTAAAAAAAGAATACGCCTGTCCCTTTGTTTGATTTCAGAAACGCAAACAGTGGTATAAGCACTGACAATGAGCAAAACATCCCCTTTGTTAAAGAAATAAAAGGTTTTAGGGTCAGATTTGTTTTTCCGGGTTGATTCCGTTGAGTTTTGACCCGCTCAACTGCCGCTTCCGGCCGGGTAGCAGCTATTTGCCTTATTTTTCGGCGGATGAAAGCTGCCGTATTTACCGAATTAAATCGAGGTTTTAATCTCACCGAGCGCTACGCCGGATATGGATATCATCTGGACTCAATCCGGTCTTCTTCTTTTTTCGTTTTCTATGGCCGGTGATCACTGATATTCAGCACAGAATCTTGAACTGTGCGGGCCACAGAACAGTGATTTGTATTTGGTCTTTGCTCGGGCGATTAACCCGGGCTTTAAGTGGCTCAGGGAATATGTAGATTTATTCTGCTTTACGGGTCGGCCAATTTTTTTAAATCAGGTCCAATTCTCGCAAATAATTTTCTATCTCGGTGCGGGCCCGGGCTTCCAGGGGAAGCAGGGGAGTGCGGCAGGGGCCGCCATAATACCCGCGGCGATCCAGGGCATATTTAATGGCCGGAATTCCATAAGTTTCGGTGAGCGCCCGGTTCAGAGGAATCAACCTGTACTGAAGCTGGCGGGCTTCATCCTTTTTCCCGCTGACAAACAACTCATACAGCTCAAGGCACAGCTCTGGAGCCACGTTGGCCAGGGCCAGGATGGCCCCGCAGGCTCCCATGTCCAGCGCTGAGTACAGGATGCTACCCGAACCGGTGAGGTAGTGAAAATCAGGTGAGACTTTGCTCACCACCTGGCCGAGATAGGCCAGGCTGCCTCCGCTTTCCTTGAGTCCGATGATATTCTCGTGCCCGGAAAGCTCAACCACCAGCTCCAGCGGCAACCAGATTTGAGTATTCTGCGGAATGTTGTAAAGGATAACCGGAATCTTGACTCTATCGGCCACCTCTGAGTAATAAGCTTTCAGGGCTTCGTAGTTCATACGGCTTTTATAATAGGAGGGCGGCTTGATGAGCGCGGCCTGGGCCCCGGCTTCGGCCAGCCGGTTGGTCACCTTCACCGTCCATTCAGCCGAATCCCGGGCAGTTCCGGCGATGATGAGCTTGTCAGGGTCGGCTGCTTTTCTGGCTTCTCTTACCAGGCTTTCCGATTCTTCATCGTCAACAAAAGGGGCTTCACCGGTTGAACCCATGATCACGTATCCAGCCAGGCCGGTCCGGTTAAATCGTTCGATATTTTCCCTGAATTTTTCAACCGAGACACGACCTGCGACGAAGGGCGTGGTCAGGGCGGCGAAAATTCCTCTGACCTTTTTATCCATTTTCATCTCCTCCGTTTCATTTTTCAGTCTGTCCTGTCGGGTTTTCGTTTTACCTTTTGGGCTTCGATTTCCCGCAGCCTCTTCTCGTCCAGCCCGAAGTAATGTCCGAGCTCGTGCCACAAAACTTCTTGTATTGTTTCCCGTACCTGGTCTTCGCTCTGGCAGAGGCTTTCAATCGGGGCTTTATAAAGGACGATGACATCGGGCGGGACGTTCCCGTAATAAGAGCCACGGTGCTTCAGCGGAACGCCGTGATAAAGCCCCAGCAGGTTCTGACCCGGTGGAGGATAATCTTCCACCAGGACGGCCACGTTTTTTATCTGCCGGGCGTACCGGCGGGGAATGTTCTTGAGAGCTTCCTCTACCAGCTCCTGGAATCTTTTCCGGCTCAACTGGATCATGCCGTCTTCCTGTTTAATTAAATCGATGAATATCGTAGCCAAAATTTGATAAATATTAAAGCCGAGAATAAATAAGTTTCCGGCCTTGGTTAGCTATCAGGGAACTCCCCGGTAGGGACAATGTAAGGCAGTCGACCCCGGGCCGAATTAATTTTTTTGGGAAGAAAATCGTAACCTGCGGGTAAACTTTGAACCGCACGGGTTATTTTTCGATGCCTTTTCTTCCTCTGACCCCTTTATCATAATAGTGTTTCCGGCAGACCATCTCGGTGACCAGGTCTGCCCGGGCCAGGATGGATTCGGGGGCGTAGCGTCCGGTCAGGACAACCTCCACTCCCTCCGGCTTCCTGTCCAGGAAGGCCAGCACCTTCTTTTCCGAAAGCAGTCCCAGGTTGATAGCCACGTTTACTTCGTCCAGCACGACGATCAGGTATTGGCCCGAGAGCATGGCTTTAAGGCATTTTTTCAGACCGGCCGCGGCCAACCGGTA
This sequence comes from uncultured bacterium, assembly GCA_937920515.1. Lineage (GTDB taxonomy): Bacteria > Acidobacteriota > Aminicenantia > Aminicenantales > Saccharicenantaceae > Saccharicenans. Next base: position 40,701 of record CALEUG010000034.1, read on the forward strand.
ATCCTCTTCCTCAAAATCCTCTGTGACCTTGATGAACTTCCTGCGACCGAATTGTTCTATTGTAATCAGGGGAGAAATTTTCCTGGCAGCCAGGATTTCCCCGCTGGGCTGGCCTTTGAGGAACTGCCCGAAATAGGTCCTGAACCCATGGCCGGCTGCCCTCAGGGCCAGTCCCAGGGCGGCCGTGGTTTTTCCCTTGCCATCGCCGGTATAGACCTGAATGTAACCCCGAATGGGGCCAGGTTTGCTCTCAGGTTTAATCGGTTTTTTGTTTCCTGTCATGCCTGATCAGTCCAGCTTGTTAAGTTTCATCATCAGGCAAAACTATAAGAGAAGATTAAACTTGAGTCAAATTTTAATCATATGTTATAAGAACAGGAGAGATTAATTACCCGCTGAACGAGATGAATAGCCTGCTCAAAAACCAGATAGAGAGAGCCAGCCTCCGCATCAGACGTTATACCCGGTGGACACCGCTTACCGAGTCGATGGAGCTTTCAGCCCGGCTCGAAGGCCGGGTTCTCTTGAAATGGGAGGACCTCCAGACGACCGGTTCTTTCAAGATTCGTGGAGCCAGCAACAAGATCCTGGCCAACCTAAAGGAAGCGCGCCGGAGAGGGGTGGTGGCGGCTTCTACCGGGAATCACGGACTGGCTGCGGCTGAAGTCTGCCAGAAAGAGGGGCTGTCGCTTGAGCTTTTCGTTCCCCGCACCATCTCTGAATTTAAGAAAAAGAACCTGGAAGATTACGGTATCTCGTTCCGGGTGATAGATGGCTCCTGCGAGCAGGCAGAAAAATTGGCCAGGGAGGAAGCCGGCCGCTGCGGCCGGTTATTTGTCTCGCCCTACAACGACGAGCAGGTGATTGCCGGTCAGGGGACCTGTGGCCTGGAAATATGGGAGGAATGGCCCGAAGCGGAAGAAGTGGTGGTGCCGGTAGGCGGGGGTGGCTTGATAGCCGGTGTGGCCTGCTATTTGAAAGAGAAGAATCCGGCCATAAGAATTACCGGCATTGAACCTGAACATTCAGCCTTTATCCAGCGATCTCTGGAGCTCGGCCGGCTGGACAACACTTTTCCAGAAAAGCCAACCATCGCCGAGGCCGTGGCCGGGGGACTGGAAGAAGGCTCGGTCACCTTTGAGCTAATTAAAAAATATGTCGACCGGGTGCTGACTGTCAGTGAGGAGGCCATAATCCAGGCAATAATCATCTGTTTCCGGAATCATCAGCACCGGGTAGAGGGGGCCGGAGCCCTCTCTCTGGCCGGAATCCGTTCCTACCAGCAACTTTTCAGAGGCAAAAAGCTGGTGGCCATAATCAGCGGGGGTAACATTGAAGACCGGCTCTGGGAAAAACTGGTATTTTCGCGATAAAATTAAAAAAAATAAAATGAAAATGAGAAAAATTATCATGTCCGGACGTTCCTTATTGTGTATGATCACGGCCATTATCGTTCCGGCCCTGGTCCTGACAGGATGTAAAGAAAAGGTGAAAAAAGAAGAAAAAGTTTCAGGCCTCTTCACCGTGGGTATTATCCTGGCCTACGATTCGCCCACCTCTCTCGAAGTCCTGAGGAGTTTGCAGGACAGGCTGGACGAATACCAGAGAACAAGCGGTGAGCGGCTGGAAATCATTGTCAGAAAAGCCGGCGGGCAGGTGGCCCTTCTTCCGGAACTGGTTCAGGGACTGGTTGACAGGTCAGACCTGCTGGTCCCGGTATCCACGGCTGCTCTCCAGGCTGCCCTGATTGCCTCGGGTGACCGGCCGATTGTTTTTTCCTCAGTGGCCAATCCCTACCTGGTCCGGGCCGGGAAAACTGCGGTTGACCACGATCCCCGGGTGACCGGCGTCTGTTCGACTGCCCCGGTCAGGCAGGTGCTGGAATTAATTGGCCAGTCCCTCCCTGAGGCCAGGAAAATCGGCACCATCTGGACTCCCTCGGAAATCAACTCGGAATATTATTTCGAATTGATGAAGGAAGCTGCCGGTGAGATGGGACTGGAAATAGTCGGCCAGCCGATTGGCAGTGCCGGGGATATTGTCCAGGCCGTCCAGGCCCTGATCCGCGACCGGGTCGAAGTGTTGTTTCCGGTTTCCGATAACACCATTAACTCCAATTTCCAGCTGATAGGTAAACTGGCGGCCGAAAACCGGGTGCCGCTCTTTGCCGCCTTCGCCACCGGGGCCGAGCTGGGAGCTTGTGCCTCCATGGGCTTTGGCTTTGACGATATCGGCCACAGGACCGCCGAACTGGTCATCAGGATTAAAAACGGAGAAAGCCCGGCCCGGATTCCCTTTCAGTACATTGACCGGGTTAGATTTTATGTGAACGAAGAAGCCGCCAGGAGCCAGGGCCTCAGGCTGCCAGAATCATTGATCAGAAAGGCTGACCGGGTAATAAGTACTTCTGACCGGGAAGGGGCCGAAGCCGCATCCCTGGCAAGGGGGGTGGAATGAAAAGATTAGGAATCCTGAAAGTTTTCGCCCTGATATTCTTTTTCATGCTCCTGGGAGCATCTCTTCTGACCTATTTTGCCTTCCGTTCTTCGCTTCCGGGAAAAAAGGATGTCTCCCGCCTACCCGGGCTGCGTTCTGAGGTGATTATTAACTGGGACAAGTGGGGCATTCCGCACATCAAGGCCGACAACGAGCGGGACCTTTTTCTGGCCTCGGGCTTTGTCCAGGCCCGGGAAAGGTTGTGGCAGATGGAATTAATAAGGCGGATGGCCCATGGCCGCCTGGCCGAGATTCTGGGTAAGCCTGGCTTGAGGTTTGACATCCGCAGCCGGGTCCTGGGAATCCCGCTGGCCATTGAGCGTGACTACCAGAAACTTTCCGAAGAGATGAAAGAACTGCTGGAGGCCTACGCCCGGGGGGTAAATGCCTGTATAGATAGCATTAAATGGAACTGGCCTCCTGAGTTTATCATACTCAGGTACCGGCCCGAACCCTGGCGGGTGGAAGATACCCTGGCTGTGAAACACGTGCTGGCCATGAGCCTGGCGGCCGACCTGACTTCTGAATTGCCGCGGATGAATATCATGAAATTAACCGGAAGACGGGGGTTAGAAGTGCTGGAGCCGGGCATTGACTTCCCGCCCGACCCGGAAGTCAGGCTGGACTTGCTCTTCCTGAGCTCTCTGGACCAGCCGACACCGGCCGGTTCTAACAACTGGGTCATTTCCGGCAACCTGACCGAATCCGGGCAACCGCTGCTGGCCAACGATCCCCACCTGGCAATTTCCCTTCCGCCCATCTGGATGGAGATGAGCCTGGAAGGCCCCGATTACAAAGTATCCGGGGTGACCATTCCGGGCGCTCCCATGGTGGTTATCGGGCACAACCAGTATATAGCCTGGGGCGTGACCAATTCCTACGTGGATGTTCAGGATATCTATGTCGAACAGGTAGATTGGAATAAGGAATCTTATTTCCGAAAAGGCGAATGGAAGCCTTTTGTCTTCCGCCGGGAAGAGGTCAAGATCCGGGGCGAGAAGGAGCCCCTGGTCATGAAAGTGCGCTGGACGGAAGAAGGCCCGATGCTCACTCCTTTTCTACTCAACTGTGAAATGCCCGTCACCCTGCGCTGGACCATCTATGAGGGCGACCGGACAGTGTACGGCCTATACCTTGTCAATAAAGCTCGCAACTGGACCGAGTTCTCCCATGCCATCCAGCTTTTTGAGAACCCTTCCCAGAATTTTGTCTATGCCGACATCTACGGAAATATAGGTTATTATCTTTCCGGGAAGATACCGGTCCGCAAGAAAGAAACCGCCGTCTATCCCTACCCGGGCTGGCGGGAGGATAGTACCTGGACTGGATATCTGGCTGAGGAAGATAAGCCCAACCAGTTCAACCCGCCGTCTGGTTTCATCGTGACCGCCAACAGCAGCCTGTATCCTGAGGGCTATGCCCATTACCTGGGGTACGACTGGATCTCCCCGGACAGGAAAGAAAGAATCGCGGAACTGATCCAGGCCAGGCCCAAACACTCAGTGGAGACGGTGATGGCCATTCAGAATGATGTTTATTCCCGGAGGGCAGAGCGGCTGAAGAAGGTCCTGAACCAGATCAGGCTGAGCGACCCCGTGGCCGAGGAGGCCAGGAAGCTGCTGGTTCAGTGGAACGGGGAGGTCAGGGGAGGACTGGCTCCGGCCATTTATGAAGTTTTCTGGGAAAGACTGCAGGATTTAACATTCAGGGATGATTTCCGGACTTATTATGAGCAGATTGCCGAATATTTCCGGGTGAAGGAAGCCGGGCTGGAGAGGATACTGGACCGGCCCGACTCTATATGGTTTGACAACAGGGAAACCGGGAAAGTGGAAACCAGGGAGGAAATTTTCGAAAAAGCCATGCTGGAGACACTGGCCTACCTCAAGAAAAAGTTCGGTCGTAACCAGGAAAAATGGGACTGGTCCAGGCTGCACAGCCTGCACTACCGGCACCTCCTGGGGCGGAAATGGTTTCTGGGGTTCTTTAATGCCGGTCGCTTTCCCATGATTGGCGACGGAACCACGGTCAGAGCCAGTTTCGGGACCGAGGGCTATGAAACTACCGGCGGCGCTTCCTGCCGGCTGATAGTGGACCTGGCCGACCTGGACAGGTCCGTAGCGGTCATTACCTCCGGCCAGAGCGGTCATTTCCTGTCTCCTCACTATAAAGACCAGATTTCCCTGTACCTTAACAGCCTCTACCATCCCTGGAGTTTTTCGGAGTCGGCGGTCAGCCGGGTGAAGGAACGGGTGGAAAGACTGGTGCCTGAACAATAAAGAGAAGAAGAATTACAGATTGAACAGGGCCCGGCTGCTGATTCTCAGGGCCGAGGTTAGCCGGCGGCGCAGCCTGAGTGAGGCTTTCCGGCAGGCCAGGGGCAGGCTGCAACCGTCAACCAGGTGACAGAGTATGGCCGATGACAGAAAACAACCTGTGCCGTGAACCTCGACCGGCAGTTTTTTCTTGCTGAACATGAAGACCTGTTGCCCGTCGTAAAGGATGTCCACGGCCTTTTCCCTGAGATGTCCTCCTTTGACCAGACAGGCAGAAGCAGCCAGGTCGCTCAATCCTTTAGCAGCCTCAACCATTTTTTCCGGGCTATCGATTTTTTTACCAAGAAGGAGAGAAGCTTCTTCCAGGTTGGGGGTGAGTAACGTAATTTTTCCCCTGATTGCCTTGAGATAACCGCGAAGGTCCTGCTTTTCCAGCAGCCAGCGGCCGGAGGAGGAGCGGAAAACCGGGTCAACTACCACTGGCAGGTTTGAGCTTTCTTTGAGAATTTGTTCTATGGCCCGGAACAACCTGCGACTTCCAACCATTCCCACCTTGATTCCGGTCAGCCTGAAATCTGACCTGAGTTTTTCGTACTGCTCGAGAACAAGCCGGGGAGGAAGAGTCAGGTGGTCGTAAACACGGCTGGAATCCTGAACAGTGACCGAGGTCAGAACGGCCAGACCGTAATAGCCCAGGTGGTTAAAAACTTTTAAGTCGAGGGTGGCTCCGGCGCCCGAGGTGGGGTCGAAACCGGCCAGGGTTAAAAGGGCTTTCTTCACGGCTTTATTCTAACTTAAATCGCAGAACATTTTTAGCAGGGCCAGCGGAAGCGGAGCGGCCCGAAAACGATTCATCCTCTCTTCCGGCGATTGAATCCATTTATTTTCCTTGCTTGATTCAGGAATAAACGGGCCAGAACTGTTAATATGGCTCTGTCTTCTTTGAATTTAGGACATCATTGCAATTTTTTAATCACTTTTTCTGTGATAAAATTTTTATCATGAAAGCCAGGTTTCATGCTTTCATTTCGGGACGGGTGCAGGGGGTGGCCTTTCGCTTTTTTGCCCGGCATGTGGCCAACCAGTTAGGCCTAACCGGCTGGGTTCGCAACCTCAACGACGGGCGGGTGGAAGTGGTGGCCGAAGGTGACCGGGACAGGCTGGAGCTGTTCCGGGACGAGCTGGAGAAGGGGCCCCGGATGGCCAGGGTGGAGAAGGTCGACCTCAACTGGGAAGAATTCAAAGACGAGTTTCTTGATTTTTCAATAAAATTTTCCGCTTTCTGAGGAGGCTTCAGGCCTTATTTCCCGGAATTCAGAAATTTTTTCCGGCAGTCTTCGGAACAGAAATAATAAACCCGACCGTTTCTGTTTTCTTTCAGGGCTTCATCCTCGGGGATGTAGATGTCGCAGACCTCATCTTTGACCATGGCTTTCCTGGGAAGAGAATCTGGCTGATGACGGCTCCTCCCCGTCGACTTCCCGAGCGATTGAAAGAAGCGAACCACCAGGAAGACCAGATAGAACAGAAGTAAAAGGAAAATTAATCTCAGTAGCATCAGGTTAGAATTTACTTGATATCCTGCCAGCTGTCAAATAAATGTAAACCGGGTGGTTGGCCTTGCTTTGCCTGGAACAAACAGTTATATTTTTTCTGAAAATGATCGACAGCCTGTTGCCCCCCGGAATCAGCCAGACCAGAGAAAAAATCAGGGCAGCAGTGGCACGGCTGAAGGAAAGCCGGGGTTCAGGCCGGTCTCCGGCCCGGACAGAACCGGAACCGGAAGCGATAGGCCCTTTGCTTTCAATCCCGGAAGCGACGATTGAATCTTTTAAGCCTGGTCGCAAAAAATCAGGAGAACTGCTCTGGCTGCTGGAAGAACTGGCAGCAGGCTTTCCTGAGGCCGCCCTGGAAGCAGTGGTCTGGCGGGCATTAATTTTCCCGGTTTTGAAGAAAGCCGGGCTGGACCGGACGCTGCCGGAACCGCCCGGCCCGGGCCGGGGCTGGGCTTTTCCGGCCAGATCACCCCTGGCTTACAATCATCTCTTCCTGCCTCCGCCTGCCAGCAGAACCCTAAAATTGCTGGAGAGCCGGACGGGCCCGAAGCGCGGACTGGAAGATGAACGCGGCCAGTATTATCTGGTTTTTGACCTGCCCGCGGTTAAAAGAATCTTAATTCCTGCTGCCAGCGCCAATAACAGGTCAGGAACCGGGGTGATATATTACCTGGTTGAAGATGAAAGGCTAAGCCTTGAGCCCTGCCCGACGGGCAAATGGCATTTTCCCTTCCGGCCGGCGGTGTGCCGCGGTTTTAGAATGGATATCTTTGCCCCGAAGATAGAACCTCTTCTGACCCTGACCGCAGAGCAGTTTCGGGCCGGGCTTGAAGCCTACTTTCTGCTGCTGGCCGCGGTTTTCTCAGGCTGGGCCCGGGCCGGATGGCAGGGGCTCGTTTGCAGGCAACAGACTGGAAATTTACCGCCTGAACTGGATACAGAAATATCCTTCCTGGCCACCGAAATCAGCCATCTGCAGTATGGCCTTTTCCACCTGAGCCGGAACCGCTCTATTCCGGGCGACTGCTATACCAGAAAAGTTGAAAGGCTCTGCCTGAAAGGGTTACACCTGGCTTCCAGGGCCTGGAGGCATTCCAGTCCTTTTCAGGAAATGAATTTTTTCTCAGGAGAAAAGCTATGAAGCTCAACGATTTTTACCTTCTGGCGATAGAAATCGGCATAAGAAACGACCCGAGACCACGGGAAGAAATAGAACGACTTCTCCAGGAAGAAAGAAAAGCTTTTGAAAAACTGGAGGCGGCGGAAAAAGAAAATTACGACCGGGATCTCCTGTTCAACCCCTTCGCGGACAGCCGGGTGCTGGCCGGCGACCCCGAAACCGAGGTCAGGCGCATCCTGGCCGGAATCGACATGGACGCTGCCGAGATTCTTCTGGCCTATACCCTCAACCGGGATGGAGACAGGAAGATAGACCTGGCGCTGGCCCATCATCCTTCCGGGAGGGCTCTGGCCCAGCTATCCCGGGTGATGGCCCTTCAGGTGGACCTGCTGACTTCTTTCGGGATAACTCCCAGCGTGGCCGAGCAGTTGATGGAAAAAAGGATTGGAGAAATAGAGAGAAGGCTTTTGCCCATCAACCATAACCGGGCGGTGGACGTGGCCCGGCTTCTCAACCTGCCCCTGGCCTGCCTGCACACCCCGGCCGATAACTGCGTGACCAGGTATCTCAGCGATCTTTTTCGGGAAAAGTCTCCGGAAAGGTTGAAGGATGTTCTGGAAATTCTCAGGAGTATTCCCGAGTACCGTAACTCCAGCCGAAATTCGGTTCCCCCGAAAATTCTTTCCGGCTCGGAAAACAGCCGGGCCGGTAAGATTTACGTGGACATGACCGGCGGGACCGAGGGCTCCAGGGATATTTACGAGAAGCAGGCCGCGGCCGGCATCAGCACCCTGGTCGGCATGCATTACAGCGAGGAAGCCCTGGAGAAGGTTAAGAAGGCTAACCTTAACGTCATCGTCGCCGGTCACATCGCCAGCGATACTCTCGGGCTCAACCTGCTGCTGGACCAGATTGAAAAAGAATCCGGAGAGCGCCTGGAGGTAGTGGCTGTCTCAGGTTTTGAAAGAATACGGCATCTTTAAAGAAATTAAAGATTAAAGAAATTATCAAAAAAGCTGAATACAAGCGGGCTTGCCGGTGGAGCTTCACTGCCTGGCCAGGTTGACCACCCAGCGGGCGAAGGTCCTGGCATCTTCCAGGTCGTGGTGGTCGGGGTGATTCCTGGCGGTCACGGCCATTTCCGTCCAGAGCTCGTGCTCGGGGGAGCGGCTGAGTATTTCCAGGGCCTGGTCGGAAACCTTGCCCCGGCAGGCAAATGTCCCGAGTATCCGGGTGTGACCGGCCAGTATCTGGGCCTGTTCCATGGCTTCCCGGGACAGCCTGGTTCCCGGGATGGAGCCATGGGTCATGAACAGGGCGGTCTTAAGGCCCGCCGGCAGGGACTTAAAAAAGGGCTCTATCCGGACCGGGACGCTGTGGCTGTGGACAGGAAAGCCTATGAACACCAGGTCATAACCCGAGAGGTCGGTGGCCTGGTCTACTGGCTTGAGCTCTTTCGGCTCGGGCAGAACCTGGTAAATGGCTTCGGCCACCATCCTGGTGTTGCCGCTCAGGCTGTAATAGGTAACCAGTATTCTCATTTCCACCTCTCCGCTTCAGGCGACACTCGCTATTTTGCCACAAGTTCAGTTCATTAGCCAGCAGGGGAAAACAGTTATTGTTGTTCGGGCAATCTCCTAAGCAGGGTGATGGTCACGGTCGTTCCCAGCCCGGGCTGGCTTTCCAGCCTTATTGCTCCCTCATGTTCTTCCACAATTCTTTTACAGATGGGCAGTCCCAGGCCGGTTCCCTTTTCCTTGGTGGAAAAATACGGTTCAAAAATGTGGGCGATAACGTCCCCGGGGATGCCGCATCCGGTATCTTTAATTTCCAGTTCCAGCTCGTTTCCTTTATCCCGGAGACTGATTTCAATCCGGCCCGGGCCCTTGACGGCCTCGATGGCGTTAATCAGGATATTGCGGATGGCCACCTTCATCTTGCCGCGGTCTCCCAGCAGCTCGAAATTACCGCCGGATTCACGCAGGATGAATCTTATCCTGTCGGCCAGGGTTTCCCTGAAAGGCTGGAGCAGTTCCAGCACCAGGTCTTTCAGGTCAAACTTTTCCCTGACAACCCCGCTTTCCCGGGCTATGGTCATGAATTCCCCGGCTATCCTCCTCAGGTTTTCTACTTCGGAGATGATGTAAGAAATGGATTCCTGCAGCACACGGTCGAAGTCCGGGTGCCGGTCGGCGTGAACCTTCAGGATGTGCTCGGCCGCAAGCTGAATGGGTGTCAGAGGGTTCTTGATTTCGTGGGCCACCTTTCTGGCCATCTCCGTCCAGGCCACCCGCTGGCCCAGCTCGGCCAGTTCCTTTTCGTGGGCCTTCAGGTTCTCCACCATGGCGTTAAAACCGTCGACCAGGCTTCGCAGTTCATCCCGGGCCTGGTGTTCCACCCTGACATCCAGGTTTCCCAGGCCGACTTCCTGGGTGGCCCGTATCAGCTGATTGATGGGTACCACCACCATCTTTTTGATGGTGGCCACCAGAAAGCCGATCAGCAGAATAAAAAAGACAGAGATGAACAGGAAAAATTCGAACAGCTCGGTCCTGGCCTGAGATATTTCCTGTTTTTCAAACGGAAAGGGCAGGTTGAGGAAGTATACGTCCTGGCGATAGCGGTAGGGAACGGTCAGGGTCTGGTAAGAATAACGGCCGAACGATTTCCGGCTGACGGCCAGGGGCTGGTTCTGCCGGGTCAACCTGAAATAGGTTTCACCATCCAGCATTTCTGAAAGCAAACCGGTCTCAAAATATTCGCGCCGGCTGGAAGAGAGTAATCGCCCGTTCTTGAACAGGTTGACATCATTCTTAAGGGTACTGCTTATCCAGAAGACCAGGTCTTCGGGCATCTCGGAGCCCGGCTGTTCATTCTGTTCCTGCAGGCTGATGAAGTCATGCAGGATGCTCCGGGCGAAATAGGCCCGGCTGGTGGCTTCCTGGACGAAACGGTCGGCAAAGAGCCTGCCCACCACTGCCTGGCTGAAAAAAATGAAGAAAAACAGGGGCACCAGTCCCATCGCCAGGAAAGCCAGGTAAAGGCGAAAGGAAAACGAGCGCCCGGAAAGTTTCCATTGTCGCTTCTTGAAAATTCGCGGGGCCAGGCTTATGGCCAGGAAGATGGCCAGCAGGAAGAAGAGTTTGAGGAAATCGGTGAACTGCCGTCGCCAGGATTTTTCCAGGCTGTAAAAAACGTAGATGTTGTCACCATCAAGGTTGATTAAGAACGCCCGTAACCGGTCCTGGCCGGCCCGGAAACTGCTCCAGAGACCGGCCGGATAGGCCCTGACCTTTTTCAAAATGTCCGGGGGCAGAGCAAACCCCGGCTGGTTCTGGGTGAAAACCATCTGTCCCTGGCTATCGAATATGGCCAGACTGGCCGGGAAATGCTGCAGGGAGGGCAGAGTATTAAGGCGCAAGAGCTCAAAGTAGGGGTTGGCCGAATAGAAAAACGGCAGCAGTTCGGGGTCGAGGCTGACCCAGATGGCCAGCCTTCCGCCCTGGCCGGCCGCATCCCTGAAGTCCTGGTAGCCAACCAGGAAATGTTTTTCCTGGCCGAGGATATCAAGGTATTGTTCCTCGATTGAAGGGTCGGGAGAGAAAGGCAGGTCGTTGGTCTGCTCGGCAAAGACTGGCAGGTTGAGCCCGAAGGAGGATAGCAGTTTCAGGTCCTGGCTCTGGAGGTAGAGGCAGGAATTCCAGTTGAGCCTGGCCAGAAGGGTCAGGTTCCACAGCCGGCGGGCCAGCCCGGGGTCAGCGGGATTCTTGAAATAGCTTAAAAGGTCGCGAGCCCTTTTCTGCAATTCGCTGAAAGATTGCCGCAGGGCCATCCCGGCCCAGGTTTTCTGGGATGAGACCAGGTGGACCAGGACCTTTTCTGTCAGCTTTCTGGTCCTGTCCTCGGTAAATTCTCTCAGCAGCCAATAGCTGAAGCAGGAAATGATTAACAGGCAAATTGCTGAAAGAGCCCGGGTTCTCCAGTTCAGGGTGGAAACTGCGGCCAGCAGAAGCCAGAAGAAGAACAGGATGGCGATTCCGGTCGGCCTGATATTAACCACCAGGCCGAGCAAGAAAAAGAAGGCCAGGCTGGTCAGCAGAAAGGCAGCCAGAAGTGGTCGATTCTGCTGGAGGCCGGGCAGTATCTGCTTTGAAAACAGGATTGCCGGCAGCAGCAGGCCGGATATGACCAGGAACAAGCTCAGGTAGATGAGCAGGGAAGACAGGTTCAGGTTGAAACTCAAAAGGTTGAGGTTGCAGTTGTCCACCACTTCCCTAATAAACCAGGACAGGGTGGCTACCGATAGAGCCGAGGCCAGAGCCAGGACGATTAACCGGACAATAGAAGAGCCGGACTCGGGAGGGCAGGATGATTCCACCCTGGAGCCGGTGAGGTAAGCTCCGGCAAAAATTCTAATGGTGAAAAAGACCAGGGCAAAAAAAAGGAGGCTGCTCAGGAAAAGATCGGCCGGTGAGGCGGCCAGTCCCAGTGGCCACCGCAGGCCCAGCTTTTCGGCAGTGAATGCCTGCCAGCCCGAAGCCGGGTAGTTCCTGGTCAGGAGGCCGAGGTGAACCCTGATGATTACGAGACCGGCCACGGTGAGGAGCCAGGCCAGCCACCCGGTTCGAGGACCACTGAACCCGGGCCGGTGGAGCCAGCCAGTAAACAGAATAAGGGCTATGGTGGCTGACACTATGGCCAGGATTCTGAACAAGGCCGGCAGGGCAAAGCGCTGCCTGTGCAGATATAGAGAATTAAGGGTAACGGTGGCCAGAATCTCTCCCTGTTCATTGCGCAGCGGGAAATAGAGCGTCCGGATTTCAACTTCCTCGGTTTGCTGGCTGAGGTATTCATCCCTGGCCCGGGCAAAAAAACGGGCCAGGGCTTCGGTGTCCTGCTCGTAGTCCCAGAAGTTGATGTCGGCTCCGCTCCCGGCGACGGATTTCAGCCTGTTGAATTCCCTGAGATAGGCCGACTGAAATTGCGGCTGGAAAGCCAGCAGCTCAAAAATGGCCAGATAATGATTCTGTCCAGCGGGAACCAGGCGGACCAGGAAATAAGAAGAGCGGTCCTGGACTATAAAGCTCCCGTTCAAGAACCGACCGGAACCCTCCGGCCAGGCTTTTATGAGATTATGGATATTGGCCACGTTTCCCAGCCAGAGGAGGGGAATGAGGTCCTGGTCCAGCCAGGACACGCCTTCTATCGAGGTCTCCAGGCCGGCTTTCTTGAAAGAGTCAAAAATTTCTTCGGGCTGCAGGCCGGGGGGAATTTGCCGGAAATAAGTTTGTCGTTTTTCCAGAAGGTCCACCAGCGCTGAGAATTCGTTCCTGATGCGAGTGGCACTTTTCCTGAGAGCAGTTAGAGTCTCCTGTTCGCTCGGCACGGCCCGGCTCTTAATAAGGAGAGTGGAAACAGCCAGCAGAACCAGCCCCAGCAGGAAGAAACAGAGAGCGAGTTGCAGTAACCTGCTCTTCCGCAACTTCGACAGGCTGGCCATAACTTTCATGGTTTTCATTTAGCGCTTTTCAGCCCTGATTTCCCTGATCTTCAGCCGGCTCAAGTTGTTTTGTCCGGAAGGCTTTTCCGGAAAAACGTAAAGATAAAGCCGGAAGAGGTATTTGCGGCCGTCCCGTCTGTCGGTTGCTGACCAGCGGGCCTGGATGATGGCTCCTTTCCGGTCGATGACGGGCTGGTTCTCCTGGTCGACGAAAAACTCCAGGGTTGAAGTATGCCGGAAAAGTCTTTTCATTATCTGGAAAGTCTGCTGGCGGGAAAAAAAGTCAGAAACCTGAAAAGGTTCGGGCAGGGTGATGAGGACCGGAGAGTCCAGCGGGAGTAACTGCTCCAGGCGGGCCGGGTCATTTTGCAGGAAGGCGCTTTCCAGGGAAAAGTTGAACTGGTTGATAAGCGGCAGAATAAAGGAAAGAACTAACCCGGCAAAAGCATTCACAATAAGGATTCTAATAAATATCTATTGATAATTCCAGAAGGCTGAAAGGCCAAAAGAGGGATTGTCAGCAGATATTATTCGGCCTTCTTTTCTTCGGTCTTCTGCTCTTCCTGAAGGGCGGCAGCTTCGGCTTCCAGCTTTTTCTGCCTGATGGAATCCTTGATGCTGGAGATGCCGGCGATGATGGCTATCAATCCCCCGAAGAACAGGATCGGCGGAATGAATCCAAAAACCAGCTCGTAAAACTCTCTCCACCAGACAAAAATCACCAGGTAAAGACCGGCTATCATGGCCACGATGCCCAGGAAGATGGCTAAGTACTTGCCCATGCGGTACCTCCCTTCATTGTTCACATTACAGCTTATTATTTACAAAATTTTTTCATATTAGTCAATTCCTGCTGGCTCTTCAGCCAGAAGGGTGGTGAAAAAATAGAGGAATGTGGCGGGAACTCCTTGATGAATAACAATTCAGGAAAGGAGTTAACCTGCCACAATGAGCATTAAGAAAAATCAGGGGTTTGACGAATGCCTCCGCCATCTGCTGTTAATTCAATAGCCTTAATTTTATTTGCGGGCTTAATTTTATTTCCGGGGAGAAATTGGCTTGCCGTCTGGTCTTAATTTTACCCGGGACACCAGAAAGGACGAACAGGGCCAGAGGCTGTCCTCATCTTATTTCCCGAAGATTGAATTCTTTCGAGCGCCTGGCTAACATTATCACACGGATACTGTCATGAAACTGAAGCTGGTAATTTTTGACCTGGACGGCACCGTGGTTGAGAATAGCTACGACTGGCCGGCCATAAGAAAGGAACTGGGTGTGCCGGCCGGTTCAATTCTGGCCTACCTGGATACCCTGCCCGAACCCCAGAAATCCCGGAAATACGCCTTGCTCCGGAGATACGAGAAAGAGCAGACTGAAAATTCAGTGCTGAAAGAAGGAGTCAGGGAATTCCTGAGCTGGCTGGCCGCGGCCGGGGTGAGCCGGGCACTGGTGACCAACAACAGCCTGGACAACACCCGCCACCTGCTGGAAAAGTTTGACCTGCAATTTGACCTGGTTCTCACCAGAGAAAGCGGGCTGCATAAACCGGCCGGGACTCCTTTTCTTAAAGTCATGGAAAAATTCGGAGTTAAGGCCGCCGAAACGGCAGTGGTCGGTGATACCAATTACGACCTCCTGGCTGCCCGGGAGGCCGGAATAGACCTGGTATTTATTCTGAAAAGCTCGATGACCCCAGAAGGCCTGGAGGGAGCGGTCCTGGTGGAGAACTTTGCCGGTATCAGGAAAGAGCTGGAAAAGCGACTGTTAATTTAAGGAGACGGAGGACATCGGCTGTTTTTCCTGTGCTGGCAATAAAATGTTTAATTCGCCGGGACCGCATTCCCCGGGCCTGACCGTTATTAACAAAAAATTGTAAGGGCTGAATGGATTATCGGTAAGAACAGTCCCGGATAAAGACAGCTTTTCCGCTGAGGACAGGTTCTTTTTTTATAATTTATAATCAGCAGCTAATGGTCCGTCGGCAGCCTTTTGCCGGGCCCCAGAATTTCTTACCGGGCCGGTTGCTCGTAGACTATTTTTCCGCCGACTATTGTATATATCACCGGGGCGGTCAATATTTCTTTTGGGTCCAGCGAAAAAATATCGCGCCCGAAGACCGTCAGGTCGGCCAGCTTCCCGGGTTCCAGCGTTCCTTTCAGGTTTTCTTCAAAGGAAGCGTAGGCCGAACCCCAGGTGAAGTACCTGATGGCTTCAGCCAGGCTGAGTTTCTGCTCGGGAAACCAGCCTCCCTCGGGAAAGTCGAACTCGATATTTTTCCTGGTAACGGCAGAATAAAGCCCGCGGCGCGGGTCGAGAGGCTCCACCGGCCAGTCAGAGCCAAAGGCCAGGACAGCGCCGTTATCCAGCAGGGTTCTCCAGGCGTAGGCATACCTTGAACGTTCCTTCCCGACTCTGATTTCGCAGAAGCGCATGTCGGTGGTGCAGTGGGTCGGCTGCATGGAGGCGATGACTCCCAGCTCCTTAAAGCGCGGGAAGTCTTCAGGCCTGATCACCTGGGCATGTTCTATCCTGAAGCGCAGGTCCTTATTGCCATGTTTCTGCCGGGCTCTTTCCACCGCGTTCAGCACCCAGTTCACGCCCCTGTCGCCGATGGCGTGGGTGCCCACCTGAAAGTCGTTGGCGTAGGCCTTTTCCAGAAGCTGGTAGAAAACCTCTTCCGGGTATTGCGGCAAACCGGATTTGGTTGGCTCGTCTGCAAAGGGCTCAAACATCAGGGCGGTGCCGGAGCCCAGGGTGCCGTCGATAAAGGCCTTAAGAAAGCCGATTTTCAGGTAATCATCTCCCTGGCCCTGGCGGAGACCCATTTTGATATACTGGTCGATTCCCTCAATCGGCAGCCAGGCATAAACTCTCAGGGTCAGCTTGCCTTCGCTGTTCAGTTTTTTATAGATTTCAAGTTCTCTCAGGCCAACGTCAGCGTGGACACCGGTCAGACCGAGCTGACGGGCATGGTCCAGGGCCCGGAGAATGTCTTCTTCCGGGGTGGACCGGACCGTGGGTCTGACCTTTATCAGGGCCATGGCCGATTCTTTCAGGATGCCGGTCGGCTCGCCAGTCCGGGGGTCGCGGACTATTTCTCCACCGAAGGGGTCTTTTGTCTTTTTGTCTATTCCTGAAAGCTTCAGGGCCAGACTGTTGAGCCAGGCCGAATGGCCGTCGACTCTGCGGATGACCACGGGGTTCCCGGGCGAAACCCTGTCCAGGTCTTCCCGGGTGGGCCATTTCTGGCCCGGGAAAAGGGTGTGGTCGTACTCGCGGCCGAAGATGGGAGTTCCCGGCGGAAACTCCTTGATTTTTTCGGCTATCATCTGCTGGACTTTTTCTACCGAATCAACCCCGCGGAAGCTCAACTCAATCAGGGAACGACCGCCCGAGGAAAAATGGGTATGGGCATCTATCAGCCCGGGTATGGCCACGCCTTCTTTCAGTTCGATCAGTCTGGTCTCGGGACCGATGTATTTTTTTATTTCCTTTCTGGTGCCGGTGGCCAGGATTTTTCCACCGGCTGCGGCCAGGGCTTCGACAAATGGCTGTGATTCGAGGCCGGTGAATATCCTGCCGGTTATAACCAGGCTGGCCCTGACCGCCGGTTGTTTCTGACAGCTGACAGCTACAAAGCCGGCCAGGCAGACCGCGACCAGCAACAAAAGCACAACTGGTTTCAGGTGGAATTTTTTTCTCATTTGTATCTCCACTAAATAAATTTTTTTTCTATGATAACATAACTGCTCTGCTGGCAGGAAAAATTTATTCGGTTTACGGTCCGGGTTGCTGTCTTAAAGAATCTGTTGTCAGGCCCGTCAGCCCGGATTAAAGAGCTTTAAGTTTATGGTTGAAAATCTTTTGGAGCTGGTTAAAAATTGGATATCATATTAAAGATATCTTCAGAAGGGAAAGACCGATGAACGAACAGAAGCTTCTTTTAATTCCCGGCCCGAGTCCCGTGGTCGACCGTATACTGGAAGCCCTGGCCCAGCCGACGGTTTCACACATAAGCCCGCAGATGGAAAAGGAGCTGAGCGCTTCCCTGGAAAATATGAAAAAGATAGTGTTCACCTCGAGCGGCCAGCCTTTTGTCGTGGCCGGGGCCGGCACCCTGGCCATGGAAATTGCCCTGCTAAACATCGTTGCCGAGCAGGACAGGGTCCTGGTCTTATCACAGGGTTATTTTGGCAACCGTCTGGCTGAAATCTGCGAAGCCTTTGAAATCAAGTTTCATCTGCTGCAGAGCCAGTGGGGAAGGGTGGTGACGGCCGAAGAGCTCAGGGCTGAACTGAAGAAGCATAAGTACGAGATTGTGTTCTGTACCCACGTTGACACTGCCACCGGGGCCTGCGCTCCTGTCCGGGAATACGCCGAGGTCATCCGCCAGGTAGCTCCAGAAGCCATGTTCGTGGTGGACGGAGTCTGTGCCACGGGAGGAATTGAGGAGCGGATGGATGACTGGGGAATAGACGTCATCCTGACAGCCGCCCAGAAATGCCTGGGGGCTCCACCCGGGCTGGCCATAGATGTTTTTTCGCAGCGGGCCATGGAAAAGCGCCGGAAGCTCCACCGGGTCAAGGCCTACTATGCCGATATCCTGCGCTGGCTTCCGGTTATGGAGAATCCCAACAGGTATTTTTCGACGCCAGCGGTTAATGAAATCAGGGCCTTTTATGAAGCCACCAGGATTGTCCTGGAAGAAGGGCTGGAGAAGAGGTTTGAAAGACACGAGCGTTTTGCCTCTGTTATCCGCAGCGGGTTGAGCTCGCTCGGGTTTAGCATTTTTACCGATGAGACCTGCCTGGCGGCCACCCTGTCGGTCGTTCGTTATCCCGAAGGCCTGGATGACCTGAGCTTCCGGCGGAAGCTTTACGAGAACGGCGTGGTGGTGGCCGGGGGGCTGGGTCCACTGGCCGGGCAGGTTTTCCGCCTGGGACACATGGGCAATCTGACCAGGGAACAGATTATCTTTGCCTTCGATGCCATAGAGAAAACTCTTCTGAACCTGGGATATGCTTTTAGCCTTGGCGACGGGGTGGAAACGGTTCGGTCGCTTCTGGTAAGATAGAAGAGGCTGAAGATTCTTTACGACCGGACGTCGGCCCGGCCGCCGGGCTTTTTCAGGTTGCGGTCGAATTTATAATCATTTGAGGTTTCACGATGAAAAGCAGAGTTTATTTTATAAAGGCCAACCGCGAGGAGAACCCTGAAATAATCTCCAGGAAGGCCAGGGCTGTCTACCTGGCCCTCGGCCTGAACGAAAAGATTCAGCCCGAGGATTTTGTTGCCTTAAAAATTCATTTTGGCGAGAAAAACAACACCGGGCATATAAAACCGCTCTGGCTGACCGGGATTATTGATGAGGTCCTGAAGAAAAGCCAGCGGGCCTTTCTTTCAGATAGCAATACCCTTTACACAGGGAACAGGTCCAATTCTGTGGACCATATCCGCCAGGCCTGGGAGCACGGCTTTACTCCGGACCAGGTCAGAATCCCTGTCATTATCGCTGATGGCCTGGTCGGGCGGGAGAAATCGGAAGTTAAGGTGGAGGGACAGAGGATTAAGTCCTCCCGGATTGCCAGCGCTTTCCTGGATTCGGATGCCATGCTCTGTTTGACTCATGTCACCGGGCACGTCCAGACCGGGGTGGGAGCGGCCATCAAGAACCTGGGCATGGGCTGCGCTTCCCGGGCCGGCAAGCTTGACCAGCACTCGGTCGTTCATCCCAGGGTTAATACCAGGCAATGCCGGAACTGCGGGGTCTGCCTCAAATATTGCCCGGCTGATGCCATTATCCAGGCCGAAAGCTACGTGATGATCGATGATGAAAAGTGCATCGGCTGCGGTGAATGCCTGGTGGTTTGTAAATACGGCGCGGTCAAGATGAAGTGGGACGAAGATTCCCGCCGCCTGCAGGAAAAAATGGCTGAATATGCCCTTGCGGTCAAAAACCATTTCCGGGAAAAAATCTGCTTCCTGAATTTCATCCTGCAGGTTACTAAAGACTGCGACTGCATGGCCAGGAACCAAACGGCCATCGTGGAAGACGTGGGGATAGTCGGCTCTCTGGACCCGGTGGCGGTCGACCGGGCTTCGGCTGACCTGGTGGTCAGGACGGCCGGCCGGGATGCCTTCAAGCATGGCTATAACATAGACTGGTCGGTGCAACTGGCTTACGGAGAAAAAATAGGGCTGGGCAGCCAGCAGTACGAGCTGGTGGAGTTGAAGGAATTCTGAGACAGAACCGGTCCGGTTTTATACCAGGCAGGCTAACGAGCCGGTTGAGATTAAAACCAGTGTCTTTTTAAAAAGAATCGCAACCTGGCGAATACTGGCTGGATTGACCTTTTGCCCCGGGGTTAATTTAATTTACGGTTTCTTCCCGGAGTCAGGCCTGGCCGGGGTTGATGATAAAGAAATCAGGGTAAAATCAGTAAGCCTTCCGCTGCAATCAGGGGATTTTATTCCTCCAGTGATAATTGACATCCTTCAGGAAAATTTGAGCCCGGGAAATTATGGAAACCGGACCGCAAGCCTCAGCGCAGCCTGACCAGGCGTCGCTCGAATATAAAAATGGCAGCAGCGTAAACCAGAAAAATAAGGGCCGAGGCCAGCACGGGAATTTTCTCTCCCAGTTGGTTGGCCGCGGCGCCAATCCACAGGGCGGCAAAG
>CALEUG010000035.1 GCA_937920515.1 uncultured bacterium
GGGTTCTACCACATCCGCTTCCCCCAATGTCTACTTTTTGTCTATTTTTAGTCTACTTATGTTTTTTACATTACGTCTACTTTTGATTATTACGATACACTTATCATGACCACTCCGGCCGGATCAAACTGAAGCTGCAAGAGTGCGAAATCGGGGACACCGTAAGGTGTCCCCGCGACTGGCCCAGATTTTACAGGGGAAAATCGTGGGCAAGGCCCCCCAAAAAGGGGACACCGTAAGGTGTCCCCTCTTTTAAAGGTTGAAATTGTATGAGAACTTTATCAGGAAGACGTTGTCGGGCTTGCTGTGGAAAAGCGAGCTCAGGTCGTTTCCGAAATCCAGCAGGCCGCTGGAGCCGTAGTCGGTCCGGCCCTGCGACCACACCAGGAACAGCGTGCTGCCCGGCCGGTATTCCCAGCGCAGGACCAGGTTGGACCGGAACTGCCTGAAGTTGAAATCAGGATTGCCGAAAGAATAGTCTACCAATCCATCGCCGTTTTCATCCACCCTGTACACGGCCGCCCCCGGATCATAAGCAATTTCGCCGTCCCCGAACAGGTGGTAGCGGCCAACCCAGTCCCTGGCCCGGGGCTCGGTAATCATCTTGAACCGGCTGTACTTCCCGGCCGAGATGAACGGCATGCCATAAAACTGCAGGCTGAGGTCCGGCGTCAGGCTGAGGTTGAGGCGGACGACCATCGACAGGGTCTTCTGGTCAATCTTTCCGACCAGGTACCGCCTGTCCGGGCCGTAATAGACCGTGCTGACGTACTGCAGCTCGCTCCTGAAGAACTGGTAAGCCGGGCGCAGCGAGAGGTTAAAGGCCGGGACCGGCACATAGGTAATCTGCGGACCAAGGCTCAGTATGAAATTGTCGTCGTTGTCCGCCCGCCGCCACTGCCCCTGGACAGCCAGCCTCAGCTTCTTCCGGCCATCGGTCTGGATGGAATTCCAGATATTCAGGGCCGGCGCCACCCGGAACAGCGGCCCGCCCCGCGTGACACTCTGCGACAGCCCGGAGAACTGCCTGTTTATCCCGAAACTCAGGCTCCAGTAATTTTTGAACTGCATCCAGACGTTGAAGTTGCCGCCGGCAAAAATCCTCTCTCCGCCGAAGTTCCAGCCCGTCCACTGGTTGAAATTTATATTCAGGTTACGGAAGATGCTGAAGGGTTTATAGAACCTGTAACCAAACCAGAGATACTGCATGGCCACGTCCGCGTATCGCAGAAACCCCGTGTCGTTGAGCTCCAGGCCGGGCGACCTCCAGGTGACCCCGGTCGAAAACATCAGCCGCGAGCCGCCTGTCCGTCCGAAATCTATCGAACCGCCGTGCCCGTAAAGCGAGCGCCTGGCCGGGTCATAGTTCAGGTAATCGGCATCGGGACGCTGGAAATAATGGACCGAAGACTTTTGCGTCCTCTGAAGCGCTTCCTCGCTGCCGTAGATGCCGCTGCCCACCAGCTTCAGGTTAAAATAATACTCTCGGTTCTTCCAGCTATGGTAGAGGTCGAAGCCCCCGCTGTAAGCGGCGCGGTGAAGCAAGCTCTCGGCTTCTCCTTCGAGTTGTCGGTTGACGGCGGTGAACATGGTGCCGATGACCGTTGCCCCCTGTCTGTAGTCTTTGGACAGGCGGAAGGCCGCGTAGTTGGTGAGAGGTTCGACGATGGCGCTGCCGTAACTCCCGGTTTCCGGGTCATAGAGTGAGGCTTTTTCCCGGGATGTGATGGCCTCCATGGCTCCGATCGACCAGCCGCTCCTGGTTTTTCCGGAGAGTTTGAAAGCCCCAAGAATGGTGGTTGAGGCCGGCAGGCTGAAAAAGCCGGTGGTGCCCGGATAAATCTGCGGGGCCCGCCCGATGCGGCGGCTGTAAAAAAGGTTGTCATAGGAAAAGTCACCATCGCCGCCGGTAATCCGGTAATTGGTTATGTTCTGGCCCTCGACAAAGAAAGGCCTTTTTTCTTCGAAGTAGGTTTCGTAGGCGGTCAGGTTAATTTCCGAAGGGTCGGCTTCAACCTGGCCGAAATCGGGGTTGATGGTAAAATTAAGAGTAAGGTCGTGGGTCAGCCCGATTTTTCCGTCCAGTCCACCGAAGATTTTCTTCTCCTTGCCGGTGAGAAAGGGATTGCCGGGCTGGGCCGGGTAGGTGCGCATTCGCCCGACAGTGTAGGGCATTATTTCCACCTGGCGCGGCGGCTTCAGCCCGGTCATGCCGCGCAGTTCGCCAAACTGGCTGGTCCAGCCCGGCGCCTTCCTGGGGATTGGCTGCCAGAGTGAGATTTCTCCCTTGCGGAAGAGCTCGCGCCAGACTTCCAGTCCCCAGACCTGCTCGCCCGCGGTGCTGAAGCGAAGCTGGGAAAAGGGGATTTTTATTTCTGCAGTCCAGCCCTTATCATCGATGGCGGTCTTGGCCTCCCAGATGGGGTCCCAGGAGAGGTCAACCGAGTTTTGGTCGAAGCTGTCGTTGGGCAGAATCCGGTCGCCCTTGACCCCGGCGGCATTGACGGCAAAACAGTAGCTGGTCCTGAGGTCGTGCAGGCTGTCTATGAAGACCATGACGTAATCGCCCGAAGTGTTGTCGCGGCGGCTGAGGCGACGCTCAATGGACTCAGGCTGCGAGTCATAACAACGGATGGCCAGGTAGAGGTGGCTGTCGTCGTAGAGGACCTTGAAGGCAGTCTGCTCGGTCGGGGCCTGGCCTTCGTAGGGATGAAATTGAACAAAGTCTGTGTGCCAGTCGCCGTGCTCCCAGGCCGGGTCGTCCAGTTTCCCATCAATGGTCGGCCGCTCAGTGTTAATGCGGCGGGCCAGAGCTACTTTTTTCTGCGGCAGTTTTTTCTCGCCGGCCGTCGGGCTGACCGCCTGGTCTTGCAGAGTGTTAGCTTTGAGTGAAACATCAGAAATAATTACCAGGAGGAAAAGAAGCAGCGCGGCAAAGCCGGCGAGCGTTTTTAACGATGATTGCCTTAAACGTCTGGTGGAGACTCCTGGTTCTTGTTCGTTTTCAAGCGGGCGGGGAAAGCAGCTTGGAGGAAGAGGTTCTTTACCGGCTGGTGGCAATCCGCTCTCTGGCCTCCGGCTTGATTCGGACCACAGGCTCTCAAAGGATTCAACGGATGCTGGAGATGAGGCTGTTTCGTTTGCTGACCAGATTCCTGGTGTTTGTTCGGACACAGTTTTCATCTATACACTCCTCGAGAAATTTTCCGGTCCTGTCGGAAATTTTAACCGGTCACGAACTTGTGGCAGGTGCGCTGAAACCTTTCACAAATTCATACATATATACAGATGAGCGGGCCGGAAGGTTGCCGGAATTTCCTGGGAATTGGAACATAATTGGAAAGTTGATAATGGTCGGTCTTCGGAATATCGCAAAAGTCGTGGAAAAGCGCAGGTAGACCGGATGTTTTTTCCGGTAAGGCGCAGGCGGATCGCCTATGTTTGACCTTAAATTCCGACTGTGTATAGATTCGGTATCCCGATGCTCTGAGAGCGGCGGTGAGTAATGGGTCGGGGCCTTTAACTTTAAGTATAAATAGTAATATAGATATTAAAAATTTTATCTGCGCTGCCTGTCTGCCCGGCCTGACCTGGCTTCAGTTGGCAGAAAGAGGGGACCCCTGCCAGAAAGAGGGGACACCTGTAACTGTCCCCCTAGAAAGAAGGGACACTGTAAGGTGTCCCCATAATTGGTCTGATTCTTACAGGGGAAAATCGTGGGCCAGGGCAAGAAAAAGGGGACACCGTAAGGTGTCCCCTCTTTGCTTCTCTTTCCGCTGTTTTTCCCCTTAAGGATTAGTTCCTGAATCGGGGACACTTTAAGGTGTCCCCTGTTTTGCAATTCTACCGTCCCTTAGTCGGATGGTAACTCTGGCCATGCTGGCCAGCTCCGTGTTATGGGTCACGAGCAGAATTGTCAGTCCATCCTCTTCGTTAAGCTGCCGGAGAAGCTGCCCGATCTCAAGGCTTCTCTCCGAATCTAAATTTCCGGTGGGTTCATCAGCCAGCAACACCCCGGGGTGGTTGACCAGGGCCCTGGCTATGGCCACCCGCTGCATTTCTCCGCCCGAGAGCTCGCCAGGCAGGTGGTTCATCCTGTTTTCCAGCCCGAGCTTCTTGAGAAGTCGCGGAACATCCTTCTCTGCTCCTTCTTTCTTAAAAAAGGTGAAGGGAACCAGCACGTTCTCCAGCACGGTCAAAGTCGGTATGAGATAAAATTTCTGGAAGATGTAGCCGAAAATCTCCCGCCGGATCCGGGTCAGCTGACTTTCGGAAAGTCCTCTACCGCTCTCGTGAACGGTCCGACCGTTGACCGCCAGCTTGCCCGCGGATGGATTGTCCAGGCAACCCAGGAGGTTGAGCAGGGTGGTCTTGCCCGAACCGGAGGGGCCGACAAATGCTATGAAATCACCCCTGTTTACAGTCACAGAAAGATCGTTGATGGCGGCTATCTTTTCTGTCCCCCTTAAATAAATTTTTTTTATATTTTCTGCTTCGATTATGACTGAATTGGCTCTCATCTTCGTATCTCCTATATGTTCACATGGTAACTCTATGCGAATCGGCCGGGACAGTGGGATTTGAACCCACCTGCCCGCTGCTTTTCGGGTCTTCCTTTACTGTCGCCATCATTCTTCCTCGCTCCTGATGGCTTCAAGCGGCCTCATCCTGGCCGCCCGGAAGGCCGGGTAGACTCCGCTCAGAAGACCCACCAGGACCACCGCTCCGATAGCCGTCAGGATCAATCCGGCGTCTATGGAAATCAACCCGCCGCTGGGCGCAAACGGCAGTAACTTCCTGATAAGGTATTCCGTCAACCTCGAGGTCCCCACGGCCAGGACTGCCCCGAGCAACCCTCCCAACAGGCACAGCAGAGAAGTTTCCAGCCATACCAGTTTGAAGACGTCTCCGGCCAGGGCGCCCATGGCCTTGAGGATGCCGATTTCTTTTTGCCTTTCCATCACCGACATCAGCACGGTGTTGATCACGCCCATAATCGAAATCAGGATGGCGATCAGAGCGATGGAAAAGACCAGGATGCGGGCGGTGGAAACCAGGGTCATGATGGTGGTCTTGACCTGGGTCAGGCTGACCACCTGGACATCGGGCAACTTGAACATCTTTTCTTCAAAATCTGCCAGGCTGGCTTCCTTGTTGACTTTTATCCCGACGCTGGTCAGCTGGCCTTCCTGCCCGAATATTTTCTGCAGGGTTTTAAGCGGGAGGAAAATCGTCCCGTCGTCCTGGGTCCCGGAGCGTTCCAGGACCCCCACCACTTTCAGCTCAATTTCTTTTTCAGGGACCAGGTAGAGGTCACCAACTTCTCTTTGCTCCAGCTCGGCCGCCTCAAAACCCATGACCACTTCCAGGGCTGCCGGGTCGGTAAACCAGCCTCCCTGCTTGAAGTTTAGACCGGGTTTAAGTTTTGGGAAGGTGGCCGGGTCGACACCCAGAAAAGCGGTCAGACCGCCGCTCTGGCCTTTGTTCGGGTCGAACACCACCTGCATCAGCATCGGGGTAACGCTCTCCACTTCCGGCTCGCGGACGATGAGCTTGACCACGGCCTCGTTCATGTACTTGAGACCGGTTCCGCCCTTGAGCATCAGCGTGGCCGCTTCGTAGGGGCAGCCCTTGGCCACCACCAGCATCTGAAAGCCAAGGTTATCGATGTCGCGGTCAAGGGAATTTTTATAGCCGCTGTTAAACCCGAACAAACTGATCAGCACCCAGGTGGCCAGGGCAATTCCGACCACCGTCAACAGGCTGCGGGTTTTCTTGCGGGCCAGGTTTTTCCAGGCTATGTGGAACAAACTTATTTTCTGACTGTTTTTTATCTTCATCTTGGTTCTCCTGAGTAAACTGGATGAATGTCTGCCGGTCGCCAGGTGGACAATAAACCGGTGTTTCTCGAGCCGCCTGAACTCTCCTCCTGGCGGTTAAACACCAGCAATTCCATCAGAATTAGATTTTTCTTTACCGCCCTGAGGATGGCCCGGAAGTCGTCTTCGGCCTCGGGCACCGGATTCTTTATGCGGCTGACCGCACCGGCTGGTGTTTCGACTCCAGCCTTGACCTGGTAACCGGAAAAGTCTTCCAGTTTAAGCCCGGTAAACTGGTTACCGAATTCCTGGGAGCGGAATTGCCGGGAGCCGCGGCCGGTTATCTTCTGGACGTAAAAGCCCCGGATTACCCCGTCCGGAGTCAATGCCAGGAAAACCTGGATGCCACCGTAGCGGCCCTTCTGGTTGACGCCGTGGACATAGCCGATTACCTCCTGGCCCCTGTAAATTTCATACACGGTGTAGGGGACGTCTATCGTTTCATAAAGACCGGTGAACCTGTCGCCGAGTGTCTTTTCTATCTTTTCGAGCAGCGGCTGCCCGCCGGAATCCTTCACTGAAACGTAAAACGTCCGGAAGCCCGTGGACTCAGGAAAAAGGAGTTTGACGTCCCGTCCGGGGTCGTTGAGGTCGCAGCCGACGGCGGCCAGAAGAGGGAGAGGCCGAAAAGAGAACAGGGCGATTATGAGGATTAGAGTGATGGTCAGCAGAAATTCCGGGTTATTTTTGTTTTTTGCTTTCATGGTTGCTTTCTTTCTGCTTGTCAAGCTTATCATGTTATTTCCTGTCTTTGTTTTCTGTATGGTCTGACATATCCGCGCTTCCTCAAAAAATGTTCCGGTAGTAATAAATTTGAAGGGCCAGCCTGGAGCTTTTGGCCTGACCGTCATAAAGAAACATGGTGCGCAGGGCCAGGTCGGAATTCAGGCGATAGGTGAGCCCGGGCCCGGCTACGCAGTTCCAGCCGGAGCCGTGCTGAAAAAAACCCAGCTGGGCTTCGAGCTTGAGCCGTCCCTCGTCCAGCAGGTTGAGCCCCTGCCGCAGTAAGACCAGGTGCCAGGGCTGTCCGGATCGGCGTCCCAGGTTTACTTCCAGCCGGGTTTCCCAGTTCAGCCAGAAGTAAGCGGCATCGAAGGAAATCCCTGACCAGGGAACCGGGCCGGGCATCGGCTCTTCAGCTTCCATCTCGTCGAGCACCCGGCCGGTGAAAGCAGAAAAGCCAAAGTTGTAGTTGTCGCGGGCCAGGACCCCGTAGGAAATACGCCCCGAGAGCAGGTAATTCCGGTGGAATTTCAGGCTCATCCCGGAACCGGTGGTCAGGCTCAGGGCCGAGTCGCCCCGGCGAAAATCGCGGTGAAGGCCGACGCCCCAGTCGCGGTCAAAATTATGGCCGAGCATGGTGGCATCGGGCAGGAGCAAGGCGTGGTTATCCAGGCTGTAGTTAAGGCCGAGAGCTGGTTTGCTGTGCCCGGCCCAGATTTCTGCTACTGGTGTCTTGAGGCGGAAGAAGGCGTTGTAGAGCTGAAAGCGGAGGGAATGGTCATGGGTCTCGTCGTAGACAACCCGGCCCTGCAGGGACAGGAAACCAAGGTCGGACTTATGGCGGTAAAACCTGACCAGGGTTTCCAGCCCGAGGCCATTTTTCTGCATCGGGTGGTGTGGCAGGTAAGAAAAAGATTCGAGGGAATTCCGGCTGAAGTTGAAGGCTGAAACGGCCTGGAGCTCGAAGAAGATAAGAGCATTCCGGCTATGCGCATAAACCGGGGCGGCGGGGAAGGTCATGACAAGTGTCAGGGCGGCCGTGGCCAGGGCCAGCCGGCGCTTCTCACTGCTGTATTTTCTACCGTGATTACCGTTCATTTGGTTCAATTGCTTCTCGTTCCGGCCGGACCGGGTTCCAGGCAAGTCCAGGGGGCCCGGGTTACCAGTGGCGAACTGGACATGGCCTCTGGCAAATTATTTGTTTGATCCTGTCTCTTTCTCAACTAATCCTCCGGCCGATTCTTCAAACAGCCAGGATTCATCCGGGTGGCCCGGCGGCAAAGTCTCTGCCCCGCGTTCCCGTTGTTCAGACCCTGAAAAGAACCCGGCCCCGGTAAATAACTTTATCGTTGTCTTTGAAAGTCAGGATTACTTCCCAGTCTCCGGGCATGACGATGTTGAGCGGCAGAAGGTAGACCCCCCGGTTGTTCAGCCTGAAAGCGACTTCGCCGGAATCGTGATGGCCGCGCATCGAAGGCATGTCCGAGCGGCCGTCGACTTTGAGGCCGGTGATTCTCTCTCCGTTGCGGTCAAAGATTTGCAACCGCAGGATGACAGTGCCCATCTTCGGAGTCTGGGTGAATTCCCAGATGAAATAGCGGTCGCCAGGAAGTTCGTTCTTCTTGCCGGCCGGCTTCAGAACCGGGATTTCTTCCTGCTTATCTGAAACCATCGAGTGCTGCGGCCGGGCATATTCTCGACAGAATACCGGCGGGCCGGTCAGGGTGGTTATCAACAAACCGGCGATGATAAATATGGTAAGACCCCATTTTAACATTCGATACCTCCTCAAATTGTACCTTTTTTACCTTTACATTAATTATTCTATACCGACAGTCCTATTAAATCTATATGAATAATAGGATATTTAAGGTCAGGGCAGCACAGGCCTTAAATCGCTGTTAGCAGAAAGCCGGGGCCTGCCGAAATAATTTGTGTTTTCGCGATTTTTTAATGCAGCGATTCGGGCCCGGAGGCCGGCTCAGGGGCCAGCGGTGCTTCTTCTGGAATTTCTTCTTCCTCGGAAATGGGTGTCGGCAGCAGGTGTTCGGGCAGGAAAAATTTGTTGGCCGCGAGTGTCGGAATGACGGCACTGGCGATAACCGCGGCCACCAGGAAGGAATACTGTTCGCGGGAAATTATGTTATGGGTCAGCCCGTAGAGTGCCGATATCGTGCCGAAAGTCAGGCCGGTGGACATCATCAGAGTGTAGTACCAGGTTTCCTTGACATGGTTCCGGCGGAAGCCCTTGATGGCCGGATAGAGTCCGAAAATCTTGGATATCACTTTGGCGCTGAATAAAACCAGAAAAACGAGGGGTCCGGCCACCACGGCCGGAATGGAAACCAGAAATCCAGCCCGCAGGAAGTAGAAGGGTGTCAGGAAGCCGATGGTCAGGGTCCGGAGACGTCTGAGAAAGAAATGGTCGCGGCTGATGGTGCCGGCCAGAACCATTCCTGTAATATAGGCTGGCAGAACAGCTTCACTTCCAGACCAGAGAGCCAGGGCGCCCAGGCTGAACAGAAGAAAGAGAATCCACTTGGTGCGGATGGCCGCGGTTTTATAGGCAAATTTCCTGATAAGATACCCGGTTACCCCGGGCAGAAAAACAAAGACAAGGACCGAGACAAAGATAAAGATGGCCGTGCGGTAGGTGAAGGGGGCGAAGATCAGACCCAGTCCGATAACCGTGCCCAGGTCATTGACGAAACAGGAGCCGAGAACTCCCTTGCCGAATTCGGTCCTGTTGAACCCGAATTCCAGCATGACCGAATAAACCACGGCCATTGAAGTGGTGCTGAGGGCAATTCCGGCCAGCAGGCTGGCCCTGAGGTCCCAGTGCAGCAGGAAGCGGGCGATGGCGGCACAGCCGAGGAATGGTGCCAGAAATCCGATGAAACCGATGATGGTTGATTCCCTGAGCTTTTTTCTGAGAGACTCCGGGTCGAGCTCGGCTCCGGCCAGAAAGGTCAGCAGGATGGCTCCGGACCCGGCCACAAACCTCAGCCAGTCAGCGCTGGGTGAAAGAGCTGACTCGCCGAAATAACGAACCACCAGATAACCGGCCAGTGCTCCCACCATGATTTCCATCAGGGCCATGGAGATTTTGAGCCGGCTGGCCAGGATGGTGGCCACAATGGCCAGGGCCAGCCAGATAGCCGCGGTCAGGTAGGCCTCGAACATGATAAACCTCCACACAATAATGTTTTTGGGTAGAAGTCATCAGCCGGCGGGCGATTATTGGGGAGACCTCATTCCCCGGAAATGAAGCTGAATTATACCTGTGAAAGGGGGGAGAATCAAGGGGGACACGAGAGTGTGTCCCCCTTTTTCATTCAAACTTCATGAACGGGGCAGGGCGGATGGGGAAAATCTGGACTTTTTCCCAGACATGGTTAAGGAGATAAGGTTCCCTGTCCAGCCAGTCTTTCCGCAGGGCTTCTTCGGAGGGGAAATCGCAGATGATTACCGAGCCAATCAGGTCCCCGGCCTCGTTCAGGATGCCGGCGGCGCAAAGCCACTTGCCTTCTTCGTAGAATTTTTCCCCCTGCTTGAGATGGTCTTCCCGGCAGGCGCGTCGGCGTTCGGGGCCATCGGGCGGCGGGTAATCAAAGGCTAAAACCATAAACGGCATGCTTGTTCCTTTCAACATAAAGCTTAAAGCCATTAAAGAACATTTTCGGGTGAAAAGGCAAGAGGGAAGGATTAATCCGGCTGCCGGGAAGCGGGAGTTCGCCTGTCTACAGTATTATTAAAAAGGATTGTTAGCCTGTCCGAGACCTGCATTTGGCCAGAAGGTTAAAATATAAATTGGATAAAGGATTACAGGAGGCAGCCGGTTGAATACAGAAGCACAGGGGAAAAAGATTTCAATCCGCCAGCAAGGTTTGGGAGAGCCTGCTTATCTTCGACACATGGCTAAACGGGTTGATGGACTCTGGCCGGGTTGAACTGCAGGCTCCCGCTTCCTCCGGGATATTCTCTTTTGTGCCGGGTCAGATACACTGGTGACACCAGGGGATCTCTATAAAAGCCATAGTTTTGGATATCTATTATCCTGGTAAAAGATGCGAATTATCAGTTATGGCGGTTTTATTTGGCCATCAGCAGGGATCTCTGGTAAACTCTGGTAAAGAAAATCTTCTTGCTTAAAACTACAGGGTAAAAATGCCAAGGATGTCTTGACCCGATGCACCTCTTATCGTTCGGAGGGGAAATGTGGCATAATAAGTTAGCGCCAGGAACGCAGGCTGTTAAATAGTTATGCATAAAACCAAATTAAATTCTCAAGGAAGGCAAAATGGAAAAAATTGTGAAAATAGTTGATGGTGTCTACTACGTCGGCGTCAACGACCGGGATACCCACCTGTTCGAAAACATCTGGCCGCTGCCCAAGGGCGTCTCCTACAATTCCTACCTGCTGGTGGATGAACGGACTGCCCTGGTGGATACGGTCAAGCTCTGCAAGCTGAGCCCTTACCTGGAGAAGATTGGCCAGGTCCTTAACGGTCGACAGCTCGATTACCTGGTCGTTAACCACATGGAGCCGGACCATTCCGGGGCCCTGGCGGCCATAGTTCAGGCCTATCCGGGGGTGAAAATAGTCGGCAACAAGAAGACGGTCGACTTTATCAGGGCCATGTATCAGGTTGAGGCTAATTTTTATGAAGTCGAAGACGGAGACGAACTCGACCTGGGCCAGCGGAAATTGAAATTTTACTTAACACCGATGGTCCACTGGCCGGAGACCATGATGACCTACGAAACCACGGCCGGGATAATTTTTTCGGGCGATGCCTTTGGCGGCTTCGGCAGTCTGGACGGCGGGGTGTTCGACGACGAAGTGGACGTGACCTATTATGAGCATGAAATCAGGAGATATTATTCCAACATAGTGGGCAAGTTCGGGCCGATGGTGCAGAAGGCCCTGCAGAAGCTGTCGGCCCTGGAAATCAGAGTGGTCTGTCCGACGCACGGGCCGGTCTGGCGGACGAACCCGGGACGGATTATTTCCTCCTATGACCGCTGGAGCCGGTATGTGTATGATGAAGGAGTGGTCATAGCCTATGGCACCATGTACGGCAGCACCGAGAAGATGGCCGATTTCATAGCCCGGGTGCTGGCCGACGAAGGCATCAGGAATGTCCGGGTTATGAATACCTCGGCTGTTCATGAATCTTTCATCATCAACGAGATCTGGCGGTTTAAGGGGGTAATATTTGGCAGCTGCACCTACAACAACTGGATTTATCCGCCACTGGAAAACGTTATCATCAACCTGGCTCATAAGGGGCTGCCCAACCGGGTTTTTGGAGTATTCGGCAGTTATGGCTGGAGCGGTGGCGGGGTGAAAGGTATTCTTGAGTACCTGAAGAAGAATAACTGGCAGCTGGTGGGCGAGCCGGTGGAAGTCCAGTTTTCGGCCAAGGCGGCGGATTTTGAGCGGCTGAGAAAGCTGGCCCTGGAAATGGCCAGGGCAGTGAAATCATGACAATTAAAACAGGGGACACCGTACACTGTCCCCTTTTCCCGCATTTTTGCTCACGATTTACAGGGAGAAAATTATTGTAGAAATTGGGGACACTTTAAACTGTCCCCTTTAAACCTGGGATACCTTTAAGTGTCCACGGGTGTTCCCGTATTTCTTATTTCCTGATTTTTCGGACAGGTGGACGGGCTGGACGGGCAAAGGCCATGTTAAATTTGTTCGGATGTATGAAAGAGCAGAGCCAGATGCCTCTTTTCGTATTAACCCATTTCCGCCCCTGACTCATTTACCAGTTTCGGCCAATGCCTGTATTCGTTGTTATAACAGGATGAGCATGCCCCCAGAATTTGGCCATCGCAATTGCTTGACCAGAAGCTTTTTTGTTTTTGTTATTTTGAAGAAACAGAGAAATTTATTTTTGCGTCGCTCTCGTCGCCTTCTTAACTTATAGCCCAGATCAGGCTGATCAGACTATAAAAAAATAGGTGAATGAGTATTGTGTCCCCCGTTTTTAAGTACCCTTGATGCCGAACTTGAGCAGGTCCTGGTTACAGCCCCTGGTGCAGACGGTGCAGGCGAAGCAATCGGGTACCAGGACCGCATCTTTCAGTATCTCGGCCACCGCCGGGCAGGGAGAAATAACGGCGCAGACCTGGCAATCGGAGCAGGCGTTTTTCTTTTTGACCACCCGGAAGATGGCTATCTGTTCAATTATGTTAGTAAAAAGTCCAACAGGGCAGACAAAATAGCAATATGGCCTGTAAGTGAAGAAGGCAAAAGCCAGAGTCAGGAGTAGCGGGAGGAAGTGGAAGAGGTTGTCCAGCAGAGCCGGTTGCAGGTTCCACTTAAACCCTTCAAAGGCATTAATATAATCATAGATTGAGCGAGCCCTGACCTGTCCCTGGTTGATGGTGTGGATTACGGCTGTCCAGCTGAGGGCCACGAAAGCCAGGAAAATCAGCAGGCGCACAGTCTGGCTGAGACGAAACGATGGCTTCCTTCTCCTGATTTTTAGCCTGTCGGCCAGCATGGCTATCAGTTCCTGGATGGCGCCCACCGGGCAGACGTAGCTGCAGAATAGCTTTGGGCCGACGAGCGTCAGGAAAAGAATCACCGCCAGCAGCGCCAGCATTGGAGCCCTCAGGCCGTAGAGAATTGGCTTGGTAAAGGCGCAGATCGGCGAAGGATGAATGGCAAAGCCGGAAAAAATTTTAAGGCCCAGGTTGGCCGAAACGCCGTAGAGAAAAGTGGAAACGACCAGGATGGGAACTTTCCAGCGGTTGTCCATTTTCCGGGTCAGCAATAAAACAAGAGCCACGGCGGCGATAACCAGCATGGTCAGGATTTTAGGTCTGAGCAGGAAATTCAGAAAATTTTGAAGGGTAATCTGTCCCTGGCCTGCTCCCTGTCTTAAACCCTGACCTGCACCCGGTTGCTGCTGGGCGAAGGCCAGCGCCGGTAACCAGATCAGAAGGATGCTCATTATTGGAAAAATTGTCCGATAAATCTTTTTGACTGACATGCCAACCTCACTTCCGTCTACTTTTTTAGGCAGTTAGATTATTCAAAATGAAAGAAAAAAGCAACCGGGAAGATTGCTTTTCCGGTCAGGACTCAAGCTTCCCTGCCCTGAGTTGAGGCCCGGTCAGGCCAAAAAGTCCAGGGCTTGGATTCTCCCCGGGGCCTACCATTTCTGAAAGAGGCAGGATGTAGCTACCTAATCCTCAGCCGGAATTCCGCACCCTGGCTGCGGGGTTCAAGCTCGCTTCTTTCAGTATAAACCCGCCGGGCCGTCTCGTCTGCTGGCTATTATGACTTAAAATCAAAAGTTGGAAATGGCCCTTATCATTATTAATTAATTATCCGGCCTGAGTCTTGCTATCCTTTTGTTTCAGGGCTTCTTCCATCTCCTGGATTCTTTTCTCCAGGTCTTCTTTTTGCTGCTTGAGCCAGTCAAGCTCGGATTTGAGCTCTTCTTCAGATGGCTCCCGGCCTGGCCAGCCATAGCCTGGCCCGAACCAGGCCCCATAACGGGGGGAACCATGAAAGATGCGTCCGGTTTTTTCCTCCTGCCAGCAGGCGTGAGGTCCAGAGCCGCAGCGGCAGGGTCCAAGGTAAGTAAAACCTTCCGGCGGCCTGACTGCTCCTGACCGGTCATGGCACCAGCCACGGCCATAGCCAGCACCATAGCCCTGGCCATATCCGCGGCCAAAATTTCTTCCAGAATATCCTCTCATCTTAAACCTCCATAATTTTTCTTATTAATTTATCGCTAAATATTTCTATGTGGGCCGTTCGGTAGCCTCCGGGATCGGATTCAGGCGTATTTCATCATTCGTCATACTGTCCTCGGCTACCTTAGAAGTCGTTACTGCAATAATAGTTTCACGCCAGAAAATTGAGCCGTTCCTGATGAGGCGATTATCCACATCGGCCTCATTTTAATCCTCTCTATTTTTTTAATATTTATTCAGTTTTTATTTATTTTTTTTGATGTTTTTTTCTTCTATCAGCCGGTGGTGTTCAGAACCCTCGCGAACCAGAGCTGTCCCGCATTTCGGACAGCGTTCTTCCTGGCAGGGCACACCCGGGCGGTGTTCCTGGCGATGACCGCATTCTGGACAGAGGCAGTAACCTCCAGGTCCAGGTCCGAAGCGGCCTGGATGTGAACCAGGAAATTGCTTGTTGATTGCGCATTTCTCCCTAAATTTTATTCCTTTCCAATACGACCGCGACGGCGGCCGAATGGTCCGCGCCTTCCGCCGGGACAACCCGGTTCATGGCCAGGCCGGAAAACCTGTGGCTCTATTTCCACCGGTCCACCTTCGATAATGAGGCCCTTACCATAAACCAGAGCTTCTGCCACCTTCTTGCGGCCTGACTCCAGGATGCGGGCAAAGGTCGGCCGGGAAACCTGCATTTTTTCGGCAGCCTGCTCCTGGTACAACCCCTCCAGGTCGGCCAGACGGATGGCTTCCAGTTCATCCAGGTTCAGGGTGATGAGGTCTGATGGATGTGGTTCTGGGCCTTCAGGAAAAAACCGGAATCTTTCTGGTTGCCAGCCTACGCGTCGGCGACAGAATGGTCTTGGCATTTCTATCTCCTTTATGAGCCTGTTGGAGCCCTTAACTCGTATCGAGCCCGCATATAATATGAGCATATGTTCATAACTTGTCAAGCCCCTGAATTGCCTCACTTAAAATCTACTTGAAAACGATTCGTTGCCTCATGAGAAAATCTACGCGAAATCGGGTTGTCTTCTGGCCGGTCTGGGGGATAGATTTGGGGATGAGATTAGCCAGGAGGCAAAGCTATGGGGTTGGAGATGCGAGTTAAACGGGCGATCTTAAACGAGCTGGCCCGGAGTTATCAGAGGGGGCCGAAGAAGCAGAAGACACGGGTGAATTTCCTCACTTAAAATCTTTTCCAAAGCGATTTGTTGCCGAGCCAGGAAAGCCGCGGGGAAAAAGTTTATAATCCGCCCATAAGGGAAGAATTTAGGGGTGGCGGGTAGCAAGGGGAAAGGTCATGGGCTTAGAGGCGCGAGTTAAGAGAGCAACATTAGGAGAGTGTCCAAGAATAATAATAAAGAAACAGTAAAGAAACCAGGCCAGGCGATTTGCATCAAGAAATCTGAAACTTAAAATTTAAATGATCTTTTTCTTATCTCCCGAAAACCGAAAAGACTGATTTGTGACCGGCGGGTCTTCATTTTGATGTTTTTTATAAAAACCAAACGGGCCTGTTGACATTATGAGCATATGCTCATAATATAGGATAAGAAGCCAATATAAACAGGAGGTCGCAAATGGCGAAAAAGATAGTTATTCCGGTTGAGGACCGGCGTGGGCTCGATTCAAAGCTGGCCGGGCATTTCGGGCGGGTGCCTTATTTTGCCGTGATTGAGCTCCAAGAAGACGGGCAGCTGGCTTCAATCAAAACCATTGCCAACTTTGATGAGCATTTCGGCGGTCGGGGCCATGCCCATGACAACATCCTGAGCGAAAAGCCCGATATTCTGATTGTTTACGGGATGGGCCCGCGGGGGCTGGAGTCAATGGCTGAAGGGGGAGTTACTGTGCTCAGGGCTGAAGGCGATACCGTTCAGGAAGTCCTGTCCGCTTATCAGGGGAAAAAGTTAGAAGAACTGACTGAAGGCTGTCATCAAAGCCGGGGCTGTCATTAAGAGCCGATTTGGGCCGGGTTGACCCAGAATTTAAAAAGAAAGCATTAAGGTGATAAATTCGGAGTAAAATAGAAGAAATTGGGCAAATAATACTTAAAGATGCAAAGGCAATCAAAACCTTTAGTAGAAAATTCCTGGTTGGTTGGTAATGGCCAATTATGGCCATGTCAGGTTCTGTTTGCGATCTGGCCATCGTCATCCATCCATTTTAAGCCCCGGCAACATCCCCGGCCGCAGAAATTTCTGTCGGCTAACCCGGTGGAGTTGGAGCTTTCTTCATTTTTTGCGTAAATTTCTTCTGAAATCCTGACGGCTGGGGCTTGCTGTTTTAGTGGATTTCCCCGCCATTTTTCTTAACCTGAATTTAACTTTAACTACCGGGTTTTTTAATACCTGTTTGCTATCCTGTGCCTGAAAAAGCTAAAAGAGACGGAAAATTGAAAGGTAAAAGAGATGAATAAAAGAAAAGAAATGGCTGAAGAAATAATTGAGGAAATACGGGGAATTAATCATGATGGCCAGAGCGGAAGGGAAGGCCGGCTGTCGGTCGTAAAAAATTCATACGGGAGAGACGGCTTTAACTTTCAGGGAGATGAGGCCGGGAACAGGGCGACAGCGAATCAGGAAAACCCGGTAAAAAATAAAAAGCTGGTCAGTCTGGATGCAGCCGGCGACCTTATGAAGCAGGGCTGGAAGGCGGCTGACCTTCATGTGCACACCTTCTATTCATATGACGTGGTGCCGACCAGGGAAGTTGACCCGCTGGTCCTGTACGAAAGGGCGAGAGCCAGAGGCATGAGCTTTATCACTTTCACTGACCACGATACTATGGAAGCCTACGACAGGGTTGGCTGGACAAGGGAAGGAATTGTAACCGGAGTTGAGGTGAAGATTCTTGACCGGAAGAGAGTCGGGCATACAGTTCACGTGAATATTTATACCCTTAGCCTGGACCAGTTTGAAGCGATTGAAAAAATAGCCAAGGAAGCCCGGGATATCGAACTGCTGGTCGAGTATCTGAAGTCAGAGGGGCTGCCCTTTATCTTCAACCATCCCTTCTGGCATGAGCCGGGCGAGAAGCTGAATGCCGGGGCGGTGGTCGAGCTGGCCGGGATGTTTCCGGTGCTCGAGTATAACCTGGGGAGAATAAGGAAGTTGAACCGGCTGGTGCTGGGACTGGCTGACGAAAGGAACAGGGGGGTGGCGGCTGGAACGGATTCTCATACGGGAGATATAGGGAGGATTTTTACCGTGGCCAGGGGCAGCGATTTCGGGGAATTTTTTGAGTCAATAAAGAACGGGGATTCCAGGCTGGTGACGGAAGACCTGACCTATGCCAGGATTAAGAATGAGATCCTGAATCGCCTGGAAATGCTGATGGATAGCCACAGGTGGGTCATGGGCAAGGAAGGGTTGAGGATGGAGACGGGTAGCATCCTGGCTGACGCGGTGATTGCGACTCTTTCGGGTGGGGGAGAGGAGGCGCGGGCAGTAGCAGTCAAGCGAGAGGTAGTGAAATTCCTGGCCAGGATGGTTTCGTCGACGGGTATGCCGGCCAGGATTTACCTGAGGAAGCAAAACATGCTGGCCAACCGCATCCAGCAGGAATTGAATCTGGCCGCGTAGGTAGCGGATAGTGGATAGCGGATAGATAATAGATAGTGAATGGATAACAAATAGTGGATGGAAAATAAATAGTGGATAGATAGTAAATAGGGGATGGATAATAGGTAGGGGATAGATAGTAAATAGGGGATGGATAATAGATAGGGGATAGAAACCGGTGTGCCCTGTACGAGGAACGGTTTGGGATTTATTTCTTTTTTTTATTGATGATTGATGACCTTATTCTTATTCCTTCTTATTATTAATTTCCTTCTTATTATTTTAATCACCTTGTCTCTTTGCTGACTGGCTTGATCGCGTTGATCGGTTGGGCTAATTGGGGACACCTGTAGCTGTCCCCGTTTTCCTGATCGGTATATTATTTATTTACAAGTATATAGGAGCGGACCACTATAAGAAGAGGGGACACCGTAGGGTGTCCCCTTATTTCATTTTTTCTCAGGATTTTTCCCCGAGAATTCAACACGAATAATCGGGGACACCTTAAAGTGTCCCCTCTTTTCTCTCTTTTATATTATAATCGGATAGATGGATAATGTGCAGTCAGAGGAGGGCAACATGAAGAGCCTGACCGGAAGCGTGGTCAAAGACCAGCTCATTTTTATGCTGGGCTTTGGGCTGGCGATGGGAATAATATTTCCTTTTTTTACCATCTGGCTGCTGAAACTTCCGGCCAGCAGGGTTTTAACCCCGCTATTTTTTTCGATATGCATCGTAGCCGGATTAATTGTTGGCCTTTGCAACTATTTTATTTTTCGGGGTGTGGTCCACAGGTTTCTTTCGGGGCTCTCGGCCAGGATGAGTCTTTTCCAGGCCAAACTTGAGGCTTATAAGAATGACCCGGCCTCTTCGGAAAAATGCCGGGCCGAGGACTGTTATGTGGAGGACACATCGGCCGATATCCTGGGTGCGATTTCCGGCGATTTTAACAGACTGATAGCTTCGGTGGCAAATTTTGTTGAGGTGGAAAGAACCACCGATAATTTCCTGGATAAGCTCAAGCGCAGCCTGAAGCTGGAAGATGTAGCCGGGGTGGTGCTGGAGACTTTTAGCGACTATTTTGGCGGTCAGGGCAGTTTCCTTCTGGTCCTGGAAAGGGGCGAGTACCGGCTGGTTAAGAGTCAATTTGTTGACATCAAAAAGGACCGTATTGAGGACAGTTTCTGGCATGAGCTCTTAAAGCAGGGGAAGCCACTGGTAGTTTCGGAAATAGATGGCGATGCTGTCCATATGCATGTCGGAGTGGGCCAGCTCGACCCCCGCAACATAGCCCTGATTCCTCTCAAATACCAGAATGAGGACGTCGGAGTCTGCGGTCTGGTTTCCAGGGAGCCTTTCAAGCATGATTTTGCCAGCCTGGAAGCCAGGAATTTTATTGTTCAGGCCACTCCATTTATATACAACGCCCTGATTATGAAAAGGCTGGAGGTGATGGCTGCCATCGATGAACTGACCGGAGTGCTCAACCGCAGGTTCGGGTTGAGGCGTCTGAACGAAGAGTTTGAACGATCGAAGCGTTACCGGATGCCTCTTTCGGTGGCCATGGTGGACATCGATTATTTCAAGAAAATAAACGATAACTATGGACACCAGGCCGGAGACTTTGTCCTCAAAACTCTGGCCGGCGTTTTTACCAATAATATCAGGGTTTCGGACCTGGTCATCAGGTTTGGCGGCGAAGAATTCCTTCTGGTCTTCAACGGGGCCTCGGCCGTCGATGCCTATCAGATAATGGAGAAACTGAGAACTAACGTCGAAACCATGCGGCTGCAGTACGGAGCCTTTGATTTGAAGATTACGTTCAGCGCTGGAGTGGCCAGTTTCCCGTCCGACAAGGTCAGCGACCTGGCCAGTCTGATTCACCAGGCCGATTCCGGGCTGTACAAAGCAAAGGAAACTGGGCGGAACCGCACCGTAATCAGCGCCTGAAAAAAGGGGACACCTTAAGGTGTCCCCTTTTTCCTGCCGTGTATTTCTATGATTTGCAAATACTTAGGAACAGGTCGCCATAAAAAAAGGGGACACCGTAAGATGTCCCCTCCTTTTTAGCCGGTCAGTGAACTTTAAGCCTGCGATTTTCGTTTACAGGGATGACGCCTGTGAAGGTTGAGTCAAGAAGTCAGGTGGAGGACAGAGGTAACGATGCTAAGAAAAAGCATGATTTCGACACTAATGATGATTTCTATTCTTTCAGGTTTAATAAGCCTGGCCGGTTTGTGGGCTGCCGCCGAAAACAGGCTCCCCGCAAAACCCGCCGATATCGATAAAGAGGCCCTGAAAAAGGCTCAGGAAAAGAAGGTCGTTCGAGCCATAAAGCTGACTGAACCCATAAAGCTGGACGGCCTTCTGGATGAGGCTGTCTGGAGGAATAATGAACCGGTCAGTGATTTTCTCCAGCGCGACCCGGTCGACGGGGCCCCGGCCACAGAAAAAACGGAAGCCTGGGTGGCTTATGATGAAGCCAACCTTTATGTTGCCGCTTACTGTCATGACTCGGACCCAAAGGGGATAATCGGGCTTCTGGGCCGCCGCGATTCTTTTGTGGATTCGGACTGGTTTTTCTTTGCGGTTGACCCGTATTTTGACCGCCGGAGCGGTTTCCTGTTTGGCATCAACCCCTCCGGGTCCATTGTTGACCAAGTCCTTTTCAATGACGTCGGCGAGGACGCCACCTGGGACGGAATCTGGGAAGCAAAAGTCTCCCGCCAGGCTGACGGCTGGACCCTGGAGATGAAAATTCCCTTTAACCAGCTGCGCTTTCCCCGGAAGGACCGATACACCTGGGGAGTTAATTTCCAGCGCACTATAAAACGCAAGCAGGAACGACTGTCTTTTGCCTGGGTGCCCAAAGAAGACAACGCCTATGTCTCTCGCTTCGCCCGGCTGGAGGGAATAGAAAACATCAACCCCGGCCGGCGGGTTGAGCTCTATCCGTATTCTGTCGGCCAGGCCCAGTTCCGTCCGGCCGAGCCAGGGAATCCGTTTGAAACCGGACACAAATATCTGGGCAACGCCGGGTTTGACCTTAAGGTCGGGCTGAAGAGCAACCTTAACCTTGATGTCAGTATCAACCCGGACTTTGGCCAGGTGGAGGTTGACCCGGCCGTCATCAACCTGAGCGCCTACGAGACTTATTACCAGGAAAAGAGGCCCTTCTTCATCGAGGGAGCATCCATGTTCAACCATTTCGGCCGGGGCGGTGTTTATATTAATGCCAACGTCAACTGGCCGAACCCGAGGTTCTTTTACAGCCGTCGGATCGGGCGGGCACCACAGGGGTATCCGGTTCATGATGGCTATACAAATTTTCCGGACAGAACCACCATCCTGGGGGCTTTCAAGCTGACGGGAAAGACAGGTTCGGGCTGGAACGTTGGCCTTATCAGCGCGGTCACGGCAAGGGAGTTCGCCACCGTCGATGACCTGGAAAACCGGTTCAGAGACGAGATTGAACCCCTTTCCTATTATGGTGTCCTGCGCGCCCAGAAAGAGATCAAGGACGGTCAACACGGTATTGGCTTTATGGCCACTGCTGTTGCCCGGGACCTGAACAGTGAAATCCTTTCGGCCATTCTTAACAGGAGAGCCTTCAGCCTGGCGGCTGACGGCTGGTCTTTCCTGGATAAAAAGAGAACCTGGGTGGTCGGCGGCTGGCTGGGCGGGACGTTTATCCAGGGCAGCCAGGAAGATATTTACCGGTTACAGCAATCATCCATGCACTATTTCCAGAGGCCAGACGCCACCCACGTCAGCCTCAAACCGGATGCTACCAGTCTTAATGGCTGGGCCGGGCAGTTCAAGCTGGCAAAACAACAGGGCCATCACCTTTTCTTGCTGTCGGCCGGGGCCCTGTCTCCGGGCTTTGACCCCAACGACGCTGGCTTCCAGAGTTCCGGCTCGGACCTGGTGGACATAATGGGGCTTTATGGTTACCAGTGGACCAGGCCGGGAAAAGTGTTCAGACAGTGGATGGCAATAGCCGGGGGGTCGGTCCAGTATGATTTCGGCGGCAACCGGACCTTCAACTGTATAGCAGCCTATTTTCAGGGTCTTTTGAAAAACTGGTGGAATTTTGAATATACCTTGATCTATATGCCCGAGGCTCTGAACAATCGTTTGACGCGGGGCGGACCGCTGGCCCTGACGCCATATGGCGTGATGCATCAGCTTTTTGTGAACGGTGATTCCAGGCAGCCGGTTGTTCTGCAGGGGAATTTTTCTTACCAGTGGTTTCACAACGATTCCAGCGCCTGGATGGCTGATTTCTCGGTGCGCTGGAAGCCGAGGACCAACCTGAGCCTTTCGGTGGGGCCGATGGTCGGCTTTTCCAGGAATGAAACCCAGTGGGTGAAGAAGGTGACCGACCCGCTGATGACTGAAACTTATGGAGTGAGGTATATTTTCGGCCGAATTGACCAGAAAATTGTGGCCAGTGAAATCAGGATCAACTGGATTTTTACCCCGACCCTGAGCCTGCAGGCTTACCTGCAGCCGTTTATTGCCGTGGGCAGGTATGACCGCTTCAAGCAGCTCAACCGGCCGCGGGCCTATGACTACCTGGTGTTCGGGGAGGATGGCTCGACCATCAGCCAGGAGGACGGGCGATATCTGG
The DNA here is from genome assembly GCA_937920515.1 of uncultured bacterium. Classification (GTDB taxonomy): domain Bacteria; phylum Acidobacteriota; class Aminicenantia; order Aminicenantales; family Saccharicenantaceae; genus Saccharicenans. The sequence goes on from CALEUG010000035.1 coordinate 22,515, forward strand.
TCGACCCGGACGGAGACGGCCCGGCCAGCGCCTTTTACATAAACAACCCGGACTTCAACTATAAATCAATGCGCGGCACGGTGGTGCTGAGGTGGGAATACCGGCCGGGGTCGCTGCTGTATCTGGTCTGGACTCAAAACCGGGCGGACTTCAGCTACCCGGGGCAGCTGTCGTTATGGCGCGACCTGGGAAACCTGTTCACCGCCCCCGGCGACAACATCTTCCTGGTAAAATTCTCCTACCGCTTCAACCTATAAAGCAGGGGACACTGTAGGGTGTCCCTTTTTCTGCCTGGGTTTATTCTTTTCTCCCCATATGAATTTTGCTCTGAAGCGGGGACACCTTAAAGTGTCCCAAGGAAATTCCCAAGCAAATTTCTGGGATTGTGATACATAAGCACAGTTGTTCTCGTCTAATTATATGCAATGCCCAGAACAGCAAGGATAATCTTCCCCAATGCTCCACATCATATCATCCAGCGAGGCAACCGAAATCAAAGAGTCTTTTTTGAAGAGGACGACAAAAAACTTTATCTTGAAATTCTTGGTTATTATTGCCCTCGAGAAAGCTTGAAAATCTGGTGCTACTGTTTAATGGATAATCACCTCCACCTGGTTGTGGTGCCAGAAGACGCCATGAGCCTTAGGCGAGCAATAGGAGAAACCCATAAAAAATATACTTATATAATCAATACCAGAAATAAGTGGAAGGGCCATCTCTGGCAGGGTCGTTTTATCTCCTATCCTATGGATGAAACATACCTTTACCGGTGCATGAGATATATAGAACGCAATCCGGTGAGGGCTGGGCTGGTCGCCCGGCCAGAAGACTACAGGTGGTCAAGTGCCAGAGCTCATGTTCTTAACCTCCAAGATAATATCTTGAGTCCGATACCCCTGGCTTATAGAGTGGAAGATTGGCAAAAATATCTAAACGAACCGGAATGCGAACATGACCTCAAGGCCTTTCGGCAGAGCAACAGGAGCGGTCAGCCCCTGGGAAGCGAGGATTTCATAAAGAGGCTTGAAGCTGAACTCGGGGTAAGTATAAGCTCCCGCAACAGAAAAGGGGACACTGTAGGGTGTCCCCCTTCAGGATGTCTGGTTTAAGGCAGAAAAAACCGGGAAATCAGCAGAAAAAGTAGAAAAAAGGGGACACCGTAGGGTGTCCCCTTTTTTATTTGTCGGAGAAGGCGAAGACGCTGAGGTAACCCAGCCTGATTACCCGGCTCAGCAGCTCGCCCGAAGCCTTATCCGGGCTGTCTCCCGGCTGATGATAATCTGGATGCATGGCCGTCATGTAATAAACGTAGGGTTTCTTGACCGCGGCAAACGATGAATGGTCCGAACCGCCGCCGCCCTGGCCCAGCTCCGGCTCCCTGATAAACAGGTCCAGCCCGACATACTTGTTCATTTCCTGCTGGATTTCGTAGAAGCCCGAATCCCTGGTGGCGTTGACCGTAACGAAATAGGCCGGCCTGATCTGCTTGACCAGGTCTTCCACTCCCTGCACCTTGAACATGTTAGCGTAGCGGGCGAAGGTCTGCTCGTCAAACGGCCGGCTGATCATATCATAGTTCAGGTAGCCGACCGTCTTTTCCATCGGAAAAGCCGGGTTCTGCACATAATACCTGCTTCCCAGCAGTCCCCGCTCCTCTCCTGTCCACAGGCAGAAAACCACGGTTCTCTTTGGCTTCACAGGATTGAGGGCCATGGCCCTGGCAATGGCCATCACCCCCACCGAACCCGAAGCGTTGTCATCGGAACCATTAAAAATATAATCACCCCACATGCCCACATGGTCAAAATGGGCCCCGACCACGAAATATTCATCCTTCAACTTCGGGTCCGAGCCTTCAATGTAGCCGATAACATTCATGGTTCTGACCAGGTTGACCTTGGCCGTGGAATTAAGACTGACCCTGACTCCGCTCAGTTCCTGCGAAGCGGGCTTGTAGCTGCTCTCAATGGCCTGCTTCAATTCATCGATAGTTTTGCCGCTGTTTTCCAGGATCAGGTTAGCCATTTCCCTGGTAATGGTCAGGGTGGGAACGTTGCTTCCGCCCATCATGCCGGCCATCATATCGCGGGCCCCGGGGATAATCATCCTGCTCCTGGGCCTGTTGATAATCGGCCGCTCGTCATTCGGCCGCCTGTTCTGGGCTGCCGTCAGCATATTATAAATATCAGTATCTTTGCCGGTGTTCTGCACAACCAGCACGGCAGCCGGGCCCTGCTTGTATACCTCTTCCAGTTTATTGAAACCGCGGCCACCCCTTCTCATGAACATCATCTGCATGGCCTCAGCCCGGGGAAAATATTTCTCCTTGAGCTCCCTGGTCTTATTGAAAGGAGATTTCGGGTCATCCTTCCCCGGCGCCTCGCTCAGCACCAAAACGACCTTGTCCTTCAGGTTCAACCCCTTCAGCTCGTCCCAGCCGATAGCCGGTTCCTTGATCCCGTAACCGGCAAAGACCACCGGGCCGCTCAGGTTTTCGTCGGAAGAAAGGGTACTCATGAAATCAATGCCGCTTTCGAAGGTCCGGGCTTTGGTGAAACCACCCCTGCTCACCTCCACCCTGACCGAAGCCCTGCTTTCGGTGATTTCCTTCAGGGTGAATTCCTGGAAGTAGCTGCGCTCCATCGATATGGCCTGCCCGGAACTCTGCCCGGCCATGGCCCGGGCGATGTTGATGTCGGCTCTGGGCATATCGCCACCCGGCTTTATTCCCCACATCTTGAACAGCGATACGACGTAATCTGCGGCCATGGCATAACCGCGGCTTCCGGTGTCTCTTCCTTCCATCCAGTCCGAGGCCAGGTAGTTCAGCATGGACAGGGTATCCCGGGGAGTGATGGACTCAAATCCCACCCTGTACTTGTCGGGAACCGGTTCTGTTTTAGAAACCAGGTTGAGAGCTCTCTTCACCTCTTCCGGCTTCATCTGCTGCTGGGGCGGCATCTGGGCCAGCGAAAAGGAAAAGACCAGCAAAACCGCTACTGCCATGATTACCGGTAACAATCGCTTTTTCATGTAGACCTCCATTGATTTATAAAGGATGATTCTTGGCTATCAGAAAAAAAGGCAGACCGGAAAATGCGAAAAAAACACATACCACTATTTCCGACGCTACTTATCAATATTTCTTCCATTATATGCCTTAAAATTTTAATATCCGGTCAGGATTCTTTCGGTTCTTCAGCCAGAAGTGTGATGTAAAAACAGGGGAATGCGGGAGGAAGTCCTTGCCGGATAACAAGTCAGGAAAGGGGTTAACCTGCCGCAATGAGCACCAGAGATTTAATGCTGAAATTACTCAATTTAGGAGGGCATGAGTTAGCGGGCCTCGGGTCAAGATGCTCAGCATCATTTCCGGGTCGAGCAACCTTAACTCAGACCGGTTATGGCTCGGAGTCTTAATTTCCAGAAATTCTGTCCTGGCCACTGACGCATCCCGGAATCTTTTGCCGGCCAGCCTGAGAACCGGCGATATGCTTCTTGGCTACTCTTTGGCCGGGCAGCGCCTCAAAGATAAGAGAAAAAAGCTCCATTTTACCCGGGTTGCATCCAGCCCTGAACGTGAACAGGGTGGTTGATCTCTGGATCTCAGCCAGAGAACCCAAGGGAGATCTCCACTGCTACTGCTACCCCCATTATTTACACAAGATTTATTTCTGCTCCTGATTCTATATTTTATTTGATTCCATAAATTTGTTTTATTCTGCTGGCGCCATACTTCCTCAAGCCCGCGGTCAGCTTCAGCAGGGGAAGGTCAGCCGGAACTCGGTTCCGCCGCTCTTCCCCCTGATGAGCTCCAGCTTTCCGTCTATCTGGTCCACCAGGGTGTTGATTATGACCATACCCAGCGATTCTGCCTTCTTGATGTCCAGCCCCCGGGGCAAGCCCACCCCGTCATCCCGCACCACCAGCTCGGCTCGCTTTTCGCCCTTTTTTCTCAGCTTAATCCACAGGTTGCCCTTCCGCCCTCCGGGGAAAGCGTGCTTGAAGGCATTGGTAATCAGCTCATTCATTATCAGGCCCAGCGGAACCGCCCTGTTTATATCAAGGTTGACAGGCTCGATATCAACCTGCAGTTTTACCTGTTCGGGCTTAATCTGCTGATCAAGGAAAATGTTGCGGGCCATGGTGTTCAGGTAATCAGCGAAATCAACGCTGGTCAGGTCTCTGGCCCGGTAAAGTCTTTCGTGGACCATGGCCATGGACTTGATGCGCAACTGGCATTGCTTGAAGGCGGCCCTGGCCCTGGGGTCGTCAAGCAGGGCGGATTGCAGGTTCAGAATGCTGCTTATCACCTGCATGTTGTTTTTGACCCGGTGATGGACTTCTCTGACCAGGATCTCTTTTTCCCGGAGTGATTGCCTGAGAGCCTCTTCCGCCAGTTTCCTTTCCGTAATATCCCGGGCGATGCCCTCTATGGCCACCAGGTTGCC
>CALEUG010000036.1 GCA_937920515.1 uncultured bacterium
GGTCTGGGACAGGGGCAGCAGGCAGGCCGCGGCGACAATCTTGTTGCCGCGTATTATGACTGCCCCGTCGTGCAGGGGAGATTTTGGAAAAAAGATGCTGACCAGCAGGTCCTTGGAAACCAGGGCTTCTATGGCCGTGCCCCGCCCGGCATGGGGCGACAGGTCGATTTCCTTTTCTATGGCAATCAGGGCCCCGATTTTCTTGCGGGACAGGTAATCCACGGCCTGGAGGATGTCGTCCAGTTTTTCTTTCAGCGAGTATATCTTGAGCGGTTTCCGGAAAGTCCTGGAACCGATGGCCGCAAAGAAGCGTCTCAGTTCCGATTGAAAAAGAACGATGATGGCTATGATCAGGTAGTTGATGAAAGATTTGATTATCCGGTTGGAAACGTACAGCCTGGCCCACTGGGTCAGCAGGAAGAAAAACAGGACCAGCAGGATGCCCCAGGTGACCTGGTAGGCTCTGGTATCTTTTATGAGCACGAAAATGGAATAGAGAATGAAGGCCAGCAGCAGGATGTCCAGGATGTCGGTAAACTGCATGTGTTTCAGGATGATGACCAGGTTTTCCAGCATCTTAACCAACCACCCTTTCTTCCTTTACTATAGATTGAGCCACGAGTAAAGCTCTTTTCGTTTCCAGTACGTCATGTACCCGGATTATGGACGCTCCCCGGAGCCAGCAGATTACGGCCGCGGCCAGGGTTCCTTCCAGCCGGCGTTCCACCGGCTCTTCCAGTATCAGGCCGATGAATGATTTCCTGGACGGCCCGACCAGGACCGGCTTTTCCAGGTCAAGAAAATAATCCAGGCGGTTAAGCAGGGTCAGGTTGTGCTGCAGGGTTTTACCGAAACCTATTCCCGGGTCTATGATAATGCGGTCTTCGGCGATTCCGGCTTCCCGGGCTGACCTTATTCTTTCCACGAAAAAGTCTTTTATTTCCCGCAGCACATCTTCATAGCGGGGGTTGAGCTGCATGGTCTCCGGGGTGCCCAGCATGTGCATCAGGATGACCGGGACACCGGCTGCGGCCACCACTCCGGCCAGTTTCGGGTCATGGCGCAGGGCGCTGATGTCGTTGACCAGGTCTGCTCCCTCTTCCAGGGCCGCCCTGGCCACTGCGCTTTTTCTGGTGTCTATGGATATAAGAGCCCTGGTCTGTGGTCGCAGTTTTTTTATAACCGGCATAACCCTGGCCAGCTCTTCCTCTTCCGGCACTTCCCTGGAACCGGGGCGGCTGCTTTCTCCGCCTATGTCCACGATTCTGGCTCCCTGGGACACCATCTGCAGGGCCCGTTCCACTGCTCGTTCGGGCTCGAAAAACTTTCCCCCGTCGGAAAAAGAGTCGGGGGTGACGTTGAGGATGCCGGCAATCCAGGGTTCGGGACCGACGGTCAGTTTCTGCCCCCGGAGGTCAATGGTATAAAGACGCTCTCTTATCTGGTGGTTATCTTTGCTAATTTCCGCCAGAGGACTCCCTCCCGCTCTATTAAGATTGCTATTCGGACGTCTTGTTAAGCGCCAGTTCGTCCGGAGTTTTTTCCGGACTGACTTCTTTCCTGGTTTTGGGCTGTCCATTAATCAGCTCGTTTATCTCATCCGAGGACAGGATTTCCTTTTCCAGCAGAGCCTCGGCAATCTTCAGCAATTTTTCCCGGTTCTTTTCTATTAAGTCTCTGGCCCGCTCGTAGCAGCGGCTGACTATTTTTTTGACCTCGGCATCGATCAGCTCGGCCGTGTGTTCGCTGAAATTCTTGTGGGTGGCCAGTTCCCGTCCGAGGAAAATCAGGTCGTCCCGTTCACCGAAAGACAGGGGACCGAGCTCTGACATTCCCCACTGACAGACCATCTTCCTGGCAATTTCGGTGGCCTTTTCCAGGTCGTTGGCCGCTCCGGTGGTAACCTTGCCCAGGATCATTTCCTCGGTGACCCGGCCGGCCATCAGCACCGCCAGCTGGGCTTCCAGGTAGTCCTTGGTGTAGGTGTAGCGGTCAGACAGCGGCAGTTGCTGGGTTAAACCCAGGGCCAGTCCGCGGGGGATGATGGTAACCTTGTGGATGGGGTCCGCTTCCGGAATCAGGGCAGCTACCAGGGCATGCCCGGCTTCGTGGAAGGCTGTGTTTCGCTTATCCTCGTCGCTGATAATCATGCTCCGCCGCTCGACGCCCATCAGCACTTTATCCTTGGCTTCTTCCAGGTCCTTCATGGTAACGCTATTCTGACCCCTTCGGGCGGCCAGCAGGGCTGCCTCGTTGATTAAATTGGCCAGGTCAGCCCCGGAAAAACCGGGGGTGGACCGGGCAATTACCTTAAGGTCAACATCTTCGGCCAGCGGTACCTTGCGCACGTGGACGCTCAGTATTTCTTCACGGCCCCTGACATCGGGCATCGGTACCACGATCCGGCGGTCAAACCGTCCCGGTCGCAGCAGGGCCATGTCCAGAATATCAGGCCTGTTGGTGGCGGCGATGACGATAATGCCCTCGTTGGAATCGAACCCGTCCATTTCTACCAGCAGCTGGTTAAGTGTCTGTTCCCGTTCATCATGTCCGCCGCCCAGGCCGGCTCCGCGCTGGCGGCCGACGGCGTCAATTTCATCTATGAAGATAAGACAGGGTGCGTGTTTCTTAGCCTGTTCAAACAGGTCCCTGACCCTTGAAGCACCCACGCCGACAAACATTTCCACAAAGTCAGAACCACTGATTGAGAAGAAGGGGACGTTGGCCTCGCCGGCCACGGCCCTGGCCAGAAGGGTCTTACCGGTTCCCGGCGCTCCCACCAGCAGCACACCCTTGGGAATGCGTCCCCCCAGCCTCTGGAACTTGCGGGGATCCTTCAGGAATTCAATTATTTCCTGGAGCTCGACCTTGGCCTCATCCACCCCGGCCACATCCTTGAAGGTAATTTTTTTCTGCAGGGGGGAGAAAAGCCTGGCCCGGCTCTTGCCAAAAGACATGGCCTTGTTGCCGCCGGCCTGCATCTGGCGCATGAACATGAACCAGAAGAAAATCAGCAGGAGGATGGGAAACCAGTTGAGCAGAATGGCCAGCCAGTTGCTGCGGGAAGTGTCCTTGACCACGATGTTGACCTGGTTTTCCCGCAGGACCTTGATCAGGTCGGCGTACTGGGGAGGCAGAGTGGTCTTGAAACCGGTCTGGTCCTTGAGCTTGCCCTGAGCCTGGTTGTCCTGGATGGTGACCTCCTGGACATTCTTCTGTTCAACCTGATTCATGAACTCAGAAAAGGTAAATTCCTTGGCCTTGGGGCCGGTGGGGAAAAAGCTCCAGAGCAGGATGAGCAGAACCAGCGAAGCCACCCAGAAGATTAAGTTCTTAGGAGATTTATTCTTTTTGGCCATTTTATTTTTTCCTTGAATTGCATTTCATTTTAACATGTTTTGGAGGTCTTGTTAACATTAAAACGGCTCTGGCCGGAGTATTTTTGCCATTTTTGGGGTAAAATACAGTTTCTGGTCTGAATTAATTCAAAAATGTAAAAAGATGACCAGCTGCGGTCAGCAGGGGGGCGGTATATGAACATTGAGGGCAAATCAGTCTGCCCGGGAAAAAGGGTAACAAATCAGAGCCGGTACTTGAGCCCGAGGTAATAACGCTTCTCCAGGGTTGTTTCTGCCAGTTCATGCACCCGGCCCCACCTCTTTACTCCCTCTATGGAACCGGTAATGGCAAAAAGGGTCCGGGGAATACGGATTTCCAGGTTTAGCCCGTAATGTTTTCTTGAGTCCAGCAGAGGCGAATCGTCGGTCAGCCAGCTCTGGAATCGGTCCCGCCCCTGGATTGACCGGTAATAAACGTAGTTGAAGAAGCCGGTCAGCCGCAAGCCGCGGTAGCTTAGTTCAGCCAGGGTTTCCAGGTCAGGACCGAAAGCGTAGTGGTATCCGTAAAACTTCAGGGTGGTTTTCATCCCCTGGAGGTCGTTATCTACCGAATAGCTGTTCAGCGGCAGGGAGTTGATCATTCCGAAGCTGGGGTAGGCTTCCGCCCTGAGCCTGAATTTCCACCGGTCCGAATACCAGGCTATGTCGGCCACCGGTCCCAGAAAGTGAACGGCGGCCAGCTTATCCCGGAAATCCCGCGGTATCTCAAAATGAAAATCTTCGGGTCGGTCGACCGGAATCCGCCCGGCATCATAGTCAGTTACCGGTCTCTTGATATACAGATAGAAAGCGGAGCTGAGCCCGTAATAGAGGCTGAACCCCTTACGGTCCCAGGAAATATCCTGCCTGAGCCGGCCGACCGGGACGATTTTGGCCGTAACCCCCAGCTCTTCCCTGGTGGCTCCGCGAAACATAAAATCAAAGTCCAGCTGGCTGTAAAAAGGGCTGGAAAATTTCTCGTCTACCCGGCCAGGCAGGCCGTAACTGCTGTCGGTGATTATTCTTGAATGGAGACTGAGGGCCAGGTTACCTGTGTTCACTGTCGGGCTGGCCGAAACAGGAGAATTCCGGTAACCCAGGAAAAGGTAAACATCCTGGGCGGCCAGGTTGTAATTATGATGGTAGGCCGAAAGCGGTTTTTTCCGGTCCAGCCAGCCGTTGGCTTTCATCAAGGGGTTGAGCCAGGCCAGCAGACGGCCTACCGGATTGTTTGAATTATGAAAATACCGGCCCATCTGAAACCAGGTTTCGCCCAGGGGAAAACCGCCTACTGCGGTCATGATATTATCATTGATGGAAATGATCTCGCGCCATTCCACGATGTATTCCCAGTAGAGAGAACCGCCGAAAGAAAAAACCAGTGACTGCAACCAGCTCAGGTTGTTAACCCTGGCGAATTCATAATAGAGCATCCCGGCAAAAGCATGGGTCCAGTTCAGGTAAAAGGCGTTGGAGTCAAAGCGCAGGGCTTCGGTGGTGAAAAAACGACGTTTCTGGTCGGCCCAGGTCAACCGGTACTGCCAGTCTTCTATGAAGCGGGAGTAGCGGATCCAGTAGCGGGCCTGGGAATAGGACATCAGAGCTGCCAGTTCCAGACCGGCCCGATCCCAGCGTGGCCGGTGGTTCCGGATTCGTTCAAATTCGGAAACTGGCAGGAGAACCTCGCCCCGAAGGTTTTCGTTATTTCTGAACAGTGAAAATAAGACCGGTGGCAATTCC
>CALEUG010000037.1 GCA_937920515.1 uncultured bacterium
CCACCTGAACCTGGCCCTAACCGCATACAGACTTCCCCGCCCCAGATCGTCTATCAGGAATTCCTTTTGGCCGCCGAGACTCCAGCTGAGTGTTTTTCATGATTCTTTATTTGACCGGCAGGAGAGGTCCGGCTGATTTCCGGCGCTTTTGCCCTTCTCGGCATCCTTTTTGACCCGCAATGAGCAATCCCTATGGCCGGAGCCCCACCCCGCCGCTCCCATACGGACCCCTTAGACTGGATACCATGTCTTAGCCGGAAAGAAGATTTTTCTGTATCGTAATAATCAAAAGTAGACGTAATGTAAAAAACATAAGTAGACTAAAAATAGACAAAAAGTAGACATTGGGGGAAGCGGATGTGGTAGAACCCTGAGCATAAAGGAGGTTTTGCCACGATGAAGAGCCAGCTTCACAAGAGATTATCCTTAGAGTTTGTTTCGGAGGTGTTAGAGGCTTTTAATAAGCATCAGTTAAGCGAGGAGAAGGCCTGCGAGTTATTGGATATTAAGCGGGCCAGGCTGTATCGGCTGCGCCAGAGATGGTTGGAGTGTCTGGTTGGTCACCGGGCCTTTTCGTTATACAAGCGCCAGGAAAGTAGCTTCCATCGGTTGCCAGAGGAAGAGGAGAGTTGGCTACATCAGGAGTTAGAGTACATCCGGAGGAAGGCTCAGGTTTTTAGGGATAGATTTAACTTTGCTGTTCTGGCTGAGGAGGGAGCCAAACGTTTCGGTCATCGCTTTCACCGGGCTACGATTCGTAGCTTTGCTCTGAGGCATCGCTATTACCAGGCCAGACCGGAGGAGAAGAAGAAAGTCTTTGTGAGGTTTGAAACTCCCGGACCAGGGTTCCTGTTCCAGCATGATTGCTCTGTACATCGTTGGGTACCGGGACTGGAGGGCTATCAGTATCTTATCCTGACCAAGGATGATTACTCCAGACTCTTTGTGGCCGCGCAGCTTTTCAGGAAAGAAACGGCCTATGGTCATCTTCAGGTTATAAGGAGCGCCGTAGAACGTTATGGCCGTCCTCAAGCCTATTATGTGGATCAGCACAAGATCTTCCGCTTTGTGGAGCACAGAAGTATCCATGTGCAGTATCATCTTGGGCAGGACGAGGCAGACAGTCAGTTTAAGAGGGCTCTCCGGATGCTGAACATAGGACTGATTTACACCTCCCCTTCCTCTCCCGAAGCCAAGGGCAAAGTGGAAAAGGCCTTTGATTACCTGCAACGGCGAGTACCGTATCTCTGTGAACGGTATAAAGTCAGGGACTTAAAAGAGGCCCAGAAGATAGTGGATGAAGTCTGTGATCATTACAACAACAAGAGGGAACATCTGGAAACGGGAGAGATACCACAGGAGCGCTGGGAGGAGGGGCTTAGGGCAGGCAAGAGCCTTATCAGGCCGATTCCTCCGGGAGTAAGGCTCGATTTAATCCTCAGCCTTCACTATCCCCGCACAGTGAAAAAAGACGGCCTTTTCAGCTTCCAGGGCAGGCTCTACAAACTAAAACACCTGGCTGGAGAGAGAATTACCGTAGCCCTCATCCCAAACGAGAAGCTCTATGTCCTGAAAAATAACCAGAAAGTGGCCGAGTTTTCACTCTAAATTTTACCCCTGACGTCTACTTTTGATTTTTACAAAATGTCTACTTTTGATTTTTACGGAACAGGAAAGAAGATTTTTCTTGACATTAGAAGTAGAAGTGTGTAGTCATAATGTAGAGGGGCTCTTAATTAAATCATAGGAGGGGATTACTATGGCAAAAAACCCTGCTTCTATCAAGGTCGTTTTGTGGATTTACATCATTCTGCTGGCACTCTGGTTTCTCCTGTTTTCTTTTGCTCCAGCTAAACTCCTGGCCGCTATTGGCTCTTCAGAAACGTCTGGCTTCTACCTGCGTCTTTATGGAATTTTCCCGCTGGGCTGGGTAATACTATTTCTGTTTGCTCTAAAAGACCTGGAAAAAAACCTGGCCATTCTCAACAGCGCTATTATCGTCAGCATCCTGACCGCTCTTTCCGTCATCCTGGTTCATCTGGGCAAACCTGGAATGGGCCTGTTCCAGTGGGTGAGCGTGGCCATTATGGTCGTTTTCGCTCTGCTTATTTATATCTATAAGCCAAAAGCAGCCAAACAATAAGCAGAGTCAGCAACATCTCTTTTTATTATTATTATTGAAGGTGTAAGTCCGCAATTTTAAGGAACCCGAGATTCAATTTTTGTGTCGCGGTGGCTACCTTTTCTACACGGACTATCAGCTTTTCTCTGAAAACTCTTCTAATTATCTCAGGCACTCAGCTAAGATGATCAGGCCGAGAAAATCGCAAAGAAAATGCCAGATCGCTTAGGCCCCCAAAATTGAACCCTTATCAGGTTTGATAATTGCTTATCAATTTTGTATTATCTGGAAATACAAACATAATAATATGGTTTCTATTAACAGATTATAAACAGGCCCATGTCAATTGGCATTAAACCGGGTGACCGAGTTCTGGTACGCGACCGGCCGTGGGTGGTGCATGAGGTAAGCGCGCCTTATGGCACGCAGGCCATTCTAAAGCTTCAGGCTGCCGACGAATCAGTCCCTTCTCAGCTAACAATTATTTATCCACCTGAAGAAATTGTCAGCCTGCCCACCCAGGAAGTTGAATTTGACCTCCGGGGCCTCGATTCTTTCTCTGCCTGGTCGATGGCTCACCGCATCCTTGGGGCCACGCTCATCAGGGAGACAGGTATCTTGACCGGCGTGCGATACGGTCGTGTTAATCTTGAAGCCTATCAGCTCGCTCCTGCACTTCGCATTCTATCAAAGGTGCGGCCTTCGCTTCTTATTGCTGATGACGTCGGATTGGGAAAAACCATCGAGGCCGGGCTTGCCCTTCTCGAACTCATGGCTCGTGGCCGCGCCAAGCGAGTTCTTGTTGTTACTCCTCCGGGGCTAATGGAGCAATGGCATGACGAGCTTCTGGATAAATTCGGGCTCGAATTCACTATCATCGGAAACGCCGCAGAGCTGGCCGCGGTTCAGACCGGCCTTCCGGCCGGTGTCAGCCCCTGGGATGCACTGCCTCGCGTCATTACATCGCTCGATTTTATAAAGAAAGAAGCGGTCCGCAACCGGGCCCTGCGGAAGCGCTGGGACCTTGTTATCGTCGATGAAGCTCATGCCCTGGCCGAAGCTGGAACTCCAGAGAATCCTTACCGAACCCAGCGAACCAGGCTTGGCCTGGCTCTCCGCCACAGCTCTCGCGGCCTCCTTCTTCTGACCGCAACTCCTCACAACGGCTATTCTCATTCTTTTCGTTCTCTCCTCGAGCTTGTCGAGCCAACTCTGGCCACGTTCCACGGAGAGCCCGCCGACCTGAATCGGCGCCTGGAAGCTGCCCGTATTCGGCGCATGAAATCGCAGATTGTTCGACGACTTCCTGATGGAAGCGAGGAACCGCTCTTTCCCAGGCGGCATGTCTCAGGAATCCCGGTGACAGGCCTGAGCGACCTGGAGAAGAAGTTTTTGAAGGAAGTGGCGGCCTACTGTTCAAGAACCGCCCGCCAGGCCGAGCAAACAGAGGAGGCTGAGCTTATCGGGTTCGCCATGCAGGTTATCAAAAAGCGTGCCCTGTCGAGCCGGGCTGCCCTTAGCAAGACCTTAGAATACCGGCTTGAAGCCCTGCGCCAGGAACAGCTCCGGGAAGAACCTCCTTCCCGAGCCGAGATTCGTGACCTTCGCGCCGACCTTCCGCTTTCTGAAGCTACAGCAGAAAGGACGGCGATCAAGGTAATTCGCAGCGCCATTCCTAAAGAAGAAAGACGGAGGAAAGCCGAGATAAGCGCCATCAACGGGATCAGGCGGTTATTAGATAGGCTGCCCGCAGCCGACCCCAAAATAGAGGCCCTTATAAAAGAGCTTAAAAGCGTGTTTTCTGAATATCCAGAAGAAAAGGTTATAGTATTCACTGAATACAGGGATACCCTGGCCGCAATTCAATCTCGATTCGATAAAGACCCCGAATTTGCCAATCGATATGTTCTGTTCCACGGCGGCCTGACCCGCAGACAGCGACTGGCTCGCGAAGCGCTTTTCGAAAAGCCAGAGACCCGCGTTCTCCTGGCGACAGACGCCGCCTCAGAGGGCCTCAACCTTCAGAGATCTTGCCGTCGTGTCATCCATTTTGAGCTCCCCTGGAATCCAAACCGGCTCGAGCAGCGAAACGGTCGGGTTGACCGCTACGGCCAGACTCGAGACCCGATCATTCGCTATCTTTTTTATCCCGACAGCCCTGAAGACGACGTCCTGGATAAGCTCGTCCAAAAAATTGAGGAAATGGCCCGGCAGCAGATTTCAACCCCCGATATCCTGGGAGTCTATGCAGGCAGAGCCGATGTAAGGGAAAAGCTCGTCGAGCTTAACCCCGAATCTCCGGATATAGAAACTCAAAAAAGGAAACTTGTCCATCTGTTCGAAGACAGAACCGCTGAGTTTATCAAAAACGCAGGTAAGCTTTTAACTTTAAGTCAGAGCGGAGGCCTGGAAGAAAAAAGAATTGGTCGCCTTCTTCTAAGCTCAGAACCGCTTCTTCCCGATGATTTAGAGTTCGAAGAAATTATCCTTAACATGCTTGGCCCGCAAGCGGTGAAGCCCGACCCAACCCGCGCCGGCGTTTTTCGCCTCGAGGTCCCGCTGCCTTTCCGTGGAGAGAATGTGCGCCCCGTCTATCAAGCTGCCACATTCCGCCGTTCCATCGCCACCCTTTACCGAACAGACGAGGTTGAGTACATAACGCCGCTCCATCCCCTGGCCCGGGCTATGGCCCAACAGGCCCGGCGCCGTTTGCTTCAGGTTTATTCCACAAGCCGGGGCCTGACGCCTCGTCGCCTGGCCGCAAGGACGATTTCTTCAAATGAGCCGCCTTCCGTTATTTTCACTTTTTATGGAACAATCAGGGATGAAGATGGTGGAGTCGAAGAGCACCTGCTCGCCGTCCAGGTCGGAATAGATGGGAAAATACTGGGCGACCCGGTCAGCAACCTCCGCTACCTCTCCCCGACAGGTTCCATTGAAGATGTTCATCCGGAGAAAATCGAGTCTCTCTTTGCTTCGCGCTTTGCTGCCCTCCGGGACCTGGCCCGGCAAGAAGCCTCTAAGTGGCTAACTGCCCGCGCTGCTGATTTGTGCCAGGAGCGGAAGCAACTGGCGGAAAAAATGCTCCTCGAACTCGAGCTTGACACCGCCGACAGGATTACTGAAATCGAGGAAGAGGAAAAACGAGCCCGAAAGCTCATCGAAGAAACCGGCCAGCAGCGACTTATATTTGAAAAGGATGACCGGGAAAGTAGAAGTTTCGCCGCCCGGAAATCCATGGTTGAGACTTTTAAGAAACAAAGGCAACAGGAAATTGAGAATTTCACCAGGATTAAAGACCCCTCACCTCCCCAACCCCTCGGGGCTCTCTTCCTTGTTCCTGCGGGAGGCAGCCAATGAGCCTGAGGCATATCAGAAATTATCGAGGCTTTTTCTCTGATTATTATTGGGGGACTGTTTTCGCTCAGGCAACAGCCCGAGACCGAAAAAAAATAATAACCGGCCGCGCCACAGACCTGGCTTTCATGCGCTTCAGTCGCATCCGGGAGCAGGCCGAAGGCCGGGCCCTTGATGCCGACTCCTGTCGAGAGAAATTCATCCGGCCTTTGCTCCGTGATGTTTTAGGATTTCATCTCGGGAAGGGCGCCAATCGAATACATGAACTATTCATTTCAGCCGAGGCTGAAAGTCGAGGAGATAAACCCATCCTCCTTGCTTACTGCGGCTCGTGGGATGAGGACCTTGACGCCGGGCAAGGCGCTTCAAACCCGATGCACCTGGTCGAAAAGGCACTGGCCACCGCTGGCCTCCGCTACGGATTTCTTATAACCGGCGAACGCTTCCGCCTCGTCCGGGCTCCAGGCGAAGGCCCCCGAAGTGCCTGCCTTGAAGCCGACCTTTCCGGGCTGGCCGGGGAAGAAGATTCCGGGCCCTTTACCGCTTTTCTCAGGCTTTATTCCGTTTCGAACTTTATCCAGGACTCAGAAGGAAAAGCTCCGATTGATGAAATCGAAAAAGAGAGCCGGGCCCACGCCGAAAAAGTATCTGATGACCTTAAAGCAGCAGTTTTCACCGCCGCCGAATCCCTTGTTTCCGGTCTCATTGAGGAGGCCGCAGCCAGAGGCCGAATCGCCTCGCCCCTCGGTCTCGACGATGAAAGCCTCCGCCTTTACCGGGATGCCGCCCTTACCTGTCTCTACCGAATTCTTTTTATCCTATATGCCGAAGCCCGGGACCCCCGCTTAGAGACCCACCCAATTTATCGCGAAAGCTATTCTGCCCGGGGCCTTCTCGAGGAAATTCTGCACCATTCTGAATTTTCCTGGCCGGAAAACCGTTCTTCATTCTGGCCTCGCCTCCTCGCTCTTTTTAGAATTTATGATGAAGGGCTTCCCCGGATCAGCCAGTGGGACAACATCCCTCCCCGGGGAAGCGACTTTTTTAGCTCCAGAACTCCAGAAGGAAAAATTCTGGAAGAGGCCTCTCTCTCTGATAAGCTTGTTGCCCGCATCATGCTCGACCTGGCAACCTCTACTCCCCGCCACGGCGTTGGCCGGGAGCGCATCTCTTTCCGTGAGCTCGATATAGAAAACCTTGGCGCTGTCTACGAAGGCCTTCTCGAATATGAACCGAGAGTGGCTCGCGAAACAACGCTGGAAATTCGCGTCCAGGGCCGGACGTATTGTCTCTCGCCCGAAGATACAACCCGGCTTTGTGAGCAGAAAAACCTGAACCTTTGTGGCAACCTCGAACTTTTGGCCGGTACCGCTGCCGAAAAGCTCCGTCAGGCATGTTCACAAGCAAGTGAAATAAGCGAAGATATAACTGAAGATGCTCAACCAGATGTCTTTAATGAAATTTTAAATTCGGGGGGAGAAACAGACGGGGAGACCGCGGCAGAGGAATCTGGCAAAGATGGCCGGGATGAGGAGGAGGAAGAAGAAGCCATCGGTAAAGGCGCCACCGCCCGTATTGTTCGAAGGATTGAGCCCGGAACATTCCTTTTTGTCCCCGGACCGGCAAAAAAAGGTTCGGGCTCATTTTACACGCCCCGAGCTCTTGTCCGCGACCTGGTGAGACACACCCTGGGGCCCCTCGTCAAAGACAGATCTGCGGCCGAAATCGAGCAGCTCCGCATCCTCGACCCGGCCTGCGGAAGCGCTCATTTTCTTGTTGAGGCCATGCGCTTTCTCGGCCAGGCTCTCCATCAGGCCTATGTTAAGGAAGGAAACGGTCGACCGCCGCGCCA
Organism: uncultured bacterium; assembly: GCA_937920515.1. Taxonomy (GTDB): domain Bacteria; phylum Acidobacteriota; class Aminicenantia; order Aminicenantales; family Saccharicenantaceae; genus Saccharicenans. The sequence goes on from CALEUG010000037.1 coordinate 7,332, forward strand.
CTTCCGAAGCACAACCGGGCAGGGCTGGGATGAGGACTGGCAGGCGTCCGACGAGGAGGCTCGGGCCGCTAATTCTGAAGCTCGCGCCTGGTGCAAGCGTCGTATCGCTGAACGGTGCCTGTTCGGCGTCGACCTCAACCCGACAGCCGTCCAGCTCGCCCGCGTTGCCCTCTGGATAGAGTCCGTAGCCGGTGACAGGCCCTTAACGTATTTCGAGCATCACGTCTGCTGCGGGAATTCCCTCCTCGGAACCTGGCTTGAGCGCGTGGATACTCCGCCCCTGCCTTCGCTCGAAAGAAGAAACTTCAGACGTAAGAAAAAAAATTCCAGGGCGGGAGTGGCCAACCAATCCACTTCTGGAACCGAGCCATCAGTTTTTCGCCATCAGCTTGGACTCTTTCAAAAGGCTGTGCGTGAAGCAGCTTCCGAAGCGGCCAGGCTCCGCGCTCGTATCAATGAAATTACTCCCGAAGACCTCCGCCGGGAGGGCATAGAACCTGAATCGGTCCAGGAACAGGAATACAAAGAACACCTGCGTGGCCAGTCCGAAAAGCTCCTCGAGACGGTGAAGCTCCTGTTCGACCTGCGTTCGGCCTCGGCGTTCGTCCCGGAGATCTGGGTCGAATGGGACTATCTCTGCAACCTTTCCAGCTCGCCCCAGGAGCTCCTCCGCTACATCAAAGCTCAAGAATGGTGGCCGGCTTTCGATGAAGTCCGGAGGCGCGAGCGGTTTTTCCACTGGGAGCTTGAGTTTCC
>CALEUG010000038.1 GCA_937920515.1 uncultured bacterium
GGAAATCAGCCGGACCTCTCCTGCCGGTCAAATAAAGAATCATGAAAAACACTCAGCTGGAGTCTCGGCGGCCAAAAGGAATTCCTGATAGACGATCTGGGGCGGGGAAGTCTGTATGCGGTTAGGGCCAGGTTCAGGTGGTCGATAGTGCGATTTCTCAGCGCGGCATAGTCGGTGAGGAAGGCAAGGATATTCATCCTGGCCCCGCATTGACCAGAAGGTCGGAGAAGGAGAAGGTGGACACGTACCGAATTCCAGAGAATTGGGAACATGTCCCCGATTCGTAATCTCGGTCCAACCTTTGGCCGGGAGGGGCCGGAGCTCCTCCTCAACAATCGGGAGAGGGAAAACGGCCAGGCTCGCTTTCTTGACCCTCCCCCGGTGGGCATTGGCGTAGAGACCGTAATATCTGACCGTGACCTGGCCCTTGTCAGGGATATGGGGGGTGACCCGGGCGGTATGACTGACGGTAGTCAGGTGAACTTGAGCCAGTCCATCCGCTCCGTCTCTCTGGCCTCTTTCCCATACCGGTAGCAGACCTTCGCTTCTTTCTCATCGAGGGAGAGCCGCTCCAGGGACAAGAGCGGCAGAATCATGTATTTTCCCACCCGCTCGGCCTCTTTCCTTGCCATGGCCTTAAAGACAGATGCGAGATTTGATTTTTTTGCGGGGGTTTCATAAGCTGGTATCAGCCCGGGGAAGGAGGGTTTCCATGATAAAATCTGCTCTAAGAACATCAATCATTATTTTCCTGTGCCTGTGTCTGGCTCTTTCCGCCAGTTCTCAGCTAAATAAGCTCAAAGATAAGATAAAGCTTCCGGTTAAGACGCCGCAGGTGCCTGACCTGGATAAACTCCTTCAGGAAGAACCACCCGTAAGCACCTCTCTCGCCGATGCTATCTATGACATCCGGTTTCTTGACGCTTATAATCCCGGTAAGGGCGCGCCGGTAACATTCTTGCCGCTGACGCCACAGGTCGCAGTCCCGCTTCTCCCGGGCCTGTGGGAAGGTATTTTCCAGAGCTATTGTCTCAGGGCGGGTACTTATGGCCCCGGGGAGGGCGACGGTTATGCCTATGCGCCGCTTAAAGGGAAGCAGGCTGACATCGTGGCCAACGTGCTTAAAAACTCAGTCTTTCACCCCGAAATCCACCAGCACGATGTTCAGCTTCTGCTGTGGGCCATAATCGCCCGTAGCAAACCATCTGAATGCAGCAAGGAAATTCAGAAGGCAGCCCGGGTGCTATTAACACCCAAGGAATACGACCGGCTGAACGGCGGAGCGCTGGGCAAAATACCTCAGCCGGTCATGAATACGGCCCTGCAGAAATTGCCGCCCGTGGCCCGCGAAGTCTTCCAGGCTGAGGCCAGGCTGCGGGAAATGCTGGTCAGCCCGGTCCTGGCCCCCTATCATGAGGTTGAAAGAGTGGCGGTCCGGGTGGGCGAAGTTCTGCCGCCGCCAGACAGCCGGGGTATAAGCCGGGGAAGATGGAGCTTTGACCCCGACGGCTATTTCATCCGCTATTTTCCTTATGACTATACGACCACCAGAATTCAGCTTTATTACCCGGAAAATTTCACCCTCGAAACTGATGATAACGGGCTGATAACGGCCATGAGCGACCGGCAGGGAACAAAGATCAATATCGTCTATGACCCAGATACTGAACCGCTTCTTTTTGCAGGTGATGAGGGTGTGGCCGGGCTGGCTTTCAAGGAGTTGATATTTACCCGGGCTGAAGCGGGTGGGGCGGTTAAAACCAGAAGCATAGAAAATACCGGCTGGGTATTGGCCGGAGTGCCGGCGGGCGGTGGGAAACCAGCCGGCCCGGCGGGCCCACGTTTTGCCGACGCTTCTGACCGTTACAAACTTGCCGTTCATCACCGGGATGAAGTTCTTGATTTGATAAAAAAGCTGGCTAAGGTCAATCCTGATTTGAAAAATTTACCTGACAGCGCAGCCTGGAGCGTAATTTATTTGGGCAATTTCTGTGAAGCTATAAGGCAGGCGGTTCTGGCCGCAGTAAATCCAGCGGGTGGCCAGCTGGAAGAGCCAGAATCCAGCCTCGCCTCAATTCCTTACCGGGCCTGGATGAAGGGCCTGGCCCTCCTGGCCAACGGAGAAATTGAAGGACCTGAGGCTCAAAATCAAAATGACTCCAGGCCACTGAATCTTGCAGCAGCCTCCACTGCGCATTCTGGCCCATTTTCGATAAGTCAGGTTCAAACTTTTCCTGCCTTTGAAGAATTAAACACCGCTGGCGGCAGCGAATTTAATGGACATCTTATTATTGAAAGCCCTGGCAAAACTCCTGGCTATATTCAAAAAGCCGCTCCTTCGCGCCAGTTGCCGAAATTTGTCTGGGTTAAGAAACCGGCTCCGAAATGGGAAAAAGAAACCAGGCCGAGGAAATTGGGCCCTTCCGGGTTGCCATTATACCAGCCGGATAAGAAGGTGGCTCAGCCCGGGAATACCGGCAAGCAAAGGCTCGGCCAATCAGGAAGAAAATCCGGCTCCGATAAAGGCCGGCAGGGGGCGGAAAATACCCGCAAGATGATTAACTGGTTTTCAAGAGGAACCTCGGCCGGGTCATTTGTGATCGGTAAAGCCGTCGGTCCGGGCGCGGCCACGCCATATGGAATTCCGAAGGCGGTCGCCGGGTACACTATCGGTCGCACCGTGGGGCTCTGGGGTGAATGCATCGATGCCATTTCAACCGACCCCCCGCGAACTGATTACACCATTCTGGCCAGGCCTGAGCCCGGGACTTTCACGCCAGTGCGAGCCGAGGGCGGGGTAACCAGAGCCAGGGCGGAGGCGGTTAATGCCCTGCTGGCCGCAGCCGTAGATTTGACTGCCAGGATGCGGGCGGCTCGCTTTTCGGTTGAACGCTACTCGGGTGCCATGCAGGCCGGCGATGAAGAATGGGGCAGGCGCCAGTTAGAAAACGCCATCAAGTACGAAAGAGAATCCGGACTGGCCATGCTGGCGGTGGCTGACAGGCTGGAGGCTCTGACCAGACTGGCTGAAGCCGAACGGGTTCCTGATTTTAAGATAACGCCCCAAATCGTTGAGGCCTACCGTAATTCTTTGCGGCAGGAAGGATTCAGTCCTGAGGAGCTTGAAGCCTGCCGGGCTTTGAACCTGACCGCAGAAGAGATTGAAGAAATGAAAGCTGAAATCCTCAGGGATGAACCGTTAGAAGGGGAGGATAGTCTGTACCATTCAGCTCGGGACCTGGTCAGAGCCCTGCGAGATTTTGCCCGGCTCCTCCTGGCTTTGCCTGTTATTTAGCATCGCCTGAACGGAGAGAAGGCCAATTCTGATATATGAATAAATTATCATATATTAAGCTGGTTGCCCTCAGTTCCAATTTGATTTTACGCCATCGTCGAGATTTATACGGAGGGTAGCAGCTCACGCTGAGGATATTGGGTTGTCTATGTTATTTTCAAGTCTCCCGAAACTTAAGTCCGGATGGCTTTTGCCTGCCGGCACAACCAAAGAAAATAAGAATAAATTTCAGGCCCCGGGCGGGTTCTTCTGTTTTCTAAATGGAGGGGAAATTACCCGTGTCTATACACTTGCCAGATAATTTCCTCAA
>CALEUG010000039.1 GCA_937920515.1 uncultured bacterium
GTAGCTTCCATAATCAGGATGTTTGAAGCGGAGAAAGTGGATATTATCACCTGCGGCCATACCCATCTGCCTTACATCCATGACCTTATGGTTGAGGAGGGCTATGAAACGGTGACCGGGGCAGATGGACAGCAGAGTTCCAGGATAAAGCCAGGTGGCCGCTACATCCTGGTCAATTCCGGAAGCGTCGGCAAGCCCAAGGATGGCAACCCGCGGGCCGGGTATGCCCTGCTCGATTTTCAGGATAGCGGTCTTAAATATGAAATAGTGCGCGTTCCCTATGATGTTGAAAAAGCTGCCAGGGCGGTAGAGCAAAGCGGCCTGCCGGTAGAATATGCCGAGATGCTCCGTCAAGCCTCCGGCTGAAAAAGGGGGACACACTCTCGTGTCCCCCCTTAACCTCTTAAACCTGTGTTTTTAAAGTCAATTCATTCGTCCTGGCGACGAAATAAAATGATAAGGTCAGCAGGGAGGGGATGGTGTGTTTGATCTGGGCGGTTAAGAGCGGAACTGGCTTTAGTATTTATGACCTGACCCCTTTTAAGGCAGGCTACGATTAAACTTCAACAGGCCGGGCAATGTTTTCAGTTTGAAAAGTCCGGTCGGAAGGGTGAATAATAAAAATATCATGAAAAAGGAAAAAACAGCTAAAGCAGGTAAGACAGAAAAAGAAAACAGACAGCACATAGAAATAGATGATTCGCCAGAAGCGGAGCAGCTGGAAGAACCGGTTGAAATGCCGATAGACGGCGTCCTTGACCTGCATACCTTTCAGCCAGGGGAAGTCAAAGAACTGCTGTCCGACTACATTGAAGAATGCCTGAAACGCGGCCTTTATGACCTGCGGATAATTCATGGTAAGGGAACCGGCACCCTGAAGGCCATTGTTCGCAGCGTCCTCAAGAAGCACCCGGCCGTGCTGAGCTTCAGGGAGGCCGACCCGAGCGCCGGCGGCTGGGGTGCCACCGAGGTCACCCTCAAGAAAAAATAAAAAGGGGGACACAATGTGGTGTCCCCGCTGAATCAGTCTTTTTTCCTCTCGGCCAGGGCCCGGTCGATCATCAGCAGACCCTGCTTGTGGTCGGCCACCATCTCCAGCTTGGCCACGATGTCCTGGGCGCTGGCTTCTTCTTCCACCTGCTCGTTGACGAACCACTGCAGCATGGCGAACGAGGCCCGGTCCTTTTCGGCCTCGGCCATTTCCACCAGCTCGTTAATCCGGCCGGTGATGTGTCGTTCGTGCTTGAGAACTGCCTCAAAGGCCTCCTTCGGGCTCTTCCAGCTGCGCTCCGGCTCCCTGATGGCCATCAACCTGACCTGGCCGCCTCGTTCGATCAGGTATCTGTAAAATTTTTCGGCGTGGCCCAGCTCTTCGTGGTACTGAACGAAGAGCCAGTTATGGAATCCCATGAGATTCTGTTCGGCAAAGAATCCGGCCATGGACAGATAAAGGTAGGCCGAATAAATTTCCTCGTTAATCTGTTTGTTTATGGCTCCTTCCATCTTCTGGCTGATCATTTTTTACCTCCTGCTTTATAACCATTATATACGGCCGTTGTTAAATGGGCAACAGGTCGGGTCCTGCTTAAAAATGTCCGGGCCAATCTGTTATCCTGAGGAAGAATGATTTCGATAAACAAAAATAAAAAGTGAGGGTTGAATCGCCGGTAGCCCGGAGCGAAAACCTTTCTGCTTGGAGAGAATTCTGGCCGTTAAAAAACCGGCTACTTAGCACCCGCAAACCAGCCTCCCTTTCTTTGTCGCGGGTAAGGGCGTTAATTAAAATTAAAAAGGTCGCAGAAACAAAAAAAAAGATATTAGAAAGGGGAAAGAAATAATAGAAAAATTTGTGCTTCAGATATCTTCCCCTTTTTTTGCCCTGATGAAAACGGGCTGCCGGCATAAAACTTCATTGGGAAGATATCAGCTTGAGCAGGGCTGAAACCCAGTGTTCTGTGGCCACTCCGGGACATTGCAGGCCGCTTGACTCAAGCGCCCGGCTGACCGCTTCAGTTATACTTTTCTCCTCAATCGTAACACCCCGCAGTCCATCTTCCAGGCTGGCCACGCCTTCCCCGGGGATGGCCGTAAAGTCGCCTGAAATCCAGACGGAGTCAAGTACAGGTTTTTGGCCGTCAGTTCTGAGCCTGGCTGTTAGCCTGATAAGCCCTCCCGGTGCTTTGTGGTCGACCTCGCGCACCTGGACATCTTCATGTATCTTGATGGCCGGTCGGCGCAGAGGTCCCTTCTGGAAGACCCAGTCCTCGCTCTGGAAGAGAATTTCCAGCCTTTTGAGCTCCCCCAGCTCTTCTTCGACCAGCGGGCCTTCGCTGATTTCAGCTCCTGACAGGGCCGATACTTTCTTCAGGTAAATTTTTTTAACCCTTTCCCGGTCGGGAAGTTCAGGCAGCAGCTCTTTCATGGTGGTCATGTACTGTTCCAGGCTCTGGAAGACCTTGTCCCGCATCTTTTCTGAAGAAACCCTCAGCACCCGGGCCATCGTTTTTTTGTCAAAGTCAAACATGAAACTTCCGACCAGTATTTCGGCCTGGCCAATTCTGGCCGCCCCGGTGCCGCCGATTTTCTTTCCGGCGACGTGAATATCATTTATCGGTCGGTAGGAAGCCGCTATCCCCAGTTCCCGGTAAGTCCCGATGATGGGTTCCACGTAGAATTTAAATTTGTCTTCAAGGGCCGGGGGCAGGCTTTCCGGGTGGAATATCCACTGAACGAACAATTGATTGCGGTCCAGGTAAACCGCCCCTCCGCCGACCTCGCGCCGGTAGACAGGAAGCCCGGCTGCCCGGCAGTATTCCAGGTCAACTTCGCGCTCCGCTTCCTGGTGGAAACCGACGCAGACGTAAGGACTTTTGGGGCTTACCAGGATTATCGTGTCGGGCGTCTCCGGCCGGAAGGCATAACCAACCGCATGGTAGCAGGTTTGAGACCTGATGGCCGATACCTCTCCCAGGTCTATTACCCTGATGATTTTTCTCGTGGTTTTGTTCATGCTTAACTTCCTTTTCCCCCGCCAATACAAAATTGTATTTTTTGGTTCGACCGGGGCTTATGGCTTCTTCTTTATAGCCAGGTCGTTGTTTTGTACCGCGAAAAAACTGATAACCCGATTTCTGCCTGGATTATGATTGGCCTGTTCATTAATTATCGTGGCCAGAACCATTTTGTTGCGCCCTGCTTCATTATTCTTATTATAATTTATCGCCCGTAGCCGCTCTGTCCATCCCCGTTTTTAGTCTCCTATCCATGTCTTCAGGATATCCAGCGCCCTGGCGGTCATCTCCTGCAGCGCTTGCTCCAGGTCCTGGCTTAACCCCGGCCCGACTTCCATGTTCCCGGGCTGAACTCCTATCAGGTGAACCTGTTCTGGATAGCGTCCTCTGACCCGGGCCACTTCCAGCACTTCCTGGAACCCGAGCTGGTGCCAGGAAATTTTCCCGGTGAAAAATGTTTTTAACTCCTCTCCCGAAAACTCCTTTATTTCTCCCGGCCGGCCCTGGAAATCAGCCGCGTCCAGTATCAGCAGGTGAGTGGCCTGTTCCACTCCGGGCAGAAGGTCCAGACCCAGCACCCCGCCATCCACCAGCTCAATTTTATCCTTCCAATCCTGCGGCAGCCTTTTTTCCAGCTCTTTAACCGCGTGGACTCCAGCCCCTTCATCCCGGTTAAGGATGTTGCCCACTCCCAGCACCACGATCCTTTTTTGCATTTTAATTCCGTCCTTCAGATTCAGGCCAACTCACAACATATGAACGACTCTTCATATATCTTGAGGCCGGTCTGACTGTTTTCAACCGC
>CALEUG010000040.1 GCA_937920515.1 uncultured bacterium
GTTCTTCAGTCATTTGTTTTTCTGACAGTGGCCAGCTTTAAGAATTGGGAAGAAAAATTAAGGCCCTGAGCCCTGGCTGATGGCAGGTTGACGACTATCTGATACTGGTTCTTCTGCCAGATAAAACCAAGAGCCGCTCCGTCTTCCAGGTATTCGGGGACAGCCGTCAGAGTGCCGACCTTGAGCTTTTCGCAGGTCTTGATTATGGCCCGGAGCAGTCCGGGTTTTCGGGCCAGCTCCAGCGGGGTAAGGTAGAGCAGGCGCACTTTCAGTTCGCTTAGAGTTTTTTCCAGGGGTTGAGCCGAGTCCAGGTCAACCGGTTGAAACGCCAGCCTGAAATTTATTGTGGCCAGGTCCTCAGGGGATAAGGATTTCTGAAGGTCCAGCCAGTCTTCCATGGCCCACGATGAGACCCGGGAGGAGCTCTGGTAAAGGAGGCCCATTACCAGCGAGTCTTCGGAATCGCTTTTCAGGTTTCTTTCAAAGACCAGGATTTTTTTCAGAAGTTCCAGCTCTCTGGCCGGGTTCAGGTAATATTTTTGCTGGCCTGAAGATTGGTAATCCGGCCAGGCTGGTGAGGGGTGGAGCGGGAGAATTAACATAAAAATCAGGCTCAAGGACAATAAGGTTCTGACCTGCCTCAAACAGCCGCTTTTCATGATGACCGGCTTCAAATTAACACTCTGAGGATGGGCTGTCAAGGAATGGGTCAAAAGAGCAGGCCCGGACCGGGGAGAAACCCGTCTGACATGGCCCCGAAAGGGGAGGCCGGGCCCGGGGAAAACATCGGCTGCTTTTTCTCGTTTCAATTTTATATAATCTACATAACAGAAAGGAGGCCTTCATGCTCAAAGGGTTCAAGGAATTCATCATGCGGGGTAATGTGGTTGACCTGGCCGTGGCTGTTATCATCGGCGCCGCTTTCAGCCAGATTGTCAACTCCATGGTCGGCGATGTGCTCACCCCGTTAATCGGGGCCATTTTCGGGAAACCGGATTTTTCAGGGCTCTTTCTGGGTCCGGTGGCCCTGGGCAAATTCATCAATGCCGTGGTCAATTTCCTGATTGTGGCCGCGGTCATTTATTTTGCCATCGTGGTCCCGATGAAAAAGATTCAGGAATTACGGGATAAAAAGAAAGCTCAGGAAGCGGCGGCCGCTCCGGCTCCCGAACCCTCAGCCGAAGTTAAGTTGCTGTCAGAGATTCTGGAAACCCTGAAGAAGAAGGGCTGAGGGGCGACCGAAGCCAGGGCTGTTCTGTCCGGCCATGGCCGGGCACTTGCCCTCCTTGCCCCACAGAGGGGGAGGCTTCTTTCACTGCGGCCGGGGCTGGCTTAAGGAAGAAGGATTCCGCCGACCCGGGAGACTCTGTTTAATTGTGGAAAGCATGAATTGCCTGTGCGGAAGAAAAGGCTTTATTTTAATGAGATAACAAGCCCTTATTCCTGAGCGGAAGGAGAGGACCTGAAGGCCGATGTTTGTTCTGTCAGGCTCACCTCCCTCTTGAGCGCTCCCGGGCTTTATTAATCTACCGACTGCTTGTGCACAGAAGATGTTTCTGCTGAGCTGGTTGCCAGCCGACAGGAATGGCCAGCCCGGCCGTGGAGCGGAGACAACCGGGAAAAACCCGGTCTCCGGGTTAAGGATCTGGAATAGCGGTCTAAGATTTTAGCGGGCGTTCTGCTATCATATATAAAAAATTTTGGTAAAGGTGGAGTCAGGAAACATGAAAACATCTTATCGGAAGGCTCTGATAACCGGGGCTTCAGCCGGCCTTGGTGAAGAATTTGCCAGGCAGCTGGCTATGACCGGGACCAACCTGCTCCTGGTGGCCAGGAGGAAGGACCGGCTGGAGAAACTGGCCGCGGAATTGACTCAGAAGCACGGAGTTTCCGTCGAGATATTCCCGGCCGACCTGAGCCGGGATTATGATTTGAACTGCCTGGTCGAGAAAGTCAGGCAAACCGAAGACCTCGACCTTCTGGTCAACAATGCAGGCTTCGGGGGAAAAAGCAAGTTCTATAAAGACGAGACGGGCGAAGCCGAGCAGATGATCCGGGTCCACGTGCAGGCCCCTGCCGTACTGACCAGGGCTGCCCTGCCGGCCATGCTCAGGAGAGGTCGGGGTGCGGTTATAAACGTCTCCTCGGTGGCTGCCTTTAGCCCCTTCTCCGGGGCCATGTACAGTTCGACCAAGGCTTTCCTGGCCATGTTTTCGGTCAACCTCCAGAACGAACTGCTCGACAGGGGTATCAGGGTTCAGGCCCTCTGCCCGGGATTGACCCACACCGAGTTTCATGAGGTGGCCGGAATCAACAAGGAATCCATTCCCGGCCTGCTCTGGATGAAGGCCGACCGGGTGGTCAGGATTTCCCTGCGGGCCCTCGGCGGCCGCAGGGTGATAGTTGTCCCCGGACTCAGGAACAGGCTGATCACTTTCCTGATGCGCTGTCCCTGGACTTTCAGTGTGGTGCAGTGGCTGGCCAGGCGGAGAAAGGTTAGAAAGATGGCCGGAATGTGAACAGCCAAAATCAGAACTCGAGGCCCTGAATTGATAGCTAAAACCGGAGCCGATTAGTCCTGTTGGTGGTTCGAATAAAGATAAAAGCGTTAGAAACTATTCTCAAAGTCTGCGCGGGTTACAGATGCGGCCAGCTGCCCGGGCGGCAAATACAGAAAGTCAGAGAAAAGGTTTATTGAGTTTCAGGAAATTAACTTTACCGGGGAACTGACAGAAGCTCTGGCCTGAATCCTGTAGAGAGTAGCCGGTCAAACCGAAGCTGCTTATTTGCTGCCATGCTTTCTGCTATTATTAAAGCGCCGGGGACGGGACTGGATACCAACCCTGTGTTGACCATCGTCTTCTCGTGATTCGAGCGGATTGCAATAGAGTCAGGATGGAAATAGTAGAAATAAAAAAACCTGAAGAAAAGAGAAAAAAGGCCAGGGCGCTGCTTCTGTTTTCTGGCGGTCTGGACAGCATCCTGGCCGGAAAGCTGCTGGAAGAGCAGGATATTGAAATAGTGGCCCTGACTTTTCGCAGCCAGTTTTTCGGGGCAGGCCAAGCCATCCGGGCGGCCGGGGAACTGGGCTGGCCCCTGGTGGTGGTTGACATCAGCCGCGAACAAATAGAAATCGTGGAAAATCCCGGGTATGGCTACGGCCGGCAGCTCAATCCCTGCATCGACTGCCACGGGCAGATGGTCCGGATGGCCGGACAGCTGCTCAAAAGATACCAGGCTGATTTTGTGGCCACCGGTGAGGTGGTGGGGGAGAGGCCGAAATCGCAGAATCGCCAGGCCCTGGCTCTGGTGGAAAAACTGGCGGGAATAAAGGGGCTGGTGCTCAGGCCGCTTTCGGCTAAGTTGCTGCCGGTAACCATCCCTGAAGAAAAGGGTCTGGTCGACCGGGAGAGGCTTCTTGATATTATCGGCCGTTCCAGAAAGAAGCAGCTGGAGCTGGCTGAAAAGTACCGGCTTAAAGAATATCCCGCGCCGGCCGGGGGTTGCCTTCTTACTGACCCTAACTTTGCCGCCCGGGCCAGGCAGCTGATGAAATGGCGGGGGAAGCTGTTGCCAGAAGATGTAGAATTGATAAAGACCGGCCGGGTATTTTTCGAACCCGACGGGCTGATAGTGGTGGGCCGGGATGAACAGGAGAATGAAAAAATAGCCGGGATAGCCGGCGAAACCGATATACTGGTAACGACGGCCGGAGTTAAGGGGCCGCTGGCTGCGGTCAGGCTGAAGGAGGCCAGCGCCCTTCGGGTGGATGGTCGAGTCGAAAGCGGGGGTGACCGGGGAACCGAAACTGCCGGGAGTGGTGAGGTTGGGTCAGAAAACCGGTCCGGAACGGGCCGGTCAACTCAACCGGGGCAGGCAGGAGAGGGCAGCGGGAGAGGAACGGACCTGGCTCGATTGGTTCGCCAGATTCAGGACGGAACAACCGGGCTGCAAGAAGAATCCGGCCCGGAGATCCCTGGACCAGGGATTCTCAGCCGGGGAGCGGTGCGGGAAGCCTGTCTTCTGGTTATCAGATACAGCCGGGCCCGTGAGAAAGAGCGGGCTTCAGCTGCGGTCATCAATCAGGGAATGGTCTCCAGTCTTGATTTTGAACAGGCTGACTGGAAAAAATATCTTTGATGCAGTTCATGTGCTCCCCAGGGCGAACGGAATCTTGAGGTAACAGTTATTTTCTCCCCTGCTTTTTGTCCGGCTTGTTTTTTTGCGGCTGGTCCTGGCGCGGGCCCTGGCCCTTTTCTTTGACAACGGTGTCATGGATATCGATAAAGCCGTGGCCCTTAGCCCTCATTTCCATTATTCTTTCAGGCGGAATCCGCTGATGGGTCGAAACGAATTTAAGGTTGACCAGGTCGACTATTTCGACGTCAGTTAACACCACCTGGCTCCAGACTTTTTGATGCCGGTGCTGGCGGTAATACCCGTAAGCCCGTCCGTAAGGAGGCCCTATCTTGGCCATGGTCACCGGCAGGAAGAAGATTTCCGGGCTCAGCTTGAAATGCAGGCTGATGGCCCACCAGCTCAGGCCCTGGAGGCGGAGGTTGATTATAACCGCAGGCTCGACCCGGGCTTCCCGGGCCAGGAAGAAGGCTACCGGCAGCTCGTCATCGGACAAACGGTACTGTTCACGAAACCGGATGACGGTTGCCTCGGGGACCTGGAAATAGCTGGAGATGGAAAGATAGAAACTTTTGACCTTGCCGTCGGTCAGCGATAGTCCAAGGCTGACCTGCCGGGCCTGGAGCAGTTGAGCCCCGGCTGGAAGAAACAGGAACGAGAAAAGGGCAAGGAGAATACTTACGGCCAGATAGAATTTATTGGTTTTTGTCCGGACAGGCATAATATCCTCCCTCAGTATTATACCCGTTATTCAGTCGTCGTTTACAGTAAATGCTTTAAGAAAATCTTTGCCATTCGTTGATAAGAAAGAGGCCGGGCCTTTAATCTGCCGATTTAAGCGGCGGAGAGGTTGCCTGTTGCCGGCAAAAATTTCAAGCCCGGGATGAGGTGTTCGAAATCGGGTCAGGTCCTGGCAGACCAGGCAGGCCCGGCCTCAGCTGATTGATAAAAGCAGGCCCGGGTTGACAGCCTGCGGGCAGATAAATATATTAAAGAAAAATTCTAATCCCTGGAGAATAGAAAAGGAGTCAGCATGCCCAGCAAACCAAAAAGCCCCTACCTGCCCTTTGGCGACCAGCAAACCGCGCCCTGGTACGGCAAGGACATTCTGTCGGTGAAGCAGTTCAACAGGGCTGACCTGGAATATATATTCAGCGTGGCCCACGAGATGCGGGTGATGGTCGAGAGAATAGGAACTTTTGATTTGCTCAAGGGAAAAATCCTGGCCAACCTGTTCTACGAACCATCGACCAGGACTTTCGCCTCGTTCATGGCCGCCATGCAACGGCTGGGCGGGGCGGTTATCCCCATCAGCGAGGTGCGGTACTCGTCGGTGGCCAAGGGCGAAAGCCTGCCCGACACGGTCCGAACCCTGGCCGCCTACGCCGACGTCATCGTCATCAGGCATCCGGAAGTTGGCTCGGCGGCCCTGGCTGCCCAGTACGCCGGAAAGCCAGTAATTAATGCCGGAGATGGAGTGGGCGAGCATCCGACCCAGGCCCTGCTGGACGTTTTTACCATCAGGGAAGAGCTGGGCCGGCTGGACGACCTGACCGTGACCATGCTGGGCGACCTGAAGTACGGCCGGACCGTCCATTCACTGGCCAGGCTGCTGACCAGGTTCAAGAACGTCAAACTCAATTACGTTTCGCCCGAAGTGCTGCGAATGCCCCGGGATGTGATCGAAGAGGTGGAGGAAAAGGGCCTGCCGCAAAAAGAATACACCGTCCTGGACAAAGTGCTGCCCGAAACAGATGTCCTGTATGTGACCAGGGTGCAGCGGGAAAGGTTCGACAACCTGGAAGAGTACGAAAAAGTCAAAGATGCCTACGTGATAAGTGGTAAAACTCTGGAAAAAGCTAAGGATAGAATGATAATCATGCACCCGCTGCCGAGAGTGAACGAGATAGCCATGGAAGTGGACAGAGACCCCCGGGCTGCCTATTTCCGGCAGATGGAGTACGGGCTGTACGTCAGGATGGCTCTTCTGGCCATGGTCCTGGGCAAGGCCTGAAGATGAGCGACCCCGTAATCTTTCAGCGATTTTTCTGGATCGGATAGAGACAGAAGTGAATACCTTTTTTGAGGTTAATCTCTGATTTCATCTCAAGTTCAGCACGCTTTATCCGTTGCAGAACGACCGCATCACGTTTGGAGGCCAGGCCTTTTTCCTGAATTTAATGAAAAATTTACCCGATGGGCACAGGACCCCGCTTCCGGCTCAATCAAAGAAACAGGCGATAGAACGGGAGCAGGCGGGTGTTGCCACTTTTATTCCAGGTAGTAGGCGATGGAGCAGAAACTGACCCAGTGGCGCAGCGAAAAGGGGGCGGTGGTGCCCAGGCCGATTTTGGTCAGGGGCAGGACGCCCTCGCTGTAGGTGTCAGAGAACCTGATCAGCTGGCCGCGGACATTTCGACCGGTATTTCGTTTCATCACTTTCTCCACCGTCAGCAGCCCGAAAGGAATGGAGTACTTGCCGCACCAGTAGGAGCTTTTATAGTCCAGGTGGGTCTGGCCCCAGAGCTCCCCGGTCAGGCCGGACACCTTTTTCTCCGTGACCCTTCCGGTCAGGTAGCTATCTATTAAATGACGGTCGAAGGCCAGGGCCTTCTCGTGGGCTTCCTCCCCTTGGCCGAAGGCCAGGTTGTTGAAATCTTTCCCGTAATGGTTGCCGTCGGCCGAAATCAGGAAAAAGATATCACGCCCGGGCTGGAGTTTGTTTTCTTTCATGTAAGCGGCGATTTTTTGAGCCAGGTGTTCCGAGATTTCTTTCATCTTCTCCAGCGGCATCGGGGCCACCATGATGGGCGTGATTTTTATGTCCGGGTTGAAGTACTGGAGAAAAGGGACAAGGGCTTCAATTGAATGCTCCAGCTCGTGGGCCCGGTTGTTAACCGTGAAGTATTCGGGTTTAAGGTGTTTTCTCAGGTATGACCTGAGCGGAGAAATTTCCAGTGGTTTCAGCAGGCCGGGCCAGAGTTCGTAATCATCCAGGATGAGCAAACTGTCCAGCCCCTTGATTTCGCTGCGGACGGTTCCGTGGGTCACGCCGAAAATAACAGCTTCTCTGGCCCGGATAATATTGAAGAGAGGATAGTAGAGCCGCCCGGCATATAAATAATCGTCGTGCGGGGAAATGGCCGCCACCAGTCCCTCGGCCTTAAAGCTTTCTTTCTCCCGGGCAGCCAGGTAGTCAACCAGAATTTTCATGCTTTCAGGGTTCCAGCAGAAGCCGACATCATCCCGGATTGGGCGGATTTTTCGGGGCTGTTCCTGTGGCCTGTCCTGCAAGCCCGGAAGCAGGCCGCTGGCAAGGATTGTTGCTGCCAGGCTGAAGAACAGAATTGGTAGAGAGCCAATCAGGGGGGCCCTGTTTCTGAAGCTTCTCATCTTCCTCCTCCTCTGGCCTTTTGTTCCGCGGTTTATTCCAGCGCGGGAAAGGCTGAATCAGAGCCAGCATAGAAATAGCATAAACTTTTCGGGTGCCTCTGGCAAACCGCTGACCCGATAAACTCAGAGCCCCGGATGATATAACCATGGAGACTTGCCGAACGTGGATACATCACAACACCTGTCTCATACTTCTTATTCTAATTCTAATTGTTCTAATGTGTCACCAATGTATCCGGTCCGGCACAACGGCCGGGCGGGGTGATGAGCGCCCGACCAGGGGCCGGTCGAGTTATGCCAGCTAAAAAGAAAAACGGAAATGGGTTCAGATTTCAGAAAATTTTCCCCCATAGCCACTTTCCCCCCTGTTATTCTGCCTGAAAATTTTTTTAATTATTTTGCCAGAAAACAGGATTTTTGTTGATTTGTGTGCTATAATTCATTTGCTCGATTATAAAGGACGAGGGCACGGGCCCTTATCGGTCATAACTCTCTCCTTTATAACGGAAAATTTTATTAAAGGAGAGATGTTATGAACATCTACGTGGGAAATCTTTCAAGGGATCTGACCGAAAGCGAACTGAAGGAAGCTTTTGAGGCTTTCGGAACGGTCAACAGCGCTTCCATCATCAAAGACCGCTACACCGGTGATTCCCGGGGCTTCGGCTTCGTGGAAATGCCCAATCCGGAAGAAGCCCAGGCTGCCATCAACAGCCTTAACGGCAAGAGCCTGAAGGGCCGCACCGCTACCGTCAACGAAGCCAGGCCGCGGACTGACAAGCCCCGCACCGGTTTCGGCGGTGGACGTGGCCGCGGACCGGCCGGTGGACGTCGCTATTAATCGAGTCTTTTTAAGATAAGTTAGTAGCTCAGCGCAACCAGAAGCCAGGCAGCGATCTGGAAGCCGGAATTCGGTGGTAAAACACCGGGAGCCGGTGAGAGTAAGTTGCCTGGCTTTTTTATTTTTCTATAGGCCAGGGGTTAGCCTTCTGCTTATCAACAACCTCTTTAACCAAGGGAATCTGGAACTTCTGTCCTGCCCGGGCCTGCCTGAATAATTCTGGTTGGCTTATCGGTCTCCGCAGCCTTCATTCAGCCTGGCCGGCGAATCTGGACTTATAGACTGAGCTGTGCCGGGTGTAGACCAGCCCCGGTCTTGAGGCTCGGGCAGCCAGAAAAATGCCGGAAATGCAAACTTTTTAGAGGACGGATGAGGGGGGTGCCAGGCCGGACTTCCTTTATCATGAGATCCACGCAGCGAAATTTTTTTGTCGATTCTTTAAGTGCAGATTTAAAATTCAGTCCAGCAGGGCAATGACTTCAATCTCTACCCTGGCTCCGCCAGCCAGTCCGCTCACCCCGAAGGCGCTGCGGGCCGGCTTGTTCCTGGTAAAATAGGTGGTGTAAACTGAATTCATCTTTGACCACTCGCCGATGTCGGCCAGCATGACCGTGGCCTTGACCACCCTGTCAAGCGAGGAGCCGTATTTTTCCAGCGTTCTCTTGATATTCTCCAGGCACTGTTTTGTTTCGGCTTCGATTCCGCCCTCGGCCAGCTTCCCGGTCTGCGGGTCACGGCCGAGCTGGCCCGAAAGAAACAGCAGGTTGCCAACCCTGACCGCCTCGGAGAAGGGGGCGTTGCTGCGCTCGGGCGAGGTCAGGTATTCAACCTGTGCCTTCTGCCCGGGGTAGGCTGCCTCCAGGTTTTTAACCGTGGATTTCAGCCAGCCGGCAGAAATCAGGAAAAAGCCGGCCACGACCAGGATCAGGATTATAGCCAGACGGGTTGCTTTCATGTTTGACTCCTTTCTTGACCGGCTTTATCTTTACCCGAAAACCGGGGTTAAAGTCAACCTCGGCCCGGGGTTGAGGCCGGTGAACAACAGGTTGTATAATGACAGGAGAAAAGGCCAGCTCGACCGGGCCCGGGGACAGGATGGAGGCCGCAGAAAGCCCGGGTTGTTGGCAGCGGCTTTTTATGTTATTATATTTCCTACTAATTTAGTAGGAATAAAATCAGCCCCCGCGTTTGGAAACCGGAAGCCGGGCCGGCGGGGAGAGCGGAGGACGACCATGGAATTGAACGAAAAAACCAGCCTTTATGCGCTTCTTAAAGAGTATCCGTTTTTGCTTGACTTCCTGGTCAGACTCTCTCCAGAGTTTAAGAAATTGAAAAACCCCGTCCTGCGCACGACCATTGCCAGGCTGGCCACTCTTCAGCAGGTAGCGGAAGAAGGAAAAATACCTCTGCCGGAGCTGATGGCCAGGATAGAGCGGGAAATAAAGGAGAAGACTGGCCAGGCCAGGGCTGAAACAGGGGCTGCCGCCGAGGCCGAGCCTTTTGACCGGTCCAGGACCGAGACCCTGAAGCGGATAATCAGGGAACTTCACCGCGGCGGCCAGGTGGAGGAGCTCAAGAAGCAGTTTGCGGACCTGATCAAGGATGTCGGGCCGGATGAGATCGCCCGGCTGGAGCAGCAGGTGATTGATGAGGGGATCCCGGAGGAAGAGGTCAAGAGGCTGTGCGACCTGCACGTTAAAATCTTCGAAGAAGCCCTGAAGGATCAGAAATCACCGGAAGTGCCACCCGGGCACCCGGTTCACACCCTGATGGCCGAAAACCGGGCCCTGGAAAAGCTGATGGCCGAAATAAGACTGTTGCTGGAAAGGATTCCCCGGGAAACGGCTGAGGCCGAGGTCGCAAGCAACCTGGAAGAACTGGCTCAGTTGCTGTCCGGGCTGGCCGAAATAGAAAAGCACTACCTGAAAAAAGAAAACCAGCTGTTTCCGCTGCTGGAAGCCCGCGGGGTAACCGGGCCGACCAAGGTCATGTGGGCCATTCATGACGACATCAGGAAGGAGCTCAAGGACTTGAGGCGTCAGCTCGGTCAGAAGATTCAGACTGCGGAGCAGGCCAGCCGTCTGGCAGTCAGGACCGGCCAGGTGCTGCAGATGATCCAGGACATGGTCTACAAGGAAGAAAAGATCCTGTTTCCGATGAGCCTGGAGACGCTGCGGGAGGAAGACTGGGTTCGGGTTAAGCGAGGAGAGGAAGAAATCGGCTATGCCTGGGTGCAGCCGGGTACGGACTGGAAACCCGCGGTTGAAGCAGCAGGAGAAATGCCTGACGGGGGCAGCTACGGTGGCTATGAACGTCCGGACGGGGCAGGCCAGGGTGGTTCGGAGGTGGGGCCGGCTGTGGCCGAAGCTTCAATGACCGGAAATCAACCGCGCCGGGTTCGGACGCTGCTCGACCTGCGGACCGGACGGCTGAGCGCCGAATTGGTTGACCTGATGCTGACCCACCTGCCGGTGGACATCAGCCTGGTTGATGAGAACGATACGGTAATCTATTATTCTGATACGCCCGACCGCATTTTCGCCAGGAGTCCGGGGATCATCGGCCGCAGGGTTCAGAACTGCCATCCGCCCAAGAGCGTTCACATCGTCAATCGCATCCTGGAAGCCTTCAAGAAGGGCGAAAAGGATGTGGCTGAATTCTGGATAGAAATGCAGGGCCGCTTTATTCATATCCGCTATTTCGCTGTCCGCGACGACGACGGCCGCTACCGCGGTTGCCTGGAAGTCAGCCAGGATGTCACGGCCATACGGGCGCTTCAGGGACAGAAACGCCTGCTGGACTGGGAATAAAGCGAGCCGGGATGACTTTTCCGGCCTGTTAGTTTACTGATAGCAGCTGATCTCAGGACCATCGGCCAGGTCAGCTATTTTCAGAATCCCGTTCAAGCCTGCCAGCTCAACCAACCTTTCCGGGAATCGGGATGGATGGCGATAATAATATTCTCTTACTGGAGTATGGGGTCGGCGGAGAAAAGGTGAAACTTCCGGTTCTATTGAAAATACGGAACTGGAATAGATATTGTTTCACTCGCTTTTGTTCTGTCCGGGTTCAGAGCCCGGCGGAATTTTTCCGGGTCGAAGGTCTGAAGATAATTGACGATGTTGGTATAGGTGTTGTGAAAGCCGAAACCGCCTTTCTGCATCTCCCGGATGGCTTCTTCTTTTGACCAGCCCTGCACCACGATTCGGTAAACAGCCACGAACAAGCCGGTACGGTCAGCTCCGTGACGGCAGTGAACCAGATAGGGCCCTTCTTCAGGGCTGGTAACGATCTGCAGAAATTTCAACAGGTCGCCTTCCTGGATCTGGGTGGCCCTGGAGGGGATTTCGTAATACTTGAGGTTGGTTCCCGCTATAATCTTCCGGTCCGAGTGTTCGCTGCGGAGGTTAACGATGGTCTTGATGCCCAGCTTTTCCAGTTCTTTGAACCCGGCCGCAGTCGGCTGAGCGCAGCGGTAGAGCAGGTCTGAAACCCGGTGAAGGTTGGGGGCGCCTTCCACCTTGACCGGGGTGGCCCAGTTCTCGGGACGGGGGGCTTCCTGACGGCAATCGGTGGTTCCGGCGGTCAAAAAAACCAGGAGCAGGGGAATGGCCAGGGTTAAAAGAATTTTTCCCCGGTTTCTGAAGGAAGGCGAGTTTTTATTCATTTCAGCCCTTAAAACTTTTTTTCTCATTTTGGCTCTAAAATATACTACCGGCGGGAGACTGTCAACCTGACTTTTCTTTCCGGTTCACACCTGGCCTGCTGGCCAGAAAGAACGCCTGAAAAATAGCGATCTGATTGACGGCGAACAGGAGGATAACATAATATTCTTTCATTATCACCACAAACCGGGGGGAGGCTGGCCTTTCCCCTGGTGAAAGAAGGCAGGTATCAGATGCCTAAAAGAGTTGTTAGAGCCAGGAAATTATTCAAGGAAGGTTTCAGCTGTTCCCAGGCGGTCTTTACGCCGTACGCGGTTGAAGCTGGCCTGGAAGAGGAGAAAGCCCTCAAGCTCTCCCAGGTGCTGGGCGGAGGAATGTCCCATATGGGGTTGACCTGCGGGGCCGTGACCGGCGCCCTGCTGGTCATCGGGCTGCATTTTGGCCGTAGCCGGGCAGAAGACAGGGCGGCCAAGGAACTGACTTACGAGCTGGCCCGGGAATTCTTCAGGCGTTTTACCTGGAAACATGGCTCAGTTAATTGCACCGACCTCATCGGCTGCAGCCTGAAGACGCCTCACGGACTGGCCCTGGCCGGCGAGAAAAATTTATTTCAAAAATTCTGTTCCGGCTACGTTGAAGATGCCTGCCGGCTCCTGGAAGAAATTCTCAGGGAAGGAGAGAAAAGGCGACAGGCCGGTCGGCCCGGTAAGAATATCAGGAGAGAATACAAAAAGGACAAAAAGAACGTCAATAAAAAGAGATAAATAAGTGCGGTCAACTTCTGGCAGAAGGAGTTGGGCATCAGGCCTTTTGAACAGCTCTTTTCGCTGAGAATGGCCGGCCCGGGAGCTGCGAAAGCAGAGTTTTGTGCGCCAAATTCAATCAGGTAATATGTGATAAAAAAGTGGAGTGAAAATCGCCGGGCAGGTCTACCGGATGGTCAGCCGGCTTTTCTCATAGAACCAGGGTGAAAAGAAGATACCAGCTTTTCTGTTATCCCGGCATTACCGGTAACGGGAAACCCCGGCTTAAGCCGGCAGATCAGGGACAGGAGAGAGTGTCCCCATTTTTCTTCCTTCTTATTTTGAGCAGCTCTATGAGCATTTGCAGGGAGCCGCGCACCAGGCGGACCCGGGACTGGGGATGGTTAACCCAGACCACCGGCACCTGGGCCACCCGGAAACCGAGTTTCCGGGCCAGGAGCAAAGCTTCCACATCGAAGGCGAAGCCTTCCGTCTCCAGCCGGAAGAAGATTTCCCGGGCCGCTTCCCTCCGGAAAAGCTTGAAGCCGCACTGGGTGTCCCTGTATCCCTTTAAGACCAGCAGCCGGACCAGCAGGTTGAAACACTTTCCCAGGCGTTCCCGCAACCAGCCCTGTCTCTGTTTTATCACCGACTCGGGCAGGGCCCGGCAGCCGATGACCGCATCGTAGCCTTCTCTCACCAGCGGTAGAAATTTCTCCAGCTCTTCTATCGGGGTGGACAGGTCGGCGTCGGTAAAAAGAACAAGCTCGCCTCTGGCCTGAAGCATCCCGGCCCGGACCGCTGCTCCCTTACCCCGGTTGACCGGAAGCGTTATCACCCTGAAGACAGGGTAGTCCTCCATGATTTCCCGGGCCACCTCGACCGTCCGGTCGGTGCTGCCGTCATCGACCAGGATGATTTCAGCGCTGATGTGCCTGGTCTGGAGGTAATCTTTAATGCGGAACAGGCTGAAGCCGATTCTGTTTTCTTCGTTGTAAGCAGGCAGCACGACCGTGAGATAAATGTTGCTGGTCATCTTCATTTGGGTAACAGATGTTCAATCACCAGGAAGGCGGCGGTGATCAGGACTATGAAAAAGATCATGGTGCTCAGAGCAAAATTAAGGGCCAGTTTTCTCGCCCTTTTCAGGTCTTCCGGAAAATGCTTCTTGTACTCGGCGTAGGTGATGAGGTAGGAGGAGAGAGCGGCTAAGGGGGAAAACACCAGGGCCATAATTATGGCCAGTCCGCTCATCTCATAGAACCTCTGTCCGCCAAGATTATAGCAGAAGAGTGACTCCAGTCTAAAGAAATCGGGGCAATTTTATTTCGGCCTGAAATGTTGGATAATAAACAGGGTGATAACCCGAAAAGCTGATAGGCTAAAGATATTTTCTCAATTTGACAGGGGAGAAAGAGCCGGTGTATAAGACCCGCGATTTGATCCGGGAGAAGAAGCTATTGTAATATCTCCCAAAAAAACATCATGCCTGAATAAGGATGTTTTTATTCAGGAGGGCGCAGAGAGATTAAAAGGCATTGCCGGAGAAAACGCTAACGGGATTTTTATTAAAGGAGGAGGATATGAAACCTAAAAAAACCCGCTGGTTGTTGATATCTTTCTTGTTGTTAATCCTGGTTGCCGCTGGTCAATCTTTTGCTCAGGGGAAGGCGGCCACTCTTCGCCAGCCCCTTAAGGTCTTCATATCGGTCGATATGGAAGGCATCTGGGGAGTGGTTCACGGCAACCAGTGCTCATCCGATTCGCCCGAGTACCAGATTGCCCGGAAATGGATGGTTCAGGATACCAACGCCGTGGTTCAGGGCCTGTTTGAAGCCGGGGCCACCGAGGTGGTGGTCAACGACTCCCACGGCAACATGCGCAACATCATCGCCAGCGAGCTTGACCCCAGGGCGGTGCTGATTTCTGGCTCGCCCAAGCCTCTGTCGATGATGGAAGGCATAGATTCCAGCTTTGCGGCCTGCATCTTTGTCGGCTACCATGCCCGGGCCGGTTCGTTTCCGGCCATCCTGGATCACACCATCTCCGGTGCGGCTATCTATTCAATCAGGGTCAACGGCATTGAAATGCCTGAGCTCGGCCTCAACGCCGCCATCGCCGGCTACTTCAACGTTCCGGTAATCATGCTGACCGGCGATAGCGAGACCTGCCGCCAGGCTCAGGATTTACTGGGCCAGTCGCTGGTGGTCGTGCCGGTCAAGGAAGCGGTCAACCGCCTGGCTGCCAGGAATTTTGCCAGGGATAAGGTTCTGGCTGATTTAAGGGATGGGGCCAGGAAAGCCCTGAACTCCCTGAAAAATGTTTCGGTCTACAAACTCCAGCCGCCTTATCACTTCGAAATAAATCTTCATAACAGCCAGCAGGCTGAGCTGGGAGTGCTGATTCCGGGAGTAAAACGGCCGGCTCCCAGGACGCTGACCTTCACCTCTCCGGATTACCTGGAAGGTTTCAGACTGATGCGGGCCCTGATTGCCCTGGCTGGCGTGAGCTGAGGCCGGTGCCAGGCAGCCTGGCTGCCATTTCTTTTTCAGGCTGAAAACTTAATAATCGGGCCGGAAAGCGGTAAAATTTTCATGGCCGGGACCGGGCCCCATAGCTGAAGCCGGTTCTGTGAGAATCAGATGTATTAACCGGGAAAAGATTACGGTCCCGCAAGCGCAGAAGATAAAAAATATAAATTAATAAGAAGTGATTGCGATGCTCAAAAATATTTTTCATTATCAGGGAAGGAGAGGCTGTTTCTCTGCAGGCAGGTCAGGCCTTCATCCCATCCCCCCGCCCGGTCCTGGCTTGCTGGCCCTGTTTCTTTTTGTCCTGACCATAAGCCCGCTGGCAGCTGAACAGTTTAAGCCTTACTGGCCCTTAAATGTCAGCCGGCAATGGATCGGACCGGATTTCTACGCCCAGCGCCTGGAAGACTGGAGGCTTAACAAAGGCGTAATTGAATGTCTGGGAGGAGGAGCTAACCGTTATCTTTACCTTTTGACCGGAGAAGCGGCCGAAGGTTCTGGCCTCCTGGAAGTCTCGGTCAGGGTCTCCGTCCCGGAACTTCCGGCCAGGGCTCGAGCCAGGAACTATGTCGGGCTCAGGCTGGGAATAAAAAGTCCCGGTGGTGACTACCGGGAAGCTGCGGTCGGCGGCCAGGGCCTGGAAGCCGGTCTGACCACTGAAGGCCTGCTGTTCATAGGAGAACTGGAAAGCGTCGGTTCAGACGAAAAACAGGAAGAGTTAAAAAGAGCCCTGCGGAAGGGCCTGGAACTCAGACTGGTCCTGGAAACGGCGGGCTCTCAGTCAGCGCTCAGGCTGGCAGTGGTTGAGCCGGAAACCGGGAAAGTGCTCGACGAACTGGAAGAAACTCGCCTTACCGGCAATAAGACCGCGGGCGGACTGGCCCTTATCTCCAGCCTGCCTGAAGTCCGGGTTGGGGCAGAGTCGGCTGTCAGCCGCTGGAGAGAGTTCAGGGTCCAGGGCAATCTTTTCAGAAACCGCCCGGAAAGGGCCCTGGGTCCGGTGGTCTTCACGCTTTATACCCTGAGCCGGAATAAGCTGACCCTGACCGCCCATCTGGTTCCGGGTTGCCTTGAGTCCGGGGCCGGGGCCGTGCTTGAAATCCGGGAGGACGGAAACTGGGTGCAGGCTGGCCGGAGCCGGGTGGACTCAGCTTCCTTGCTGGCCAGATTCAGGGTGGCCGGCTGGGATTCCAGCCGCGACCATGAATTCCGGGTCAGACTGGAAGGACAGGAACCCGGTCTGGAAATTACCCATAACCCTATCGGAATAATAAGAAAAGAGCCCTTCGACCGGGAGCGGCTGCTGCTGGCGGTCCTGAGCAACCACCAGGAGGAGGGCTACCCCCACCACGGCCTGGTGTCGGCTCTGAAAAAACAGAACCCGGACCTGCTGTTTTTTGCTGGCAACCAGGTCTTCGGCCGGCCGAGCTCGTTCTGGCGTGAAAAATTTGCGTTGGAAGAAGCTCGCCGGGAATACCTCAGGCAGTGGCTGCTTTTCGGCTGGGCCTTTTCCGAGCTGCTAAAAGACAGGCCGGCCGTAATCCTGCCCGATACCCGGGATTTTTTCCAGACCAAACTCTGGGGTGAAAACGGCCGGTTGGTGAAAACAGATGATTTCCCCGATCCCGTGGCTGCTCAGGACAGCGGCGGTTTCCTGATGCCGCCGGAATTCATCGACCTGGTGCTGGCCACCCAGACTTCTCACCTGCCAGAAATTGAAGGTGGGTCGGCGTCCGAAAAGGATGGTGTCCCTTATTTCCGGGAAATAAGGTACGGCGGCCTGAGCCTGGCCGTTGCCTGCGACCGGTGGTTCAGGTCGGCACCGGCCTCGATTTGGCCCGAGGCCCGGATTAGAAACGGCTGGGCCTGGAATAGCGAGTTTGACCTCAAGAAGCAGGCGAGCCTCAAGCAGGCTCGGCTTCTGGGACCGGCCCAGTTGAAACTCCTGAGGAAGTGGGCCGAAGACTGGTCGGAGGGAGTCTGGATGAAAGCCCTGCTGACCCAGTCGCTCCGGGTATCGCTGCTGACCTTGCCCGCGGGCCGTCCGGGCGATGAAGCCCTGTGGCAATTGCAGCCGCTTAAGCCCGGCGAATATCCGCCCGATGACCTCCCGGTGGCCGACTTTACAAGCGGGGGCTGGCCGAAGCCGGACCGGGATGAAACCATCAGGATACTCCGACAGGCCTTTGCCCTGCACCTCTCCGGTTCTGGCGGACCGCCGGCTGCGCTCCAGTACGGGCTGGAAAAGCCCGGCGATGCGGTCTGGGCTTTTGTGCCGCCACCAATCGTGGCCGGCCCGGCTGTTCGCTGGATGCCGAAGCCTGTGAGCAGAACTCTTATCAATAAAGCACCCGTGGCCACCGGCGATTATGAAGATGCTTTTGGAAATAAGTTCAGTCTTAAGGTTATAACCAATCCCTTTGAAGGGGAAGCAATGCGGCCCGGGCGGGGCTCGGCTGGTTACGGATTGGTGATGTTTGACCGGAATGAAAGGCGGGTCATGCTGGATTGCCTGGTGCGTCCCGACAATTCTCCGGATGCGCAGTATAAATCCTATCCGGGCTGGCCGGTCGCTTTCAGTCAGCTGGAAAACGACGGGCGCCAGCCGGTGGCCTATCTACCACTTCTCCAGTTCAGGGGAATTTCTGACCCGGTGATTCAGGTGGTGGATGAAAAATCAAAGGAGGTTGTATACACCCTGAGAATCAAAGGCACCGAATTCCGCCCGCCGGTCTTCAGAGCCGGCAATTATACCATCCACTGCGGCCAGCCGGGGACTACTGCCTGGAAGGAGCTAAAAGGAATTTCTTCGCTGCCCTCCGCTGTCAGAAAAAATCTGGCCGTGGATTTCGGGCCCGGTAGATAGCGGGCATGGAGTAAAGGTAACCCTGACCCGGGTTCCATTTTCGGATTTCCAGGACAGGGTTCCCCTGAGCTGTTTCACCAGGTCCTGGATTATCTGCCAGCCGAACGAGGTTGAAACCGTGGGGTCAAAGCTTTCGGGCAGTCCTGTTCCGTCATCGCTAATGGTCAGGGCAATTTGCCGGCCGTTCACTTTCTCCAGACTTACCCTTATGGTACCCTTTTTTCGCCCGTTGAAGGCATGTTTAAGAGAATTAGAAACGAGCAATTCAGATCAAGGCCGGGGTCAATCTTTCAGCGGAAGTGGTCGAAGCCGCTTTTCCCCAGGCTGACCTGCACCTGGTTTTTGAAATAGCGGAGAACTCCCGGCTCGGCCGTAACCTGGCCTATGGCCGGCAGGGGGCGCTTGAAGCGCCGGAAATATTTTTCGGCCAGGCCGGCGAATTTTTCCGGGGCAACCGTCAGCAGAAGGCAATAATCTTCGCCCCCGGCAGCAGCGACTTCCTCCAGGTTCCAGCCATATTTCTGGCTGCACTTTTTCAGGGCAGATGAGACCGGCAGCTGTTCCAGAAATATTCTCACCCCGCAGTCCGACCTTTCCATTATCCTTCTCAGGTCGGAGTCGATGCCGTCAGAGACGTCCATCATGGCCCGGACTTCTGGCTGCCCGGCCAGAAACTGCCCTTCTTCCAGGTGGGGTCGCGGCCGGTAATGACGCTTTACCAGGTACCTTTCTTCCGGCTTCAGTTTATTATCAGGTATGTTTTTCAGAATAAGCCTCAGGCCGCCTTCGGAATCTCCCAGGTTGCCGGTGACCGCCACTATATCGCCGGGCCGGGCTGATGAACGGTACCTGATATGTCTTCCGTCAGCTTCTCCCAAAATAACCACGTTGATGACCAGACCGTTCCTGGACCCGGTGGTGTCGCCGCCCAGGAGATGGACCCCTGTCCGGCGGGCGAGCTGCCGCCAGCCCCGGAAGAATTCATCCAGCCAGGAAATCTCCGTCCCGGGCGGAATGGCTATTGATAGAAAAGCCCACCCCGGGCGCCCGCCCATGGCCGCCATATCGCTGAGGTTGACGGCCAGGGATTTGTAACCGAGGTTGAGCGGAGAAATCCTCCCCCCCAGGAAATGAACACCGTCTATCAACAGGTCGGTTGTAACCAGAAGTTTCTTCTGGCCTTTCCACGGCAGGACGGCGCAGTCGTCTCCGATGCCCAGCACTCCGGGCGGCAGCATTCTCGTAAAGCCTGAAGAGAAGCGGGAGATAAAACCGAACTCTCCCAGGTCTTCGATTTTAAGCCTTTTTTTATTCTTCATAATGTGACTCTCCTGCTCCGGGCCTCTGGCCGACCTGAGGTTGAATCATCCTGGGTTCGAGCCTGAAATCTCTGTCTGGGATTCCGTTAGTCTGGTTCGCTTTTCTTTACACCTGAGGTAACGGCGTTTCATTTTCCTGTTATTAGCCAGACCAACCATTTGACCCAGGGGACATCGGTTGCCCTCATAATTTTACCCGGCTCGCCTGGCTTCATCTATCAGCGAGCGCAACCTCCTGGCCGCCTGTTCCGGGTCGGGGGCGGCACAGATGGCCGAGACCACGGCCAGGCCGTCAGCCCCGGACCTGATGACTTCGACCGCGTTTTGCTCGTTGAGGCCGCCGATGGCTACCAGCGGAAGTGTGGTTAACTGCCTGGCCCGGGCCAGCCCTTCCAGCCCCCAGGCCGGCCCGGTGTCGGTCTTGGTGGGCGTGGGAAAGACCGGGCTGATAGCCAGGTAGTCTACCGGCTGGTTTCTGGCCTCCTCTAACTGTTCAAGGTTTTCCACCGAAAGCCCGATGATGGCTTCAGGACCCAGGCATTTCCTCACAACTTCGGCCGGCAGGTCGCTCTGGCCAAGATGGACTCCGGCCGCTCCAGCAGCCAGGGCCACGTCCAGGCGGTCGTTGATTATTAAAGGAACCCCGGGGGGCAGAATCTCTTTCAGGTTTAAGGCCAGCTCCAGGTATTCCCGAGAAGAACAGTCTTTTTCTCTGAGCTGGACAACAGTCACCCCGCCGGCCACGGCCTTTCTTACCACCTCGGTCAGCGGACGGTTGCCGGCCAGGCGGCGGTCGGTGACCAGGTAAAGGGTGAAATCAATCGCCCTGGATGGATTCATGAACTTTCTCGCTGCTTTTGCTTGAAATCATACCATCCTTCCTCACAATGGAGGCAGGAGTCTTTTTGATCAGGAACGTTCTCTGCCGGGTTGGCCGGGCCAGTTTCGGGGATGGAATCATTACAGACTGATTCCCGTTCTCGGGCCAATCATACATTCTAAAATAACACCTCCTGTTTGTCCGGCGACTTGATGTCGGTCGCTCCGAATTTTGCCCGCGCCTTCAATTACCGTGTAGCCCGGCCATCAGCTTATCTCAGGCGCCTGTTCTCAACCTCTCCTTTATTTCTTTTTCCCCGACAAGATGCAGCCAGTCCAGGAAATGTAGCTCGAAACTGGCCGGTCCCCGGGCCTGTTCGGCGGCCAGCTCTCCGCAAATGCCCATGACAGCCATGGCTCCGGCCGCAGCTTCCAGGGTGTCGGAGTTTACGGCCGCAAAAGCCCCGGTCAGGGCCGAAGCCGTGCAGCCCAGGCCGGTTACCCTGGGCATCAACGGGTGGCCGTTCTCGATCCGGATGGTCTCGCCGTTTCTGATAATTATATCAGCTGGACCGCTGATGCTGACCGCGCAGCCGTACCGGAGGGACAGCTCCCGCCCGGCCTCAACCGCCGCTTCGGGCCCTTGCAGGCTGTCGACGCCCTTTGTCCTGGCACCGGAATCAACCAGAGCCAGAATTTCAGAGCCGTTGCCGCGGATGATGGCCACCGGGCCGGTGTCAAGAAGATGGCGAGCCGTATTGGTGCGAAAGGATGTGGCCCCGGCTCCCACCGGGTCCAGCACCACCGGAATTCTTTTCTTTTCGGCGGCCCGGACCGCCTTGTCCATGGCCTCTACCCAGTGGCGGCTCAGCGTGCCTATGTTTATCACCAGGGCCGAAGCCAGGCCAACCATTTCTTCCACTTCTTCCACGGCGTGGGCCATGACCGGCGAAGCTCCTATGGACAGCAGGGCGTTGGCCGTCAGGTTCATGACCACGAAGTTGGTGATGTTATGAACGAGTGGGGCCTGCTGGCGGATATTTTTCAGGTCCCGGATGACAGTCTGAGCTGAAAACATGGTCTACACCTCCTGTCTTGAGCTGATTCTGTCCGGTGCGGCTGAGTTCTGGACCCTGAAGACTCTGTCTCCCTACGCTGGCATTACCCAGTTCAGGTTCAGAGGGTTTGCTCTCAGCCTTCGTCCGATGCCGAAGGCACCCCTGACAGAACATATTTTATTTAATATAAAATCCTGGTCGCTGTCAACGAATCAGGGGCTCTTCAGTCTTATGGTCGCCTTCTTAGATGTCGTCCGCTGGCGAACCGCTGACCTGATATATTCTTGGCCTGGAATGATATCACCACAGAGCCGCGCCGGAGGTGTGAGACACTGTAACACCCATCTCATCTTTCTTGCTTACCCTGAGGTGTCACTGAGGTAACTGGCCCGGCACAACCGGGTATAAAGCGGGGCTCTTAATTCCGAAGTGTGGCGCAATAATAGAGGGATGTGGCAGGAACTCCTTGACGTATAACGACTCAGGAAAGGAGTTAACCGGCGGCGATGGGCAGTGGAGATTTCAGGCTGAAATTCCTGAATTTACAGGGGTATGTACGGGGTCAACACATCAGTGACACTTTTATTCTGGAGTCTTAAAGAAGAAGATTTTCTTTACCGGAGATCCCGACTGATTGCGTAATAAGACAGCCATAGCGGGTGAATCGCAAATTCTCCCGGGCTAATAGGTATTCAAAACTTAGGCTTTTATAGAGAGGCCCAGGTGTCACCGGTGTTTCTGATCCAGCGCAGAGTATAAGGTTGGGGGCTTTGGAGCGAAGGGGGAAGGAGGTATCAATCAGGGTTGAATTAAAGAGAAGAGGACGGGCAGTTGTCCTCACCGCGGCAGAAGGCGCGGGCATCTGCATCAATATCAAAAAGAGTGAAGGCCAGTAACCGGAACCGCGAGGGTTAATAGCAGTAGCCGATCATGAACACCCAGGTCCGGGTCTTGATTTCCTGCATCCACTCCACTCCGGGCTTCAGGATGTTGGTCAGCCCCAGGTCGTAGCGGGCATCCACCGAGAAATAACCCGGTCCCCAGCGCTGGGTAAAGAGGAGCCCGAAAGTAATCCCGTATTCTGATTTTTGAACGTCGGACTTGATGTCTTCCGTTTCCCTGCTGTAGGGGTCAATCATGGCAATGCTGGCCTTCTGGTTGAAACCAAAAAACGGTCCGACCAGAATTGAAGGGACTGCGGCTGCACCTTCCAGGGAAAGGTTTATCTTTAACAGGACGGGAACTTCAAAGTAGTCGAAGTTGAACCGGGCTTCGAAATCGTATTCGGGGTCAACCAGGCGAGCTCCTTTCTGCAGGTAGAGCACTTCGGGCTGGATGGAGACACCCGGCAGGAACTCGAAGCTGGCAAAAATCCCTGCGGCCCAGCCCCTCCTGGTCTTCCAGGGAAAGCCTTCGAGAAAGGTCTCGGGCACCGACTTCAACTTGCCAGGGGTCAACCCGCCCTTGACACCGAAGTGAAACTGGGCCCTGGCCGGTGATACCATCAGACCTCCCACCAGGATAAGAGCGATTATTAAAAGCAGCCAGTGCCGGTTCTTTTCCATGGAATTAACCCTCCTTGTTTTCATCGGCTCGGGTTGAATAACCTGTCTAATAGATACTTTAATCTGATTTTAAAAGCAAGAGCAACGGGGCAGGCAGGCTGTTGCGGCCTGGTTCCGGCAATTTTCCATTTCCTCTTTTCTTTCTTAAAAAACCCGGCTGACGACTGAAGGAGCCAAGGAAAAGGACGCAGACCAGGTCCTGAACGGCTTCCTGTCATTTTGGCCGGCCGCCAGATTTATGACCCCGGTCTGGCTTTCTTAGTGGCTTTCTGATTCTCTGGTATAATAAAGCCCCGGTCTTCAGGACACAGGTCGCACGGCCTGCTGGATAATGAGGTGATTGATGGTCAGAAATAGACTTATTTCCTGCCTGCGAAAACAGTTGCTATTCCTTTTCATTTTACCGAGCCTGACCCTTACTCTTCAGGCTCAAACCGCTGCCGAAGTATCTGTTGACCAGATAGTGGAAAGGGCCTACCAGAGATTGGCTCCCTACCAGAACTTCGGCCGCTGGCAGGCCCTGGTCGTTTCTTCTCAGACCAGTGCCGACCGCCACTGGCAGCCCGAGAAAATAAGGCGGGTAACCAGGCGAATGAAGTTTGACGGAGGCCTGCTGGACGAAGAAATCCTGGAAGCCATAGAAATCGAAAAGGGCCGGACCAGGGATATAACCGAACAGTATCGCCGGCAGAGACGGGAAGAATTGAATAAATTGAGAGAAGAAAGGAAAAGGGCAGAAGATTCGGGTCGCCGGCCGGGCCCCGGGCTTACCCTCAGCCTGGAAGACCTGATTCCCTTCAGTGATAAGAACAGGAACCGCTACGATTTCCGATTAAAGGGAGAGTCTGAGTTAAACGGTAACTCCGTGTACCTGGTGGAGGCCAGGGCCAGGGAGAAAAAGGAATTCCTTTTTGAGGGTCTTTTTTTCGTAAGCCGGGATTCATACGACCTGGTGAGGGTTGAGGTAACGCCGGCCAACCTGCCCTCCTTTGTCCGGGAGTTCCTGATGGAAGTGGACCTGGACCGCTGGCAGGAAAGGCTGATCATGAAGAAGGTCAGGATAAAAATATACGGCCGCTTTCTTTTTAAGTCTATTAGGAGAATAGTGGAAGAAGATTATCTTGAGTTTCAGCCGCTTGACTGAGAACCCGGAAGTATTCAAGTCCCGGGCTGGCTGTCCATCGCTGGACAAGCGGTTGCCATTAATTTAAAATTAGCCAGCCTGATAACGATTCTGTTGAGGCCTGGTTAGACTGAAGGAGAAAATTTTGAAAGCCCTGATTATCGCCGCCGGCCAGGGCCAGAGGCTATCCGGTCTTTGTGCCTCCAAGCCGCTTATTCCGGTCTGCAAGCAGCCGCTTATCAACTGGGTTATCAAGGGGTTGCAGAAAGTCGGAATAAGAGAGATCGTGGTGGTTACCGGTTATAACCGGGAAAAACTGGAAGAACATCTCAAGGCCAGTTTTCCCCCGGACGAAGTGGACCTGACGTTTATATACAACGAGCAGTGGCAGAAGGAAAATGGCCTGTCAGTTTACACGGCCCGACCACTGCTGAAGGAGCCTTTCTTCCTGGTGATGTCCGACCACATTTTTGACCCGGCCATCCTGGAACTGCTTAAACGCTCGGAACTGAAAGAAGACGAACTGATTCTGGCTGTTGATTACAGGATTCGAAATCATCCCCATGTTGACCTGGCTGATGTGACCCGGGTGAAGGTTGAGGACGGTAAGATCAAGAATATCGGCAAGGGCCTTGACGACCACAATGCCTTTGATACCGGCGTTTTTCTCTGCCAGCCGGTGCTTTTTGAGGCCCTGAAGGAAAGCCAGCAGAAGGCCCGGGATTTTAGCCTGTCCGGAGGGGTCAGACTTCTGGCGGTCAGAGGAAAAGCCAGGGCGATAGACATTGGCGGCAGGTTCTGGATAGATGTAGATGACCCGAAGGCGCTCAAAAGGGCTGAAAGTTTCCTGGAGACTGGAGTGAGCTGGTATTGAATCCACGGCTTAAACGTTAGCCGTCCGGCCTTTTTTTATCGGAAACGAGCCCGCGGAGGAAAAATGACAGGCAGGAAAGCAGTAATAATTTTAACTCAGCCTGGCCAGAAAAAAATGCTGGGACTTACTCTGCGGCAGAGACTGGTCTTGAATGCCAGCGAGGTCGAATGGAGCGAGTTCTGGCTTTTTCACCCGGATAAGGCCGAAGCCCAAAAAGCTGTTTTTGAACTTTCCTCTGACCGCAGAATACTTGACAGGAATATCCGCTTAAAAGTTTTAAGTCAGGAGACCCTTCAGAACAGGCTGCTGTCATCTCCCGGAGAAGATTACCTGCTGTTCATCGAAGACAACCTGGTCCTTGAGCCCGGAATCTTTTCCAGGCTGGCTGAGAACCTCAAAGGCCTCGACTGGCCCCTGGTCAGAGTGGAAATCCGGGGAAAAGACGGTTGCCGCCAGCCCTGTAATGGTTTGCTGGTAGTTCGGGCCGGAGCCGGAGGTGACCT
This sequence comes from uncultured bacterium, assembly GCA_937920515.1. Classification (GTDB taxonomy): domain Bacteria; phylum Acidobacteriota; class Aminicenantia; order Aminicenantales; family Saccharicenantaceae; genus Saccharicenans. The sequence continues at coordinate 25,438 of CALEUG010000040.1, forward strand.
GGCTTTAAGCCGGCTGATTGAGGGTAAAACCCTGGCTGCAATTCAGATGGGGGCTAACGATAGAGAAAGCCCGGCCATGCTCCTGGACGGTTTTGCCGTGTCGGTGAAAGACAGAAAAAGTTTTATCCAGGCCAGAAAATTGCTGCTTCAGACTGCCCGCAAGCCCCAGGATGGGGTCGTGGCCAGGTTGATAAACCGCCGGATTTCCCTGTTTCTCACCAGGTATTTTCTTTACCTCAATGTCCACCCGTTGGTTCAGAGCATTATTACCTTTGTCACAGGTGTCCTGAGCGTTATTTTTGTGGGTTACGGCCGGCAGCTGCTGGTGCCCGGGGCCATACTTTTCGAACTGGCTTCAATTATAGACGGCTGCGACGGGGAAAACGCCCGGCTGACCTACAGGATAACCAGGTCCGGGCAGGCCCTGGATATCACTGGTGATGCTGTAACCTTTGTTTCGTTTTTTGTGGCCCTTCCGGTCGGGCTTTACCGGACATACGGCAATAGATTGTGGCTGTATCTTGGCGCCTTTACCCTGCTATCGATGGTGGCCTTTTACCTGCAGCTTATTAACTACGCCAGGAAAACAGGTCTCGGTTATAACATCGTGGCCGTGGTTAAAGAGGTTGAGGCCAGCAGAAACCTGCCCGGGTTTCAGACAGCTTTTGACCGCCTGGCGGCCAGGCTGGCCTTTATCTACCGTCGCGATTTTTTTTCCTTCGCCGCCTTTATTCTGATAGTGGCCGGGCTGGCCAGGGCGGCCATGGTCCTGGTGGCGGTGCTGGCTTTCCTGGAGCCAGTTTATTTTTATTTCTATTCCCGAAGAAAAATGAATCTTGAAAAGCAGAGAAAAGGGGAAGCTGAATGAAAGCGGTAATTCTGGCTGCCGGCCGGGGAACCAGGCTGGGCCTGGACCTGCCCAAGGCCATGGTCGGAGTTGACAGCGAGAGAACTATAATCGATTACCAGGTGGAAAACCTCAAGCCTTTTATTTCCGTGGAGAATATCCTGGTGGTGGTCGGTTTCAAAAAAGAATTGATCATGGGCAGGCATCCCGAGCTGACCTACGCTTTCAACGAAAGGTTTGCCGTCACCAATACCGGCAAGAGCCTGCTGAAGGGCCTGAGCCGGATGGATGATGACGTCCTCTGGCTGAACGGCGACGTGATTTTTGACCGGGAAATAATCCCGAAAATGCTTTCCGCCGGCTGTTCCTGCGTCCTGGTTGATGACAAGAGATGCGGCCCGGAAGAGGTAAAGTACAGAACGGATGGTGCCGGCTTTATAACCGAGATTTCCAAGCAGGTGGAAGGGGCCGAAGGCGAAGCCCTGGGCCTCAACCTGGTGGCCCGGGCTGACCTGGAATCCCTCAGAAGACACCTGGAGCTGGTGGGAGATAACGACTATTTTGAAAAAGCCATTGAAAATTACATCGTTCAGGAGAAGGGCCGCTTTCTGGCCGTGCCTGCCGGCGGGCTCTTCTGCCACGAAGTGGATTTCCCGGAGGACCTGGAACGGGTCAGGGCTTATCTGTCCGCCACCAGGTAGCCCGGGACGGACCTGCCCGGGGTTCTTGAGGCGGGGGCCCCGGGGCTTCATTCCCCTGACCACAATTTTCCTGCTGTCAGTTGAATTTCCTGCTGCGTTGTGATAAAAGAAGCACTTATTTTAAGCAGTTGACCACACAGGTTGTGATGTCCATGGAAGAAACCATCCTCCTCCTGAGCCCGGAAGGCCAGACCAGAATTCTGGGCCTTAGCCTGCTCAAAAGGCTGATTCTCTATGCCCGTAAGGCCGGGTGGCAAAAATTCTGGTTGTATTCGGAAGAAGCCGGGCTGGCCCGCCAGGTTCTGGAAAAACTTCAATCGGACCCGAGGCCCGGCCCGGAAAAGATGGAACTGGCAGTCTGCACTCCTGAGAATATCAGCCAGCTGGCCTCTGAAGGGAAGGAGGGTTCTCCTGTCCTGGTCCTGGAAGACAACCTGGCGGTGCACCCTGATTTTTTTGCATCTCTCCGGGTTGAAAGCCGGGAGCTCACTGAAGACCTGATTTTTTTAAAACGGAGTGGCTCTTCTTCTGGCGAACCTTCTGTCTGCCCCGGGGCTTTTTTAGTTAAGCGGGAAAGGCTCAGCCGCCTTCTGCCGGAACTTGTTCGCCGGCGGAAGGCGGAACCCGGTTCGCTGGAAAAAATTAATGGCTCGTTTTCTGCCGGGGAGCTTATAGTAAACTGTCCCTTTATCGTAAGAGTTGGCAGCCGGTTAGATGCCCGCCGGGCCGAGAAACTGCTCCTGGAAACCGGGCGAAAACCGGTGGACGGCTATATTACCCGGGTATTTTTCCGTCCGCTTTCCCTGAGGTTGACCAGGCACCTTATTAAATGGGGACTGACACCCAATCAGATCAGCCTGATCGTTCTGGCCGTTGAGCTGCTCAGTGTCTATTTGATTTTCCAGGGTCATTATGCCTCCATGGCATCGGGCGCTTTCCTCTTTCTGCTGGCCTCGGTTATAGACTGTTGTGACGGCGAGAATGCCAGGTTGACCTGCCGGATTTCCCGGTTCGGCACCATTTTTGATATTTCGGCCGATGCTTTCCTTTACGTTACCTTCTTCACCGCTCTGCCCCTGGGGCTTTACCGGACAGGCTCCGAGGAAGCCTGGTTGTATGTCGGTGCCTTTGGCTGGCTGTCGATGATCAGTTTCTACCTGCAGATGATCTATTATGCCCGGAGAGCCGGGATTGGCTTTAACATAGTACCCATCGTCCGGGAAATAGAAGACAGCATCCATGACCCCGACTTTCAGACCCGGGCTGACCGGCTGGCCGCCAGAATTGCCTTTATCTACCGCCGGGATTTTTTCACCACCCTGGCCTTTGTCCTGATTGTGATCGGTGGAGCCGGGGTGCTGGCGCTTCTGGTCTCATTTTTTGCTTTCCTGGAAGCTGTTTATTTTGGCAGCTGGTCGCGGCGGCAGCTGAGAAAGAAAACCCTGCAAAAACTCCAGGCCGCCTGAGTTCAGGAGACGCTCGGCCAGCAGCCAGTCAGTCTCAGTGGTAATCTTGAAATTTATCAGGCTCCCTTCCAGCAGCCCGCATCTCAGGCCGGCGGCCCAGGCCAGCGACAGGTCATCGGTGAATTCCCGGTCCTGCCACTTTTCGTAAGCTTGCCTGATCAGCGGGAAGCGGAACAGTTGAGGGGTCTGGGTTCTGTAAATTTTACGTCTGTCCGGGAAGCCCACTACGTGGCTGGCTTCGATTTCAACCAGGGTGTCGGTCGAGGGCAGGGCCAGGGCCAGGCCGTCGTAAGCATTTTCGCCGAGCAGCTTCAGCCCCTCCGCCAGGCTTTGAAGCGGGAAAAATGGCCGGGCCGAGTCATGGACGAGGACCAGCTCGGTGTCGGCGGGGCAGGCCCTGAGGCCGTTAAGCACTGATTGCTGCCTGCTGGTTCCGGCCGGGGCGATGATGGTAATGGCCGGATGGGGCTGGTAATAATCCCGGTAATCTTCCACCAGGACGGCTACCATGGTATCCACTTTAAGAGCAACGAATTTTTCGACTGAATAGTCAAGGAGTGGCCGGCCTCCAAGCCGGGCAAACTGCTTGGGCATAGAGAAACCCAGCCTGGCGCCCCTGCCTCCTCCGAGGATGATGGCGGTTGTTTTCATGGCCTCATTTTCCTGGGCTTAATTTATCATACCTACCGGCTCAGACTTCAAGGAGAATTCTTTTTACCAGCATGGTGGCAAAAGATCCGCGGGGCAGCTGGAATGACAGGACGAGGGCCTTTTTGCCGGGGTGGAGCTCGTCTTCTCTCTGGTCTACAATTTCCAGGCGTTCGGGGAACAGGAGCACCTTTCTCTGGAAAGAGCGGAAAAAGACACGGCTCAGGGCCCGGGTGCGGAAAGAGGAGAACCTGAGGTTATTTTCTTCCAGGATTTTGAGGTAAAGCTGGCGGCTGCGCTCGTCCGGGAATTGCATTTTGGCCGATGGGGTGGGCAGCTTGAGGTCTTTAAGGTAGTCAAATACGGGCTGGTCCAGGGTTTTCCAGAAATGGAACAGGCCCGATTCAGCCTGGACCTCCCGCAGGTCGGCAATCAATTCTTTTAACAGCCGGCGCAGCAGCTCGTTCCAGAGGTGGGAGCCAAAGGCGGCATAGGCCATGGCGATTTCTTCCCGCGGGATCTTCTCCAGGGCGGCCAGGAAATCGTCCGGTCGGAGAAGCAGGGTCCGGAAAATCCTTTTCTCGGTCAACCCCCTGGCCAGTTCCAGGCACTTTTCCCAGTCCCGCCAGTTTTCCAGGATCCGGGCCACCCGTTCCCGGTTTTCTTTATTGCCGCTGGTGATGTTCTGCGACTGCAGGAAAATCTGGAGGGCGCCGTTGTAATGGCCCCTGAGCACCCGGTCGGCGAAGAAACCGAGCTGCGGCCTTATGCCGCGGAAACGCTGGTCGTCAAAAAAATTGGGGAAACCAGATTGCCGGACCTCTTCCAGGTTGTTCAGGACTGGTTTCAGATCTTTCAGGTTGCGGATGGTAATGCGAAAGCGGTTACCCTGGATGAGGGCCGGGCTCATCGGTTTCCTCATGAAACCGATAGCCCTGAGGGAAAAGTTCTGGTCTTCCCGGCTGAAATCCCGCTGGCTGCGGATGGTGATGTGCTGGGAGGTCACCCCGTGCTTGTCCTTCTTTCCGCCGTAGGCCAGGGCCTTGGGAGAAATGGACAGGGTCCTGGCCAGGAAGCGCATCAGGTCGGGGGTGGTCCAGTTTTTCTTGGTCAGCCGGTAGACGCGGAACTCACCGCTTTCGGTCAGGGGAAGGCTGGCAATTTCTTCGACTATAAAATCTTCAGGTATGGCCTTGATCATAATCCTTTTCAATGATTTTAAATGAATCAGTCGGGAAAATCTAATTGTTTACTTGTTTTGTGTAATAAGGTAAAATACAAAAGCTTAAAGAAAGAAAGGAGGCTGCGATGAAAGGCGATCCCAAACTTATCGAAACCCTGAATTCTTTGCTGGCTGACGAACTGACGGCCATCAATCAATACATGGTTCACTCCGAGATGTGCGACAGCTGGGGCTACCAGAAGCTCCACAAGACGATTGAGAAGAGGGCCATCCAGGAGATGAAACATGCCGAAAGCCTGATCGGCCGGATACTATTCCTGGAAGGAATTCCCATCGTTACCGAGTTAAAGAAGATTTTTATCGGCGACGAAGTGCCCAAGATGCTGGAATTTGACCACAAGGCCGAGTTCGAGGCCATCAAGGCTTACAACGCGGCCATCAAGCTGGCTGGTGAAGTCGGGGATTTTGCCACCAGGGAACTGCTGGAAAAGATCCTTCAGGATGAAGACCAGCACATAGACGAGATTGAAGAGCTGATTGACCAGGTCAAGCAGATGACCCTGCCCATCTTCCTGACCACCCAGACCAGGGAATAGAAAACCCGCCCTGACCGCGCTCCGGCTCAGAGGTTCAGGTAGGCCACGACTTCCAGGTGGCCGGTGTGGGGAAAGAAATCCACCGGCATCAAGCGGTTGATTTTGTAGCCGCTGTCCACCAGGACTTTCAGGTCGCGGGCCAGGGTGGCCGGGTTACACGAGACGTAAATCAGGGCCGGAATTCTGAGCCCGACAATCTGCTTGAGACTTCTCGGGCTGAGCCCGGCCCGCGGTGGGTCTATTATTAGCAGGTCAAAGCTGCCGCGGCTTATCTCCGGCAGGGCTTCTTCCACTGAACTTTCCTGGAAACGGACGTTCTGGACGTTGTTGATGGCCAGGTTTTCGCTGGCTGTTTTGATGTTGGCCCGGTCCCAGTCCACTCCCACCACCTCGGCTGCGGCTTTAGACAGGCAGATTTCTATGGCCCCGGAGCCGCAGTAAAGGCCCAGGGCTGACTGGGTGCGAAGCCGGCGGGCTTCTTCCTGGATAAGGGTATAGACCATTTCGGCTGCCAGCGGGTTCGTCTGGAAAAAGGAGCCGGGGTAAATCCTGAATCTTAAATCCTGCAGTTTTTCTTCTATGAATTCCCGGCCGTAGATCAGGTGTGTTTTCTCAAAAGCCACCACGTCGGCAATCCGGTTGTTTTCCACCCACCAGAAGCTGGTGAGCTCCGGCACGACCTCCAGGATGGCGGCCGCGAATTCTTCTGTGACCAGTTTGGCCTGGCTGGTGGTCACCAGCAGCAACATCAGCTCTCCTGTCCTTTTCCCCTCCCTGATGACCAGGTGGCGGAAAAAACCTTTCTTGCTTTCCAGGTCGAAAGCAGGGAGGCCGGTCTTTGTGGCCTGGCGGTTTACTGCCCGAAATATCTTTTCCGTTAGCCGCGTGCTGAGGTGGCAGATTTCAAGGGGGACGACTCTTTTATTATGGCGAGCCTGGCCCGGCCTGGTCTTTTCCCGCAGCCCGAGGAAGATTTCCCGGCCGGACTGCCCGAAGGAGAATTCCATTTTATTGCGGTAAAAATACTCGGAAGGAGAGGGCAGAATGCTTTCAATTTCCAGGTAGCGGTAGCTTGAAGGGAAATGCTGCTTTAAGACTTCAAACAGGTGGTTTTCCTTCTGGCGCAGTTGCTCGGTGTAGCTTAAATCCTGAAAGGCGCAACCGCCGCAGAGGCCGAAATGGGGGCAGGCGGCCTGCTGCCTGGCCGGCCCGGGTTTAATTATCTCCAGCAGCCGGGCCTTGATGGCAGTTTTGCCTGACGGCAGGTAGGAAATTTCCACCAGGTCGCCCGGCAGGGCTCCATAAACCTCAAAAATCTGTCCCTGGCTGCGGGCCAGGCCAGCCGCTTCAGGGAGAAGAAAACCTGATATTTCAACCCGGGCCTTTTTTTCCTGGAACCTGTTGAAGAGCCGGCGCAGCAGCCGGACCGGCAGGCCAACCACGTTATTGTAATCGCCTTCCAGTTGCTTCAGGAAGAGGTCTTTTATTTCCTGGATGGCGTAGGCCCCGGCCTTATCCCGATAGGTGTTCCGGTCGAGATAGGCCCTGATATCATCCGGAGTCAGGGGCCTGAAGGTCACCCGGCTGGTCTCATGGCCGCTTAGCAGCCGGTCTTCCTGCTGGTTGTAAAGAACGACCGCAGTGATCACCTCGTGGGTCCGGCCGGAAAGCAGTCCCAGTATCCGCTCGGCTTCGGCCCTGTCGGAAGGCTTTCCCAGAACCAGGCCGTCTATCGTGACCACGGTGTCGGCGGCGATCACCAGGGCCTCGGGATTTTCCCGGGCCACAGCCCGGGCCTTGGCCTCGGCAGCTTTCAGGGCAAAAGCCACGGGATCCTTTTCTGGAATCTGATTTTCGTCCAGGCCGCTGGGAATTACAGAAAAAGACCCGGTAATTCTTTTAAGTAACTTGATTCTCCGGGGTGAGGCGGAGGCCAGGATTACCTTCATCTCTTATCAGAGGCTCCGGGCTTGACCAGGGGCAGTCCCTGCTGGCAGAGAGGGCAGGCCTCTGGCTCGTAGGCTGAGACCTTGAGGGCCAGAAGGCTTCTGACTGGTTTGCCTTCTATCAGCACCTGGCCGGCGCTGCGGTCGACCAGGCAGTAGATTCCGACAACCGTAACCTGCATCGCTTTCAGGCATTCCAGGACTTCCTGGACCGAGCCTCCTGTGGTCAGGATGTCTTCCACTATTATGGCCCTTCGGCCAGGCAGCCCGGCAAAACCCGAGCGGACGGTCATTTTCTCCTCAACTCTCTGGGAAAAGGCGAAGAGCCTGTTGAGCTTCAGGGCTGTTAGAAAACCCATGGCAATGCCACCGTAGGCCGGGGAAACCACGTAATCAAAGTCCAGGTTGTCCTTCTTGATTTCTTCCACCAGCAGGTCGATGATTTTTTCCAGGACTGCCGGCCGTTCGATCAACTTTATCTTTTCAAAATAGACATCGGAATGTTTGCCGGAAGTCAGCCTGAAGTGGCCAGTGAGCAGGGCCTGGCTTTCCTGGAATAAGTTGAGAATCAGCTCGGCTCGGTTTTCAGACATCTTGTCCTCCGATGGTATTTCCGATTTTGGTTTAAAAACAAAGTATAGCCCAAGCCGGACTTAAAAAAAAGGTGCTTTAATCCGGAAAGGGCAATGAGATATAATGAATAAAACCAAACGTCGGGTTGGCCTTGGATGTGTCATGCTAAAAATATTGGTAATTTCTTCGGATGATGGGACGGTCGGGGAGATAGCGCGGGTTCTGCCACCGGCCACCTGGAAGCTGACCCTGGCCAGGGGAGAAGAGGACGTAATCTCACGTATCAACCAGGAAAAACCGCGGGTTGTACTGCTGGTCCGGGAGGGCCGGCTGTCCGATACTTTTTCCAGGCTTAAAAAGATAAAAGACTTCGACCCGCTGATGGAAGTCATAGTCCTGGGGCCCCCGGAAAGCGAAACAAAAGTGGCCGAAGTGATCAAGGCCGGCGCCCTTGATTACCTTGGCCTGCCGCTGAGAGCGGAATCCCTGGCCGAAAGTCTGAAAAAGGTGGAAGAGAAAATATCAGTCAGGCGGGAAACCTACCAGCTGGAAAAAGAGCTGGCCAGCAAGTACATCTTTGAGGGGATGGTCGGCCGCCACCCGGCCATGCTGGAGCTCTTTGCCCTGGTGGAGAGGCTGGCCCGGCACCAGATAACAGTGCTGGTAACGGGAGAGACCGGAACGGGAAAAGAGCTGGTGGCCCGGGCCATACATAACCTCAGCCCGCGGCGAGACAAACCACTGGTGGTGGTGGACTGCACCACCCTGCCGGAATCGCTGTTCGAGTCTGAGGTTTTCGGTTATGAACGGGGGGCTTTTACCGGAGCTGACCGGGCCAAAAGCGGGTTGTTGAAGGAAGCCGACGGCGGCACCATATTTTTTGATGAAATCAGCGAAATTCCGCCGGGCAGCCAGGCCAAGCTGCTGAGGTTCCTGTCGGAAAGAACCTTCAAGCCGCTGGGCAGCAACCGCCCGGTAAGGGTGGAGGTCAGGGTTATCTGCGCCACTAACAAAAATCTAAGGGAAGAGGTGAAGAAGGGCTCTTTCCGGGAAGACCTGTACCACCGGGTCAACGTGGCCGAGATCAACCTGCCACCTTTAAGAAAGCGCAAGGATGATATTCCTCTTCTCTGCCATCATTTTATAGACCGCTATAACCGGCGTTTTGGAAAAGCGGTCCGGGGGCTATCCAACCGGGTTAAAAAAATTCTTTTTGAATATGACTGGCCCGGGAACGTAAGAGAGCTGGAGAAGGTGATTGAGCGGGGAGTGATGCTGACAACAGATAATTTTATAGATATTCAGCACCTGCCGGAGAGGATGGTCAGTCTGGTGGAAGCCGAATTGGTTGAGGATAAACCCTATCCCTATGTCAATCTCACCCTGAACGAGATTGAAAAGAAGCATCTGCTGGAGGTTCTGCGGGCCAACGGCTTTAACAAGCAGAAGGCGGCCAGGGCCCTGGGTCTTACCCGGCCGGCCCTGTACCGGAAGCTGAAAAAGTATAAATTGAATTTGTGAGCCACGGGGAATGTATCAATAATTCAACAGGCGGTCAGCACGCTCATGATTTTATGTCTTTTGCCGCCTTTTGTCCCGGCCAGGCCGACTGACTCTGACCCGTATTAATGATTGTTGTTTCTGGTTAAGATTTGCCTGGCCAAATAAATAAATCTGCAGAAGTACCGGGTTTGTATGCGATTTTTATGCTGGCCGGGATTTAAGTTTGGCCTTCTGCCTTTTCTATGTAACGGAAAAGAACAGATTCTTAGATGAATACTATCTACTTTATTTTCAATTAGATAGACTCAAGGGCAATTCAGGGTGGTGTAACAAAAACGGACAGTAGCTTGATTGCCATTTTTTTAAATTATTGATTTTCAGTAAGATACCAGGGATTAAGCTGGCACGGATATTGCTTTATAGAAGGCAGGGTTGAGCGATTGACGGTCGTAAGGCGTAAGATGGACATTACAAGAAAGAGCGGGAAAAACAAAAGACAGATATTTTTTCTTATCATAATTTTTGGCCTGGCTATCGGGTTCATACCCTGCTTGCGAGCGGATACTTCGGTCAGGAGCTCTTTTGCTGTGGAGCTTAAAGAATGGTTGGTCCTGGAAATTAAGTCCCGGGGGACCGGATTTTCGGACACCGGTAATCTTCAGGCTCTGGGCCAGCTGGAAATCGTGCCCGGCCAGCCACTGCAGGTCAGGGCTATTTTATCGGTTAGAGAAAATAAAACAATCGTACTAAAAGGAATTGTTTATTCTGAAGGAAAGGGGCCAGAAAATCTGACCACTTTAATCTGGCGCGGTGAGGGTGACCTTCAGGGCGAAGGCCTTGTTATTAGCGGTCTGGAGAACACCTTTGCCGTCTGGCAGGGAAATGGGCTCAAGAGCGGAAGCCTGGTTTTTCTGGAGCCGGAAGGCAACTCCGGCCATACTTATAAGGTTAGCTTAACATTGAGCGCTTTATAAAAAAATAAAAAAATTAAGGAGTTTAATGACAGAAAAAGGATAGTGGTGACATAATCTGGCATTAAAAACTCTTTCGGACGTGGCCATGAGTTGTAGGCCCAGAAATTTATTCTATTAATTATAAACAACTTATAAAAAAATTTTTTTTTTACTCTTGACTTGGCATAACTCCTGCATTATAAATTCCCCGATAATTTATAATACAGGAGGCATTGGAAGTGAAGACGAAGCTTTTTAAGGTGCTGGGTCTCTGGTCGGTGTTTATGCTGCTGGCGGCTTTTAATCCGCTGCTGGCTCAGCAGTCGAAGGATGTCACTTTCCAGGTTACCCTGGCCGAATGGTACGACCTTTATATCGGCACGAATACGGTTACCTTTACCGATGTCGCTCCCTCTGTGGGGGCAACACCGGGCACGGTGCAGATAGCGGCCAACGAAAACCCGGTGGCGGTTAGAGTATTTGCCATCATGGTTCCGGCTTCTTCCCTGAGCCTGACCGTTACCGCGGCCGGTGATTTTCATTCCACGGTGCCTGCCAGCACGGTCAGCTGGACGGTTACCGGGGCCGGTTACCAGGCCGGTTCGCTGCTGGCCGGCAGTGCCGTTCCAGTCGGACAGTGGACGGGGAGCATTTTCCACTGGCGCGAAGGTCAGCTCAACTTCAGCTTCCTGAGGGATTATGCCAATCAGGAACCCGGAACTTATTCCATCACCGCCACCTATACTCTTTCCAAGATTTGAGTTAAACCCGGAGATAGCCTGTAAGGGGAGAGGGAGTAAGCCCCTCTCCCTTTTGTTTTATTGACCATAAAACAGGCTTTTCATAGAATTTAATCGGGTTTAGCGAAGAACCGGAAAAATGGAAGCAGGAGGCCGGATGATGAGGCGTCGATCGGGAAGGTTTCTCGAGATTCTGCTGGCTTTTTTTATCGCCGCGGCGGGCTTTTCTCCTCTTCAAGCCCAGATCTATTTCGGCATCACCCCCATCCGCCTGGAGCTTAAAGTCGCTGCGGGCAGCCAGCGAACCGAGGTGATTTATGTCAGGAATAATTCTCCCCGGCCGGTCCGGCTTAAGGTCTATACCGAAAACTGGACACTCGGCGAAGACGGCAGCCGGAATTTCCTGGGAACTCAACCGACCGGTTTCTCCTGCCGGGACTGGATCAGGGTTAATCCCTTTGATTTCCGGCTTCAGCCGGGTGAGATGAAGACTGTCCGGTTCACCGTTTCTGTGCCCGGCCAGACCGAACCCGGTGGCTATCATGCCGGGATCTCTTTTGAACAGGTGCCCGAAGCCCAGCCAGGTGGCCGCCTGGGACAGGTGGCCTTCACCGGAAAAATTGTGGCCGCGGTCTATGTTCTGGTGGGCAAGGTCCAGGTGGAAGGCTCGCTGGAGGATTTGATTTTTGAGAGTGCCGGCGACAGCCAGTCGGTCAAGCTGAAGCTTAAGAACCCGGGCCGTACCCATTTCCGGTTGAAAGGCGAGGTGCGTTTGACCTCGGCCGAAGGCAGGAAGGTGCTCAACCTGGAGGTGCCCGACGAGCCGGTGCTTCCGCAGAGCGAGCGCTGGGTGTTAATACCTCTAAAGGAAAAACTGGCGCCAGGAAATTATAAAGCCGTGGTCAGGCTGGATATCGGGCGGGAAGAGTTGCTGGCTCTGGAAAAAGAAATCACCATCAAATAAATGGACGGGAAGAAAATGAGCAGAACTGGAGACCCGCTCCGAAAAAGAAGCAGAGCCGCCCGGAGATTGGCCTGCTTTTTCCTGCTGAGCTGGTCAAGCCTGTTCCTCGGACAGCTGCTGGCCCAGAGCGTGGCCAGTCTGGGGGTGACAGTCCAGGTGGCCAGGCGCTTCAGGATTGAAATCAATACCAGCCAGGTTTCTTTCACCCGGAGTTCATCAACAGGAGTTCCCCAGACCATTCCGGCCAATGAAGGTCGTTTTGACCTTACCATCAAAACTAACAACGATTATGGTTCCAGCACTAACGTCTGGTTTCAGGTTTCTTCTGACCTCATGGATAGCGCTACGGGATACACCATTCCCGTAGAAAGGATAAGCTGGCAGGCGGGCGGGAGCGGTTTCTACAGCGGGCAGCTCAGCAAAGCGGCGCCGGTCCTGGTGGCCAGGTTTACCGGGCCGGGCAGTTTTACCGGCTATCTTTATTTCTTTTTTGCCGAGGATCCTGATATGGCTCCGGGCTCTTACCGGACGACAGTCACCATTCTGGTTGAGGGTGTATAGGTTAAGATGAAACCGGGATATTCGGTCAAAGGCAACAGGCCAGCCGGGGTTCTAACCAGCGCTGCGCTCGGTTTGGGCTTGCTGCTTCTATCTTCTGTCAACCTGAGTTCCAGGGGAAGTTCGCCCCAGTGGACGGTATCCATCAGCATTTTCCCCACGGCCATAACCTTTCCAGCGGCTGACCCTGACCTGGAGCCTCTGGTTTCAGCTAACACTCAGGTTCGGATTCAGGTCACCACCTGGCCGCCCAACCGCCGCTGGGAGCTGACCATCAGGGCCGAGGGCAACCTGGTCAGCGCCGGGGGCCAGGTAATTCCTATCAGTACCATTTCCTGGAAGTCTAACCCCAATCCTCCCTTTATCGATGGCGTTCTGGCCGCGGGCCAGAGCCAGGTGCTGGCCCGGGGCCGGGGAAGGCAGGAAGCAGAGCTCAGTTTCTATTTCCAGAATTCATGGGATTACCTGGCCGGTGAGTACACCCAGGTCATTACCTTTACCGCTTCCCTGCTTTAAGTGGCGGAAGGGAAATGAGCTACGGACGGAAGATGTGGACAGCAGAAGGCAGGGGGGACCTTTTTCTTCTTTCTAATTCGCCTTGGCGCTTCCTTTTGCTTTTTTCCCTGCTGGCTTTCTTCCTGGCCGCGGAACTATCAGCCCAGCAGGGTTATATTAACCTGTCCTACTGGAACCGCAGCCGGTTCTATTCTCAGGCCGGGCCCTACTACGCCAACGAATACGAAAATATCATGCACCTTGACCTCTGGCAGAAATTTATAAACTATGGAACCTTAAGCGGCTGGTTTGACGGCCGCCTGTCCTCAACCGGCCTAAAGGCGGCCCACTGGTACCTGAGCTGGCAGGGCTTTCAGACGGGACGGCTGTCCTGGAAGCTCAGGCTGGGCGACCATAACCTGCAGTTGACCGGCCTGGGCTACCGCTTCACCAATTACTACCCGGCCTTCAACTATCTGCGGGGGGTGAGCGCCGGCTTCGAACACAGGAAATACGGACTGGAGGTCTTCAGCGGGAAGGTGGCCAGGCTGACCGGGCTGCTGGGCAATTTCTATTCGCTGACCGAGCAGACCGCCACCGGTTTTCTGGGACGCTTTGAACCCGATCAAAAATATTTTCTTGGCTTTGGCTTTGTGCACAGTGAAAACGAAAGGAGCTGGAGCGGAGAGTTGCTGACCAGGACCAATGATATTCTGCTGATAGAATCGGAACTTCGCTTCAGCCAGCAGGCCAGGTTCGTAATGGATACCAGGGCCAGCCTGGCGGCCGGGGAGAACGACCGGGTAAAAATACCCGGAACTTCAATTCGTTTTGGCCCGCTGCTTCAGGGCAGACGCTGGTTCCTGGAAGTCAACTATCGAAGGGTGGATGCCGACTTCCGCAACCTCAGCAGCGAATTTGCATACGACCGCGACCAGGAGGGACTCTTCGCCTCCTGGCGCTACCAGACCGGGCGTCGGGTTTTCCTGTTCGGTTCCGCCGATTACTACCACGATAATGTCGACCGGCGCTCCGGCTTCAACACCACCGATTTCTGGCGGGTTAATTCTGGTTTTTCTTTTATCACCCCGCCCTGGCCGGACCTGACCCTCAGGCTGGACCTCAGCGCGGCTGAATCCAGGCATCCGGGAGAAAATTACCGCAGCTTCGTCAGCCCGGGTTTTTACCTTCAGCTTTCAAAAAACCTCGGCCGTTTTTATCCCTACCTGCGGGCCAGGTTCCAGCATTATAACGACCGGGTCGATAACCAGCGGGATTTCAACTATCCTTCCTTTTACCTGGGGTTGAGATACAGTTATCTCAGGAGTGCCTACCTGTTGCTGGAGGCCGAGGACAGCCGCTACTATGATTACCTGGAAAATAAACTTTCTGCCCTGACCCGCCTCCGGCTGGCCACCTATTCTCCCTTCCTGTTCGGGACAGATTTTTACGGCGAGCTCTCCTGCTTTGACCTCAAGTCCTGGTATTTCACCAGCCAGTCTTCAAAAAGAATGGAACTCTACCTGGGCTTGGGGCGCTGGCTGCCGCTGGGGTTGAAGCTCAGGCTGGACTTCCGGGCCAGCTGGCCGCTGCAGTCGTCGCAGCCGGCCAATTACTGGTTGACTCTGAGAGTAGACCGGCGCTTTAACTGGGGGGAGCCCGCTGCTTACCAGGGGCGGACCACCGGGCCGGTTCTCACCGGCCTGGGCAGGATAGAGGGCCTGGTTTTTTCCGACCGGAACCTGAATGGAATTTTCGATGCGGGAGACCGGGCCTTTCCCGGAGTGGCCTTTTACCTTGAAGACGGCAGCAGCGCCATTTCGGACGACCAGGGCCGGTTCGTTTTCAGCCGGGTGCCGGAGGGCCTGCATTCGGTCAGCCCGGAAATAAGCCGGATTCCCGCCGAGTATTATCTGGCCGGCCAGGAACGCCGGCCGGTCGTGGTGGAAAAAAGAAAGGCCTCCAGGCTGGAATACGTTCTGGTGGAAGGAGCCACGCTGAGCGGCTGCGTCTTCCAGGACGTTAATAAGAATGGTTTTCAGGATGAAGAAGACCGGCCGCTCCAGGACGTTCTGGTCGTGTTAAAAGCCGCCGTTGATCAAGACCGACCTGAGAGCCTGAGGCAGTTGCAGCCTGAAGAGCTTACCTGCTACAGCGACGGGAAAGGCCGGTTTGTTTTTGAAAACATCCTGCCCGGCCGGTACGAGTTAATGGTGGATGAAGAAAGCATACCGCGCGGCGTCAGGCTTCAGACCGAGCTGCCGCTGAAAGTGGCGCTCAAGCCGGGAGAGTCAATCAAGGATATAAAGATAGTCTATCTGCCCCGGCCGGTGATCTATACCGGGCGCACCCGGGCGGGGATCAGCTGATTTCCCCAGCTTAAGTTTTTTTGTCTCCGCTTGAAGGGCGATATTCCCCCGGGTGGCCTGTTTATGCTGATTTTTACAGTTAAGGATTTATGCGGGCGGGCAAGAGGTCAGAATAAAAGGTTTGCCGGCAGGGACCGGTTTTTTTATAATCAATCTGTTCAATTCTATGGCAGGAGATATCATGGCTGAGCGCAGAGAATATTATGGCTATACCGGGAAATGGGCCTTTATAGACTTGAGTTCTGGCCGGGTGGAAATTAAAGAAGCCCCGGCCCACATCTATGGCCTCTACCTCGGCGGGAGGGGCGTGCAGGCCTACTTGATTTACGAGCACCTGAAAGAAAGAGGCTGGCTGAAAGACCCGCTGTCCCCGGCCAACCGCCTGGTCATCGGCAATTCTTCCCTGAACGATACGGCCATACCAACGGCCGGTCGCGGTTCCTGTTCATTTATCAGCCCCTTTACCTATTCGCCGGCACAGAAGGATTGGCTGGGAAACCGGCCCCCTGTTTTTGGCCTGCTGACTCATTCCAGTTGTGGCGGGCTTTTCCCCAACATGTTGAAAAGAGCCGGTTTTGACCAGCTGGTAATAGACGGTCGGGCAGACAGGCCTGTCCGGCTTCTGGTGACGGAAGGCCGGGTTAAAGTGCTGGAAGCCGAGCCCGAGCTTTTTGAGGATGTTAACGGCCGGAAAGTGCTGCGCCGGGCCTCGGAAACCACGGATTACCTGGGCCGGAAATACCCTGGCTCTTCTACAGTCTGCGCCGGGCCGGCCGGCTGGAACCAGGTGGCCTTTGCCGGCCTGACCAACGACTATCATCGCAACTTTGGCCGGGGCGGGGCCGGGGCCGTCTTTGGCTCCAAGAACCTGGTGGCCATCACCGCCTACGGAAAGCGCCTGCCTGAATTTTTCGACCGGGAACGATTCCTGGAAAAATCAAAGGTAATAGATGAAGCGGTCAAAAGCCATGTTCACGACCCCAACTGGACGGCTTCTTTCCGTCCTGAAACCGGAACCACCTGGTGGCTGGACCGGGCCTTTAACGGTGGCTACCTGGGGAAGAAGGGGGGGTATTTGCCCTGGCACAATTTTGACGAAGGCTACTTTGATCCGGATCTCTACCGCCGGGTTTCCACCGGGGCCTTCCTGGAGATTGCCGGCAAGCATAAGGTTTGCAACCGCTGCCGCCATATAATGTGCACCCGCAGCGCGGCTGTCAGCACCGGGGCCTATGCTCACGAAGGAGTTAGGCCAGAATTTGAAACCATCGCCCTCTGGATAAACTGCTGTCTCACCGACCGGGACGGCATTTTCTACCTCAACCATCTCTGCAATGAATACGGGGTGGATACCATGACCTTTGGCAGCGTCATGGCCGGGGCCATGGAGCTTAAAGAGAAAGGCTGGCTGCCGTTTCCAGGGGCGCCCGAGTTTGGAAACACTAAAAGTATGATCAACTGCCTGGAGCAAATAGTCTATGGCCGCAGCGACCTGGGATTATTGCTGAGAAGGCCGACCGACCTGGTCATAGACGAACTGGTCAAATCGAATTCAAACGCCAGCCCGAAAGAAATTGTCCGGGCCCTGACCACCGCTTACGCCGGCCTGGGCTATGCCGGCATTGAGCCCAAGGTTTTCCCCGGTATGTTCACCGCCTACGGCACTTCCAACCGGGGGCGCGGCGACCATACCTATGCCTGGACCATCCAGGCGGAAGAAGGCGGGCTGACCGGTGCCGAGAACCTGGCCGCCTACGTGGCTGGAAGCCAGCTGGGCAAGGCCCTGACCGACTCTCTCGGGCTGTGCGACTTCTTCACCGAGGATTTCACCTCGCCCGATTTCCTGGAGATGTACCGGGCCCTGACGGGGATCGAATACACGGCCGAAAGCCTTAAGGACTGCGGGCGGCGAATTTACACGCTGGAAAGGTATGTCAACAACCAGCAGGGCCGGAAAAGGGACTACGATGCCTTTATCCCGCCCAAGTTTATCGAGCCCCTGACCGCCGGTCCCCAGGCCGGAAAAGCAATCGACCCGGAATATTACTCCCGGATTCTTGATGCCTATTACCTGCAGCAAGGCTGGACCCGGGATGGCCTGGCCTCTATAAAAGAAACTTAAAGAAATTTAAAGAAATTTAGCCCTGCTGGCCAGGGAAGATATGGTTAGAAAGGTGGTTTTCACAAATGCCTCTTTTAGGTTCTTGCTTTTCTGGCCAGCACTTTCTTTTTTATAACGATTATTTGTCTTTTCGTTGCTTAAAAGAACCTTTTGAGAGTTTATAAACCAGAATTCAACACATCAGGGAAGAAGGCGCTTTTTATCCTGAGGCCTCTTCTTGTCTGGCCGCCAATCTTATTTCTGGTGAATGCGCTGTATAGCCTGGTGCGTATAAACTGGTGACCGGGACATTTCCATGACCGGTTTTGTTCTTTTTATTCCAGTTCCTTGCCTTTAGTTTCTGGTATCAGAGTCCAGGTTAGGGCGGCCAGGATGAAAGCCACCGAAACCAGCCAGAAAGCAATTTGAAAACCTCTCTCCTGAGCCATGGAACCTACAGCCAGGGGGGCAATGGCTGAAACGATGCGGCCGCTGTTGTAGGTTATTCCCTGAAGAGTAGCCCGGATGCGGGTGGGGTAGAGCTCGGCCGTCAGGGCTCCGAAGCCGGAAAAATATCCTGTTCCAAAAAAAGCAACCACCGGTCCCAGGAAGAAAAGCAGCAGTGGAGTCCGGGCAATCGAATAGAGAAAAACCAGCAGGCTGGCCGATATCAAGTAGAGAACATAACTTTTTTTGCGTCCCAGGGAGTCGCTGATATAGCCGAAGGTCAGATAACCCAGCCACATGCCAAGCTGCATGAAGATGACCAGAGAAGACATATGCCTGGTCGTAAGACCAACCCCGCCCTGAGACTGGCTCAACGACAGATAACCTGGAATCCAGAGGTTAAATCCCCACCAGGCGAACATGGTCAGGGCGTTCATCAGGGTGACGGCCAGAGTAATTCTTAACAGCTGGCCTGAAATGAGAGAAAGAGATTTCTTTGATTCTGTTTCTTTTGATGATTTGATTTCATTCTCTGTTATGGCTTCGCCAGCCGGAAGTGATTTTTGAGAGTCATATAATTCTGAAGACTGCTGAGAGCGGGCTGCTTGTCGGGATTTTTTCCAGAGGTCAGGTTCTTCCACTTTTGACCTTATCCAGAAAACCAGCAGCGCCGGAAGAATACCCACGAAGAAAACCGCCCTCCAGCCAAGCTTGGGCAGAATTATTGCGGTCACCACCGCGGCCAGGGCATAGCCCACGGCCCAGAAGCTCTGCATGAAGCCAAGGGCTTTACCCCGGTGCTCGGAAGGAAAATATTCCGAAACCAGGGCTGCGCCCGAGGCCCATTCTCCACCCATACCCAGGCCGAGAAAAACCCGGAACAGAGCGAGCTGAAAAACGTTCTGGCTCAGCCCGCACATGAAGGTGAAGACCGAGTAAATCAGAATGCTGGCTTGAAGGGCTACCGTCCGCCCCAGGCGATCGGCCACCACTCCAAAGATCATCCCGCCAAAGGCAGACGCCAGGAGGGTGAGCGAGCCCAGCAAACCGGCCGTGGGCTTGGACATCGACAGGTCGCTCATCAGATGAGCCAGGACCAGGGCATAGAGCATGACATCGAAGGAATCCAGCATCCAGCCGAAGCAGGAAGCCAGCAGGGCCCGGCGGGCCGGGGCGGGGGTTTTCCGGAACCAGCCGAAAAGGTATTCAGCCAGCCGGCCGGAAGCAGCCAAGTTTTTCCTCCCGGTGGTAAACTTAATTTTTTCCTATTATAATAATTCTCCGCATTAATACAAACCAAGGAGAAGCTGATGAAAAAGACAACGGTTTTGAGAAAGGCCATCATGGAGCGTCGGGCGGTGGTGGTTCCCGGCTGCCACGATGCTTTGAGCGCTAAGGTCATCGAAAAGTGTGGTTTTGAAGCCATCCAGGTTTCGGGTTTCGGGCTGGCCGGCTCTCTCCTGGCCAAACCCGATGTGGGTCTGGTCCAGATGAAGGACGTGCTGGACCTGACCTGGAATATCGTCCAGGCTGTCAATATTCCGGTCATGGCTGACGTCGACACCGGCGGTGGCAATGCCATCAACGCCGCCTGGGTAACCGAACGGGTCATAACAATGGGCGCGGCCGGCCTGAACATCGAAGACCAGGTCTTTCCCAAGCGCTGCGGCCACTTGGCCGGAAAGGAAGTCATCCCGGCCGAGGAGATGGTCGGAAAGATTAAAGCCTGCGCTGAGGTTCGCGACCGGCTCGACCCGGATTTCATCATCAATGCCAGAACGGATGTCTTTGCCCTGGCCGGTCTGGATGAGGCCATCCGGCGCTGCAACCTGTACCTGGAAGCCGGGGCCGACCTGGCTTTTATAGACGGCATCAGGAGCCGGGCAGACATCGAAAGAGCGGTTAAAGAAATCAAAGGCCCGCTGTCGGTCAACCTGATGGATGCCGTCAGCGGAGTCAAGACCGAGCTCATTCCCATTCCCGAGCTGGCCAGGATGGGTGTCGGCCGGGTCTCCATCCCGGTAGCTTCCATCATGGTCATGCACAAAGCCCTGACGGAATTCTTCACGGCCCTGAAGAATTCACCAACCGGAATTCTGGCCGGCCAGACCCGGTGGCTATCCAGCTTCGAGGAATATACGACCTTTGTCGGGCTTGAAGAATACCGGAAGCTGGAAGAAGAATTTCTGCCGAAAGATAAACTGGAGTTCAAGTACAGGTAAAACTGCGGCCAGCGTGTGGAGAATCAGACAGGCAAAAAGTTCATTTTTATGAAAAGAC
This sequence comes from uncultured bacterium, assembly GCA_937920515.1. Lineage (GTDB taxonomy): Bacteria > Acidobacteriota > Aminicenantia > Aminicenantales > Saccharicenantaceae > Saccharicenans. The sequence continues at coordinate 45,808 of CALEUG010000040.1, forward strand.
ACCTGAAAGCAGGTTCCAGTTTAGAATAATTTATTTAAGATACAATCAACCCGGCCGGCCGCCGGGAAGGAGGTTATAAGATGGGGCTGACCATGGTGGAAAAAATTCTGGCCCGGGCTACCGGCCAGAAGAAAGTCAGGGCTGGCCAGGTGGTTGAACCCGGGGTTAGCCTGGCCATGTCGCATGAAAATGCGGCTCTGGTCATAAACCAGTTTCTGGAAATCTACCGGGACACCGGCTTAAAACCCAGGGTCTGGGACCCGGATAAAATTGCCATCATCCTGGACCACCGCGTCCCGGCCGAAAGTTCCAAGACGGCCACCAACCAGAAAAAAATCAGGGAATTCGTGGCTGCCCAGAAAATAAAGAAATTTCATGACATCAGGGGCGATGAAGGCGGCATCTGCCACCAGATCCTGCCCGAAAGCGGCTACGTTTTGCCGGGCATGGTGGTGGTGGGCACCGACAGCCACACCACTTCCCACGGAGCGCTGGGGGCTTTCAGCTTCGGCCTCGGGGCCACGGAAATGGCTTCGGTCTGGGCCCTGGGCCGGGTGCTCAACGTGGAGGTCCCCGGGACCATCAAGGTGGTGGTGAGGGGCCGATTTCCGCGCCAGGTTCTGCCCAAGGATTTCATCCTTTACCTGATCGGCCTGATTTCGGCCGAAGGGGCCAATTTTAAGGTGCTGGAGTACCATGGTCCCCTCATCGAAAATATGAGCACTTCCGGGCGTCTGACCGTCTGTAACATGTCGGTTGAAGCCGGGGCCACCTCGGGACTGGTGCCACCCGATAAAGAGACGCTTCGTTATCTCAGGGAAGAAGCCAGGATCAGGGGGAAAATAGAGATTTTCGGCCCGGACCCTGATGCCGAATATGAAAGAGTACTGGAAATTGATGTTTCCGGGCTGGAGCCGATGGTGGCCTGTCCGCACACGGTGGATAACGTTAAGCCGGTAGGCCAGGTTGGCAGAGTTAAAGTGGACCAGATTGTCATCGGCTCCTGCACCAACGGCCGGCTGGATGACCTGGCGGTGGCTGCAAAAATCCTTAAGGGCAAGAAGATTGCCAGGGGAGTCAGGATGCTGATCTTTCCGGCTTCCTTCCGCATCTACCAGCAGGCCCTGAAGCTGGGCTATATCGCTGACCTGGTTAAAGCCGGGGCGGTCATCATGAACCCGGGCTGCGGCTGCTGCCTCGGAGTTCACCAGGGAGCGCTGGGCGACGGCGAGGTGGCTCTTTCCACCACCAACCGCAATTTCAAGGGCCGGATGGGCAACCCTAAGGCTGATGTTTACCTCTGCTCCCCGGCCGTGGCTGCGGCCAGTGCCCTGACCGGTTTTATCACCGACCCCAGGAAAGGAGGCAAGTAACATGGCCAGAGTGGTCTTAAAACTTGGCGACGATATCTCCACCGATATTATTTACCCGGGGCGATTCATGGCCACGGTGCTTCCGACCGAAACTCCCCAGTATGCCTTTGCCGACCATCCCGAGTTTAACGCCAGGCTTAAAGGCGGCCAGATACCGCCCGGCTCCGTGGTTGTGGCCGGGAAAAATTTCGGCTGCGGCTCGTCCCGGGAACAGGCTGCCTCCACCCTCAAGGGACACGAGCTGGTGATCGTGGCCAGGAACTTCGCCCGTATTTTCCTGCAGAATGCCATCAACCTCGGCCTGCGGCTGGTGGTCTGCCCGGAAATTGAAGCCGAAGAAGGCGATGAGCTGGAGATTCTGCCTGATAAAATCATCAACCGGACCTCGGGAAAGGAATTTAAGGTGGAGCCACTGCCTGAAGCCAGGCAGGCCATCATCGATGCCGGGGGTCTTATCCCCTATACCCGTCAGCGCCTGCTGGAAAAAGTGGCCTGCAGGAGAAAGGCCTGAAGGTCTGAGTCTGACGGCGGTCAAGTTTCCCGGGCTTGCCGTCCGGCTTTAACCGCGGAAGCTATCAGAATAAAAATAAAAAAATAGAATAGCACCGTCCTGAGCGCAGGCCGCGGCTATTCCGGTCTCAATAATATTTTTACTCAACTAACCCGTTCTTTTTAGTCAGCTTAGAAAGAACCAATCAGATTTTCGGCCGATTTGATTTATTTTTAAATTACCGGATAAATTACCCGGGCTATTATGAGATGAGCCATCGTCCGGGCTGATATAAAAAATGTTAGCGATCCGGTCCAGCAGGTTTGGCCATCGTAATTACCTTCATTGGTCAGTAAGAGATTATTAGCCTTAAGACTGGCAAAAACAGGTTGAGTCTCAGGGCAAAAAATGTTAAATGTAATCACTCGGAAAGGAGATCATTTGCTCAGGCTGGACCTGGTACAGACGGTTGCTTTTGCCGGCCTGGTTCTGTTTGTCGGGTACGGACTTCGACGCTGGATAAAACCCCTGGAACGCTTCAACATACCGGCTCCGGTCGTTGGAGGTCTGCTGGTCTCCCTGGTAATGCTGGTTTTCCATCATTACCAGGTAACGCCTGTTCAATTTGACACCACCCTGCGTGAGCCGCTGATGATTGCTTTTTTCACCACCATCGGTTTTGCCGCCAGCCTTTCGCTGTTAAGGGTCGGCGGACCGCAGGTTTTGCTATTCTTCCTGGCGGCCACGGTAACGGTTGTTCTCCAGAATATCCTGGGAATCATCCTGGCCTTGCCCTTTGGCCTGAATCCGCTGCTGGGGGTTATCTGCGGCTCGGTCACCCAGACCGGCGGCCCGGCCACGGCCCTGGCCTTCGGACCGGTATTTGAGCAGGCCGGGGTCCCGGCGGCCACCACGGCCGCGGTGGCCGCAGCCATTTTTGGAATAATCTCGGGCGGCTTGCTCGGCGGCCCGGTTGGCACTTTTATAATCGAAAAGAACAAGCTCAAGCGGCTGCGGGCAAAAGAACTGGAAGTCCCGGAGCTTGAGGCCGAACAGGTGGTGGAGGAGCTCCTCAGCAAGAAGCCGAACGGGGTGGCTGTGGATGAAGAGAAAAGTTCTTTTGTTCTGCTCAAGAGCGTGGTCATCATCCTGGTAGCCATGTGGGTTGGCTCCTGGGTCAGCAAGTGGTTTGCCAGCCTGGGAATAACCCTTCCGGCCTACATCGGGGCCATGTTCGTGGCCGCCATCATAAGGAATTTTGACGACCTGACCGGCTGGCCGGGCCTGGATCAGAGAGTGATTGATGATTTGGGTCACGTGGCCCTGAACCTGTTCCTGGTGATTGCCCTGATGACCCTGAGGCTGTGGGAGCTGGCCGGGCTTTTCCTGCCAATGCTGGTGATTCTGGCCGCCCAGGTGGTGCTGGTGGCCCTGGTGGCCCTGGTTATCTTCCGGTTGATGGGCAAAGATTATGAAGCCGCCGTCATGAGCGCTGGCTATTGCGGATTTGCCCTGGGCACCACGGCCAACGCTATGGCCAACATGAAGGCGATAGTCGAGCGCTACGGCCGGGCCCCGCGGGCCTTCCTGGTGATCCCGATGGTTGGCGCCTTTTTTATCGATTTCACCAATGCCCTGATTATCACCATCTTCCTGAACATTTTTAAGTAGCTCAGGGCTCCTGACTTCGGGCGGCTGATTTTAATTACTGGAAGTTGTTGGCCGGTGTTATGTCTGAAATCCGGATTTAAAGAGTCAGAAATTCAGGCCTTTAGAATTCAGCGGACCGGGGTAGATAAATGTCCGGTGAAACCTGGTTCTATAAGCTCACCTGGAAAAACCGGTATTACAAATTCTCTGGTTTCCGGGCCGGAAAGTCCGTAGACTCAACCCTCAAGCCTATCCAGACCGATGGCCGGGGCCGTCCGGGCTTAAAAATCCGGGTCGGTTATTTTCTTTTCCTGGAACTGGCCGTACTTGGAGAGAATCTTCCGGACCTCTTCGCCCTTGCCTACAACCACCAGCACAAAATCTTTTTCCGGAAGTAGCTTGAGGGCCGCTGCCTTCAGGTCCCGGGCTTTAATCGAGTTGATTTCATTAAGGTACTTATCGTAATAATCAAAGCCCAGCCCGTAGTAGATGACCCGGAGATAAGCGCTGGCCTTGCTGCCGTTGGTTTCCAGGGTCTGCGGGAACTGCCCCAGCAGGTAATTCCGGGCGCTTTCGGCTTCTTCTTCGCTGAAGCCCTGTTCCCGGGCCTTCTTCAGCAAGTCGAAGGTGATGTCCAGCATCTCGCCGATCTTATCGTTTTTGGTATAGGAGGTGGCCATGAAAATTCCCCCGGATTTCCAGTTCTGAAAGCTACTGCTGGCCCCGTAGGTCAGGCCGCGCTTGATACGTAACTCGGTGTTCAGCCAGGAAGTAAACCTTCCGCCCCACAGGGTATTCATCAGGCTGGCCGGCCCAGAAATGCTGTCGGCCACAGCGTAACCGGTCGAGCCCAGGGCAAAGTAGCTCTGGGTGGCATCGGGCTTGTCCACCAGGATCAGCTTCTGGCCGCGGGGGACAGGGAGAGGTGGAATTTCCAGGGACAGAGGTGAGGCCGCAGGTTTTGGCCATTGTCCGATGGTCTTATTCAGGAGTTCGAGCAAGGGTTTACGGTCTATGTCTCCGACCACGGCCATGATGGAGATATCAGGTCGAAAACGGGCAGAGAAGAATTTCTTAATTTCCTCCAGCGAAATCTTTTTCAGCGAAGAATCCGTTCCTGATGACAGCCGTCCGAAAGGGTGGTCGCCAAAGTAGGCTTTCCTGAAATAAAGGCGCAGAGCCGAGCCGGGATTGTCCTTCAGCGACTTGAGGGCGTCTGTCTTTCTGGCCAGCTCCTTCTTGAACTCATCTTCCTTGAAAGCCGGCGACATGAGGCAATCGGCGGCGATCTGCAACAGGCGGGGCAGGTGTTCGGTCATGGATTCTCCCGAGACCGAGGTATACTCTTCGGCATCCCCGATGCTCAGCCTGGCTCCCATGAAATCCAGGGCTTCGGCTATCTGCTCGGCGGTCATGGTCTTCGTACCCTTCATCAGCAGGGTGGAAGTCAGGCTGGCCAGCCCGTCCAGGCCGGCCGGTTCGGCCGCCCGCCCGGCTCCGGGTATCAATACCCGAAAACTGACCAGGGGCAGTTCCGGATTCTTAAGGTAATAGACGGTCAGGCCGTTTTTCAGGACCAGTTTTTCTGGCTTCGGCAATCTTTCAGAGGACATGGTCACCACCGGAGATAGAATTATGATAAAAAGCAACCAGGCAATTGTTCTTTTCATGGTCAGTTTCCTCCTTGCGGGATAAGCTTGCCCACGGTCTTATTGAGTTCGTGGAAATATTTCCTGGCCACGGCGGGAATGTCTTCTCGTTTTACCCGGGCATAGCGGTCAACGATGGTAAAGAGGTTCTCATAACTTCCAAACAGCAGCTCGCTGGCCCCCAGCAGGTTGGCCTTGCCGGAGTTGGTCTGCAGGCTGTAGTAAAAATCGCTGCGTACTATGTTCAGGGCCTTCTGGTATTCCTGCTCGGTTATGCCCTGTTCTATTATCCTGTTCAGCTCCTCGTCGATGATTTTCTCGATTTTATCCAGGTCGGCTCCGGGCCGGGGCTTGACGAAAATGCTGAAGAGATAGGGGTCGATTTTCTCTTCTATTCCCCCGAAAACCGAGATGGCCAGTTGCTCGTCGCGGACCAGCCGGCGGTAAAGACGGCTGCTTTCACCGCTCAGCAGCGGTTTTTCCAGGAGGGACAGGGCGAAGAAGTCAGGGTCCTGGCACCTGGGGGCGTGATAAACCACCATAAAGGAAGGAGTCTGGGCTTCCTTCTTGATGACCACTTCTTTTCGGCCCATCTGGGGAGGTTCCTCGGTGGTGACGGGAGGCGGCGGGGTCTGGGCCGGTATGCCCGAATAATATTTCTTTATCAGCTCCAGCGTTTTCTGGCTGTCAAAGTCCCCGACCACCACCAGCACGGCGTTGTTGGGGGCATAGTAGGTGCGGTAGTACTGGATAACTTCGTCCCGGCGCCAGCTCAGGATGTCGCTCATCCAGCCGATGACGGTCCAGTGGTAGGGATGGGCCATGATGGCCGTGGCCCTGACGTTTTCCTGGAGGATGGCTTCGTTGTTGTTCTCCACGCCCATGCGCCTTTCGGAAGCTATTACCCCGCGCTCGGATTCAAAGACCTCGGGGTCGAAGATCAGACCCTGCATCCGGTCGGCTTCCATCTCCACCATCTTTTCCAGAGCGTGGGGCGGGAACCAGTCGGTGTAGGCGGTCAGGTCGTCGCTGGTGTAAGCATTGTTGGCTCCTCCGTAAAATTCCATGATCCGGTCGAACTCGCCCGGCCCGAACTTCGCGGTGCCGTTGAACATCATATGCTCGATGAAGTGAGAAACACCGGTCAGGCCCGGCCGCTCGTTTCGCGAACCAACCCTGAAAAAAGTGTAGTAGGAAATGCTGGGAATCTTGTGGTCCTCAAAGAAAATGATTTTGAGGCCGTTGTCCAGCCGGTGAACCTTGATATCACTTTTAGTAAAGGAAGCCTGCAGGACGGCGCTCATGACCATAATCCCGAGAATAAGCAGGAAAAGTTTTCTTGGCATGTAGCCACCTCCGGATGATGATTTATGCTGACTGACAGCCTTGTCATAAGTTATAACCGAAAGTTATCAGCAAAGGCTATGATATTCGGGCCAGCGATAAAGGTCAAGAACATTGAAGCTCTTCAGCCAAAATGATGGTAGATAAGTAGGGGAAGGATGGGAGGACCGTTAAAATCACTCCCCGCTTTCGCTCAGATTCTTGTCAGGAGCAGGGTCTGGGGGTCAAGCTTTAGGCGAAGCTTCTTGCTCGAGATCTGGTCGTGGTCCTTGACCAGGTTGAGGCGAACCCGGCCGTTGTCGTGTTCCAGAGTAATTATGATGTCCAGGGAGGGCAGGTAATCCTTCAGGACAAAGGGCAGGCCCAGGTGGTCGAAGAGCGGATCTTCACCCTTGAGCGAGCAGCTGAACCAGAACTCGAGCTGCCGTTTGGTGGCAAATTGCTTGAACCGGGCCAGGTCTTCGGCACAGGGCAGGTAAAAATTAAAACCGTCCACGATGATGGTCCGGGCGGCAAAGTTACCGGGTCCCAGCAGGGCATCTATGCTCTTCAACACCTGCTCGGTTTTCATGCCTTCCTGGCGGAAATTCAGGATGACCCGGTTTCTCACGACCCGGTCGTGAACTTCCATCTCAGACTTCAGGTTTTCCCGGCTGGCCAGATTCTTGAACAGTTCTTCATACCAGCTGATGATGTAATCCACCCGGCTGGCGTACGAGACGTGAATTACCGGTTTTTCTTCAAACAACCGGTCCAGGGCTATCTGCACCAGACAGGCGGTCTTGCCGACACCTTTTCTGGAGGCAAAGACTCCTAAGTGGCCGGGGCCGAACCCGCCCCTGAGGTTTTTTTCCAGTGTCTTGATCGGGCTCCTGGCAGACAGAATTTTTTTGACCATTTTTTCTCCTGTGCCCGCTATTTCTTGTCCCCGGCTTCCAGCTTCTGCCGGTGCTCTTCCATCAGCTGCTCGGCCAGGGCTGCCGGCAGCCGGCTGTACTTTAAGAATTCCATGGTAAATTCAGCCTGGCCCTGGGTCATCGAGCGGAGAACGGTCGAGTAACCGAACATCTCGCTGAGCGGCACCTCGGCTTCTATCCTGGAATAGCTGCCGTCCTCGATGGAGCTGACGATGATGCCCCGGCGCTGGTTAAGGCTGCCAAAGACATTTCCGGAAAACTCCGAAGGTGTTTCCACCACCACCTTCATAATGGGTTCCAGGATCTGGGGCCTGGCTTTCCTGTAGGCCTGTTTGAAAGCGCCCTGGGCGGCCATCTGGAAAGCGATGTCCGAGGAATCCACCGGGTGGAATTGCCCGTCGGTCAGGACCACCCGCAGCCCGATGATTGGACTTCCTATCAGCTGTCCCTTTTTCAGCATAGCCTGGAAGCCCTTGTCGCAGGAAGGGATAAATTCCCGGGGAATGTGTCCTCCCCTGACTTCGTTGACGAACTCATACTGGCCGTCAAATGGTTCCAGGTAGCCGATGACCCGGCCGAACTGCCCGGCCCCGCCCGTCTGTTTCTTATGAGTGTAATCAAAGTCGGCCCTGACGGTGATGGCCTCCCGGTAGGCCACCTGCGGCCGGCCCGTTACCACTTCCACCCGGTATTCCCGCTTCATCCTTTCCACGTAGACATCAAGGTGAAGTTCTCCCATTCCCTGGATTATGGTTTGCTTGGATTCGGGGTCGATGTAAACCCGGAAGGTGGGGTCTTCTCTGATGAAGCGATTTAAGGCTTTGGCCAGGCGGTCGGCCGAGAGCTTGTTGCTGGCTTCTATGGCCAGGGAAATAACCGGTTCGGGAACATAGATTGAAGTCATGGCATAATTGAGCCCCGGCGAGCAGATGGTGTCGCCCGAGGCGCAGTTAACCCCGAACAGGGCGGCGATGTCGCCGGACCCGGTCTCTTCGATATCTTCCATGTGGTCGGCATGCATCCGGACCACCCGGCCCACCTTGAATTTCTGCTTCGACCTGGTGTTGTAGAGCTCTTCGCCCTTTCTCAGACTGCCCTGGTAAATCCTGATGTAGGTCAGCTGGCCGTAGGGGCCTTCTTCCAGCTTGAAGGCATAGGCCACGCAGGGCAGGGTGGGGTCGGCTTTCAGGACGACCGGCTTTTCTTCCCGGTCGAGGTCCAGGGCGATGTTTTCCACTTCTGAGGGGTCTGGCAGGTAATTGACCACGGCGTCGAGCAGAAGCTGGACACCCTTGTTGCGGTAGGCCGAGCCCATCAGGACAGGAGTAAATTCGCGGTTTATGGTGCCTTTCCTTATGGCTCTTAGCAGCATCTCCCGGGTTACCCGGTTTTCCAGGATGGCTTCGGTCAGCTCGTCCGAAAATAGAGAGACAGCATCCAGCAGCTCTTCCCGGTACTGCCAGGCCGGGTCTTCCAGTTCCGGCGGAATTTCTTCTTCCCTGACGACCTCGCCGTTGGGACCGTCGAAATAATAAGCTTTCATTCTGACCAGGTCGACCAGTCCCTGGAACCTGTCTTCCAGGCCTATCGGGACCTGGAGCAGGGCTGCCCGCCTGCCCAGCTTATCGTTAATCTGGTCCTTAACCTTGAAAGGGTTAGCCCCGATGCGGTCCAGCTTGTTGACGAAGGCTATGGCCGGAACGTTGTATCTTTTGAGCTGCTTGTCCACGGTCAGCGTCTGGGACTGGACCCCTCCGACCGAGCACAGCACCAGGATGGCCCCGTCCAGCACCCGCAGCGACCTCTCCACTTCTATGGTGAAATCCACGTGTCCCGGGGTGTCAATGATGTTAATGGAGTGTTCGTTCCAGGTGACGTTGGTGGTGGCCGAGGTTATGGTAATGCCTCGTTCCCGTTCCAGCTCCATGTAGTCCATGGTGGCCCCGCCTCCGTCTTTGCCCTTGACTTCATGGATGCGGTGGATTTTTTTGCAGTAATAGAGAATGCGCTCGGTTAGCGTGGTCTTGCCGGAATCAATGTGGGCACTGATTCCGATGTTCCGCATTCTCCGCAAATTTTCGTTCATGGTAAAATTCACCCGGTTTATAAAAATGGATTATAAGCCCATTAAAGGTGAGCAATAAGATGATTAATTATCGCTTCTTGCGCCGTTATTTTACCACAGACTGCGAAAAAATCCAGAGCCGGCCTTACCGTTGCCCGGGTTGAGCTTCCCGCTCCAGGCGGCTGTGGCGGCGACCGTACAGGAAATAAATGGTCAGGCCCATGGCCAGCCAGATGATAAACCGTTCCCATGCGGTCCAGGGCAGGCTGACCATCAGGTAGGCGCAGAGCAGGGCCCCCAAACCCGGCAGGTAGGGGAACATGGGCACCTTGAACGGGCGGCGGTAATCGGGGCGTTTATACCTCAGCAGGATCACCCCGGAGCAGACAATTATAAAGGCAAAAAGGGTTCCGATAGAAACCAGCTCGGAAGAGACGTTGATAGGGGTCAGGCCTGCGGCCACGCCCACGATGCCGCCGGTAATCAGGGTAGTGGCCACCGGGGTCTTGTACTTGTGATGGACCCGGCAAAAGGATGCGGGTAGCAGGCCGTCGCGAGACATGGCGAAGAAAATCCGGGGTTGTCCCATCAACAGCACCAGAAGGACCGAGGTAATCCCGGCCAGTGCTCCCACGCTAATGATCATCGAGGCCCAGGGCTTGTTCAGTTCGTTCAGGACCAGGGCCACCGGGTCAGCCACACCCAGCCTGGTGTAATAAACGACACCGGTCATGATGGCCGAAACAGCCATGTAGAGGATGGTGGCCACCAGCAAAGAGCCCATGATTCCGATGGGCATATCCTTCTGCGGGTTGACGGTTTCTTCAGCCACGGTGGAAACAGCGTCAAAGCCGACAAAGGCCAGGAAGACGATGGCGGCTGAGGTCATAACTCCACTGAAACCGAAGGGCATGAACGGCTTCCAGTTCTCAGGGTTGACATGGGGGGCGGCCATAACAATAAAGAACAGAATAACCGCTATTTTGACAATCACGATTACCATGTTGGTCTTGGAACTTTCTTTAACCCCCCTGATCAGCACTAGCGTGAGCAACACCACGATCAGCATGGCCGGAATGTTGAAGATGCCTGGCGTTTTATCCCAGGGAGAGGCCACCCATTGCTGGGGGAGTTTGAACCCGAGGTTGTTCAGCAGGTTGACGAAGTAAGCGGACCAGCCGGTGCTGACCAGGACCGCGGCCACCATGTATTCCAGGATCAGGTCCCAGCCGATGATCCAGCCCGGCAGCTCGCCCAGGGTGGCGTAACCGTAGGTGTAAGCTGAACCGGAGACCGGGATCATGGCTGCCAGCTCGGCATAGCAGAGAGCCGAGCAGGCGCAGGCCAGGGCAGCGATGGCGAAGGAAAGAATTATCCCCGGCCCGGAATGATGGGCGGCCTGGACCCCGGGCAGGACAAAGATGCCAACGCCTATTATGCAGCCTATACCTATGGCCACTAAATCCCAGGCCCTCAGGGCTTTTTTCAGGGTATGACCGGCTTCGGTGGTTTCAGCCAGCAGTTCCTGGATGGGCTTGGTTCGGAATAAAGACCCGGACATTAAATTCCTCCAGAACAAAATAAGAACTCCTTATAACATACCAGGTTCAACGGGTCAATCTGCTTTCCCTGAAATCTTTCTGGCGGGTTTTTCATCACCCCTTCTGACCGCGAAGACATCTACCAGCTGGTGCACGAAATCGATTACATCATCGACCTGGTGGAAAACGCCATCCACAACGTCTACCTGTACAACCTGAAGGACAAGAAGTACTTCGTGGATGATTTTGCCCATTTTGCCCGCGAAGCCACCGACAGCTTGAATCTCCTGGTAACCGGGATTTTAAAATCTCAGAAATACACCCCTTACGTCGGCAAACTGATCAGAAGCATTTACGAGCTGGAAGACAGGGGGCGACCTGGCCAATGCC
>CALEUG010000041.1 GCA_937920515.1 uncultured bacterium
AAAGCCTGTGGTTCGAACCCGAATACCGGGTCTACAATTAAGGAATAAAGAAACTGTGTCCTGAACATAATTTCAGGGAGGTTTATATGAGAGCAAAATTTGAGTTTTACATTCGGCTCAAAAAGCTTATGGTCGCCTCAACCCGCAAATTACCCCTTATCTTTTTAATCCTGACCTTCGCTCTACCCGGCTTGAGCCAGACTTTCGTTCAGCCGAAGGACAAGAAAGCCAGAGCTACCCAGGAAATGCTGGTCCGGGCCTGGCCCGTCCCCCTCAACAAGGTTAGACTCACCGGCGGCCCGCTGCTTCGAGCCCAGCAGCTGACCATGGATTACCTGCTCAAGCTCGAACCGGACCGCATGCTGGCGCTCTACCGGAAAGTGGCCGGCCTCCAACCCAAAGCCGAACCCTACGGCGGCTGGGATGGCCCCGGTCGAAACCTCAGCGGTCATATCGCCGGCCATTACTTATCGGCCGTAAGCCTGATGTATGCCGCAACCGGAGATACACGCTTTAAAGAGCGTGCCGATTACATCGTCAAAGAACTCAGGGAAGTTCAGGACAAAAACGGGGATGGCTACCTCGGCGCCCTGGAAGGCGGGCGCAAATGCTTTGAAGCCCTGGCCCGCGGTGAAATCAGGGCCGCCAGCTTCGACCTCAACGGGGAATGGTCACCCTGGTACACCCTGCACAAAACCTATGCCGGGCTGCGCGACGCCTATCGCCTCACCGGCAATAAGACAGCCCTCGAAATAGAGATTAAATTTGCGGCCTGGGCTGAAAAAATTCTCTCCGGGCTCAACGAATTCCAGCTCCAGCGCATGCTGGATACAGAATTCGGCGGTATGAACGAAATCCTGGTGGACCTCTACGCCGACACCGGAGATACACGCTGGCTCAGGCTGGCCGAAAAATTTGACCATAAGATATTCGTCGAGCCTCTCGTCCGCCATCAGGATATACTGGCAGGCACGCACGGAAACACCCAGATTCCGAAAATGATCGGACATGCCGAACGTTACCTCTTCACCGGAAACTCCGCTGACCTTATGGCTGCCAGCTTTTTCTTTGACCGGGTGGCCCACCATCACAGCTATGCCACCGGCGGCAACGGAATGAACGAATACTTCGGGCCGGCCGAGGAGCTGGCCCATAGAGTGGATGGCCGGACGGCTGAAAGCTGCAACGTCTACAACATGCTTAAGCTGGGTCGCACACTTTTTGCACTGGCCCCCGAGGCTCACTACGCTGATTTCATGGAGAGAGCTCTTTTCAACCATGTCCTGGGTTCTATAGACCCGGAAGACGGCCGGATGTGCTACATGGTGCCGGTCGGCAGGGCCGTTCAGCGTGAATACCAGGATATGTTCCACAGCTTCACCTGCTGCGTGGGCAGCGGCATGGAAAACCACGCTCTGCACGGCCTGGGAATTTATTACGAAAACAAAGATAGCCTGTGGATAAATCTGTATGTCCCTTCCAGGGCCCGGGCCGACATCCTCAGCGCAAAGATTGAGCAGGAAACAGATTTTCCCGAAGGGGAAAAATCAACCATCAAAATCAGCCTGAATGCACCGAAGGAATTTACGTTATTTTTGCGCCGTCCCTGGTGGGCCGGGCAGAATTTTTCGGTCAGGGTAAACGGCCAGGAATTGCCGGCCGAAGCCCTTCTTCCGAAATCCTCGGCTGAAAACGTTCAGTATGCCCAGGCCATCAGAGACCGCAACAGGTTCGGCTACTTCATAGAAATCAAAAGAAAATGGAAATCCGGCGACACGATAGAGGTCAGCCTGCCCAGGACGCTCTACCTTGAGCCTGCTACCGGCGATGAAAGAATCGTGGCCATCATGTGGGGTCCCCTGGTGCTGGCCGGCGACCTCGGACCGGAAAGGAAATGGAGCAGAAGAGAGGAAGAGCAGGACGAAGTCAGACCGGTGGCCGTAACCCGCGATTACCCGCTGCTGGTGGCTTCTCCCCGTCCGGTAAGCGAATGGGTAAAGCCTTTAGAGGGCAGGCCAGGACGTTTTATCATCTCGGGCCTGGCCCGAAGACTACAGGAGCCGGAGAAGACCCCGGACATAGAACTCGTTCCTTTCTACCGGCTCCACCGGCGGCTTTATTCCGGCTACTGGGATTATATAGATGAGGCCGAATGGAAGAAGAGAGCAGCCGATTACCAGGTCGAACAGCAAAGATTGAGATTACTGGAAGAGAGAAGCGCAATCAAGGTCCAGCTCGGAGAACAGCGCAGCGAAAAAGAATTCAACTTCCAGGCCGGAGAGAACATCAGCGCCCAGAGAGTGCTTGGCCGGGGCAGCCGCCGGGGCCGCAGCTGGTTTTCGCTGGATTTGCCTCTTCAGGGACTGGTTAAACCCGTGTTGCACATAACCTACTATTCCGAAGAGCGGATGAGACCCTGTCGCTTTACCGTTTCTGTGGATGGAGAGCGGATAGCCACGGAAGAAATCACCCGGCTTCCCTCGCCTCAATTTGTCGAAAAAGAATACCAGCTGCCGGAAAACCTGGTCAAAGGAAGAAGCAAGATAACAGTGAAATTCCAGGCTGAACCCGGAAGCGAAATCGCCCCGGTGGTCATGCTCCGCCTTCTGAAGTAAATAGGGGGACACTCTCTCGTGTCCCCCTGTTCTCATTCTTGACACAGATTACAGGGGCGGGATACTATGGCGGCATAATGAGCAAATTTATACATTAAGGGAGGTGCATTTTGCCACCCCAGGGCAAAACTCACCTCTATCCGGAAAGGAGGTCCGATGTTAAACCGTCGTGATTTCTTAAAAAGCTGCGCCGCCGGAATCGGCCTGGCCGCCGTCACCCCGGAAGAGTCACTGGAACGAATCATGTGCCTGAGCAGCGAGACCGCCGGCCTGAGTCCCGAAGAAGTGGCCAGGGATGAAGATTTCTGGTTCCAGGTGCGGCTGGCTTTTACCGAAGACCGCAACATTATCAACCTTAACCAGGGCACCATTCAGCCGGGATTGCGCATCGTCCAGGACGCTGTCCGGCGCCACAGCGAATTTTCGGGCAACGCCGGCTGGCACTCCATGGCCGTGCTCAACAAGGAAATCGAAAGCTGCCGCCGCCGCCTGGGAACTCACCTGGGCTGCGACCCGGAAGAGCTGGTCATCTGCCGCGGCGGAAGCGAAGCCGGGCAGATCGTGCTGCTGGGCCTTGACCTCAAGCGCGGGGACGAAGTCATCACCACCAACCAGGACTATCCGCGGCTGATATCTGCTCTCCGACAGCGCGAGAAGCGGGAAGGTATTGTGCTGAAGATGGTCAGGCTACCCGCTCCGCCTGTCTCCCTCGATCTATTCTACAACCTGGTAGCTGAACAGATTACGCCACGCACCCGGGCCATACTGGTCTGTCATCTCACCCACTACACAGGGCAGATGGCTCCCGTCCGCCGCCTGGCCGGGCTCTGCCATTCAAAAGGGATAGAACTCATCGTCGACGGGGCCCACGGTTTCATGCATTTCCCGGTCAAGCTGGCTGACCTGGGCTGCGATTACTACACGGCCAGCCTGCACAAGTGGCTTATGGCCCCGCCTGGAAACGGGCTGGTGCGCATTCCCAGGGAGCGCATCCCCAAGCTCTGGCCGCTGACCCCACCCTGGACCGACACCCCCAATGACATCCGCCGCTTTGAAGATGTCGGCACCCGCTCACCGGCAAACCGGGTGGCCATCGCTGAGGCCATTACCTTCAACGAAGGTATCGGCATAGAACGCAAGGCAGCTCGCCTCCGTTATCTTAAGGACCGCTGGGCCAACAGGTTGAAGCAGTATCCTCAGGTCAAGTTCTACACCAGTCTGGATCCGGCCGAATCCTGCGGCCTGGCCACCTTCGGCATTCAGGGAATTGACATGGCCAGGCTGACTGAATACCTGCTCGACAGGCACGGTATCGTGGTTTCACACATTACCCACCCGGATAACCTGGTGGATGGAATCAGAGCGGTGGTCAACGTATCGCTCTCGGTTAAAGAAATCGACTACTTCGCCGACGTGGTGGAAGACATAATCAAAAAAGGAAAAATTGCCTGAAAATTGGGGGACACTTTCTCGTGTCCCTCCATTTTCACTTTTTCACAGATATTCTGGCAAACAATTCATACATGACCGGGACCATGAACATTCTGAGCAAGATGGCAAAAAAGAATCCACCGATATAAACCGTGGCCAGGGGGTGATGCAGCTCGGAACCGGTCGCCCTCAGCAGGGCCAGCGGCAAAACGCTAACTATCATCACCATGTCGGTGATAAATATCGGCCGGAATTTGGTCAGGGCTCCTCCGACCACGGCCTGCCGCAAAGGCATCCCTGATTTCCAGTAATCATTAATTTTCCCCACCAGGACAATATCATTCTGGACACAGATTCCAAACAGGGCAATCAAACCGATAGTGGAAGAAACATTCAGGGATTGACCGGCAATCAGTAAACCGATAATACCGCCGATCAGAGTCGATGGTATGTTCATGATAATGAGCAAGGCCTGCCAGATGGAACCAAAAGAAGAAAACAGAACGACAAAAATAATCAGCAGCACCAGGGCCATCAGCAGGGTCAGATGCCTCAGGGCATGTTGCTGGCTTTCATACTGACCGCCGAAGGTTACAAAATACCCCGGAGGCAAACTCACTCTTTCTTCTATGGCTTTTCTAACTTCTTCCACAAATCCGCCAACATCGCGCTTGACCACGTTGCACATGACAATTTTGCGCCTTATCATATTTTCCCGGAAAATCGTCTGGGGACCTTCGCCCCTTCTGATATCAGCTACCAGGGCCAGCGGCAACTTTTCTCCTGATGGTGTGTCTATAAGAAGATTTCGCAGGGCATCCTCATCCTGGCGGTACTTCTCTGGAAGCCGGATAAGTACAGAAGTAATCCTCTCGTGCTCATAAATGTCTGTAACCTCAATTCCGTTAAAGGCAGTTTCAATTATTTCAGCCACCTGGCCAATTGACAGGCCATATCGCGCCAGCTTTTCCCGGTCGGGCTTAATGATCAGTTCTGGTATGCCCCGGGTCTGCTCCACCTTGACATCAGCCGCGCCCTTGATCTCTCTGACAATTTCTCTGATCTCTTCTATTTTCCCATTCAGCACTTCAAGGTCGGCCCCAAACAGCTTGATGGAAAGCTGCCCCTCGGTTCCGGTTAACATTTCAGCCAGTTTATTGGCAATGGGCTGCTCGATGATATAAGACATCCCCGGGAACTTCTCCATTTCCAGCCTGAAGGTCTGACTCAATTCTTTAAAATCCCTCTTCCTCTTCTCCTTGGGCAGCAATTCAATCAGGAAATGGCTGTGATTGACAGGGTGAATATGTTCGGAGCCTTCGGCCGAGCCGGTGGTCCGGGAAACCGAGGCCACTTCAGGGTATTTCATAAACATTTTCTCCAGCTCTTTTCCGATCCGAACAGATTCTTCCAGCGAAGTTTCAGGCAGCATGGTGGTGGAGACGATCATGGAGCCTTCATCCAGAGGCGGAACAAATTCTTTCCCCAGAAAAGTGTAGCCGATTACCGCCACCACAATCAGCACAGCGAAAATTGACAGTAACAGTTTTTTTCTGTCAAGGGCTTTGATCAGATATTTCCCGTAAATGCCCTGCAGAATATCCGTAACCCGCCTTTTCCTTTTTTCCCTGACCTTGCTCAGAAAATAGGTGGCCAGCACCGGCTGAAAGGTAAGGTTCAGCATCATGGCTCCAAACAGCGAAGCAGCCACGGCAAAAGCTGTCGGCCGGAACATGGCTCCTTCCAGCCCGCTCATGGTCATCATCGGGATGAAGACCAGAATGATTATCAGGCTGGCCGAGAAAAGATAATTACCGACATCGCGGCTGGCCTCACCAACAATTTCTATCACGGAAGTCTGGCCATTCTTTTCTTTCATCAGCCGCAGAATATTTTCCACCAGAATAATGGAGCCGTTGGCCATCTTGCCGATGCCAATGGCCAGACCGCCTATGGACATAACCGTCAGTTTTACTCCGAACAGCTGCATGGCCACCAGGGCAATTAAAATGGAAAGAGGAATGGTCAGAGAAGCAATCAGGGCACTCCTGGTTTCCCCCATGAACAGAATCATGATCAGGATGACCAGGACGATACCTTCCAGCATGGAAAACTCCAGGTGCTTAATGGATTTTATGATCAATATCGATTGATCATAAATCGGCTTGAGGCTGACCCCGTCGGGCAGGTCAGGGCTGATCTGAGCCAGGGCCTGTTTAATGTTGGATATGGTCTCCAGTGTATCAGAGCCATACTGCTTCTCCAGGGTAACATATACAGCTGCCTGCCCGTTATGGCCAGCATCTTCTCGCCTGAACTTATGCCCAATTCTCACCTCGGCCACATCACCCACATAGACCGGGACGTTGCTTCTGGTAGCAATTACAGTGCGGTTTATATCTTCCAGGGTGCTGATACGGCCAATTCCTTTGATCAGAATGTCTTCCGAGCCCCGGGTTAAGATACCGCCAGAAAAATTCCTGTTGCTCATCTCCACCGCCTGGCGAACATCTTCTATGGTCAAACGGTAGTTGTAAAGCATTTCTGGATTAAGCAGTATCTGGAACTGACGGACATAACCACCAAGATTAATGATATAAGAAACCCCGGGCACACCCTGGAGGCGACGTCTGACCGTCCAATCGGCAATTGACCTTAGATCCATCGGGTCAACTTTCTCGCCGGTGACCACAAACTCAAAAACTTCTCCCATTCTGGAGCTGACCGGGCCCAGAATCGGGCCAACCGTCCCGGCTGGCAAGCGTCCTGAAACCAGGTCCAGTTTACTGGAGACGACCTGCCTGGCCCGGTAAATGTCGGTTCCCCAGTCAAATTCCACCGTGACCAGGGAATTTCCCATGGTTGATTCGGAACGTATCCTGGTGACCCCGGGGGTGCCGGCCACCAGGCTTTCCAGGGGGAAGGTAATCAGCCGCTCCACCTCCTCTGAAGCCATCCCGGGATTCTCGGTGATGATGTTGACCAGCGGGGCATTTAAGTCAGGATATATATCTTTTGGCAGGCGCAGGTAGGCCAGAATACCAGATAAGCAGACCAGAATAACCAGAAAAATGGTCAGCACCCTGTGCTTTAAGGCGAAATCTATCAGTCTGTTAATCATTATGGCCTCCGGCTCAGAACGAATCTCTAATCATGGACAGCTTCTCTAAGAACCGATTCCAGAAGTTTTGATTTAAGCTGAAAACTGCCGGCAGTTACCACCACCTCTCCTTCCTGGAGACCGCTGACAACTTCATAATAACCATCCTGCCTGGCACCAAGCACCACCTTCCTCAATTCGAATTCTTCAGCCCCGGGGATAAAAACAAATTTTTCGCCCTGCTGGTCGCAGATGGCCGCTTCCGGCACAGCCAGCACCGGCCGGTCTCCGTTGAGATTTATCCTGAGGCTGGCAAACATCCCGGGCTTCAGAAGCAGGGCGGGGTTTTCCACTTCGGTCCTGACAGTAATCGTCCTGGTTTCGTCTTTTAAAACATCCCCGATGTAGCTGACTTTGCCCGGGAATGTTTTTTCAGGATAAGCCGGGACGTTTATTTCCACTTTCTGACCAAGCCGGATTTTAGCGATATCCTTTTCAAAAATCTCGGCATCAACCCACAAGATCCTGGGATCCAGGATAGTCATCATGTCCTTAGCCTGGTCCACCATCTCACCCGGAACCACTTTGATTTCCACCACCTTGCCCCTGATCGGGGAATAAAGAGTGATGACGGGATTAATCTGATGGGAAGAAGCTATCTGCTTGACTTCCTCCTCGGAAAAGCCCAGAAGATGGAGCTTCTTCTCACAGGCTTCAAGGTTGGCCCGGGCCACCTTGAGCTCGGCTTCGGCGGCTAAATAATCTTTTTGAGCACCGGCCCCTCGTTCAAATAGCCTTTTCTGACGTTCAAAATTAGCCCGGGCCAGTTCCAGGTCGGCCAGGGCTCTGAAAAAATCAGCCCTGGACTTGCCCACCTCCTCACTCTGGAGAGTTATGAGCGGAGAGCCTTCCTTGACCCAGTCCCCGACCTTGACAATAATTTTGCTCACCCTGGCCGGAAAAGCATAACTGACCACAAACATCCGGTTGTTGGGGGGAATTATTTTTCCGTTGGCCGTCACCCTGGTCTGAATACTTCTGTAAGTGACCGGAGCGGTTTCTATTCTGATCGCTTCTTTCTCCCTTTCCGATAGGGCCACCGTACCAGATTCAGTTAGCTGCCACCTCCTGCCGTGCCGGCCCCTGAGCTGGTGCGGGCCTGTTCGGCCGTATTCAGGTTTGCCGTAGACCCGTTCCTCCGGTTTTGCCGCCTCCTCCCGGATCCGGGATTTTTTGCAGGATGCCTCAAAGGTTATTATAGTGAGAATTATCAAGCCGACTATTAATATCTTTTTCCTCATTTTTCACCTCACTGAATTCTACCCATAGCTCGAGCCAGAGCCGCCAGGGAAATGGCATGCTGATATAGATGTTCGGCATAAGTGATTCTCGATTCAATCCAGGTCCGGCGAGCTTCTATCAGGTCCAGCCCGCCGATTTGACCTTCCTTATAACTGAACAGAAAAAGCTGGTAGACCTGCTCGGCCTGGTTCAGGATATCTTCTTCAAACAATTTTATCTGTTCCTGACAGCGAAGAACCTGGCGATGAGCCTCCTCTACCTCCAGTGAAACCAGGTCCTGCCAGTAAGCGACTTCTTTTTGACCGGACCTGATTAAAGCCTCAGCCTCAGCCACCTCACCCCGCCTTACCTGCCAGAAGAAAAGAGGAACCGAAAAAGACAGACTGAAGTCCCAGTATTTCATACCTTCCACCTGGTGACGGGCAAAACCCAGGTTAAAATCGGGCAGATAGCTGAGATAGGCCTGCCGCTTCTGCAACATCGTTCTGCTGAGCGAGTATTCAACTTTTTTAATTTCCGGACGCAAGGTCAAAGCTGTCTCTCTGGCTTCTTCAAGGCTAATACTAACAAGGGGTTGCCTGAGCTCACCTTTTATCTTAAAATCCGTCTTCTCCCTGCCCATAAGGACAGTCAGTCTGGCGGCCATGATTTTCTTTTCCGTTTCATAATGTTTGACCATGGCCTCGGCTCTGGCCAGCTCCACCCGGGCCCTTAAAACTTCAGCCCTGGAGACTTCTCCCGAGGAATGTTTGAGTTCTACCATTTCAGTGAAATCCCTGTTGAGCTGAAGGTTTTCCCGGGCATACCTTAATTCTTCCTCAACCAACAACAAACTGAAAAAAGCCTCCTTGACCTGGTAGGCGATTGATAGCTTCAGGCTTTCATTATCCTGAAGGATTTCGCTGGCTTCCAGAGAAGCAGCTCTGGTCCGCAGATAACGCCGGCCAGGGAATTCCAGGGTCTGATTCACCCAGAAAAACTTCTCGTCCGAAAGCCAGGGAGAGAAGAACCTCGGCTGCAAGGGATAATCAAGAAGTATTTCAGGCTGGGGAAAGGACCTGGCCATGTTGACCCTGGCCCGGGCTGCCCGATACTGGTCATAACTGGAGAGTAGAAGCGGATTATTAGCCAGGGCTATCTCCAGGCATTTCTCCAGGGTTAATACAGGGATAACAGCGTTTTGACTTTCCCCTTCCGGGTACCTGCCCCCAGACATGGAATTATTCTGGCCGGGCGAAGAGGCATTCGGGACAGGACCGGCCGTCGACAGACTTAGCAGGGACAAAAACATCGTGACCGATGCTATGAGATGGGCTGATCGCAGCCGAAAGCCGTGTAGCTTTTTCAGGGTGATATACAGTTTTTCCTTCATATTTCCTCCCGCAAGGAAAAGACCATAAAAAGGGAATAAAGGGGGAATTACAGGGAAGCTAATTTTCCCCGTTCAGATTAATGGAGGGGACCTTGACAGTCTGGTGTAGACATAAAGGCTCTTATATTTATCTAAATAGTAAGCTGAGATCGTTTTTAAAATGATAAATAAAACCAGGATTACCAGCAGGGCTATCCCGGTTGACAGAAAAACCTTCAAAAATTGCCCGGCCGGGCAATTAGCCGGCTCCTGAATGGTTCTGTGATTGTGCAAATAATCAATGGCCGAAGAGACAAAGGCAAAGCCGATTATTAAGAATAAAACTGCTAACCTTCTGTACCGGCACATCTCACACATATTTAACATACAAGATTAAAGTTTGTCAACAAAACCATCTGGCAAAAAGGCCGGGACCCCGCCGCTTCCATACCCCCCTTAGACTGGATACCATGTCTTAACCGGAAAGAAAGCCGTTATTGACATCGTCGCCAGCTGAGTGTAAAAAAGAGATGAAAGGCAAGGGTCATGGACGTTTCAAAATATTCACTTGAAGATTTATTGCTCACCGCTCTGAAGAGCGAAATTGAAGCCAGGGACTTTTATAAGAGCCTGGCCGGTCCCGTAGAAAATTATTTTTTGAAGGACCGGATCCTGTTCCTCTCGGCAGAGGAAGAAAAACACCGGCAGGCCATAGAAAACATCTACCGGCAGCAGTTTCCAGGTCAGAAACCGGTGCTCCCGGAAAAGAGCCCGGTTCCGCTACCCGAATTAAAACTGGAAAAAGAAACCATACCGGTCAGCGAGGTTTTCTTTGTGGCCATGCAGGCGGAAAAAGCCGCCCACGATTTTTACCTGGAAACCTCCCGTCGCTTCCAGCCTGAATCAGAACAGCTTAAACTTCTGCAGTACATCGCTTCCATGGAAATGGGACATTATCACCTGCTGAACTTAGAAAGGGAAAACGCCCTGCGCACCGAAGATTTTGAGGTCACCCTGCCGATGGTCCACGTCGGCCCCTAAACGGGGGACACAATACTCATTCCCCT
>CALEUG010000042.1 GCA_937920515.1 uncultured bacterium
ATTGCTCCGCCCGAAAAGACCTGGCCGCTTCCCTGGTACCTGAGGAAGTTCGGGCGCGTCGGCTACTGGACGGCCAGCGAACAGGTGGAAGCCTTAGAGCCGGCCGGAATTGTAATACTCAGCGTCGAAGAAGCCAGGAAAAGGACTGAATCCGAACTTGACTCCTATTTCCTTCAGTACTTCAGCCTGCGGCCTGACGTGCTCCTGGTCCTGGCCGTTCGTGAAGACCTCTGGGAAAATTACCGCCTGCGGAAATCCGTTTCCCCTCCGGTCAGACAGGAATGAGTCCTGCAGACGACCAGGTTTTTTTAATGTTTATGTCCTGATTTTTTACGAATATTAGCAAGCGCCGTGCTTTTATAGCTATTCAGGGCCGCTCAATTCGGCTTAAGTATCGTTTAAGTCAGGATTGTTCTTAGCATTTCCCGGGTATTATTAATTGACTTCCTTAATCATTCTGTGTTTGCTCTGGCCATGGTTATTCGTTTTGTGGGCGGAGCTGACTCGCAAAGCATTTTTACATTCAGAATTTGCTGGAAAGGCGCTGGCTTCTTCATCCATTTTTATGGTCATATTTCTTTTAATGTTTTAAACCCGGGCCTGTGGACCTGACTTTACCCTGATCCCGGCTTGATTTTATAGTTTCTGAGTCCTGCCGGCCGATAGTATTTTTCTGAAATGCCATTCAAAAAGTCCAGTCCGGCCTCTAAACCTGACCTTAAAATATGCTATACTTAGCAAGAAATCCCAAAAAAAAACGAGGAGAAGACCATGAGCGAAACAAGGCTTCAGAATCTCCGGGAACTGCTTCAAGGAGCGATTGAGGTTCAGGAAAACAGGGTTAAGGTGACCGACGAGAAATTATTGAAGGATAAAATCTCTGCTCTTGTTTACCAGGCAGTTTTTGGCGATGAGGCTATCAGGGGAACAGCCCGCTGGCTGATCTGGGAAACGGCCCAGGAGCTGGGAATCCGCCCGGCCTCCATCCACGAGCTTTACCTGGCCAGGGGAAGAGGAGAAGCGCCGCTCAATTTTACCGTCCCGGCCATGAATTTGCGGATGCTGGCTTACGAATCGGCCCGGGCAGTTTTCAGGGCGGCGATGAAGCTTGATGCCGGCGCTTTTATTTTTGAAATTGCCAGGAGCGAGATCGGCTACACCGACCAGCGGCCGTCTGAATACGTGAGCTCCGTTCTGGCCGCGGCCATCAAGGAAGGCTACCGCGGTCCGGTTTTCATCCAGGGCGACCATTTCCAGGTTTCGCTCAAGAAGTTCCAGCAGGACCCGGAATCGGAGAAAAAAGCGATAAGGGATCTGATCGAAGAATCGATTGCCGCCGGTTTCTTCAACATAGATATCGACACCTCGACTCTCGTGGATATTTCTAAGCCTGACCTTGATGAGCAGCAGAAACTCAACTATGAACTCTGTGCCGGGTTTAACCGTTTTATCCGGGAAAAGCAGCCGGCCGGCGTAACCATCTCAGTTGGGGGTGAAATTGGGGAGGTGGGACATAAGAACAGCACCGAGGAAGACCTGGAGGCTTTCATGCAGGGTTTTAACCGGCTTAAGGGCGAGGTGGTCGGCCTGAGCAAGCTGAGCATTCAGACCGGAACCAGCCACGGCGGGGTTGTTCTGCCGGATGGCACCCTGGCCCGGGTGGCCATAGATTTCGATGTTCTCAAGCGGCTGGGCGAGCTGGCCCGGAAAAAATACGGAATGGGTGGAGTTGTCCAGCACGGAGCCAGCACTCTGCCCGATTCAGCTTTTCACAAGTTCGTTGAAGTCCAGACCTGTGAGGTCCACCTGGCCACCGCTTTCCAGAATATGATCATGGAGCACCGGGCTGTGCCCGAAGAGCTGCGCCAGGAAATGTATGAATGGCTCAAGGTCAATGCCGCTTCCGAAAGGAAGCCCACCGACACCGAAGCTCAATTCATCTACAAGACAAGGAAGAAGGCGGTGGGCCCGTTCAAGAAACATTTCTGGGATCTTCCGGAAGAAAGTCTTAAGGCTATCGGTGAGGATTTAGAAAAGCAGTTCCGCTTCCTGTTCGAGCAGCTTAACATTAAAGGGACAAAAGCCCTGGTTGAAAAATTCGTGGTTGCTCCCGTGATTCACCACGCGGAACCGCAGGAAATTAAATCCGGAAAGAAGGAATCGGTGGACGGCCTGGCCGACTGAGCGTCAGTCAATCACCCGGGCGGCCCAGAGAATCCCCCTCTTGACGATTTCCCGGGCTTCAGGCACATCAAAGTCGGCGGCCACGTGGCCCAGCGAGGAGTAGAATACCCGCCCCTGGCCGTAATATTTCTTCCAGACCACCGGCATGACCACCCCTTCAATCCAGGGGGCATACTTACCGCTGAAGGTGGTGGTGGCCAGCACTTCAATGATCGGGTCAATGTGCATGTAATACTGCTCGGAATGCATCTTGAAATCTTTAAGCCCGCGGACAATGGGGTCGTTTTTCTTTTCCGGCACGATGTTAACTTCATAATCAATTATTCCGCCCGGATGGGCCACCCACTGTCCGCCGACCATGAACTGGTACTCGGTGTTCATCCGGAAGGAATCGGCCAGCCCGCCGTGCCAGCCGGCCAGCCCGACCCCGCTCTTTACCGCTTCCAGCAGATTCCTCTCCTGCTGACCGGTAATCGTCCCCTGGGTATAAACCTGGATGATGACATCCAGCTTCTTCAGTTTTTCCAGGTCGAGGTAAGCATCCAGAGTATTTGAAATTTCCACTTCGAAGCCCTGCTCCACCAGCCAGGGAGCAAAAATATCCACGCATTTTTTGGGCTCGTGCCCTTCCCAGCCGCCCCAGACAATCAGGGCTTTCTTCCTGGCCGGGGTATCCGAAGTCCGGGCCAGGACAGATTGTGAGAGCAGGACAGTAAAGAAAAAGATAATTGTTAGAACCGCGACCGGATTAAGTCTTTTGTTTGCCTTTCTAATTATGTCTCTTAATTTCATCTCTTGACCTCACTCGGCTGAATTGATTTATCTGAAAAATTAAGTCAGCCACATTATTATAGCGATTGCCGGGCCTGATTAAAATCTCAGATCAATATTCAGATTCCAGATCTTCTTCAATGGCCTTTCCTGGCTTAGAATATTAAATTCATTTTTCCTTAAAAATAAGTCTGGCAACATTGCCCTTAATTTCCCTTCAATAATTATACCTTAAGGACTTGCTGTTATCACTGAATATGAAGATTTTTTCCGTAAGTTTTGGAACCGGGCTCGCGTCTCATGTATAAAATCGTTCGCGATTCGATACAGAATAGCGAGCCATCGTAATATTAATTAAAAAAAATTCAGACTTAGGATAAGAAGAGTTTAACATAGCGCTATCATACATCCGAACAAGAACCGAAATAAAAAATATCTTCAAAAGTCAAAAATATTATAAATAAGGTTTAATAAATTGCATGGAATCTTCTGCCTGTTCGTTTTATGGGATGCAGGTTATCTTAAAAAATATTTTTCCAGGGGCCCGATAGTCCCGCCTACAGGTCGATGCTTTCGGCAGTCAAGATTACATGGTATTGTTGAGTTTAATTGGACGATATTCATCTCAGACAGGAAAGACTTGCTGCCCGATGCGGTTTTAATGCCCCGCCAGCCGGGCGTAATAAGATTTTCAGATGATGAATAACAGGAAAAGGATCAGGCAGACCGTCGCCGAAAGTAGCAAAGGCATAAGACGCCTCTTTTCATTTCTTTCCTAAATGTCGCTCGAAGAAATCACGGGCGGCAGTGAAGGCCTTGACCCAGTTTTTGTGCAACAGAAAACTGTGGACATCATCGGGGAAAACCAGCGTTTCAACCGCTGCCCTTCCCAGCTCTTTCAGGCGGGCCACGAGGTCAGTTGTCTGGATGAAGTCCACGTTGCGGTCATCGTCTCCATGGACAAAAAGAACAGGCGACGTCCATTTCTCCACCTGTGCCACCGGGGAGGATTCATAAGCCAGCTTTTGCTGCTCCTCGTAAATTCCCCAGCCGCCGCCGCTTCGTCTTCTGCCCCGCATTGCCCAGTCGTGAACACCATGAAAATCAACGCCGGCAGCGAATAGGTCCGAATTCCGGGCCAGCCCCAGGGCCGTCAGGTAGCCGCCGTACGAACCTCCCCAGAGACCTATCCTCCGGCCATCGACCTTCGGGTGTCCTTTAAGATATTCCGCGGCGGCCAGGATATCCTGATATTCTGATGCTCCCTCGGGTCCCTGGCCGGGCGCTTCCCGGAAAGCAGCTCCATAGCCGATTCCGCATCTGAAATTAACCGAAAGCACAATAAAGCCGCAGGCAGTTAGATACTGGTTGAAAGCATAACAGTTGTGATAGTAAGGGCTCTGGTGCCAGGCCGGATACATTTGCCTTATAGGACCCCCGTGCATGAAAATTATGGCCGGAACTTTTTCTTCAGACTTCAATTTCTCGGGCACAAAAAGCTGTCCGTGGACCGGCAATCCATCCCTGGCCTGAAACACAACCTGCTGCGGCTCAACCAGCCTGCTGGCCGGAAAATCGGGGGCCACCTGCTCGAGTCTTGTCAGTAGCCTGCTCTCTCTCTTTTTGAGATCCATGGCCACCGGAAGACCGGGTCTTCTGTCGGTTGATTGAATGAAAAACAGCACCTGGCCGTCGGCTGAAACCACAGGATTCCATTCAACGCCTTTACCACCGGTTACCGGTTCAGCCTTGCCGCCGACCGCCGGCACCTTCCAGATATGTCTTCTGTTGATGTCGCCGCTGTTTGAATTAAAAAACACGGTTTTTCTATCAGGAGAAAGCTGCATCTGTTCGACTTCAAATTCGCCTTCTGTAAGCGCTACCATCCGGCCGTCTTCAACCGACACCGAATAAAGATGCATCCATCCCGTATGTTCAGAATAGAAAACCAGCCGGTCGCCATAGGCCCAGACGAGCGGGTTCGGGTTGTAGCTCTGGGCAAATCCACCTCCCTTTTGCAGCTCGAGCACCTTCTTACCCTGACCGCTTTCCACCTCAACCACCCAGATGGAAAAGGCCACGTCCGACCTGCGCGACAGCGGTTTTTCCCGGTCCTTTCCCGGAGGCAGCCTCAAAAAGGCCACCCTCTTTCCTTCGGGCGACCAGACCGGAGAAATATCGCGGTAAACATCAGGCAGCAGCCAGGTAATCGCATCTTTTACCAGGTCATAGACCCCGATAAAACTGTGGTCCTCGCGGTTGCTGACAAAAGCCACTTTCCGGCTGTCCGGCGACCAGGTTAAGGAGACGTTTCTGCCCCGAGCCTGAAAAAGCCTTCTTGCAGGAAAACTGCCATCAAGGGCCATAACCCAGGGTTCTCCGCCTCTTGCAAAAAGAAGAGCCCGGCCGTCGGGCGAAACCTGCGGCGAGGCTCCCCTGACCAGCTCGGTTTCCTGACTGCTTTTGAGGTCCAGCAACTTTATGACCTGCTCTGGAGGTTGAGGACTGCTGGTGGGGTTAAAAGAACTACCGTAACTGAAAATCAGGGCCTGGCCGTCGGGCGTAAACTGAAGGTCTGAAATGGCTTTTCCGTCATCCTGTTCGTATTTAACCAGCAGGCGGGCTGAATAGG
Organism: uncultured bacterium; assembly: GCA_937920515.1. Lineage (GTDB taxonomy): Bacteria > Acidobacteriota > Aminicenantia > Aminicenantales > Saccharicenantaceae > Saccharicenans. The sequence goes on from CALEUG010000042.1 coordinate 5,588, forward strand.
CCGGGGCTTCGGCCAGCCAGAGACTTTTCTTTCCGCTAACACTTAAAACCCAGGCCACTTTTCCGTTGCGAGGTGAGGCTACCAGCCCGGAAGTGTGCGGAGCGCTCATAACCGCTTCCAGGCTGAAAGAAGGCTGTTTTGCCCTGGCCCCTTGAGCCGAAGTAAAAATGGAAAAAATAATTAATAGCGACACCCAGAAAACCAGAAACCGGATAGAGTGTCTCAACTCTTTTTTCATTTTAGTCCTCCTGTTTTTCTTTTCATCGGTTGAATTTTAGCATATTTATAAAGATATTCTCAGGATGAAAGCACCGGCTCAAGCACCCGCTGCTTTCGAGTTTACAGACTCTTCTGTCTGGCCGGGTTGATTTGTTCAAGCAATATTAATCCGGTAACATTTAAAAACCAAGAATAAGGATTACAACCGCTCATCCCTGTGAATTGTTGGCTCAGGCTACCAGGGCTTTTGAAGAATGGAAGAGATACCACCCGGCAGATTCGCAAATACCTGAATTTAAAGGATGAAACCCCGTTTTTAATTCTTCCTGAGCGGGTTTTGAAATCAGGCGGGCTGTTGTAAAACAACAGTATTGTTCTGAGGTCTCCACCAGCAACACCGAGTCAGCCAGCACCGAATCGGGATAAAGCAGCGGTGGTTTAATCTGGCCGCTATCCCGGGGCCGGTCGGTTTTTGTCCGCCATCAGGCCATCTTAACCTCTCCGTTTTAAGCCTCAGGTAGCGGCCCTGGTCAGCGAACTCTCTGACACCTGGCTGAACCTTTCAGGCTTGGTACAGGCATATTCAGCAGTCCGGTAGCGGTCGGGAATTTCTTTTTTATCTGCTTCAGATATTCTTTTTCGTTATTCTAATTCCCGCAGCCAGATGTTTCGAAACCTGACCGGGTGGCTGTGGTCCTGGAGCATCAGCGGGAGCTTGCCGGCATGTGCTTTGTAGGGCGGCCTGGCTTTGTGGGCGGTTGGGCCGGTCAGCTCGACGTTGTGATGAATCAGGATGCCGTTGTGAAACACGGTCATCCTGGCTGGTTCCAGGAGCTTGCCCCCGGCGTCAAATTTCGGGGCGAAAAAGATTATGTCGTAAGTTTGCCATTCTCCCGGTTTCCGGCAGGCGTTGACCAGGGGAGGATACTGGCCATAGATGGCTCCGGCCATGCCGTCGGCATAGGTCTTGTTTTCGTAGGAGTCGAGGACCTGGACTTCGTACAGCCCCATCAGGAAAACACCGCTGTTGCCCCGGTTCTGGCCTTCGCCTCCGGCCGGCGCCGGAGTCATCCACTCTATGTGCAGCTGGCAGCTACCGAAGCCATGCCTGGTCTGGATATTCCCCGTTTTAGGAACCACTTCCAGGTAGTCGCCCTCCACCTTCCAGCGGGCCGGCTCGCCCTTGGTATCCACCCAGTTGAAAAGATTCTTGCCGTCAAACAGGATGATGGCGTCTGAAGGTGGGGGAACGGGTGGCAGCGGTGGGCCCGGGATGACTACTGGCGGAAGCGGGCGGTTCGGGTCGTGGATGGCCCACCGGTCGAGTGTTTTTCTGGGGGCTGAGTTACAGCCGGCCAGAAAGGTGGACAGCAGTATCATTACCGGCAAAATTAAGGATAATAGAGCAATGGCAATCAAGCAGCTTCTTGTTTTCATAATTACCTCCTCAGCCGTTAAGCCTGATTTATCCAGAACAGAACTGGAATCTAAAAATTTTTAGGGCCGGCGGGTGCGGTTGCTTTTTCAATTATACCTGTTTTATAGCTCGCCTGGCTTCTGCTCATCTTCTCGAGTCTGGTCCCGGGACTGAGAGTCAATTTCTGTCTTCCGGAAATCGCTTCGTCGCCTTTTCCTGCCTGATTCCTGGCCTGTCTTCTCAGGCTTCTTACGGGCTGCAATTGGGTCGGGACTTCCTGGCTCTATCTGGCTTCAGCCCGAATCTATTTTGCTTCTTAGGCTCAGGCTCTTCAGCTTTTCACCCGCCCTAAAGCTCCCAGCCGGAGCGGTATTCTTTGTGCAGGAATTCGTTGGCCTCGGGCAGGTTGGTGAACTGGAAGTTTTCGCTATCCCATTCCAGCACCACGTTTTCATCTTTAAAACGAAGGGCAATGTTGCCCAGCAGCATCATCTCGGTCAGTGGTCCGGAATAGGAAAAATCTGTGGTGGATTTCTTACCCGCCTTGATGGCCTCTATCCATTCCTCGTGGATTCCGGGGGAGCGGGGAATGGTCTTCTCGGGACGCTTGTAATCGCGCATCAACTCATCCGGCAGCAGGCGGGGATTTTCGCCGTAAGTGCTGCAGACCAGCATTCCTCTTTCGCCGACAAACAGACAGCCCCCGCCCTCGTCGCCCAGGCGGCGGCCTTTGGGCAGCTCTTTGGGCCTGGGAGGCATCAGACCGCCGTCGTACCAGATGAGTTTTACCGGTGGCATCCCTTCCCGCTCCGGGAATTCATAGGTGACGATTTCAGCCAGAGGGTATGAATCCTTTGTATATTTTGTCGAGCTGGCCTGGATGCGGACCGGAGCTCCCAGTTTCAGGGCCCAGAAGGGCTGGTCGATAAGATGGGCCCCCATGTCTCCCAGGGCCCCGGTTCCAAAATCCCACCAGCCGCGCCAGACAAACGGGCAGTAGGCCGGATGGTAGGGACGCCACGGGGCCGGTCCAAGCCACAGGTCCCAGGATAAAGTCGGGGGACAGGACGGAATCTCTTTAGGGGCCTCAATAGCCTGGGGCCAGATGGGACGGTTGGTCCAGACGTGGACTTCACGCACCGGGCCGATGGCCCCGTCCCAGAGCCATTCGCAGACCAGACGGGCGCCTTCCTTGGCGTGCCCCTGGTTACCCATCTGGGTGACCAGGTTTCTTTTCTCGGCTTCCTGTCGCAGCAGCCGGGCTTCTTTAACGGTATGAGTCAGCGGCTTCTGAACAAAGACGTGCTTGCCCATCTTCATGGCCATCATGGTGATGACGGCGTGGGTGTGGTCGGGAGTGCTGACCGTTATGGCATCCAGCGATTTTTCTCGTTCCAGCATTTCCCGGAAATCGCGATATATGTGGGCTTTTTCATATTTGGCCCTGTGCTCGGGAAGGTGCTGGTCGGAGGTCAGAAACTTTTCCATCATGGTGGCATCCACGTCGCACAGAGCCACGATGTTTTCGCTGCTGACTGACTGGACGTCGGAAAAGCCCTTGCCGCCCACGCCGACACAGCCGATGTTTAGCGTGTCGCTCGGGGCTTTTTTCTTTTTATCCTTCTGGGCTCCGATGACGTGGCGGGGGACGACCATCAGGCCGGCGGCCGAGGCAGCCGTTTTGCCCAGGAATTCGCGCCGGCTGAGTGGAGTTGATAGTTTATTGATTTTTGTTTCCTTTTCGCTCATCCAGAACCTCCTGTTTATATATTGCTTATTATAGAAACGGGCTACAGGTCAAGAGGAATTATTGTTCCGAAAAGAGCTTAAAGGAAAGATTGTAGCCAGAAATAATCCCCGGGGATACCCATCAGTTCAGGCCCGGTGGTTTGAGTTTGTAAGCTCAGGCTGTGTCTGAAGGATATCGGGCCCGGATTCGGGCTACAGAATCAATGACCTTAAAGGGTTTCAGGCCCGCATCACGGGGCAATGGCAGCCGGATAAAAGCAGTTTGCAGCCGATGGAGGGCCAGGCTGGCTTGCCTGACTTTTAGGTGCAGCGGAAAGTTTATCGGAAATTGAGCATGAGAATCTTGCCAGGACCGTTTACAGGACTTATATTTAAAATGTCAGGTGAGATTTAAGAATCATGATGAATTCAACCGCAAGAAGGTACGGCCGGCGCCGATTTTTTCTGGAAGGCCTGGGCTGCCTAAGCGCCGGTTTGTTGAGTTCGTTCAGGGGCCTTTTCCCCGGGGTTGACCGGTTAAGTCAGACCGGCTATCCTGACATACGTTTCCAGGGCGCGGGCATGGCCGAGAACAGGTTTGAACCAGCTTACCTTAAGCTCCATCAGAGCGGCGAATTAAAACGCCGTGGCCAGGAACTCTGGGAAGTGATGAAGGAATGCTGGCTCTGCCCGCGGGAATGTAAGAAAAACCGGTTACAGGGGATCAAGGGTGATTGCCGCTCTGATTACCGGCTGAAGATTTCGGCCTTCCATCCCCATTTTGGCGAAGAGCGGCCGCTGGTGGGGAAGGGCGGTTCGGGGACAATTTTCCTTTCCAACTGCAGCCTGAAGTGCGTGTACTGTATCAACTGGGAAATAAGCCAGGGTGGTGCCGGCAAACATCACAGCCTGGACGAGATGGCCGGGATGATGCTGGAACTGCAGAGAATAGGCTGCCATAACATAAACTTTGTTACTCCGACCCATTACCTGCCCCATATCCTGCTGGCCCTGAACATCGCGGCCGGCAAGGGTCTGCGGTTGCCGGTGGTTTATAACACCCACGGCTGGGAAAAGGAAGAAATGCTGAAATACCTGGATGGCGTGGTTGACATTTACTTGCCGGATTTCAAGTACTGGCATGCTTCAGTGGCCGGCAGGCTATCTTCGGGAGCCAGAAGCTATCCGGAGATTGCCAGAAAGGCTATGCTGGAAATGCACCGGCAGGTGGGAGTGGCTAAGCCGGCTTCCAACGGCCTGATGTACCGGGGCCTGATGATCAGGCACCTGGTGCTGCCAAACCGGCTTTCCGGTTCAAAGGAAATCCTGACCTGGATAGCCGAGAATTTGCCCAGGGATACCTACATCAACATTATGTCTCAGTACCGCCCGGCCTACCGGGCCCGCGAATTCCCCCAGATTGCCAGGAGCATAACCAGGGCGGAGTATCGGGAAGTGGTGGAACATGCCCGCAGCTTGGGCCTGACCAACCTCGACATCCAGGGCTACTGGTGGTGAAATCGGGTGAAATTAAAGAAATTGGCAAAGAGAAATCTGGGGGAAATCAGGGACGCAATCTGAATTATCTTTTTCTTATTATTTTTCATCTTAATATCATCGGTTCAGTCAGGTCTGTTTTTCTTCTGTATTCAGGTGTTTAATTATTTATAGGTCAAAACTCCGTGAGTCAGGCGGCTGGTTTTAATAAGTTATCCGGTTATTGGTTGTGCCCGGGAAATATTTCCGGAATGGAAGAAATTGGCTGATTGGACTTGTGAAAAAGAGTAAGCCTGGCCTTAGATGTGAAAAATCAATTAATGGAGACTTGCCCGGGCTGGCTCGAAATTCTGGTTTTGAAACCGGTAATTCAAAAAAACAAAAAAATATGGTAAATGTGTATTGTGTTCCCCGTTTTAAGTACTGATTCGTTATTAAATTTGCTGGAACTTATTCGCTGGGCTGGCGAAGCAATCCTCGAAGTTTATAATGACCTGGAAACGGACCGGGAGGTCAGCCTGAAGGAAGACCTGACGCCGGTGACCGAGGCCGACCGGCTTTCCAACGCCATCATCACCCAGAGTTTAAATCTTTTATTTCCTGATATCCCCATCATCTCGGAAGAAAACAGTCAGCTCCCTTATGAAATTCGCAGGCAGTACGAATACTGCTGGCTGCTCGACCCGCTCGACGGCACCAAAGAATTTCTCAGCCGGAACGGTGAGTTTACGATTAACCTGGCTCTGATTCACCGCGGCCAGCCGGTGGCCGGCTTTATTTCGGTGCCCTGTCAGGACTTATTTTATTACGCGGTCAGGGGAGAAGGGGCTTATAGGGGTGAATGGGGCACTGCTCGTGCCAGAGGCAGGAAAAAAAGAGAGACGGAAGATTATAAAGATAAGATAAGCCGGATTCTGAAGCAAAAGGTCAGGCTCCGGGTGGCCGGGTTTTCCATGGATGACCCCGGACTGGCCGTGGTGGCTTCTCGCTCCCATTTTGATGATGAAACCAGGAATTTCATAGGCGGCCTGAACCAGCCCCGGCTAACCAACCGCGGCAGTTCGCTTAAATTCATGATGCTGGCTGAAGGGAAGGCTCACCTTTACCCGCGCCTCGGCCGGACGATGGAATGGGATACCGCCGCCGGCCAGGCCATCCTGGAAGAAGCCGGCGGCCAGGTCCTTGAGTTTTACAGCCGCCGCCCCCTGACCTACAACAAAGAATCCCTGGTCAATCCGCCCTTCTTAGCCACCGGAAAA
>CALEUG010000043.1 GCA_937920515.1 uncultured bacterium
TATATTTTTTTACAAATTGAATTCCTGCTCAGCCGGGCTCGGAAATCAGCAGAGCCGGTGGTTGGCGCGGGGCGGCTCCAATTATTTCGCAGGGTAAAAATAGGGAAAAAGGGGACACCTTAAGCTGTCCCCGCTTTTCAGGCCAATTCAGATGGGGAGAAATGGCGGGAAAATGCGCATAAAGGGGACAGTCTACGGTGTCCCCTCTTGAAATCGTTGACACGGTTTTCGGCTTCTGGTAGCTTATAAGTGTTACGCATTATATATTCGTAACACTCCTGGCTTCTCAATACTGAAAATTATTACGGGGTCAGCCGGGAGCTGAACCCCGGCTCAACCCGTAACCCGTAAATCTCAGGCATAAAGGGAGGATTTTAGGTATGAAAATTTGTCAGAAACAAGACCCGGCCCGAACATTACGGAGGCCTGTCTCTGACCGGCTTACCCTGTCCAGGATCATCACTTATTTACTGCGCAGCTTTTGCCTCGGTTTTTTAACAACAATATTTCTGACCGGCTCCGTCTTCAGCCTGGCAGCTTCGGAAGTGGCCACCGGCCATGAGCCTCAGTCTTCTTTATCCAGCACCATCAGCGCCGCTGACGAAGCCAGCCCACCAGCCTCGACTTCCTCCGACTCGTCTCAACCCCGGCCGGCCAAAGAGACCGAACAGAAGAAAGAAGCCAACACCGGCCAATCAGCCGACCAGCAGTCAGAAGACCAGGAAAAAAAATCTCGAAAACTCTTTCAGTTAGAACCGGTCTACATTGAAGTGGTCGACCGGGTGCGCCAGAATGAGCGCCCGAACATGACGGTGGTCCAGACTGACCTTTTCCCGCTGACTGTCTCTCACACCCTGGATGCCGCCCTCGAACGTCAGCCGGGCATAGACATCCAGCGCATTCAGATGATCGGGACAGCTTTAGACGATGATTCCGTAAAGATCCGTGGCCTGGGAGCCAGGCGCCTTCTGCTCCTGCGCGACGGACGCCTCCTGAACAGCTCCGGCGTGGCCGGCGGTTATTTCATAGACTGGACAACCATTCCGCTCGCCGCCGTCAGCCGGATCGAAGTGGTAAAGGGCCTGGCCGACGCCCGCTACGGTAACACCCTTGGCGGCGTTATCAACCTCATCCCGCGCCGGCCGCAAGCCGACCCGGACTTCGAATTTCAAAGCGGTTATTCCAGCTTCAACACCACGGCCTTTAGCCTGTTCCACTCCTGGAAACCCGGACGGCTCGACTACAGCCTGTCTGCCTCGCTTCAGGACAGTGAAGGGTATCTTCGCAACGGCAGCTTCAATCTTAAAAGCGGCGAGCTCCGCCTGGGCTACGACCTGCCTTATGACGGAAGAGTGAGCTTCGACCTGAGTTATGCCCGCGTCAAAAAAGGTTTTATTGTCTTCAACCGAGCTGACCGCGACCCCAACTCGCCCGACTACGAAACGCCCCTCGACAGCACCTTCCCGGCTACCGACGGTGAATACATGTACGGCGGAATGGGTGCCTATCCAGAGCCCGGCGCCTGGTGGTTGAAGGAACGCCTGCTTTTAAGCCTGAGCTACGATCAATCACTCGGGCAGGCCGGCCTGCTGCGCCTCAACGGCTGGTTAAACCAGGGAAACCGGGAAGCTTACAACACCCGCGCCGCCCTTGACCGCATCTTCCATAAAAAATTCTATGACGACCGTTCCCGCGGAGCCAGCCTGGAATACCGACTGCCTCTGTTCGCTTCGAGCCAGTCAGGTCATAAAGGGCCGCTCCCATCGTCATTGCTGGCCGGTATCGATTTTGCCCATCTCAAGGACGACGGCGACCGCAACTTCCCTGACGATTTCCGCGCTCCCTTCAGAAACGGTTACTATGTGGCCTCGAAGCTGATCAACGCTTACCTTCAGGCCGACCTTCCGCTTTTCATGCCGAATCTGACCATCACGCCCGGCCTTCGCTTTATGAGCTACCAAGGGGTCTCCGGCCCTTCGGGAATCTTAGAAGGAATCCCGGACATTTCAATGAGCGGGCTGGCCCCGGCTGTCAAGCTGACCTACAGCCATTCGGAGAATAGCCTGCTTTACCTGAGTGCCGCCCGGGCCCTGCGCTTCCCCACTCCGCCCGAGCACTACTGGCACTATGACGCCGACGACGCCGGTGTTGATACCAGCGGGCTGCCTTTCCGGGCCGAAGACGGCCTGATGTTACAGGCCGGCTGGAAGTACGATTTGGAAGCCAGGACCCGCCTGGAAATAGCCGCCTTTTACTATCAGATCAAAAATTACATCCAGTTTGACCTGATTAATTTCGTTTCCTACAACATCGGGAGGGCGCGGCTCAGCGGGGCCGAACTGGAAGTGGCCAGACAGCTCAGCCCGAATCTTTCCGCTTTCGCCAACCTGTCACTCTTCGCCTCCAGGACGGCTGGCGATCAGTTGATAGAGCTTTTCGTCCGGCCTGAAGACCGGGATTTTAACCGCCTGCCCGGAGTGCCCCCCTACAAAGGAAACCTTGGTCTGCGCTGGCGCAACAGCCAGGGTGTCAGGATAGCCGGATTCATGCAGGCCGTCGGCCCTCAGAAAGTTATCTACAACCGCAACCTTCTCTGGAACGATGAACTCCAGGTGGCCGAACAGAAGGGCTACGTGCGGTTTGACCTTGAGGCCAGCTACCCCCTGCCCCGTTTCAGGGCGGTGCTGTCCGGATTTGTTCATAATCTGTTGAACGCCCGCTATCAGGAGCGGTTTGGCTTTCCAGCCGCCGGGCGAAGCGCCGGCCTCAACCTGAAATTCTCCCTCTAAAAAAGGGAAAAAAGGGGACACCCTAAGGTGTCCCCTTTTTGGCCCTATTCACGACTCATCTCCCCCATATCAGAAAAGCCCAAATCCGGGGACACCTTTAAGTGTCCCATTTTTCTTCGGGTTATTAATGGGTAAGCCCGGATAATTTTCATT
>CALEUG010000044.1 GCA_937920515.1 uncultured bacterium
GCCGGCATTCCGGCCCCCAACACCGGAAAGACCGTGGTGGCAGCCAAGTCTCCGCTGACCGGTGGCTATGGCGACGGCAACCTGGGCACCCGGGTAACCGAACAGAGGAGAAAGGCCGGTTATGACATCATCATCATCGAGGGCCAATCGCCCCGGCCGATTTATCTATACATTGAGGACGATAAAGTGCATTACCTCCCGGCCGATGAAATCTGGGGCAGGGGAACTTACTATACCCAGGACTGGCTTTACAAAAAATACGGCAAGGGGGCGGGCGTGCTCTCCATCGGCCAGGGCGGCGAAAACCTGAACCTTTATGCCATGATCCGCAGCCTGGAAGGCCGGGCTGGCGGTCGCCCGGGAATTGGCGCAGTCATGGGCAGCAAAAAGCTCAAGGCCATAGTGATCAAGGGTTCAAAACCGATTCCGGTGGCTGACCCGGAAGGAATGAGAAAACTCGGCCTGGAAGACCTGCGTAAGGTGGGCGAAATTGACAAGAAAACCGGCTGGTCTATTCAGGGCACAACCGGCGTTCTTGCCTGGTGCAATGAAGTGGCTGCCCTGCCGGTACACAACATGAGAAAAACCCATCATCCCGAGGCCTGGAAAATCGACGGCGAACGACTGAACAACGCCCGGGTGGCCACTTACGGTTGCCCCAACTGCACCATGAGATGCGGTATAACCATCCTGGACCGAGAGGGCCGGGAGTCCGAGCTCGATTATGAAAACATAGGAATGCTCGGCAGCAACCTGGATATATTCGAACTGGACCAGGTCGGCTCACTGAATTATCTGTGCGACGATTATGGACTCGATACCATCTCGGCTGGTGGCACCCTGGGCTTCTATGCTGATGCCATAGAACAGGGGGCAATTAAGGGCGATTTCCGATTCGGTGATGCCGAAATGGCTAAAAAGCTGCTGGGACTGGCGGCCAGGAGGGAAGGAGAACTGGGCAATCTGCTGGCCGACGGCAGCCTGCGTATGGCCAGGAAGATCGGCCACAATTCCGAAGCCTACGCCATGCAGGTCAAGGGACTGGAAATCTCCGCTTACAACTGCAAGTTTGTCCCGGGCATGGCCCTGGCCTATGGCACCAGTCCTATTGGCGCCCACCATAAAGAAAGCTGGGTAATTACCTTTGAACTCAACCAGACAAAACGTGATTCCTACGGACCCGAAAAGGCGGCCAAGGTTATCGAGCTGCAGAGAATCCGTGGCGGCCTGTTCGAGTTCATCGTGGCCTGCCGCTTCCCCTGGATTGAACTGGGCTGGGACCTGGAGCATTATGCCGAATATTTCAACAAAACCACCGGGCTGAACTGGACCCTTGACGATTTCTGGAAGGTAGCCGACCGCATTTACGCCCTGATGAAATTCTTCTGGGTGCGGGAATTCCCTTTCTGGGACAGAACTAAAGATTATCCACCGATGGTCTGGTTCGACCCCAAAAACGCTGATACCGACGGACCGATAGCCGGCAAATACCTGGAACTTGATAAATACAACCAGCTGCTCGACCATTATTACCAGCAGAGGGGCTGGGATAAACGCGGTATCCCCACCAGAAAAACGGCCGAAGCCCTGGACCTCAAAAAGGAAGCCGACGAGGTGGAAAAGTTCACCAGGCTGGAATAAATAAAAATAGATAGAGCAGTTAAAGTTCAATTAAGAACCGGATAGAAAAACTCAGGATAAATTCTCTCGTTAATTGAGAAGGAGAGATTTCTGGATCTTAATAAAAGAAGTCTTCCTTCAATTAATTCTCGGCTCCGTTTTGGTTACTTACAGGCTGAATGGTGTAAAATGAATTAGAGGAGCGATGGCTAAATGAGCGGCCCAAACATAAAAATAACCGTTAAGCTGATAGGACCTTTTGTCAACCAGGTCGGTTTCTCTGAAAAAACAATTGAATGTTCTGCCGGCAGCACGGTGGAGACCGTGGTCTCTTCCCTGCCTTTAGACCCGAAAAGACCGAAGATTGTCACCAGGAACGGGCAGGCCGTGGCTCCGGGAGAAAAACTGAGCGATGGCGACCGGCTGGCCATTTCCCCTATCTATTCGGGCGGTTGAGGAAGAGACCGAACAGCAGATTTTATAAAAAATTATTCATAAAAAGGGTCTCTGAGAATAGAGGAGGCCAGAGGGCGCTCAGCCGGGCCATCCGGTCTGGCCACAGAAAGGAGAGGGGGATATATGAATGATGGTTCATATGAAAACTGCCAGGCAGTAAGGCCCGTTCTTGTAGGCGGGGCCTGGCAACCGGCTTCCTCCTCAGAAATTTTCCAGGCCTGCAACCCGGCCACCGGCCAGAAGCTTCCTGAAATCTACCCCGTTTCTGCCTGGCCCGACCTGGAAAAGACATTGCTTGAAAGCCAGCGAGTTTGCCTGGAAGTGGCTGCCACTCCACCGGAAAAAATAGCGCGGTTTTTGAATTTATACGCCGACCTTCTGGAAAAGAACCAGGAAGCCATAACCACCATGGCCCACCTGGAAACGGCCCTCCCCCTTAAATCGCGGCTCCGGAGCACCGAGTTCCCCAGGATGATCAACCAGTTGCGGCAGGCAGCAGCCGCGGTTGAAGAGCGGAGCTGGTGCCAGGCCACCATAGATACCAGGCTGAATATCAGGTCAAAATACGGTCCGCTGGGCGGGGCGGTGGTTATCTTCAGCCCCAACAATTTTCCCCTGGCTTTTAACGCCGTGGCCGGAAGCGACCTGGCCAGCGCCGTGGCCGCCGGAAATCCGGTCATCTGCAAGGCCCATCCCGCTCACCCCGGGACCACCAGGCTGATGGCTGAATCCCTGCTGGAAGCCCTGAACCGGGCAGGCCTGCCGGCCTCAACCGTTCAGATGCTCTACCATTTCAGCCTGGATGACGGCTTCAGGCTGGTCAGCCATCAGGCGGTAGCTGCCGTGGCTTTCACCGGCAGCCGGGCAGCCGGTCTTAAGCTCAAAGAAGTTACCGAGGGGAGCGGTAAGCTGTTTTATGGAGAGCTGAGCAGTGTCAACCCGGTATTTTTCCTGCCTGGAATTCTCAAGGAAAAGGCCGGGCCCGTGGCCCTGGAACTTTTTTCCTCCTGCTCGCTGGGCTGCGGCCAGTTCTGCACCAAACCCGGGCTAATTGTGCTGGTCAACGATGAGGCCGGGCGCAGATTTCTGTGGAGACTGCAGCAGATTTTTAACCAGCCGCTGGCAGGTTATCTCCTTTCTCAGGTTGTTCTGGAAAACCTGAAAAATGCCGTGGAAAAGCTGAAGACAGCTGGAGCCTTGCTTCTGGCCGGCGGCAATCAAATCCCGGACTGCGGCTTTAGATTTCAAACCACGCTTTTCGCCATTTCTGGAGAACAATTCCTGAAAGATCCCGGGGCATTCCAGCAAGAAGCTTTTGGCACGCTGGCCGTGGCCGTGGTAGCTCAAGATGTGGAAGAGATGCTCAAAATTGCCGAAAATCTTGAAGGTAACCTTACCGCCTCCATCTATTCCAGCCATTCAGACCCGCAGGACGAAGAGATTTACCGGAAGCTGGAGCCTGTGCTCAGACTGAAGGTCGGCCGGCTGCTAAACGATAAAATGCCTACCGGTGTGGCCGTCTCGCCGGCCATGCATCATGGGGGGCCATTCCCGGCTACCGGTCACCCCGGCTTCACCTCGGTCGGCATCCCGGCGGCTTTCCTGCGTTTTGCCGCCCGCCACTGTTATGACAACGTGAGCGAAGACCGCCTGCCTGAAGAATTGAGAGCCAGGAACCCCAACGGCCGGATGTGGCGCCTGGTCGACGGCCACTGGACCCGGTCCGACCTGTAATATTATTTATGCAGGCCCAATCTGCCCTTAATCGCTTCTTCAAGCCCGCTTCCCCCTCCCCTGCTCCTCTCCGTCAAAGCCAGTATCCTCCTCGCTTCCTCCTCCATCACCGCCTTCCCCCGCTTCTTCACCCTGATGCCAAAACTCTCATCACACACGTCAAATGGATATCTCTCCGGCAGAGCTACGCTCTTCCTGACCACATAATAGGCCCCATCCCCTGTGCTGAGCTTAAGCGACTTTAGCCCAGAGACTGACCCCAGAACATTGAGCAATTCCCCGCTTTCCTGCCCGTCTTCTCCAACCTTGCTTACCTTCCAACCACCAGAAGAAAGCTCCTCATCCGAAAGATAATTCTCAAACCTCTCCTTCAGCACCGGCAATAACACCGGCTCCCCTG
>CALEUG010000045.1 GCA_937920515.1 uncultured bacterium
TGCTCCAGCTGCGTTGAACTGATTTCTGCCCGGTTTTTCCCGGGATTGTGCAGCAGCCGGACTCCAAGAAACGCAGCCACGAGCAGGATTACCAAAAGAAAAATTATTCCGGCTCTGGTTTTCATCTTCCCCTGCCTATAAGGTTATCATTTTCTGGAAATGAAGAAAGAAGAAAATTTATCAAAATCGCCTCTTCTCACCTGGGTCTGCCCCATGAATTCTCTGTATTTACAATAACAATCTCCGGCTCACCCTGTCAACCAGATCCACAAACCCACGGGACATCTCAGGTTTTATTTAAGAAAACCCTCTCCAGATTGGTCAACGAGCATAATATATCCTGTAAGGAAGGAAGATTAAAAACATTTTCCTTTTGTGAGATCGGCAATAATAATAACTCTAAGGCTAACCCCTTTTAGCTCTGGATTTGATATTCTGGCTATGAATAACATTCTTTTCACGAAGAAATCTTGTACTTGCTCGCCAGCCTATTTTTTTAACCAATCCCTAAATCAAGCTGAAGGAATAAATTTTTCCCTTGTTCTTTACTGTTCAGAACAAAAGTGTCGCAAGTCCGTTAATTTTTATAAAAAGAAAATCTAACAACCCTGGAAGAAATTGCCATAAAGAAGACCTGCCCATGAATTTCTTAAGATTAGCTCCTGTCTCGCTGTCTTCAAATGACTGTTCAGGCGGTAAGGTCAGGCCCCGGGGCGCAGGGAACGGGAGAATCTCTCCGTGGTTTGAAATGAATTTTGTGCTGCCTTTTGTCCAGACCGTAATCTCTTTATTCTATTTCCGGTTCATCAGCTTTCTGTCGGTTAGGGTATTCCTTTCCCAGAACACTCCGCCTTCATAACCCTGAATGGACTTATCCCCTTCGGCCAGCTCCAGCCTCTTTTCGGCCAGACAGCAGTAGTATTCGTCTATCTCAACCCCCAGGTAACGGCGGCCCAGTTTTTTGGCCACCACGGAAGTCGTCCCCGAGCCCAGGAAGGGGTCGAACACCAGGTCGCCAGGGCGGGAACTGGCCAGAATTATTCTGGCCAGCAATTTTTCTGGCTTCTGCGTCGGGTGGTCGGTATTTTCCGGCATCGACCAGAAAGGCACTGTCAGGTCAGACCAGAGGTTGGAAGGATGGGTCACCCGGAAGCGACCCCCGGCTTCTTCCGACCAGTCCCTGGGCCGGCCGGATGAGTCGCGGTAGGGAGCCAGCACCCGGCGCTTGAGCTTTACGGCTTCAAGGTTGAAATAATAATCGTCGCTGACGGTGGCAAACCAGATATCCTCCGAACAATTTTTCCAGTTCCGGAGCGCTCCGCGTCCCTTTTCCCTTTCCCAGGTTATCCGGTTCCGGATGCGGAAATATTTGCGGATAACGTTGAAGATGGCCCCGGATGATTTCCAGTCGCCGCAGATGTAAACAGAGGCGGTGGGCTTCAGCAGCCGCCGCATCTTCTTAAGCCACGACTCCAGCCAGCTTTCGTACTTATCGGATTCCATTTCCCGGAAGGTGGTCAGGTTGAAGGTCTTGTTAAGGTTGTAGGGCGGGTCGATAAAAGCCAGGTCGACCAAGGATGAAGGCAGGTAATCCAGAACATCCATAAGGTCCTGGCAGATGGTCCGGTTTTCCACCTGGTCCAGGCGGACCGGTTTCTCCAGGCGAAGGAGCCTGGAGCGATACTTGCGCCTTTCGGCTTCCGTTAGAATCAGGGTTCGGTTTCTGGGAGCTCTGGGTTTATCGGTTTTCATACCGGTTCCAATTACCTCAAATTTTTTTATCCGCCTGCTCGCTGGCCCGGGCTATCAATCCTGGCCAGGTCAGGGCAGCCCGCTGGTGGACCCGGGCCAAAAATAAAAATGTATGCGCCTTGCCGTCCGGCCCGGCGCCCCGGGCATCCGGCTGAAAGACATTCTGCTTTAAGCCCGTCCCGGCTGATTCCAGGCCAGCCGGCGCCCTGCCACGGCCGCAGCGGCTCCAGCTGCCTTCTCTCCAGTAGTTTTCAATATCAGCAGATAATAATATTTTTCTCAAGCGTCTGGCAAATGAGCTCCGACCGGGCCGCTTCTCATTGTCAGCCGTTAATATATGAATATTTATTCATATATTAAAGGAGTGGATTGGGGACAACCCACCTTGAGTTTCAGCTTGGCCAGGACAGGGTTGTGGTCGGAGTAATAGGTGCCATCAAGCTCTTCGAAGATGCTCCGATATTCAAGTACCAGGAAACGGCGGTCGGCAAAAATAAAATCTATGAGCTGCCTCTGATCCTCCGGGAGGCGGGCGAAGCCGTGAAAGCTCCAGGCCGGACCGGAGACGGCGAGGGCTGCGCTGCGGCTATCGACCAGGAAACCGCTGTCCAGAATAACCCGGACGGGCTCGGAGTCTAACGGGGCGTTGAAATCACCGCAGAGAATAACAGGGAGATTCACAGATAGCTCCTTAATTTTTTCCAGCAGCAACCGGGCGCTTTCCTTTCTGGCCTTCTGCCCGACGTGGTCCAGATGGGTGTTGAAAAAAGCCAGTTCCAGCCCGCTTTGCTTCTCCCGGAAGATGGCCCAGGTGACAATCCTTTCGCAGGCTGCATCCCAGCCTCTGGAGCCGGGAATTTCCGGAGTCTGGCTCAGCCAGAAATTTCCCGCCCTGACCGGCCGGAACCGCTCCTTAAGGTAAAAGATGGCGCTGTACTCGCCGGCCGTGCCTCCGTCCTGGCGACCGACGCCAATGTATCCGTATTCCGGAAGCCTTTCCAGAAAATCATCAAGTTGATTCTTGAGCACTTCCTGTGTCCCCAGCAGGTCTACCCGCAAAGAGCGGACAAGCCGGGCCGCCGCTTCCCGGCGAAATTTCCAGTTGTGCCGGCCGTCGGCCGGGTTGTCAAAGCGCACGTTAAAAGTCATCACTACAAGTTCAACGTCCTCAGGTGAGGCGGAGTAACAGGCCACCTCAAAAAGAATAAGGAGCATGAGAGCCAGGAGCATGATAAAGATGGAAATCTCAGGGTAAGCCCTGAGGCCTGCCGTCCGGCTTTGATTTTTTTCAATCATGGTATTCATCTTCGTCAAAAATTTTTGCTCAATCCGGTTTACATTTCAATCGATTTTTTGTTGCCCGAATCTTATGCCCGTCTTTTGAAGCTTCTTCAGGAATGCCTGCTTGAGGTCCGAACCCTGATCCGGCAGACCGTCGCGGTGGGTGTATAAATGTATAAATGAATCTGACAAACACATAATGGTCTTCCCCCACCCTCATCCTGTCAGCAGCATTTTTACAATCCGGAATAATTCCGGCCGGTCCCGCTTCTGCTTTTCCCGCTTCTAATGTTCTCTTTAATTTTTTTGGCTCATCCGGCATTTGTATGGGTAAAAATGGGGTTTCTTAAGGCACCAGGTAAGACCCGAGCCTTACACAGGACACCACTCAGCTCGACAATTGCAAGAAAATCAACAAGATACGAAAAGGCCAGCCGAACTCCACTCCAGACGGGCTCAGCACTGGTAGCTTTATCTGAGCTGTGAGAATGATAATTATCCGGGCTTACCCATTAATAACCCGGAAGAGCCAGTTTTTTAATAACGAATTCAGACTCATAAAGAAGGTTTTATGCTGTCAGGTCAGTTCGCCCCGCTTTCAAGGCTTATGATATTCTGGCAGGGAAAATGGCCATTTTCACCGGGCAGGCTGAATCCGGACTTGTTTTTTCTGGGTCAACACCGCTTGCTTTAAGATGCCTGGAGTCAACAACGGGCTTCAAGCCGCACCCGGGCCTGTGTTAAACTATTAGAGTGGACTTTCTATCCTGGCAGAAAAAATCAATCCGGCTGCTGATTATTTTCAACGCCATCCTGCTGGGCCTGAGCTGGGTCATGATGATTCAGGCCTACTTCCGGCTCCCGGAAGAAATTCCTTACTGGTTGCCCCTGGCCGGCCAGCCGGTTTTTAAGGCACCAAAGGGATCTTTATTTTTCCTCTATCCCCTGTTCCAGACTTTCTTTCTGCTGGTCTTCTACCTGGCCGGAACGGTCTGGATTAATAAGCCGGAAAGAGCCGGCACCCGGCCAATCCCTGAGCCGGACAAAAACTCAGCCGGAAAGATTTCTCAAAATGAGCGAACTGCTGCTGGAGAAGGAAGAGCAGAAGAGGCAGGTGCCGTTAGCAGCGGCCGGCCGGCCGGCCAGACCGGAGATGTGGAGTCTGATGACCGGAGACGATTAATCTCTAAAGAAGCAGAAGCTTCAAGCCGGACCGGTGAAATTAGCCCGGGGGTTAAGGCCGCACACATAAACCTTAAAAAAGAGCTGGTGTGGCTGCTGATGGTCTTTTTTAACCTGATTTTTATCCACATTCAGAGGAGTCTTATCTGGCTGGCTTACGGTTTAAGTGTCGGAGTAAACAGGTATTACTTCTTTTCCCTGCTGGTAATAATCCTGCTCCTTATTCCCTACTACCGCTTCCGCCTCGCCCTATTAAACAGGGGACACCTTTAAGCGTCCCCTGTTTCCGGGGGACATCTGCAGGTGTCCCCTTGAGCCGCCAATAATGGACTTTTAACCTCGCCGGGCAAAAACTCGGATCTGTATGTAATATTAATCTAAAACCATCATGGAACTATGGACATGGCGGTTGATATCATTATAATAATTTTAGCCTGGGCAACAATATGGAGGGGCCATGGAACAGAACAGACGATCGGCTGAGATTTCTTTCAATCATGAGGATTTTATCGCAAGAGATTTCTTGCCTGGACCGCAATTTTTTAAAATCTCCTGCTGGCTGCTGGCAGCTTTTCTTACCATCACCGGGTTTTCCTGCGCCGTAAACCCGGTTACCCAGAAAAGAGAATTGATGCTGCTCAGCCGCTCGGACGAAATAGCCCTGGGCCAGCAGACCGATGCCGAGGTCACCAGCACTTACGGGGTTTATCCTGACAGCTCCCTCAATCAATACATAGCCACTGTTGGCAAAAAAATAGCTGCGGTCAGTCATCTGCCCGATCTTGAATTTCACTTCCAGGTCCTGGACAGCCCGGTGGTCAACGCCTTCGCCGTCCCGGGAGGGTATGTCTATCTGACCCGGGGCATCCTGGCCTACCTTAACGACGAGGCCGAGCTGGCCGGGGTCATCGGCCACGAAATCGGACACATCACCGCCCGCCACAGCGCCAGGATGTACAGCCAGGCACAGGTGGCCCAGGCTGGCCTGGTTCTTGGAGCCGCTCTGAGCAAGACCTTCCGCCAATTCGCCGGACTGGCCCAGGCCGGGTTAACTGTGCTTTTCCTCAGTTTTAGCCGGGAGCACGAAAGGCAGGCCGATAACCTCGGGGTGCTCTACGCTTCTAAAGCCGGCTATGATGCCAGCCGGATGTCCAACATGTTCATTACCCTGCAGAAACTAAATCCCCAGTCGGGAAGGGACGGCCTGCCGACCTGGCTGTCCACCCATCCCGACCCGCCCGACAGGATAGAAGCCATCAAGAAAGCCGCCGCCGAATGGCAGCAGGCCAATCCCGGGGCCAGGCTGGCCGTGAACCGCAATGAATACCTGGCCCGGCTAGATGGACTGGTTTTCGGCGAAGACCCCAGGCAGGGGTATGTCAGGGACAGCGTTTTCTACCATCCGCAGATGGTCTTTCAATTCCCGGTTCCGGCCAGCTGGAAGGTCAATAACACCGCTTCCCGGGTGCAGATGATCTCCCCGAAGGAAGATGCAGCCATGCTTTTGACCTTGGCCCCGGGCCAGAGCCCGGATGAAGCTGCTGAAACTTTCGTCAGCAAGAACAAGGTCAACGTGGTCAGCTCCGACAGCCAGACCATCAACGGCTTTCTGACCAGGCGGCTGCAGTTCACGCTTCAGACCGAAGAAGGCAACCTGGCCGGGCTGGCTCATTTCATCAAGAAGGAAGACCGGGTTTTGATGTTCCTGGGCTACACCGAAAGCAGCCTCTTTAACAACTATGCCCGGATTTTTTCCGGCACGCTCGGCGGTTTCAAGCCCCTGACCGACCAGGCCCGGATCAACGTCACCCCGGAAAAAATTAAAATAATCAAGGTGGCCAGGACCGACACCCTGGCCAACATTCTCAGGGGATACGGGCATGACGATGCTGGCCAGAAAGAGCTGGCCGTCATGAATGCCATCGAGCTCGCCGATAAGGTGCCCGCCGGCACCCTCCTCAAAACAATTGCCAAATAAACAGGGGACACCGTAAAGTGTCCCCTTTTTCGGCCAAATATGAATAGAACCCCGCCTGTTAGCACAGCTTCCGAATTGGGGACACCTTAAGGTGTCCCCGTCATTACCCTGATCCGATTGAAATCGGCAAAGAAATCATTTGCCCCCTCGTTAAATTTGCCTGTCTGCCTTCCCCAGTTAAAGATAAAGAAAAGTTAAAGACCTGTACGGTAATGATGATGAAAATTGGTTCGGACTGGCCGCCTGGTTTCACAACCGCCACCGCGAAAATACTCCGGGCAATTTCAAGCTGCGCCCCGAGCAGAAAGTCCTGTTGGCCACAACCGTCGGCCACTCCGCCTGATAAAATCGGCCGTCCAGAACAAATGGCGCTGATTAAATTCTTTACAAAAAAAGCCAAACATAATAGCCGGCCCGCCCGCCAACTTAAAATCAATAGCTCTTTGTTGCCGGTCTGGGGCGATATACATAATTCACGTTTACAGATAATTCAATTTCAAACTATAATGGACAACGAAGGGAGGTAGGAATGAACAGGAAGCCGCTTGCCATTTTTGCCGTTTTAATCCTGGCCATTTTTTCTTTTTTGTCCACCAGCCTGCTGGCCCTGGCTCCGGGGACCATCGGTTTCAAGATCGGTTACACCCACAACCAGCTCCGGGCCAGAGAAACAGCGGCCAACGTTGAAGTTACCAAAATTGCTACCAACGGCGTGGCTCTGGGCCTTGTTGGCAATGTAAAGATGACGCATTGGCTATACTTCCAGCCGGAGTTGCTTTATTTTCAGAAGGGCGGAAAATACGACGTCCAGGTCCAGCTGCCCGTATCCATCCCCGGCTTCGGGGTTAACGTGATTGACAACAGGTTGCTGGAATACCTGGAAATCCCGCTGCTGCTGAAAGTTTACTGGCCGGTAAAGTGGCCTGTCGTCCCGACTTTTCTGACCGGGATTTCTGCCGGCCTGAAACTGCGGGGGCAGCTCGAAAACAATGTCAACATCAGCATTTCTGGCTACAATATCCCCTTTTTCCGCACGGAGGATATAACCGGCCAGCTCAACGCAATCGATTTAAGCTACGTGATAGGCGGCGGCCTGGATATCAAGCTGGGCCGGGGCAAGTTAGCCATAGACCAGCGCTTTTCCTTCGGACTGAAAACCAACGATTATGAGACGGTTATTCCGGCAGCTTATTTTCAGATGATAGGAATACCCATCACCCAGGATATCGTTTACAGCCTGAGAATGTACAATTACGTTTTTCATGTAGCCATCACCTGTTTCTTTTAGGTAAAACAGCAGGCTGGCCTGCTGGCCTTACCTGCCAGAATAGCCAGTTGACAAAATCTGAAACTTGTTGCTTGAGCCCGAGCTCTGGCAGATACGAATTGGATTAAATGAACTGATAGGTATAACAAGCGCTTCGGCTTTTGAAAGACGGCAAAACCCGGCCAAACCGGCCAGGCCATGGCTTTGCCTTTATCTTTAATCCCCGGATAAAAACCGTCGCTTTCTCCGGGCTTGAATAAGTTTTTGCCAGCCAGAATAAGAGGCGGGACCCGGGAGAGGACCTGTGGCCAGCGCTTGCAGTAACCCGTCATTCGGTAAATGGCCGGTAGCACTGAGAATAAGGTTTATAAAAAAAGGCTTCTCAAAAATCAGGAAATATGCAGCCTGCCCAATTTTTTTCTTTACAAACGGGCGATTAAATAAATATCATTTAATATCAATCAACGGGACACGAGAACGAGTCCCCCCTTTTATGGAAGGAGTGAAAATGGCCGAAAGAACTTTGTGTCAGCTATTTGAAGACAGCGTCCAGAAATTCCCGGACAACGTCCTGATGTGGGAGAAAAAGGACGGGAAATACCAGGGAATAACCTACAAGGAAATGCGCACCCGGGTCCACGAGTTTGCGGCCGGGCTGATGAGCCTTGGTCTGAAAAAGGGCGACCGGGTAACGCTCCTGTCCGAGGGGCGGGCCGACTGGTTGATGAGCGAGCTCGGCATCCTTTATACCGGAGCCATCAACGTTCCCATCTCGGTTAAGATCGACGAAGCGAATGAACTCAAATTCCGCCTGGCTCATTCCGGAAGCCGGATGGCCATTATCTCCCGCGGACAGCTTCACAAGATCCGGGCAGTTAAGAACGACCTGCCCGAGCTGGAAAGGATAGTCGTCCTGGACCCGGTCGACAGCCTGGAAGCCGACGAATTACTGGCTGCTGAAGTCAGCCGCGAGGGTAAAATTTATCTGACCAGGCATAACCCGGAATTTGAAGCAACCTGGCGCTCGGTCAGAGAATCGGACCTGGCCAACATCTGCTACACCTCCGGAACCACGGCCGACCCCAAGGGCATCATGCTGACCCACCGCAATTACACGGCCAATGTTGAGCACTCGCTGTCTTTGGTGGAATGTCCTGAATACTACGTCAACCTGCTGATACTGCCCTGGGACCATTCCTTCGCCCACACCTGCGGGCTTTACAGCATGATGAAGAACGGAGCTTCCATCGCCTGCATCGAAACCGGCCGGAACGCTCTGGAGACCATCAAGAACATACCGAAAAATATCAAGGAAATCAGGCCAACCGTCCTGTTGAGCGTGCCCTCGCTGGCCAAAAGTTTCAGGCGCAGCATAGAAAGCGCCATCAGGGAAAAGGGCCCGAAAATAGAAGCCCTTTTCCAGAAAGGTTTGAAGGCCGCCTACGAGTACAACGGCGAAGGCTGGAACCGCGGCCAGGGCCAGAGAAAATTCAAGAAGCCGATGTACCTCCTGGTCGATAAACTGATCTTCAGCAAGATCAGGAAAAATTTCGGCGGCCGGCTGGAAATGTTTGTCGGCGGCGGGGCTTTGCTTGATATAGAGCTGCAGAGATTCTTTTACGCTATCGGCCTGCCGATGTTCCAGGGCTACGGATTGACCGAAGCCTCGCCGGTCATCTCGGCCAATAATAAAAAGGAACATAAGCTCGGCAGCTCGGGCAAGCCGGCTAAAGCCATTGAGGTCAGGATCCGCGACGAGCAGGGCAACGACCTGCCGGTCGGGGCCAGGGGCGAAATAGTCATTCGTGGCGAGAACGTCATGGCCGGTTACTGGAAAAACGAAAAGGCCACTAAGGAAACCATCCGCGACGGCTGGCTCTATACCGGCGACCTGGGTTACCTTGACGCCGATGGCTATCTCTATGTGCTGGGACGTTTTAAGAGCCTGCTGATTGCCAACGACGGCGAAAAATACAGCCCGGAAGAAATCGAGGAAGCCATAACCGAAGCTTCGCCTTACATCGAGCAGGTCATGCTGTACAATAACCAGTCGCCATACACCGTGGCCCTGCTGGTTCCCAACAAGGAGAACCTGCTGCGCTGGCTGAAGGAAAAGAAGCTGGACCACAGGACTCCGGAAGGACAGGAAGCGGCCCTCAGGCTGCTGGAAGCGGAAGTTAACCGGTTCCGACCGGGCGGACCAAGAGCCGGGCAATTCCCCGAGCGCTGGCTGCCGGCAGCCATGGCCGTCCTGGGCGAAGGGTTCACCGAGCAGAACAGGTTCCTGAATTCAACCCTGAAGATGGTCAGGCCACGTATCATCGAGTTTTACCAGAGCCGGCTGGAGTACATGTTCACCCCGGAAGGCAAAAACATCCTGAACCCGCAGAACCGCACCATCATCAGCCGCCTCTAAACAGGGGACACCTGCAACTGTCCCCTTTTTGGCTGGTTTTCGCTATAAGGTTAGCCTGTTATTTTTAATCTCAAGAGTGGGGACACCTTAAGGTGTCCCCTTTCTCCCTGCCCCTCACCAACTATCTATTTGCATTTGCCTGTCGTTGGGAATAAATCGCGGGACACGATAATGTGTCCCCCTTTTTTGCGCCACGCCTTTTTCAGACCTGGTTATGAAATTTTCGCTCCCGCAAAAAATAAAAAATCTCCTCCACGCTAAACCGCGCCTTGCGCTCCAGAGCCTCGGCCGTGTTGAAGGCATTGTGCGGGGTTAAAATTACGTTCGGATACTGGCTGAGCTCGGCCACCATGGCCGCTTTTTCCGACTCTCCGACCTGCCCGGTGCGCAGGGCTGTGCCCACCTCGGGCTCGTCCTCAAAAACGTCCAGGCCCAGGCCACCCAGGTGACCTTCCTTTACCAGCCGTATCATGTCGGACAGAGGAGCATGCTCGCCCCGGGCAATGTTGATGAAAATGAGGCCGGGCCGGGACTTTTTCAGCAGGTCGTAGCTAAAATAGTGGTAATTCTCATCAGTCAGGTTCATGGCACAGATGACAACCTCTGCCCAGGCCAGGCCGGTATCGCGTTCTACGTATTCGACAAAGTCATGTCGCCGGACAATATCCACTCCCCTGACCTGCAGGCCCAGGCCCTGGCCGATTCTCACAATCTCCCCGCCGATGCGGCCAACGCCCACCACCAGCAAGTGCTTTCCCTGGCACTCCGTCCCGGTCAGGCCGTCGCGGTCAAAGCGCTGGAACTGCTCCATCTGCCGCGGCAATTTTCTAAGGAGTGCCAGCGTCATCAGGATGGCCTGCTCCGCCACTGCCCTGGTAGCGTATTCTTCAAGGTAACCCAGGGCTACCGGGGAGCTGATGACGCGCCTGAAGGCCTTAAGGTTGTCGAAGCCAGTGGTCCGGCTCAACACGCCATCCAGCCGGTCCTGCCATTCGACAGGAATTACCGACTGGGTGCGGATGCTGATCAACCTGGCCGGCGGCTCCTTGTGTCCGCTTTCCTGAATCGTCCTGTCAGTAAGCCCGAATTCCAGCCTGTCCCCTACCAGGCTTTTAATCAGCCTGGCTTCTTCCTCAAAGACTTCATAAAAATATACGTCCATGTTCGACCCCGGCTGGCGAGGACCCGGTCGACCTCGCAAGTAAGATGATATCCTGGATTTTAGATAAATAACCCGCACATTTCAATCCGCCCATTTCAATCCGCCAGACCGCTTCAATCCAGGACCTGATTTTTTGCTTGCCAATTAACACCATCTTCAATAAAATCGAAGGCAAGAACAGCGTTAGTATGAAATCAATAAGATGAAGCTGGCCATCTGGCATCCGAAATGTTGGAGTCAGAACAAGAACAGATCGGCCAGAAAAATCAACAAAGAAGGAGGGCAAAGAGAATGGAACAACAAGCTCAAACCGTCTCCACTCCAAGAGTCCCCGGTCTGGAGGCCGTGGTCAGCGTGGGAGAATGGCTGGTAACCCTGCTCATTGCTTCCATCCCGCTGGTCAACATCATCATGCTGCTCATCTGGGCTTTCAGCGGCAATACCAAGCTGAGCAAGGCCAACTGGGCCAAGGCCACACTTATCTGGCTGCTGATCGTGGGGGCCTTTTACTTCTTCGTGGTGGTCCTGATACTGGGCGGCATAGGCCTGCTATCGCGCTACGGCCAATAAAACAAGAGGGGACACCTGCAACTGTCCCCTTTTTGGGTATTTTTGGCCAAAAAGCTCCCCTGTTATTTTTGATGTCCAGCCGGGGACACTTATAGGTGTCCCCTTAATCCCGCCCTTAATCCCGGCAGAAAGATTCTCAGCCGGTTCGATAACCTCTCTTGGCCCCGAAAAATCAGCCCCGGAAACCCGGCCCTGAAGCCCGCAATACATTACTGGCCATAGCGACTTAGAAAATAGCTCTATACGCCCGGAAACGATGCTTAAAAAAAATACTAAAGACCCGGCAGGCAAGAATTGCCAGTTCTCTTATTTAAGGGCATATTCCACGGCAGCTTCGGCATGGATGACAGTAGTATCAAATATCGGCAGCACGCTGTCCTTTTCCTTGACCAGCAGGCCGATTTCCGTGCAGCCCAGGATGACCCCTTGAGCCCCGGCCGCCGCCAGCTTTTCAATCACGGCCGAAAACTTCCTGCGTGATTCTTCCTGCAGCTGTCCGTCACAGAGCTCATAGTAAATTACATGATGGACCAGTTCCCGGTCAGCCTGGTCCGGCACCAGGGCTTTCAGGCCGTGCTTTTTTTCCAGCCGGCCGCGGTAAAAATCTTCCTCCATAGTAAAGCGTGTGCCCAGCAAGCCGACCGTCATGAAACCCCGGGCTTTAATTCTCTCGGCCGTCGGGTCAGCGATATGCAACAGGGGAATGTTGACCGCCGCTTCAATCTGCGGGGCTACCTTATGCATGGTATTTGTACATAGCACCAGGAAATCGGCCCCGCCGGCTTCCAGCCGAACAGCTGCCTGGCTCAGTATCCAGGCCAGCTTCTCCCACTCCCCCCTGTGCTGCAAGACTTCAATCTCGGCAAAATCAACTGAATACATAAGGCACTTAGCCGAGTGGAAACCGCCCAGGCGTTGCTTCACTTCCTCGTTTATTATGCGGTAGTACTCAAGCGAAGATTCCCAGCTCATGCCCCCGATCAGTCCTATGGTTTTCATATGATCTCCTTATCTCTTCAACAAAGTGGGGACACCTTTAAGTGTCCCCGATTTTTGCAGGTGTCCCCTCTTTTATCATTTCAGGGCTTCTTTCAGGCCTGGAATTTGCTCGATTCCCTGTGGCACCTGAATGGTCGAGCCCTTGAAATCGTCGC
Organism: uncultured bacterium; assembly: GCA_937920515.1. Taxonomy (GTDB): domain Bacteria; phylum Acidobacteriota; class Aminicenantia; order Aminicenantales; family Saccharicenantaceae; genus Saccharicenans. Next base: position 12,763 of record CALEUG010000045.1, read on the forward strand.
CGACCTCTTCGGCCCTTCCGCCCAGGTGCCTGGCCAGGAACAACTCGCTCACCGCAAAAAACGACAGCCGGTTCTCCGGCCGGGCAAAGCCGTGGCCCTCGTCGGAATACAACACATAAGTCACCGGAATGTTCTTTTCCTGCATGGCTTTGACAATCTGGTCCGACTCGCTCTGCTTGACTCTCGGGTCATTGGCACCCTGTCCGATAAGCAACGGCTTCTTAATCCGGTCCACATAGGTCAGCGGCGAGCGCTCTTCCAGCAGTTTCCTGCCCTCTTCCGTCCTGGGGTCACCCACCCGGCTGGCAAACATCTCAAACTGAGGCTTCCAGTAGGGCGGAATAGTTTCCAGCAATGTTTTCAAATTTGAAGGCCCCACAATATCCACCCCGCAGGCAAAGACGTCCGGCGTAAAGGTCAGGCCGACCAGGGTGGCATAACCGCCGTAACTCCCACCCATAATCGCCACCTTCCCTTTATCAGCAATCTTATTCTCCACGGCCCAGTTAACAGCATCAATCAGGTCGTCGTGCATCTTCCCGGCCCATTCCAGGTTGGCAGCATTGATGAAATCTTTACCGAAGCCAGTCGAACCCCTAAAATTAACGCTCAAAACTGCATAACCCCGGTTAGCCAGCCACTGGTGTATGGAATTCAACCCCCAGGAATCTCTCCCCCACGGTCCCCCATGAACATAAAGAACCATGGGCAAGGGCTTATCCGGCCTTCCGTCGTTGTCCGGGTCAGTCCAGCCTGGCAGCGTCAGGTAGCTGACCAGATTCAGACCATCCCTGGACTTTATGACCAAGGGGTGCATCTTGCTCAGCTTAACATTCTCCAGGTCCTTGCGGTTTGTGAATAAAAATCTGGCCTGCTTTTTTTCGCGGTCATAGAAATAATAGCGAACCGGACCGTCATCCACCACGTAGGCCACGGCCCAGAATTTATCATCCAGTGTTCTATCCATAACCTGGAGATCACCCTCGCAAACCGTTTTCAGGTAGTCCAGGTCGCCTTTAATCGATTCATCGAGCACCGTCAATTCGGTCCGCAGGTATTCCACAGCCACTGCTTCTACCTTTTTCTCCACCGGATGCATCATGATCCTGCTGACATCGGCTCTCGGGTCTTCAAAAAGGAGCTTCTTCTCGCCTGTTTTTAAGTCCACAGAAAAAAGGGCCGCCGTGTTGCGCCCCCGGCTGTCTATCATGTAAAGCAGCTGGCCGCTTTTATCGAAATCCACCGGGCTGGTGGTCAGGGTGTCTTCCATCGGGATCATTTCAAAGGGTTGCCAGCCGCCCCTGCCGTCGGGCCTGAACAGAGCCATTCCTCCGTCAGGGGTCATCCGGGCGGCAAACCTGATGTTATAGTCGTCATCGGCCTGAAATCCCATGAAGCCATCGTTTTGCTGAATGAGTTTCAGGTCGCCGGTAAGAATGTTCAGCCGGTAAACATCATGAAATTGAGGGTTGCGGGTATTAAGCCCGACCAGGATCTCTTCCGGGAATTTATAACTGACGGCCTCCACCCGGGCCATGGGCCGCAGAGGTTTTCCGTCGGGCAGGGTTATGGGCTTACCGTCCGGGCCGGGGATTTCTTCGAAGGGAGTAAGGTTCCGGTCTTCTTTAGTGGCAATATCAACCACATGAACCTGCCAGTTTTCATCACCGGCCAGATCCTGAATATATATAATGTGCTTGCCGGTATAAGCCCAGAAATAACTGCGGATGCCGCGGTTGGTGTCGCTGGTCACCGGCTCGGCCTTATCCGGCTCATCAACCGGCCCAACCCAGACATTGAGGACGTTGTTGACCGGAGCCAGAAAGCTCAGGTGCTTGCCGTCCGGACTTATCTGCACTGAGGCTTTATCCGGGTTGCCGAACAGCAACTTCCGGGGAATCAGCGGGGCTTCCTTAGCGCCGGGCTTGCAGCTGGCGAGCACCAGGGCCAGAAAAACAAAAATCAGCATCAAAACAAGCATTTTTCGCATATTATACCTCCATTCTTAATTTTTAAGTCTTTTAGAGAAAATATCACGATGGCTCCTCTCCTGTAGCAATTGCGAACATTTTTATACACCAGATTATTTAAGGCCCGGAAAGCATATTATCACATCCGGCTATTTTATTATTATACGATTATACGAATATTCTGGGGCCGGGGTTTCTGCTCCCGACTGGTTGGAGCGAGGATTAGAATCGGGAATAAAAAAGGGGACACCTGCAGGTGTCCCCTTTATTAAAAAGTTGCTTATTACCGCCGAATTTTTTATTCTGATATCAAATTCAATTCAAACGTGAGGAAGGAGTATGCTATGAATACCATCGAAAAAGCTTTAATGCACGCCCTTTTTATCCATCTCCATCATAATATCGACAAGGCCATAGACTTTAAGGCCTTCGAAGCTCTCAACCAGCAAGTTGGCCGGCTTTTCCCCGGAGCACTGATCGTGGGGCCTGGAGACGATGCGGCCGTGGCTAAATTTCCTGACACGGACTGCATGTTCGTGGCCAAGATGGAAAGCCACTGCTCCCCCTGCGTACCACGCCCCTATGACGCCGCCGCCACCGGGGCCGGTGGAGCGATGCGCGACGTGGTGGCCATGGGGGCCAGACCGATTTTCCTGCTGGATTTTATCGGCACCCGCCCTCTCCACGAAAAGGTCATAGTCGGCCCCTGCGGTTTTGCTGGCAAGTGCACCTGCGGAAATTGCCTGGAGATGACCAGCGGAGAGAGGTTGAACTTAATGGTCAAGGGCCTCCAGGATATGTGCCGGGCCATGGACGTGTTCATCATCGGTGGCGGCTTTTCAACTTCCTTCTCAGACATCGTGCCGGCGGTGGTGGTCTCGGTTATCGGCAAGATGGTTTCCAGCAAGCCGCTGACCAAGCCGGCCAAGTCTGCCGGGGACCAGCTCATCATCATTGGCGAAACCGGAAACGACGGCAATGACACTCTATACCGGGCCGGGCTGGTCAAGGAAATGCGACCGGCCGTAGCCCTTTTTGAGGAAGAAAGGAGGGTTATGGAAGCAACGCTGGCCGCCTTCCGCACCAACAAGATAAAGGCTTGCTCCGACCTGGGGGCTGCCGGAATTGGTGCAGCGGTCTGCGAATCAGCCAGGTACGGGGGCTTCGGTGCCCGCGTCAATCTTGACCGCGTCCCGCTCAAGGTCCCGAACCTGACCCCGGAAGAAATAATGATCTGCGAAACGCAGGGAAGGATGGCTGTGCAGGTTGAACCGAAAGACGTAGACGAAGTCCTGGCGGTTATCAGGGCTCACGGTGTAAAGGCAGAGGTCATAGCCGAAATCAACAACGACGACCGTGAAGTGTTTGAATACCAAGGTAAAACAGTGGCGGTTATACCGAATAAGCCGTCCGAAGAAGAGATAGCCGAGCTCACCAGAAAATAAGAAAAAGGCTCTTCTGGGGACACCTGCAGGTGTCCCCTCTTTTTATCGGAGGAAGAAGCGGGAGGTGGCGCTCAGCGGCTCGGCAAAGTTAGGGCCGCTGACCGAAAAGGTCACCACGTAGCCGCCGCCAGGCATCTCCCCTGTTTCCAGCTCCAGCAGAAGCTTCAGCATCTGGCCCTCTCGCTTTTTTTCCAGCACCACCACCGGCAGGCTGCGGCCGGACTCGTCACCCTCTACGGCCAGCCCGGCACTTACCTTCAGCCCTTCTTCCCAGCCAGCCGGACAGGCCACCCTTAAGGCCGCATAAAGTTTCCGTGTCTCAGCCGGCACCGCACCGGCCACCGCCGAATAAGTGCCCGGGTTATAGCCGTAGATTGAAGCCAGCGTCGGCTCTCCCCCGGCGTTAATTTCCCTGGCCCGGTCGTCAAGCTTCAGCAGCAGCGGCGGGTCAATGTAGGGCATCACCGGAAGTTGCGCCGGCACTTCCACCACAGCCCTACCCCTGGCTGCTCTTCCTGTATCCAGGTTGCGCATCACCAGGGCGCACTCGTATTTCCCGGGTTTAACCGGCAACAAGAACGAAGGCAGAAAGGAATCGTTCTCTTTTTTATCTTTTTCAGTCACCACCGCCCTGAACTTCTTGATAAGGGCCAGCTCTCCTTTTTCGTTGAAAATCAGCAGGTAGGCTTCGGTCTTCGGCCCAAAAACTTCCGCCAGATCATCCCCTGAAGCCCGGGCAAAGGTCAGGGCCATCTGCCAGCTCTTCTCGACCAGGGGGAGGCTGGCCACCGGGATTTCCACCGGCACGTAGGGCCAGGGCTCCTCGGTCAGGGCCACCTCGATCAGGTGCAGCAACCTCTCGAAATTGTTGTATTCTTTGAAGGGCTTGGGGTTGAAATAACCGGCCTGGGAATAGACGTTGTAGCCTTTTTTCTTAACTTTAACCTTGACCTTGTGATATTTCCCGTCCCAGCTCTCATCCAGCTTGAAGCCGAGTATGTAGAAATTCCTGGTGGTGTTTACTATCTCTTCCATGGCATTTTCCGGGTTGACGGTGTTGGCGTAAAACCTTCCGCCTGTCCCCGAGGCCAGCTGTTTGAGCGAATCGGCCCCGTCGAGCTCCCGGACGCCAGGCATGACTCCGCCCGACCCCTCCACGTCCAACTCCTTGTGCACCCTCGAGATGTCAACCGTGAAAACCGCGCAGTTGGAATTCTTCAATTCCTTGAGCAGCCGGCTGAAATCGCTGCGCAGGCCCGAGTCAGCCTGGGCTGCATCATACTCGGCCATCTGGGCGGCCAGCTGCTCCGGAGTGCTCCATTCGCCGAGTACCGCTCCCCCGGTCCGGCCGAACAGAAGTTGCTTGGCCAGGCCGGCTGAAAACAGGATGATATTCTTATAGCCTGGCACTGTCCTCAGAACCTTGGCCAGTTGATTCATGGCTTCCAGGTAGAAGCGGGCCTGGTCCGCGTAACCCTGTCTCCGGACTGTATCCAGCATCTGACCTGTCTGCAGTCTGGCCTGGTCGGTAAAGAAGCTGTCCTCGGGCGTGGTCTGGACTTCGTCACTCTGCAGGCTCATCAGCATGTCCGAATAGAAGAAATTTGACAGGTTCTCGGCCCGCCCGGTAACGCTCTTCAGACCGAAATTTTCGATGATGTTGCGGACCCGGGCATGGTCCCTGGTCATGTACTCATGAAGGGTCAGGCCGCGCAGGGCGGTGTAAGTCACCAGCGATATTTCGTCGGTGGGTAAAAGAGATTTCTCCATAAATTTCAGGGCAGCGTTCCTGGCCCGCATCAGGCCCCGGGCATCGGTGAAGGCCAGGTCAAAAAACAGGAAAAACTTGCGGTTGAGAGCCGGCCTGGGCCTCTGAGAACCGGCCGCCGCTAACTCCTCGGCAAAATGCTTCTCAAAATGCAGCACCGGAACTGGCTTGTTGTTGTCGTAGATTTCAAAATCATCGGCCGTCAGGTCGCCTGCCGGCCGGCCGCTCTTATCGGTAACGTAGACCTGGACCAGCTTGACGGCCACGGAGACCTCGTGCTTCGGCTTGACCTGGAGCTCTTTCGGCAACTGTTGTTCCTGTTGCCCGGCCTGAACCGCTGGTGTCAGGAAAGCTTGACCCAGGAGGACTAATCCAGATATGGTCACAACCCAAAAACACGCTGTATAAAAGCCCTTTTTCATATCTCTGCCCCTCCGCTTTTATTTTCATATCTTTACAGCTCGAATGTCAAGATAAGCGGGACTCGAGAATGTCTCCCCTGATTTACAGGCCAGAGAATTCATCCAGGAGTTTCCGGAGGACGACCTGGTCCACTTTATATTTTGATTTATCGATGAGTTCTTTGAGCTTTACCACCGGCGCGGCCTGTTCGCTCAGAAATTCTTCGGCGCCGATTTCAACGGTCTCGAGCTCGGCTGAACCCGCCCGTTGCACGAGCAGCTTTACCCTATCTTCTTTCCGCATGAGCCTGGCCAGGGCCTGGTCTGGCTCTTCCTTTTCGCGGAAGAATCTCAGGTCCTGGCCGTTGACGGCCACTATCCGGTCGCCCTTCTTCAGGCCGGCCCTGTCCGCCGGGGCTCCTTTTTGCACTGAGACCACCCGGGGATAGATTTCATCCCTGTCCACCGCAGCCCCGATTCCCTTTCGACTGAAAAGGGCCAGGCACCTTTCAGCTTGCCTAAGAGCTTTGTCTAACTTGCCCTGAGCAGCGCAGGCAAAGGCCAGCCAGCCAGCCCGGGTTATAAGGGTCGCTACCCGCAACTTTTACCAGGGCCTCAGCCGCTTTTTCAGCCCTCTCATAATCCCCCAGAGCCAGCAGGGCATAGACTATTGACTGCTCGTAGGGCAGTAGGGCAGCCTGGCCAGTCTGCAGTCGTAGGCCTGCTGTTCCTGTCTGAAAAATCTATCCCGTAGCTCACCGCTTTCCTGACATTCCTTTTCAGCCAGAACGGCCGCCTGGTCCAGGGCCTCTATCGCCCCGGTTAAATCCTGCTGTCCGAGCCTGGCCCGGCCTGAGATAGCATAGCTTTCGTACCGACCCCGCCCGGCTTCCAGTTTCAGGCTGATCCCGGCTTCCTCAATGGCCTTATCATATTCTTTTTCATAAAGATAGACCCGGGCCAGCAACAGGCGCAGGGTAAAATCCAGCGGACTGCGATTGATAAGGTCCTGAAGATACCTGCGGGCCCTGACCCCCTGCCCGTTCGAAAGGTACAGTTCTACCAGGCGTTGATGGTCAGTTTCGCCGGGTAAACTCAGGGCTTTGAGGTAGGCTTTTTCGGCCCTTTCATAATCAAACCGCCGGGCGTACTTGTCGCCCAGGTCCTTCAGGGCAACCGGGTTCTTATTCCTGAAATGAATTTCCAGGACTTCCTCAAAAGGAATGAGGCAGCTGTCAGTGGCGGCCATCGCTTCCGCCGCAGCTTCCTCTGCTCCCTCAGGGTAACAAAAAAATTCGTGGGAGGCACCGCCAAAACCGTTCAGCACCACAAATGTCCGGTGCGGAACCTTAATTCCCTGCCGTTCGGCGCTGAGCTTCAGGGTGGCATAGAGCGGATAATCGGGGTTGATGAGCGGAGAAACCTTCCCGCGATAAAACCTGAACTGTACCTCGTCCGGGTTAACCCGGTTGCCGTTCAGGGCCTCGGGGTCGTAGCATATGTAGGCAAAGAGGTCGTTTTTCTCAATGCGGCCGTCTTCAATCACCCTTTCCACTTTCCGGTAGCCGTATTCCTTCCCGCTGATTTTTAACCTGATATTATCCAGTTCGCACCTTCCGCCGATGGTAAACTCGACCGAATTTTCCTTAACCTGGCTGTACTGAATTTCATCATTAACAATTCCGGTCTTAACCTCAAAACCCCGGTACTTCTGAACCGGGCTGACCCGGGATGAGGCTTCGGCCAGAGAGGATGGCCTGGCCCGCAACTCAGACTGCAGGCAGATTATGGCTGAGAATAACAGAGACAATACTCCCGAAAAAGACACGGAAGCAAAGACAGTTTTTTTAAAGCTGGATTTCATTACGCCTCCTTCCCGAATGGTCTTAGCCCGCCACGCAAAAACCAATCAGAGGGCTAAGGCTCCATGGCAGATATTCTTACACAAAAAAACAGGAAGCCACAATAAATATTTTCAGCTTCTTCAAGCACAAGCGATATTTTATGGCGTTGAAGCTGCCCGCCTTTAAGCTCTTTTTTATAAACTGATTCCCTCGTCCATTTTGATGTCTGTGATTACCCCGGCCTTATAATGCTGCCCCCCCCGCCCTGGACCCAATCTGCCGCAGCCGGCAATTATCCTGGCCAGTAAAGCAATAACCAGGGTGAATTATCTTCCTTACCTGACCTGGAATATATTCTTTCGTCCGGGCGAAAAAAACCATCGGGAAAAAGAGCATAGTTTTGCTTTATCAGTCTTTGATCCGGAATTCCTGGACGGAGGCAGCGCGCAGCCGGTCCACCAGGAAGAGCCTGTCGCCGTAGATGAAGATCCCGTCCGCAAATTGCCGGAGCGGAATCTCGGCCAGGAGCACGCCCTCCGGGTCAAACACCTCCAGCCTGTAGGCGTCGGTCTCCCTGAGCTCGGTGTCTCCGTGCGGCTTAAACCCGATCTGCCTGCCGCCCGGCGACTGGCTTATGGTCACCCCGATTCCAACCTGTTCTTCCTTCTTTAACTGGCGCCTTAGTGATACCACCCAGACCCGGCCCTGGCCGTCAACGGCGATGGCTTCGGACGAGCGGTTTATCCTGGGATAGCGGATGCTGACTCCGCCTTCCCGCCGCTCGATGCTGCCCCGGTCAATCACCTCCAGGCTGTATGGGAGCTCGCGGTCAGCCCGCCAGAGCAGCTTTCCCCCGGGCGAATATTTTTCGATGCGATTCTGGTAGGGAAAAGCCAGGTAGATGTTGTCTTTTTCATCCACCGTCAGCACGAACTGATTTATGGTGCTGGTCAAAAGCTCTTCCTTCATGTCGAGCATCTCGCCAAACTCACTGAGGAGCTTGCCTTCGGCATCCAGCACCCTGACCAGTTTCGGCAGACCGGTCGGCTTCTTTTCATCCGGGGCCATGAAGCGGACAGAGATGGAGGACTGGCCCATAACCAGCTTGCCGTCAGTCCTGACGAAAACGTTCCCGATGCGACCATCGCTGAATTTTATGGTCTTCAGGTCAGAGCCGTCAGGCCTGAGAACCTGGAGGCGCTCGTTGAAGGGGTCGGTCACGTAGAGGTTGCCAGCGCCATCGAGGTCGAGCCAGGATGGGTAGTTGAACTCGCCCGGCCCCTGTCCGAAGCGGCCGATGGTGGCCAGGTACTTGCCCTCAGGGGTGAATTTCTGGATGCGGTTATTCCCTGTATCGAGGACGTAGATATTGCCGGCTGAATCCAGAACCACGGCACCCGGCATATAAAAGGCGGTGTTGGGGTCAGTTGAGTCTATATCGCCGAGTTTGCGCACCGGCTCGAGCTTTATGGCCGGCTGCTTCCCGGAGGGGCCCTTTCCTTTGTTGTGCACCAGGCGGACTCCTTCAACCACTTCAACCCTCTGGGCTCGAAGCTCCCCCACTGCCACCAGCAGCCCGGCAACGATAAACAGGAAAATCATAATTCCGGCTATTTGGTTTAACTTTCCGCTCCTCATTTTCCACTCCTCTCCTTTGTCAATCCACCTGAATAAACTCTCTTTACTCCTTAAATGTTACCAAAAACCAGAAAATCGGGCGAAACAATCTCGGGCCCGGCCTTTCTCAGATTATCAACTGTTTTCGGCCGCATTCTATAATTTTTTTATGTTTTCCGCCGGTATCCAGCTTTCCCGGTCATCTAAATTTTTACACCAGGCCCGGCCATTAATTTCATTTACAGCCGGGAGCGTTTCGCCCCCGGTCGCCTTGAGCTCTTTCCAAGAACAGGCCAAATTGAATACCGCCCCGGGCTGCGATTGGAAGTCAAGCAATTACTCTGAAATCCAGCCGGAAACCCCGCTCCGATAATGCCTTCCCCGGATCCGGTTCTTCCTATCCGGATGGCCGTTATATTTCTCTCCCCCTCTACCTCAAATATTAAAAATTGAGGACGAGGGAGGTGGTAAAGAAGGTATCCACCTTGCCCCGGGGAATAAGAACGGTGGCGCCCGTCTGCTCCCCTCCCGGTGTGAACAGCGGGACGTTCAGGTCGGGGGGCTTATTGTTCCTCAGGATTCTTACCCCGGTCTTCAGCGACAGCTTCTTGTTGAGAGGTGCCGCCACATTGAAATTCCATTCGTACCGCCAGTCGCTGAGGCGTGTCAGGTTGTCGTCAAAGATGAAGGCCGTGGCAAACGAGGCATTGTCAAATAGCTTCTGTTCCCAGCTCAGCGTGTACCTGAATCCGAGAAAAGTTTTAACCGGCTGCTGGCTGTATTTCCTGATGGTAAAGCTCAACCCGGCCTGGGTGCGCATCCTGGTTCTGGCCGAATCGGCCATCACCAGCCCGGCGCCCGCCGTCCACAGGGCCCGGCTCAGCACCCCAGAAAACTTGTTCCGGTCCCAGACGAAAGCCAGGTTGGTCGTCAGGCGACCGCTGAGCCGGTGGTCATACTGCCCGGAGAGCAGGTAATTTTCGGCTGAAAGGCGCTGCGTCCTCTCTTCCTCCACGGTATAATTCTCTTCCGTGCCGACCGCCCGCCGGGTTATGGTTGTCGAATGGCTCCGCAAAAGAAATGTCCTCATGGTATAAGTATCTTTTTCGTTCGGTGAACGCGTGAGGTTAGTCCCGAAACTGAATGACGATGAAAGCGTGTTCCCGCCGGTGACCACGTAGCTCAATTCCAGCGTCTTCTTCCAGGGATCAAGCCAGTCTATGAGCCTTTTCTTTTTTTCGGCTGAAGACTGCTCCTGGCCGGTTGCTTCCTGCTTTTCCGCCGGTATCCCGGCCAGCTTTTCGGCAGGAAAATCTTCTTTTTTCAATTCTTTTGTTTCTGCTTGAATTTCCTGCTGGTTTCTGGCCGCCAGAGGAGTTACTTCCAAAGCATTGCCGGCGGATTGCTCCCGGCTCAGCCTTTCCAAAAACTGTTGCCATGAAAGCGGCAGGAAGAACGGAAAAAACGGCCTGGACCAGTGGCCCGGCATCATAAATTCTGAAACGGCCCTACCCGCCGGCACCGGCAGTTCGGCCCCGGGAGATATTTCCACGACACCCCGGACCGGGCTCTCTCTTTCCACCCGAGCATAGCCCGCAGATTGGCCGACGACGGCCAGAGCCACGACCAGAGTTAAAATTATTGCCAGTTTTGTTTTTTCAATCAGCATGACGCTCCTCATCGTATTCAAACTTATACTTCTTTCCTTTTTTCTTTCGATTGTCCTGCCAATAACCATGGAAAGTTGGCTGCTCTTGCTTCCTGGGCGAAAAAGTGTCCTCGTGGACAGACCATATATATCTCCCGCCAGGAGGCAGGGCCTACAGATCTATCGATTCAGAGAACTTTTTATCTTAAATAACCGCCCGCGTTTCCGCAAAGTTTCAGAATAAACGAAAATTTAATGCTGTCAAGATACAACTCGCGAATCAATACGCGTTATGCCTGTTTTGCGGAGCAGATTCGCAAATAGTATCTTGACACGAAAAATTAAATAGATTACAAATTTTATCAAAAATGCAATTAAATAATTATGGAGGGGTATATGATGAAATCGCAGGCAAAAATTAAGACAGCCATTTTTGGTTTACTGGCTGTTTGCCTTGTAATCCCTTTGAATGGTCTGGCTGCACAGGAATGGCTTACCTTGCTAAAGAGTGACGCCGTTACCGTGCAGCGCGGAAAAATGGTATGGCAGGAAGTGGGATTGGTTAAGATTGAGATTCCAGGTTATGATCCGGCACAGTTCCAGCTCAAGGCTCAGGAGTGAAGCCCCGGCTGCCGGCGTTATCAGTAGAGATAATTTCGTAGCCCTGACCACACAGGTCTTCACATCTATCATGATAATGGCCTTAGCTGAGGCTTACGAAGTGCCAGCAAGCACCTTCATGAACGGTTTCGATTACAAGAAGCTATCCGCACCAATTGGAACGCCAGACCTGGAGATAAATATAATAATGACCGGCGAAGGCCTCCAGATAGAGCTGGTCGACACAGGATCAAATGAACGGTCTCGATTTACAGAAACCTGGGAT
>CALEUG010000046.1 GCA_937920515.1 uncultured bacterium
TATATTTTTTTACAAATTGAATTCCTGCTCAGCCGGGCTCGGAAATCAGCAGAGCCGGTGGTTGGCGCGGGGCGGCTCCAATTATTTCGCAGGGTAAAAATAGGGAAAAAGGGGACACCTTAAGCTGTCCCCGCTTTTCAGCCCAATTCATATGGGGAGAAATGGCGGGAAAATGCGCATAAAGGGGACAGTCTAAGGTGTCCCCTCCTGGGATGGCTTAGAAGTAGAAGTTGAGGCCGGCACTGAAGTAGTTGCCGCGGAAGACATAAAAGGCCGTTTCCCCGTAACGGAAGTAATAGGCGTGGATGGCCAGCCACCAGTTCGGGCTGTAAACCACCCCGACCGAATAGGAAACGCCCTCGACCTCCTCGGAGTTTTTCATCAGGTACAGATTCGGGTTAAAGGCCAGGTTTTTCACCAGCCAGAATTTCATCCCTAACCTCATGGAATAAGTATTAATCCACCTGACCGTCTCTTCCGGATGCCAGAGAACCGACTTTTCCCGGATTGAATAAACCGTCCACAGCCCGGCGATGTTCTCGCTGAACTTATACTCCAGCCCGCTGTCAGCCAGAAAGCCGCGGTACCCGTCTGAGCCAGTAAGATAGGACATGTTAACGTAGCCGGAAAGCTTCTCCCGGGAAAAATAGAGCGTGCCCGAGATCCGGCTGATATCGGCTTTCATCGTTTTAAGCATGCTTCCCCCGAGCCCGTCGCTCCCGTAATAGTCATAGCGGAAATTGTGATAGTTATAACGAAATATCAACGAGACTTCGCTGCCCAGACCAAAACGGACACCTACCCACGGGCTCAGGATAAAAAGCTTGCTGGCACCCCCGTATCCCTCCAGGCCGAACTGCGGCTTGACCCCGGCCCTGGCCTCGCCCCAACTCGAGGCTACAAAGAGTATCAAAAATCCGTACAGGAGGCACCCGGGCCAGCCCCTTCCCGACCCTGCCGGTGTTGTTGCTTTCTTATTTTTCATTTCCAGAACCTGCCTTCATTTTTAATTATGCTTAATATCATCCTGCCTCGCATCCCTGCAGCATCCATGTTTCGGCTCCCCGCGACGACCGCCAGGGAAAAGCGACTTCAACAGGCGATAATAACGACTCTTTTTACCCATCAATTATCCACAAAACGATTCATGCAAAACTGCCATAACCCTTCAGGTCAGTCAGCCGGTCAACGGCAACCGATTCTTCATTCGCCTCCCCATCTTAAAATACCACCCGGGTTCCGGCCGAAATATTGGGACACGAGAGTGTGTCCCCCGGCTTCCGGCTTCCCCACTTTTACCCCTCCTTCTCACCGCCTCCGGTTCCGTTCCCCGCTTTCTCGCCCCTGCCCGCTTCGGGCTTTATCCCGGGGCCGGGTTTCATTTCTCCTTTTGGCTTTGCCACCTCCTGTGCCTCTACCGCTTCCTCCTCACCGGCGCGCCCGTCAGGCGAAACTTTCTCCGCCGGTTCCTTCGCCGGTTCCTCCCTGCCCGCGGCCGCGCCTTCTCCTGATTCCTCCGGCCCTCCCCCGCTGCCCGGCCCGCGCTCCGCTGCTTTTTCTCTTTCTATTTCCTTCTCTATTCCTGTCTCTTCTCTTTGCTTCCTCAAAGCCTCTTCCAGCTTTCTCTGGGCCAGTTCCTCCCGTTCCCTTCTTTCTTTCTCTTCCAGCCGTTTCTGCTCATCCAGGTAACGCCTCAGGAAATCTTCCTCCACGAACCCCTCGGCCACCAGGATCTCGCCCAGGTTTTCGCCGCTCCTCTTCTGCCGCCGCAGGGCCGCGGTCAGTTGCTCCTTTGTGATTATATTGTCCCTGAGCAAAAGCTCTCCCAGCCTTCGTCCCTTGACCACCCTTATAAAATCTTCGGAATAGGCCCTCTCGATGGCATAGTTGATGTCATAGGTGGTGGTCAGGCTGAACTTAACGTCCACCTTCATCAGCTCTGACAGGCTGGACTTGAGCAGCCCCAGGTCGATCCGGTCGATGGCCAGGTGCAGCACGCCGTTTTCATACCTGAGCGGAAAAATCCGGTAGCGCTCGGCTAACCACCGGGGGATGATGCGCAGCAATCCCGGCTCGACGGCGTAGGGGTCAATCTCCACGAAAGCCCACTGCCGCTGGTAGGCCAGGGCACTGGCCAGCTCTTCTTCGCTGATGTATCCCAGTTCCACCAGGATCTGGCCCAGCCTCTTTTTCGTCTTTTTCTGAATCTTAACCGCCTGCTCCAGCTGTTTGGCCGTTATCAGGTGCCGGGTGAGGAGCAGGTCGCCAATCTTGCGCCGGAAAGCTTCCAGCTTTTCGGCCGGGAATTCATGCTCGGTTTTTATCCAGGTCTGTTCCCGCCTGGTGGAAACGGCTCTGATCAACCAGAGCATGGCCAGCCCGGACGAGAAAAAGTTCAGCACGTTGCCGACGACAATCCTGATGGGAGACAGCAGGGCCTGACCCAGCCCGTATATCTTCTTAACGAAAATGATGCGCATCAGGATTCGCCAGCACAGGAAAAACAGCACCAGCAGGGCCAGCTTCCACCAGATTTCATCATGGCGGACTAGGGCCGGTATGCCGAAGTCGGGCCGGAACAGCCGTACGGCCCAGACCGTTACCAGGTAGGCGATGAGCAGATAGCCGAAAAGGTAGAGAAAGTTGGTGAAAAAGGAGAGGCGGTCGCGCAGCAGGGTATAGCTGACCTTCAGGTTGCGGTCCCAGCCGATGTTCCTGAGCCCCTGCCAGGCGATGCCATAGACCCAGCGGGCCCGCTGCCGCATGGCCTTGCGAAACTCGTCCAGGAAGAAAGCGCGGGTGGCCACCAGTTCCTTGACCTTTTTGGGCCTGGCTTTGCCCTTCTTCGTCACCACCCTTTCCACCCACTGCACCAGGATGATCTGCTTCAAACCGAGCTTGCCCAGGCGGATGCCGACCTCGTAATCTTCTGTCAGGCTTTTGGGATTGAATATCTGCTGGTTGTTCTCTTCGTCCAGCTTCTTCAGGCTTTCCCGCCAGAAAGCGGTGCTGGTCCCGGCCGAAGGCAGGATGCGGGCGATCTTTTCCCTGACGATTAGCTCCTTGAGGTGGTTTTCGGCAAACTCATCCATGTAGACACCGCCGATGAAGCTGTGCCAGGGCATCTCCAGCGGGATGATGGGAATCTGGATCATCTCGAAGCGGGGCATGAGGTAATTGAAGAGCTTGAAGGACAGGGGGTGGTGTATATCCTCCGAATCGCTGAGGACGACAATATCAAAGGTCAGGCCGGTTTCCTTTTCGAAGTGGCAGAGGCCGCGGTAAATTTCGTTGAGGTTGTCGGCCTTGGTGGTGGGTCCGGGCCTGGAGTTAACGATTTTAATGACCTGGGGATAGACTTCGCTGACCTGGTCGACTTCGGCCTGGGTTTCCGGGTCGTTGGGATAGCAGCCGACGAAGACGAAATAGTTGCGGTAGTCGATGGTGTTCAGGGTGTTGAGGAGCATCTTCTTGATGACACCCGCTTCTTTCCAGGCGGGGATGACCAGGGCAATTGGTTTTTCATCGACGGCCAGGAGCTGGTCCAGGGTGAGAGGTTTTATCAGCCGTCGCTTGAAAAGCCAGCGGTAAGCCTGGCGCACCCAGTAGTAGATATCGACAAAGAAGTCATTAAGGCCGGAGAGGGAGAAAGCCACCACCAGGACTATGAAAACATAGCGGAAAAATATCCAGAGGTTATAAAGAGTGGAAAGAAACCACCCGTATTCCATGTTGCCCATTTAATTTTTGCTTCCTCTTCCCTTTCCTGAATTGTATTCTATAAAATCCTCAGGCAAAAGACAACGACCAGCTGGCACGCGACAATTCATCGGTTTCTGACGATTCCGGGCTTTTCCCTGTATCACCTGCCCTTCCTGCCTCCCGTTGCTCAGGAAAAGGGGAAATTTAAAAATCAGGCATATTTTACCCGATTCCGCACCCAAAACTCAATACAAAGAGGGGACACCTTAAACTGTCCCCGTTCTGGCCCGGGACACCTTTAAGTGTCCCCGTTTTTGAGGTGAATCTTTATGGGAAGAAATCGCAGATAAAGAGGAAAAAAGGGGACACCTTTGAGTGTCCCCTTTTTGGCTCTGATCACACCCCGTCTCCCCCATATCAGAAAAGCCAGAGTTCAGGGACACCTTTAAGTGTCCCCTCTTGTGTTTCTGTGTTAGAATTATAAGTTGATTTAAATTTTAATCTATTGGTGTAATTTAATGGCAATAAAGACTCAAGTTGAGGCAAAAAAAGTCATGGTGGTGATGGGTACCCGACCTGAGGTCATCAAGCTGGCCCCCGTCATTGAAGCCCTCAAGAATGGAGAAAAACCCGGCAAAAAAAGCGCCGGCAAATCCGGTAAGGTCCGCTTTAAGACCATAATCTGCCTTACCGGTCAGCACCGCGAAATGGTCGAGCCTTTCCTGAAGATTTTTGGCATCAAGCCCGACTACGACCTGCGCGTGATGCAACCCTACCAGCACCTGGGCGAGCTGACCGGCCGGGTCCTATCCGGGATGAAGAAGGTCCTGGAAGCCGAAAAGCCCGACTGGCTGCTGGTCCAGGGTGATACCACTTCGGCCCTGGCCGCGGCCCTGGCCGCTTTCTACCAGCGCATTAAAATCGGCCACGTGGAAGCCGGGCTGCGTACCGACGATAAGTACAACCCCTTCCCCGAGGAAATAAACCGGCGGCTCATCAGCCACTTAGCCGATCTGCACTTCGCCCCGACCGCACTGGCCCGGAAAAACCTGCTGAAGGAAGGCATCCGACCTGAAAAAATTTTCGTCACCGGAAACACCGTGGTTGATGCCTTGAAGATGATCATGAAAAAGACCGGCAGGGTCGGCAGAACCCCGGCCTTCGGTTCAGGGCGCATTATCAAGATCAAAGAAGCCTGGAAAGAACAACCGAGTGGTAAGCATGTCCACCCTTCTTCGCAAGCCGAATCGGCCGGAGGGATGGCGCCAACCCTGGCCATCAAGAACTCGCTCCCGGAGGAAAATAATCCGACGCCTGAGCAAATTGCTGGAGGCATTAAACCAGGCCTCGTAGCCCCGCCATCAAACCAATCACCCCGTAGCGAAAGCACAGTGACCGCCGGCCGGGACCAGGTTCTGGCTATGGACAGCCCTCTAAAGGAAGTTATGCCCCGGAGCGATTCCCATCAAAATCCCGGCTCGCCCCGAAACATCACGACCGAGCCGCTCCCCTGGGCTGAAATAAAAAAGATCAAGACTCTCATCCTGGTAACCGCCCACCGTCGCGAAAGCTTTGGCCCGGGGATGGAAAACATCTGCCGGGCCATTCTCCAGGTCGTGGAAAAGGAAAAAGAAGCGCAGGTTGTTTTCCCGGTTCACCTGAACCCGGCCGTGCGCCGGGTGGTGTTCAAACACCTGCTCGGCCACCCGGGCATTCACCTGGTAGAGCCGCTGGATTACATCACCTTCGTGCACCTGATGCGGCGGGCCAGCCTGATTCTAACCGACTCGGGCGGCATCCAGGAGGAAGCCCCGTCGCTCGGTGTGCCGGTGGTGGTCATGCGCGAAACGACCGAACGCCCGGAAGCCATCCAGGCCGGGGTGGCCTGGCTCGGCGGGACTGACCCCGCGAAAATCACGCGCCTGGCCCTCAGGCTGCTGCAGAAGGTCAAAAACGGGGAGTTCAGACGTCGCCTGCAGCGCCGCAACCCGTTCGGCGACGGCCGGGCCGGCCGCCGCATCTCCCTCCTGTTGAAGAAGGGGGACACGAGAGTGTGTCCCGCTTTTATCCCTCAGTGATGAAAAGTCATTCGTTCCAACGTCTTATAGGTATCATGCCAAGAATTGCAAGAATAATATTGCCAAGCATTCCCCATCATGTCGTACAAAGGGGAAATCGCAATCAACAGGTCTTTTTCTCTGACGAAGATAAAAAACACTATCTGAAAATTCTGGGTTTTAATTGCTCAAAAGAAAAGGTAAAGATCTGGTGTTATTGTTTAATGGACAATCACGTGCACCTGATAGTTGTGCCGGAAAGCCCCGAAGGCATGGTCAAAGCAATAAGCGAAACTCATCGCCGGTATACGTGGATCATCAATGCGCGAAACAACTGGAAGGGTTATCTCTGGCAGGGTCGATTCAGGTCTTATCCGATGGACGAAGCGTATCTATATACATGCATGAAATATGTTGAAAGAAATCCAGTCAGGGCCGGCCTCGTCCGCCAGGCTGAAGAATACAGATGGTCTAGTGCCCGAGCCCATGTATTCGGATATAATGACCCTCTTCTCAGCCCTCTGCCCATAAAATCTCAGATTAAGGATTGGAGATCATATCTTCTCGGGGAAGACAAGAAGGATGATCTGGAGATATTCCGTAAAAATCAGAATAATGGTCATCCCCTCGGTAGCGATGATTTTATTAAAGCAATTGAAATAGCGACCGGGATCATTATCAAGAAAACATCCAGAAAAATGGGGACATGAGAGTGTGTCCCCCATTAAAATAGGAGGAAGCGGACTGCCACGAAGATGAGGAAAATTCCGTAGAGCAGCTTAACCTGGCCGGTGGGCATGCGGATATTTATGCGGGCGCCAAAAACCGTCCCCAGCAGCAGCCCGGTCGCCAGCAGGGCCGCTATCCGGATATCCAGCGTCCCGGCCCGATAATAATAGATAACCCCCGGGAGGCCTATGGGCGGCAGAAGCGCCGCCAGCGAGGTGGCAATCGCCCGTTTCGGCGGATATTTCAGGAACAGAACCAGGGCCGGCACAATGATATTCCCGCCGCCGATTCCGAACATCCCGGCCATCAGTCCGGCCACCAGCCCGACCGCAACCAGCGCCAGATAATGCGGCTGCGGCCCGTTGCTGGAGTCGGGTTCCGCCTCGGGCAGCGGGCTTTCTCCCCTGAACAGCTTAAGGCGCTCCAGTGGCTTTATGAAAGTCCAGCTAACGTAAAGACAAAAAATCGCATACAGTTTGCGCATGACATCAGCCGGCAGGGCGTGGGCCAGCCAGGCCCCGACCAGCACTGACATTATAAGCCCCGAAGCCAGGAAGGCCGCCGCCCTGAGGTCCAGGATGCGAGCCCGGTAATAGGCAATCACGCCAAGTATCCCGACCGGAAGCATTATGGCCGCCAGCGACGTCCCCGTGGCCTTGACCAGGGGAAAACCGGCCAGAAGCACCAGGGCCGGCACGATGACGATGCCACCGCCTATCCCGAACAATCCAGCGAAAACACCCGCCAGAAAACCGATTCCTATTACCAGCGCTGCACTCATGCCGTGAATTATACCAGAAATGAAGCCGCCATACTCGCCCGTTTTTCAAAGAGGGGACACCTTAAGGTGTCCCCTTTTTGGCCCTGATTACGCCCTGTCTCCCCCATATCAGAAAAGCCAAAATCTGGGGACACCTTTAAGTGTCCCTTTTTCGTCTTTTCCTCCCATTTAGGCTTATCTTTGGGGCTTACGTGCGATTTAAAATCCAGGCATATAAGGAAGGGGGAGAAAAGTGGAGAGTTGTAGTATGTAGTATAAGGAAGAGAGGTGAGCAAGAGGGGACACCTGCAACTATCCCCTTTTTGGCCCTCTTCCTTAATTTTTTACACAGAAAAATCTGGCATTACAGTGGGGACACCTTTAAGTGTCCCCGTTTTTGAGGCGAATCTTTATGGGGAGAAATTATGGAAAAAGAGGAAAAAAGGGGACACCTTAAGGTGTCCCCTCTTATGAAGACCTGGTTTTGCGTCCCCTGCCGGGGCTGCTGCCTGCCCGCCTTGGTCGGCGCGGCTTTTCTTCTCCAGCCTCCTCCGCAACCGGCCTGCTCTGATTCTCTCCTTGAACTCCAAAATACCTGGACATAACTATTCTTTCCGCCTCCAGCCAGTGATCCATATCATGCCCGTCAACCCGGCCCCTTATTTCATACAATTCATAGGCCTGCAACCTGATTTCTTCTTCAAGTTGTTTCAAGGTTTTCATCTTTATTCTCCTTGAATTTTTTTTCTCTATTTCTTTAATTATAGACTCAATCTATTTTTAAGCAACTTAGGCCTGCAGCCCTAACAACAGGGACCCAATATATTTCCTGATCTCTGGCTGGAAAATCAGTGAACGGGTATTGTTCCTGCCCTTCCTGGAATTCCTACTATTCCTATAGGACTTATTGATTTCACGAGCATCTTGCAATAATATAGAGGTAGAATTCGGAATGCAGGTTTGAACTGGATTTTTTTATTAAATCCAATGAATTAGTTCACCTAAGCATAAGAGGTTGAAATGAATAAAAAGAAGCCCAAAACTTCTGATATAAAAACTAATGGTGGCGACCTATCAAAAGCTGAACATAAGCCCGGACCGCCAGCCCCTGGTAGCCGCGAGGTTCACGATAACCAGCATCGGCCAGGACCTGTTATTCAGGCGGCCAGCCATCATCCTGCTGATCCCAATGATCAGCGGGAACATCATATCCAGCCCGAACCCCCGAAGCCGCCTGCCGACACTCACCAGCAGCGCCGTACCCACCCTGGCCTTAATGAACAAGAACGGCCGGAAGACTTCTGTCATCACGGACATCACGAACACAATCTTCAGGGCGATAACCACCAGCACGGCCACGGTGCTCAAAAGCAAATTAACCAGGGGGCTGAGGACCATGACCACCAAACACCTTCCGACCACGAAGTACATCAAGGTGGCGACCACCGATACGAGCACGGCAGCCACGGCCGGCCGGGTCCGACCGACCCTGGTGTGACAAGCTGCCAACACGAGACCGCCGATAAACACGCCGACCACGGGCATCAGGCTCACCAAGATCACCGGCACGACGACCAACAAAACCATCACCATAACCACCACAACGCACATCAGGCTCATCACGCCCACCACGACCACAGCCAGCACCTGGCCGACTTCAAGAAGCGCTTCCTGGTTTCGCTGGTCCTGACCGTTCCCGTCCTTCTTCTCTCCGAAATGATCCAGCAGTGGCTGGGCTTCAGCCTGCGCCTCCCGTTCCATTCCTACATCCTGTTCGCCCTTTCAACCGTCATCTTCGTCTATGGCGGCTGGCCGTTCCTTACCGGGCTGGTGGGCGAGCTGCGTTCCCGCCAGCCAGGCATGATGACCCTCATCGGTATGGCCATCACCGTTGCCTTCGTCTATTCCAGCGCCACCGTTTTCTTCATCCGCGGCCATGATTTCTTCTGGGAACTGGCCACGCTTATTGTCATCATGCTCCTCGGCCACTGGGTTGAAGCCAGGAGTGTTCTCGGTGCTTCCCGGGCCTTAGAAGAGCTGGTCAAAATCATGCCCACCACCGCCCACCTCCTGCGCGACAACGTTGAAGCCAACGAAGGCAGCACCGACGGCCAGATAATTGACGTGCCGGTCTCAGACCTCAGGCCGGGCGATCGGGTCCTGGTTCGCCCCGGAGAGAAAATCCCATCCGACGGCCGGGTGGTTAACGGCCGCAGTCAGGTTAACGAATCGCTCCTCACCGGAGAATCGCGACCGGTCCTCAAGGCGGCAGGGGCCAGAGTCATCGGCGGCTCGCTGAACGGCGAAGGCTCGCTCCAGGTGGTCATCGAAAAAACCGGCCAGGAAACCTATCTGGCCCGGGTCATCAGCCTCGTCCGGCAGGCCCAGGCCTCGC
Source organism: uncultured bacterium (assembly GCA_937920515.1). Taxonomy (GTDB): domain Bacteria; phylum Acidobacteriota; class Aminicenantia; order Aminicenantales; family Saccharicenantaceae; genus Saccharicenans. Next base: position 9,644 of record CALEUG010000046.1, read on the forward strand.
GTTCCCGCACCCAGGACCTGGCCAACCGGGCGGCGGGGTTGCTCTTCTACGTGGCACTGGGGGCCGGCCTAATCTCTTTCGCCGTCTGGACCTGGCTGCGCAACGCCGATTTTGCCCTGGAGCGCACGGTAACCGTGCTGGTCATCGCCTGTCCGCACGCCCTCGGCCTGGCCATTCCGCTGGTCGTCGCCATTTCGACGGCCATAACGGCCCGCAACGGCATACTCATCCGCGACCGCCGGGCCTTTGAAGCGGTCAGGAACGTCGAGGTGGTGGTATTCGACAAAACCGGCACCCTGACCGAGGGCAGGTTCGGGGTGAGCGAGGTGGTGTCCCTCGTCCCGGAAGAGGAGCTGCTGAGCCTGGCCGCGGCGGTTGAAAAGAATTCCGAACATGTGATCGCCCGGTCGGTGGTTGACTATGCCCGCAGCAAAAATCTGGCGATTCCTCCGGTTGAAGAGTTTCGCTCGCAGCCGGGAAGGGGCGTCAGCGGCCGGGTGGGCGGGAAGTTAGTAGAAATCGGCGGACCGAACCTTCTTTCTGAAAAGAATATTTCGCTCGATGACAGCCGGCTTCAGCCGGCATTCAAAAAGAGCCAGACCGCGGTGGCGGTGGTGGTGGACGGGAAACCAGCCGGGGCCATCATCCTGGCCGACAGGGTGCGGGCTGAATCGCGGGAAGCGGTGGCCGAGCTAAAGCGGCTCGGCATTAAGGTTTTCCTGCTCACCGGAGATTCGGAGGAAGTGGCCGCCTCGGTTGCCAAAGAGCTGGGTATCGACGACTACTTTGCCCGGGTCCTGCCCCACGAAAAGGCTGAAAAAATTCGCGAGATTCAGGCCCGAGGGCTGCGGGTGGCCATGGTCGGAGATGGGGTCAACGACGCCCCGGCCCTGGCCACGGCCGATGCCGGCATCGCCATCGGAGCCGGGACCGATGTGGCCGTGGAAAGTGCCGACATTATCCTGGTGCGGAATGCCCCGTCCGATGTCCCGAAGCTGATTAACATTTCGCGCCGGACGTATGCCAAGATGGTCCAGAACCTGTGGTGGGCCGCTGGCTA
>CALEUG010000047.1 GCA_937920515.1 uncultured bacterium
TTGATGTTCTGATCATTGGAGAAACAGGAACAGGGAAGAAATTATTTGCCGAGGCTGAAAATTGTTCTTGACAGGCTTGTTCGGTTGAATTCTAATCAGGAAAGAGGGGCAAAATAACGAGCAGACCACAAACTTCAAATCTTTCCCCATTCAGCCATTTCTCCCCTTAATTCTTTATGTCTCCAGCGTTTTCTCAATGGAGGGAAAATATGTCAGGCGGGAGAGGCATTTCAAACTTTTCGCAAGTCCAGAGACAGCCAGTTCTTTCGGTAAAAAGTATCCCGGACCGAGTGCGACAGATAACGGCCTTTATCTGCGTTTTCCTTTTTCTCCAGGTTATCTACCTGCCGCTTCAGGCCAGGCCGGCCGCCCCCCAGATTCAGCCGATGAAAAGGGTCGTTCCCGTGCCTCAAAAAACCGTTAGCCAAACGCTAACTTTTTCCATAAGTGGGGCGGGCGAAGCGGCCTTCAGCCTGACCATCGGGGCAGCGGGCAAGATTAAAGCCACGGCCAGCTGGACAGGAACGTCCGGCTCACTGGCGCTTATCTTAAACGGCCCGGGCCAGACCCAGTATTATGCCCGCCGAGACAGCGGAAGTCCTCTGACGCTGGAGTTTGAAATCACCCAGGAATTGCTGCAGAAAGGAAATAGCTGGAAGCTGAGCCTGGTCAGTTTCCAGTCGGGGGTTACGGCCGCGGGGGAAATTGAGTTCCAGTTGCCGGCAGGCTCTTCGATTACCCAGCAATCGGGCCAGCCGACGGCTGCCTTTCAGGATAAGGCTGTAACAACGGCTACCCCGACCCAGTCTAAAGCCACCACCCAGACGGTTCCGGCTGATAAGACTGAATCGGCTTCCTCCCGGACCGGACTGGCTACAAAAAAGCCCAGCCTGAAGGAATTGTTAGGCGCTCGCAAAAATGAAGAAAAGCAGGCTGTTCAGCCCGTTGAAACCACGGAAGACCTGACGGCTCTTCAGAAAAGCCTTGAATCCGGGGTCCAGCAGATAAGCCGGCAAACCACGCTGGGCGGGATAGTGGTGCCTCTTTTCTTCAAGTACCTGGAAGAAGCTGCCGATAACCAGCGGCTGCTGCGGGATTTTTACCGGGATTCGAGTCATAAAAGAGCCCAGACCGAAGCCGACCTGGCCCGGCTTCTGCAGAGACCGGTTCGCGCCTACAAACAAATTCCGCGCGAGTTCAAGACCCGCTACCTTAACCCGGCCTACGTGGACTTGAAAAAAGGCGACCGGGTGGACCTGAAGCAGCTCGGGCGCGAAGTTGTTCAGAAGGTCAACCCAAACCTTGAGCGCCAGGTCAAGCAGGTTGTCCGGGAATCGTTTTCGGGGAAATTTGTCCTTACCCGGGAACAGGTTCTGGCCGGCCAGAAAGTTGTTCCTGTGGCCGGTCTCAAAGAAATTTCCGGGCAGCAGCGGGTGACGAGGGCTCAGGTTCAGGCCAGCCGGCCGGCGGTCCAGTCTGCTTCGGCTGTTGTTCCCCGACTTTCGGCCAGGCCGTCTGAAACAGAGCTCGGAAGCCTGAAACAGGTGCTGCAACAGGCCGGTGTCCGGATTCCCGAGGGCTTGACCCGGGGGTCCCTGGTGCACGAGTTGATGCGCATAGCCGACCCCGGCGGTTCGCTTCGCCAGATAGACGGACGCAGGTTTGAGACAGATTATTACCGGTATCTTGTCACCCTGGACTGGTTTCGCTGCCTGGATAAGAACGAAAGAAGCAACGACGAGCCCTACTTTGGAATTCTAACCAACCTGCCGCAGTTTGACCCGGGTGATACCAGCTATTTCAAATTCTTAAAAGACGGCTGCCTGAACCGGACCGATTCCTATGTCACCCGGACCTACGGGGGCGTTAAGAAAAATACTGACCACGGGCTTAAAGGAGACGACCGGATAATCTTTGATTACCTGACCTTTAACAGCCCCGCCTCCTTCACCATCGACCTCTGGGAAGAAGATTACAGCAAGGGCTCGGTGGCCGACGGGTTGAGGAATGCGGCTCTCGACATCATGCTGCAGGTTAAAGACGATATCAAGGCGGCTATAGTGAGCCAGGTCCAGGCCTACATTGCCGATGCCATACTCAGCTCCAGCGGAATAAGTTCCTCCGGTGCCATGCAGTTGCTCGACCAGATTTTCACCGGCAACCTGAGCCTGGCCGATTTCCAGCAGTTGCTCTTTAACCTGTACTCGGGCCGGGCCTTTGATGCCAGCTGGTACCTGGTTTATTTCCTGTTCTCCGGCGGCGACCTGATGCAGACTCTGGCCATGGTCGGCGGCGGTTCCACCGTGGTCGGGGCGGTCATCCTGGGGCTGGCCATCGTCGGTCCGGCTTTTTCCGATATGGTCAACGCCTTCTCGGCCGGAGACGTGAATACCGGCCTGGTCAATCTCTTCAAAATAATAACAGTGGTGCCCCTGCTGGTTGATTTCTTCGAGACAATAGTTAAATCGCTGGTTGACCTGTTTTACATGATTATGGCCCTGATTGACCCCGATGACCATCTGGGACAGAGGACCGTGGTCATTCAGCAGACCTCGGCCAACTGGCATAACGATGCTAAGGATGGGCAATGGGCTTCGGGAAACTTGATGGGGGCCGTGGCTGTCAGCGAAGCTAACGCCAATTTTTCAAGGCGCGGCTACGGGCCGACCTCGGCTAACTCGTCCCTGATTGAAAACAACCTGTTCTGGGTACCGGGCTTTAAGATCAGGGGTGGCGATGCCGAGTACGCGGTCTACTATGAAGTTTTCCGGGAAAAGGCCGGCGGCCGGACCACTCTGGGTTTTTATTTTCCGGAAACCCCTGCCCTTAACGCCAGGCAGTTTCTCTACCGGAGCAAATCTTCTTCCGGTGCCTGGTGGCGAAACGTGCTCCGGGTTTCGGTCATGAGCGTTAACACTCAGGAGACCCCCCTGGTTTTTGTGACCGACAAAAAAGCCGGTAAAACTTACACCAACGCCGACCTGGGTAGTTCCTTTGAGTTAGAAGAAAACCCCGGGACCGAGTATGAAATCTGGGTGATGAAACTGAGCGCCGGCGAAATGGCCGGATATGTTTCCATCTACGAAGGGCCGCTGGTTGAAGTCGTCTGCCCGAAGGCCAGGGGCAACCATGGTTCTGGAGCTGGAAGCCCGCCCGGCTCTCGCCGGACGCAGATGAAGTAGACTCCTGGTTCGAGAAAATTATCATATTTTTCTGACGGGGCGCTATTAACCGCTGGCCATCTTCTTCGGGCAGAACGGAAAAAATCCGGTTCTACCGGTCAGAGAAGATAAACTTCGGACCCAAGGTCAGAAAAAGAATCAAAATAATCGCCCTGGCAACTCTAACCGGTTAAACTGCCCGGCTCAGCTCACTTTACTTTCTTGTAGCCGGCTGGAACGTCATAAGCCCCGGCTGGCGGATTCTGCTCTCCGAATTCCAGAAGCTCGGTGGTGGATTTGACCTCGGTGTTCATCATCTTGGTTGAGTTGGACTGAAGAACAATCATTCCCTTCACCCTGGACATTTCCTTGTAGATCTTGTCAATCATCTTCTCGAAACCGGGGCTTCCGGCCATCATGGCGTTGGTCAGCATCAGGTAGCTCTTCCAGTCGATGTTCAGCTCGGGCGAGGCCCAGGCTTCGGAAGCAACCTCGCCCATGGCCATGCTGGTGTTGATGATGTATTTACGGCAATTCCAGTTTCCTATTTTCTTCTTCTCCTGGGTTTCGGTGACCTTAACTTCCATGCTCTCGGCGAAGGCTTCGGCCATTTCCTGGGCCATGGCCGCGAATTCCCTGGCCTCTTCACCTTCTTTGGCCGCGTTTTCGTCAATCATCTGCTTGATGTTGAGCGGCATTTCCCTGTAGGTCTTTTTCTGGTGGTCAATCTGGTAGAGAAGGCCCTTGTCCATCCGCAGGATCGTGGTCTGCTTATCGCCGGCGTCGGTCCTGGACCTGTCTCTGGCTATCCAGGTTACGGTGATTTCATCTCTGGGTGGCTGGGTCTGTCCCATAATGGTGAAACCGTCGGTATGCGTTTTCTGCTTCATGTAAACATCGGCCTGGAGGGAAACAGCTCCCGGCAGCAGAAAGCCAAGCATCGTGGCCACCGCTAACAGCGTTCTCATTGACTTCATCGGAACCTCCTTTGCAGTCCGTAAATTTCTGGAATGTATGTACAAAGGCTTTGCCAGCCCGGGTTAATCAGTTCGTTTACTCAATGGTAAACCGGGTATCAACTGAAGCCTTCCGGTCGGAGTTGGCATCATAAACGGTAGTTATCACTTTGTATTTTCCCGCCGGAATGCCGCTGAAGTTGTAGTTGAAGGTGATGGCGATCTCCTTGTTGGGATGCCAGGACTTAAAGGGCAGGTTGGCAAACTGTTCCTGGCCGCCGAGAATCTCCCCGTTTTCGTTGACCAGCTGGAAGTCGGCTGTGAAGCGGAATTGGTAATAGCCGGCTTCGTTTTTAATTATTTTGTAGCCAGCTGGTTCCAGGTAGACGTAGATGGTGTCGCCCTGGCCGTAGACATCGTCCTCCTCCGGTTCGTAGACGCCGTAAGTATTATTCATTCCCTTGACCAGGACCACATTCTTCAGCATAAAGGGAGCATCTTCCCAGACCTTATCTTTAATGGAGTCGGCCGTCTCCAGCGCTTTAAGGTAATCCTGGTTTTTCAGGGCTGCCAGCATGGAGGCATAAAGGGCATCGTAGGCTCCGGCCGGCGCTGAAACGGTCCCGGGAGTACCGGCTTCTGTTTTTTCAGCCGGACTTTCCGTTTTCCGGGAACAAGCTGCGACCAATAGTATGAGGACACAAAAAAACATTGCTCCGGCCAGAATTTTCTTCATTTTTCCCTCCCTCGTTTAGCGGGCTATTATGAGCCTATTAAATAATAATTGATTATTTTAAGTCAAATTTACTAAAGTTTGAGCTGGAAGAATCCGGGGAATATAATTTAAGTCAAAAAAGGCTTCAGGCAGAAATCCTGAAAGCTCCGGGAGGGCAAAATGAGGAAGGCAAATCAACGGAAATTATCAGGGGCGAGCCTGGTCGCCCTTATCCTGTTTTGCGGTATGCTGATGGGAGTTAGTCTCTTTCTGGAAAGCATGGACAACCATTATCTCCAGGGAAGAGAAGTGGTCCGGGTCAGGGCTGGCTCCGGTCCGGACGAGCTCGGCGCCATTACCCCCGAAGAAGCCAATCCCGAGGGGCCGATGAGTTTTGCCGTTTCGGCGGCCGGTGATATTTACGTCCTGGACCAGGTCAACTCCCGGGTTCAGGTCTTTAAGGACGGCCGCCGGGTAAAAACCATTCCCGTACCGGGCGCGGTTTTTAGCGACCTGGAATTGCTGCCAGGTGGGCTCGTGGCTTTGCTGGATAACGTGGTGGACAGGGTCATCGTGATAGTTGAGGAAAGCGGCCGGGTGGCCGGAAAGATTTCGCTGGGGCAGGAGGAAATAGCCGAACCTGCGGCCATTACCGCCATATATGCCCGCAGCGATGGCCAGTGGCCCGGACTGCTGGCCCGGGCCGACAACCGTTCCATCCTGCTGGCCGGGCTGGACGGGCGTCCATTAACCCGGCTGATTAATTTCCCCGGCCTGCTCAACTGGAGCGGCCGGAGGCTGCTGCGGGTGGAGATGGAAGGTGAAAAACAGGCCCGGGTTCTGAGGTCTGATGAAAGTTTTCAAAACTGGAAACGGTACGAGGCCACTTTCCGCCTGCCGCTCGGACGAATATACGGCGTCTGGGAAGATAAGTTTGAGAATATTTACCTGGCGGCCAATATTTTTGATGACAAAAAGGAAGCCAGCGAGGTGATAATCTTTGAGCCCGGTGGCCGCGAGCTGGCCCGGATACAGCTATTTGTCTCAGGGGCTCCTCATGAAATCAACAACCCGGTCCGGGTCACAGCGGAAGGGGCCATCTACCAGTTAGCCATAGATGGCCAGGAGGTGGTCATTATTAAATATAATGATTGAAGTCCAGCCCTGTTAAGAGCACTTGTTCCAGCCGCAGTTGGCGCAGATGGGACACTTGTCGTCGGGCAGGGTGGCGCCGCACACCGGGCAGATGTCGCGCAGCAGGTCGCGGCTGTTTTCTTTGACCTCGCCTATGTGGCGTTCCAGCACCTTGGCCACGGCGTCAGGTATTGACTGGACCAGCCCGCCCTCGGTGAACACCGGTTCGCTGCCGCCTATGCCTTTAAGCTGCAGGATGACTTCCTTGGGGTCAACTCCGCTTCTCAGGGCCAGGGAAATCAGCCGGCCTATGGCTTCGGCATCGGCCATGGTGGAATAACCGCTCTTGCCGATGGAAGTAAAAACCTCAAAGGGCTTGTCGTTGAGAAAGGTGATGGTCACGTAGAGGTTCCCCAGCCCGGTCTTGATCTTATCGGTCTTTGAGGGCAGGCTGACCGGACGTTCCCGCGGGATGAGCCTGGGCTTGGCCGCGGCCGCGGCATACAGGACCTGTTCGGCCTTGCTGCCGTCGCGGTAAATGGTAATGCCCTTGGTTCCCAGCTCGTAAGCCAGGAGAAAGGCCTTTTCCACATCTTCGGCCGTGGCTTTGTTGGGCAGGTTGATGGTCTTGGAGACCGAGTTGTCCACGTACTTCTGAAAGGCCGCCTGCATCCTGATATGTCCCTCGTACGGAAGCTCGTGGGCGGTGACGAAATAATCGGGCAGCGGTTCATCCGGGTGCTCTTTTTTCCAGGCTTCGTAAAGGGGATGGATGTCGCGGATTTCGCCGTCCAGTATCTTGCTGACAAATTCAAAGGCAAAGATGGGCTCGATGGAGCTGGAGCAGCCGGCCAGGCGGGAAATGGTGCCGGTGGGGGCGATGGTCAGCACCGTGGCATTACGGCGTTTTTTCCCTTTATAGATGGACCTGTTGATGTTCGGGAAGCTGCCTTTAAGTTCGCCCAGCTTTTCGCTCTGCTCCCCGGCTTTTTCCCGCAGAAAGGAGGCCAGCTTTTCGGCGAACTCCAGGGCTTCGGGCGAGTCGTAACGCAGCCTTTTCTTCAGCAGCAGGTCGGCCCAGCCCATGATACCCAGGCCGATGCGGCGGTTGGCCCTGGTCATCTCGGCGATCTGGGGCAGGGGGTACTTGTTGACGTCAATGACGTTATCCAGGAAGCGGACCGCTATCTCAATCATGCCGGCAAATCTTTCCCAGTCGAATTCGTCGGGTTTTTCCGGGTGGTAGAAGTTGGCCACGTTGATTGAGCCCAGGTTGCAGGATTCATAGGGATGGAGAGGCTGTTCGCCGCAGGGGTTGGTGGCGGTGATGGGACCGAGCTCCCGGGTGGGGTTGTGCTGGTTGATGCGGTCGATAAAAATCAGGCCCGGGTCGCCCGAAGCCCAGGCCGACTCCACGATCAGCCTGAAGATATCGCGGGCCTTTTTCCGGACGGTCTTCTTCTTGAGGTAGGGGTTATAAATCCAGTAGTATCCGTCGTGCCGCAGGGCCTGCATGAATTCATCGCTGATGGCCACCGAGATGTTGAAGTTGTTGAGGGTCTTGCCGTCGCGCTTCATGGTGACGAATTCTTCGATGTCGGGGTGGTCGACCCGCAGGATGCCGATGTTGGCCCCGCGGCGGGTACCGCCCTGCTTGACGGCTTCGGTGGCCGCGTCTATGACCCTGAGGAAAGAAACCGGACCCGAGGCCACGCCCTGGGTCTTGTGGACAAAGCTGCCTTTGGGGCGCAGGTTGCTGAAATCGAACCCGGTGCCGCCTCCTTCCTTGTGCACCAGGGCGGCATTCTTGACCGTTTCGAAGATGGATTCCATGGAGTCTTCAATCGGCAGGACAAAGCAGGCGCTGAGGCACATGTCGCGCCCGGCCCCGGTCAGGGTGGGGCTGTTGGGCAGAAAGTCTCGGGCCATCATCACCTCAAAAAACTTCTCAGCCCATTTCTTGCGCTCGGCCGGGGTTTTTTCAGCCGAGGCGATGTATTCAGCCACCCGGAGAAAGAGGTCGGAGGGCTTCTTGTCTATGAGTTCGCCTTTTTCGTTTTTCATGAAATAGCGAGTTTTTAAGATTTTGATGGCGTTCGGGGTAAAACCTTCGTCTTTAATATGCACCATGTTAACCTCCCTTTCCAGGCGAATTCTTTTCTGCTTATATTATGGCCGCTTGCCCAGGGCCCTGAGTTTGCTGTCGATGGTGGCTTCCTTGTCCAGGCGGTGGTCGACCCTGAGGTCGATGTGAATGCGCCGCGCGCCCATTTCCAGCAGAACTTTATGACAATCCGAGACCACCTGGAGAATGGAGGCCAGGTCCGGAGCTTCGATAGTGGTGGACATGGCTCCGGTTTCCGAGCGCAGGCCGGAATTTTCTATGACCCTGATTACTTCTTTAACATAACGACTGACCGAGGAACCCTCAGAAGTTGGAAAGATGGAAAATTCAGCGATGACCATGGCTCTTTCTCCGGCGGGTTTTAGTTCACTCCATCATTATAGCCCAGGGGCGGGAAAAATGAAGGGGGAGGGGACGAAGGCAAGGGGTGGAGCCTGAATCGGGGCGGCAGTTGATGGCAGGAATTGCCTTCTACCCCGGTGTTGCCTTAAAGAATTAAAGAAAAGGCAGGCTATAGTTTGCCTGTATGAGCCCCCAAAATAATAGACGTAATAAGTTTGATGGATGGGGAAAGCCCGGGTTGTTGAGAGGCGTCGGCTCAAATTTATTTTGCTGGCAGAGTCGCCGACTTCCACAGAGACCCGCCGGGTTATTTAACCGGAGCTTTTTAAGACTCTTCAGCCAGAAGCGTGGTGAATAAAAAGGTGAATAGAAAGCGGCCTGAGGCGGAAATTCTTTGATTTGATTACAGGGCCCTGATGTTGTATTTTTAGATAACTCGATGAGTGGTTGACGAACTGGCAATAATAACGTAATGAAACTCGACAGGGAAAGAAAATTCATCCTGCTGGCTTCCACCCTGGCTTCTTTCCTGACCCCCTTCATGGGCTCGGCCGTCAACCTGGCCCTGCCCGACATGGCCAGGACCTTCAGGCTGAGCGCCGTTACCCTGGGCTGGACGGTAACCGCCTATCTTCTGACCACGGCCGTCTTCCTGGTTCCGGTGGGCCGGCTGGCCGATGCGGTCGGGCGCCGGAAAGTGTTTGTGGCCGGCATCAGCGTTTTCCTGGCCGGGGCGCTGCTCAGCGGGCTGGCCTTTTCCGGGGTCTCGCTGATTGCTTTCAGGTTAGTGCAGGGTGTGGGCGGGGCCATGATTTTTTCGACCAGCATCGCTCTCCTGGCTTCTCATTTTCCGCCGGAAAACAGGGGGCGGGTGCTGGGGATTAACACCGCTGCCACTTATACCGGGCTGTCTCTGGGTCCGGTGGCGGGGGGATTCCTGGTGCATTATTTCGGCTGGCGCAGTTTATTTTTCTTTGCCTTAATTCCGGGACTCCTGGCCCTTTACCTGGTGACCAGGGCCTATAAGCACGTTCCGCCGGCCCCGGGAGAGAGCCTTTCCGGTTTTGATTTCAAGGGCTCGGCGATTTATGGCGCAGGCCTGGTTTGCTTCATGCTGGGCTTTTCCAGGTTGCCGGCCGCTTACGGGTTCTGGCTGACGGCAGGCGGGGTGGCTCTTTTGATCCTTTTCTTTTATTTTGAAGGCCGACAGCCGCGCCCGGTGCTGGAAACTGCCCTGTTCAGGAAGAACCGGGCCTTTGCTTTTTCCAACCTGGCAGCTTTAATCAATTACAGCTCCACCTTTGCCGTGAGCTACCTGCTCAGCCTGTACCTCCAGTATGTACACGGCTTACCGCCCGGGTCGGCCGGGCTGGTCCTGGTGGCACAGCCGGCGGTGCAGGCCCTGTTTTCCCCGGCGGCCGGGAGGGCTTCTGACCGGGTTGAGCCACGGATTCTGGCTTCGGCCGGGATGGGGTTTACGGTCATCGGGCTGGTCGCCCTGTCTTTCCTGGGCCAGGGGACGCCGCTGGTCCGGGTGGTGCTGGGCCTGGTTTTCCTGGGGATGGGTTTCGGGCTTTTCTCATCGCCCAACACCAACGCCATCATGGGTTCGGTGGAATCAAAGAATTACGGAGTGGCTTCGGCCATGCTGGCCACCATGAGAATGGTGGGCCAGATGTTCAGCCTGGGCCTGACCATGATGATTATTTCAGTGGTCATGGGCAACGTCCGGATCATGCCGGAGAATTACCCGCTTTTCCTGAAGAGCCTGCGCCTGAGCCTGACCGTCTTTGCCGGCCTGAATTTTCTGGGAATTTTTGTTTCGTTGGCTCGCAGGTCGCCTGGAGGACGGTAATCATTTTCTCCTCTTCGTTCTCGAATATTTACCTTTTTGATTGAAACTTAAGATACGATAGACCCATTTACCCCGCTTATCATGATCTTTCCCCGGTAAAACCAGGAGAAAAAAATAAAGGCGGGGAAGATTAATTCCCCGCCTTTGCCGGTATCAGGTCAATGGTTTTACATGGAGAAAAAACGTCGTGGACGCTTGGGCTTTTCATTAATCGGGTCAGCGTCCATAACCCACATACCGCGTCCGTGGGTGGCGATAACGATGACATTATCCCGGGGATGAATGATAAGATCATGCACGTAGACTGACGGAAGGTTCCCACCCAGTACGTGCCAGCTCTGGCCACCGTCCTTGCTCACATAAACTCCTAAGTCAGTGCCCACGTAAAGAATATTTCTATCGACCGGGTCTTCACGGATGACGCTGACCGGACCGAGAGGAATGTCTTTTCCGATATTTACCCAGGTTTTGCCAAAATTGGTTGATTTCCAGACATAAGTGGCAAAATCATCATCCTCTCTTCCTCGCTGGGTGAGGTAAACGGTACCCATATCGTACCGGGAAGCCACAATTCGAGAAACCCACTTCTGGTAGGGTAAACCGGCAGTGATTTCCTGCCAGGTTTTTCCACCGTCCCTGGTCAGGCTGACCTTTCCACAATCGGTGCCCACGTAAATCAGTCCGTATTTAAGGGGTGATTCAGCTATGGCCGTGATTGTATGGTAGGGAATATTGCCCTGCTCGGCCGGATGAAAATAGGTCAGGTCGGGGCTGATTCTCTCCCAGGTGTCGCCGCGGTCAAGGGAGCGGAAGAGATACTGCATTCCGTGGTATATTATGTTCGGGTTGTGTGGAGAGAGAATAAAGTGAGCCATCCACTGACCTCGCAGCGGGGGTTCGTCGGGATAAACCTGCGGAAGGATTAGTTTGGACCGCTCTGGTCCGGATTGGCTCAGGTCAGTGCGGCTAAGAATACCATAAAATCCGCAGGAGTAGACAATGTTGGGATTGGTGGGGTCGATGGCGTGGTGAGTACCCTCGCCGCCAGGCGCCCTCTCGAAGGCCACCGGGGAAATGTTATTCCTTCCTCGGCTCAGGTCGACAGCCGCCCTGAAGCTACCGTGATCCTGCATCGAACCATAAACATGAAACGGGTTGTCCATGTCGTAATTGATATTGAAGAACTGGCAGACCGGGAGTGTGTTGCGAGAATCTCTCCAGTTTTTGCCACCGTCATATGAGATTTCGATTCCACCGTCATTGGCCACCACCAGGTAATCGGGGTTGTCCGGGTCAATCCAGAGGTCATGATTGTCAACGTGATACATGTTGGGAATACGACGGAAATTTTTTCCGCCGTCGGTGGAGACGCTCATCGGAACGCCTAAAATAAAAACTCTGTTCTCATTGCTGGGATCGACGCGAATCTGCCCGAATACCCAGCCGTAGGTTCCGGAGTGGCGTTCAAGATAGCTTTTCATTTCATCTGTGGTTGGGGCCACCAGGCGCCAGTTTTCTCCGTCATCGTCGCTTCGATAGACAGTTGCTCCTTTGATGATGCCTCTCAAACCTCTCTGGTAAACATCTTTTCTTTCTTCTTCACTCAGTTCACGCGATAATTCGTAGTTGTCGATAAGAGCATATAACACATTTGGTCTGGAGCGGCAGATGTCTATTCCAATCCGGCCCAGGTAGCGGGGTTCAGGCAGGCCCTTATTAATCTGCCTCCAGTTAGCTCCCCCATTGGTGGTTTTCCAGATGCCGCTCCCTGTATAATGAGGTTCATTATGGGGGTCGTTCCATTTTTTTCTTATTCTCTGCCAGGTGGCAGCGTAGAGTATATCGGGGTTGGATGGATGCATGATGAGATCAATGGCTCCAGTCTGTTCATTGATATAAAGGATTTTGTTCCAGGTTTTACCACCGTCGATGGTCTTGTAAACCCCCCTATCAGGATTGAAGGTCCATTCATTGCCAGAAGCTGCCACGTAAACGATATCGGGATTTTTCGGATGAATCACAATGCGGGCAATTGTATTGGTGCCGGTTAATCCAAGGTGCTGCCAGGTTTTGCCGCCGTCGGTGGACTTATATATGCCGCAGCCGGCATGCGAGCTGCGGAAGATATTGGCTTCACCGGTTCCAACCCAGATAATGTCAGGATTGGAAGGGGCTACAGCGATGTGACCGATGGAGGTGGACAGCTCGTTCTCAAAGATAGGTTGCCAGGTTACCCCTTCGTTTTCGGTTTTCCAGACACCACCAGAAGCCGTGCCGGCGTAAATGGTGTAAGTTTTGCCACGGGGCGTTAATACCGCTATTGAGGTGCAGCGACCGCTGACATTGATCGGGCCGAGAAACTGCCACTGCATTGTGTTATAGGGAGAAGACTTTTTCATTTCCAGGTGTTTTTCCCATCCGCTAATTCTGACCTCGGGAGGAGTTGATTGAATCCGCGCTGGCTTTTTTGCTTGCTGGGAAAGAAGCAGCCCAAGGCTACTGATAAATAGAACCATAAAAATAATAAGCAGGCGGTTAAAGGTTGAATAGCGCATCCTTTTCATCAAGGACCTCCTTCAGGTTATTAGAGAAAAATTTCTGTTCGTTTTCTATCGAAGTATAAATATCACATCTAATATATCTTGTTCAAGCCAGAATTTGTGACAGGAAAAATTCTTGAGAAGATCTATGTTTTCTTGATTTTATTTTTTTTAATTTTCTGCAGGGCGATCGGAAAAAAGCAAGAAACCGGAAAGGAAAATTGCATTTTTTGAATATCAGATCTGCAAAAATTGGGGCAGAGATTATTTTTTAACCTGATGAATGATGCGGCCGCCGACTACCGTCAGTACCGAGTGGGTGTGGCGGATCTGGTTAGCCGGAATTTCAAATACGTTCTGAGAAAGCAGGATAAGGTCGGCTAATTTTCCGGGTTCGATTGAACCGCGCCGGTTTTCTTCATTGAGGGCATAGGCCCCGCCCAGGGTGTAGGCATAGATGGCTTCTTCCAGCGATAATTTTTCGCCGGGGATCCAGCCTCCGGGTGGGTGTCCTTCCCAATCCTGGCGGGTTACCGCCGTCTGCAGGCCAGGCCAGGGATTGAGGGTAACCACCGGCCAGTCGCTGCCGAAAGCCAGGTGGCCGCCTGCTTTTAGCACTGATTTCCAGGGGAAAGCCCGCTGCTCGCGCTCCGGGCCGACATTTTTTATCCAGGCCGCCATCCAGACCGGGTCCGGGCTGGCATGAAGCGGTTGAAAGCTGGCGATGATGCCCGGATTGTTGAACCGGGGAAAATCAGCGGCGGCCACGCATTCCACATGTTCTATTTTATGGCGAAGTTCTGGATGGCCGCTTTCCCTGAGTGCCTTTTCGTAGGCATCAAGGGTCAGGCGGATGGCCAGGTCGCCGATAGAATGGGTTGAAACCTGGATACCCCGGCGGCTTAATTCCAGCACCGCTTTTATGTAATCATCGGGCTCCCAGAAAAGTTGTCCCCTGTTGCCCTTCATTTTTTCGTAAGGGTCGAGCATGGCCCCGGTGCCGGAATCGATGACGCCATCAAGCATCAGCTTGACGCCGCGGACGGCCAGCCAGTCGTCGTTGTATTTCTGACGGGCAGCTTCGTAAGCCTCAAAATCTTTTTCTTCTGGCCCGGGTTCATCAACCCACATGGTTACCACCAGGCGCAGGGTCAGGGCCCCTTCCTGGCGAAGCCGGTCAAAAAGTTCCAGGTCTCCGAACTCGCCGCCGAGCCCGTGGACGCAGGTTACGCCCCAGCGGGCGGCTTCCTGCAGGCCGGTGCGAAGGGCAGCCAGCCTTTCCTCGCGGGTGGGCCCGGGAATGAGGCGGCTGACCAGGCTGCTGGCTCCTTCCAGCAGGGCTCCGGTTGGCTCGCCATTGTCGTCGCGGACGATTTTACCGTCGGGTGGGTCTGGTGTGTGGCGGTTTATGCCGGCCAGGGCCAGGGCCAGGCTGTTTACCCAGCTGGTGTGGCCGTCGGCGCAGCGCATGATGGCCGGGCGGTCTGGAACCACTTCGTCCAGGAATTTCTTGTGCGGCATGTCGCCGGGAAAAGCAGAATACATCCAGCCCCGTCCCTGGACCCAGGGCAGGTCGGGATGTTCGGCCACAAACTGCCTGATGCGGGCCTGGATTTCCTCGACATTCCTGGTGCCGGCCAGGTCGACCCGGTTGAGATTTAGCGAGCCGCTGACAAAATGGACGTGACTGTCCTGGAAACCCGGAAGCAGCAGGCGGCCGCCGGCCCGGATGACTCTCGTTGACGGCCCGACGAATTTCTTAACCTGCCGGCTGGTGCCCACGAACACAATCCGCTCGCCCCTGACCGCGACTGCCTGGGCCCAGGGCTGAGCCGGATTGACCGTGTAAATTTTAGCCCCGGTGATGACCAGGTCGGCCGGCTCTGGCTTTGGCGAGCAGGCGATCTGAAGAGCTAAGAAAACAGAGATTATCAGAAAGAAAATGGAGAGAAACTTAAATGATGACTTGGGCCTGAATGATATCTTTCCAGATTTTTCATATGCAGATGATTTTATAAACATCATCAGTTCTCCTTTGAAAATCAGGATAGACTTATTTATGAATATTTACAACAATCGATCAGCAAAAAAGGGACACTTTAGGGTGTCCCCGTTTTTTGCCGGGATGTCTCCTCAAGAAAAGATGGGAAAAATGGACAAAAAAGGGGACACCGTACGGTGTCCCCTTTTTATTGACTGAGGGAGGGGAATCGGGTAAGCTGGATTAAAAAGGAGGAGAACATGAAGAAGTCTGCCCTCAACCGACGGGATTTTTTGAAGGTCGGTATAACCGGCCTGGTTACCACCGGTGCCACCGGTCTGCTTTTTGCTGATGATAAGAAGAAAAAAAAGGATGCCAGGAAACAAACCACACCCGCTTCCGGACCACAGCCGCCCGGTGGAAGGCGCGAAGGCTTTATCTACCGGACGCTGGGACGGACCGGAGTGGTGTTGCCAGTGGTCTCCATGGGCGTCATGAACTCCGACAACCCGGAGCTGGTCCGGGCCGCCCTGGATGCGGGCCTGGTTCACCTGGACACGGCCCATGGCTACCAGCGGGGCCGCAACGAGGAGTTAATCGGCCAGGTTATCAAAGGCCGGCCCAGGGACAGCTATTTCATCGCCACCAAGGTCCGCGAGGGAGAAAAATTCCTGGAAATGGTGGATATCTCACTGCAGCGCCTGGGTCTGGAATACGTGGATATTCTCTATCTTCATAACCTGAGCAAGCGCGACAACGTCCTGGCCGAGGAGAACCTGAAAGTAATGGAGCAGGTAAAGAAGGCAGGCAAAGCCAGGTTCATCGGGGTCTCCACTCATTCCAACGAACCTGAAGTTATCCGGGCGGCCATGGAAGCCGGGATCTATGACGTGGTGCTGACCGCCTATAATTTCAGGAAGGAAAACATCAATGAGCTGGATGCGGCCATGGCCGAGGCAGCTGCGGCCGGTATCGGACTGGTGGCCATGAAGACCATGGCCGGGGCCTTCTGGGATAAACAGCGCACCCAGCCCATTAACACCAAAGCTGCCCTGAAGTGGGCCATGCAGAACCCCAGCTTCACCACCTCCATTCCCGGGATGACCACCTTTGACCAGTTGAAGAGCAACCTGGAAGTGGTTAAAGACCTGAAGCTAACACCCGAAGAACTCTACGACCTGAAGATGGGTGAGGCCCGGAATCTGGCCGGGCTGTACTGCCAGGGCTGCCAGCGCTGCCTTCCGCAGTGCCCGAAGGCCCTGCCCATCCCCGAGATGATGCGGGCCTATATGTATGCCTACGGCTACAAGAACCTGGCGGCGGCCCACGAGCTGGTGAGCTCCCTCAACCTGCCCGATAACCCGTGCGCCGGCTGTTCCAGCTGTTCGGTTGGCTGCGCCCTCAAGTTCGACGTGCGCGACCGCCTGGTTGACATCAACCGTTTGAAGTCAGTCCCGGCCGAATTTTTCGCCTGATCGAGAGTTAAAATAAGAGACTGTTTCAGATAAAAAAAGAAAACAAGAAACGCTCGAGACCCGGGATTATCGTTTCTCCCGGATTTGTCTCAGCGCTGACTCAAGGGCCAGGGCATTGCCGTATGAATCGTGAAAATCGAGGAGGGGCCTGGTCCGGCCCCTGATCACCTCACCGAAGTGCTCGGCCATAAGCAGGAACTGGTCGGCTGGCGGGAATTTTATAAATTCCGTCTTCTGTTTGCGGGTGAGCTGAATTTCAGTTTCAAAATGCTTGGCCGAGAAAGCCCGGTCTAAAAAAATCCGTCCCTCACTGCCGGCTATTTCCAGGCTGCTCTGGAATTCCAGTTCAAAGCTGCAGGTTAAAAGGGCCTGGCGACGACCGGGAAAGGCAACAAGCAGGCAAGAGGTCAGGTCGATACCGGTTTCGCCGTCCAGGTGGGCCCTGGCCGCGATTTCATCAGGCTCTGCATTAAAAACCAGTCTGGCGGCGTTGATGGTATAGCAGCCGACATCATAAAGGGCCCCGCCGCCATTTCCGGGTGACCAGCGATAATTGCTGCGGTCCCGGTCGAAGATAAAGGTAAAAGCGGAGCGAACCAGCCGGGGTTCACCGATTACACCGTCGCGGAGCAGCTCCATCGTCTTCTTGAGCCGCGGGTGAAACCGGTACATGAAGCCTTCCATTACCAGCCGCTTCTGGCTTTCGGCTTCGGCGAATATTTCTTTAACTTCGGAGGCGGTCAGGGCCAGGGGCTTTTCGCACAGCACGTGCTTTCCGGCTCGCAGGGCATTCAGGGTCAGGGGATGGTGAAGGTGGTTGGGCAGCGGGTTGTAAACCGCCTCAATTTCCGGGTCGGCCAGGAGTTCCCGGTACGAGCCGTAAGACCTTCTTATCCCGAATTTTTCTGCCCATTCTCTTGCCCTGGATACATCCCGCGAGGCAATGGCCAGGAGTTCAGCCTGTTTCGATTTCTTTATGGCCGGAATAAAGGCTTTTTCGGCAATGGCCGCACCGCCCAGGATTCCCCACTTTATTTTTTCGGCTTTTTTCATTTCTTCACCTGATTATCGGTAATTAAGGTTCAGGGCGCAAATTCATGAATTGCCTGCCCGCTTGTAATCATTCTATCTATCGTTAAGACGACGGACTGAACACCGCTTCCCTCAATTCCACCGGGGCCGGCCGGGTCAATTCCAGGTCAATTATCTTTTATCTTTAATCAATTTTATTCTTTATTGATATCAGTTCATAACCCGGGCCCCTCTCGGGATCCGGATTCGGCATGGTCTGCCATCCTGGCCTTCAACTTTCAGCCTGGCCGGGGCCCCGGCCTCGATGATTTAAAGTTTTCCTCCTCTTTTCCTGTCTCTGTCGATCCGGTCCTTCTTTCCGGCTCGACTGCCAGTATATGAATGGGTGTTCATATATTGCCAGGCTGATCCGCTATCCCCGTACTTCAAAATTGCTTCATCTTTTTCAGGAAGCCCGGGTCAACATCACAGCCCAGCCCTGGCCCTTCGGGCAGGTAGATCGTCCCTTTTTCAATCTTAATGCCGCCTGTCACCGGGTCAATCTTGTGCTCGGAATTGCCGTCCAGGTCGGCAAAGACGATGTTCTTCTGGCTGGCCACCAGGTGAGCGGCGGCCGTCAGCCCCAGCCTGGTTTCCAGCATGCAGCCGACCATGCACTTGATACTGGCGGCGGCGGCCACGTGGGCTATCTTGAGCGAATTCAGGATGCCTCCGGCCTTCATCAGCTTGATGTTGAAGTAATCACAGGCCTCTTCCTTTATCAGCTTGATGGCGTCAGCCGGGCTGAAGAGGGATTCGTCGGCCATTATTGGCACCGGCGACTTGGCCCTGACCTGTTTCATCCCGTAAATGTCGGAATCCTTAACCGGCTGTTCGCAGAATTCTATGTGATAAGCTTCCATCCTTTTGAGGGCAGAGATGGCTTCCGGCACCGACCAGCCCTGGTTGGCGTCCAGGCGCAATTTCACATCCGGGCCGATAGCCTGGCGCACGGCGGCCACCCGCTGGAGGTCAAGGTCCGGGTCCTGCCCGACCTTGATTTTTATCTGCCGGTAGCCCCGCTCCACATTTTCCCTGGCGCTGGCGGCCATCTTTTCGGGGGTATTCAGCCCCGTGGTCATGTCGGTTTCAAAGCTCGAGCGGTAACCGCCAAGGAGCTTATAAACCGGCAACCCGGCTGCCTTGCCCAGCAGGTCGTAGAGGGCTGAATCAAAGGCAGCCACGGCGCTGGGGTTAGAGTGGACGATGTTTCCGATGCCGTCCACCAGGCCTTCAATGTTAAGCGGGTCCTTATCAAGGAGAATTTCCCTGATGGCTCTGGCCGCGGCGATGTTGCTTTCCTGGGTTTCGCCGGTAATGGGTGGAAAGGGACAGGCCTCGCCGATCCCGTAAAGGCCGCTGTCGGTGATTATCCTGACCAGGACTCCGCTGGCCGCCTCAACGGTGCCGATGGAGATGCGGAACGGTTCGAACAGGGGAACGTCAAAATTGTATATTTCAATTTTCTTGATTTTCATCTTTTTGACTTCGTCCCGGGCCGTGGCCAGGCGGGGGGAAGCATAACCCAGCTTTTCGGAAAAGGCGGCCGAAGCCAGGCCCAGTCCGAAAAATTTCAAAAATTGCTGACGGCTGATTTTCATCTTGCTCTCCTTTCTATGCAGCTAAAAAATTAAGCCGCGGGTTTGAGCCCCGCGATCAGGCCCGGTCCTTAAATCCATCCTGTAATCCAGGCCGGGCTGTCTTGCCTTTCCTGTTATCTCATTTATCATCCGGTTTGATTTTAAGAAAAATTGTCATCCGGCTCAAACGAAAAATCAGCCTGCCCGGCCACTCCCATACAGACCCCCTGGACTGGATTCCATGTTTTAACCGGCAGCGACCGGAATACTTTTATTATGCCTGAAATTTGATAAAATTTCCGGAGTGGCTCGAAGAAATAATCACGGGAAAATACCCCGGGGAAATAACTTAAAAACCGGTAAAGACGATGGCAGAAAAAGAAAAAGCGACCTGGTTAAAAACCTGGCTGGTGGCCGCCCGGCCCTGGGCCCTTCCGGCCTCGGCCATTCCGGTCCTGTTCGGTGGGTCCCTGGCCGCAACTGTCGGCTGGGCCCGGCTTGACCCGGGACTTCTCCTGCTGAGCCTGCTGGCCATGGCCCTGCTGCACACTGCGGCCAACATGCTGTCAGATGTTATCGACTGGAAACGGGGACTTGATTGCGAGGCCACCCCGGTCAGCGGAGCCATTGTCCGGGGCTGGCTGAGCTCCAGACAGGTTCTGGCCGGCTCGGTTATTCTTTTTGTGGTCGGTTCAGCCACAGGAGTGATTCTGGTCTGGCTGCGGGGAATTCTGATCCTGAAAATTGGAATAGCCGGGATTATACTGGGCCTGGCCTACCCCTGGTTCAAAGCCCTGGCCCTGGGTGACCTGGTGGTTTTTATAAATTTTGGCCTGCTCGGTTCTCTGGGTTCCTGGGTCGTCCAGACAGGGCAGTTTTCCTGGCTTCCGGTAATCTGGGCGGTTCCCCAGGGAATGCTGGTGGTGGCCATCCTGCACGCCAACAACTGGCGCGACGCCCTGACCGACCGGGAAAAGCGGGTCTTTACCCTGGCCACTGTCATCGGGGCCAGGTCTTCTCTTATTTATTATGGCGTTCTCATCTTTGGCTCGCAGCTGTTGCTGGCCGGTTTTGCCCTGGTTCCCCGGTTCTTCAGGCTGGACTTTCCAGCCCTGCCTCTTTCCATTTTGATTGTAATCCTGGCTCTGCCTGAAGCCTTGAGGTTATGGAAAATAGCCAGGGGAGGCTTCAACCCCGAGCAGCCGCTGGATTTTATCACCCTGGACGGAGCCACTGCCCGCTACAACTTGATTTTCGGG